>NZ_AWFG01000106.1 GCF_000682695.1 Hyphomonas chukchiensis | reverse complement strand
CAGGGGCAGTCTTCCGCCGGGCGCGGCTTGCCGAGAATGGCGGCTGCCGAAAGCTTGCCCTGCTCGATGGCGTTGTGGACGCTTTCGAGACGGCCCGAGCCGAAATGCACGAGGGGACGACTGGCGCAGTCACCCGCAGCAAAGACGCGTGGGTCGGATGTGCGGGCGTCGCGATCGACGAGGATGCCATTGTTGCAGGCGATGCCGGCGTCCTTGGCGAGTTCCTCATTTGGCAAGATGCCGATGCCGACGAGGACGATATCAGCGTCGAGACGTGTGCCGTCTGCCAGTATGGCA
>NZ_AWFG01000105.1 GCF_000682695.1 Hyphomonas chukchiensis | reverse complement strand
CAGGGGCAGTCTTCCGCCGGGCGGGGCTTGCCGAGAATGGCGGCCGCCGCGAGCTTGCCCTGCTCGATGGCATTGTGGACGCTTTCAAGACGTCCCGACCGGCCAAAATGCACGAGAGGACGGCTGGCGCAGTCACCCGCCGCGAAGACGCGCGGGTCGGACGTACGGGCATCGCGATCGACAAGGATGCCGTTATTGCACGCGATGCCGGCGTCCCTGGCGAGTTCTTCATTGGGCAGGATACCAATGCCGACGAGCACGATATCGGCATCGAGGCGCGTGCCGTCAGCCAGTATGGCC
>NZ_AWFG01000104.1 GCF_000682695.1 Hyphomonas chukchiensis | reverse complement strand
AGTTTTGTTGATGTTATTCCGAGAATTAGCAAACCGTAACGAAGATGTTCTTGGCAACCATCTTTTGATGGGAGTCCGGCTGTTCGATAGCCGGCCAAGGGTGATGAACGAAATGTGAACCCTTGTCTCGCCTAGGTTGGATGGGCGTGCTTCGTTGGAAAGCATGGATCCGCCTAGGCTGTCCCGAGTGTGAGCGAGGTGTGAGTGTCGCCCATGGGCATCGACACCTTGCGGCTAGGAACTGGAACGAGACGGGTGGCAAAGATTTCGAGTAGCACTTCATACTACCGTGGGTTTTTTA
>NZ_AWFG01000103.1 GCF_000682695.1 Hyphomonas chukchiensis | reverse complement strand
GATTCAGTGAAAACGGCGAAACTGACCACGCTCCTCCTTCCCGGGATCGGAACGATCGAGGAGCTGAAGCATGCCTACAAGCTTGGCGTCAGGTCTGTCAGGATCGCTACACACTGCACGGAAGCCGACGTATCGAAACAGCATATCGGTGTTGCCAGAGATCTGGGTATGGACACGGTTGGCTTTCTTATGATGTCCCACATGGTTGAGCCTGAGAAATTGGCTGAACAAGCCGCCATGATGGAAAGCTATGGTGCCGAATGTATCTATGTCACCGATAGTGGCGGCGCGCTCGACATGGATGGATACATCGC
>NZ_AWFG01000102.1 GCF_000682695.1 Hyphomonas chukchiensis | reverse complement strand
TGGAGCGTGCACATCGAGGCCTGGCGTCAGAGCGGGCTTTCTCGCTCGCGATACTGCCGCGATCACGATCTGAACCGGCGCACTTTTTCGAACTGGATGATCTATTTGATGGGCCGGGAAGAAGCGCGGAAACATGAGGAATATCAAGCCGAACTCCGCCGGGAACAGACGCTGAAAAACCTCGAAAAGGGCCGCGTGCGAAAGCAGAAAGGCCTGCGGTTCGGCGCGCGCACGGACATGCAAAGCCGGGCCGTTCAGGCCTTCTGGGCGATGCATCTGGAGGCGTTGAACTGGAGCGGAATGAGCCTTCGACAGTACGCGTATTCCCTGAACATTTCGCGGTTTGCCTTGCAGAAATGGCGTAAGCGACTG
>NZ_AWFG01000101.1 GCF_000682695.1 Hyphomonas chukchiensis | reverse complement strand
CGAGGAGTGGTCGAGGATTTGTCGACCAGGAGTTGAAATCGTCGACCGGGTCCGAGAATTCGTCGACCAGGACGGCGGAACCCTCGACCAGGACGATGAATGGGCGATGAAAATCTATCGGGTTCGAGGAATGGTCGACCAGGGGTTGAAATCGTCGACCAGGTCCGAGACTTCATCGACCGGGTCCGAGGATTCGTCGACCAGGACGGCCGGATGTCCGAGAAAAAAAAATGTTGCCGAATAACTTTCGAAAATCATTGGATATGATGCAATGTTTTGTGATCGAATCTCTTAAAATACATCAATAAAGAGTTTAGGATGTCAAGTTTGCATCAAATATGCCCACGGAGCCCCAACTAGACCATGAAAATCCGATGTTG
>NZ_AWFG01000100.1 GCF_000682695.1 Hyphomonas chukchiensis | reverse complement strand
GAGTTGCGAAGCCGGGCGCAAGCGCTGCATCGGCAACGCTATGCACCTGGCCCTGCGTCGGCAAGTGAGCCCTATACGGCGAGGGCAATGCCCTTGCCGTGATTGATGACAAGCCGGTTCCGGCCCGATCTCTTGGCCTCGTACAAGGCGGTATCTGCCCGCGCGACGAATGCGCTCTGGTCGACATCAGATGACATCACAGCCAGGCCGATACTGGCCGTCGGGGTAATGATACTCCCATTTGACTGGACCGCTTTGGCCCCGATGGCGCGCCGCAGCCGTTCGGCGGTTTCGTGCGCCTCGGAAAGACCCGTCCTGGGCAAGAGAACACTGAACTCTTCCCCGCCGACGCGGAAGACCTTGTCGGAGGGACGCAGGCAGTG
>NZ_AWFG01000099.1 GCF_000682695.1 Hyphomonas chukchiensis | reverse complement strand
TGTCACCTCCGGACGCATACCACTTTCCTCAAACCCATCCTCTACCGGCTGTTTCCCAGCGCCCCCCAGCCATACAGCTTGGCCGACGATGTCGCTCTTCCGGACGGCGCCAAAATACCGCCCGTCAAAGGAGTCCGGTGTGCGATCAGAGAGAAGCAGAACCTCGCCTGGCTGAAGCTGACTGCAGCCTTTCCATGGCGACGGCAGGGCGCGTCCCAAACGATCTGCTGGAAGAAGGCGGACCGTTGGCGCGCCATTGATCTCCAAAACGCCGTCTATCTCGCAAACCCTGTCACCGTCGAGGGCCCGGACGGTCTTGATGACGGGGATACCTGGCGCAAGATAATGCCGTTCTGAAGCAAGTTTCGAAGCCTCCTCCGGTAGGTTCGAAACAACAAGATCTCCCCGCGAAACCCCGTCCAGGGGTATGACACGATACCATCCCGGCGGCA
>NZ_AWFG01000098.1 GCF_000682695.1 Hyphomonas chukchiensis | reverse complement strand
TCGAGACGGGCGGCCCGGCGCTTCTTCAGTGATGAGCAGAAGCTCGCCATCGCGCTCGAAAGCGACCAGCCAGGTGCCAAAGTCTCTACAGTCGCGCGCAAGCACGGGATCGTAACGGGCCTTCTCTTCCGCTGGCGGGTGGAGTTCGGTATCGGCCAGAAAGAGCGCGCGAGACTGGTAACTGTGCGGGTCCCGAAAGGGCTGTCTCTGCCCATGGAACTCGTCCAACCGCCTGCCGGAATGATGGCCATGACGCTTTCGGACGGGGCGCGAGTCTTCGTTCCCGAAGGCAGTGATCCGGATGCAGTCCAACTTGAACTGGCTGGCAAGGAGGCCTCGTCATGATGATCGTTCCGGCTGGCGTAAAGGTCCATCTCGCCCTTGGCTATACCGACATGCGCAAGGGGATCGACGGCTTGACCATGCTGGTCCAGGACGTGCTGAAGAAAGACCCGTTCAGCGGTCA
>NZ_AWFG01000097.1 GCF_000682695.1 Hyphomonas chukchiensis | reverse complement strand
CGCGTCCCAAACGATCTGCTGGAAGAAGGCGGACCGTTGGCGCGCCATTGATCTCCAAAACGCCGTCTATCTCGCAAACCCTGTCACCGTCGAGGGCCCGGACGGTCTTGATGACGGGGATACCTGGCGCAAGATAATGCCGTTCTGAAGCAAGTTTCGAAGCCTCCTCCGGTAGGTTCGAAACAACAAGATCTCCCCGCGAAACCCCGTCCAGGGGTATGACACGATACCATCCCGGCGGCACGCTTTCGCTCGGATTGTAGAGCAGGCGCGGTGGCAGGATACCGGTTGCCGGAAGGGCGACCAATGCGACGCCGATCACGGAAAACCCGCTCCAGAATGCTGCACGGAGGCTCATGAATTGCCCCTCCATTTGCCAGGATGCAGCGCTCGATGTCTTATCGAAAGTGCCGCTAAATCCGCCTTGGCGGTCGTAGTTTCACGAGCCATTTCCTGATCCTCGCGCGCGATTCCACACCGTCGAATACTTATTCAGGTCATCGACATGATAGACGACGGT
>NZ_AWFG01000096.1 GCF_000682695.1 Hyphomonas chukchiensis | reverse complement strand
CCTTCGCCAATGCCCGCGCCGAGGAGGCCCCCGCCATGCACACTTACGAGTCCTTTGACGGCACACAGATCAGCTATCAGGAACTGGGCACCGGCCCGCTGGTGATCCTCCTCCACGGCTTCACGTCCAGCGCCGCGCAGAACTGGATCCAGTCCGGCATCGCCCAGAAGATCGCCGATGCGGGCTATCACGTCGTCGCGCCGGACCTGCGCGGCCATGGCGCCTCGCCCTACAATGCCCCGCCCGAAGACTGGCCAAGTGACGCCGTCGCCCGTGACCAGATCGCCCTCGTCGCCCACCTGAAGGAAGACCCCTACGCCACCGTCGGCTATTCCATGGGCTCCATCAGCGCCCTGCGCTGGCATCTCCTCTCGCGCAATACCGGCCGCATGGCCCTTGGCGGCATCGGCGATTCCGCCGCCGACGAGTTCAACACCGATCGCAACACCGCTTTCCGGGCCGCCATAATGGAAGCTCTCGCCGGCGAAGACACGCCCGGCGCCAAGGGCATGATCGCCCGCACCAGGGCCACCGGCGGCACGCTCGAAGGCTATCTCGGCGCCCTCTCGGCCCGCACCTATACGCCCGCCGACCTGCTCGCCACGTTCGACGTGCCAACGCTGATCCTCACCGGCGACCAGGATCTCGACAATGGCTCCGGCCCGGCGCTTGCCGGCCTCATCCCCGGCGCCACCCATCACGCCCTCACCGGCACCCATATCACCGCCGTTGTGGACCCCGAACTGCCCCGCGCCGTGATCGCCTTCCTCGATGAAGGCCGCCCTGCCGACTAGGCCCTCACCGGATTGTCATTCACAAACGCCCGCGCCTTCCTACATGTAAGTCCAACGCCAAACCAAACACCACGGAGCAAGCGACATGAGCGACCCGACCTACACCCCGCCGAAAGTCTGGACCTGGGACAAGGAAAGCGGGGGCCGGTTCGCCAATATCAACCGCCCGATCGCCGGCCCGACCCACGAGAAGGCGCTGCCCGTCGGCAAGCATCCCTTCCAGCTCTACTCGCTTGGCACGCCAAACGGCGTCAAAGTCACGATCATGTTCGAGGAACTCCTCGCCGCCGGCCACAAGGGCGCCGAATATGACGCCTGGCTGATCAATATCGGCGAGGGCGACCAGTTCGGCTCCGGCTTTGTCGACGTGAACCCGAACTCCAAGATCCCGGCCCTGATGGACCATTCCACCACGCCGCCGACCCGCATTTTCGAATCCGGCTCCATGCTGCTCTACCTTGCTGAAAAGTTCGGCGCCTTCCTGCCGACCGACCATCACAAGCGCACCGAGGCCATCTCCTGGCTGATGTGGCAGATGGGGGCGACGCCCTTCCTCGGCGGCGGCTTCGGCCACTTCTACGCCTATGCGCCAGAGAAGTACGAATACCCGATCAACCGCTACGCCATGGAAGTGAAGCGCCAGCTCGACGTGCTGGACCGCCGCCTCAAGGACAATGAATACCTCGCCGGCGACGAATACTCGATTGCAGACATGGCCGTCTGGCCCTGGTATGGCGCCCTCGTCACCGGCGCCGTCTACGAGGCCGGCGAGTTCCTGCAGGTGCAGGACTACACCAATGTCATCCGCTGGATGAAACAGGTCGGCGCGCGGCTTGCCGTCAAGCGTGGCCAGATGGTCAACCGCACCTTCGGCAAGCCGGAATCCCAGCTGCGCGAACGCCACGACGCCAGCGACTTCGACACCAAAACGCAAGACAAGCTCGAAGCCCAGAGCTAGCTCAGTCTCCCCCCTCTCCCTTGTGGACTTGCCCGGATCAGCAATCGCATTGCGATTGCCCGGGCAAGGGCCGGGGGTGAGGGGAAGCCCCACTCGCGACACGCCCCGCTCTCTGCCATGATACCGCGAAGACCCGCCCACAGGCGCGTCATCCAACCGCATCACAGGAGCGGGCCCATGTCCCCCGAACTCATCCTTACCCTGTTTGACCGCGTCGGCGTGTTCGTTTTCGCCATTTCCGGCGGCATCGTCGCCGTGCGCAAGGACATGGACCTGTTCGGCGTCATCGTGCTCGCCTTCCTGCCTGCCATTGGCGGCGGCACGCTGCGCGACCTCATTCTCGACCAGCCCGTCTTCTGGCTGTCGGATACGCCGACCCTTCTCCTCGCCATCGCAGGCGGCCTGACGGCCTTCGTCTGCCATCGCTGGCTGGAAAACTTCCGTCCCCTGCGCTGGGCCGATGCCTTCGGCCTGTCGCTCTTCGCCGTCACCGGCGCGGCCAAGGCCATGAGCCTTGAGCATGGCCTCGCCGTCGTGCTCATCATGGGCGCCCTCACCGCCAGCGCCGGCGGCCTGATGCGCGATGTCGTCGCCAATGAGGAACCGCTCCTCCTGAAGAAGGACATCTACGCCACCGCCGCCCTGCTCGGCGCAGGCGTCTATTTCGCCCTCGCCACCTACGGCCTCCCCGAAACCACCGCCTTCGCCGGCGGCCTCGCCGCGGCCTTCACGCTCCGCGCACTGGCGATCGTGTTCAAGCTGTCACTGCCGAAGTCGCCGTTTTGAATGTCCTTCTCCCCTCTCCCTCGGGAGAGGGGCCGGGGGTAAGGGGTCACAGACTCCCCACATCAAAATTTCCTGCCATGATGCTCCCATGCCCCGCTCCCCGGACACCAGCCGCGCCCGCCGTCTCCGCCAGACCGCCAACGCCCCGGAAGCTGCCGCATGGCAAGCCCTCCGCACATTGCGCACCCACGGCTTCCCCGTCCGACGCCAGCACCCAATCGCAGGCTATGTCGTCGACTTCGCCATCCCGAAAGCCTGGCTCGTTATCGAAATCGATGGCGGCATCCATGATAGCCCCGAAGCCCGATCCGCCGACGCACGGCGCCAGTCGGAGATCGAACAACGCGGCTGGCACTTCCTTCGCGTCGATACACAAACAGCACTAAGCGCGGATCACCTGCTCGCCATCGTCACTGAACACTTGGGTCTGTAAGAAATACCGCCACCCCTCATCCCCGGCCCTTCTCCCAAGGGAGAAGGGAGCGCGCGCCTAAAAGCCCCCTCTCCCTTGGGAGAGGGGGTTGGGGGTGAGGGGTCACCGAACCTTCACCCTATCCGGAAGACCGCAGCGACGACCAGGCAAAACAAAAAACTTATCCCACCCCTCCGCACTGCCCGTATCATACGGCGCATGCAATTCACGCCCGCCCTCCTGCTCGATCTGCTCGCCTGGAACTGGCCGCGTGTGAAGAAGCTTGCCTGGTGGGCGCGGCAGCTGGTGAAGGACCCGGCGGCCGAGATGGTCGCGCGGCATGTGCATAACGAGGTCCTCCGCATCCTGCGCCCCGCCGAGTCCATGGTGCGCCGCATGCTGCTGATCCTTGCCCTGAAAGCCCCGATCTCCCCCGTGCCCCCGGCGAACGCCGGGGCCTCAGGCCAACTTTCCCCCAAAGCCAACAGCCCCGTTCTCTCTGCGAAGGCAGGGACGGAGGCAGGGGCGGCGAATCCAAACCGCGCTTCCCAATTCCTCCTCACCGAACCCCTCACCATCCGCCTGCCCTCAGACGCGACACCCTTCGTCAAATTCGGCCCGCGCATTTTCGTCTTCGGCTCCGGCATGGAGTGGCAGCCGCTGCCCGGCGAAGCGCCGCTTCCTCCGCTCCCGGCCGCCCCATTGCTCGCGCGTCTGTCGCGCCTCGACGCCGTGCTGGCCGAACCGGATGCCCATGCCGCCCGGCTTGCCCGCCTCATCGCGCGCCTGCGCGGCGCCCGTGAGGCCGGCCGCCTCACCCGTCTTTCCCCCATCCGCCCGCGCAGCCTGATGCCCGGCCGCGCCAGCCGTCCGCTGGGCGAGCTGACCCGGTCTGCGATCACCTATGTCTGCTGGGGCGCTGACGCCGCGCTGGAGGGCGCGTGGGATTCCGGCTAGCGCGCGCCAGAATTTATTTTAACAAAAAGTAAACCGTCTCGCCTCCCCTGCGTACACAGGGGTATGCGCACGCACGCGCATCGCAAGGAGAGACACTTATGCCCCTCAAAACACACCTTTTTATCGCCACCGCAATGGCCTCCTCGCTTACGCTCGCCGCCTGCGAAGACGCATCCGACAAGGCCGATTATGACGCCGCCCCGGCGGCGGCCGAAACCGAAATGGCCGTTGAAGCAGAAATGCCTGCCGCTGAGCCCATGATGGAAGATGCCGCGCCTGAAGCCGGCACCATCGTTGAAGTCGCTGCCGGAACGGACGACCTGTCCACCCTCGTCGCCGCCGTGACAGCCGCCGGTCTTGTCGACACGCTGAACAGCGACGGGCCGTTCACGGTCTTTGCGCCGCCAAACAGCGCCTTCGCCAAACTGCCTGAAGGCACCGTCGAAACGCTGCTGATGCCGGAGAACAAGGAAACGCTCAGCGCCGTGCTGACCTATCACGTCGTCGCGGGTGAGGTCATGGCCGCTGATCTTGTCCAGGCGATCACGGACAATGGCGGCACCTACACGATCACCACCGTGAACGGCGCCCCCCTGACGGCCTCCATCGTCGACGGCAATGTCGTCCTGACGGATGCCACCGGCGCCACTGCCACGGTCACCGCCACCGATATCGACGCGTCGAACGGTGTCGTCCACCTCATCGATACGGTTGTCATGCCGGGTTAGGCCCCACCTCATACGGCATGATGATCGGCCCCGCATCCCACCAGGTGCGGGGCCAACTTGCTTATGGCCTTGCGGTGGCGCGCGCCGCTGGTACTGTCCCGCCCAAATTGAAATACTGAGGAATTACAAGATGCGCGCACTCTTTCTGGCCATGTGCCTGGCCCTCGTGGCCGCACCCGGATTTGCTGACGAAAAGGCCGACAAGCCTGAAGCCGCCAAGGAAAAGGTAGACATCCCCAATCCCGAGCGCTTCGCTTCCGACCACACGCTGAAGCTGAATGGCGAGGCGATTAAGTACAAGACCGTCGCCAGCGAGACCTACCTGCGCGACGACAAGGGCGAGCCCAAGGCCTCCATCTTCTCCGTCTCCTATGTCCGCGATGGCGAAGACCGCACACGCCCCGTCACCTTCATCTTCAATGGCGGCCCCGGCTCCGCCTCGCTCTGGCTCCACATGGGCGCCTTCGGTCCGAAGCAGGTCGTCACGCCGTCCAATGCCTCCGGCGTCGGCGCGCCGCCCTACACGATCCGCGACAACCAGAACTCCCTGCTCGACGTCACCGACATGGTCTTCATCGATCCCGTCGGCACTGGCTATTCCCGCCCCCTCGGCGACAATGACGGCAAGGAATTCTACGGCGTCAATGAAGACGCTGACAGCATCGCGGAAT
Source organism: Hyphomonas chukchiensis (assembly GCF_000682695.1). GTDB lineage: Bacteria > Pseudomonadota > Alphaproteobacteria > Caulobacterales > Hyphomonadaceae > Hyphomonas > Hyphomonas chukchiensis. Next base: position 118,398 of record NZ_AWFG01000096.1, on the reverse strand, counting down.
TCATCCGCATATGGATCACCGAGAACGGCCGCTGGAACAGCCCGAAATTCCTCGCCGGCGAAAGCTACGGGACGACGCGCGCCGCCGCCCTCACCGAGAAACTCCAGGGCGGCTGGAACGGTATCGGCCTCAATGGCGTGATCCTAATCTCCGCGATCCTCGATTTCCAGACCGGCGAATTCGCCCCCGGCAACGACACCGCCCACTTGGCCTATTTCCCGTCCGAGGCCGCCATCGCCTGGTATCATGGCAAGGCCGACAAGGCGAAATGGAATGGGAATTTCGACGCCTTCCTGCGCGATGCCCGCACCTATGCCACAGACACGCTGGCCCCAGCCCTCATCCGCGGCAACACGCTCAGCCCCGCACAGGAAGCGGCCATCGCGAAAGACATGAGCGCCTATCTCGGCGTCTCGGCTGAATGGATCCAGCAGGCCCACCTGCGGGTTGATCCGACGCGCTTCCGCAAGGAACTCCTGCGCCGTGAAGGCTACACCGTCGGCCGCTTTGATGGCCGCTACAAGGGTGTCGATCCGGAAGGCACAAGCGACTCGCCGGAGAATGATCCATCCGGCTACGGAATGGACGTCGCCTATGTCGCCGCGCTCAACGACTATCTCACGCGCGAACTGAAAGTGGACTTCAACCGCCCCTACAAGGTTCTGACAGGTGAGCCCGGCTCGAAATGGAACTGGAGCCTGAATGATTCAGGCTGGCCGGAATATGTCAACGTCACGCCATGGCTAGGCAAGGGCATGCGCGAGAACCCGGAGCTGAAAGTCATGCTCGCCACCGGCTGGTACGATCTCGCCACGCCCTTCTTCGGCGCCGAGATGGCCCTTCAGAAGAACGGCATCGTGCCGGAGCGCGTGCAATACGATTATTACGATGCCGGCCACATGATGTATCTCGCCGAACAGGACGGCAAGAAACTGTCAGACGACGTACGCGCCTTCATCAAGGCCGGCCAGTAAGCGTCAGACCTTGCGCACGATGGCCGTGGTCATCCGCGCGCCCTCGACGACAACCGAGTCGCCGGCGTGGATGGGCACCATCCGGTCGGCGGCTTCTGCGCCCCAGACGGAATCGCCGATCTTGATCTGGCCATTGCCGCCGGAAAAGTCGCCTGTCGCCTGCCCGCGCTGGCCGACAAGGCTCACCATGCGCTTGTTCAGCGTCGGGTGCTCATCGCCGCGATTGCGCATGCCGGACAGGAGCGTCCGCCCAATGACGATGAGCGCAAGCGCCGCAATCCCGAAGAAGGCCAGCTGGCCCTGCCAGACGGCATAGGCCTCCGGCGCGGCCCAGGCAAAGCCCCCGGTCAGCCACGCCGCGATGGACACCATCAACAGGTCGAATGTGCCGGTCATCATCTCGATGCCGAAGAGGACAAGGCCCAGCGCCAGCCAGTGCCACACAGTCAGTTCGCCGAGAATCTGTTCCATGGTCTGAAGTCTCCTCGCTTGTGTTTAGGTGCCTAGTCCTGCCGCCGCGTCGGCGGCACCGCGCCGCCCTGCGGCCGTGGCGGCGTCTGCGCCTCTTTGGCCGCCCCGGTCAGGCCGCGAATGCCCTCGATCGTTCCGAGAATGCTGGAGAATTCTGCCGGGATTATGACCGTGCGCTGCTGCGGGCTGGTTGCCAGCTTCTCGAACGCGGCCACATAGGCCTGGCCCAGGAAGTAGTTGATCGCGTTGACGTCGCCCTTGGCGATCGCCTCGCTGACCATGGCCGTCGCCTTGGCCTCGGCCTCGGCTTCACGTTCGCGGGCCTCGGCATCGCGGAAGGCCGCTTCGCGCCGGCCCTCGGCTTCCAGGATCTTCGCCTGCTTCTGGCCCTCGGCCTTCAGGATGGCCGACTGTTTGTCGCCCTCGGCCGTCAGGATTTCCGCCCGCTTCAGGCGCTCGGCCTTCATCTGGCGGTTCATCGCCTCTGTAATGTCGGCGGGCGGGCTGAGATCGGCAATCTCGATCCGCGTCACCTTCACGCCCCAAGGGTTCGTCGCCGCATCAATCACGTGCAGCAGCCGCGCATTGATATCGTCGCGGTTCGACAGGACCTCATCAAGGTCCATCGAGCCAACCACAGTACGGATATTGGTCAGCGCCAGGTTCTGGATCGCATTGTGGAGATTGTTGACCTCGTAGGCCGCATTGACCGCATCAATCACCTGGATGAACACGATGGCATCGCACGACACCATGGCATTGTCCTTGGTGATGACTTCCTGCTGGGGCACGTCCAGCACGGTCTCCATCATGTTCATCTTGCGTCCGACCTTTTGCCAGATCGGTATGATTAAATGCAGGCCGGGGGTAAGGGTCTTGCTGTACGCGCCGAAGTTCTCGACCGTCCAATTATAGCCCTGAGGCACCTGCTTTACGGTCGCTAGTATGGCCACGACCGCGACGACCATTATGAGCACGTAGACAGCAGTTGATGAATCCATTTTCCCTCTCCTCATTCCGTTACATTTTATGTGGGGGACAGTTTGCCGATAATCAATAATAAAACAACGAAATCGGCGCGCCCGGTCCCCCCGAGCGCGCCGACAATGGCTTGATTTGTTTAATGGATATTACGTAGCGGGCCTAAAGCTGGCCGAGCAGGTAATCCGCGCTGGAAACCTTGAATTCCGGTCCCTGCTCGACATTGAGCTCTGCCACGACACCATCTTTCACCAGCATGGAATAGCGCTGCGAGCGCTTGCCCATGCCAAAGCCCGTGCCGTCAAGCTCAAGGCCGACAGCCGAAGCGAAGGCGCCATTGCCGTCGGCCAGCATGCGCACGGTCTCGCCGGCGCTGGCCGACTTGCCCCATGCGCCCATGACGAACACATCGTTCACCGAAGTGCAGACAATCTCGTCGACGCCCTTGCCCTTGAATTCGTCGGCCTTGTCGATGAAGCCCGGGAGGTGGCGGGCTGAGCATGTCGGCGTAAAGGCGCCCGGCACGGCGAAGAGGGCAATCGTCTTGCCGCTGAAAACGTCTGCCGTAGTGCGCGGCTGAGGGCCGTCACTGGTCATTTCCATGAAAGTTGCGTCCGGAAGCTTGTCGCCAACCTTGATGCTCATCTGTGTATCTCCTTGCTGATATGGCCTTGGACATAGGGCCGACGCGCTGCTGCGGCAAGGCGCAACGCCCTTGCCAAAATGCCGGCCTTGCCCCAGCCTTGGGAAAAAGGAGCCTCATCGCCCATGGACACAGACCTGACCGGCAAGCTTCTGATCGCTCTGCCGAGCATCGGCGACCCGCGATTTTCGCGGTCGGTCATCCTCCTTTGCGCGCACTCGCCGGACTTTGCGATGGGCATCGTGCTGAACAAGCCGATGGAAGGCATCCGCCTGCCGGAGCTGTTCGAACAGCTCGACGTCTCCACGGAACTCGGCGTACCGGATGCGCCAGTCCTCGATGGCGGCCCGGTCAATACGGATCGCGGCTTCGTCATACACACCGATGATGTCATCAGCGAAGGCGCAACGCTGGAGATTGATGGCGCCTTCTGCATGACGGCCACGCGCGACATGTTGCAGCTGATCGGCTCCAGCGCCGCGCCCCGCAAATCGGTGCTGGCGCTCGGCTATTCCGGTTGGGGCGCCGGACAGCTGGAAATCGAACTCGCGGCCAATGCCTGGATTGTCGGTGAACCGGATGACGATCTCGTCTTCGGTGAAGGCCACGACCTCAAATGGCGTCACGCGCTTGGCCGGATGGGAATTGATTCGGGCCGCCTCCATGTCGAGGGCGGCAGCGCCTGATCAGGCGACGAGAAAGGCCGCCGCCGCCTCGGCGCTCATCGGCCGGGCAAAGGCAAAGCCCTGCACATGGTCAAAGCCGAGCCCGCGCAGCTTCACCGCGTCATCCTTGTTCTCGATGCCCTCCGCCGTGCTCGTCATGCCGAGCCGGCTCGCCAGCAGCGTGATCGTCGTCAGTATCGTGTCGATGCGCAACTGGCCGAGGCGACAGGTCAGGCCATGGTCGATCTTCAAACTGTCGGCCGGCAGGTCCGCCAGCCAGGCAAAGGACGAATGCCCCGTCCCGAAATCATCCAGCACCAGTCCGGCGCCAACGGCCTTCAGCGCCATCGCCGCTGACAGCGCATGCCCGGCGTCACGCAGGGCGGCCTGTTCGGTCAGCTCGATCCGCAGCGCGCGCGGTGGCAAGTTGTAACCATTCATCAGCGCCTCGACGAGCGCAGGGAACGTGCCGCGCGCAAGGTCGCGCGCCGTCAGGTTCACATGCATGAACACGTCATCGCGCCCTGATGTCTCGCGCAGCATGGCCAGCGTTTCCGCCGAGCGGATCAGCATGTTTGAGGCCAGTGCCTCGTCCTCATAGCGGCTGGGCGGCGACGTCCCTTCCGTGCCGTCCCAGCGGGCGAGCGCTTCAAAACCGGCGATACGTCCGTCGCGCAATGAAATGATCGGCTGGAAGACGGGGGCAAGATCCGGGCCCGGTTGCAGGTCCGACGGGTCGATCTCCGGGAAATCATCGCCAACCAGTAAAAGGCCGCGCGCCTCGGACCGCCTGACAAAGGCGCCGACAAGGTGCACATCGCGCCCGCTCGACAGGCGCAGGGCGCAGCGCACCGGCCCCTCGATTGCGGCAAAGGCCTTGGCAAGCCGGCCGCGGCTCAGCCCTTCCAGCATCTGTTCGAAGGCATCAATCGACCATTCGCCCGTCAGTTCGGAGAGCGCGGTCGCCTTGGGCGCATCGATGACGAGGCGCTGCGACGGCGCATGCCAATGCCAGTTGCCATGGGGCTGCGTGCTTGGGGGTGTGGCCATCGGATTGAATCTAGCTTTGATTTTGCGGCCTGACGAGCCCGAAAAGGACGTGGTCGCGGCGTTCACCCGCAATCTCGAGATAGGCACGTGCATAGCCCTCTTCCTCGAAACCCGCCGCCTCGAGGACATTTCGCGAGCGATTGTTCTCGGCCAGCGTGCCCGCCTCGATGCGCCAGAGCGCAAGTCGCGCAAAGGCCCACTCGCAGATCAGGCTGACCGTATCGCGCATGTAGCCATGGCCTTCATACTCCTGCCCCAGCCAATAACCGAGGCTCGCGCTGGAGGCGGGCCAGGGCCGCACATGCGTCAGGGAGATGCCGCCGATCAGTGCATTGTCCGACATCCGCCGGATCAGGAACACATAGGCGCGCCCCTCTTTCCAGGCCGCCGTCCAGACTTTCAGGCGCCGTGTCCAATCGGCTTTCGAGTGCGCATCGCCCGGCCAGAGCGGCTCCCAGCGTTCGAGATAGTCACGGCTGGCTGTGCGCAGCGAGGCCCATTCGTCATAATCAGACCTGCGCGGCGGGACGAGTACGACACGGTCACCCGTGATCAACGTATCGCGCAGCGGAAGAGCCATCAGACGCTCGCGCGGGCCTTGGCTTCAATCGCCTTTCGCACGGCCGTGACGTCCGCCGGCAATCGGTCAAACACCTCGCCGCGCGTCAGCAGCGGGCCGCACTTGTGCGGCAGCTGTGCTTCGAGGCCGGTCGCCTCCAGGACCGTTTCGGGAAACTTGGCGGCGGCGGCGGTGGCCAGCACGACGGTCGAGACATCGCTGCGCGGGGTCTGGCGGGCCTGATAGGTGCCGACCGCCGTATGCGGGCAGATCAGCCAGCCGGTTTCCGATTCGAAGCGCTTCATCTCGGCCATTGTGTCCACGTTGCTGACGGCAGACGCCGTGATGCCGACACAGCCGAGGCGGGTCCGCGCGCTGTCCGGCAATGTGGCCTCGCCGGACTGTTTGTAAGCGTCATAGACCTGGCGGACGGCATCCGCGTCACGACCGGTAGCCTCGTACAGCAGGCGCTCGAAGTTCGACGGCACGGAAATGTCCATCGCCGGGCTCGGCGTGGCGACAGCCGGGGCGCGTGACATGACACCGTCATTGAACAGGCGGGCCAGCGCGTCATTCTCGTTCACGGCGCAGGCGATTTCGAAGCCGCCGGTGAGCAGGCCGCAGCGCGCGGCGACATAGCCGGCCAGCGCGTCGCCCATATTGCCGCTCGGCACGACAAAGCGGATGCGGCCACCCAAGGCGGCCTGCGCGGTGGCATAATAAACAGCCTGCGCCGCAATACGCGCCCAGTTGATCGAGTTGACGCCGGAGAGGCCGACATCCTCGGCGAACATCTTGTCCGCGAAGAGTGATTTCACGATCGCCTGGCAGTCATCGAAGTCGCCATCGAGGGCGAGGTTGGTGACATTGCTGGCGCCGGTCGTCGTCATGAAGAGGCGCTGCACCGGCGAGATGCGCTCATGCGGGTGCAGGATGAAGAGGTCCGCATGCTTCGAGCCGGCAAAGGCGGCAGCTGCCGCGCCGCCCGTATCGCCGGACGTGGCGCAGACGATGGAGAGGCGCTTGCCGCTCTTGGCCAGCATGTAGTCGTAGAGCTGGGCGATGATCTGCATCGCCACGTCCTTGAACGCCAGCGTCGGGCCGTGGTGCAGTTCCATCAGCCAGAGGCCGGGGCCCGCCTGCGTCAGCGGCGCGACCGAATGGTGCGCAAAGCTGGCATAGGCCCGCTCGCACATGGCCAGCATGTCGGCTTCGGGAATCGCATCGCCGGCGAAGGCCGACAGGATGCGGGCCGCGACATGGGCATAGGGCTCGTCGGTTTTGGCCGGGGCAATTTGCGGAAAGCTTTCCGGCACATAGAGGCCGCCATCGGGCGCGAGGCCTGCGAGGCAAGCGCCTGTAAAATCAACAGGCCCGGCCTGTCCGCGTGTCGAAATGTATTTCACGCACCACTCCCTTTGCGAAACCGCAGGCGGCCCTTCTGGTAATGGAAGGCGAGATACACGCCGAGCAGCGCCATGGCGAGCCCCCACCACGTAATCGCATAGCCAAAATGGCGCTGTGGCGGCAATTCGCTGTCCGGGCGGGCACGGGCGAACGGGTTTACCCCGGCCATTGAGCGACCGTTCTCGGTCAACTGGATGGTTTCAGGCTCGAAGACGCGGCCATGTACGCGGGCGGCATCTTCCGCCGGCAGCAGCGCGCCGAGGACGGCCGGGTCCAGCGTGTAGAAGATGCCTGTCTCCGGACTGTCGGTGCCGGTGAAGGCATTGCGCCCCCGCGGGCTCTGGTAGAGGCCGCGCGCGGCGAATCGCATGCCGGCGCCGCAATCAGGGCCGAGGCAGGGCTGCGGCGGCTCGACCTGATACAGCACTTCGATGGGCGTGAAGACGACTTCCTCGCCCGTATCGATTGCAACGACGCGCCGCCAGGCGGCGCTGCCATCGGTGTAGGAATAGACCATGGCCTCGCTGCCGGGCACGACATTGCCGTCAATAGTCGTCCAGTCCACCGGGGTCTTGTCGAGCGCCATTTTTTCGCTGAAGCGCCGATACTGCCAGTTGCCCAGCAGGACGAGGATCACGAGGCTGACCAGCGTGAAAAACGTGAGCACCGGAAGCGGTCGGAAGGACATGGCGGTGGTGGCCTTTATGAAAAAGGCCCGCCGGGCGGATCGACGCGCCGGCGGGCCTGGAATGGTTTCAGGTTCGCAGGAAGGCGCTTACTTGCCGCCTTCGAAAATCAGGTACGGCGCAACGTACACGAAGGCGAAGAGGAAGAGCCACACGACGTCAACGAAGTGCCAGTACCAGGCAGCGAATTCGAAGCCGAGGTGCTTCTGCGGGGTCATGCCGCCCATCATCAGGCGCATCAGGCAGATGGCGAGGAAGATGGTGCCGATGACAACGTGCGCGCCGTGGAAGCCGGTCGCCATGAAGAAGGCCGAACCATAGAGCGTGCCGTCATAGGTGAAGCCGGCTTCGCTGTATTCGATGACCTGAAGCGAGGTGAACGCCATGCCGAGCAGGATGGTGAGCAGCAGGCCGAGCTTGGCACCCGAACGGTCATTGTGCTGCAGCGCGTGGTGAGCCCAGGTGACCGTGGTGCCCGACAGGAGCAGGACCAGCGTGTTGATCAGCGGCAGGTGGAAGGGGTCGAAAGTTTCGACGCCAGCGGGCGGCCAGCTTTTGAAACAAGCCAGCGCATCGGCATAGAGCGGGTTGGTTGCGTCCCATGTGTCGCCAACGCGGGCGTGTTCAAAGATCGAGAATTCAAAGAAGCCCCAGAACCAGGCCACGAAGAACATGACTTCCGACGCGATGAACAGGATCATGCCGTAACGCAGGCCGATGGACACAACCGGCGTATGGTCGCCATGGGCGCCCTCTTTGGCGACTTCACGCCACCAGCCGATCATCACCCAGATGACCATGGCAAACCCGACGGCCATGAGCCAGGGGGTGCCCTTTTCCATGCCGAAAAGGCCCTTCATGTAGGTCACACCGCCAAGGGCCAGAACCACGACGGACAATGAACCGAGCAGTGGCCATGGGGAGGGATTGACGAGATGGTAGTCGTGTTTGACGTCGCCGCTGGACATGGCTTGGGAAACCCCTTGAAATTATCACGTATAGCTTTGCGCTGTTTAGCCCGCTCCGCAGGCGAAACGCAACAGGTTCAGCCGGGCGTGGCCGAATTCGCCGCACCCTGCGCCTGTTGCTTCAGCGGACCCTTGTACTCGGTACTGTCGAAGAACGTATAGCTCAGCGTGATTGTCTCAAGCTGGTTGGCCACGTGATCATCGATAATATCGGGCGAAATGAAGTAAACGACCGGCAGTTTCTTCGATTCGTGGGGGGCGATAACGCGCTCCTCGAAGCAGAAACACTCCAGTTTATAAAAATACGGCCCGGCGAAGTGCGGCGTCACATTATAGCTCGCGATCACGCGAATCGGCCGGTCAGTCGGATTTTCGACTTCGAAAAAGGCAAGGCCGTGCTGGCCGATCTTCACTTTCTGGTCGCGCTGCAGCGGACGGAAGGTCAACGGCGTGTCGGCCACGTTCGCATCGAACCGGACGGTGATTTCCTGATCGAGGATTTCCTTGGGCGCGCGGGTGGCGATTCGCGTCGTGCCGCCAAAGCCAGTGACCTGACAGAAGCTCTTGTAAAGCGGCTCCGCCATGAAGGCGAGGCCAAGCATGCCGGTGAAAACGCCTGCTGCAATCAGGCCGATCGTGACATTCGACAGTTTCATTCGGGTGCTCCCTCAGGCTCAAGCCCCGGCGGCGGGGCGGCCTGGTCCTGCGTCATGCCGGGCGGAAGGGCCGGCTGGTCATCAATCGGCATGCGGCCGTCTTCGCGCGCGCTGCCACCGCTATTGCTGTAATAGAAACCGGCGCCTTCGCTGAGATTGGCGTTCGCCAGTCGGATCATCGTGGTGATGGCCACGAGAACAACAAAGCCCAGCAGGGCAAGGCCGAGCCAGAGATTGCGCTTCTTGCGGGCCGCGACCGCTTCCGGTGTCAGGTGCGCCGCAGGGATGAACTCGCCCTCATAGGGCTCTTTGGAATCCGTCATCTCAGAAGCCCTTTACGGCAAAATACAATCCGGTCGCGTGCTCCAGGATCAGCGCGGCAAACACGACGAACAGGTAGAGGATCGAGAACAGGAACATGGACCGGGCCAGTTTCTTCTCGGCGCCGGTGCAATCATCGTCGCCCGCCTTGGACAGGAAAACCCGAACGGCATAGGTGAGAAACACTGCGCCCAGCACACCGGCCGTGACGGCATAGATCCAGCCGCCAAGCCCGGTCGCCACAGGGGCAAGCGCGAGCGGCACCAGCAGGATCGTGTAAATGAGCATCTGCAGGCGGGTCGCCTTGGCGCCATGGGTGACCGGCAGCATCGGCACGCCGGCCTTCTCGTATTCGCCATGCGCCAGCAGGCTGAGCGCCCAGAAGTGCGGCGGTGTCCAGAAGAAGATGATGGCGAACAGGATCCAGGCATCGACCGGCGTATTGCCCGTCACGGCGGCCCAGCCGATGACCGGCGGGAAGGCCCCTGCGCCGCCACCGATGACGATGTTCTGCGGCGTCGAGCGCTTAAGCCACATCGTGTAGATGACGCCGTAATAGAAGATGGAGAACGCCAGCAGCGCGGCAGCCAACCAGTTGGACGCGAGCCACATCAGCATCACCGATACGCCGGACATGATGAGGCCCATGGCGATCGCCTCCTCGCGCGGCACGGCGCCGGACGGGATCGGGCGGGTCGCGGTGCGCGTCATGATCGCGTCGATATCGGAGTCGAACCACATGTTGATCGCACCAGCCGCGCCCGATCCGAGGGCCACGGCAAGCAGGGCGATCACGGCCATCAATGGATTGATCGGCGTTTGCGTTGCGCTGGACGCCGCAATCAGGCCAGCCGCCGCGGTGAAGACGACGAGCATCATGATGCGCGGCTTCATCAGGTTCACATAGTCGCTCGCGGTGGCGTAGCGCTTTGCAGGTGTGGCGGGTGCGTCTGTCATGGTCGGAGCCTTATGGGGCATTCAAGCGAAACGGCCCATACGCCTTTTCAGCGCAGGGCCGCTTCGTGATTTGGGCCTGCCACGGTGCCGAAGCCTAACCGCGGCGAGGACGAATTAGTGGCCGCCCTTGGTCGTGACGTGGGGCAGTTCGTTGAACTGGTGGAATGGCGGCGGCGAAGACAGCGTCCATTCCAGCGTCGTAGCGCCCTCACCCCATGGGTTGGCTTCACCCTTGCGGCGGCGGATCATGGCTTCGGCGAGACCGAAGAAGAAGACCAGCGTGCCGACGAGCGTGATGGCGTAACCGATGGACGACACATAGTGCCAGGTGTGGAAGCCGTCAGCATAGTCGATGTAGCGGCGTGGCATGCCCTGCAGGCCGAGGAAGTGCTGCGGGAAGAACAGGACGTTCGAACCGATAAACATCAGCCAGAAGTGCAGGCCGCCAAGGAAGCCATTGTACTTGATGCCGAACATCTTCTCGAACCAGTAGTACCAGCCGGCGAAGAGACCGAACACGGCGCCGAGCGACAGCACGTAGTGGAAGTGCGCCACGACGTAATAGGTGTCGTGAAGGGCGTGGTCGATACCGGCGTTTGCCAGAACCACACCGGTCACACCGCCAACGGTGAACAGGAAGATGAAGCCGATGGCCCAGAGCATCGGGACCTTGAACTCGATGGAGCCGCCCCACATTGTGGCGATCCACGAGAAGATCTTGATGCCGGTCGGCACCGCGATGACCATGGTGGCCGCGATGAAGTAGGCTTTCAGGTCCACGTTCATGCCGACCGTGTACATGTGGTGAGCCCACACGACGAAGCCGATGACACCGATCGACACCATGGCATAGGCCATGCCGAGATAACCGAAGATCGGTTTCTTGGAGAAGGTCGAGACGATGTGGCTGATGATGCCGAAGGCCGGCAGGATCATGATGTAGACTTCAGGGTGACCGAAGAACCAGAACAGGTGCTGGAACATGACGGGGTCGCCGCCACCAGCCGGATTGAAGAACTGCGAGCCGAAGTTACGGTCGGTCAGCAGCATTGTCAGGGCGCCGGCAAGAACGGGCAGCGACAGGAGCAGCAGAACGGCCGTGACGAGAACGCCCCAGGCGAAGAGCGGCATCTTGTGCATGGTCATGCCAGGCGCACGCATGTTCAGGATGGTGACGATGAAGTTGATGGCGCCGAGGATGGACGCGATACCCGCCGTGTGGAGCGAGAGGATCAGGACGTCCATGGCCGGACCGGGGTGGCCGGTCGTCGACGAGAGCGGCGGATAGAGCACCCAGCCGCCGCCGAAACCATTACCGGCCGAGTTGCCGGGAACCGTCATCGAGATACAGGCCAGGACGAACGCAGCGACCGTCATCCAGAACGAAATGTTGTTCATGCGCGGGAAGGCCATGTCCGGCGCGCCGATCATCAGCGGCACGAACCAGTTGCCGAAACCGCCGATCAGGGCGGGCATGACCATGAAGAAGATCATGATCAGGCCGTGATAGGTGATGACCGTGTTGTAGAATTGCTTGGCATGCGTGATGGCCGCATCGCCCTGCACGCCTTGCAGGTGCTCGACGATCCAGAGCATCGGGCCGATGCCCGGCTCGGCCAGTTCCCAGCGGATCAGGCCGGAAAGGGTGTAACCGACAATACCCGCACACATCGCGAAGATGAGGTAGAGCGTGCCGATGTCCTTGTGGTTCGTCGACAGGAACCAGCGCCGGAAGAAAGGCGGCTTGTGGTCGTGGGCATCGTGGTGATGGTCGAGGGCGATTTCATCCATTGGCATGGCGTATCTACTCTTCTCTCAAAGCTTAGTGGTTGGCAGCGAGCTTGGTGCTCGGCTCAATGGCGGCGATGGTCTGGACCGCGGAATAGGCGCCTTCATAGTCGCCTGCGAGCATCAGCTGGGCCCACTGGTCGAACTGGGCCTGCGGGACAACGTGGACCTCGATCGGCATGTAGGCATGGTCGATGCCGCACAGTTCGGAACACTGGCCGTAATAGATGCCCGGCTCGTCGACGAGGAACCAGCCCTCGTTGAGGCGGCCTGGAACAGCGTCCGTCTTCACGCCGAAGGCCGGCACGGTCCACGAGTGGATCACGTCAGCAGCCGCCGTGTAGTAGCGGATGTAACGGCCAGCCGGGATGACCATCGGATAGTCGACAGCCAGGTTGCGCGGCAGGGAATCATAGTTCGTGCGGCCGGTGGACTCTTCGTATTTCTTCTTGTCGTCGGGCGTGCCCTTGTGGACGGCGTTGGACACGAATTCCAGCGGAACGCCATCAGCGTCGACAATGTCGGGATAGGAATAGGTCCAGTTCCACTGGTTGCCCTGGGCCTTGACGTTGATGAAGCCCTTCTCGGCCGCATCCGGGAAATAGTTCTTCGTGTAGCGCTCGTACTCGGCCGACTTGCCGTCAGCCAGTAGCTCGGCTGATTCGGTCTTGATCTTGTCGAGGTTCGGCACGACGTCCTGATAGTAGAGGTTCGGGAAGGACAGGCCGGCAATCGCCACAAGGATGAGCGCCGGAACGATGGTCCAGATCACCTCGATGAGGGAGTTGTGGCTGAACTTGCGCGAGACCGGGTTGGACTTGCGATTGTAGCGCACCATGACCCAGACCAGCAGGACGGACACGAAGATCGTGATCGCCGTGATGATCCACAGGACATAGTCGTTGTGGAAGAAGTGAATGCGTTCTGCAATGCGGGTTGCAGCGGGCTGAAAGCCGAGCGCACCGTCGTGGGGAATGGCAGCAAACGCCGGTGCAGCCAGTATTGAAGCGCACAGGGCGGCAAAAAAGTGTCGCACGAAGGAATCCTCGTCTCGTTGGAATTGCTCCGCTGTATCTATATCAGACCGCCCCCGCAACCCAGCAGTTTTCGCGCTCAATATTGTCGCAGGCGCTCGTCGCATATGGGAAATCGTGCTAATCTAAGGAAAAATACGAATAGGGAGACGTCAATGGTTAAACTATATGTACTCGCTTCACTTGCATTCTCGCTCACAGCGCCCTTCGCTTCAGCCCAGGTTGCCATTCTCGGCAGCGGCGTATCCAAGGACTGCTATGAAGCCGCCAAATACCAGCGCGTGTCCGCACGCGAAGGCGAGGAAATCTGCACCAAGGCCCTCGAAGCCGAGGTGATGAATATCACGAACAAGGCCGCCACCTATACGAATCGCGGCGTGCTCCGCATGCGCGCGGGCCGCCTCGAAGCCGCGCTTTCCGACTATGACATCGCCAAGCAGATGCGGCCCGACGAAGGCGCGACCTACCTGAATGAAGGTGCCGCGCATATCCTGCGCAAGGATTACACTTCGGCCCTGGTCTCGCTCGACAAGGCAATCGAACTGAATTCACACGATCTCTACGCGGCGTTCTACAATCGGGCGATCGCCAAGGAGAATACGGGTGACATCCGGGGGGCCTATTTCGACTTCAAGACGGCTGATGAGCTGAATCCTGAATCAGACCTGGCCCGCAAGCAAATGGCGCGTTTCGAGATCTCGACAAACTGAAGGCCCGGCTGCGCTTAGGCGATATTTTCGGGCTTTCTAAAACCTGACGTGGAACCAATCCGGCAACCTGCCGTTTCCCTTTTCAGAATTCACAATGGAAAAGGAAACACCATGTTGCGCTGGGCTATCATCTTTCTCGTCGTCGCGCTTGTCGCGGCAGTTCTCGGTTTTGGCGGCATTGCCGGCACTGCGGCTGGCATCGCGAAACTGCTGGCACTGATCTTCATCGTCCTGTTCGTTGTCTCGCTGATTTTCGGCGGCCTGCGTAGGGGATGACCTCACCCTCGTCCGCCTCGACGGATGAAACGAAGCGAGCGCCCGCTACGCATAGCTGGGCGCTCGTTGGTATTTTTTGGATCATGGCCCTGAGCACACTGACCGTGGCTCAGGGCCTTATTGTACCAATCGTCACCGCCATGATGCTGGCGCTGATCTTCAGCCCCGTCCGGCGGGCACTTGGCAGCGTCGGGATCCCTTCCGGCGTCTCGGCAGCGCTGATCCTCCTCGCCCTGCTCGGATTTATCGGAACACTGGGCTATTTCGTTTCCGGCGCTGCGAGCGACAGGCTCGCCGACGCACCGCACATGATCGAGGATGCCGGCGACAAGCTGAAGGAGCTCACAGGCACGGTACAGCCGGTGATGGATGCCACCGAGCAGATCGAGCACATCGCTGCCAAGGAGCCCGCCAAGGACACGGTCACCATCCGCGAGCCCGGCTTCATGGCCGGATTCACCGACAAGATGCCCATCGTTACAGGGCAAATCATCATCTGCCTGACGCTCGCCTTCTTCCTGATCGCCTCGGGTGACCTGTTCTATGAGAAGCTCGTACAGGTCATGCCCACGCTGAAGGACAAACGGCGCGCCCTCGCCATAGCCCGGGCGATCGAGAACCAGCTATCGGTCTACCTGCTGACGATCACGCTCATCAACATGGGGCTCGGCGTTGCCATCGGCCTGGCTATGTGGGCGCTGGGCATGCCGGATCCGCTCCTCTTCGGCCTCGCCGGATTCCTGCTGAACTATATCCCCTATATCGGGGCGATGGCCGGTGTCGGCATCTCGTTCATTGTCGCGCTGGTCACATTCGATTCGGCATCAGCCGCTCTCCTGCCAGCCTTCATCTATTGGGGGCTGACATCCTTCGAGGGCCAGTTCGTGACGCCTGTGATGGTGGGCCGTCGCCTGCGGCTCAATGCTGTTGTGGTCTTCGTGTCATTCGCCCTCTGGGCTTGGCTCTGGTCGTTCATGGGCATGCTGCTGTCGACACCGATGTTGCTGACCATGAAAGTCGTGTCCGACAATGTGCCCGGCATGGCCAGCTTCGGGAAGTTCCTTGCCGACAGGGATGACCTCTCGCGCTCGGACCGGCGCATCCTCAAATTCATCTTCCGCCGCGACGTGCCGCTCGCGAAACGCAAGGTGACGAAGGAGGCCGAAACAGCCGCGAAAGACAAACCCGCGTCGTCCGACTCCAAGCCCGAGGCCGAGCCGCAAACGGCTTGAGCAGGCTTTGCACTTGCTGCAGCGGCCAATCACACGCATCTAGGATGCATGACCCAGACCGAATTACCCTTCGATATCGCCCGCGCTGCGGATATCCTGTCTGACGCTGTCTCCGGCGGCGATGACGGCGACCTCTTCATCGAGCGCTCGCGCTCTGAAAGTTTCATGTTCGACGATGGCCGCCTGAAATCGGCTGCCTTCGACACAGACCAAGGCTTTGGCCTGCGGGTCGTGGCAGGCGAAGCGCAGGGCAGCGGCTACGGCTCCGAACTCTCCCTCGACGCCATCAAGCGCGGCGCGCTGACGGCATCGCAGGCCAAGCGCGGCTATTCCGGCCGCCTCGCTGACGGTCCCCAGCCAACCAATCGCCGCCTTTATGCCCCCATCGACCCGACCTCGGCACCTGATTTCACGGCGAAGACGGGCCTGCTCGCCGAGATCGACGCCTGGACACGGGCGCTGGACCCGCGCGTCGTGCAGGTCTCCGTCTCGCTCGCAGGCAGCCACCGGGAAGTCGACATCATTCGTCCCGATGGCGCTGTCTTCTCCGATGTGCGCCCTCTCGTGCGCCTCAATGTCTCCGTGACGCTGGAAGAGAATGGCCGCCGCGAATCGGCCAGCGCCGGCGCAGGTGGCCGCGCGGCCTATGACGAATGGATCCAGCCCGGCCGCTGGCAGGACCTTGTTCGCCGCGCGCTCGGCAAGGCGTCGGTGAACCTTCAGTCCATCCCCACGCCTGCGGGCGTGATGGAAGTCGTGCTCGGCCCAGGCTGGCCCGCCGTGCTGCTGCACGAAGCGGTCGGCCACGGCCTCGAAGGTGACTTCAACCGCAAGGGCACAAGCGTCTATGCCGGTCGGATCGGCGAACAGGTGGCCGCCAAGGGCGTCACCGTGATCGACGACGGCTCGATCGAAGCCCGCCGCGGTTCGCTCTCGTTCGATGATGAGGGCACGCCGACCCAGCGCACCGTGCTGATCGAGGACGGCATCCTGAAAGGTTACATGCAGGACCGCCTGAACGCCCGCCTGATGGGCGTCGCACCAACCGGCAATGGCCGCCGCGAAAGCTATGAAGCCCAGACCATGCCCCGGATGACCAACACGGTCATGCTGGGCGGTGACAAGGACCCGGCCGAGATCGTTTCCTCGATCAAGCGCGGCCTGTGGGCGGTCGATTTTGGTGGTGGCCAGGTCGACATCACGTCGGGCAATTTCGTGTTCCAGTGCACCGAGGCCTATCTCGTCGAGAACGGCAAGGTCGTGGCGCCGGTCAAGAATGCCACGCTGATCGGCCACGGGCCGACCGTGCTGCAGCAGGTCTCCATGATCGGCAACGACTTCGCCATGGATGACGGCGTCGGCGTCTGCGGCAAGGCCGGACAGTCCATTCCGGTGGGCGTCGGCCAGCCGACGCTCAAGGTCGGTGCCCTGACCGTAGGCGGCGCCGGATAAAATTCGCGTTAGGATTCACGCTGACTCTTGCGGCCCTGCGAGGGTTTTGCCACTTTATCGCCACATTGGGCGCCGGGTTCGTTAAGCATCCCGGCCTGCGGCGTAGAGGGTAAGATACGGCAATGAGATTGAGATTCCTTGCATTGGCTTGTGGGGCGATGGGCCTGGGCGGTGTGGCCATGGCGGATATCGAGACACTATCGGCCGATACGGCCTATCAGATGTCCCAGAAGGGCGAGCTTGTGCTGATCGACGTGCGCACGCCGTCGGAATGGGCGATGACCGGCATGCCGCGCGACAGCGTGGGCGCCACGCTGCAGGATACCGATTTCGTCGCAAGGGCACGCGGAGCCGTTCTCGGTGACCTGGACCAGCCTGTCGCCGTGATCTGCAAGTCCGGCACGCGCTCGACCTCTGCAGCGCAGAAACTGGTCTCCGAAGGCTTTGGTCACGTGTTCAACATCACTGAAGGCATGGCCGGCCATCTCGGCGCGGGCGACGGCTGGATCAAGCGCGGCCTGCCAACAGACCCGTTCAACCCGCCGGACCGGTAGACATATCAATCTCATAATAAAAAAAGGGCGGCCTTTGCGGGCCGCCCTTTTGTCTTGTCCGGCTGTTAGCCGAGGGTCTTGTCCGGTGCGCCCGGATCCGTGTTCGAGCCGAACGTATCGACCGTTGCGACGTCTTCGGACAGGTCGTCTGCCTCAAGCGTCTCAAGATGCATCATCTTGGTCAGGAAGGGCGAGGCGATGGCAAACAGCACGCCCACGCCGATGGCGACCCAGCCGACCTTTGTATAGACGCCGAGCACCTGCCCGACACCTTCACCGCCGGAAGCCGTCGCCTGCGCGATCAGGGCCGCAACCGCGTTACCGGCGCCCGACGCCAGGAACCACGCGCCCATCATCAGGCCGACCATGGAGGTCACCGACAGACGCGTCATGGCCGACAGGCCGACCGGGCTCATGCAAAGCTCGCCGGTGGTGTGCAGCAGGTAGATCAGGAAGATGAAGATAACCGGCGTCAGGCCGTCACCGGCTGCGCCGAAGACCAGCACGAGGAAGCCGAGACCGAGCTGCATCAGCGCCAGAGCGAACTTCATCGGCGCACTTGGCTCCCAGCCCTTCTTGCTGAGCCAGATCCAGAGCCCGGCGAAAACAGGACCGAGCGTCATGATGTAAAGCGCGTTGATCGACTGGAACATCGAGGCGGGCACTTCCCAGCCGAGCAGGTTCCGGTCGACATGCTCATCCGTGAAGATGTTCAGTGACGAGCCTGCCTGTTCGAACAGACCCCAGAAGAGGACGTTGGTGGAGATGAGGACAAGCGCCACGATGATCCGGTTCCGCTGGTGCGGATTGAGCTTTGCCACCGCGCGCCAGACGATGAACAGGTAGGTCACGATCATGGAGGCCAGGAGCAGCAGGTTGACCGCGCCCTGGCTGCGGACGAGGAACCAGACGATCAGCGTGGTCACGAGCGCGCCAGCCCAGATCGTATGTTCCCGGCTGAGCGGACCGATGATCTTGTCTGCCAGCAGCGCAGGATTGCTCGGCTCCCCTGCCCCCTTGAGCGCGGGCCTGCCCCAGACGAACACGACAAGGCCCAGCAGCATGCCGACACCCGCCGCGCCAAACCCGTAGGCCCAGCCATAGACTTCGCCGAGATAGCCGGCGATCAGCGCGCCGAGGAAGGCGCCTGTGTTGATGCCGACATAGAAGATGGTGAAGGCGGAATCGCGCCGTGCATCCGTCTTGGGATAAAGCGAACCGACAATCGTCGAGATGTTGGCCTTGAGGAAGCCGACGCCGACGATGATCAGCGCAAGGCTGAGATAAAAGATGTTGAGCACGCCGGGATCGGCTGTCTCACCGGCGGCGACCGGGTCGCCCTCAATCGCCATGCCGAGGTGCCCGAGCACGAGGAAGATCGCCCCGATGGTGACGGCCTTGCGCGCGCCGAGATACCTGTCTGCGAGAAATCCGCCGATCACCGGCGTGATATAGACGAGCGTCGTATAGGCGCCGTAGAGGCCGTAGGCGGCTTCACGGTCGAACAGGAAGTGCTTGGTCAGATAGAGGACCAGCAATGCCCGCATGCCGTAATAGGAGAAGCGCTCCCACATCTCTGTGAAGAAGAGGACGTATAGGCCTCTCGGATGCCCCAGAAATGTCTTGTCGTAATCCTGCCCGTCGGCCATCGAATTGTCTGTCACGCAGCGCTCTCCCGTCAGCTTCCCTGAATTTCGCATATTGAGCCTGCTCTGGCGCATGGCTCAAGGCATTTTCTGCTTTTTCAGGAAGCTGAGAGGGAAAAGCGTGCCCCTAATAGGCCTCTTCTGTGAAAATAGGGCGCACGTCGCGGTTCCAGGGGCCGTGATAGCGGGCGAGGAGCCGGTCGGCGGGTGTGAGGCCTGTCTTGGCGATGTCGTCGAGTTCAGTGAGGTAACCGGTCTCGTCATCCCCGGACGTGGACAGGTTGGCGCGGTTGCGCAGGCCCTGCCGCGAGAGCTCCAGCACCTGCTTGGCAAGATCCTGCATCGAGCCGCCGCCGGGCACAGGCGTCCGCAGGCCAAGCGTGCGAACGCCCTGACGCATGCATTCGCGCTCGGCATCGGTCCAGTTCTTGACCAGATCCCAGGCGGCATCGAGGCACTGGTCGCAATAGAGCAGCCCCGTCCAGAAGGCGGAGAAGGCGCAGAGGCGGCTCCACGGACCGGCATCGGACCCGCGCATTTCGAGGAAGCGCTTTAGGCGCACTTCCGGGAAAATCGTTGAAAGATGGTCTTCGAAGTCGCCCATGGCGGGCAGTTCGCCCGGCAGGATGGGCAGCTTGCCCGCCATGAAGTCGCGGAAGCTGAGCCCGCTGGCATCGAGATACTTACCCTGACGGCGCACGAAATACATCGGCACATCCAGCGCATAATCGACATATTGCTCAAAGCCGAAGCCCTGATCGAACACGAAGGGCAGCATGCCCGTTCGGTCCGGGTCCGTGTCGGTCCAGATCTGCGAGCGGTAGGAGAGGAAGCCGTTCGGCCGTCCGTCAAGGAAGGGCGAATTGGCGAAAAGCGCCGTACCAAGCGGCTGAAGCGCCAGCGAGACACGGAATTTCTTCACCATGTCGGCTTCCGAGCCGAAATCGAGATTGGTCTGTACGGTGCAGGTGCGGAACATCATCTGGCGGCCGAGGCGGCCCACCTTGTCCATGTATTCCGTCATGATGCGGTAGCGGCCCTTGGGCATTACCGGCGTCTCGGCGAGACTCCAGAGCGGGCTCGCGCCTGTGCCCAGGAAGGCAATGCCGAGCGGCTCGGCAATCTGGCGGACCTCCTCGAGGTGGCTGCCGACCTCATTACAGGTCTGGTGGATGGTCTGCAGCGGCGCGCCTGACAGTTCAAACTGGCCGCCGGGCTCCAGCGAGACGCTCGCCCCGTCCTTTTTGAGGCCAATGAGGTGCCCCCCCTCAATAATGGACTCCCAGCCAAAAGTGTCGCGCAGGCCTTCCAGCATGGCACGGATAGACGCCTTGCCCTCATACGGAAGCGGCCGCAGGTCGGCTGTGGTGAAGCCGAATTTCTCGTGTTCGGTGCCGATACGCCAGTCCGCACGGGGCTTTGACCCGGCGTCAAGGTACTCGACCAGTTCGGTCTTGGATTCGATACGTGCGGAGGACTCGTCGATGTCCGCGGTCGGTGTGGTCATCTCGGCCTCCCATAAATCGGCGATGGAAGTGCACATAGGTATGTTTCATCCCGACGCCAACCGGGTTATTCTATCCTTTGAAGAGAGAGTCTAAGGGGCATAAGTGACCAAGCTGAAGGCAGACGAGCGCGACGACCTGAAGATGTGGGCCAGAATCCACGTCCGCGGAGGCTATGAAGAAGCCGATGAGATCGAGGAAATCCTCTACGAACTCACCGAAGACTTCGAGACCCCGATGTCGGAACGCGACCGCCGGATCGAGGTGCGCAATGCCCTCATCGGGGCTGCGCAGACGCTGGTCGACGAGCAGGATTCCTGGCCTGTGCTGACCGATTATGACCGGCTGGAGCTGGCCATGGACACGCTTGAAGACAATGGCGTGGTCGCGCGGGCCAACTTCACCTGTTGCGGCAATTGCGGGGCCGCCGAGATCGGCGCCGAGATCGAGGACTACGAGGCCCTCGGCCAGGTTGCCCGCGGTTATGTCTTCTTCCACCAGCAGGACACGGAAAGCGCCGTCGAGGGCCATGGGCTCTATTTCAGCTATGGCGCGGCCCATTCCGAGCATGACGCGGCCCATATCGCGATTGCGCAGGAATTGTTCGACCTGCTGGTCGCGGTCGGCCTCAAGCCGCACTGGGACGGCAAGATCGACCACCGCGTCGGCGTCGTGCTCGACTGGAAGCGCCGCTGGGTGGACGGCGTGCCGACCCCGCTGAAGCGCTGGTCTTTCTAACGGGGTTTAATTTCCCCAATCGCCGCAGATCGCCTGCCACAGGGTCATCGCCGCCACGGCCGCCGTTTCCGCACGCAATATGCGCGGGCCGAGACTGACGGGGTGGGTGCCTTCGCGGGCCCGCAGGAAACCGCGCTCCGCCGGGCTGAAACCGCCTTCGGGCCCGATCAGGATGGCGGCCGCCTGCCCTTTCAGGCCTTCCAGCACCTGCACCATCGGCTCGGCACGCCCCGACTGGCCACCCCAGGGGGCATCTGCCTCATCGCCAGCCTCGTCACAGAAGATCAGCACTGTCCCGGCCGGCAGCGCCTCCAGGGCCGCGTCGAGACCCAAGGCATCGGCGAGGAGCGGCACGTCCAGCCGTTCGGTCTGCTCGGCGGCCTCCAGCGCGATCTTTTCGAACCGGTCGAGGCGCACGGTGCGCGACTGGGTGCGCTCGGTGATGACGGGCTGGATGAAGCCGGCGCCCAGCTCGGTCGCTTTCTCGACGATGAAGTCGGTCTCCGATTTCTTGACCGGCGCAAAGAGCAGCGTCAGCGGCGCCCTGGCCTGTGCCGGCTGCTCGCGCAGCTGCTCGGCGGGGGTCATCTCGGCGCGGCGGCCAGCCACGGCGCTGATCTCGGCGCGCCATTCGCCGTCACGGCCATTGAACACACGGGCGGCGTCTCCCACGCCGAGTCGCATGACGCGGGTCAGGTATTTTGCCTGCTCCTCGTCGAGCTCGAAGGCATTGCCTGCGACAAGATCACTGTTCACGAATAGGCGAGGCATGGAACTCATGGGCGTCCTATATGCCTATATAGAATTGAAGTTAAGCCGAAGGACTGTCTCATGAGCAAACCCGTTGTCACATCGATCAACCCCGCCACCGGAGACGTGCTTCAGACCTTTACCCCCCATGGCAGCGCAAATGTCGATGCGGCGATCGAGCGGGCGGACGACCGGTTCCAGACCTGGCGCCTCTCCAGCTTCACCGAACGCTCCCGCCTGATGCACAAGGCCGCCGACATTCTCGACGCCAGAAAAGATGCCTTTGCCCGCACCATGACCATGGAAATGGGCAAACCCCTGCGCGAGGCTGTGGCCGAAGTGGAGAAGTGCGCGCTCGTCTGCCGCCACTATGCCGACCATGCGGAGGCCTATCTGAAGGATGAGACGATCCAGACCGAGGCGAAGCGATCCTATGTCCGCAACCTGCCCATCGGCCCGGTTCTGGCCGTGATGCCGTGGAACTACCCGTTCTGGCAGGTCTTCCGCTTTGCCGCGCCGACGCTGATGGCGGGCAATGTGGGCCTGTTGAAACATGCATCGAATGTGTGGGGCTCGGCCCTCAATATTGAGAAAGTGTTCCGCGAGGCGGGCTTTCCGGAAGGCTGTTTCCAGACGCTGCTGATCGGATCGAAAGCGATTGAAGGCGTCATCCGCGACTCGCGGGTCAAGGCCGTGACGCTGACCGGTTCAGGCCCCGCCGGGCGCAGCGTGGCCAGCATTGCAGGCGAGGAGCTGAAGCCCTCGCTGCTGGAACTCGGCGGATCGGACGCGTTCATCGTCATGCCGTCGGCGGATATTGCCAAGGCAGTCGATACCGCCGTGAAATCGCGCAACAAGAATAATGGCCAGTCCTGCATCGCGGCGAAGCGTTTCTTCGTGCACGCCGATATCTATGACGCCTTCACGCGGGACTTCGTGAAACAGGTCGAGGCGCTGCGCGTCGGGGATCCGATGCTGGACACGACCGATATCGGGCCGCTGGCGACCAAGAGCATCCGGGATGATCTGGCGAGCCAGGTGGAGGCGACGCTGAAGGGCGGCGCGCAACTGATCAGCAAGCCGGCCGACGTGGACGACAAGGGCTGGTGGTTTGCCCCGCAAGTCCTCTCCGAAGCGCCGCGCGGCACGCCGGGGTCGGACGAGGAAATGTTCGGGCCCGCGGCCAATCTCTGGCGCGTCGACAGCCTGCCGGAAGCGATCCTCAAGGCCAATCACAGCGATTTTGGGCTCGGCTCGGCGCTCTTCACGCAGGATGAGGCCGAGATCGAGGAAGCCGTGCGCGACCTGCAGGCAGGCTCGACCTTCGTCAACGCGCTCGTCGCCTCCGACCCGCGCCTCCCCTTCGGCGGCGTGAAACAGTCAGGCTATGGCCGCGAACTCGCGGCGGATGGCATCAAGGCCTTCGTGAACCGGAAGACCGTTTCGGTGAGCTGAGCCTCTGTATCCCTATCCTTGGCGAAAGCCGGGGTCTTTCTCCCGTTGGCTGAGGCTCCCTTTGAGAACGCGGTACCGGACCCCCACCCAGCCTCCCCCTTGCAGGGGGAGAAGTCCCTTTTGTGAGGTGCCGTTATTCCCAAAAAGCGCGGACTGTTCTCCCCCTGAAAGGGGGGAGGTAGAGGGGGGTCATGCAGGTGCGACCGGAAACGCCCCTAGGGCGTCCGGCAAAACTGTCTGATTGTGCCGCGGACTCAGCCCGAACTTTCCCAGCTCTTGAACGCGTCGCGCAGCAATTCCGGCAGGGCCGTGGCGATGGCGCCCAGCTCCGGCGGCAGGCGGTGGGTGCGGGTCATGGGAAGTGCCATGGGGGCCGGGTCTCCGGCCTTGCGCTGGCGCTCGAGGGTTCGGGCGAGGCGGCGGGCGTGGGCTTCGGGCGCCGCGAGCAGTTCCTGCAAAGCCGCGAGGCGGGCGAGGATCGGGGCGGCCTGAACGGGTCCGCAGGATCGCGCCGCTGCCGCAAGCCCGTCCCGGTTCATGTCCGGCCCCAGGATGCGGGGCGAGAGGCCCGTGAGGCGGCCCGAGGCCTTGGTCTCGACCCGCTCGGTGCACGAAGGATGCACGGAAAATGCACGGATAGGGACCGGCGGCAGCACGAGCCCCAAGGCCATCAGAGTGAGAAGCCGCCGGATGATGATTTCGAGCCGCGCGAGTTCGGCCCGGGCGCGCTGGGCGAGGGTTCGCTTCAGTGTAGTGGGGTTGAGGTGCGCGTTCGTCATCGCAGCGACGGCGCTCAGAGCGCGTTGCGCCTGGGCGATACCGTGACTGACGAAGGCGGACGTTTTGGTCATGGCGGCCAGTATAGGCCGGGCGCCATTAGGGTTGGATAAGGTGGGGGCGCGGGGCGGCCTACTATTGATGAGCATCGCGATGCTCACCCCCTAAGCTTGCTCTCGCCGGTCGCCCGAAGTATGTCTGCGGCGGGGAGAGAGCGATGAAAGTATGTATCTCGCTTCTTATGATCGTGCTTTTCAGCACTGGCTGTTCGGATTCTGATCGTAGGGCATTTTTGACCAGTCGTTGTGAGGCTGCCCTTATGCCGTCGTCACCATACCTCACGAAAACCAGGGTCGATACACTTTCGGTTTATCCCGATGATGCGCCTCCAGTTCTTCTTAAGCCGGATGTTGCTGAATATCGGGAGCAAACAGTCGCGGCCAACTTTGGTTTTGGATACAACGATGTCTTTTCGGTCGATGATGCCGATTTGATCGTGCGGACCGTTCGAAATTTAGGCGATAAAACCTCAGATACGAGCACAGCCACTCTTTATTCGAACGATTATTGTGTCCTTCAAAAGCGAGGTGACCAAGTTGAGTTTATTTATGTTTCCGGGGGCGCCTCTGAGCATGCAAGGGAGTATGGTGTGTGCTTTGCCAGCCAGTTTCTATTGTTTGCGGGTTTCGATCCAAAATTTGCGGATTCTCTAATTATCCGTACGCAGGCGGATAAAATAAGAACTGATCAAAATCAATTTTATGATGTGATTGTCCAGGTTGTTGACAAGGAGCACTTGCGCGTCGGTTTGAGCCTGAAGGGGCCCAATATGGCATGCCTTTTGAGGGCAAAAAGCGAGCTTAGGCTGCATTAAGCCTAGCGTGATGCGCATAGGCCCAAAGACTGATGCATTACGGCCTGAGGCTTTAATGCGCTTTACGGGACTTGCTCCAATTGCCTGCGATCCCGGCCTTCGCCGGAACTTCGGTGTATGGGGTGGGGCATGAGGAAAGCGCTGCGACCAGCAGTGTCCGCCAGGGGGGCACGGCGGCCGGTCGCAGCGCCCAGTCCTCAGGCGGCGCCGGTCGGGGCGGGTGGCACCTGGCCTGTGGCGGGTTTGCGCGACGTGGAATCATCGCTGCGAATGCTGTCACGCACGGAATCCGTCAGCCGTCCGAGCACGGAGTCTTCACCTGTGAGATGGTGCTTGTCGGCTTCGGTTTTTACCGTGGAGAAGAAGCGGCCAAGCTTCTTGCGGTTGGCATAGCCTGCAACGGCGGCGAGGCCGAGCAGCGCGATTGTGGAGGGATATGACTTGCTGGACATGATATGGTCCTTTCCGGTTTCGGGGGTTACGCGGGAGTGCGACGTGAGAAGAAATTCCAGATCACAAGAACGATGATCGCGCCGAGCGTGGCGCCGATAAGGCCTGCGCCGTCACCTTCGCCATAGAAGCCAAGCGTCTGGCCGAGGAAGGTGAAGACGAAGGCGCCGACAACGCCGAGCAGCATCGTGAGCAGGAAGCCTTTCGGCTCGTTCTTGCCGGGGTGGAGAAACTTGGCGATGACACCGGCAATGAGGCCGATGAAGAGAGTCATGATGAAGCCCATCTGGCGGGAGTCCTTTGCGGCTGGATTGCCAAATTAATCCGCGCCAATGACTTTCGTTCCGGGCTAACAGAATGATTATTTGTTTTGTCGCGGCTCAGGTGCGCGGCGGGCCTCGGCGACAAAATCGACAAAGGCGCGCAGCGGCGCCGGCATGTAGCGCCGGCTGTAGAAATAGAGCTGCGGGCCTTCAAACTCCGGCCACCAATCCTGAAGCACCGGCTCCAGCGCGCCGGAGGCGAAATGCGGCTCGAGCCAGTTGCGGAAGCCCTGGATCAGGCCGAAGCCATTGATCGCAGCCTTGATGGCCGCGCTTCCGCCCGCCGTGCCGACGATCAGGCGGCCTTCCGGCTCGACCACGAGCTCCTCGCCATCACGCGCAAACTCCCACGGGATCAAGGCGCCGCTCGAGAATCGCAGGCGGATGCATTCATGCTGCAACAGGTCGCGCGGATGGTCCGGGCGGCCGTTGGCCTTGAGCCAGGCGGGCGAGGCGGCGATGGCGGCCTGCTGCGTGGCGGGGCCGATGGGCACGGCGATCATGTCCTGCGCGAGACGCTCGCCATAGCGGATGCCCGCATCACAGCCCGCCGCAACGGAGTCGACGAAGCGGTCGTCGACCATGATCTCGACACTGACGTCCGGATGGCGGCGCAGGAATGCCTCGACCAGTGGCGGCAGGATGTCGACCATGACGGCGCCGGGCACATTCAGCCGCAGCGTGCCGCGCACGGCATTGCCGGAGCTCATGGCGGATTCGACGGCGGCGCGCGCCTCGGAGAGGATCGGTTCAAGGCGGGCGGCGAGGTCGCGCCCGGCATCTGTCGGCGTGACGGAGCGCGTGGTGCGGCTGACCAGGCGCACGCCCATGCTGGCCTCAAGGCGCGACAGGGTTTCGCTGACGGTCGAGGGCGAGACGCCCAACTGGCGCGAGGCATCGCGGAAGCCGCCAGCGCGCACGATGGCCAGGAAGACGGAGAGTTCATCGAGGGAGGCGGGCATATTGTTCGACATACCGATCAGTCTATTCGGGATTGGCCGGATTATCAATTCGGTTGTCGGGCGCTATTTCGAAGGCGCACAAGGAGACCCGCGCGATGACACAGACAGACACGAAACCCTCTGCGACCGCCGCAGGCCGCTTCACGCTTCCGGGCACGGACATCAGCATTAACCGCATGGGCTATGGCGCGATGCAGCTCGCCGGGCCCGGCGTGTTTGGCCCGCCCAAGGACGAGGCCGTGGCCCGCGACGTGTTGCGCGAGGCAATTGCGCTGGGGGTCGACCATATCGACACGAGCGACTTCTACGGGCCGCACGTGACCAACCGGCTGATCCGCGAGGCGCTGCATCCCTATCCGGCCGACCTGACGCTGGTGACGAAGGTCGGCGCATATCGGGACGACAAGGGCGCCTGGCTGCACGACATCACACCGGACTTCCTGAAACGTTCGGTCGAGGAGAACCTGGAGAACCTGAAACTGGAACGCATGGATGTGGTGAACCTGCGCATTGCGGGCCCGGGGGAAGACGTGACCAAGGCCATGAAGGCGCTGCGCGACCTGCAGGACGAGGGCCTTGTCGGCCATATCGGGATGAGCACGGTGACGATGGAGCAGCTAAGGGCGGGTCAGGATATCGCCCCGGTCGTGTGCGTGCAGAACCTCTACAATATCGTGTTCCGCGAAGACGACGCGATGATCGACCAGCTGGCGGAGGCAGGCATTGCCTATGTTCCGTATTTCCCGCTTGGGGGCTTTTCGCCGATCCAGTCGGCGGGCCTGAATGACGTGGCGGCGGACCTTGGCACGACGCCGCAGCAGGTGGCGCTTGCCTGGCTGCTGCACCGCAGCCCGAACATGCTGCTGATTCCGGGCACGGGCTCGATCGCGCACCTGCACGAGAATGTGGCGGCGGCGGCGCTGGACCTGACGCCGGAGGCGAAGCGCACGCTGGACGGGCTGGCGGCGGCATAATTGGCCGGGCAATCGGCGCGCCGTCGATTGCTTATCCTTCGCGGCCCGCCTAAATGCTCATTATGAGCAAAGTACTGGATATTCTCGCCGCGCAGCTGAACCCCGTGGTTGGCGACATCAATGGCAACCTGGCGCTGGCCCGGGAGGCCTATGCCGAGGCGAAGGAGCGGGACGCGGACCTGCTGGTGCTGAGCGAGCTGTTCATCCTCGGCTATCCGGCGGAAGATCTCGTGCTGAAGCCGAGCGCCGTGGAATTGTCCATGGCGGCCGTGCAGACGCTGGCGGGCGAGACGGCCGGCGGGCCGGCCATACTGATCGGCTGCCCATGGGATGTGGACGGGAAAGTGCACAATTCATCGGTCCTGCTGAAGGATGGCATTGTGGCCGGGCGGTGTGACAAGCGCGAGCTGCCGAACTATGGCGTCTTCGACGAGAAGCGGATCTTTGCGCCGGGCGAAGGCGCGCCTTTCGTGTTCACATTGAAGGGCGTGAAGGTGGGCGTCGCGATCTGTGAGGACATCTGGTTCGAGCGGGTGCCACTATCGCTCAAAGGCGCGGGCGCGCAAATGCTGATCGTGCCGAACGGGTCGCCCTGGCGCCGGACGGTGCATGCCGAGCGGCACACCACGTTCAGCGCCTGGCGGAAGACCGGCGTGCCCTACCTCTTCGTCAACCAGGTCGGCGGGCAGGACGAGCTGGTGTTCGACGGCTCCAGCTATGCCGTGGACGATGATGGCACCGAGCACCAGTTGCTGGGCGATTTCGAGACGGGCACGGCGCTGGTCTCGTTCGACGGTGCGACGGGCAGTTTCCAGAGCGGGCCGAAAGCCACGCTGACCGAAGGCTGGGAGGCGGAATACCGCGCGGCGGTCCTGGCGCTCGGCGACTATGTGAACAAGAACCGGTTTCCCGGCGTGGTGCTCGGCATGTCGGGCGGCATCGACTCGGCGCTGACGGCGGCGATCGCGGTGGATGCGCTGGGCGCAGAGCGCGTCTGGTGTGTGATGATGCCGTCGAAATATACGTCGAGCGACAGCCTCGAGGATGCCAAGGCCTGCGCCGAGATGCTCGGCTGCAAGTATGACATCATCAACATCCGCCCCGGCGTGAACGCGCTGGACGAGATGCTGGCGGACCAGTTCGCCGGGACACAGCCGAACACGACCGAAGAGAATATTCAGTCGCGCTTGCGCGGGCTGACGCTGATGGCCCTGTCCAACAAGTTCGGCCACATGGTGGTGACGACGGGCAACAAGAGCGAGATGGCCGTCGGCTATGCGACGCTCTATGGCGACATGTGCGGCGGCTACAATGCGCTGAAGGATTTCTACAAGACCGAAGTGTTCGAACTGGCCAAGTGGCGCAACACGACGATCCCGCGTGGCGCGCTGGGGCCCGGCGGCGAAGTGATCCCTGTGCGTATCATCACCAAGCCGCCCTCCGCGGAACTGCGCGAGGACCAGCGCGACGATGACAGCCTGCCGCCCTATGACGTGCTGGACGACATCCTGCGCGGCCTTGTGGACCTTGAAGAGGACATCGACGACATCCTCGCGCGCGGCCATGACGTCGCCACGGTCCGCCGTATCGAGCACCTGCTCTACATCGCCGAGTACAAGCGCCGCCAGGCTCCGCCGGGCGTAAAAGTGGGCGGCAAGAATTTCGGCCGCGACCGGCGCTACCCGATCACCAACCGGTTCCGGGACGACTGAGGCCTACTCGATCGGTTCTTCGCCGAGGCTGCCGGCCAGCGCGGCGTTCTGCTCCGCTTCGGCGCGGATGCCTTCCACCTGGTCCAGCGTGATGTCCGACGCGTCGCCATAGCCGGTGATCGGCGATGGCACGATGCCGGGCACGGTGACCACTTCGTCGTAGAGCAGCCAGGCCCTGGAGCCATCGGTGCAGGTGACGCGAAGCCATTCGTCTTCCTGGCCCTTGGTGGCCTGGATATCGGTAATGTCCATCAGTTCGGCTTCGTTGATGTCATATTCCGTGCCGGCATAGGAGAGGATCGCAAAGCCCTCGCCGAGATAGCGCAGATAGTTCAGCTGCTCGCCCTGCTTCAGGTCCAGCGTCTGCATGCTGCCCGCATCGCTGATATATTCGATCTGGGCGTCCTGATTGAGCGTGACGGGGAAGGTTTTCGTGGCGACGAAGAATTCCAGCTCGTCGGACGAGACGCGCGGATTGTTCCAGAGCTGGTAATTGGCAAGCTGCGGCAGTGTGCACGCCTTGTCCTGCGGCGAGGCCGGGTTGGGCCTGGCGCGGCCCATGACGCTGATGCCCTCATCGAGCACGACAAAGCCCGCCGGATATTCGCCCGGCCAGCCGGGCGAAATATACCAGCCCTCGCCATAGCCGGAGAGCTTGGCAAAGTCCGGCGCCACATAGTCGCTCGCCTGAGGCGTTTCGCTGAGCGAGCCCGGCTCGGCCATTTCATGGTCCTCGACCGGCACGATGTCGCTTTCCTGCGGCACGTCCTTGGACTGGCCACAGGCAGCCAGCAGGATGGCGGCGGTGAGCATCCAGCCATATTTCATATCCGACTCCTTCGGGCGACTCGCTCGAGTCTCATTGATTAGCATAAACAATAGCAAGATTGTGACCTCAATGCCTTGGCTTTTTAGTCAATTTGATGTCGAAAGCGGCTTGGAATGACTGGAAAACAACGCCCATGACCCACCCGATTGTCCGCTTTGCCCCTTCGCCCACCGGGCGCCTGCACGTTGGCAACGTTCGCACAGCCCTGATCAACTGGCTGTTTGCGCACGCGAAGGGCGGTAAATTCATCCTGCGTATCGACGATACGGACCTTGAGCGCTCCACCAAGGCCTATGAAGACGGCCTGCGCGAAGACCTGACATGGCTCGGCCTCGTCTGGGCCGACACGTTCAGCCAGTCCGATCGCTTTGCGGAATATGACAAGGCCGCCGCGCGCCTGAAGGAGATGGGCCTCCTCTATGCCTGCTATGAAACCGCCGACGAACTGGAGCGCAAGCGCAAGATCGCCCTCTCGCGTGGCCGCCCGCCCGTCTATGACCGTGCCTCGCTGGACCTGACGGACGAGGAGAAAGCCAAGCTGGAAGCCGACGGCGTCAAGCCGCACTGGCGCTTCAAGCTTTCGGGCAACCGCGTCGAATGGGACGATCTCGTGCGCGGCCCGCAAAGCATCGATACGTCGAGCCTGTCAGACCCCGTGCTGATCCGCGAGGACGGCTCCTACCTCTACACGATGCCCTCGGTGGTCGATGATATCGACGCCGGAATCACGCATGTCGTGCGCGGCGAGGACCATGTGACCAATTCCGGCGCGCAGATCGAGATCTTCCTCGCGCTGGGCCGCACGGCCCCGCAAATGGCCCACACGCCGCTGCTGATCGGCGCGGACGGCCAAGGCCTATCCAAGCGTCTCGGCTCGCTCTCCATGGGCGAACTGCGCGCGCAGGGCTATGAGCCGATGGCGATCACCAGCCTGCTGGCCAAGATCGGCACGTCCGACAATGTCGAGGCGCGCACGAGCCTTGATGAACTGGCCAGCGAATTCGACTTCGGCAAGATCGGCCGCGCCCCGGCGCGCTTTGACGAGGCGGACCTCCTCTCGCTCAACGCGCATATCCTGCACGGCCTGCCCTTTGAGGATGTGAAGGAGCGGCTCGCCGCGATCGATCCGAAAGCGGCTGACGAAGCCTTCTGGACGGTTGTGCGCCAGAACTGCTCGCTGCTGCCGGACGTGTCGGCCTGGGTGGATGTCGTGTTTGGCGATACGGCGCCGCTGGTCGATGTCGAGGACAAGGACTTCGTGCTGCAGGCAGCTGACCTTCTGCCCGAAGGCGAGCTGACCGCCGAGACCTGGAGCGAATGGACGAACGCCGTGAAAGCCGCGACGGGCCGCAAGGGCAAGGGCCTGTTCATGACCCTGCGCAAGGCCCTGACGGGTCAGGAGCATGGGCCGGACATGGCGAGCCTGATGCCGCTGATCGGGCGTGAGCGGGCACTGGCTAGGCTGAAAGCGGCTTAAAGGCCCTCACCTCCCACTGCCTTCGGCAGCGGGCCCCTCCTCTCCCAGAGGGAGAGGCGTTAAGTGGCTCTTCCCGTCAAACCCCTCTCCCTCTGGGAGAGGAGGGGCCCATCGCAAAGCGATGGGAGGTGAGGGCGCTTCGTGAGATCAGGGCTCAGGATGAGCGCTCAGGTGTCAGGCCTCTTCCACAAGCTGAACCAGCACCACACCTTCAGCGACCTGTTCGCCGACCGCGCCTGAGACCGCTTCCACCACGCCATCGCGCGGCGCGGCGAGGCTGTGTTCCATCTTCATCGCTTCCATGACGGCGAGCGTCTGCCCGTGGGTCACCGTGTCACCGGCCTTCACGTTCATCGCGATGATCTTGCCGGGCATCGGGGCTTTCACCGCGTCGCCGCCAAGCAGGGCTTCGACATCGGCGTCATAGTCCGGCACCTCGACCAGCACGCTGTCGCCCGCTGTCGTGACGGCATAGCGACGGGGCGACAGATCTGTCACGAGGGGCAGCGGCAGGTCTTCATCAACCTCGTAATCGTCGGGATCGATCCAGTCGGCATCGCCGCCAACGGCCACTGATGCCCGATAAACGGGCGCCGCATTCATGCGCCAGCCATCCTTGATGTCCCAAGGCCTGGCGGCGCCAGGTGCATCCAGCTGGATATCGCAGACGGCCATGACAGAGGCGTGCTGGTTTGCGCCCGGAGCGTGGGTGAGTGCATCGCCCTGCTCCGCGATCCAGTTCACATGGTGCGTCGCCTCAAGGAAGGCGTCCGACATGGCGCAGCGGCGCAGGAAGCCGGCATTGGACGGCACGCCGACAAGCTGGGTATGGGCCAGCGCGTCGATCAGGCGGTCGGCGGCCTCGTCGCGGTCCTCGCCCCAGACGATCAGTTTGGCGATCATGGAATCATACGAGGACGGCACGCGGTCGCCGCTTTCAAATCCCGCATCCCAGCGGACATGCTCGCCGTCCACTTCTTCCAGCAGGCCGAATTCGAGGATCAGGCCCGCGCCGGGGCGGAAGCCTTCAGCGGGGTCTTCGGCGCAGATGCGCGCCTCGATGGCATGGCCGCCCAGCACGATCTCGGATTGCTTCAGCGGGATCTGTTCGCCACTGGCGACCAGCAGCTGCCATTCGACGAGGTCGGTGTCCGTCACCAGTTCGGTGACCGGGTGTTCGACCTGCAGGCGGGTGTTCATTTCGAGGAACCAGAAAGAGTCGAGACTCAGCGGTCGGCTGCCATCGACGATGAACTCCACCGTACCCGCGCCTTCATATTTCACGGCGGCGGCCAGTTTCACGGCGGCATCCGTCATCGCGGCGCGCACATCGTCCGGCATGCCGGGCGCGGGTGCTTCTTCCAGCACTTTCTGGCGGCGGCGTTGCAGCGAGCAGTCGCGTTCGAACAGGTGGACGGTATTGCCGTGGCTGTCGCCGAAGACCTGCACTTCGATATGGCGAGGCTGTTCGACCAGTTTCTCCAGCATGACGCGCCCGTCGCCGAAGGCGCTTGTCGCCTCGCGCACGGCGCTGTCGAGTTCGTCTTTCAGGTCGGCCGCCTTGGTGACGAGGCGGATGCCCCTGCCCCCACCGCCCGCAATGGCCTTGATCAGTATCGGATAGCCGATCTCTTTGGCCGCATTGGTCAGCGTCTTCAGGTCCTGCGCCTCGCCGCGATAGCCGGGCAGCACGGGAACGCCCGCCTCCTCGGCAATGCGCTTGGCTTCGTCCTTGAGGCCCATGGCGCGGATGGCGGATGGCGGCGGGCCGACCCAGATGAGGCCCGCATTGCGCACATCCTCGGCGAATTCGGCATTCTCGGACAGGAAGCCGTAACCGGGGTGGATGGCGTCGGCGCCGGCCGCCCTGGCGGCAGCGAGGATGCGGTCGCCGCGCAGGTAGCTCTCGGCAGCAGGCGCCGGGCCGATATGCACGGCTTCGTCAGCTTCGCGCACATGCTTGGCACGGGCGTCGGCATCGGAATAGACGGCGATCGTGCGGATGCCCATGTCACGGCATGTCGCCATGATACGGCAGGCGATCTCGCCGCGATTGGCAATGAGGAGGCTTTTGATCATGGCCGCAGCAAGACCCGATTTCGCCGCAAAAGACAAGTTGCGGGGCCGGAAGCGCGTGCCTAAGCTGGCGGGCCATCAAGGATGAGAACGCCATGCGCCGACTGACCGCCCTGATTGCCTCCGCCACGCTGTTAACCATGGGCACGGCTGCCGCCGCACCGAAAGACGAGACATCCGTCGCCAAGGCGTGGGAGAAACAATGCCGCGTCGATGTTGCGGCTGAGGGCGTGTCGAAGGCCCGGGCCAGGCCCTTCTGCAAGTGCGCCAGATCGGAAGTCGCCGACTGGATCGACAAGGCCGAAGGCGACGAGCACGCCCTGCGCCTCTGGTCAGCTTACTATCAGGGCGACCCGGACATGCGTGAGGATGATTTCTACGAAGGCGCCGCGGCGGCGGGCCTGAACCCGGACGAACTGAAGGCCATGCTCGTCTCGCTCTTCTTCGAACCCGGCAAGTTCTACGCGCCCTGCGTGGACATCATCGAGTGAGCATCGCTGGGCGGGCCCGGTGAACCGTCGCGACCAGCACGAAGCTGATGATCATCAGCAGGTACCATGAGCCGAGCTTGGCGAGCGAGACCATCTCCCATCCGTCTTCCTGCCCCGGATAGGCCCATGCCCGGGCGAAGGTGCCAAGGTTTTCGGCAAACCAGATGAACAGCGCGACCAGCAGGAAACCGACGACGAGCGGCATCCGGCGGTAAGCCTCGTCCGGCCTGAACTGGACCCAGCAGCGGCCATAGATCAGAACCGTCGCCGCAAAGAGGACAAGGCGAATGTCCGACAGCCAGTGGTGCGCGAAGAAGTTCACATAGATCGTGACGGCCAGCAGGCCCTGCAGCCAGAGCGGCGGGAAGTGCGTGAACCGGAAAGCAAAGATGCGCCACACGCGAGCGAGATATGATCCCACCGCCGCATACATGAAGCCGGAGAACAGCGGCACCGCGCCAATGCGGAGATAGCTGTCCTCGGGATAGATCCAGCTGCCGGCGTGCGTCTTGAACAGCTCCATGATCGTCCCGACGACATGGAACACGAGGATGATCCGCGCCTCCTCCCATGTCTCCAGCCCGGTCAGCAGCATGGTCACCTGAATGGCGACGGCGGCGAGCACGAGGAAGTCGTAACGCGAGAGTAGCGCCCCATCCGGATAGAACAGGAAGGTCAGCATCAGGAGGCCCAACATCGCCCCGCCAAACAGGCAGGCCCAGGCCTGCTTGATGCCGAAGGCCAGGAATTCGAAGGCCGCCTGGCTGACAGGCCCGCGCACCCAGCGCGCATGAAGAGCGGCACGCGCCGCATGGAGGCGGCGTTGCAGGGCATTGGCGGGCGGCGGACTCGGCGTGGGCTTCATGGGACCCTCCATCCACCCCGAAGCGGGCAGGTTTAGGGCCGGAAATGGTCACGGAACGGTCCGGGAATGGTCAGCGAACGGTCCACGAAGCACAGCGGAAGGGGGTGAAATTCCGGCTTTCTGCCGCCTGCGGGTTGTCGTAAGGGTTAACCATAGTCAATCGAGGGGACTAAACATGGCCTATGCATCCGGAGTTCAGTTGAGCGGTCTTGCCGGCGTGGTCGGCGCGGCCGTTGGCGGCTATATCGGCTATTCGCAGGCAGCGGACGTCAGCAACCTGACGCCCATTGCCGGGGCACTCATCCTTGGCGGTGTTGGCCTTGTGGCAGGCAGCGCGGGGGCGTTCCTGCTGAAGTCAGCGATGCAGTTTGTGATCTACCTCATCATGTTCGGCGTGCT
Source organism: Hyphomonas chukchiensis (assembly GCF_000682695.1). Taxonomy (GTDB): domain Bacteria; phylum Pseudomonadota; class Alphaproteobacteria; order Caulobacterales; family Hyphomonadaceae; genus Hyphomonas; species Hyphomonas chukchiensis. The sequence goes on along the minus strand of NZ_AWFG01000096.1, from coordinate 82,711 downwards.
GGTTTACGTATTCCAGACACCCATAACGAACATGACCGGGATAAACCCCGTGGCCGCGACCCTCGAATTCCTGGGCGACATGGGCCTGCCCGTGAAGACTGCGACCGACAAGCTGGTTACCGGCTCCAACTAGGCTTGCGCTTCTCCAGGAAAGCCGCAACGCCTTCCTTGCCTTCATCCGATGCCCGGCGGGCCGCAATGCGGCGCGCCGTCTCGTGGCCAAGATCCTTGTCGATGATCTCGCCTGTGACATCTGCCACCAGCTTCTTGGCATCGGCAATCGCGCCCGGTGCGGCAGAGAAGACGAGATTGGCAATATGCTCTTCCATGGCCGTCATGCCGGCCTGGTCGGCCACGACATAGTGCACGAGGCCCATGCGCTCGGCATATTCGGCATCGAAGGTCTCTGCCGTCACGAACAGGGCGCGGGCCCGGCGCGGACCGATGGCGTCGATCACATAGGGGCTGATCGTGGCTGGCGTCAGGCCGAGGCGCACTTCTGAAAAGCGGAACTTGGTGCCGGTCATCGCCACGGCCACATCGCACGCCGCGACAAGGCCTGCTCCGCCGCCCATGGCCGCACCCTGGACCAGCGCCAGCGTCATCTGGGGCATGTCGTAGAGCGCCTGAAGCATGGCCGCGAGCCTTTGCGCGTCATGCTCGTTGTCGTCCTTGGTGTGCAGCTCGGCGGCCTGCTTCATCCAGTTGAGGTCTGCGCCAGCTGAAAAGGAGGGGCCATTGCCGCGCAGGATCATCATCCGGATGGTTTCCTGATCCGCAATCGCCTCGAACGCATCCGTCAGCTCCTCGATGACGAGCGCATTGAACGCATTGTGAACGTCAGGCCGGTTGAGCGTGACAACAGCGAGGCCCTCCTGCGTGGCCTGGAGGGTGATGGTTTCGTAAACTGTGTCGGTCATGCGGTTTCCTGACGTTTGACGGCGTGTTCGGTTCCAGCGGCCTGCCTGTAATGGCTGGACGGCCGCAGTGCCGGCTTCTCGACACTATGCCAGAGAAGCAGGCTGGCGGCGAATACGATAAAGCCCGTAAGGGTGAATGCCGCAATGGGGCCAACTGCAGCAAAAAGCCCAAGCATCACAAGCGCCTGCAGGATCGGGAAATGGGTGATGTAGACCCCGTAGCTGACATCCCCGAACCGGGCGACATTGAGAGCGGCCCCCGGCACGAAAGCCACGCAGGCGATCAGGCCAGTGAGACCTGCGGCGCGGGCTGGCACAAAGGCAGGATGGACAAACGACAGGAAGACAAGGCCGAGCCCCACGGCGCCAAATAGCAGCGGGCGGGTTTTTGCAAGGCCCCACAGGCGCCAAAGGGCGATGCCGCTGGCAAAGAAGGCCATCTGGCCGGGCAACTGACGGGCCAGAGTGTAAGCTTCAGGCCCCTGCCAGACATGCGGCAGACCGAGCCGCCAGACCTCGCCGCCGACATACAGGACCGCGATGCCCACCCACCAGAACCGGCCCATGCGGCGCAGGACCAAGGCGATCAAGGGCAGTGCCAGATAGAACATGACCTCGATCTTGAGAGTCCAGAGCGCGCCATTGACCTCCGTGAAGCGCTGGCCCTCAAAAAGGTCGGGCAAATTGGGGGCGAGGAAGTTCAGGAAGGTGAGATTGGCGCCGAGATAGGCCAGCACGCCCGGCAAGTCGCGGCTGAGCACGAGCGAAATCAGCGCCGGAACCAGGATCACCGTGGCATAGGCCGGATAAAGGCGCCGAACCCGCTTGCCCGCATAGTCAGCCAGCGTAGCGGCGCGAGCGAGCGACCCGGAGACCAAGGCGCCGGACGTGATGAAAAAGCCCTCGATGGCGACCTCCGCACCCTGCCCCAACGCCGTTTCGAGCGGACCGAATGAATGGAGCGCAGTGAGCGCAACGGCATGGAAGACGCAAACCACAGCCGCAAAGACGAGGCGCAGCAGGTCGAATCGGTTTGTCTGCACGGGCAACATCCTCCGGCGCCACTGGTCACAGCCAGTGGCCGGAAAATCAAGCCTGCCTGTGTCACATGTTTCGCATCAAACGCCTTCGCGGCCGAAGATGCGCATCTCGGTGCACCAGCGCTTGAACTTGGCCTCATCGACCTCGCCGGCCGTGCCGAGAATGGTGTGGTGCAGCGGGCCGAAGCCGGACAGGCCGAGGACGCCGCGCTCGAGCGCGCGCAGGGCGCCGGCATCCATGCCAAACCGGTAGACGAGACCTGGCATGCCCATGGTAATGACAGTGCGCGCGGATTTGCCCTTCATCATCTGCATGGGCCATTTATGCGCGCTGTCGGATGCGGCGAGGAAGAATTCTGCGCGCGCCGCCTGTTCGAAAAAGGCGCGCAGCTTGGCCGGCATGCCACCGAGCCAGAGCGGAAAGGCAATCAGGAGATGATCGGCCTCGGCGATTTTCCGGCGTTCGCTCAGCACGGGCTCAGATGGCGGCGTGGCAAAATCGTCCGGTGTACTGAGGAAGCCGAAATCGAGACTTCCGACGTTTATGCGCGAGACGGCGTGGTCTTCCTCCGCCGCCCCTTCGGCATAGGCATCGCACAAGGCGTGGATGAGGTGATGCGGGGCGGGGTCCGGGTGACCATCGATGATGCAGATCTGTGTCATTGGGGCGGTCCTCAAGGTGATCCTGAGGGCCCATTCTGGCAGCCGTGCCCCCGCTCGCCCATACGGGCTTGCCCGTAGCCGAAGGCATGTCAGATTTCCGGCAGTCCCCGAAAAAGCAAAGAGGGCCTGCCAGGGGACAGGCCCTCTCCCCTTCCATGCCGGACGCAATTACTGACTGGCAGCCAGATCGGTTGCGGACACGGATGTCTCGTCTGTTTCTCCGCGCCAGGCCTGGACGGCGCGGTAGAGCTCTTCTTCGGAAACGGTGTGGTTCTGGTCGAGATCGAGCCGGGTGAATTTGGCGATAGCCTCGGATTCGGAGGCCTTGCGGGTGCCGGTCTGCTGGGAGACGTATTCGTCCTCCGAGATCAGGCCGTCATCATCGACATCGAACAGCGAAAAATCCGGCAGCTGATCCGCGTGGCTGATGAGGGCGGTCATCATCGCCGCCGCCATAAGGAAATTCGCACGTCGCACCATGGCCGTCTCTCCTTTTCATGCCTGCCGCAATGTTTGCGACAGGCTGACCATGTCACAATGTGGCATAAATTGGGCGTGAAAAGCCGTTCACGAACAAGATGTAATGTTTACATCCTGAACACGCCAAAGCCGCGTTCGGGGAACGGGGCGTTGAGGCTGGCGGAGAGGGCGAGGCCGAGGACGCGGCGTGTGTCGGCCGGGTCAATGATCCCGTCATCCCAGAGGCGGGCGGTCGAGAAGTAGGGGTTGCCCTCTTCCTCGTAGAGATCGCGGATCGGCTGCTTGAAGGCTTCTTCCGCCTGCGCGGGCCACTCACCGCCCTTGCGCTCGATGCCTTCGCGCTTGACCGTGGCGAGCACGGACGCGGCCTGTTCGCCGCCCATGACCGAGATGCGCGCGTTCGGCCACATGAAAAGGAAGCGGGGGCTATAGGCCCGACCGCACATGCCGTAATTGCCTGCCCCGAAGCTGCCGCCGGTGACGACCGTGAACTTCGGCACGCTGGCGGTGGCGACGGCGGTAACCATCTTGGCGCCGTCCTTGGCGATGCCGCCGGCCTCGTACTTTGAACCCACCATGAACCCAGTCAGGTTCTGCAGGAAGACGAGCGGAATGCGGCGCTGGTCGGCCAATTCGATGAAATGCGCCGCCTTCTGGGCGCTCTCGGAGAAGAGGATGCCATTGTTGGCGAGGATCGCGACGGGCATGCCGTAGAGCCGGGCAAAACCGCAGACGAGCGTTTCGCCATAGAGCTTCTTGAACTCGTGGAATTCCGATCCGTCGACGAGGCGGGCGATGACTTCGCGGGCGTCATAGGTCTCTTTCAGGTCCGGCGGGACGAGGCCGTGGAGTTCGGCGGGGTCGTAGAGCGGCTCAGCTGGTTCGGTCAGTTCGAAAGGCTGGGGCTTGGGAGTGGCGAGGGTGCGGATGATCGAGCGCACGATGGCAAGCGCATGGGAGTCGTGGGCGGCGTAATGGTCCGCCACGCCCGACTGGCGCGCGTGGACGTCAGCGCCGCCAAGGTCTTCTGCCGATATGACCTCGCCGGTGGCGGCCTTCACCAGCGGCGGGCCACCAAGGAAGATGGTGCCCTGCTTGCGCACGATGATCGTCTCGTCGCTCATGGCGGGCACATAGGCGCCGCCGGCCGTGCAGCTGCCCATGACGGCGGCGATCTGGGGAATGCCCTTCGCGCTCATCTGGGCCTGGTTGTAGAAGATGCGGCCGAAATGCTCGCGGTCGGGGAAGATTTCGGACTGGTGCGGCAGGTTTGCGCCACCTGAGTCCACGAGATAGATGCATGGCAGGCGGTTTTCGAGGGCGATCTCCTGCGCGCGCAGGTGTTTCTTGACCGTCAGGGGGTAATAGGTGCCCCCTTTCACGGTGGCATCATTGCAAACGATCATGCATTCGCGGCCCTCGATACGGCCGACACCGGTGATGATGCCAGCGCCGGGGGCCTCGCCATCATACATGCCGTGGGCGGCGAGCGCGCCAATTTCGAGGAAGGCGCTGCCGGGATCGACCAAGCGCTCGACCCGCTCACGGGGCAGCAGCTTGCCACGCTCTGTATGGCGCTGGCGGGACGCTTCCGGCCCGCCGAGCGCGGCTGCAGCGGTCTTTTCGGCCAGTTCGCTCAGCAGGGCCTGCATGGCGGCGCGATTGCGGGCAAAACCCGGTCCGGCAACGTCGAGACTCGATTTCAGTACGGGCATGATGCCTCCCTCAAGGGCCTGGAGCCTGCTTAGCGAGCGTGCGGGCCGCTGTCACGCGACTGTAACCCAATATTGAGAGAGTTCAGGTAGGGTTCCCACTTGGAAGGACCTTCTGGAATGGGCATCTTCAAACCTATGAGCATCGACATCACTCCGGCCCTCAAGAACATCCCGTTCCTCAAGGATGTCCCTGCACGCGCAATGAAAGCGGCAGGCAAAGAGGCTCAATGGTATTCGCTGCCCGCCGGCGGCGCCCTGTTCAAGACGGGCGAACCGGCCGATTCGATCTATTTTGTCCTCTCCGGCACGCTGGGCGCGTTCCATGAAGGCCCGGAAGGCGCAAGCGAGTTCATCGGCCATATACGGGCCGGCGAGCCGTGCGGGGAGATGGCGCTGTTCCTGGGCGGACTGGACGTTGATGGCGACGGTTCGCCGGAAAATGCGCCGCATACCGGCTCTGTCTACGCGATACGCGATTCCGAAGTGATCGCGATCACCCGCAAGGGCTGGCAGCGCATGGTGAAGGCCGAGCCGGAACTGCTGGAGGCCATGATACGCGTGATCCTGCGCCGCCTGGGCAAGGCGGGCCAGCGCTCGACACGGGCCGCACCAAAGGTTTTCACACTGGTTGGCACATCGCCCACGATAGACCTGAGCCTGCGCGCCAGAGCTCTGGCGGACAGTCTTGCGCGGGCCGGGAAGACAAGCGTCATCATCGCCGAAGCCGAAGGCGACGAGAAGCCGGCAGCCTTCTTTGACGATCTCGAACTGCGCCATGACGTCGTGATCCTGATATCGACCATTGGCGATAATGCCTGGTTCAGACTGTCGATCCGGCAGGCCGACCGGATATGGGTCATGGCGCGCGCCGATGCGCGGCCCTCCATTCCGCTCATGCCGACGGAAGACTCCCCGGCACTGGCCCTGAAACTGGTCGACGTCGTGCTGCTCCATCACGGCAATGAACGCCGGGCTGCCCGCCCGGTCGAGTGGCTGGACGCGTCAGGTGGCAGCCGGGTTTTTCACTGGACCGGCGTACAGGGACCAAGTTGCGCGCGGCTGGCGCGTGTCATGTCCGGTCGATCCGTCGGCGTGGTCATGTCAGGCGGCGGCGCGCGGGCCTATTCCCATATCGGCATGGTCCGCGCCATTCGCGAGGAAGGCATACCCATCGACTTTGTCGGCGGTTCGTCCATGGGTGCGGTTATCGCAGCCTGCGTCGCCATGGGGTGGGACAATGACGAGATTGACCGCCGCATCCGCAAGGCCTTTGTCGAGACCAATCCGCTTGGGGACTATAACCTGCCGGTGGTCGGCATGGTCAAAGGCGCACGCGTGAATGCGCGCCTGAAAGAGCATTTCGGCGAGGCGGAAATCTGCGACCTGGATATTCCGTTCTTTGCCACTTCGACCAATCTGACGACCGGCACATTGCGGCTGCACCGGACCGGCCTGCTGCGCGAGGCCCTGCGCGCGACCATTTCCCTACCCGGCATCCTGCCGCCTGTGGTTGATGGCCATGATGTGCTGGTTGACGGCGCCGTGCTGAACAATTTTCCGGTCGATGTGATGCGCGAGATGCACCGGGGTTTCGTGGTTGGCTGCGACGTGACGCAACAGGCTGAAGGCCTCGATGTGGAAGAGTTCATCAATCCGCCGAACTTCTTCCGCTGGGTCCTCGGCAACGGGTTCTCGGCGGCCCCGCCGATTGCGGGCCTGTTGATGCGGGCGGCCACGATCCGCGCAGACCGCACGTTTGGCCGCGACATGACCGATGTGCTGATCCTCCCGGATCTGATCGACACGGAGCTGCGCGACTGGGAGGCCTATGACGCCACTGTCGAGGCCGGCTACGAGGCTGCCAAGAAAGTGCTCGCCACCAGCGATCTCAAGGAAAAGTGCTGCACTGAGTGATCCGTGCGCCTCTGGGGGCTGAAACGACCCGTTAACCGAGATCTGGCCATTCTGCCTTCGCTATGGAGGCAAAGATGCCACTTGGCGCCATGGGGAGGAAAACTGGCATGGACGAAACCATCATCGACATGTTGCCGTTGACGATTGTCGAACTGGCGCCCGTGCGGGATGACCACGGAAAAATAGTCGATTTTATCTGGGTCTATGCCAACGAGATGTCAAACCGGGTGGTCTTGCCGGAAGGCGGTTCCATTGTCGGTCAGCGCGTGTGCGACATTGATCCGGCCTATCGCGAATCCGACATGTTTGCCGACGCCGTTCTCTGCATCGAGACGGGTCAGCCGCGCGAATTGTTCAATAGCAGCCGCACGCCAACGCCGCACGGACGCCTCAAGCACCTGGAAGGCACCGTTGTACGCTATTCCATAATGCCCAAAGGAGAAGGCTGCGTCATATGCTCGGTTGAAATCACTGACCTGGTCCATGCACGGGATGAGGCCAATGACTGGCTGGAAATGTTCCGCTCGTCCTTTGATCATGCTGTTCAGGCCATCACGCTGACGACGGAAACCAGCCGGATCATCTATGCGAACCAGGCCCTGTACGACCTGCTTGGCTATGCCCCCGGAGAACTGGACGGCAAGTCGACCCAGGTCATCATGCGCCCGGAAGACCACGCGGCCGTGGTAAAAGCCGGCACAAAAATGTGGGGCGGCAAGATTGAGCAACAGATCAGAGACCTGACGCTTATCGCAAAATCCGGCGAGGAAATCGTCGTCTCCAATGCCTTGAGCAGCATCTATTCAGAAGTACGTGGCGAGCGCATATTCATCTCGCACGGCCGTGATGTCCGCGCCGATCGCAAGCTCGCGCACGACCTCGCCTCCGCCGTCCAGAGGGCCGAGCACGCCACCCAGCTGAAATCCGAATTCCTGGCCAATATGAGCCATGAACTGCGCACGCCGCTGAATGGCATTCTCGGCATGGCGCAGGTCCTGACCGGGGGAGACCTCAGCTCGGCACAGGCCGAACAGGTCAGCATCATCCTTGAATCGGGCCAGTCATTGCTCGCCATCCTGAACGACATTCTGGATCTCTCAAAGATCGAAGCCGGCCGGATGGAGTTGTCATTTGTCGAGTCTGACTTGCGGCACAAGCTGGCGCGGGTCTGCAAACTTTACGAGCCCATTGCAGAAGACAAGGGCATAAGGCTCCGTCTTGTTGTCGACCCGAGCGTGCCATCGCGCATGATGCTCGATCCGGTGCGTTTGCGCCAATGCGTTGGAAACCTGATCTCGAATGCGGTGAAGTTCGCAGACAGCGGCGACATCCTCATCGTCGCAACCGCCGACGCGCGCGGAGATGATGCGACACGACTTACGATCCATGTCTCCGACAATGGCTGCGGCATCCCGGCCGAAAAGGTGGCCCAGATTTTTGAATCCTTCGTACAGGCGGACGGCTCCACCACGCGCAAGTATGGCGGCAGCGGCCTCGGCCTGCCCATCTCCCGTAAGCTCGCCCGCATGATGGGCGGCGATATCACGGTCGCCAGCGAACCGGGCAAAGGGTCCATCTTTACCCTGACACTCGAGGGCCAGATCGTACACCAGGAAAAGCCCGCGTTTGTTCCCTCATCCGGCAGAGACACGACGGCCGGAAACGTCCCGTCCGAGGGCGGGCGTGTCGCACCCCGCGTCCTGGTCGTGGATGACAATGCCATCAACCGACGGGTGGCACGCTCCTTCCTCGACCAGAACCATTATGAGGTTGAGGAAGCCTCTGACGGCCTTCAGGCACTCGCCCGGCTTGGCAGTGAGATTTTCGACCTTGTGCTGATGGATATCAACATGCCCGAACTGGATGGACAGCGCGCGCTGGACAGGTTGCGCGCCGGGGATGGCCCGAATGCAGGTGTCCCTGTGATTGCCCTCACCGCCGATTCAATGCGCGGTGACCGTGAGAAATACATCGCGCGCGGCTTTAACGGCTATGTTTCAAAACCGATTGACCAGCGCTCGATCCTGACCGTGATGGAATCCTGCCTTGCGGCGTCCGGCCCGGATCCGGAACGGCGGATCGCCTAGGCGGTCTCGCCGAACAGTTCGCGGCCGATCAGCCAGCGGCGGATTTCGCTCGTGCCCGCGCCGATCTCGTAGAGTTTGGCGTCGCGCAGCAGGCGGCCCGTCGGGTACTCGTTGATATAGCCATTGCCGCCAAGGATCTGTATGGCATCAAGCGCAAGTTTCGTGGCCGTCTCGGCGGCGTAGAGGATCGCTCCGGCGGCATCCTTGCGGGCTGTCTCGCCCCGGTCGCAGGCCTTTGCGACGGCATAGACATAGGCTTTCGCCGCATTCATCTGGACATACATGTCCGCCAGCTTGCCCTGGATCAGCTGGAACTCGCCGATCGACTGGCCGAATTGCTTGCGGTCGTGGATGTAGGGAATGACCACGTCCATACAGGCCTGCATGATGCCTGTGGGGCCCGCCGACAGCACGGCGCGCTCATAGTCGAGCCCGCTCATCAGGATGCGCGCGCCGGCGCCCACCGGGCCCATGACGTTCTCCTCAGGCACTTCGCAATTGTCGAAGACAAGCTCGCCCGTCTCGGACCCGCGCATGCCCAGTTTGTCCAGCTTCTGCGCCACGGAATAGCCCTTGAAGCCCCGCTCGATCAGGAAGGCCGTGATGCCCTTGGAGCCGCCCTGAGGATCGGTCTTGGCATAGACGACCAGCGTGTCGGCATCCGGCGAATTGGTGATCCACATCTTCGTGCCGTTGAGCACATAGCGGTCGCCCTTCTTCTCCGCGCGGAGTTTCATGGAGATGACGTCCGAGCCCGCGCCGCTCTCGCTCATGGCGAGGGCACCGAGATGCTCGCCCGAGATCAGTTTGGGCAGGTAGCGCGCCTTCTGGTCGTCAGTGCCCCAGCGCCGCAGCTGGTTGACGCAAAGGTTCGAGTGGGCGCCGTAGGACAAGCCGACCGATGCAGACGCACGGGAGATTTCCTCCATCGCCACGACATGTTCGAGATAGCCAAGGCCGGTGCCGCCCCATTCCTCTTCCACTGTAATCCCAAGCAGGCCAAGCTCGCCCATCTTGGGCAGCAGATCCCGCGGGAAGGTGTCAGTCTTGTCGATTTCCGCGGCACGGGGTGCAATCTCGGCCTGGGCAAAGCTTGCCACGGTTTCGCGGATCATGTCGGCGGTTTCGCCGAGATCGAAGTTCAGGGTGGGATATGTGTTCGGGATCATGCTGCCTGACTAGCAGGGCCTGCCCTGCATGTCAGCGGAAAATGCGTCAGGTGCGACGTACAAGGACACGCATCAGGTAATAAGCGGAAATCACGAGGATGACGCCGCTGCCGAGCGCCAAGAGCGGCCCGACATAGATATCCGACGTGCGGCCTGCCAGCTTGTAGGCTTCGCGGAAGAAGCGGTCGACGCCGATCAGGAAGCCGATAATGCCGAGCCCCGCAAGCAGCGCAAAGGGCCAGCCTTCGCGCATGACTTCATACCATGTGTCGTCATGATAATTGTCATTCTCGGCAAGACGGCGCTCGATCTCTTCGTCACTGATGCGGACCTGTTCGAGATCGTCCACGATGATCGGTTCGGCCGGCGGCAGCAGGGCGCCGCCAAATTCGAGGGGTGAATCGTATGATGGCGTGCGCGGTGTGCGACGGCGCTCGACACCGTCCGGTGGGCCCTTGGTCACGTCAATGACGCTGGAGGGCTCATCCATGCCGAGCGGATCGGCCAGCGCGGAGACTGCACGGGTGATCTCGTCGATGCTGGGACCATCATGCGAACTGTCATTGTCGGCGACAGGCGGTGTCTGCCCCGATGCAAGCGTGGCATTCTCACCGAGGATACGCGTCAGGCGCTCGTTGACGGCCCGGGCGGCAGCCTGTGGAGAATTGCTTGCGGGCCTGGCCTTGGCAGCAGTCGCGCGATCGCCATCGACACGTGTCTCGACGATGACGGCCCGCTCGCGCGGCGTCATCAGCGATGCGGCGACATCCAGCATGGGGGCAACAAGCGCCGATGGCACGGAGGCCCGGCCTGACGGATGTTCCAGGAACATGGCCTTTTCAGCGGCGCGGCGGCGGACGAGCGCATCAATGACGCGCGTTTCGCCTTCAACTTGCCCCTTACGCCAGAAGGTCAGCGCGTCGGCGGCCTGCAGCCGGTCGCCGCTATTGAGATGGGCCAGCACATCCGAGGCAATGAAGGCCTCGACGCCAATATTGAAGACGAACGAGACAAGCGCATCGAACTCGTTCTGGTTCAGGGGCGCCAGAACGCGGTCGACAATGGCCTGTTCAATGGCCAGCAGATCATGATGGCGCAGGAGCAGTTCGGCATCTGCAGCGTTAACCGTCAGGCCCCTGCGAGCCGACTGGGTATGCCCATAACCGATGATCCAAATCCCCGTTGGCAACTGGGCCGCGCGCGCACGGAAACCCTCAAAGCTCTTGATGAGCTCGAGACCCTGTCGAGACGTTCGCATTGGCCGGGCCATTCGGATGGCTCCCGTATTGATACAATTGGACTTTTACTATCGCGCCACCCTGCAAATGGCGCGCCTGTTCGCCTGCGCGGCGAAATCACCGATCAAAAACACCCCAAATTACAGCAGAATCAGTGACGCGAGGCCCAGGAAACTGAAAAATGCCATCACGTCTGTCAGCGTCAGAACGAAGACCGACGAGGCGACTGCGGGGTCCGCCCCCAGGCGCTTGAGGCTCAGCGGCACCAGAATGCCCGACAGGCCGGCCCACATGAATGTGGCCAGCATGGAGGCCGCAATCACGAGCGCCAGCTTGACCTGATGGAACCAGAGAAACGCAATGATGCCGACACCGATGGCGAAGATGACCCCGTTAACCGTACCGCTCAGGAATTCGCGCAACACGGCCCGGCGCGCGGCAGGCCCGTCAAGCTCACGCTCGGCGATGGCGCGAACGGCCACGGCAAGGCCCTGGCTGCCGGCATTGCCACCCAGCGCCGCTACAACCGGCATGAGCACGGCCAGCGCGACCAGCTGCTCGATCGTGCCTTCGAAGATCGAAATGATGGCTGAGGCGATGAAGGCCGTGAACAGGTTCACTGCGAGCCAGGGCGCACGGGCCTTGACGGTGTCCCACACGTTATCCGAGCCATCGGCCGAGTTGACGTTGAGCAGGGACAGAAGGTCTTCCGTGTTTTCAGACTGGATGACGTCCACCATGTCATCAACGGTAATCATGCCCACAAGACGCCCGGCGCCGTCCTTTACCGGGGCGGAAGCCAGCGAGTATTTCTGGAACTGGTAGGCGACCTCTTCCTGGTCCATGTCGGTGGTGATGTTGGACATCGGGTCTTCCATGATGTCCGACAATTGCGAGTCGCGAGGCGTCCGCAGCAGCGTGGCCAGAGAGACGACGCCGATCAGGCGGTGGGCAGGGTCGGTGACATAGACCTCGTAAAAGACTTCCGGCAGTTCCGTCCCCAGCTTCCGGGCATGGTCGATGGAATGGCCGACGGTCCAGAACTCGGGCAAGGCCACGAATTCTGTCTGCATGAGACGACCGGCGGTCTCTTCTTCATAGGCAAGGCCGCGTTCGAGCTGGGCCCGGTCAATGGGGGCCAGATCTTCAAGAATGCGCTCGCGGCGGTCATCCTCGAGGTCGTCCAGAATTGTCGTCGCATCATCTGAATCAAGCTCGTCGAGCGCGTTGACAACGGCGTGGTCCGGCAGAACGTCGACGGCGCCTTCGCGATAAGAATCGCGCAGCTCGATCAGGATATCCGGCGGCAGTTCCCCGCCAAGCAGCTCGACGGCTTCCTCGAACGTATCATAGGGCAATTGTTCCAGCGCATCGGCGGCGTCCGCCGGGTGCATGCGCTGCAGCGTACGGGCCAGCCAGCGGACATCCCGTTCTTCAACGGCATCCGACATGTCCGCCAGCAGGGCGGCATCAATCTCGGCGGCGTCCTGCACCGGAGGCGTGGTTTGCGAAGTGTCCGTCATGTCGCTGTTCTTGCCGGGCTTAACGCGTTTCGGCAAGCGGAGACGTGGGCGGCCTAGCCCTCAGCGATCGTCTCGGGCCGCAATAGGGCAAGAGCGCCGTACAGATCCTGCAACTTTGCCTCCCCGAGGACTTCTTCGATACGGGTCTGGGCCTTTCGCCATAGGGGCATCGCTTCCTTCAGCTTGGCGACACCGAGCGTGGTCAGCAGGACCCGCCTCCGGCGGCTTTCACCCTCGTTGCCACGAAAGACCAGCCCGGCATTTTCAAGCGGCTTCAGATTGCGCGACAGCGTCGTGCGGTCGACATTGAGCATCTGCGCGACATCGGAGATGGACTCCGGTTCATAGCGCTTGATCATGTTCAACAGGCCGAATTGCGTGATCGTTATCCCGACGGGACGCAGCGCGTCATCATAGTGGCGTGTTACGACCCGCGTCGCCCGCAGCAGGCGCGCAGCTGAGCAGACAAAGTCGGGGTCAGGGGTTGTCGCCAAATCGTTCATATCACGTGCATATACAGCTTTACGTCGGGACATCAATCAATTCGAGCTGCCACAGGCCATCCAATTGGTAAATCTTACTTGACCACACAGTAACGTGCATATACACATAAAGCTCATTCTGTGTGTCGCGTTCGCCAAAGCTGTCAGCCAGCCTCCGTTTACCGACATGCTACTCCCCGTCCGGCCTTGCAGGTCGGACGGGGCTTTTTGACCCCACCGGGCAATCAATCTGCCCCAATATCGTGTATATGCACTAATGAAAGACAATTTCATGAAAGTCCTTACCGGCATTCCCCTCGCGGCACTGCTTTTCGCCGCGCCAGTATCCGCTGCGAGCGCGCAATCAATCGTCTATCATTCCGGCATGAGCCACGCGGAGACCTGCGCGGAGCGTGTTTCCGACCCGCAAGAACAATCGGCTTATGTCTTGCGGCTCTGCAAGACCGCACTGACCGACGAAAGCCTATCGCCCGCAAGTCGCGCCGCCACGCTCACCAATACGGGCATCATGGAGATGCGGCAGGGGAGCCTCGATGCAGCGGTAGCTCACTTCCAGGCAGCGCGCGCTGTCGATGCTGCCTCGCCGGACGTGGCGATCAATCTCGGCGCAGCCCTGATCCGCCTCGGTCGGTTCCAGGAAGCGATTGATGTATTGCACGATCCTCAGGCCATATCCGTAGGACACCGGCATATCGCATACTACAACCGCGCCATCGCGCACTGGGCGGTCGACGATGTTGCGCTAGCCTATGAAGACCTCAGCGCGGCCAACGCGCTGAGACCAGACTATGACGCGGCGCGGGAGCTGCTTCAGCACTTCCAGGTCGCCGAGGTCAACTAAGATTGCTAGGCGCGGGCGTCGGCGTCGAGGATGCGCTGCGTCTCCGCCGCAAGCATACGCTTCTCCTCCGCGATCATGTTTTCCACCGCAAAGGCTGCATCGGGCACGGCGCCGGGGTCTTCGGCATAATCATTCGGACCAAAGTCCTCGGCTACAAAGCCGCGGACCCAATCCGATAGAGGCCCGCCAGCCCGGTCACAGGCGGCGAGCAGTTCGGCCAAGACCTGGCGCTGAGCCAGCAAGCGGCCTTCCAGTGTCGCATTCTGAATCTCGGTCATGTCGTCCTCCTGCAAAATATTGCGCGATACGAAAGGGGCCGATGCCCATGGCACCGGCCCCGGATCCGTTAGTGAAAGATCCTAGGCGATCGGAATCCAGTATGGCGTATGGCCATAGTGGGAGTAAATCGCTGCACCATAGATGCGGTCCTTCAGGCGATCATATTCGTCTTTACCGAGTGTCGGCGCGGACTTGAGCTCTTCTGTCGTCATGTTGACGACATAGCCGTCCTTGCGCTCGTCATAGTCGAGGGATTGCCATGGCAGCGGGTGATATTGCTCGCCGATGCCAAGAAAACCACCGAAGGACATGACGGCATAAGCCACCTTGCCTTCGTACTTGTCGATCATGATCGCATCGACGGTACCGAGCTTCTCGCCAGCTGCGTTGTAGACGTGGGTGCCTTCAACGCGGGCCGAGCTGATCAGCGCATTGTTCGATTGGGTGGATGGGCGTGTGATTGTATCAGTCATGCTTTCCTCTCCATTCTAATGGGTGGGACAAAAACCCCTTGTTGGATCAACAGATGACGCCGCCTTGCGTTCCGTGATTTTGCGGAAAATTCCACAGGCTGCGATGATGATACGTAGCGCGTTCACCGGCTGGTTAATCTGCGGGAACCAAATCAGGCATCGCCGGTTATAATTCGCATGAAACGCACATCGTCCCCTCATCAGCCCCAAAATGCCAGCCTGCGCAGAGGGGGAAATCTCGCCAGCCTGCGCCATGTCGTATCCAGTGGTAATATTCGGGCTGCGTTCGCAATGGTCTTCACCGGCCTGGCCTGCGCGCTGACATGCGTCATGCAACGCGCCCGACTGGCAACCAATCTGCGACGGCGCAAGGTTCTCCTGCTGACCTATCAGGGGCCAAGCCGCCAGCACATACAAGCCTGACCAACGCCGCTCTCACCGAGCGGCTTTTTTCATGATGGCTTCTCTTTGCGGATCAGCCAGCGATAGATGCCGAACACGTTCACTGCCGTCAGCGCCACATTCTGGATGATCAGCGGCGGCTCTCCCTTGAGCGTGCCGACAATGACCCAGACGATCGACGATACCGTGAACACAATAAAGGCATAGCCGGTGATCTTGCGGCTGAGATTCGCCGACACGACCACAGCCGCAACGATGCCGGTCGCCATGGCCACATATCCAAGAAAATCGCTCATGCCTGCCATCCCCCGCGCATTTTCCACAGCGCTGGACACATACGTGAGCCATACCGAAAGGTTGCGATGTCATTATTTTCAGGAGAGACCGGCCCTCAGAGAAGGCCAGGTGGTGCGGTCAAGAGGACTCGAACCTCCACGGGTTGCCCCACAGCGACCTCAACGCTGCGCGTCTACCAATTCCGCCATGACCGCACACTGGTCTGTAATAGGCAGACGGGCCGTATAAGGCGCGCGCCAACCTTTGTGAAGCCCCGATTATCGCCTATATGCCACCCATCATGCAGAAATTTCCCGATGTTGAATGGGCCGTCTCCGATGCCCCCGTCCCATATGAGGCCGCTGTTGCCTTCATGGAGGCCCGTGCACGGGCGATTCGTGAGGGGGAAGCGCCCGAACTTGTGTGGTTCCTGGAGCATCCGCCGCTCTATACATCCGGCACCTCCGCCAAGGCCGAAGATCTCAAGGCGCCGGACCGCTTTCCCGTCTTCGATGCCGGCAGGGGTGGCCAGTACACCTATCATGGCCCGGGCCAGCGGGTGGCCTATGTGCTGCTCGACGTAGGGGCCCGTGGGCGTGATGTGCGGGCGTTCGTGCAGAACCTCGAGACGTGGATCATCGCCGCCCTCGCCGCCTTCAATGTCGAGGCAGGCCCGCGTGACGGCCGCGTCGGCGTCTGGGTTGACCGGACGCAGGCGGGCGGCTCATTGCGCGAGGACAAGATCGCCGCGATCGGCGTGCGCCTGAAACGCTGGGTCAGCTATCACGGCATTTCGCTGAACGTGGAGCCCGACCTGGAGCATTTCTCAGGGATAACGCCCTGCGGCATTGCTGATCCGCGCTATGGGGTCACCAGTCTTGTCGATCTTGGCATTCCTGCGAGCATGGATGATGTCGACATCGCCCTGCGCGATGCCTTCGAGCGTGTCTTCGCGAGCCGTCTTGTGACCGTTCCGTGTCCGCTTCAGGCGGTTTCGTAGGGACGGCGCAGGCCTTCATTTTCCGGAATATGGCTGCCCGTGTGGAACTCGCCCACGCCGCCATTCGGCATGCGCGCGACATAGAGCAGGGTCCACAGCATGGCGCCGAACGAAGCCAGCATCCAGATCGGGAGGGCCAGGCCGATCCCGCCGCCAATCGCCATCTGGCGCGCGGTCTTCGGTTCAGCAGGCGGGCCAGGACGCTGCGGGCCTTTGGCTGCGTTCGGATTGTCCTTCGCCTTGGCGTCGGCCTCCGCCTTGGCAGCAGCGGCTTTTACGGGATCTGCAGCGATTTCCTTTTCCAGCGCAGCCTTTGCTACTTGTGCCTCATGCTGGGCAATGCCGCCCGCCACGCCGCCTGCAAAGGCCAGCATGGCAAGGATCAGAGGGATCAGAACAATGCCCGCAAGCAGGGTGGACCGTCCCGCTTCCGCCAGCCGGCGCATGTGCGCCACGAAGGATGTGTACTCAGTCACCAGCACGAACACGACAAAGGGCACCAGAAGCGCTGGCACCGGCACGGGGCCCAGGTTGACCGGCTCGTTCAGTATCGCCGTCTGGATGCCCGCAACGGCCAGCACAGCCGCGATACAAGTCGGGACGATATAGAGCAGCACGCGCCCCATGAATATGAAGGTCCAGGCGCGGCTGAAATGCAGCTTGCTGGACTTGCCCATCGGATTGAACAGGGTCTGAAGCCAGTTCATCGCAGCCGGGTCATCCCGGCGGTCGAGGATCCAGGGGCGGTGCGGGTCGATCACGGCGGGTGAGTCTTGCATCGGGGATGTGTCCTGCGAAAGCATCAAGAAAATGTATCGGGCTGGTCTGAACGGGCGGTTGGCGGGCCATAGACATTGCTCGACGGATCGGACTTCAGCCGTCCGCCGATCAGGCCAAGAATGCCGCTGGCAATCAGAAAGGTGACAACCGTTGTCAGCACGGACTGGCGCGCGAGTTCCTGGGCGTCCTGCGTCATGGCATCGAACGCCGCCGCAATGCCGCCGGACTGCGCCAGTTTCTGGAATTCCGCCTGCATCGAGAAGGCATCCGGCGAGAGCACAGGCAGAAGAAACGCACTGCCAACCGTCACGATGAAGAAATAGCCCGCAAGGAAGGCCAGATAGAGCCATGCCGTGCGGCCACCATCATGCAGCCGTTTGCCGAAGACGCAGACATAGGAGAAGACCAGCGGATATTGCAGGATCCCGAAAGCGGGCGAGACCAGGGCTGAGGCGATCTGCACGAGCATCATCACCCCTGTCAGCAGGATCAGGCCACGACCGAAGTCGCTAGGGCCAATACGGCCCTTGGGGCTAAGCAGGACATGTTGCACGTCCATGTGTGGGCAGTCTCCTCGGTATGACGCCATATGGCGCCCGTATTAGCGCCTTTGGCGCTCCTTATCAATAAACGATAAATTTGTGCAAGACAAAAGAGCCGAAGACAGGCTCCGGCTCTTCTGGATGATATCACGATTGGCGCACGCTCAGGCGAATGTATCTTGCGGTGCCATGCCCGGAGGCGTGCCGTATTTGTTCGGCCCGGGTGTGGACTTGAACAGGCTCATGACAAACCCGATCACACCGGTGACAATGGCCGTCGACAGCAGGTTTGGAAGAAGCTGGGCTCGCGAAATCTTTTTCGAAGCCTCCATGCTTGCGGCAATCACTGCGCCCGGATCATTGCTCGACGACATATCCTCCATGTCGCGCATCATTTCTTCCTGCATTGCCATCATGTCGACGCCAAACAGCGCCGGCAGGATGAAGCTGAGAATCATCGAAAGAACGATCGCGAGCACGACCATGCCCACGGTGATCCAGCCGGTCTGGTCCGCATCATGGAAGCGCTTCACGTGCAGCACGATCCAGGGCCAGATGACAATCAGGCCAAGAATGCCGAGGAAGGGCGAGACAAAGGCAGAGAGAACCGAAATAACGGCGCTGACGACGAAAAGCGTGATGACGCCCCGCCAATAGGTGGGCTGATCAATACGCCCATTCGGGCTGAGATAAAGATTCATGGGGCTCTCCCTGCATGGCCTTCACGCAGGGTAACGGAAACACCGGCCCGGGGCCAGTGAAATGCCTATGAATGTCGTGCCGCTTCAGGCCGGATCAGGCGAACTCGACCATGATCTCGTCGGCCGCAACGCTGGCGCCCGCTTCGACATTGATCGCCTTCACGGTGCCCGTGGCTTCAGCGCGGATGATGTTCTGCATCTTCATCGCCTCGACCACGCAGACAGCCTCGCCAGCCTGCACTTCCTGGCCGACTTCCACGTCCATGGACACGACAAGGCCCGGCATCGGCGAGATGACGAGCTTGGACGTATCCGGCTTTTCCTTTTCGGGAAGGCGCGAATGCAGATCCGCGACGGTCGGCGTGCAGACCAGGGCGCGCAGGGCCACGCCGCGGTGACGGAAGAGATAGCCTTCAGTCCGGTCAGCGAACTTCACCGCAAAGGACTTGCCGTCCAGAACGCCCTCGATCAGGTGCTGGCCCGGCGCCCAGGCCGTCACCAGCGTATGCGGCTTGCCACCATTGATCGTGATCTGCGCGTCGCCGTCCTCACCGAGTTCAAGGTGTACCGGATGATGCTTGTCGCCGAGGATGACAACCCAGTCCTGACGCGCTTCAGGCACGGGCGACATGCGCCCTGTGACCAGCTGTGCGCGGCGCGACATGAAGCCGTGGACATAGGCTGCCGATGCGATCAGTTGCGTCTCCTGCAGCTTCGTCGGCTCGACGCCGTGGAAGCCCTCGGGGAACTCGTCCTTGATATAGGCCGTGGTGATATTGCCGGAACGGAAGCGTTTCTCGTCCATCACGGCTGCAATGAACGGGATATTGTCCTGAATGCCTTCAATGTAGAAACGGTCGAGCGCCTCGGCCTGCGTATCCAGCGCGGTATCGCGGTCCTTGCCCCAGGTGATCAGTTTGGCGATCATCGGGTCGTAGAACATGGAAATCTCGTCGCCTTCGCGCACGCCGCTGTCCATGCGCACTTCGCCCTTGCCCAGCTTGCCTTCGACCGGCGGATGGAAGCGCTTCAGGCGGCCAATGGACGGCAGGAAGTTGCGATACGGGTCTTCCGCATACACACGGGTTTCAACGGCCCAGCCATTGATACCGATATCAGACTGCTTGAGCTTCAGCGTCTCGCCATAGGCCGACAGCAGCATCTGCTCGACCAGGTCGACGCCCGTGATCATCTCGGTCACGGGGTGCTCCACCTGAAGGCGGGTGTTCATTTCAAGGAAGTAGAAACCCTTGTCCTTGCCGGACGCAACGAACTCCACCGTGCCGGCGCTGTCATAGTTCACGGCCTTGGCCAGTGCGACGGCCTGTTCGCCCATTTTCTTGCGCGTTTCCGGATCGAGCAGCGGCGAAGGCGCCTCTTCGATGACCTTCTGGTTACGGCGCTGGATCGAGCATTCGCGTTCGTTCAGGTAGATGCAGTTGCCATGCTTGTCGCCCAGCACCTGGATCTCGATGTGGCGCGGCTCGAGGATGAATTTCTCGATGAAGACGCGGTCGTCGCCAAACGAGGACTTGGCTTCAGCCTTCACGGCCGGGAAGCCTTCTTCGACTTCCTTGTCATTGGCGGCTACACGGATGCCCTTGCCGCCGCCGCCAGCCGAGGCCTTGATCATGACGGGATAGCCGATCTCCTTCGAGATCTTCACGGCTTCCTTCGTGTCCTCGATCAGGCCCATATGGCCCGGCACGGTCGAGACGCCGGCTTCAGCGGCCAGCTTCTTCGATGAAATCTTGTCGCCCATGGCCTCGATGGCATGCGCGTTCGGGCCGATCCAGCCAATGCCCTCTTTTTCGAGGCGTTTGGCGAAGGCCGGGTTCTCGGAGAGGAAGCCAAAGCCCGGGTGGATGGCCTCTGCGCCTGTCTTCTTCACCGCGTCGATGATCTTGTCGGCCACGAGATAGGATTCAGAGGCTGGCGATCCGCCGATATGAACGGCCTCGTCGGCCATTTCCACGGCCATTGAGCCAGCATCGGCATCGGAATACACGACCACGGTTTTCACGCCCAGGCGGCGGCATGTCTTGATCACGCGAACAGCAATTTCGCCGCGGTTGGCTATGAGAATCTTCTTGAACATTTCACCCCTGGCCTGTTTGGCAATTCATATCGGGTTCGAGTTAAGCTGCGGGCTCGCTCTTGTCCACACTGCCCAAGCGTCAAATTGGCTTGCCAGAACTCGCCGCTCATGTTAGCAAACGCTCACAACAGATAGTGAGCGCTCACATGCATATCATTCGTCTTGAACTGGAATCCCTCGTTCAGCAGGGGCAAATCTCACCGCAGGAGGCCGCGCGCCTGAAAGGCTTTGCCCTGCCAGACCAGAAAGGGAGCCTGCTCATCAACCTGCTCCTGATCTTCGGGGCACTCTCGGTCGCCGCGGGCACGATCGCCCTTGTGCCCAATCCGGCGACAGGGCTCGTCCTTGCGCTCGCCGCGCTGGGCGGGGCTGAAATCTTGCGGCGAATAGATGTGGATGCCTCGCTGAAAGTCCTCGGCGCAGGTCTTACGCTCATGGGGGCGCTCGGCCTTGCCGGCTGGATCGGATGGGAATTCCGCGAATCAGCAGAGTCGCTCTATCCGACGCTGGCCATTGCCGGCGTTCTGGGCGCGGCAGCCATTTGGTTCCGCTCGCCGTTCCTTGTCGCGCCCGCCGTGCTCGCCCTCGGTGCGACGCTCGGCTCAGGCACGGGCTACTGGCACGCGAGCTATGGCATCTTCGTCGAGGAGCCGACGCTGACCATCCTGATGTTCGGCGCGTTGACCGGCGGCTTCTACGTCATGCGCGGCAAGGTCGTGGAGGCCTATGAAGGCCTTGCCACCATTGCGGCGCGGACATCGCTCTTCATGGTCAATTTCGCCTTCTGGGTCGGCTCGCTCTGGGGCGACAGGATCGGCCAGCACTGGTTCGCGCCGGACGAATGGGCTGCCCGTGAGGACTGGCAGGCGCAGGCAATCGACATCCCCGACCATGTCTTCACGCTTGGTTGGGCCGCCTTCCTGATCGCTATGATCGTCAAAGCCCGGCGCGGCGGCTTTCTCTCGACCCTCTCGATCGTCTTCCTGTCGATCCACTTCTACACCCAGTATTTCGAACTGCTGGGCGCCAATCCGGCCAGCCTGGTCGTCGGCGGCGTCATTCTGGTGGGGCTGGCCGTCGGCGGCACGCACCTGTTCCGGGCAAGCCGGGCCTAATCCTCGAGCTTTTCGATATCGGCTTCAAAGGCCCTGACACGTGCTGTGACGGCCACGAGGAAGGCGGTAGACCAGCCGATCAGCAGGAAGCCATTGGCCGCCTCTGCCGCCCCCAGCATGCGCCAGTCATCGCCCAGCACGACATCACCAAACCCAACGGTGGTGAAGGCCGAGGTCGAGAAATACAATGCCTCCTCCAGCCCGCTGAACTGACCAAGGGCGAGATAGGCGAAGGCATAGGTCCATATCTGGACCGAGTGCAGGCCGAACAGACTGATCACCACGAACAGGATCGACACGCCCTGCCCGAACACCGAGGTCAGGTTGACCGGATGCACCTTCCGCTCACGCAGGATGGCAGACAAGACAACAAGGCCCACGAAGTGGATTGTGAACGTCAGCGTGACCATGCCGCTCGCGACGAGAAGGTTCAACCAGAGCATGGAGCCCACCGTTAAGCGATCAGGACGCTACGGCAAGGCCTTGCGTGAAACCTGGCGCTTCGAGCTTGAGAAAATCGATCAGCGTCCGTTCGGCCAGGCTGACGGATTTCTGCTCGCCCACGCATTTGAGAAACCATGAGGCCTCGTCATCCGTGCTGATATCGGCTTCGCGGCGGGCGGCCTGGTGCGCCGCACGACGGGCTGCCTCTGCCCGGTCTTCATCCCGGCTGATCGGCTCGAACCATCCGCCTTCTGAGAAGCTGGCGCGCACATCCTCAAGGAAGGTTCCCGGCTCGGGCCGCATGTCACCAATCCAGTGGTCGCGCGACAGAAGGGAGGTCTCCGATTTGGGCTCCGGGTGGGCCCGCGCCATGAGGTGATTGGCAATCGCGCGCGCAAACAGGTCGTTCCACGACGGATCATTGGCCGCAAAGCCGATCTTGTCATTGGTGCGCACCAGCAGTTCCGCCTCGGCGCCGGTGACCCAGCCGCCGCTTTCACCGGCCGGGACGATCAGTGCCCGGCGAACCCGCTCGACATCTTCGGCTGTCGCCTTGCCAAGAGCGGAAATGCGGGCACAGGCCACTTTCAGCGTGTAATAGCCGAGCCGCTCAGGCACGCCTTCAGCATAGCGCATGATCTGCAGCAGCAAGTCCACTTCGGATGCGATCGGGCATGTCCCCTGACGGTCAATTTGCTCGATCAGCCAGTCGGCTTCGTCTTCGGTTACCCAGTTACGAGGATCACTATGGAGAAGGACATAGTCACGCACCGCGCTGACAAACAGCCGGTCCCATGTCGTGTCGCTTCCGGCGAGGCGGGCATTGATGTCGAACAGGGCAGCACCGTCGGTCAACGATGTGACGCCGCCACGATAGAGTTCGGTTGAGATGCGGTGCGCATCTTCCTCAGACAGTTTCATAACGCCTGAGATCTGAGCGAGCAGCGCCTCGAACCCCTGATCCATCCATCAAGCCTCCAACTTGATGATCCTGTATATTTTGCAACAGTTTCCGGATCGTTGACGCGTTTGTCACGAATTCGATTTGTCGCGCAACTTGACTTTCCGTGGCGGCAGTCCTCTTCAGGTCACGAAACAATTCTCAAACCAAGGGTGGACCAGATATGGCAGAACTTCGTGATCTTTCGGGACGCACAGCAGTCGTAACGGGCTCGGCAACGGGGCTCGGTCGGTCCATTGCCCTGAAGCTTGCAGAGCGCGGCGCCGAAGTGATCATCAATTGCAGCCGGTCCGTCGCCGATGGCGAGGCAACCGTCGCTGACTGCCAGGCGCTGGGCTCGCAGGCTCGCCTCGTACAGGCAGATGTGTCCACTGAAGAGGGGTGCCGCAAACTCGCGGATGCCGCCGCCTCCCATGGCCGTCTCGACATCCTCGTCAACAATGCCGGCATCACGCGGCATGCGAGGGATCATTCGGATCTTGATGCGCTGAGCAAGGACGATTTTCTCGACACCTATGCCGTCAATGTGGTCGGCCCCTTCATGATGATGCAGGCCTGCCGCGATCTGCTGACAGCGACCTATTCCCAGACAGGCCGCGCGGCCGCTGTCCTGAACGTCTCTTCCATTGCGGGCGTTACAGGCATTGGCTCGTCCGTCGCCTATGCCGCCACCAAGGGGGCGCTTAACACGATGACGCTTTCCCTCGCGCGCGCACTGGCCCCCGCCATTAGGGTCAACGCTGTCTGTCCCGGCTTTATCGGCACGCGCTGGTTCAAGGACGAGATGAGCGCTGATCAGTATGCAAAAATGGAGGCCGGCGTCGCAGCGTCAACGCCCCTGAATGTGGCAAGCGGGCCAGACGACATTGCCGATTCAGCCGTATTTTTCCTGACCGATGCTTCACGCCACGTCACCGGCGAAACCCTGCTCGTGGATGCCGGAATGCATCTTGGATACGCCCCATTATCCGCCCGGTGACGATACGCAGAACGCTTGATTTTCAGGCATCATCAATTGCCGCATGCACAAAATTTCAGCGTTCGGAAGACAGGCTATCCCTGATAGAGATTTTGGTTCGAAACGGGCGGAATCGCGCGCAATCCTCGGTCTTGCGCTCCAAATAAGGAGTGGTTCGAAAACGGGGTATTAACAATGAAAACCAAGGTATCACGGGCGGGGGTCGCCCTTGTTGCTCTTCTGGCCACGGCGGGCACCGCCATGGCTGAAGGTGAATGGTCAGGAAACGTAGCGATGACGTCAGACTATGTCTGGCGCGGCGTCTCACAGTCTAATGAAGATCCGGCCATCCAGGGCGGCTTCGACTATGCCAATGGCCTGTTCTACGCTGGCACATGGGCATCCAACGTCGATTTCGGTGACGATTCCGACACCAATATCGAAGCTGACTTCTATGGCGGCTTCGCTGGCGCACTCGAGAGCGGCATCAGCTGGGATATCGGCGTGATCTACTACGCCTACCCGGATGCAGATGAATCCGATTTCGACTTCGTGGAAATCAAGGGCGCCCTTGGCTACGAATTCGCCAGCGGTCTCGCCATCGGTGGCGAAGCCTATTGGGATCCGGACAACCAGAACGTCTACCTCAACGCAACCGCCGGCTATGGCCTGACGGACGCTCTTTCGATCGACGCCAGCGTCGGTAATTACAGCTTCGACGGTGGCGGTGACTACACCAACTGGTCACTTGGCGGCACCTACAGCCTGCCAATCGGTATCGACGTGGACCTGCGCTACTGGGGCACCGATGTTGATGATGTCGACATTTCCGACGACCGCTTCGTGCTGACACTCTCGAAGAGCCTCTAAGGCAAGGGAATATCTTCCTCCTGTACTGTGTGTGGAGTTGATTGCCCTCCCCGCGCGCAGCAAGGTGAAGGCCGCCGGTCCGAAATGGACTTGGCGGCCTTTGTAATTCTGCCCCGGAGGCACTAGGTTCTATGAAGCCCTGCGGGGCTTTCCCACCAATAGGAGACATGAACGACGCATGGCCGCAGAACTGACCCCAGTCGAAGCATTGGTTCCCGCAATCACATTGCTCGGCTTTGGCGCAGCAGCCGCCCTTGCATCGAAAGCCCTGAGGCTCAGCCCGATCGTGGGATACCTGATTGCCGGCATCCTGATCGGCCCCAGCGTGCTCGGCCTGATCGAGGAAAGCAGCGCGACCCACCTCATGGCGGAACTTGGCGTCGTCTTCCTCCTGTTCGACATCGGCATGCATGTCTCCCTGCGCGAGCTCAATGAGAGCCGCCGCGACCTGCTGCGCCTCGCGCCGATGCACCTGTTCATGACCGGCCTGATCGCCGCCGCCGCCCTCGCGATGATCGGCGTGGACTGGGCCATCGCACTTGCTGTTGGGCTCAGTCTCGGCCTCTCGTCCACAGCCGTCGTTGCCCGCATCCTGACAGAGCGGGAACAGAACTCCTGCCCCATTGGCCGTTCCGCCACGCATGTCCTGATATTCCAGGACATTGTTGCCATCTTCCTGATGATCTTTGCCAGTTCGCTGGGGGATTCCGATGTGGGCGCCCAGGGCCTCGCCGGTCTCGTATCCGACTACCTCCTCGGCGGCGCCAGCGTGCCGCTCTATGCCGCGCTCGGCCTCTCGGTTGTGCAGACGGTCATCGCCTTCTGCGCCGCGCTTCTGGCCGGCAAGTACCTGATCAACCCGGTCTTCCGCACGCTTGTCGCCACGCGCAATGCCGAGGCCTTTACCGCCTTCACCCTGTTGCTGGTGCTTGCAGCGGCCTGCGCCACGGCAATCATCGGCCTGTCACTGACGCTTGGGGCCTTCCTGGCTGGCCTTGCGGTCTCCGGCACACCCTTCCGCCACCAGGTGCAGACCGAGATGGGACCGTTCCGTGGCCTGCTGCTGTCCTTCTTCTTCATCAGCGTCGGCCTCTCGATCGACGTTCCGGCCCTCCTATCCCACCTGCCCCTCGTGCTCCTCAGCGCCGCCGGCATCCTCGTCATGAAAACCGCCCTTGGCTATGTCGCGGCCCGGTTGAACAAGTGGAGCGTACCGGGCGCCACGCAGATGGCTTTCCTGCTCGCACAGGGCTCGGAATTCACCCTCGTTGTCCTGTCGCTGGGTGCCATTGTCGCCGGTCTGTCCTCGGGACTGATGAGCAGCATTGTCGCCGCCGTTGCCCTGTCTCTGGCACTTGCGCCTACCTGGGCCGCCCTCGGCGTTCGCCTTTCACGCAAACTGGCAGAACGCAGCAAGACCGACATCGAAACCGCCCCCTCGGCCACGTCGATCGCCGACAGGCCTGTCATTGTCATCGGCATGTCGTCGGCGGGCCGCCTCGCCATCGACGCGCTGGTTGACCATCACATCCCCTATATTGCACTTGAAGGCGATCCGGACCGCTTCCTCGCCGCTGTGGCAGACGGCTACAAGGTCTCGTTTGGTGATGCGACCAACATGAAGCTCGTCGAGGCCGTCGGCGGCAGCAATGCCCGCGCCGTCGTGCTGGGGTTTGCCCGCTACGAGGTTTCGCTTGAGGTGACGCCGACCATCACCCGGCGTTTCCCGGACCTCCAGCGCTTCGTTGCCGTCGACTCCCGGCTCGACCTTGAGCGCTATCTCGATATCGGCGTGCGCGCCCACCTTGCGGGCGGCCAGCCCAAGGGAATCGAGATGGTGGCCGACATCCTGCTCACGCTCGACGTGCCAGAGCCAGAAGTGCGCGAGTGGATGGAGGATGAGGCCGAACGCTTCGCGATTGGCAACACCTCCAGCGCCGAAGAAAAAATCGATGTCGAAGAGATCATCGAGGAAGCCGCTTGAGGTGGACTAGAATTCCACGTGGCGCGGGTCTATAGGCATATCCTGCCCCAAGGAGAACCATTATGCGCATTGGCGTCCCAACGGAGATCAAGAAACAGGAATCCCGTGTCGGCCTGACACCTGAAAGCGTCAGCGAACTCGTTCGCGCGGGGCATCACGTCAATGTCCAGTCGGGCGCCGGGCTCGGCTCCGGCTTCGCAAACGACGCGTACACCACGGTTGGCGCGACCATCCTGCCGGATGCCGCCGCAGTGTTTGCCGACAGCGAGCTGATCGTGAAGGTCAAGGAGCCCCAGCCCGAGGAAACGGCGCGTCTCACACCGGACCACACGCTCTTCACCTATCTCCACCTGGCGCCAGACCCCGTGCAGGCCAAGGGCCTGATGGACTCCGGCTGCCTCGCCATCGCCTATGAGACAGTGACCGATGATGAGGGCGGCCTGCCACTGCTGCGCCCCATGAGCCAGGTCGCGGGCCGCATGTCGCTCCAGGTCGCCGCGTGGGCCCTCATGCGCACCAAGCGCGGCCGCGGCATCCTGCTCGGTGGCGTGCCCGGCGTCATGCCGTCGAAGGTCGTCATCATTGGCGGCGGTGTCTCCGGCACCCATGCTGCCGAAATCGCCGTCGGCATGCGCGCAGACGTGACCATTTTCGACCGCAACAATAACCGCCTCGCCGAACTGGACGAGCAGTTCCGGGGCAGCCTCAAGACCATGTATTCCACCGCCCATTCTCTGGCGGAAGCGATCAAGGATGCCGACCTCGTTATCGGCGCGGTCCTCATCCCCGGCGCGTCAGCTCCCAAGCTGATCAGCCGCGAACAGCTTAAAACCATGAAGCCCGGCGCCGTGCTCGTCGACATCGCCATCGATCAGGGCGGCTGTTTCGAAACCAGCCATGCAACCACACACGAAGACCCGATCTACGACGTTGATGGCATCCTACACTATTGCGTCGCCAACATGCCCGGCGCCGTACCGCGCACGTCGACCTATGCGCTAAACAACGCGACCCTGCCCTTCGTGCTGCAGATTGCCAACAAGGGCGCCCGCGCGGCCATCAACGAAAACCCGCACCTTGCCCATGGCCTCACCGTCGATGCCGGCAAGATCGCCCATGAAGCCGTCGCCCATGATCTCGGCGAGCCCTATGTCCGGCCTGAATGGCTAGTCGCCTAGGCCGGAGGGGTGTGGAGTGCGTTAGGCGTGGTTTCTCTTGGCCGCTTCGACCCGTTCAATCTTGCTCTTCTCCCCGATGAAGACCGCTGTCTTCTGGTGGAGGGTTTCAACCGGAAGATCGAGAAGGGACTGGTCGCCATCCGTTGAAGACCCGCCCATGGCGGCGATCAGGAATGCCATGGGAATTGCCTCGTAGACGAGGCGAAGCTTGCCCTCTTCATAGCCCTTGATATTGGCGCGCGGATAAACAAACAGGCCGCCTTGCAGGACCATGCGCTTCATGTCCGAAACCATGGACGCGTACCAGCGCATATTGTGAGGTTTCGTCGTGCCATTATGGGTGTCGAGCAAGTCGGCATAGTGCGCCTGCAGCCATGCATCCCAAACCATCTGGTTCTGGCCATTGATCGCCAGAACATCTGCTGACGGCAGGCCGCCTTCTATCGGCAGAACCTTCCACTCGGACGTATCCTGGTTGAAGATGCCCTTGTAGACCTTGTCGCCATCCGCGAAGTAGGCTTCCAGGTTCATGCCGAAAACGAAGAATCCGCCGCTTACGATATTCTTGCCATTGAAGTCCTTCGCGACTTCAGCATTCTCGAAAACACCGAAGATGGCGCCTGACGGGATGCCGACCAGCGCGGATTTTGAGCCGTCCAGCGGATCAAGGGCCACGCTGTAGCGTCCATCTGAAACCTTGTTCAGGCCCGGACGCTCTTCGGATACAACATACCTGACATTTCCATCGCGCTTGAGCGCATCGAAGAAGGCTTCGTCGGCAATCACGTCCAGTTCGATCTGGTCATCACCGGACTCGTTGCTCGATGTAGCAAACTTCAGGCCAGCGCCTTTCTTGAGTTCGGCGTAAATGATTTCAGCCGCGGAAAACAAGGCAGCGTAAATTCCATCCAGATTCTGGAGCTGGCTTTTGAAGTTCAAAGACATTGTCGAATAGGTCCCCTGATAATGTTGCGGGGAAAGTGCCCCAATCAACGCTGCATCACAATAAGATAAGGGCGCCAGCTGCGCTGGCGCCCTCGTGTTATCTAATGGCTTTGAAGCGGTTCGACTCAGGAATCCAGAGCCGCAATGGCATCGTCAATCGTGGCGCGCGGTTTGTCGAGAATGGCCGCGATCTGGGCGCGTTGCTCTATGGCGAGCCACAGGCCAAGGACTTCCACGTCAACGACGCGCCATTCACCATTGCGCTCAATCACACGCCAGCGAACCGTCTGCGGGTCTTCACCCTTCTGCGTCACGCGGGTTTCAACGACCGAATCCTTGTCATTGCGATCAACGGAGCCGATCACGTCGACCTTGGCATTCTTCAGCTTGTTCTTCTGGTCCTGGAACGTGCCGACGAGGAATTTCTCGAACGCGGTCTTGAAGCGCGCCTTGTCGGCATCGCTGACCCGGTGCGAATATTTGCCAAGCGTGAAGTTGGCGATGGCATCAATGTCCACAGCCTGTTTGATGGTATTTTCACTGGCTTCGGCATTGGAAATCTCAGTGGCGGTGCCCGCAATCAAGGCTTCAGCCTCGGGGCTGGCCTGTGCAGAGAGCGCCATGAGTGCGAAACTTGTAGAGACGATGAGTGAGCGTAGCATCTTGTTTGTCCTTCGAGTCAGATTTTCCCGATCCGCTCTGTAGATATGTATTCCGGACCCGATTGGTTCCGTCGGGGGCTATATAGGTGTCATTCCCAATTCGCATGGGGGATAGAGGACGAATATGGCGCCATGCGGGCCAAAAACCCCCAGATTCCGGGAAATGTGATATTTTGGATACACTGCCCCCAGGCCAGACAGCATGGTGCGGGCGGCCGGGCTTGAACCGGCAAGGCCTTGCGGCCGAGGGATTTTAAGTCCCTTGCGTATACCAATTTCGCCACGCCCGCGTGCCGATTGTGAGTATTCGTCGCCGCCGGGCTTGGCAAGCGCCAGCCCGGCCCGAGACTGTCAGGAAACCCGTTCAAACACGGCAGCAAGGCCCTGCCCGCCACCGATACACATGGTTTCGAGGCCGTAACGCGCTTCCTGCCGATCCATCTCGCGCAGCAGGGTCGTCAGAATTCGCACGCCCGTTGCGCCCACCGGGTGGCCCAGCGAAATGCCCGATCCATTGGGATTGAGGCGTTGCATGTCGCCATCCGAGAAGCCCAGCGCCTTGGTGCAGGCCAGAACCTGCGAGGCAAAAGCCTCGTTCAGCTCGATCACGTCGAGATCCTTGATCTCGATACCCGCCTGCTTCAGCGCCTTTTGCGTCGATGGCACCGGCCCGATGCCCATGACTTCCGGACCGACACCGGCGACAGACCAGGAGACGAGCCGCCCCAGCGGCTTCAGCCCGTATTTCTCCGCCGCTTCACGCGTGCAGACAATACACGCCGCCGCGCCATCATTCTGGCCGGACGCATTGCCCGCCGTGACGGTGGCATCCGGATCTGCCTTGCCCCTGATAGGCCGAAGGGACGAAAGTTTCTCCAGTGTGGAATCCGGGCGGATATGCTCATCCTCGACGACAACCGTGTCACCCTTACGGCCTTTCACGGTGAACGGAACGATCTCGTCGGCAAACTTGCCCGCTTTCTGGGCCGCTGCGGCTCTCTGATGTGAGGCGAGCGCGAATGCGTCCTGCGCTTCGCGGGTGATCTGGTAATCGCGGCGCAGATTTTCCGCCGTTTCGATCATGCCACCCGGAACCGGGTGGAACTTGCCGCCGGCCGTATAACGTCCGCGTGAGAGGCCATCCTGCAGCATCACGCCTTCGCCCTTGATGTCCCAGCGCATGTCGATCGAAAAGAAAGGCGCATTGGACATGCTCTCCGCTCCGCCCGCGAGGACGAGGTCGTTCGCGCCGGTCGCGACCTGCATTACCGCATTGATCACCGCCTGCAGGCCCGAGCCGCAACGCCGGTCGATCTGGTAACCGCCCGTTGTCGTGGTCAGGCCGGCGTCCAGCGCCACCATCCGCCCGAAGGCCGGGGCTTCCATGGTCGGATAGCATTGCGCAAACAGGCAGTCCTCGACCGCCTCGGCCGGCACGGAGGTCCGCGCCATGAGTTCGCGGATGACGTGGCTCGCCAGTTCGTGGGCATGAACGGTCTTGTAGGCCCCGCCAAAGCCCCCCACAGCCGTGCGAACAGGCTCACAGATTACGACGTCTCTCATTGGTGTTTCCTCAGTCTTCTAGTTCAGGCCACGGCCGCGTTCGGTGACCTTCTTGCGGGCCGCCTCGACGCTTTCGGCTGTGACGCTGGCGGCATGCGCAGCCGAGCGGCGGACCTCTTCCTTCAGGGCTTCGCCGAAAGGCATGGCGAACCCATCATCAATCATCTTCTTGTAACCGCGCAGCAGCACCGGATCACAGCTCGTCATCTCGTGCGCCATCTTGCGCGCGGCGGGAAGCAGCTCGTCGGCCTTGTAGACGCGGTTGACGAGGCCCCAGCGTTCAGCTGTCTCGGCATCAAGGAAGTTGCCGGTGAAGGACAGTTCCTTGGCGCGGCTCGTGCCGATCAGGCGGGACAGCTTCTGCGACAGGCCCCAGCCCGGCATGATGCCGACGCGGGCATGCGTGTCGGCGAACTTCGCGTTCTCGGAAGCCAGGAGCACGTCGCACATGAGCGCCAGTTCGAAGCCGCCCGTAATGGCAAAGCCATTGATCGCGCCGATCACCGGCCAGGGATATTCGCCGATAGCCTTCGCGATATCGATCGAACCGCCGTCAGCGCCGAGCGCAAAACCGGTCTCGCCCGCCTCTTTCAGGTCAACGCCTGCCGTGAAAGCGCGGCCTGCGCCCGTCAGGACAACAGCGCGGATTTCGGCATCGCCCTTCAGCTCCATGAAGACGCGGGAAATCTCGGTGCGCAGCGCGCGGCTGAGGGCGTTCAGCGCATCCGGCCGGTTCAGCGTGACAATGGCAACCGCGCCGTCGCGCTCAACCTGGATAATGTTCTCGGCCATGATGCCGTCTCCTTCTGATATGTGTTGGCGCTGGATCACGCCGGCCCGGTCAGGCTTTCCGTTTTCGGAAAAGATGAGCCACGGCAATGACCAGGGCGATAAGGGCGATCGCCGCAGCGAGGAAAAACAGCCCGAACTTGAGGGGCGTCAACCATGACTTTGCGTCAAGCGCATCCGCCGCGCCAGAGAGCGCCAGCGCCTGCACCGTGTTCTCTGTCAGGTCGACAATGATGGTCGCCAGCGCCGGCAAGGCCGTAAGTGGCCCGTATCGCCCGAAGAAGCGCAGCGCCATGGCCGCGAAAAACCCGCCATAGGCCAACGGGTAGGCTGTATCGAGCAGCACCGTGATCCAGAAATGCGCATTGCGCTGCGCCTCGGTCATCGCGGCGATCAGTGCGCGGCATCCTTCGCCCGTGGTGATTGTATCGAGATAGCGACCGCCAACGGCATCACTGAATAGCGCAAAGCACGGAAAGATCAGGAGCTGTGCAATGAACAGGCCCCAGATCACCGGCGTGCGCTTCAGGACGGCGATCATCCGGCCTCCTCCGTCAAGCGCTCCGGCGTGACGCCCGTGGCGGAGATGATGGCTTCCAACCGCTCGACGATCGTGTCGATCAGATCGGGATGAATCGTACTCGCCACGAGATGGACGCCATTGTCCCCAACCGACCGGAACCAGGGGTATGATCCGAAAGAGACGTTCGGCATCTCAACCGCCAGCGCGCCCAGCGGCTCCGCAATATCGCCCTCCCGCAGGCCGACGCCGCGAATGGTCACTTTATGCACAACGGCGCCCGTGCGAAGGCGCGGTCCGATATCTTCCAGCATGGCCCGGGCAACCTGCGGCACACCGGCCAGCGTGAACACGTTCTCCATCTGGAAGCCCGGCGCGCCCGACACCGGATTGGCGACGAGGCTTGCTCCATGCGGCACACGCGCCATGCGCCGGCGGGCGGGCGTGAACTCGGTCTTCATCTCGGCATAGCGCTCGGCCAGCATGGCGATGACTTCCGGATGCTCGCCAATACCGACGCCAAAGGCCGCCGCAATGGCGTCCGCCGTGATGTCATCATGCGTCGGGCCGATACCGCCCGTCGTGAAGACATAGGTGTATTCCGCGCGCAGGTCGTTCACCGCCTTGACGATGCTCGCCTGCACATCGGAAACGGTACGCGATTCAACAACCGGAATACCAAGCGGGCCGAGATAGGTGGCGATCTGCTGCAGGTTGATGTCGCGCGTGCGCCCCGAGAGGAGTTCGTCGCCAATCAGCAGCACAGCTGCGGTGGGTGGAGTTTCGGTCACTTGGCAAGTGCCTCATAGACGAGATCACCGGACTCCTTGCGGAAGGCATTATCCATGCTTCCCGCCGGGAATACCTGGACCATGCCGATAAAGAACAGGTCGTTGACCGGGTCGATCCAGAACCATGTGCCGGCGGCACCACCCCAGTAATAGGTTCCGGTTGGCATCAAAGTGCCCGTCGGGGCCGGATCCACCAGAACGCCGAAATCCAGTCCGAAGCCGTGTCCGGCCCGTTCCGGATTGACGCTGTTGCCATCCGAGAAGAGGTGGAAGGTTTCCGGCAGCACATTCGTGCGCATCAACTTCACGGTCTCGGGTTTCAGAATGCGTGTGCCGTTCAACTCGCCGCCATCCACAAGCATCTGGCAGAAACGGGCATAATCGGCGAGCGTCGAGACGAGCCCGTGCCCGCCCGCTTCCATGCCAAACGCGCCTTCGCGATAGGCAAAGCGCGGATCGTCCAGCGGCACCAGTTCGCCGGTTTCGGGCGAGTGTGTGAACACATCGGAAAACCTGTCGCGCTTTTCCTCAGGTACAAAGAAGGCTGTATCTGTCATGCCGAGCGGCGTGAAGATTGTCTCCTCCAGGTATTCCCCGAATGGCTTGCCCGAAATCTTCTGGACGATGTAGCCCTGGATATCGACGGCCGTGCTGTAGGACCAGTTGCTGCCCGGCTGGAACAGTAGCGGAATGCCGGCAACTTTGGGGATGTACGTGTCGAGATCCGGCGAGGCGAGCACGCCCTGTTCGCGGAACGCGGTGTTGACCGGGTCATCACCGCCAAGCCCATAACCGAAACCAGCCGTATGGCTCATCAGCTCGCGCATGGTCGGCACGTGATCCATATCTTCGACGATCATCTTGCCGTCCGCGTCCACTCCCTTCAGCACTTTGAGATCGGCAAACTCCGGTACGAATTTCGTGATCGGGTCGTCCAGGCTGAACGCGCCCTGCTCGTACAGCGTCATCAGGGCGACACCCGTAATCGGCTTGGACATGGAATAGATACGGAAGATCGTATCTTCCTTGATGGGCGCCTGATCGGCGGCGCGCATGATTCCATGCTCGTAATAGTGGGCCACGTGCCCATCCTTCACGAGCAGGGTCGATATGCCTTTGACGGCGCCGTCATCAACGGCTGCAGCCATGGCCGCATCCAGTGCCACAATGCCCGCCTGCGTGAACCCCTTGCCGGAGGCTGAGGCTTCAAGCGCGTCAAACGTCTTGTCAGCAGCAGGTGCTGGTGCGCCTGCCGCCTCCGCAGCGGGTGCCAGCGACGATGGGGCTGGCGCAGCTTCGGGCGCCGTGGCGGCGCAGGCAACTGCGGCCGCAAGAAGGAAGCTGGCCGCAAGGCTCTTCAGGTAGTGAGCAGGTTCTCTCATGGCGTTCGGCTCCCCTTTTGATTTTGCCGGAGGATAGCTCCCATCCCGGCCAAAGCAACAAGGAACCCAAGGGCAAGCGTCGGACTGAGGACACCGCCGGAACATCGGCCCACGCGGCGCATTCCCTTCAATGAACCCAAAAATTCCACAGCAAGGAGCGACTCATGAAACGTCATGCAACAGCCATCTGGAAAGGCGCCCTCAAGGACGGCACCGGCACGATCGACACCCAAAGCGGTGCCCTCAAGAGCCATGGCTATTCCTTCAAGGCCCGGTTCGAGGACGAGAGCGGCAAGTCCGGCACCAATCCGGAAGAATTGCTCGCCGCCGCCCATGCAGGCTGCTTCGCCATGCAACTCTCGGCCATGCTTGCTGACAATGGCACACCCGCCGACAAGCTCGATGCCAAGGCTGTCGTGACAGTCGAACCGAAAGACAGCGGCGGCTTCAAGATTACCAGCAGCGCCATTACCCTTGTCGGCAAGGTTCCGGGTGCCAGCGAAGCGGATTTCAAGGCGATTGCCACAAAGGCCAAGGAATCCTGCCCGGTCTCCGTGGCGCTTGGCGCCATCGACATCAGCCTGGATGCCAGTCTGGAAGCCTGATTTCACAGGGCGCGGGGTAGAAATTTTCCGCAATCACTGCCACATTGCGGCCCATAGACCGGAAAGCTACTTTCATGAATGACTCAACCGCCCTTCTTCCCATGCGCACTGGTGAAATCCGCATCCATGATGCGGAAGGCTTCGAAGGCATGCGCAAGGCCGGGCGGCTGGTCGCGGAATGCCTCGACATGCTCGTGGGCGAAGTGAAACCCGGTGTGACGACACAGTATCTGGATGATCTGGTGCGCGAGTTTGTGCTCGACCATGGCGCCCAGTCGGCGACGATCGGCTATCGCGGCTATCGCCACGCATCCTGCATCTCGCTCAATCACGTGATCTGCCACGGCATTCCAGGCCCCAAGCCTCTGAAGGAAGGAGACATCGCCAATATCGATGTGACCTGCATCCTCGATGGGTGGCACGGCGACCATTCGCGCATGTACGGCGTCGGCGAAGTGAAGCGGAAGGCGGAGCGCCTCATGGATGTCACGTATGAAGCCATGATGGCCGGCATCAGTGCCGTGAAGCCCGGCGCTCGTTTCGGCGACATTGGCGGCGCGATTTCCGAGATTGCCCGCTTGAACCGTCTCTCCGTGGTTGAAGATTTCTGCGGCCACGGCGTAGGACGTCTTTTTCATGACGAGCCGAACGTCGTTCACTCGTCCGACTATGGTACGGGCCCGGAACTCCGCCCCGGCATGTTTTTCACTATTGAGCCGATGCTGAACATCGGCCGCAAGGACGCTGCGATCCTGCCCGATGGCTGGACCGCCGTGACCCGCGACCGCCAGCTGTCGGCACAGTTCGAACATTCGGTGGGCGTCACCGAAACCGGCGTCGAGATCTTCACCAAATCCCCGAAGGGCCTGGATACGCCCCACACGGTCAAGCCATAGGCCATGCCGGGGGGCACAGAAGGCCAGCCTGATGCAAAGCCTCACTGGCAAGGCCATCGCGAGCGGTTGCGCGGCAAGCTGCTGAAGCGCGGTGCTGGAGCTCTCGAAGACTATGAAGTGCTTGAGGTCATCCTCATGGCCTTCATTCCCCGCCGCGACGTCAAACCCATCGCCAAAGCCCTGATGGCCCGTTTCGGCAGCCTGTCCGGCATTCTCGCTGCGCCCGGCGCTGACCTCGTGAAGGTGGAAGGCATCGGCGAAACCGTCGCCGCCTATCTCAAAGCCATCGCCGAACTTCAATCCCGCGCCTCCCGCGAGGAGATAAGCAAGCGCCCGGCGATTTCGTCGTGGAGTGCGCTGATTGATTATGTCCGCACTGAACTCCAGCACGAGAAGCGTGAACAGTTCCGCGTGCTCTTCCTTGACCGCAAGAACCAGCTGATCGCAGACGAAGTGATGGGACACGGAACGGTCGATCATGCCCCCGTCTACCCCCGCGAAATCGCCCGCCGTGCCCTCGAACTTCAGGCTTCAAGCCTCATACTGGTCCACAACCACCCCTCCGGCGATACGACGCCGTCGCGGGCGGATATCGATATGACGCGCGAGATTATCGACGTGCTCGATCCTTTCGATATTACGGTCCACGACCACCTCATCGCCGGCACAGGTGGCGTTACCAGCTTCCGCTCATCAGGCCTGATCTGAGACTGACGCCGCGATAATGCTTGCAGATGATCGGCAGGCCGTTACCGTGAGAAAAAATACACACGCGCCGTCAGATGCGCGGGAATCATTACAGGGAGGCTGACAGCGCATGAGCGACACAACCGCGTCGAACGGACAGATAACCGGGTTTGGTACAAAGGGTTACCGGTCCTATGTCCTGATCGCCTTGATGCTGATCTACACGCTGAACTTCATCGACCGAACACTCATTTCCGTTGTCGCCCAGCCGATTATCAACACGTTCAGCCTGAATGATACCCAGTGGGGCCTGCTGTCCGGTCCGCCTTTCGCGCTCTTCTACGCTTTGATGGGTATTCCGATCGCGATGTGGGCCGACCGCAGCAACCGTGTCATGGTGATTGCTGTCTGCGTGATCGTCTGGTCAATCATGACGGCGCTCTGCGGGATGGCGACGGGCTTTCTGTGGCTGCTCCTGTTCCGCGTCGGCGTGGCCGTTGGCGAAGCCGGCTGCACACCGCCCGCCAATTCAATCATCACGGATTATTACCCTCCCAAGAGCCGCGCCAACGCCATCGGCATCTATTCGATGGGCGTCACACTTGGCGGGGTTCTGGCGCAGCTGTTCGGTGGCACGATTGCCTCGATCAAGGGCGCCGACTTCGGCGCATGGATCGATTCCATCGGTCTCGGCTTCATGTTCTCGGGCATGGACTGGACCACAGTGGAAGGCTGGCGCATCGCATTCGTCGTTATCGGTGCACCCGGCGCAATCATTGCGCTCATCCTCTGGCTGACCATCAAGGAACCCCCGCGCGGCTATTCCGACCCACCGGATGCGGATCCCCTGCGCAAGGCCCCCTTCTTCGAGGCTTTCCAGGAATTCGGCGTGAAGCCAACCTTCTGGTGGCTGGCGCTTGGCGCAGCGCTGGTTGCGTTCGTCGGCTATGGCCTGATCAGTTTCCAGGCGCCCTTCCTGCAGCGCGTGCACGGCATTGGCGTTCGTGAAGCGGCGATCATGTATGGCGCGCCGCTGGCCGCCTTCGCTGCGTTCGGCACGTTTATCGGTGGCCTCCTCTCCGAGAAGCTCAGCGGCCGCTATCCTGCCGTTGTGGCCTGGCTGCCTGCCGTCGGCCTGCTCATCGCCGTGCCGGCCTATATCGCCGCCTTCTTCAGCCCCACGCTCACCATGGCGTTCGCGCTCTGGGCCATCGCGGCGGTGGGACATTATGCCTATCTCGGTGCGCAATATTCAGTCGGGACCGGCATTGTCAGCCCGCGTTCGCGCGCCACGACCATTGCAGTTCTGCTCCTCATCATAAGCCTGATCGGCAACGGCATTGGCCCGCTCTTTGTTGGCGCCATGAGTGACTTCTTCATGGCCCGCGAGATTGGCCTGTCAGGCTACGGAGACCTGGCGGCGACGTTCGATCCCAAGATGTGCGGGGCGAAAGTGCTCGAACTTGGTGAAGCCGGGCCGGCACTCTGTGCCGCCTATGGCAACGGCCTGCGCCAATCCATGGCGGCGACCGTTCTTGTCTTCATCGTCGCAGCGGGCTGCTACTACATGTCCAGCCGGACTTACCTGCGCGACCGCTACAACCCGGACGCCCATTGAGCCGGATCACCCTCGCCAAAACAATCTGACCTGCACTGACTGACTGGAGACGCCAATGACCGACGCCCCCACAGCCCGCCCGGGCCACGAAACCGGATTCCGAACACCGATGTACCGCGCCTATGTGCTGTCGTCGTTGCTGGTCGTGTACATCTTCAACTTCATCGACCGGTCGATCTTCGCGATCCTGACCGAGCCGATCAAGACGAGCCTCAGGCTCGAAGACTGGCACATGGGCCTGCTCGGCGGGCTGGCTTTCGCCATGTTCTATACGACACTCGGAATCCCGATCGCGCGCGTCGCGGAACGCAAGAGCCGCATGTTGATCATTCTCGCCTCGCTGACGATGTGGAGCCTGATGACCGTGCTCTGCGGTTTCGCGACAAGCTTCCTGACGCTCTTCATCTTCCGTCTGCTTGTAGGCGTTGGTGAGGCGGGCTGTACGCCTCCGGCGCAGTCCGTGATTGCAGACTATTTCAAGCCGACGAGCCGCGCGACCGCCGCCTCGATCTATGCGCTTGGCGTCCCGCTCGGCGGCATGCTCGCTGGCCTCTCCGCCGGACCGATCAATGACTATATCACGGGCCATAATGTCCACGCCTTGTTTGGTAACTGGGGCTGGACATGGGCCCAAAACCTGATTGCCTGGGAAAATGTCGAAGGCTGGCGGATTGCCTTCGTGGCCGTCGGCCTACCCGGCGTGATCTTCGCGATCATCATTGGGCTGACCGTCAAGGAGCCGCCACGCGGCTACAGCGATCCGCCCAACGCAAACAGCAAAAAAGCGCCGGACGGCTTCATTGTTGCCCTCAAGGGCCTGATGCGCAAACCCACCTATGTGCACGTCGTCACCGGCGCTGCGATTGCCTCTTTCGCGGGCTATGGCATCGCCGCTTTCTCCACCTCGTTCCTTTTGCGCACACACCACCTGACGCTGACTGAAGCAGCACTGATCTTCTCGCTGGTCCTCGGTCTCATGGCGGCCATAGGCGTCTTCCTGTCCGGCTTCCTCGCTGACAAACTCTCGAAGCGGTATCCAACGGCGCTATCCTGGATGCCAGCCCTCGGCATGGGACTCTCCGTGCCGCTCTACTGGATGGGCTATCTCAGCCCAACGGTTGCCATGATGATCCCGCCGCTCATGCTCGCAGCCATGTTGCACTACTTCTATCTCGGCCCGATGTATGCCGTCTCCGCAGGCGTCGTGGACAGCCGCACGCGCGCTACGGCCGTGGCGATCACGCTGTTCGCCGTAAACCTGATCGGTATCGGCCTCGGCCCGACGCTCGCCGGTGTGCTCTCGTCGGTGCTCAAATCCATGATGCTCTCAAACGCCGATCTCGGCCTGTCGATTGAGGCGTGCAAGATCGTCTCGGACCTTAGCGTGGAACAAGCCGCCGCCTGCACCAGTGCAAACGCACGCGGCCTGCAATGGACTATCGTGATCTTCGCCTCCCTCTATGGCTGGGCGGCAATCCATTATCTGCTCGCAGGCAAAACACTGCACCGTGACATGCTCTCGAAAACTGCTTAAGCCAGCCCTCCATGGCTGTTTATACTCACGTTTCCGACGAGGCGCTCGCCGCCTTCCTGGCTGAATACGACCTTGGCAATGCCCTCTCCTTCAAGGGCATTGCCGAAGGCGTGGAGAATTCGAACTATTTTCTTGAGACCTCAAAAGGGCGTTTCATCCTCACCCTGTTCGAGAAACGGGTGAAGGCTGACGACCTGCCCTTCTTTATCGGCGTGAAGCAGCATCTCGCCGCCAAGGGCTATCCGTGCCCCGAGCCCATCATGGGCAAGGACGGCAAGGCCCTGCGCACGCTGGAAGGCCGCGACGCGGTCATCACTTCCTTTCTCGAGGGCCTCTCACCACGCCGGCCGAATGTCGTTCAGTGCCGGGGACTGGGCGAAGGGCTCGCACGCATGCACGTCGCGCTCGCCGATTTCGGCATGACACGTGAGAATGCGCTGGGGCCTGCGTCATGGCCGAGGCTATGGGAAGGCCGCGCGGCGAACGCGGACGCCCTGCTGCATGGCCTTGCCGGGCGCATTGAGTCAGATATCGCCGCCATCGCCAAGGCCGATCCCGACAGCCTGCCCCTGCCGCGCGGCACGATCCATGCGGACCTGTTCCCGGACAATGCCTTCTTCCTCGGTGACGATTTCTCCGGTGCCATCGACTTCTATTTCGCCTGCACAGATGCCCTCGCCTATGACCTCGCCGTCTGCCTCAATGCCTGGGCGTTCGAGGATGGCGCAGCGGGCGAAGCAGCGGGCCTCCAGTTCAATTTCTCGAAGGGTGCGGCCCTGATCGCGGGCTATGAAAGCGTGCGCCCTCTGGAGCCTGCAGAGCGTGAGGCACTCCCAATCCTCGCGCGCGGCGCTGCCCTGCGTTTCTTCCTCACGCGCCTCGTCGACTGGACCGATACGCCTGAAGGCGCCCTCGTAAGGCCCAAGAATCCCCTCGAATATGCCGGACGCCTGTCCTTTCATCGCAAGGTGACCAGCGCCGCCGGCTATGGCGGGTGAGCTTCGCGAAGGGGCGCCATGTCGAACCAATCCGCTACGCCCGCCAGTCTCCCCACTCCCGCCTATGCTGACGGATCGCTACGCACGCATATCAAGCGTGTGAAACTCGGCCTGTTCCTCAGCTCCCTCGCAGCCTGTCTCGGGGTTTCGGTGATTGGCGGGCTCATGCTGGGGTTCGTGCACATCCTGCTCGGCGTATTTGGCATGAACGCTACGCAGCCCTTCCAAAGCACGCTCACGAGCGGCATCGTGACGGGCCTGCAACTGGCGGCACTCAATTTCGTCCTCTTCCTCGTAACGGTTCCTGCTGCATGGCTCGCCCTTGGCCTGTCGATCGGCCGGATGCCGCATCGCCGGATCGCCGCCCGCGCGCCCTATATCCGCTGGGGGGCCATATGGGGGGCGATCTTAGTGGGCGGGACGACCTTCGCCTTCGGCCTCATCGAGAGCATCCAGACAGGCATTGGCGCGCTGCTCTCCGGGGCAAGTGTTGGCGCGCTGGCAGGTGTCGGCTGTGGCTTCCTGTTCTACGCCATCGTGCGCCCCGCTGAGCAGCTGCGCGATGTCGACATCAGCGTCTTCTGAAGCAGGCTTGACGGCTCTCGCGAAGCCCATCACCTGAAGCCCATGACTGACTTGATCGAAATCTGGACGGATGGCGCCTGCAGCGGCAATCCCGGTCCCGGCGGCTGGGGCGCGCTGCTCATTGCAGGCGAAAACCGCAAGGAATTGTTCGGCGGCGAAAAGCAGACGACCAATAACCGTATGGAAATGATGGCCGCGATCGAGGCGCTGAATGCGCTGAAGCAGCCATCGAAAGTCACACTGCACGTGGATTCCACCTATGTGAAGGACGGCCTGACCAAGTGGATCAAGGGCTGGAAGCGCAACGGCTGGAAAACGGCCTCGAAACAGCCGGTGAAGAACCAGGACCTGTGGCAGGCGCTCGACGAAGCCTGCCAGCGCCACGACATCACCTGGAAATGGGTCAGAGGCCACGATGGCGACCCGGGCAACGAACGCGCCGACGAGCTGGCCCGCATGGGCACCGCGCAAGCGCGCGGCTAGGCCTTGGCGATTATCGCCTTGGCTGCAGCGGCAATGTCGGCAGGCGACAGCGCGTCCAGCTCCACAACCTGCACAGGCGTATCCTCGCGCCGCTTCCGGCTGCGCGCATAGAGCGGGTCATAGTGTTCCAGCATCAAGACTTCTGCCAGCTTGCGGTGATCGTCCGCATCCACAAGCGCCTGCCACTCAGCGATGGTTTCCTTCGAGTGAAGCGGCTTCAGCAAGTCCAATGAGCGCGCGACGCTTTCGTTGTCACTGACAGCATCCCCATAGGCCGACACGAGGAATGCACTGCGCGCGGTCGGCGGCACATGGATTTCCACCCGCGGCGCTGCCAGCATGCTGTGCCACAGGCGGCGCGGCACGCGGCGCAGGCCAACACGGGCCGATTCCGCCTCGACATAGATGGGCCGCGTCAGATCAAACTGGCGCAACTGGTCCCAGATCATGGTCTCAAACAGGCGTTGGGCCGGCTGCGGCAAATCATCGAATCCGCCAAAGGCAGAGCCGCGATGATTGGCAATACCCTCAAGGTCGATCACCTGTCCGCCCTGCTGCGCAATCTCGGTCAGGATGGCCGTCTTCCCGCTGCCGGTTGGGCCATCGACAAGGATAATGGGCAGTGGCGCCGCGTCCAGCTCAAGCCCGCCAACGACCTCTCGCCGCCAGGTCTTGTAGCCGCCCTTCACAAGACCCACGGGCCAGCCCACCGAGGACAGGATCGTCGCCATGG
This sequence comes from Hyphomonas chukchiensis, assembly GCF_000682695.1. Classification (GTDB taxonomy): domain Bacteria; phylum Pseudomonadota; class Alphaproteobacteria; order Caulobacterales; family Hyphomonadaceae; genus Hyphomonas; species Hyphomonas chukchiensis. Next base: position 39,766 of record NZ_AWFG01000096.1, on the reverse strand, counting down.
CGTTGGACCGCATGCCCCCACGCCAGCAATAGATCAGCGGGCGCCAGCCACGGGGCATATCGGCCAGCGCCGTATCGAGGTGACACGCGATATTTCGCGCCACTATGGCACCGCCGATACGGTTGGCGCGAAACGGGCTCTCCTGTTTGTAGATCGTGCCAACCACGGCCCGCTCGTCATTCGAGAGCACAGGCAGGCTGATTGCCCCAGGCAAATGGTCGTCGGCAAACTCGGCGGGCGAGCGCACATCGATGATGGCATCGAAGCGCGACAGGGTTTCGGGGCCAAGGTCGGTGACGGTTTCAAGATAAGGCATCGCTATCACGCTTAGCAGGTTTTCATTGCCTCGCCAGAGGCCCGCGCGCTAAGCCCATGGGGCAGAGTAGGACTTGAGACCATGCCCGACACCCAGACACCAGAACCGCTCCTCACATCGCTCGCCCATGGCGGGGGATGCGGCTGCAAGCTGGCGCCGAACGTGCTGGCGGATATCCTCAGCGAAATGCCGCTGGCGCTTGGCAGCTCCGACCTGATCGTGGATGCGGCCACCAGCGACGATGCGGCGGTCTACCGGGTAAACGAGACAACAGCTCTCGTCGCCACAACGGACTTCTTCACGCCCATCGTGGATGACCCGCACACGTTCGGCCGGATCGCAGCGACCAATGCCCTGTCGGACGTTTTTGCCATGGGCGCACGGCCGATCTTCTCGCTGGCCATTGTCGGCATGCCCATCGGCAAGATCTCCAACGAGACAATCCGGGCGATCCTCGCGGGCGGCCAATCTGTTGCAGAGACTGCAGGCGCCCCGATTGCGGGCGGGCATTCCATTGATGCCGCAGAGCCGATCTACGGCCTCGTGGCCCTCGGCCTCGTCCATCCGGACAAACTGCTGCTGAACTCGGGCGCACGGGCTGGCGACGTGTTGATCCTCGGCAAGCCGCTCGGCGTCGGCATCTATAGCGCCGCCCTGAAGCGCGGCATCATTGAAGACGCCGACTATGCCGAGATGATTGCCTCCACCACGCGCCTCAACACGCCCGGAACGGATCTCGCCGGCATGGCGGGCGTTCATGCTGCAACAGATGTTACAGGTTTCGGACTGCTTGGGCATCTTTCGGAAATGTGTCGGGGTGCTGGCCTCACAGGCGTTGTCGAGGCTGACCGGGTGCCGGTTTTCGACGGGGCGCGACGGTTGGCCGAAGCGGGCGTAAAGACGGGCGCTTCAGGCCGCAATTGGGACTCCGTGCGGACTTCTGTGACCGTTCAGCGACCGTTGAGCGCCCCTGAGCTGGATATTCTATGTGACCCGCAGACGAGTGGCGGCCTGTTGGTTTCCTGCTCAGCCGAAGCGGCCGAGAGCGTACTCGCCACATTCGAAAGACATGGCCACACCGGCGCAGCCGTCATCGGCCGGATGGAAACTGGCGTGTCCGGCGTGACTGTCGTCTGAAACCTAGCCGGTCGGCGTAGCAGGCTCTTCAGGTGTTTCCACCGGCGGGCCGAACTTGCACTCGTCCACATCGTCACCCTTCTCCGTGCCGCCAACGCGGGCCAGCGCATCCTTGATGTCGAGCCAGAGATGGTCGTCCGCCGCGCAGGCCTGCGCGAAGTGGAAGACATTGCGCATGCTCTCGGTCTCGAAGTCGAGTGAACCAGCGAACGGCATGGCCGCCGGTATGCTGGCATATTTCAGGTTCATGCCATGCTGCTGCGCGAACGAGGCTGTCAGCACCAGTTCCGTGCGCGCCATGTACATCAGGACGACAGAAAACCCGCGCATCGTGATCGGCACGGTACTCACTGGCGTTGCGTGCGGCAGCGTAGCCAGCTGGCCATTGATGATGACGTAGATGTTCACGTCCTTCAGGTCTTCGAGCTTCTCATCCGTGATGAAGGCGGCATGCGGCGCAATGAAGAAGGGCACGGTCGTGCCGCCATCCACATGCATTTCCTGATACGCCCCATTGTCGGCATCAACGTCAAACATGACGGGCGGGAACACGCCCGGCACGCTGGACGAGGCAACCAGCACATTGATGAACAGCTCGCGCGCCTTCTCGCCGCCTTGCTGCGCAATCGCGCCAAGATCCCAGATGACAGGTTCCTCGCTGTCGAGATTGGTCGTCGCGGCCAGCAGGATGCGACCCTTGGCGCTTTCGCGGGCGACGGCCTCGACCAGCTCCGGCGTCACATAATGCTCGACCAATTCACGCAGGGACGTGTCGTCGTACACCCCCACGCGGAACATTGTGCCGATGCCAGGACGGCCCAGCAGGTTGGAACTCATCCCGCCAACATAGGCTTCGGTCAGCTCGTCGTCCCATTCCGGGCCGAGGAAGGCAAAAGGTGCGATCAGGGCGCCCGTGCTGACGCCGGTAACAATCTCGAATTCGGGCCGCTTGCCGGAATAGGTCATCCCGACAACCGCGCCCGCGCCGAATGCCCCGCCGGCCCCGCCGCCGGAAAGCGCAAGAATATCAATCGCATCATTGCCGGGTCGCGCCTGCAGGCGTTTGATCGTCTTCGACATGCGTTCGATGAAGGCCTCGCCATCGCCGCCCGACATGCGCACATCGGGGCTGAAACCGGCGACATAGGCGTGTTGCGTGAGGTCCTGGACCGGCGCGTCTCCGCGCACGAGCGTCACGCACCCGGCAAGCAGCAGCGGCGCAAGAAGGACGGCGGAAAATTTGCGAAGGATCATGGCCGGGCTCTCATTATCACTATCCCCAAGTCTACAGAGACACATACGCGCGAAATTTGAAGACATTTTGCGGCGCTGCAAAAAAACATGTTCCCGGATGCAAGAAAGCCCGGCTGCAATAGCCGGGCTTCTCGAAACTTTGGGCATTCAGAGCGCGGTTCAGGCCGCCTCTTCAACCTCGTTGGAACGTGAGCTCGGGCGCGGATCGCGCAGCACATAGCCACGGCCCCAGACGGTTTCGATATAATGCTGGCCACCAGTGGCCTGCTGCAGCTTCTTGCGGAGCTTACAGATGAACACGTCGATGATCTTCAGCTCAGGCTCGTCCATGCCGCCATAAAGGTGGTTGAGGAACATTTCCTTGGTGAGCGTCGTGCCCTTGCGCAGGGAAAGCAGCTCGAACATCTGGTATTCCTTGCCGGTCAGGTGGACGCGCTCGTCATCCACTTCGACCGTCTTGGCATCAAGATTGACCAGGATTTCGCCGGTGCGGATGACGCTTTCAGCGTGACCCTTGGAGCGACGCACGATCGCCGTGATACGGGCAATCAGCTCATCCTTGTTGAATGGCTTGGTGAGATAGTCGTCAGCGCCGTAGCCAAGCGTTTTCACCTTTGCTTCGATGTCAGGGTTACCCGAGAGGATCATGACAGGCGTGTTCACACGGCCCATACGGAGCTGTTTCAACACTTCGTAGCCGGAAATATCCGGCAGCGACAGGTCGAGAACGATCATGTCGTATTCGTAGACTTTGCCGAGATCGACACCTTCTTCACCAAGGTCGGTGGTGTAGATGTTGAAGCCAGCAGCCTTCAACATCAGCTCGATAGAACGCGCTACGGCGCTATCGTCTTCAATTAATAGGACGCGCATCGCTCGTCTCCCGAATCAGCCTACGACAAACCTAGTCGCTTTGTTTAACCTTGTGAATCCTACAGGCGCTTCCTTTAACGAAGGTTAACGGTATGTGCGGATTCCCTTGTGTAATTCCACTTTATTCACACTGATTAATAGCCAAGCTCTGCCGCTGGGGCATTGCCTATCAGCATCTGGGAGATGGCGATCGCATCCTGGATCGGCTGTGCTTGCTGGTCAGTAGAGATCAGCGTCTTCTGGCAACGGATGGCATCACGCACCTTCGGATCGCGCATAACGATACCGGCGAGGTGTGGACGGAATCCCAAGAAAGTCTGACAGGCTCGCGCAATGGCTTCATACGTGCGCTGGCCAGCGGCCCGTGTATCGGCCTGGTTAATGCAGATCACGGGCTCAACATTTGGTGCGTAGCCACGCAGCACCTTGATGAACGCATAAGCGTCCGTCATCGATGTTGGCTCGTCAGTGATAACCATCAACGCCTTGTCGGCCGCGCGGGCGAGACGCATGCAGTTGGCCTCGATACCGGCACCAAGGTCGAGCACGACCTGATCATATTGCAGGGCAAGCGCCGAGAGACCCGCAGCGAGACGCGCAACTTCCTCCGGTGGCAGTTCGGCGAGCGCGCCTGAGCCTGATCGGCCCGGCAGCACATCAAAGCCGCCGCCTGCCGCACCGCCATCAACCGGGGTCACCGCGTCGTCGAGTTCAACCCAGCCAGCAATCACGGCGGCCAGATCGGTCTCAGGTGCGATGCCAAGCTGAACGTCGACATTGGCGAGGCCAAGGTCGCCATCCACCAGCAATGTTCGCTTGCCAGCCTGGGCAAAGGCCGAGGCGAGCGTGATGGCCATGAAGGTTTTGCCGACACCGCCCTTGCCACTGGCAACAGCGATGATCGAGGCGGGTGCCACGCGTGGGGTCGGTCGCGCTTGCGGCCGATCCTGGGATTTTCGAAGCATGAAACTCATAGGGCTACGCGGCTCCTTTCATGGCGATGACATCGCCGGGGGCGTCTTCCATCAAGAGAGCGGCCAGGCGCGACGGCGCGGCCGGTACCAGGCCGCCGCCGATAAACGGCGTCACGGCCAAATGCGAAAAGGCGATGCCGGCAGACGACAACGCGGAGATGGAGCCACCGCGGCGGCGGACAACATCAAGCTTGGTGAGGATGGCCCGTTTCACACCGGCACGGGCATAGCACTTGGCCGCCTCGGCCTGGTCTTCAGGGTGGCCTTCCGCTGAGAGGACAAGCACGGGCTCAGCGCGGATGACCGAAATGAGGTCCTGCAGGCTCGCCATGTCGTCTTCGTCGAAAGGATTGATGGCAGGCATGTCGATGATGCAGCGGCGGTTCTGGGCGCGCAGGGTACGGAGCGTCGCGAACAGGGCGTCCGGCGTTTGTACACTGCGGATCTGGTCCTGCTCGAGCTCGAGATAGGCGGCAAGTTGCTGGCCACCGGCGGTGCCATCAAGATCGGCTGCGACGGGCATGACCTCGCAACGTGCAACGGCGGCGCGGCGGGTCAGCTTTGCGGCGGTTGCTGTACGGCCATGGCCGGGAGGACCAACGAGAACGATATCGCGATCAAGGCGCGGCAGGATCGGGTCGCAGGCAACAAGGCGCGAGACGCCTTCCGCAATTGCATCTTCCGGATCGGTAAACTGGACGCCATTGCGGCCTGCACTTTCGGCGGCCACGCGGTCAGCGAAGCGCTGTGGCGCCCCATGCCAGAGGAGGGCATCGCGAACGCGGCTGAACAGCGGGTTTTCAATGCCACGGCCATGACCACCGCCACTTCCGCGCGCTTCGCGCAGGAACAGGGGCTCATTGGGCACCATGCCACCGCCCATCTTGTCGGTTGCGGCGCGCACTTCCACGCCGCCGTCAATCTCGCGCTCCGACAGAATAACCGCGTCGGCGCCCATCTCGGCGAATATCATCGCCTTGGCGGCCTCGAAGGACTCGGCTGCGAACATCTTCATGCGCATAGGTGCGGCATCCTCGTAACTTGTGGACCTTCCCGCGCAGCCCTCACCACGTGACAGGTCGGTTCCTGAACACGTTTAGTTAACGCCCGAAAAGGTTAACAAAAGCCTGTGATGAGTTAGGATTTACCATACATGACAGCAGATTCACGAAAGTCCCCGTTTACTCACAGGGCAGCCTTCGCAGCATGCAAGGATTTATCAGGCGCCTAGGCGGCGGCCCGTTCGTCGACGATTTCGGACAGGGTGACGCCCAACTGGCCATCTGCGACCACGAGACGGCCACGCGCCATCAGGCGGTCGGACACGTAAATGTCGATCATTTCATTGGTGCGCCGCTCAAGGGCGACAATCTCGCCGGGTGAGAGGGCCATCAGTTCCTCGATCGGCATGCGCACTTCGCCCAGCACGACATCGACGCGCACGGGCACGTCCATCAGTGACTTTTCAAGGGCGGGATTGGCAGGTTGCATGGGCCGGACGATTCCTTGGGACTGTTCTAGCCGTTAAAGTGTAGCGAGTGTGCGTGTCAAATCGTTAACGCGCCGCAAACAGGTCGCCCTGGCCGTCAATGATGCGCTGGGCGGTGGCATTGATGAGGTTCAGTGACCTGGCAACGTCGAGGCCCTCATACGCACCCGTCTCGATATGGCGGGCCAGCGTAACGAGATCCGCGAGGGCCTCGTTGAGCTTCAGCGTGACGGCCTGCATGCGCTCTTCCGTTTGGGAGGCTTCAAGGCGGGTTGCCTCGGCGAGGCCTTCGGCCCGGGCTTGCGACAGGAGGCGGGCCAGCTCGGGCGCCGAGAGGTCCATCTGCTCGCGCTGCGGCGGCTCAGGCTCTGCGGGAAGTGTAAAATCATTCCGGAATTCAAAGGCTTGCAGGGACTTCACAGCACGATGGGTCATTCGATCAATTCCTCGTCTTCCCGGCCACCACCGGGGCGGATGTCGCCTTGGGCGATGAGGTCACGCGCCAGCGATACCAGCGCCTGACGGGCGGCTTCGACTTCGCTGCGACGCACGGCGCCATGGGCAGAAATCTCGTCGCGCAGCAGGTCGCCAGCGCGGCGGGTCATGTTGCGGAAGAAGGCAGCGGCGGTCTCTTCGCGGGCGCCTTTAAGGGCAACAACCAGCGTGGAACGGTCAGCTGACGCGAGCAATGTCTGCAGGCCGGCGGCGTCGAGACGCGCGAGGTCATCGAAGGTGAACATGAGCGCGCGGACTTTTTCGCCAGCGCCGGGTTCTGCTGTATCCAGTGCAGCGAGGAAGGATTTTTCGAGGCGGCTGTCGAGACGGTCGAAGATGCGGGCGACACGTTCGTGGCCGCCCTGGCGTGCGTTGCCCTGCAGGCCGTCGATCTGTTGTGCGATATGCGATTCAAGGCTGGCCGACGCACCCGGATGAACGGGCCCGAGGTGCAGCAGGCGGTGCATCGCATCAATGGCGACACGAGGGCTGAGGGCGCGCAGGAGACGGGCGGAGGCGTCGCCCTGTAGCCTGGACAGCACGAAGGCGAGCGTCTGGGGATGCTCGTCCGCAAACAGGCTCGCGAGGGCGCCGGTATCGAGCGCCGACAGGCGCGACCAGACGGAACCTGCAGTCTTTGGTGCAGGACCGAGACGGCGGTGCGCGTCGAGAAAATCGCGCGAAACCTCTGCTTCGCCGTCCATGGTGTCGTCGAGGGCGTCCATGGCGGCGGTGAGTTTGCGGGCTTCATCCGGCTCAAGCTCGGCCCAGATGCCGGCGGCCTCGGGACCGAGGGCGCGCATCAGGCGTGCGGAGCGGACAAGGCCGTCGCGCGCTGTAATGTTTGCTGCAGGAATGACGGCGAGCGCGCTCATGCGGCATCCGTCCCGTTCTTCATCCAGCCACGCAGGATATCCGCCGCGCGGGCCGGATCCTTGCGGGCCAGCTCAGCGACATCGCTGGTGACCGGCACGGTGCGAAGGGGGCGCACAGCGGTCGTTGCGAGGGGACGCACGGGTGCTTCCGGGGGCGCTTCAGGGTATTCCCTGACCATTCCCGGGACTTCCGAGTCCGTTCGTGGGGCAAAGCCGAGCCAACCGGCGAGACCCGCGAGCAGCGCGAGGAGGGCAAGCTCGCCATAAGCCTCAGCATCGGGCCGTCCGGGTGCACCGCGCGCAAAAGGGGCCGTCTGGATGACGAGCAGGTCACCGGCAGCGACGTCGAGACGCGCGGCGGTGGTAACCAGGCTTTCGATCATGGAGGCCTTGGCCGCTTCGGCGGCGTCGAGCAGGACGAGCACGGTGCGACCGCCGGCAGCGGTTGTCGTAACGCTGATGCGCGCATTGCCGGGGCCGGCAACGGGATCAACCAGGTTCATGAGGGAGGCTTCGAGCGGGGTGGCTGAAGCGGGGAGCGGATGGTCAGCGGTGAGCAGCGTACTGCCCCGCCAGGCGAGCAGGCCGAGAGCAATGACAAACGCTGCCATCGCGAGCGCCCGTGAAGAGGGCCCCGCGCCGGGTTTACGTTTGCCGGATCTGCTTGCCATCAACCCCTCCTGAATCCTCCGGAAAAACGGAGTCCAGTTCAGGTGATAGCGGCCTGCCCGTAAATTTGTGTTTAACGGGCAGGCTGTTGGTAACGAATACCGGACCGACTAGCGGCGGTACTTCTGGAGCCGCGTTGTGCGCAGGCCCTTGATGCCGTGGCGGGAGTAAAGTTTCTCCCAGCCTTCATATTCCTCATCCGTCAGGTTGTAGCGTTCGCACGCAGCCTTGCGCGAAAGCAACCCACCTGAAACGGCTGCAACAACCTCTGCCTTGCGGCGTGTCACCCACCGGGAGATCCCCGGGGACGGCAGGTCTGCCAGGGTGAGCGTCTGGCCATCCGGGCCTTTGACGCTCGTCATGTTTGCGTTCTGCGTTTCCATATCCACACACCATTCTTCGGTCATGTCGTAACCCGACTTCTTCAGGCCCTCAGACAGTGGTGTACACGAGTGGATTTAAGCCCACGCATAAGGAGACGTGTGAGTTTCGCCCCCCGCGTTAGGAGGATGTTTGGAAACCTGTCCCGCGCCGGGACAAATGCCGTTTTTCCCCGATTTTATTGCGATTCACATTAAAAAAATTTCAGGTGAGAAGGACGAGTGCGTCATTGTCCCGGGCCTGCGCAGCGTGCCGGCGGAGCATGGTAAGGAACATCTCGTCGCCCCGCTCTGTCTGCTTCACGAGCATCGCCGCGCCGAACGCGACCGACATGCCGTAGAACGAGAACCAGCGGTAATCGTCATAGAGATCGCTGAAGCTGTAACTCGTCACGCCCGCCTCCGTGAGCCGGTCATGGTAATAGCGCAGCAGCGACTTTTCATGCTTGGGGCGTTCCTCACGCGTCAGGCCTGCGCCGATGAAATACGCGACATCATTTGCCGGGGCGCCCTTGGCCGCCGTCTGCCAGTCGACCAGCGCAATCGGCTTTGGCGCGCCGGGCTTGCCAAACAGCATGTTGTCGAGGCGGAAGTCATTATGTGTGAGCGCGAACGGGCCCTCATGGGCTTCGCTCCAGCGCGGCAGGGAAGACGCATAGAGATCGCCGACCTCGATCACATCAGAGGTGAGCTGGGCCTTGTAGCGTTCCTTGAAACCGGCCCAGAGCCCGGCAACCTGTTCGGGCGTCAGCGCAGGCGGCGGGGCCGCATCGGTGCCCTGCAACCAGTCATGCTGGTCGAGCGACTCGTCCTGCCAGTAGGCGGCGTGAAGAATGGCGGCCGATGCCAACGCCAGTTCGGCCTCAGCGACGGAACAGCCTTTCAGCTGGTCGCCTTGTTCGGAGGGCGCCATGTCTTCCATGATCAGGGCGAAGCGATTGGTCGCCTCGTCATAGTCCGTATAGAAGGCGCCGGGCGTGATCTTGCCCGCCACTTTCGGAAAGGTGCGGTAGAACATGACTTCGCGCTTGTAGTGGCCGAGCATCTGCGCCGTCGCGAGACTGGCTTCGCTGCCGGACGGGAACTTGCCGACCAGCGTGTCCGGCGCGCCTTCACCCTTGCGGGCATAGTCGAACACGAAGCGGACATTCTCGCCGATCTGGCCTGTGCCGATCGCCTTGGCGGTGAGGCCCTTTACCTCGGCATCAATCCCGATTGTTTCAAACAGGTCGTTGAACCAGCCGGGCGTCAGCTCCAGCGGGTTTCCGTCTAATCCCGGACGGTTCATGCATTTTACTCCCCAGTGGCACCGTTCTCCGGCGCGTCATTTTCTTGTGTTGGTTTTGCTGTGTTGGACGTGAACCGCCCGCTGAAGCGCGAGATCCAGCCCATGCGCGCCTCGGCAGCGCGCAGTGATTTGTCGAGCGCGGCCATGGTGAGCGCGAAGTCGCCGCTCGTTTCCTTGCGCCAGGCACGTTCGGTGCGGGCGATGACGAAGGCGATGGCCAGAACCTTGAGGCTGAGCGGGCCGCCGCTGTCATCATCCAGGCCGGCAGAGGCCAGTGCCCAGCGGGCGGAGGCCGCACGCGCAGCGGGAAGACGCACGAGATGGTCCGGTGCGGTTTCGCGATAGCTGAAAAGGGACTTCAGCCCGTCGCGAAATTCTTCCATCGCCTCGAAGCGCAGCATGATGACTTCGAAAAGGCGCTCGCGGGGAAGGTCGTCACTGGCGACACCTTCTGCCGACATGGCGCGGTCGAAATGCGCATCGACGGCATCGGCCAGCGTTTCGCGCGTGGCAATACCGTGAAAGTCATTGAGGGTGAGGTCGGCGCGCAGGGCAATCTCGCCAAGTGTCAGCGAGGCCCATGGTTTTTCCGCTGCCAGCTCCAGCGCGGCGCGGAGGCCTTGGTCGATGATGCTTGCATTGCGCGCCACGGGCAGTCCCTCGTCTAATCCTTTTGGCGAGAGAGGTCCCTTTCACGGTTCGCCGCCGCACGCAGGGCCTTTCTCATCAAGGCTGGCATCCCACCTTCATCCATGAGGATGTCAAGGGCAGCTTGCGTCACTCCCTTGGGTGAAGTGACCGCTTTACGCAGCGTATCCGGGGCTTCGCCGGTGGATGCCATAAGGGCAGCTGCGCCCTCGACAGTCTTGCGGGCAAGCCGCGCAGACAGGTCTTTCGGCAGGCCCTCGGCCTCGCCCGCCATGGCCATCACTTCGGCCAGAAGGAAGACATAGGCCGGGCCGCAGCCGGACACGCCGGCAGCCGCCGAGATGAGTTTCTCGTCGATGGGGCCTTCGACATCGCCGAGCGGTTTCAAAAGGCCGGTGACGACATCGATGTCAGACGCGTCTGCGCCCGGTGGCGCGGTGATGACGGTTATGCCCTGCCCTATGGCGCCCGGTGTATTCGGCATGGCGCGGATCACGCGCGGCGTATCGAAGGCCGCCGCGAGCTGCTTCATCAATATGCCGGCCATGACCGAAACAATGAGCGTCTTGGCACCGACGAAAGCGGCCGTGTCCTCGACAACGGACGTGAACACTTGCGGCTTCACACAGAGGATGAGGATATCGGCGGGCTGGGGCGCGGGGTTCAGCTGGACCTTGCCGGCCTCGGCCCAGCCCGACACTTCCTCGGACGGCGCCGGATCAACCAGGATGATGCGCGACTTGGTCTTGGCGGCGAGCCAGCCGCGCACGAGCGCCGTGCCCATGCGCCCGGCGCCGATCATTACGATAGTCGGAGCGGACGCAGCCTTGCCTGCCATGTGCGTCTGTCTCAGGCTTCGCCGTGGGTTTCGAACATGACCGCCTCGATCGCCTCGCGGGGCGTCTTGCCGGCCCAGATGAGGAAATTGAAGGCGGGGACGAACCGGTCGACGGCGCTGACACCCGCTGCGATGGCGGCGCGCGCCTCGCCGGGAGAGACTTCGTCCCGGTCGAGCATGGCGAATGTGTAGCGGAAGATGATAACGCCTTCATCGGCCCAGTAGTCGAAATGGCCGAGCCACAGGCGCTCGTTTGCCATCATGATGAGTTCGGCAATGGCGGCGCGGCGTGCAGCGACCGGCTTCACGTCGAGCGTCATCGAGAAATGGATTGCGGAAGGATCCGGGCGATAGGCAAACAGGGCGCCCATGTCGCCCCATTTGGTTTCGGCCACGGCCTGGATCGTACCATCGTCATCGCGATCATACTGCCAGCCAGCTGTCTCCAGCGCTTCTTCGACCCGTTCAAGCGGGTCCGGCAGATCAATCTCACTCCGGGAGAGATCAAGACTCATGATGGGTTCCCCTTTCGGTCTCGTATGCACGGTGCAGGATTCGCATGCCGAGGCCAAGGGCAGCTAAGCAAGTGCGTAAAGGCGCGTCTACCCAAGTCTACAGGTTAACGGCACTATTCTGCAGCTTGGCCTATTTCGCTTTCGCGTCGGCTTCGAGCGCCGCCACGCGGGCTTCGAGCGCCTCGACACGCTCAAGCGCAGCCGTCGCGATGGCCTTCAGGGCCTCGACTTCGTCACGCCCGGCAAGGTCCATGTCGGCAATCAGGGCGCGGACGCGGGACTGGGCGGCGGTCTTGGCTTCCTCGCCTGCAGCCCGGGCAGCGCCCATGGCGCCGGTCATCAGGCCCGCAATGTCATCGAGCAGTGGATTTGTGTTCGCCATGAGGCTACTCCTTCGCGCGGGGGCGGCTGGGCATGATTGTCTGCTGCCTAACAGATAGGACGCATTCCAGACAGGGAAAAGACGCCGCATGACAGACCTTGTGAGTTTGATGGCCGTGCCAATGGCAGCGCAGGCCCTGCATTTCCCGGAAATCAGCCCGGCGCTCGTGTCGATCGACTTCGGATTTGTCGGCCTCGGGACGTTCCACCTGCGCTGGTATGCGCTGGCCTATATCGCCGGCATCATGCTGGCCTGGCAGTATGCGACGGCATTGATCAGCCGTCCGGCCATGTTCGGCGGCAAGGCGCCGGCCACGAAAGACGATCTCGACGACATCATGTTCTGGATCATCCTGGGCATCATCCTCGGCGGACGGCTCGGCTATGTCCTGTTCTACATGGTGCCCTACCAGCAGGACGTGATCGCCGCGAACCCGATGAGCGTGCTGAAGATATGGGACGGCGGCATGTCGTTTCATGGCGGGCTGATCGGCGTGACGCTGGCCATCATCGTGATCGCGCGGCGCCGCAAGCTGAGCCTGCTGCCGCTGGGCGACATTGCGGGCGTCGTGGCGCCAATCGGCATCATGTTCGGGCGCCTCGCGAATTTCATCAATGCCGAGCTTTACGGCCGCAAGACCGACGCCGCCGTGGGCATGATCTTTCCCGAAGGCGTGGTGCCGGGATCGACCCCGCCAGCCTATGACTGGGTGGCGAAACAATGGGTCTATAATGGCCATGAGTTCGCGCGCCATCCGAGCCAGCTCTACGAGGCGGCGCTGGAAGGCCTGCTGCCGCTGCTCCTGCTCTCGATCCTGATCTGGAAGTTCGGCGCGCTGAAGAAGCACGGCCTCGTCGCGGGCCTTTTCCTGCTAATGTATGGCACCGGGCGCTCCATCGTCGAGAATTTCCGCCTGCCGGATTCCTTCGCCAATGACCTGCCCTTCGGCCTGACCATGGGCATGATCCTGTCGACCCCGATGTGGATCGGCGGCGCATGGCTGGTCTGGAACGCACTCAAGCCAAAGCCCCTGCACTCACCTGACTAGACTGATATGACTTTGAAAGACCGCCTCATTCGCCTGATCGAAACCGGGGGCCCGATTCCCGTTTCGACCTATATGCAGCTCGCGCTGCACGACCGGCAGGACGGCTATTACGCCACCCGCCCCGGCCTGGGGCAGGATTTCATCACCGCGCCGGAAACAAGCCAGGTGTTCGGGGAACTGCTGGGCCTCTGGGTGGTGCATGAATGGCAGGCGATGGGATCACCGGCGGAATTCTGCCTCGTCGAGATCGGACCGGGGCGCGGCGTGCTGATGCAGGATGCGCTGCGCATGGCCTTTGTCGCAGGTGGCAAGCCTTTCGCCGACGCGATGACGCTCTACCTCGTCGAGCCGAGCCCGGCGCTGCGCGATGTGCAGGTCGAGCGCCTTGCGATCTATGAGCCACAATTTGCCGAGCAGGCATCCGAAGTGCCGGCCCTGCCGACGATTATCCTGGCGAACGAATATCTCGACTGCCTGCCCGCCCGCCAGTTCCGCCGGGATGGCGAGGAATGGCGCGAATGCGTCGTGGGGCTGGACGGCGACGGCGCGCTGGCTTTCGGCCTCGCCGCCGATGGCCGCAGCGCGCCCGAGGGCACGGCGCAGACGGCCAATTGCGTGGAAGTGCAGGTCGGGCTCGACATTCTGGTCGCTGAACTGGCCACACGCGCGGCCAATGGCCTGCCTGTGCATGCGCTGCTGATCGACTATGGCCCGGTGGACCGGGCGCCGGGGGATTCCCTGCGCGCCTTCAAGGATGGCGAGCAAGTCTCGCCATTGCTGGCCCCGGGCGAGACGGACCTGACCGTCGATGTGGATTTCGGACGCCTGAAACGGATTGCCACCAGCGCCGGGCTCGACGTGCACGGGCCCACGCCGCAGGGCATGTTCCTGCTGGGCCTTGGCGCGCAGGCACGCCTGAACCAGCTGGTGAAGGCCAATGAGGACGATGCCGAAGCGATCTTCAACGCGGCCCAGCGCCTGATCGACCCGAAAGACATGGGCGAGCGCTTCAAGGTGATCTGCCTGTCCAGCAAGGACCTGCCGAAACCCGCCGGCTTCTAGCGCGCGCCGATATTGGCCTCGACGAAGTCGGCCATCGCGCGGAGCGTTTGGATGCGGGTGGTGCCCTCAGAGAGCCAGTGGTCCTCGCCCTTGAGTTCGATGAACGTCACGTCCTTGCCCGCCCGCTTGAGGGCTTTTTGCATGACCCGGCTCTGGTTCATCGAAACCACCGTGTCATCCTTGCCGTGGAAGAGCAGAACGGGCGCCTTGAATGCCTGTGCATTATCGACCGGGGAAACAGCCTCGAGATCGACCTTTTTGGGATCTCCTATCGTCAGCTTCCAGTAGGCGAGTGCCATGCTGTCTTCGCCGCTGTCCTGTTCCGTTTCACGCAGCAGTCGAGGCAGGTCGCTAACAGGCGCGATGGCGACGACGCATTTGTACAAGTCAGGTGTGAACGCGCCCCCGGCGAGCGCCGCGTACCCACCATAGCTCGCGCCGACGATACAAATGCGCTCGGGATCGACCGATCCGTCCTTGATCAGGGCAGTGACGCCATCGGTGATGTCGTCCTGCATCTTGCCGCCCCATTCGCCGAAGCCAGCGCGCTTGAACTCACTTCCGAAGCCTGTGGAGCCGCGAAAGTTGGGTTGCAGCACAGCATAGCCGCGATTGGCGAAATACTGCGCCATCCAGTCAAACCCCACTGAATCGTGATTCCCAGGACCACCGTGCGGCATGACAAGCAGAGGCAATCCGGACCGTGCGTCTTCCGGCACACCGGCTGGCCATGTCAGCACTGCAGGGATCGTAAGGCCATCCCGCGCCGGATAGGACACGGCGAGAACCTCGGCCACAGCATCAATCGGTATGTCGTTGTAGACGTTGAGCAAGCCGGTCACTTTCCCGGTCTCGCGATCCTGAAGCACATATTTCCCCGGTGTGTCGCTGCCCTGAACCAGGTAGACAATCTGTTTCCAGCTATCGCTGCGGGACGCCACGGAAACTGTCGAGCCGGGGAAACTGTCCACCACTTTACGTACATCCGCTTCAATCGCCGGGTCGAAAAAGTGTCTTGGATATTCGCCATCCGAATAGATCACGCCTTCGAAGACACCATTGCGATCGATATAGGCAGACACATCCGAGCCTGGCCTTTCCAGCAGCGGTCCTGAGATATTGCCTTCAAAATCCAGCTCGCGGACAAACTGGTAACCGCCATACTCATCCTCTGAACCAACCAGTATGAGGGCGGTGCGATCGGCCTTTATGCCGACCAGCGAGAACGGGATGACAGCTGCCTCGACCTCATAGATGAGCTTGGTTTCGCCGGAGACGTCGCTGAATATCCGGTAGATATCATCTTCGCTGTCATATTCCTCACGCGCGATGATGACGCCATTCTCGTCCACCATCCAGCTGTACGTATTTTCGGGACCTGTGGCGAATGGTTTGCCTTTCCCTGTATCAAGATTGACCTTCAGGAGATCATAGCCGCTGAATTGCATAAAAGCAGGCATGAAAACCTCGCCCGATCCCTTCGCTATTCCGACGACATTCCCAAGCCCCGTCTGGGGGCGATAAACATATGGGGTCGTGGTCAGCAGCGGAACTGTCTTGTCGGTTTCGAGGTTAAGCGAATAAGCGCTCGAATATTCAAACTTGCTCGTGACGCCGTACACACGCCTTGCCTCCGATGCGAGGATCAAGAGGTGATTATTGTCCGGAAACCAGATGCCGCGCGTCGACATGTCATCGACAGCTATGCGTGCTGCGAAGGCGCCCGTCTCTGTATCATACGTGGCGATGACATCCTTGCCGTCCTTGCGGACGATATAGGCGATTGTCTTTCCGTCTGGTGAGATAGCCGCGTCGCGCACCGAGGGCAGCTCGCCATAGGCTTCAAGCGGCGGGTGGGGCGTGTCCGCGATGGCGAGACATGCCGCGCTCCCAACGAACAGGCCAATGATCGTCGTTCGCAGCATCCCCATCATTCCAGTATTCACGTCGTGAAATCCTTCGACTAATTTCGGCCCGCCCACGGCCGCTTCGCTGTGGGCAATCTTTCAGACTACTGACCCTCGCCGATATTGGCCTCGACGAAGTCGGCCATCGCGCGGAGCGTTTGGATGCGGGTGTCGCCTTCAGAGAGCCAATGGTCTTCGCCGTCGAGGCGGATGAATTGGACGGGCTTGCCGGCCTTTTCGAGCGCGCGCTGCATCACCTCGCTCTGGCTGATCGGCACGACCGTATCATTCTTGCCATGGATGAGCAGGACTGGCGCCTTGAACGCGGCGGCGCTGTTGGCGGGCGATATGGCGTCGATGTCGACGGTTGGCGATTTGGGATCGCCCATCAGGTCTTTCCAGTAGTCGACCACCCAGTGGCGCGACCCCAGATCGGAGGACACGTCGGATATCATCTTGCGAAGGTCCGAGACCGGCGCAACCGCGACGACGCATCGGTAGAGATCCGGCGTAAAGGCCCCGCCCGCGAGGGCGGAATAGCCACCATAGCTCGCGCCCACGATGCAGACGCGCGCCGGGTCCACAAGGCCCTCGGCGATCATCGCGGCGACGCCATCGCTGACATCGTCCTGCATCTTTGCGCCCCACTGGCCATAACCGGCATGGAGGAAAGAGCGCCCATAACCATCCGAACCGCGAAAATTCGGCTGGAGCACGAGATAGCCACGATTGGCAAAATATTGCGCCATCCAGTCAAAGGTGACGCCATCATAAGAGGAAGGCCCGCCGTGCGGCATGACGACCATGGGAAGATTTGCGAGATCGGCCGAGCCGACGCCTGCGGGCAGCGTGAGGATCGCCGGGATATTGAGCCCGTCGCGCGCCGGATAAGAGATCGCCAGGACCTGACCGACAGCCTCCACCGGGATATCGTCCCGGTTATCCATCAGGCCGATCAGGTCGCCCGACTTGCGGTCGAGGACGACGTATTTGTTGACGCCATAGGAATTGAAAACGGACACGAGGATCCTGTTCCAGTCGCGGCTATGGCTCTCAATCTCCACAGAGCCGCCTTCGAAACGGTCCACCAGGGCCTGCACATCCTTGTTGAGCGCTTCATCGTAGAAGAAGTAGCTGGGCGAGGCACCAGCATAGCGGATGCCTTCGACGATGCGGTTCTTGTCGCGGAACACGCTCTCCATATCGGCCCCTTCGCGCGCCAGCACCGGGCCGGTGATCTTGCCATCCATGCCCAACTCGAAAAGCGCGTCGAAGCCCTCATTTTCATCTGCGTCACTGACGAATAGCAGGGCGGACCTGTCTGGCTTCACGCCCATGATGTTGAAGGGCGGGCGAGCGGCCTGCTCCTCGTAGATGGGGCCGCGTCCCTCCGAGAGATCGCTATAGATGCGGTACATGTTGGTGGAGTTGTTATATTCCTCGCGGGCGAGGACCGTACCCTTGGTGTCGACGAACCAGTCGATCGTGTAGGGCGTGCCCGATTTGAAACCCTTACCAAAACCGGAGTCCAGATCGACCTTGAGCAGGTCGAACTCGGGGATGCCTGACCGGTTGGACTGGCGCAGCATGAAGGCGGGCATCAGGGCCTGACCGGCCTCGCTGTCCACGCCGACAATCTTCCCCAGACCGGATTGGGCCGGATAGATGTCCCGCGTCGCGCGCAGCAATTGTTGCGACTTGTTCGTCTCGAGGTTCAGGGAAAAGGATTCCGAATATTCGAAGCTGCCCTTGTAGCCGGCGAGGTCCTTTGTGTCGGATACGCTGAGGATCAGGTGCTTGGCGTCGGCGAACCAGATATTGCGGGTGGCGATATTGTCGACCGACAGGCGCGGCGTGATGGCCTTTGTGGCAATATCCAGCGTGGCGATAACGTCCGAGCCATTCTGCCGATAGACAAAGGCCACCATCTTGCCGTCGGGAGACATGGTCATGTGGCGCACGCGCGGCAGCTCGCCATAGGCTTCAAGCGCGGGATGCGGTGCTTCTGCCAGCGCAGACTGGCCAAGCACAAAGATCATCAATCCAAGTATGAATGCCCGCATGATTCCCACGCCCGCAACGCGTTGTTTGCGTTACAGACTGCGCGAGGGTTGCGCGGGTTTCAACCTTGAAATTATGAAATCGTGAGCGTCGCGGATCAGGCCGGGAGTTTGATCTCGTTGGCGTCGTCGAGCAGCACCACAGTCGGCGCGTGCTGGCGGGCTTTTTCGGCCTCGACGCTGGCAAATGCCGCAATGATGATCTTGTCGCCGACCGCAAAATGACGGGCAGCAGCGCCGTTGACGCCAATCGTGCGCGAGCCGCGGGGCGCTTCGAGCGCATAGGTCTGGATGCGGGCGCCATTGGTGACGTTCCACAGGTCCACACGCTCGTGCGGCAGGATGCCGGACGCGTCGAGCAGGTCCTGGTCGATGGAGATAGAGCCTTCATAGTGCAGGTCACACTGGGTGACCGTGGCAGAGTGAAGTTTGGCTTTCAACATGTTGAGCAACAAGAATGTGCCCTCCCGGCGTTAGACAGCGTGGCAAATATGCTCACAGTGAGTATATGGGGTTCTGCTGCCCCGTCGGCAAGCGGCTTATGGCATTGCAGCCTCTGCAGCGTAAAGCCCTATTCTGCAACAGAACCCAAAATCCCATGCTTCCCTCTGGATGCAATATCGTGGCCAGTTACACGCCTTGCTGGAAACGGCCTTCGGGGGCTCGCGCGCAGAGGCGGGCGGTGTTACCGTTTTGTTAACTATGGGACGGAACGCAGCTAAAGGGGACGCGCGTCATGAGATATGGACAGGTTGGGGTATTGGCCATCGCACTGGTTGCAACGGCATGCGCATCCAAACAGGTCACGCCGGGGGGATCGACACCGGCAACCGAGGTTCCCCCTCCGCCTGCCCCTCCACCGCCGCCGCCACCTCCACCTCCACCTCCACCTCCGCCGGTCTATAGTGAAGAGGATGGTGACTACGGCCCGGATCGCGGCCTGCCATACCCCTCGACCGGGATGGGAGCGCCGCCTCCGCCCATGGTGGGGTCGTCGGGCCCGGGACGTGGGTCGGAACGGCCCATTGGCCGCGCCGTGAGCAATGCGAAGCCCGGCAAGGACTACCTGCCCTTCATTGACGTCGCGATCGACGAGGCCGCGCTTTATTCCGAATACGGCCTGATGCTGCAGGACCGCTATACGCGTATCCAGATCGTCACGCTGAAGCCGGATGCCTATGATGTGGAAGGCGTATCATCAGGCAAGCGCAAGGAGCCGCTCGAGATGCGCAACTATAACAAGGAGAGCCGCAACTGGTTCTCGCGCATGATGGGCTCGCGGAATGTAACCCGTACACTGATCGCTGAATTCGATGTCGCCAAGCCGGACATCAAGGCGACGAAGGCCCTGTTCTCAGCCACCTTCTCGTCTGACAGCAAGGAAGGCGAAGCCTGGACCACCAATGAGAGCATTGCCGTCTATGCCACACCCTATTTCAAGGTGGGCCCCAATACGACAATCGAGGGCCGTTTCCGGCTGCAGCTGTCAGACGAGCGGCAGGGGAGCGCCGGGGCGAGCGTGATGGGCGCGCTGACAACGGCGGCCAACCTGATCGCGCCCGCCTCGACGCTGGTGACCTATTTCAACCAGCCCCTGATGCTGGAAGCCTCGAACTTCCTGAACACGCAATCGACAACCTTGTTTGGCCAGTCGATCACCGAACAATCGACGAGCGCCTTCTCGGTGAAGTCATGGAGCGATACGCCGATCCTCGTCGTCTCGGCAGAACTGCCGGAAGCGGGCAATATCAAACAGACCAAGGGCAAGGGCTCGATCGGCCAGTGGGCGGTCTATCTCGACCAGCCGATCCCGTCGATCTTCACGGCCGCCTCGTCTGACTATGATGGCCAGGAGCCGGACTATACGGGCATCCCCTCGGGCGACATTCTCGCCTTCGATGTGGGCGAAGACCTGACAGTCTATGACTATATCTTCTCGCGCCTCGACCTGGCCGACCGGATCGCCACGCTGAATGACACCGGCGACGCGGACACCGCGCGCCTGATCTGCAGCCGTATCGAACGGGGGATGTCGGAGATCGGCTTTACCAGCTTTGATTCCGCCGCCGCCGTCTGGGCCGCCTCAGCCAGCGACCAGTTCAACTCCGGTGCGCAGGCCGCCTTGCAGCAGGAAGGCCTCTGTCAGGCCATGGACCTCTGGCACGAGATGGGCGGCTGATCATACTCCTGCTGTAGAACCCTAAAACCACTCGAAATTATCTTGTTCTAGATATGGACATAAGGATTAGCGAGCGCTAACACTTCCCTCAAAGGTTGTGTGGGTTGGGACAATGTTGATCGAAGACGTAAGGAGCGCGCTGGCCGCAGCGCGGGCGGTTTGGCATGGGCAATCCCAGAGGGCCCGCGGCGTTTATGGTGTGTACTTGGTGGAGGGGTTTTCCCTTCCCGGCCTGATGCCAGCCGATGATGGACTGATCTATATCGGCCACAATGTGACGGGCGCTTCCCATATCGATCATTTCACAGGGGCGCTCAATGCGAACCGCTCCACGTCGCCACTACGCAGTCTTGGCGCACTGCTGCAGCGCGAGCTGGCGCTCGAAGTGGCGCCCACCAACATATGGAACGATGGCTTCTCGTTCGCCTTTACGGCAGACAGCGAGGCGCTCCTGTCAGACTGGATGGCCAAGGCCCTTCATGTGGCGCAGCTGCCCCTTGCCTGCGACACGGCTCAGGCACGCTCCCTGCTGGTGCGTCAGCTGGAACCGCCCCTCAACCTGGCCGGATGGCGCAACCCGCAGCGCAGCCATATCCTGTCTGCGCGCCGCGCCTGCGCCTACGGCGCCCACGCGGATTTCACCTGAGTTTTCCGCCTGAAAAAAGGGTGGCGCAAAACCATCGATGACCGATCTGGAAACTCCGGGCACTCTTGTGCGTTTGGGGCTGGGCTGAGACAGTAATGTCGGCCAAACTGCGCAAGCCCGGACACAGGCCTCCGGCATATCAGGGAGACGGATTTCATGCGGTGGCAAGGCGGACGCAAAGGCGGTAATGTTGAAGACAGACGGGGCATGAGCGGCGGCGCCGTTGCCGGCGGCGGCATCGGTGTGCTGGTGATCGCCCTGATTGGCTATTTCGTCTTCGGAATCGACCCTTCGCAAACAGCACAAGTTCTTGACCAGGCTGCCGTCTCATCATCACCACAAGGCGAGGCGCCGGTCGGCACACCGGAAGACGAGGCTGGCCAGTTTGTCGATGTCATCGGCACCAATATCGACGACGTCTGGCGCACGCAGATGGAGGGCTACCAGCCACCGAACACCGTTCTTTATACGCAAGGCACCAATACCGGCTGCGGCTTCGGACAGGCCGCCATGGGCCCGTTCTACTGCCCTAACGATCAGACCGTGTATCTCGATCTCTCCTTCTGGCAGGAAATGGAAGACAAGCTTGGTGCGTCCGGCGCAGACTTTGCCCGTGCCTATGTCATCGCCCACGAGTTCGGCCACCATGTGCAGACGCTGACCGGCACATCGGCGAAAGTGCGTGAGGCCCAGAAGGGCGCGCGCAGCCAGGCCGAGGCCAACACGTATTCCGTCGCGCTTGAACTGCAGGCCGACTGCTATGCCGGCGTCTGGGCGGCCCATGCGGCTGAGGCCTCCGGCGGCCAGGTCGCGCTCGAGCAGGGCGACGTGGAAGAAGGCATGAAGACGGCCAACGCGATTGGCGATGACATGCTGCAGAAGCGCTCAACAGGACGCGTCTCGCCCGAAGGCTTCACGCATGGCACCTCTGCCCAGCGGATGGAATGGCTGCGCCGCGGCATCACGACCGGCGATCCGAGGCAGTGCGACACGTTTTCTGCCCTTTAGATGGCGGACCGGTTTCATTTGGGTGTCAGCATGCGCTGAAGGCCAGGCTGCCGGTGTCCAGGCGAAGAACGGCCACGCATGTCTTTATGGCGCTAGGGTTGCCTGAGCGGATAAGTCTCATCCCGATACAAACATCCCAGGGAAGATAGCGTTAACACTCGATTCGCGAACTTCCTCTATTTTCGCTCAAAAATAGATCGGGGGAAAGCGCATGTCAGCCAAGGATGGCCCATCACCGCTTGTCGACAATATCGCTGAACTGATGCAGGCATTTCTCGATGCCCTGCCCGATCCCGTGTTCATCAAGGATGAAAACCTGAACCTCATCTATGGCAATGCGGCGCTGGATCGCTTCATCCGGAAAGCGACGGGAATCACTGATTATCTTGGGCATCCTGACCGGGACCTTTACCCACGCGAACAATGGGAGGGTTTTGAGCGGGAGGACCGGAAGGTTCTCGCGAAAGGCATTTCGCTCAGTGAAGAGAAAATCGGCCCCGAGATGACGGCGCTGACCAAAAAGCTGCCGGTCCGCCTGCCATCCGGCAAGATTGGCATTGCCGGCATCAATTTTGACATTACCGCCTACAAGAAGACCGAAGCCCGGGCCCGCGAGACCGAGGCTGCCAGCCGCGCCAAGTCGCAATTCCTGGCATCGATGAGCCATGAGATACGCACGCCGCTCAATGGCATTCTCGGCATGGCGCAATCCCTGATGTCGGATCCGGACCTGACACCCGCCCAGCATGACAAGGTCGAAATCCTGCTCGACTCCGGCCGCACCCTGCTGTCGCTTGTCGACGATGTCCTCGACCTGTCGAAGATCGAGGCAGGCAAGCTGCACATTGATGCCGTGGACGGCGACCTGCGCCATACGGTCAAACGTGTGACCCGCCTGTTCGAGCCACGGGCACGCGAGAAGGGAATTGAGCTGGTCGTCTCGATGGATGATCCGATCAACGGCGCCCTGCGTTTTGATCCCGTCCGCGTGCGGCAATGCCTGTCAAACCTTATATCGAACGCGATCAAGTTCACCGACGCCGGCCGAGTGCGCGTCTGCGTGGCCACCGAGCCGGAGGGCGACCAATGGCGCGTGACACTCCACGTCCACGATTCCGGGATCGGCATTAGTGCAGAGGCGCTCGCGGGCCTGTTTAGTGATTTCACACAGGCCGATTCATCAACGACACGCCAGTTTGGCGGCACAGGGCTAGGTCTGTCGATTACTCGCCGCCTGGCCCGCATGATGGGTGGCGATGTTGTCGCGAAAAGCGAGCCCGGGAAAGGTTCCACCTTCAGCCTCACCTTTCTGGCCGATCCGGCGGCGTCTCGGATACACGAGCAGGGCTCCAGCGAGACGCCCGGGATCGCGGCAGCATCCCTAACCGGGCTGCGCGTCCTGCTGGCCGACGACAACCGTGTGAACCGGGAAGTGGTGAAGCTTTTCCTGACGCCGTATGACGTGCAGATCACCGAGACAGAGAATGGACAACAAGTGCTCGAGGCCCTCGCGCGCGAGACATTCGACGTCCTGCTTCTGGATGTCCATATGCCTGTGATGGATGGTATGGAGGCATTGGCGATCATGCGCTCTGGCGATACGCCGTATCGTGACATTCCGGTGATCGCTTTGACAGCGGATGCCATGTCCGGCGACCGTGAGCGCTTCCTATCGAAAGGCGCGAACGGCTATGTCACCAAACCGATCGACCAGGGCGACCTGCTGAGCGCCATCGCGCGTGTGAATGGGAGATCAGACGCCGGTGACGTGGCCGCCGACCCGCTGCAAGAACTGCTCCACGGTCTGCAAGGCGCGGAAACGCACGATCCGTCTCCCGATGATGCGCTTGATGTCCTGCGACAGGATTGGCTGAAATCCGTGCACAGTCAGTTGCGCGACCTGATTTACGCACTGGACGCGAACCGTGAAATCACAGCGCCGGACGTGCACCGCATCGCCCATGATTGCCAGGGTCAGGGGCCCTTCTTTGGATTCCAGCTGTTCGGCTCGGTTGCCAGCGACCTCTGCTTCATCCTGCGCACCCGGTCCGGGCCGATGAATGAAGAGATGCGCACACTGACAGGGCGCTATGTGCGCGCGCTGCTCTATCTGCTGGAACAGGGGATCAGCGGAACCGGCGGCCCCTCAGGCAGTGCGCTTCGCATGAAGCTCGCCGCCTAAGAGGTTTAACCGGTTCTGATGCTACTGCCTTACGTATCCAGGAAGCTGCGCAATTTGCGGCTGCGGCTTGGATGCTTCAGCTTCCGCAGAGCTTTCGCTTCGATCTGACGGATACGTTCGCGGGTCACCGAGAATTGCTGGCCGACTTCTTCCAGCGTGTGATCGGTGTTCATGCCGATGCCGAAGCGCATGCGCAGCACGCGTTCCTCACGCGGGGTGAGCGAGGCGAGGACGCGGGTGGTTGTCTCGCGCAGGTTCGACTGGATCGCGGCATCGACGGGCAGTAGCGCCATCTTGTCCTCGATGAAGTCGCCAAGGTTTGAATCCTCGTCGTCGCCAATCGGTGTTTCCAGCGAGATCGGCTCTTTCGCGATCTTCAGAACCTTGCGGATTTTCTCCAGCGGCAGGCCCAGCTTTTCGGCGAGTTCTTCCGGTGTCGGCTCGCGGCCAATCTCGTGCAGCATCTGGCGCTGCGTGCGGATGATCTTGTTGATCGTCTCGATCATGTGCACCGGGATACGGATCGTGCGGGCCTGGTCCGCGATGGAGCGGGTAATGGCCTGGCGGATCCACCACGTGGCATAGGTCGAGAACTTGTAACCGCGACGGTATTCGAACTTGTCGACGGCCTTCATCAGGCCAATGTTGCCTTCCTGGATGAGATCCAGGAATTGCAGGCCGCGGTTCGTGTATTTCTTGGCAATCGAGATCACGAGACGCAGGTTGGCTTCGACCATTTCCTTCTTGGCGATGCGCGCTTCGCGCTCACCCTTCTGGACGGTCTGGACCAGCACGCGATAGTCGTCGATCGGAATGCCGATTTCCTGCGCGATTTCCGAAATCTCGCCGCGCACGGCTTCGATCTCTTCATCCTTGCCCTCGATGAAGCGTTTCCACTTCGCCGATAGCGCCTTCACGCGCTCGCCCCATTCCGGCTCAAGCTCGTGGCCGAAATAGTTCTCGAGGAATTCCTTGCGCGGCACGCCATGGGCGTCCGCCATACGCATCAGCTTGCCTTCCAGGCCCATCAGCTTCTTGTTGATGGCGTAGAGCTGCTCGACCAGTGCCTCGATACGGGCATTGTTGATGTGGATCGTTTTCAGGCTGTCGACGATATTGTTCGACAGCTCGTCATATTCGGCCTGCGCCTTGGGCGTCAGGTCCTTGCCTTCGAGGCGACGGCCGACCAGCTTGTCCTGCAGCTTGCGGTAACGGCCGAAACCGTCAGCAATCTCGTCCAGCTTGGCGAGCACGCCCTCGCGCAGCTCCGCTTCCATGGCCGACATGGACATTGCCGCAGCATCGTCCTCGTCGTCTTCATCATCGTCGCTTGCGCCTTCTTCGCCTTCGGCTTTCGCCTCGTCGGCTTCATCTTCTTCGTCCTTGGGCTTGGGCTCAGGCGGCGGGTTTTCCGCGCCATAGGTTGCCTCAAGGTCGATCAGGTCGCGCAGAAGGATGCGCTCGTTGATCAGCTCGTCACGCCACACCATCATGGCTTCGAAGGTCAGCGGGCTTTCGCACAGGCCGCGGATCATCGCGTCCCGGCCAGCCTCGATCCGCTTCGCAATGGCGATTTCGCCTTCGCGCGAGAGCAGCTCGACAGCGCCCATTTCGCGCAGGTACATGCGCACAGGGTCATCCGTGCGGTCAGAGCCGCGCGCATTACCCTTCTTGGTGACAACTTTCTTGTCTTCGATCTTGGTGAGCGCCTTGCCTTCGGCTTCGGCCTCTTCCTCGCTCTCGACCACCGCAATGCCCATTTCCGAGATCTGGGACATCACGTCCTCGATCTGGTCCGAGGTCATGTCCTCGGCGGGCAACAGGGCGTTGACTTCGTCATGCGTGATGAAGCCGCGCTTCTGGGCGCGCTTCAGGACTTTCTTGACGTCAGTTGCGTTGAAGTCGACGAGGGCGGTTTCGCCGTCCTTTTCGTCTTCGCCTTCACCATCACCCGCGGTGTTCTTCTTTTTGGTGGCTGTTGCCATTCAATTCTCTCCTGTGGGTGCTCCGGCATCTGCCCTGCCGGATTGCCCAAAATTGCCCTGCGCCTTCAGCTTTCGCCGACTTTTCCTGCTGCCTCGTTCATGCGGGCCTTGAGGGCCCTACGTTCTGCGACAAGCTGATGCCTTCGGCGCCACGCAGATGGCGACGCCGTTGACTCCCCGCTCGCAGCTTCTGTGCCAGAGCCGGGATCCTGCCCGTCGGAACCTCTCACCGCCATGTATTGCTCGAGGGCTATAAGCCATTCCCGTGCCTCGGGCCCATCGGCCGCTATCTGAGGCGTGTCAGGATAATCTTTGAGCAATCTGGAAGCGCGCATGTTCCCAGTTTCGAGTAAATGGGCGCTCATGACGCTGCGGTCAATAGCTTTCCCTGCGTTCACAAAGTCCAGCACGCAGTCGCGTATCTGGCTGACATCCGGATCAGGGAAGATCGAGGCCGCCAGTGTTTCCGCGCCGAGCGCCAGAAGGAAGGGACTGTCAATCGCCCGGACAACAGCCCCAAGACCGCGCAGCTTGGCCGGCGCGCCGCTCTTGAGCGCCGCCTGACCGGACTCGCCCGAGGCGGGATTCTGTCCCGTTCCGGGGCGCTTCCTGTTGTTGTAACTATTGTTACCGGCACTGTTGCCGCGATTGTTGCTGCTGCGGCTGGCCTGACGCACCTGCCAGAAATGATCGCGCATGCGAGCCTTGAGATCGCGCTCATAGGCGGCTCGTACACCCGGATGCTGGATCAGGGCCGACGCCGCCGCGAGGCGGGCCTCCAGCCCGGCCTGGCGTTCGGGCGTGTCGAGCGGCTCGGCATCGCGCTCACGGCGCCAGAGCAGTTCTGAAAGGGCAAGGCGATTATCCAGCGCCTCCGTCATGGCCGCAGGGCCGCGCTCGCGAATCAGGTCGTCTGGGTCCATGCCATCAGGCAACAGGACGAAATAGAGCGACCGCCCCGGTTCGACATGAGGCAACGCCCGGTCGAGCGCGCGGAAGGCAGCTCCAACGCCCGCCTTGTCGCCGTCAAAGCAGAGCACAGGCTCAGGTCCGGCGCGCCAGAGAAGCGCAATCTGGTCCTCGGTCAGCGCCGTTCCGAGCGGCGCGACGGCATGCCCGAAGCCGGCCTCGGCCAGCGCGATGGCATCCATATAGCCTTCGCAGACGATCAAACCGCCGCCCTCGCCCGAGCCGAGCGCCTCACGCGCCGCCTTGTAGCGATAGAGCACGCGGGACTTGTGGAAGAGCGGTGTATCGCCGGAGTTCAGGTATTTCGGCTTGGCATCGGGCGTCAGGCCCCTGCCCCCGAACGCGATGATGCCGCCCCGGGAATCCGGGATCGGGAACATCAGGCGCCCCCGGAAGGCATCATAGGGTTCGCCCCCCTTGTCGCTTTCCTTGGCGAGGCCAGCTTCCAGGATCTCCGGCATCGTGAAGCCTTCGGACTTCAGGTGTTCGATGGTCTTGCGCCAGTCATCTGGCGAATAGCCGAGCCTGTGGCGACGCCAGGCTGCCGGCAGGAGGCCGCGTCCTTCGAGGTAGGCCCGCGCCGCCGCGCCTTTGGTAGATTGCAGCCGGTCCTCGAAATAGCTGGCCGCCGCTTCGCACACGGCCTGCAGGCGCTTGCGATGGTCATATTCCTCGGCCGCTTCGGGGCTGGCCTTGGGCAGGCTCATCCCCGCTTCTTCGGCAAGTTTCTCGACCGCTTCCATGAAGGAGAGGCGCTCTGTCTCCATCACAAAGCTGATGACGTCGCCGCCCATGCCGGAGGAGAAACATTTGAAGATGCGCTTCTGGTCATTGACGTAGAAGCTAGGGCTTTTTTCATTGGTGAAGGGCGACAGGCCGACCCATTCCTTGCCCTTCTTGACCAGCTTCACCTTGCGGCCGATCACATCCGAAGGCCGGATGCGGGCCTTCAGTTCTTCGACGAAGCCATCGGGGATGCGCACGGTCTGGGACATTGGATAGAGTGTAGCGCGTTGCGGCATTCCGGGAAACGCGGAAATAGCCGGATAGGCTGCCAATATGAAAATGGCCCCGCCTTACGGCAGGGCCATTCTACCAAGTGCCGGATTATCCGGCGAAGGTCTGTTACATGTCGTGCAGGACCGGGGCGGTTTTCATCTGCTCAGGTGTCTTGTTGATCATGACTTCACCTTCGCTGTCGCCCTGGACAACCGTGATGGCGCCAAAGTCGACGACGAGGCGTTCGTCAGAGGCAACACCCGAAACACCATCGGTCACGACGGCATGTTTCACATGGCCTTCGGTATCCATGATCAGGTCGGTGATGCGCGTATAGTTGTCGGCAACGGCCAGTTCGGCATTCGAGCCGATCAGCTCGGAGGCGAGGCTATAGTCGTTCAGACCATCCTGCTTGAACTCCGCGACGCCTTCCAGCGACTCGTCAACAAGGGCGGCCGAAACTTCAGGTTCGCCTTCAGCATCGAGCTTTACGCTGACGGAGCTGAACGGGAGCGTGCCGAGGTCACCGGCAACGCCGAGGATGCCGCCGTCACGAAAGACGATCTGGCCAGGAGCACCGTCCTTGCCGATGAGGACGTCGGCAACCGTAGCGATCTTTTCGCCATCAGCGCCGATAATGTTATCACCGATCAGGTCGGAGGCTTCATATTCGCCAGCGGCCATCACATAGGATGCCCGCGCCATTTCGGTTTCGTCCATGGTCGTGTTGTCGACCGTGGCGTCGGCCATGTCAGTGGATTCAGTGTGGGCTGTCGTGTCGTTCACACCTGCGGTGTCAACATTTGTGTCAGCGCCGGAGCAGGCAGCCAGAAGGGCGATAGCAGCGACGGCACCGATAGGGGCAATATAATGTTTCATAGTAAGGGTCCTTTCCTTGCAATAACATCCGCTCAACGCGATGTGCCGCCGCCCGGTTCCCCTTAAGGTCTGCATTTTTGGAAAGGAATCGCGAAGGGACCACGCCGCGCGCAGTCCCTTCAACAGGTTTCAATATCGTATTGCGTCAGGAGCGCGAGAGCGCTTCGCGGACAGCCTTGCCGGCGCTGCCCGTATCAATCATGCCGGGAAATTTCTTCTTCAGGGCTGACATGCAGCGCCCGACATCCTTGAGCTTGGATGCGCCGAGATCCTCGACAATATCCTTCACCGCCGCTTCCAGCTTGGCACCGCTCAGCGGCACCGGCAGGAATTTCTGGATCACTTCGATTTCCTCGCGCTCGCGAATGGCATCCTCGAGACGTCCGGCTTCCTCATGCTCGCGCGCAGAGACCTCGCGCTGGGCGACCATGGTTTCGAGCACAGAGCGCACATCGGCGTCCGGGCAGCCTTCACCGACACCGCGACCACGGGCACAGACATCCCTGTCCCGCACGGCGCACTCGATCAGTCGCAGCGTCGCCATTCGAACGTCGCTTGCGCCTTTTTCGGTCTCGGATTTCAATGCCTGGACGATGCGCGCCTTGAGCGACATCGTTTCAGTTGTATCCTCTCGGCCCATGCCGTTATTGCCTTTCACATGCCGCATGCGCCACTTTGCTTGACGATGCGCAGACTCAGCCCCATTAACCGGACAAAATCTTCGGTCGGTTGGGTTAACGACCGGGAAACGGCCCGGAAGCGAAATGAGATATGACTAAAGACACCAAAGTTCAAGCTGACTCACCAGCGACGGGAGCCGTCGCCCTGGCGGATGGCACCATTTTCCTCGGATTCGGCGCAGGCGCTACAGGAACAAATGTTGGTGAGATCTGCTTCAATACAAGTATCACCGGCTATGAGGAAATCCTGACGGACCCTTCCTACGCCTCGCAGGTGGTTCTCTTCACCTTCCCGCATATCGGAAATGTCGGCGCCAATGCCGACGATCAGGAAGAATCGTCGCCTGAGGGCATGAAGGCCGCCCGCGGCGCCATTTTCCGCGAACCCATCACCGCACCCTCCAATTTCCGCTCCACCAGTCACTTTGACGCCTGGATGAAGTCACGCGGCATTATCGGCCTTTCCGGCGTCGATACCCGGGCCATGACCCGGCTGATCCGCGAAAAGGGCATGCAGAAGGTCGCCATCTGCCACCAGCCTGAGGGCCGGATTGATACAGACGCCCTCGTCGCGCAGGCGCGCGCATGGAAGGGCCTGGATGATGCGGACCTTGCAGCCGATGTCGTCGGCAACGCCACTTTCGAAAACAACGAGCAGACCTGGAAGGCCGGTAGCGGCTATGGCGCGCTTGAAGATGCGAAATTCCACGTCGTCGTGGTCGATTTCGGCGTGAAGAAAAACATCCTGCGCAATCTCGCCAGCGTGGGCGCACGCAGCACCGTGGTGAACGGCGATGCGACCGCAGCCGAGATCGCGGCGCTGAAGCCCGATGGCGTCGTCTTCTCCAACGGCCCCGGCGACCCCGCAGCGACCATCCTGCGCTCCGGTGACATGATACGCGACGTGATTGCCAGCGGCACGCCCATCCTCGGCATCTGCCTCGGCCACCAGCTGCTGGCCCTCGCGCTCGGCGCCAAGACGATGAAAATGGCCCAGGGCCACCATGGTGCCAACCACCCGGTTCGCGACCACACGACCGGCAAGGTCGAGATCGTGTCGATGAACCATGGCTTTACGGTTGACCCGTCAACGCTGCCGGAAGGCGTCGAGGAGAGCCACACCTCGCTCTTCGACGGCACCAATTCCGGTCTCAGCGTCGCTGGAAAGCCGATTATCTCGGTGCAGCACCACCCCGAGGCCTCGCCCGGCCCGCAGGACAGCTTCTACCTGTTCGACCGTTTTGCCGGCCTCATGGCCGATCACCGTGGCTAGGACTTCCGGCGCAGGCCGGATCGTCCTGCACGCCTGATCCGCATGGACATCGCTGTCGCGCCTCCCGGTGACAACAGGCTCGGCGTCATTGCCGGGGACCTGTCGCTGAAGGGCTGGAGCTGGCAACCGGACATGCTGCCGGACGCGCTCGTATCAGCCCTCCGCGCCGAAATCCTTGAGCGCGACAGGGAACAGGATCTCGACCCCGCCGGCATTGGCCGCGAGGACATGTTCCAGCTGGCCCGCGATGTGCGCCGCACCCGTATCTCATGGATGGACGGATCAACCCCGGCCCAGAAGGCCTTCCTGGCCTGGGCCGAGCCTATCCGCGAGAGCCTGAACCGTGCCCTGATGCTGGGCCTGTTCGATTTCGAGGCCTGCTTCGCCGTCTATCCGGTCGACGGCTTCTATGATCGCCACGTCGACAGTTTCGAAGGCGCGCGTAACCGGGTCATCTCACTCGTTGTCTATCTCAACGAAGCCTGGAGCGACGAGAATGGTGGCGCGCTGGTGATCTGGCCGGAAGGCGCGGACGATGGCGCTGTTCCCGCCGCACGCCTGCTGCCTGAAGGCGCGGGCGCTGTCTTCATGCTGTCGGAAACCGTGCCCCATGCCGTCGAAGTCACCCATGCGCGCCGCTACGGCATCGCAGGATGGTGGCGCGTCAACCAGTCGGGCGACGGCCGGGTCGATCCGCTGACCTAGCGCAGGCCGCGCAGCAATTCCTCGAACGCCTCGAACAGGTTGTCCGCCGTCACACCCGGATCCTTGCGCGACAGGGAAAATCCCGCCCCGTTCAGCGCGTTGAGCAGCATGACTGACATTGGTACGATACGCGCCTCACTGATATGGCCCTGCTTGGCCAGATAGCGCAGGCCGTTGGCCACGTTGTTGCGCCCGAGCCGGTCATCATCTTCCTGCCAGCGCTCAAGGCCCATGACAGCCCTCCCGTCTGTCAGCACGATCCGCTGGTAGGCTTCCGTTGAGGCCCATTTGAAATAGACACGCGTCCCGGCGAGGAAGGCAGCATAAGGATCGGTGGACGAGATGGCGGCGGCCGCGGCGGCGCGGGTCTCGGCATCCATTTCCAGCTGCAACTCGGTCCAGACTTCCCTGAACAGGGCTTCCTTGTTGGAAAAATGATAGAACAAGGCCCCCTTCGTGGTGCCCGCCTCGTCAACGATCGCAGCGATCGACGTGTCCCTATATCCCTTTGTTTCAAACAGGTGCCGGGCCGCAGCAAGTATCTTGCGACGCGTCTCTTCAGCCTGTTCTGGCGTGCGCTTGACCATCGATCAATTGGCCTATTGTTGCTTTATCATACCAGTGGTATGTAAAACTTACAATTGGATGGGTTTCCTCCGTGAAATTTGACCAATCGCAATTACGCAGGCTGGGTGGGGATCCGGACGCCTGCTGATGGTGGACAGAATGGCTGCTCCGGACCCTTTCGAAAGGCCGGGGTGGCCATTTTTCCTCGGGCTCCCAAACTGTCCGTCCTGATCGTGCAGAGGGCACGTTTACCCCACGAAAATCGGGGAAATGCTTCACGAACCGCCTTCGGGTCGCTATCTTTGGGTCATGACTGATCAAGCCCCCCAGCCCAAACTCGAAATCCGGATCATTCCGGTGACGCCCCTGCAGCAGAACACGTCCATGATCTGGTCGACCGCGACCATGGAAGGTGTGTTCATCGATCCGGGCGGCGAAGTCGACCGGCTGATGGCGGCGGCCGAGCAGTTCGGCGTCAAGATTGTCGCTGTGTGGCTCACCCATGGCCACCTGGACCATGCAGGCGCCGCCACCGCCGTTTCGGAACGGACCGGCTGCCCCATTATCGGCCCGCACGAGGATGACCAGTGGCTGCTCGACGAGGTCGAAGCGCAGGGCGCCAAGTATGGCATCACGGATGGAAAGAACGTTACTCCCACACGCTACCTGCACGATGGTGACGAACTGGAGCTTGGCGGCACCAAATTTGGCGTCGCACACTGTCCTGGGCACACGCCCGGTCATGTCGTGATCTATAACAAGGAAGGCGCCCTCGCCTTTGTCGGCGATGTTCTCTTTCAGGGCTCAGTCGGGCGGACGGACTTTCCGCGCGGCAATCATCAGCAGCTGATCGACTCCATCACCGGCAAGCTCTGGCCGCTGGGCAATGACATGCGCTTCGTGCCCGGCCACGGGCCGATTTCGACATTCGGGCATGAGCGCCAGTCCAATCCCTTCGTCGCCGACAGCGTTACAGGCTATCAGGGCGCAACGCGGGAAGAGGCTGACATTATGAGCCAGAAACTGTCCAAGCGCTGGACCTGACATATGGCTCGGCCGGTTTCCTAACCGGCTTGTAACAGCAAAAAAATGGAACCGCTCCTGATCACCCGGCGTTTGTACCCCGTGATCAAGATAAGGAGCACACAATGACAACCTATATGAAGCTCTTCGCAGCAGGCGCGAGCGCCATTGTCCTCGCCGCTTGTACATCCAGCGGTACGACCGAAAAGAACGCCGCTTATGGCGCAGCAGCCGGCGCCGTTGCAGGTGCCGTGATTGGTAACAATGTCGGTGATGGCGATGCCCAGCGTGGCGCCGTTATTGGTGGTGTGCTCGGTGGTGCAGCCGGTGCAGCCAAAGGCTGTTCGGAGTCTGAAGACTGCGACATGCCCGGTGTGAAAGACCAGGAAGACGAACGTGACGCTGATGGCGACGGCTATGCCAATGCCTATGACCGTTACCCATACGACTCGCGCCGCTGGTAGGCCGCAAGTCACAGGGCGACCGTACATCGCCAGGGCAAGCCCCGTATCCCATCAGGGATGCGGGGCTTTTCTTTGCGCCCAGCCTGGGTGAAGCCTTGCCACAATCCGCCCCGATTCCGCCCTTGAATCACCTTGGGCAGCCCCGGAACGCTCCTCACGTGCCGCCGTTTGATCAAGGTCCGCACATCAGCCGGACGTCGAACGGAAGTCCCTATGCCACGCGTACATTCCATCCCCTCGGCCCAGCCCCGCATGCTCGCCATGGTGCCTCACCGCACACCCGAAGCTGTCGTGCGAGGCCGTATCGATGCATGGGTGGATGCCTGGTCGAGCGACGCCTGCGCAACCGACATGGAAGTGCTGCGGCCGCTCATGGGCAAAGGCACCCTGAACATGATGAGCGATTTCGGCTCGGATATCGCCTTGAGCGACTCGTTTGATACCTATCAGGCCATCTGGATGCCGGTCCTGCGCGAGACGTTCCGAAGCTGGCAGGTGGCCATCGCGTCTGACGTCGACATCCGCGCGTCACAGAGCCTCGCATCGGCGGCCTATTTTACCCTCTTTGAAGGCGAGACGCATGAGGGAACTGCCATGATCCAGCGTCAGGCCGTTTCCGCCGTCTGGGAGATTCAGGACGGCGAGTGGCGCCTTGTGCAGGAACACACCTCGGTCGACTCCGAAGGCCGCATGGCCTGACCGGCGCCCATCCTGCTGCGACAACACGACCCTGTCTTGCCCCCTGCTATCCCCCTGCCAGATGAGATAGCAGCCACGGACCTGTTTATCCTTGCCCTTGGGACCGACTCCCCGCTATGAGGCAGCCGTTTGACCGGGAGAGAGAATTACCATGCCGAAGCGCACTGATATCAAATCAATCCTCGTCATTGGTGCCGGCCCGATCATCATCGGACAGGCCTGCGAATTCGACTATTCCGGCGTCCAGGCGGTCAAGGCGCTGAAGTCCGAAGGCTACCGGGTCATTCTGGTGAACTCGAACCCGGCGACGATCATGACCGATCCGGACCTCGCCGACGCGACCTATATCGAGCCGATCACGCCCGAGATTGTCGAGAAGATCATTGAAGTCGAAAAGCCTGACGCCCTGCTGCCCACGATGGGCGGCCAGACGGCGCTGAACTGCGCGCTCGACCTCCACTATGCCGGCGTCCTCGAAAAGCATGGCGTCGAACTGATCGGCGCCAAGGCCGAAGCCATCGAAATGGCCGAAGACCGCAAGCTCTTCCGCGAGGCTATGGACCGCATCGGCCTCGAAAACCCGCGCGCCGCCATCATTGCCTGCCCGGAAATCCGCGGCGAGAATGGCAAGATCAAGGGCTATGACCGTATCTCCGGTCTGAAAGCGGCCATGGATGCCCTCGAAACGGTCGGCCTGCCCGCCATTATCCGCCCTGCCTACACGCTCGGCGGCACCGGCGGGGGTATTGCCTACAATGTCGAGGAGTACGAGGAAATCTGCCGCTCGGGCATCGCCGCCTCACCGAACGCCCAGATCCTGATCGATGAAAGCCTGCTCGGCTGGAAAGAATACGAGATGGAAGTCGTCCGCGACAAGGCGGACAATTGCATCATCATCTGCTCGATCGAGAACATCGACCCGATGGGCGTGCACACCGGCGACTCCATCACCGTCGCACCGGCCCTGACGCTGACCGACAAAGAATACCAGATCATGCGCAACGCCTCGATCGCGGTCCTCCGCGAAATTGGCGTCGAGACGGGCGGCTCGAACGTCCAGTTCGCCGTGAACCCGAAAGACGGCCGCCTGATCGTGATCGAGATGAACCCGCGCGTCTCGCGCTCCTCGGCGCTGGCCTCCAAGGCGACCGGCTTCCCGATTGCCAAGATCGCCGCCAAGCTTGCCGTGGGCTACACGCTCGACGAACTCGACAATGACATTACCGGCGTCACGCCCGCCAGCTTCGAACCGACCATCGATTACGTCGTCACCAAGATCCCGCGCTTCGCCTTCGAGAAGTACAAGGGCGCCGATCCGGTCCTCACCACGGCCATGAAATC
Organism: Hyphomonas chukchiensis; assembly: GCF_000682695.1. Lineage (GTDB taxonomy): Bacteria > Pseudomonadota > Alphaproteobacteria > Caulobacterales > Hyphomonadaceae > Hyphomonas > Hyphomonas chukchiensis. Next base: position 3,957 of record NZ_AWFG01000096.1, on the reverse strand, counting down.
CGTCGGTGAAGCCATGGCGATCGGCCGCAGCTTCCAGGAAAGCCTCCAGAAAGCGCTCTGCTCGCTCGAGACAGGCCTTTGCGGCCTCGATGACCTGCCCTTTGAAACAGACGCCGCCCTGCGCCAGGCCCTCGCCCTGCCAACGCCAGACCGCCTGCGCGTCGTCGCCCAGGCGTTCCGCGAAGGCATGAGCGTCGAGGAAGTGCACGGCGTCACCTCCATCGACCCCTGGTTCCTGCGCCAGATCCAGGAAATTACCGAGGTCGAGGCCAAGGTCCGCGCCAGCGGCCTGCCAGACGATGCCAATGCCCTCACCGAACTCAAATCCATGGGCTTTTCCGACAAGCGCCTTGGCCAGCTCGTCGGCAAGACCGAAGCCGGAATACGCGCCTATCGCCACGCCCTGAACGTGCGCCCGGTCTACAAGCGCATCGACACCTGCGCCGCCGAATTCGCGGCCAAGACGCCCTACCTCTATTCCACGTACGAGCATGCCTCCTACGGCACCGAGGCGCCCGACTGCGAGGCCCTGCCTTCAACCCGCGACAAGGCTATCATCCTCGGAGGCGGGCCCAACCGGATCGGCCAGGGCATCGAGTTCGACTATTGCTGCTGCCACGCAGCATACGCGATGGAAGACCTCGGCATCGAGTCGATCATGGTCAACTGCAACCCGGAAACCGTCTCGACCGACTATGACACCTCGGACCGTCTCTATTTCGAGCCGCTGACCGACGAGCACGTGCTGGAGATCATCCACAAGGAGCAGAGCGCCGGCACGCTGAAAGGCATGATCGTCCAGTTCGGTGGCCAGACGCCGCTCAAGCTTGCCAGCACGCTGCACGCCGAAAATGTGCCCATCCTCGGCACCAGCCCGAACTCCATCGACCTCGCAGAAGACCGTGAGCGCTTCGCTGCCCTGCTCGACAAGCTGAACATCCAGCAGGCTCCGTCGCGCGTTGCCCGCAGTGTAGAGGAAGCGGAAGTGAAGGCCCACGAGATCGGCTATCCGGTCATGCTGCGCCCTTCGTTCGTGCTCGGTGGCCGCGCCATGGAAATCGCCCGCGATGACGAAGACCTGCGCAAGTTCGCTGCCGAGGCCCTCATGGTCTCTGGCGACGCCTCGCTCTTCATCGACCGCTACCTGTCAGACGCCATCGAAGTCGACGTCGACGCCATCTGCGATGGCACCAATGTGCATGTCGCCGGCATCATGGAGCATATCGAGGAAGCCGGCGTCCATTCCGGCGACAGCGCCTGCGCCCTGCCGCCTTACACGCTGTCACCGGCCCTGCAGGCCCGGCTTGCCGAGCAGACAAAAGCCCTCGCCCTCGCGCTCAAGGTCTGCGGTCTCATCAACATCCAGTTCGCGGTCAAAGGCGAGGAAATATACGTTCTCGAAGCCAACCCGCGCGCCAGCCGCACGGTGCCTTTCGTGGCCAAGGCTGTCGGCGCGCCGATTGCCGGGATTGCCGCCAAGGTCATGGCCGGCGAATCCCTCACCAGCTTTGACCTGACCAATGCCAATCCCCGCCGCGTGGCGGTCAAGGAAGCCGTCTTCCCGTTCGCCCGCTTCCCGGGTGTCGACCCGCAGCTCGGCCCGGAAATGCGCTCGACCGGCGAAGTCATGGGCTGGGACGATGATTTCGGCATGGCCTTCCTGAAGTCGCAGCTCGGCGTGGGCGTCCGCCTGCCCGAAAGCGGCAAGGTCTTCATCTCGGTGCGCGATTCCGACAAGAAAGCGATTGCCGAAGCGGCCCGCAAACTGGTCGATATGGGCTTCACCCTGCTGGCCACCAGCGGCACGGCCACCTTCTTTGAAGCACAGGGCCTGCCCGTCGAACGGGTCAACAAGGTGCTCGAAGGCCAGCCCCATATCGTTGACGCAATGATTAATGGCGACGTGCAACTGATGTTTAATACAACTGAAGGTGCAGCGTCCCTGTCCGATAGCGCATCGATCCGCCGGACCGCCGTTAACCGCAAGATCCCATATTTCACAACACTTTCAGCCTCGATTGCCTCCGTTCAGGCCATCACAAGCCTGAAAACGCGGGAAATCTCGGTGCGCGCCTTGCAATCGGTCTGATCGGGGCCCACTTGACGGCCTCTGATTTTGCGACAAGCATTTCGCGCCAATATATAAATACAAAGGACCTGACATGGAACGCATTCCCATGACCGCTGAAGGCCATGCTGCGCTTCAGACAGAACTGAAGGCTCTGAAATCCGTCGAACGCCCGAGCATCATTGCGGCGATCGCGGAAGCGCGCGCACATGGCGACCTCTCCGAGAACGCCGAATATCATGCCGCCAAGGAGAAGCAGAGCTTCATTGAAGGCCGTATCAGCGAGATCGACGACAAGCTCGCACGCGCTGACGTCATTGATGTCTCGAAATTCTCCGGCACCAAGATCCGCTTCGGCGCGACCGTCACGATTGTCGACGTCGATACCGAAGAGGAGCAGACCTACAAGATCGTCGGTGAAGACGAGGCCTCCGTGAAACTCGGCAAGATTTCCGTCACCTCGCCCATCGCCCGCGCCCTGATCGGCAAGGAAGAGGGCGACGAAGCCGAAGTCTCCGCGCCATCCGGCGCCCGTGCCTACGAGATAGCCAAGGTCGAGTACAAATAATGGGCGGGGCGGGCCCGCTCGGACCTTCAGTCTGGGCGGTGTCCGATGGCCGCGCAGGCAACGCCTCGCAGGTGCGCGCCATCCTGCAGGCGCTCGGCGAAACACGCCGCTGGATGAAGATCGCGCACATTGACGGCGCCGCTCACCGGGCCGACCCGGTTACGCTGAGCCCGCGCGCGCCATGGACATGGCTGCCCGCCGACAAATGGCCCCTGCTCCCCCATTCCCTCCCTGCGGCCCAGCGCGGCGTGCTGGAAGGCCCGTGGCCCACCGTCTGGATTGCCGCCGGCCGCCGCTCCGCCCCCTTCACGCGGGCCGTGCGCGAACTCTCGGGCGGCAAGACGCTGACCGTCCAGATCCTCGACCCGAACATCGACCCGTCCAATTTCGACATGCTCGTCGCGCCCAGCCATGACGAAGTCACTGGCCCGAACGTGATCGAGACCATCGGTTCGCCCTCCTATTTCGCGCCCGACACGATCGAGGATGCCGGCCAGGCCTTCGCCGACCTTGCCGACGAGCGCGCCAAGAGCGCCATCGTCATTATTGGCGGCGATTCCAAGACGCATACCTTCACCGAGGCGGCCGCCGAGCGCCTCGAAGGCCAGCTTCGCCAGCTCGCGGGCCTCGGCTGGCGCCTGCGCATCACCACGTCGCGCCGCACACCGCTGCAGGTCGTCACTCGTTTCCGCAACCTGACAGACCAGGTCGGCGCCCGCTTCTGGTCAGGCCCGGAAGACGGCCAGAACCCCTATATCGCCTGGCTCGCCTTCTCTGACGTCGCCATCGTCACCGAGGACAGTTCCAACATGCTGTCGGACGCGGCCTGGCATGGCCTCCCGATCCATATTGCGCGCCTCGAAGGCCGGCATGACAAGTTCGACCGCCTGCATGACAGCCTGATCCAGCATGGCGCCGCCCGCTGGTTCGGCGGCTCGCTCGAAACCTGGACCTACAAGCCCCTGCGCGAGGCCGACCGCGTCGCCGACGCCATCGTCGCCCGGCTCCTTGAGCGCTACCCCCAGCCCAACATGCCCGCCAGCGGCACCCACGTCGCCCCACCCGACTGGATGAGCTGAGACCTCCAAGGCGGGACTTATCCAACCCCTATTCCGGCTGGCGTATACTCACCGCCGATGCCGGACTTCAGCCTCTTCCGCCCCATGCAGGGCCTGCCATGGTACCTCGTACTGATCTGGCCGCTGATCTTCCTGCGCATCCAGCGTTTACGTGCGTGGTTCAAGGCGAACGGTGGTCCCCGCTCACAAATGCTTTGGGGTCTCAGCAAGACCGGCCGTGTTATCCTCATTCGTGCATCCGA
>NZ_AWFG01000095.1 GCF_000682695.1 Hyphomonas chukchiensis | reverse complement strand
ATGGCGTCAGCAAGCGTGCTCCGGGCGGGCACCTGCGCCAGCTGGCTTTCGAGCCAGAGACGCAGATTTTCAACACGCGGAGCGGACATTTTGCGGCGTGCCGCAAGCCGCCATGCCGGGGCTTTTCCGCGGACGTCCGCCTCGACTGCATAGAGGTCGGCGATACGGCGGAGGGCCTCTTCAGCAATGGGCGACCCGGTTGCTTGAGCCACGTCATAGAACTTTCGCCGTGTGTGCGCCCAACAGGCTGCGAGCGTCACATCCGGGCGGGCGGCAACTTGCTCGAACCCGGCATACCCATCGACATGAAGGACGCCTTTGAAGTCACGGAGATGGGCAATCGGGCGCTCCGCTTTCCGGTCCGGAGCGAACAGGAACACTGCAGCGGGCGGGTCTGCCCCGCCCCAGCCGCGTTGCTCCCGGGCATAGACCCAGAGCCTTCCGGTCTTGGTCTTTCCCCGGCCCGGATCAAGCACAGGAACGGGCGTGTCATCGGCGAACAAATGATCCGAAGCGAACACCTCCGCGCAGAGTTTTTCATGCAGAGCTTCCAGCCACCAGCAGGCGCC
>NZ_AWFG01000094.1 GCF_000682695.1 Hyphomonas chukchiensis | reverse complement strand
CCGGCGTCGACGGGGACAAGGTGTCCCTCGAAGACAGCCACGGAAACGAAAAGGAGACCCCCATGGCAAACGCACTCGGATATGTCAGCGAAACCAAAACCGGCTTCGAAGGCGCCCTCGCAATGATGAACCTCTCAGCCGCCATCCGCATCGAAAAGAACGCGGACAAAGCTGAAGAGGCCCAGCCGGACTACCGCATCTTCGCCGGTGAGACCGCGACCGAAATCGGCGGCGGCTGGATGCGCAAGGCAAAGTCTTCCGGCCGCGAATACGTCTCCCTGACCCTCGCAGATCCGCAGATTGGCCCGCGCCGCATCTACGCGAACCTCGCACCGGTCAAAGGCAAGAAAGGCCGCCACGTGATCCTCTGGAACCCCAAGGACTAGCCCCGCACTCATCGCCAAACTGGCCGCTCCGGAGATCATTCCGGGGCGGCTTCTGGCATGTTTAATTCGCTCGATAGAGGGGCATCTGTATGCTTACGAAGTCATGCGCGCTGCGCATGGTTAAACAGGGTATCGCCGCGGAGCCGCATATCTTCGTGACTCCCAATTAGAATTTTCTTTTGTTTTCTGGGACGTGTTGAAGCCGCCACGTTGAT
>NZ_AWFG01000093.1 GCF_000682695.1 Hyphomonas chukchiensis | reverse complement strand
GCTTGCCGTGGATGATTCTCTGCCACCGGAGCCCCTCTGCCTGTCCGACTGCCATGCCGTCGGACAGGGTCAGGGCGCCGATGCGTTGTCCGGTACGAGTGTGATCAGGCTTGCGGACCGTTCAATCCGGACCGGCAGGAAAAGGGCAATATTCGCGACGAATGCCTCTGGTTCTCCTGTTGGAAATGTTCCGCTCAGGCGCTCGGCTGCGAGGTCGGGATTAGGCACCCTGATCTGGGTGGTTGAGTAGCGGTTCAGTTCGGTGACCGCGTCGGCCAGTGTCACATCGTCGAACTGGACACTACCGCTGCGCCATTGCAGCGCGGCGCCGGGTTCGACCCTGGACACGGTCTGGCTGCCATCGCCGGCAATCTCGAGCCGGTCCCCGGGCGCCAGCACCCTGCCCTTCGGATCGGCGGGATGTGTTGCCTTGCCGAAACCGAACAGGCTCTTCTGTTCCGGAGATGTCGAAACGCTGACCGAGCCTTCCAGCAGGGTCACAGCCACACCGGCTGGCTGCGCATAGATGTCGAATTGCGTCCCGAGCGCGCGCGTACGGCTTGTACCTGCCGCGACGATAAAAGGTGCCTTGGCCTTTTCGACCTCGAACAGGGCCTGCCCGCGCTGGAGGGTGACATGGCGCTCGCGGGG
>NZ_AWFG01000092.1 GCF_000682695.1 Hyphomonas chukchiensis | reverse complement strand
TGATCTCTACGAGGTCAACGAAGCCTTCGCATCCATCCCGATGGCCTGGGCCAAGCACACGGGCGCAGACCCGGACAAGCTCAACGTCAATGGCGGCGCCATCGCCCTCGGCCACCCGCTCGGCGCCACCGGCACCAAGCTGATGACCACGCTCATCTACGGCCTCAAGGCCCGGAACAAGCGCTGGGGCCTGCAAACCATGTGCGAAGGCGGCGGCGTCGCCAACGTCACGATCATCGAGATGGCCTGACAAGACTTCTCCCCTCTCCCTTGGGAGAGGGGCCGGGGGTGAGGGGACACCCCACTTCCCACCCGGAACCTTCGTTGCAGCGACGCCTGTTCAGAGGCGTCGCTGCAACCATTTCGAAGGGCTGCAACACCGCGCCCCCTCACCCTCACTCCCTCTCCCCAAGGAGAGGGAAGCGTCACGTCTTATCCAACCCCAATCCACGCCGGCGTATACTACGTCGGATGCCGGACTTCAGCCTCTTCCGCCCCATGCAGGGCCTGCCCTGGTACCTCGTACCGATCTGGCCGCTGATCTTCCTGCGCATCCAGCGTTTACGTGCCTGGTTCAAGGCGAATGGTGGCCCCGGCTCACAAATGCTCTGGGGTCTCAGCAAGACCGGTCGGGTTATCCTCATTCGTGCATC
>NZ_AWFG01000091.1 GCF_000682695.1 Hyphomonas chukchiensis | reverse complement strand
ACCGTCGTCTATCATGTCGATGATTTGAATGATTATTCGACCGTCTGGAATAGGTCCCGGGGAGGCGGTCATGGCGCTTGAAATCAGGGCATTGAGAACAGATTCAATCACATTGTCGATGGCCAATTGGAGACTTCTTTCGAGCAACTGGAGGGGCTTTTCATGAGCCTCCGCGCAGTATTTTGGAGCGGTATTTCTGTGCTCGGAGTGGCATTGACAGGCCTTCCGGCGACTGGTGTTTTACCGCCCATATTACTCTACAATCCGAGCGAAAGTGCTCCGCTTGGGTGGTATCGCGTCGAACCTTTGGAGGTGATTTCGCGGGGTGATCTGGTTGTCTCGAACCTGCCAGAGGCCGCTTCGAGACTCGCGATCCAGAGGCGCTATCTTGCGCCAGGCATCCCCGTCATCAAGAACGTCCGGGCGCTCGAAGGCGACACGGTTTGTGAGATCAAGGGTGTGTTACAGATCAACGGGACTTCGACTGTCCGCCTGCTATCAACAGATAGTATGGGACGCGCCCTGCCGTCTCCCTGGACGGGCTGCAGGCAGCTTCAGGCAGAAGAGGTTCTGCTCCTTTCTGATCGCACACCGGATTCCTTTGATGGACGGTATTTTGGAGCGGTCAGGGAGGGCGACATCATTGGTCGTGCGGTGTGGATAGGCGGTGATCGGAAGGAGCATGCAGAAGGGTTGATTGGGAAAAATGGGGACAGAT
>NZ_AWFG01000090.1 GCF_000682695.1 Hyphomonas chukchiensis | reverse complement strand
CCGCACCCCTTTGCCGTCGCCCAGGCATTGGTGCCCGGCAGCTATGTCTCGTTCGAGACGGCCCTGTCCTATCATGGCTGGATTCCGGAAGCGGTCTACACGACCGCGAGCGTGAACACGGGCCGCAAGACGCTGACCCGGGACACGGAGCGGTTTGGCCATTTCAGCTTCCATCCGCTGGCGATTGCGCCCTACCAGTTTCTCGTCTCGGTCGACCGGATCGGGATGGGCAAGTCCGTCGCGCTGGTGGCCCAGCCGCTGCGTGCCCTCATGGACCTGGTCGCCTTGCGAAAAGCGAACTGGGCCGGTCTTGACTGGATCGAGCAGGGCCTTCGGATCGAGCGGTCCCGGCTGACGGCGCTGCAGCGCAGTGATTTTGATGCGCTTCGCGATGTCTACAAGCACAGGCAGGTGCGACTGTTCCTGAGCGCATTGGAGCAGGCCGTGATGGGTCTCAGACAATCGGGCAGCCTGTCCGGGAAAGGCACCGATGATTGATCTCATTCAGGAGAAGCTGCGATCCTATGGTGCGAAGAACCGCCTGGAAGAGGAGAATGCAACAAAGGAGATCATGCAGGAGATCGCCCTCTATGCGCTCTGGAAGGCGGATTTTTTCGATGTCGCCGTGTTCCAGGGCGGCACGAGCCTGCGCATCCTCCATGGCTTGCCCCGGTTTTCCGAGGATCTTGACTTCATGCTCCTGGCACCGGACCGGACATTCAACTGGACCCCTTATCTGG
>NZ_AWFG01000089.1 GCF_000682695.1 Hyphomonas chukchiensis | reverse complement strand
GCTGGCGTGGCCAGGCCACCCGCAATGACACGCTCCGGCGCAGGCGCCTGCGCCATCGTCCCACACGCCCGGCAGGCATATTTCGGGCGGATAATGCGTACAACGCGAAGCTGCGCTGGAACCCAGTCGAGCATCTCGCTGACGCTCTCGCCCATGTCGTGCAAGGCGCCGCCACAGCCCGGACAAGCCGCGTGATCGGTGTCGATCCGGACCTCCTCACGCAGCAGATGATCGGGCAAAGGCTTGCGGTGCGGCGGGGGTTCCGTCGTCTCAGTAAAGGCGATGGGCAGGCTCTCTTCGATACGCCCGACATCGGCGTCGAGGTCCTCCAGACCGAGTGCGAGCTGATCGGGATCAAGGCGTTCGGCGCTACGTCCGAACTGCATCCGCTGGAGTTTCTTTATGATTGCCTGAAGCCGCTCGATCTCGCCGTCCCGATGCTCGACAATGACTGCCATGTCACGCACCAACTGGTGCAGAAGCGCCGTATTGGAAGGCAGGTTTCCAAGGTCGATCCGCATACAGATTCATACCATGAATCGGCCCTGGCAGAGAGCGATTTTATAGAGGTTTTGCGCTCTTTTTTCTGGATTTTACCCGGCCAGCGCCGGCTTCCAGACCCGTTCGGGCGCCCGCCAGTCAATGCCCTCTATCAGCATGGCGAGCTGCGCCGGTGTCAACGTGATCGCGCCGTCATGACCGGCCATTGTGGGCCAGACAAAGCCGCCCTGATCGATCCGCTTGGTGAACAGGCA
>NZ_AWFG01000088.1 GCF_000682695.1 Hyphomonas chukchiensis | reverse complement strand
GCACGCCGGTTTGCAAGTCCGGTCAGACTGTCCTGAAGGGCCAGTTCGGCAAGGGCTTCCTCGGACGCCTGTATGCGCCCGATCATGAGATTGAATTCGACAGCGACGCGGTGGAGTTCAGGCGGAACGCTGACATTTATCCGGTGCAGGCGGTCGCCATCTGCAAAACGGATCGCGCCATCGACCAGACGATCGACGCTTTGCGACAGGACCCGGCCTATCATCACGACGCCGAAAGCAATCGACAGGAGCGACAGGCCGCCTGCGATGCCCGCCAGCCACATCGATCTCTCATAGGAGCGATTGGCCATATCATGATCGTCCATGATGGCCTGGCTGATCTGGGTATATGTCGCGGCCAGCAGGTCGGTCGTGGTGACGACGCTGCCATGGAAACGCTGCTGTGTTTCGATGACATGCCTATCTCCCGGCAATCCGACCACTGACAGCAATTCGGTCGCATGCTGGTCTGCGACCGTCCAGTTGTCCCTGGCGCGCTCGACGAGCCCGCGGGCTTGAGGCGTGCCGTCCAATGCCGAAATGAGCTCGGAAAATGCCACTTCGACCTGTCCGCGGATATTGCGATAGGTGTCCGGATGCACCGGGTCGCTGTCCTGCAGGTATTCATCGACAGGGATCAGGATGTCCCAGATGAGCAGGCGCAAATTCTGGGCTGGAGCAATTTGGTCTCTCTGGCGCTCGGCCACGTCCTGGAAGGGAGCGATCACGCCGTGATTCAACAAGACGTACCCGCCACCGGCTGAGAGCGCGATCGGTGCGAGGGCGAA
>NZ_AWFG01000087.1 GCF_000682695.1 Hyphomonas chukchiensis | reverse complement strand
AGATAGGCAGCCGCTTCTTTCGTCGTCAGGAAAGGACTTGGCCGTCCTTTTGCCTCGTTCATTCCCCGTCCCCCGTCTTGCCGGGCACAGATCAACGTGGCGGCTTCAACACGACCGAGAAAGCAAAAGAAAATTCTAATTGGAAGTCACGAAGATATACGGTGTCGCGGCGACACCTCACTTAACCATGCGCAGCGCATATGGCTTCGTGTGGTTATAGATACCCTTCTATCGAGCGATGTAAACACGTCTAAAGCCGCCCCGGAATGATCTCCGGAGCGGCCAGTTTGGCGATGTGTGTGGGGCTTAGTCCCTGGGGTTCCAGAGGATCACGTGGCGGCCTTTCTTGCCCTTGACCGGTGCAAGGTTCGCGTAGATGCGGCGCGGGCCGATCTGCGGATCTGCGAGGGTCAGGGAGACGTATTCGCGTCCCGAGGACTTTGCCTTGCGCATCCAGCCGCCGCCGATTTCGGTGGAGGTCTCACCGGCGAAGATGCGGTAGTCCGGCTGGGCCGCTTCGGCTTTTTCCGCATTCTTCTCGATACGGATGGCGGCTGAGAGGTTCATCATTGCGAGGGCGCCTTCGAAGCCGGTCTTGGTTTCGCTGACATATCCGAGTGCGTTTGCCATGGGGGTCTCCTTTTCGTTTCCGTGGCTGTCTCCGAGGGACACCTTGTCCCCGTCGACGCCGGACCGCCCGGACGGCGCGGAGCGGGCCTGAACCTGTAAGGGCGCAGCAAAGCGAAGCACCGGACAGGAACGCGAATTTGTCTCGCGAGGAGCCGTAAAGCGGCGGGGAAATTCGTGGGACTGGCCGGTTTCAGGAGCGTTTCGCGTCGTCCAGGTCACA
>NZ_AWFG01000086.1 GCF_000682695.1 Hyphomonas chukchiensis | reverse complement strand
TTCTCAATACTTGCAAAAAGTGAAAGTTTCAAGAATTTTTGAGATCATTTAGCGAAGCCGGGTGGCTGAGAGCCGAAGTGGCCGGGCAGGATAAATATATCAGGGCCTGGGGGAGCTGATGGGGACAAGGGTAATACAATGGTCCGACCGCGCGGTGCCGACGGGCAGGAAGAGTGCGATATTGGCGACAAATTCCTCCGGCGCACCTGCCCGGAACGTGCCGCTCGGCGGCGAGATCGGGATCAGGCCCCCTGATCTTGGGGGTTGAGCAGCGGTTCAGCGCATTTTTAAAGAAACAATTCCGATCAACTCTTCTTGCCCTGTCGCATCGACAGCCCGAAGAGGAGCGACAGCAAATGCCGGCTCCAGATTGTTAGCAATATGCTCTCTTTAGACAAGACCATACTCACACACAATATGCATGAATTTTTAATGATATTACTTGCATTTAAGGAGGGCGGTCACCTATATGGACACAGATGGAGGCAAACATGACGGCCACGGCAGAACTGAAAAAGCGGCTCCGTCCGGGACAGGTGTACCGGCGCAAGGATCTTGCGCGCTGGTCCAATGCCATCGACCGGCATCTCCGCCTGTTGCTGGACGAAGGCAGGCTCGAAAAGGTCGGTCCGGGACTCTACATGGCGCCGCGCAAGACCCGTTTCGGCTCAGCACCCGCCAGTCCGGAAAAGCTGGTGGAGACATTCCTGGGAGATGACCGGTTTCTCATGGTCTCACCGAACGCGTATAACAGTCTCGGCCTCGGCACGACGCAGCTCTACAACGAACCTGTGGTTTACAACCGCAAACGCCACGGACACTTCAAACTGGACGGACGTCCCTATGACTTCCGGATGCGCGCATCTGTGCCGCCCAGCCTGAACGTGGAATTTCTCCTGGTCGACCTCCTGCACAATCTGGGCCGATT
>NZ_AWFG01000085.1 GCF_000682695.1 Hyphomonas chukchiensis | reverse complement strand
AACAGGAGCGGAAACTCCATGCCGAGGCGACCGCTGAACGGCTGACCCGGATCGATCAATTCCTGGACCGGCAGGCGGGCGAGGATCACCTGCTCGAAATGAAGGACAGCCCGGCGAGATACCGTACCCTGCATGCGGCGCGATTACGGACGCTGGAGCGGCTCGGCCTTGCTGAGAAATTGGGAGCGGGCCACTGGCAGCTCGATGCGAAGTTCAAGGCGACACTGAAATTACTTGGCGAGCGTGGCGACATCATCAAGACGATGAACCGGGCGTTGGCCGGAACGAGTGGCCGCCGCCTCGATACGGATGCAATCTTTGACCGATCTGATCCGGATGGCCGGAAGGTGACAGGCTCAGTCCTTCAAATGGGTCTGACGGGCGAGTCGCATGACCGGGCTTATGCGATCATTGACGGGCTGGATGGGCGGGCAGTTTATGCCGAGCTCGGTGGTGCGGAGCAGCTTGCAGAGATCAGGCGGGGGGCTATCGTGACGTTATCGCCGCCGGACCTGGAGCCGAAGCGCTCTGACGTCGCGATAGACCGGATCGCACAGAAGAATGGCGGGGCCTATTCTGCGGGATTGCACCAGACCGACGATCCGCGTGCGTCACCTGAATTTATCACGGCGCATGTAAGGAGGCTGGAGGCGCTCCGGCGTCAGGGGCATGTCGAACGCTCAGTTGATGCGAACTGGAACATTCCGGAGGACTATCTAGCCAAGGTGCGCGTCTATGAGCGTACGCAGGCACGGATTCGGTCAGTTGCCATGCTGGTGCACTCGGAGATGGGCCTGGCAGAGCAGACACATGCGCTGGGGGTGACTTGGCTGGATGAGGCACCCACGCCTATCGGCGTCCCGCTGGGGTTCGGGCGGGAGGTGATGGATGCGCAGCTGAAGCGGCGTCTATTCCTGGCCGAGATCGGGATTGCGGCGAATGATGTGAAGGCGCTGACACCGGCACAGAAATCGGAACTGCTCCGGCGAGACCTGGCGCACGCGGGGCGGACGCTGAGTGAGGAGATCGGGAAGCCGTATTCTCCGGCGCCAGCGCGGGGGCATGTCGACGGAGTCTATCGTGAGCCGGTGTCGCGGGTCAGCGGAAAGTTTGCAGTGATTGAGCGGACGCAGGATTTTACGATTGTGCCCTGGCGGGACGTACTGGAGCGGAGCCGCGGGATGAGTGTGTCGGGAGTGATGCGGGGTGGGGTGGCTTCTTGGACGCAGGGCCGAAAGCTCGGGCCGGAACGATGATCGTCGACCCAGCTAAAACGTCGATCCGAGATAACTATTCCACCATCATGCGCCCCAACAATTTCTTGCGTTTAGTCCGGTCATTTAGTCGCGAGAAAAAATTGATCCAAAGCCGTTTTTGGCACTGGCGGATTATGTTTGAGTATTCAGGAACATTTCGCAGCCTCGACCATAGCGGTCCATCGTTCTGACCTATCACAAAATCCACGGCTAAGATCGGGCACATTGGCGGCGTGAGCATTCGTGGACCGGTGTATTGCATCAATCCACGCCACTGATGGCCCTCAGCCGGTTGTGGAAGAATGTTGCCCGGAACAAACGCCCCCCCATTTACGAATGCCTCTTGAGCGTGCCCGCCTCGTTGGAAATGGTAGGCAGGGTGCGGTTCATTTGCAGTATTTACCGAGTCATGATCGCTATCAATGCGCCAGTGGTCCTCCAATTCAATTTGGCCCCAAGAACATTGCAGTTCTCCCAACACCCGAACTTGGAAGTCGGCTCTTCTGGGCATCTCCTCGTCTAGATTTGTTAGCTCAAAGGAGAACGCCAGATATGCCTGCCCTAGCGTTAGGCCATTCGGCAGCAACGCTTTATTTCTTGGAACAGGGATCGGAATTCCCTCTGGTAAAGAAGCTAGTCTCGGGTTGGCCCGCCAGTGGCCAGTTCTCAAATTCAAGGCCTGCAAAGCATTCGCCGTTGCCTGAGTTTGGTCCAGCTTATTTAGCTGCGCAGCGAAGGCATCAAGTTCACCGACAAACTTCGACCAAGTCACTGTGGCACCCGGATCAAAAGCTTTTGGAGACGCGCGACATCGTTTTCGTCACTACGAGGGTCTTGTCTTCTGAAAGCTTCGGCTGCTGAAGCATACTGAGGATCGGTCCATACAGGTCGGTCGGATCGAGCCGTAATTCTAACAGCGAATTCCGGGTCGACAGGAACCACGTCTGAACGGTCTTGTTCCAATGACAGACTGCAAACACGCCACGGCCTGTCGCCGGCACTACCTCTGGGCATCTCCAGCTTTTGTAGGCCGGGATACTTTTGTGATAGAAGCGAAAACCTCTCATTGATACTCAACAGCGCCAATGGGTGATGAGATGCGAAGGAACGATCCCACCAATCTTCTAGACCTCGCGCCCACCAGCGAGGAAAATGTTCATACCCTGCTCCGCGAAACCCAAACTCCGCCAAATCCGTGGATAGTAGCGCCCAAGCATCTTGGGTCTGCTCTGCATTCAGCCCTAACCGAATCTTCAGTAGATTTTGATCTATTAGGAGTCCGGCCGGTTCGAGTAACCCTGAAAATATCGCCAAGGCGGCTACGTGCACAGATGTGCTCAAACCGTCCCTCATGCGCCGCGCAAAGGAACCGTGCCCCCATTCTTCGAACTGCTCGGCAGTCAGTCCTGTAATGGTTCGAACAAGGTCTACTGCCCCGTCTTTCGACCTACTGAGCTCACGGTACACCACTTCGGCACCAAGCATAGCCGAGTGAATCAACTTTACGCTTTCTTGAATTTCTTCCTTGTCGACCGACAGGTCGAACAGGTCGATACTTGTCGGGTCACCATAGACAGAAACCGCCAAGATGGTTTTTCTCGAAAAGCGAACTATTGGGTACTCGCCAACGATATCCTTCGATCGCTGCTTCAGTCGGATGTCCTGTGCCAACCCAGGCCCAGTACCTAACTCACCTTCGGCATCTGAAAGATGCACATCCATAAGAACGCCTTTGGGAACATTTCTTTCCGACAGCAATAAGATTCTCGCTTCCGAAGGCGACACCGGCGTCACCCTAATCCCGGCCCCAGGGTTTGAAATCCGGTCCGCAAACGCCATCCGTTCTTCTTGCTGATCATCTACAATCAACCATCCATCAATCACGGCCATCTTCATCCTCCGCGGGGAGGGCAAACTGAAAGCAAGTTGAGTAGCCTTTTGGGGGAGCCACTACTCTCACGTCGCCGCCGGAATTTTCAGCGATTTGCCTTACAATCCATAATCCCAAGCCAGTGCCCTTAGAATGCTCTGAATCACTCTCGAGCGACGAAGGGGCACTAGAAGTCGTGAAAAATGCGTCGAAGATCTTGCTTTTAGCACTATCGGGTATCCCGTCTCCAGAATCACAGAAAAGAACTCGTATTCGTCCATCCTTTCCCGTCTCGCGTTCTGCCGAGATCAACATTCTCCGTTTGCCTCCGCCACGCCGAACTGCTTTGACCGCGTTGGTGTAAAAGTTAAGCAGCACAGAAGCAACTTCGGCACCGTGTATCGGCTTTGTAAAAAGTGCGTCGTACTCAGGAATGCTGATCTCAAGTTCGATAGACTGAGCTCTTGCTTGATCCCTAACTCCTCGTTCAAAATCCGAAATTGCACGTGCCATACTTACGGAGCTTATTTCTCTAAGCGACCTCGAAGCCGCGAGAGTATTCAGGTACGAAGTCAGCGTATCTAGCCTAGCCAACATTCCCTTTGCGCGCTCTGCATGCTGGATAAACTTCTTTTCCTGTCCGAACTCTTTTTCGGCGCGTTCAAATATGTAGGAAAAGTCTAATCTAACAGCGTCGAACGTCATGCCTGTCTCATGGCTAAACTCAGCAGTCGTCATGCCAAGTGTAGCCAGAAAACGAAGCATCGCCGACTCATCTGCATACGAACTTCTAAGATGCTCGAGTTCTTTAATCTCTGATTGGACAAGCCTTAGCGCTTGGGCAGTTTTTTTTGCCGCATTTTGCGCAGCTGGTGTCTTGGTTTGCTGCGCGACTTCATTTGCTGCTTCTCGCGCGTCACGCAAAGACTCCGTCAGTGCGCTGAATCGCTCATCGGATTTTGCAGGCGGTGTCGTAGCGCGGCCCGCTCGGGTCTTTCTTCCTCGGTCCTCAGCTAGCTGCTGTGTAGCGGTTCCTAACGCGGACGACAGCAAGGATCTCAATTCAACAAAAGCAGGCGTTTCAATCAACCCCTCTCTGGATGTGTGCTCTTCGAAATCCTCGACGTCTGGGTCTTCGATTTCCACAACTCCAAAGAAGTTTCGATTTGCGATCGGTGCCAACATGCTTCTTTTCGCATACAGAACGCCTAGTCCGAGCCAATCATCCCCAGGTTCCCCGTATGGCACAACCCGAAACCCATTCCGATATAGCCTTATTCCGCCTTCGCGTCCTAACACATCGCGGACACGCGTATAGACGATCGATGGCAGCAAACTAGGATCGAGAACGACATAATACGCCTTCATCGACACGTTTTTTAGATGCTCGTAATTCGGAACAAAATTGCCTTCCCGCGTAAGATGGTGAATCTTTCTCCAAGGACGCGCCTCGCCAAATCTATTTTTTTGGATGCGAAAACGTGCTGCCCCAACCTCATCCACTTTCACCTCTATTAGAGCATGCAGGTGGTCGAGTATCTCGGTCTTGAGATCGACCACCAAGGTGTCGTCGCTGAATAGTGAGTCTTGCTTGAAGAATTTGACTTGAAACCCGGGGTCGTCGGAAGGCGCCGACGATACAGGGGCTACTGGAAACGGCTTTTGAAGTGCAATAAGCGTTCGCCAACATCTGCGAATCTGCGAGTCACTCCAGTCATCCCGGAGGTCGGATATCACTAAGGACGTCCCTATCGACGTGCGCTCTGCCGGTTCGAGAAACACGGAAACGTCTTCCAGGTTCGTGCCCGCAGAAAATTTCGACCAATCTACGATAAGCCGAAGAGCGTCCTTCTCGCCCTTAGCCCTCGTGGTAAGCTCCAGTCGCGCTCCCAACCGCTGCGCTGCAAACCGTCCGATCCCCTTTCGTCCCGCTCGTTTGCGCTTAAATTTCTTCGACTTAGGTTCCTGCGCTTTCGTGTCGGACGCTAATCTCATGAAACCAGCCAAGAGTTCCTTTCTCGACATTCCTAATCCGTTGTCGATAATCTCTAATAAGTTCTTTCCAGACTCATTCGAGAATCTGACGACAACGTCTGTAGCGTCCGCGTCAAAAGCATTCTTGACGAGTTCAGCGAGTGCGGTCTCTTGCTTGGCAACGAGCTCTTGCCCCAATCGTGCAATAATTGCCGCATCTGTTTCGAACGATAACTGTTCCCTAGCCATTGTTTGCTCGTTTCGAACTTGAGTGCCGAATCATTCGACGCCGCTTAACTTCGGATTGAATACCAGCAATTGACTTCTTCCAAGACCGCCCCAAAATTGGAGGCATAAGAAATTGGTCCGCGATTTGTGTTGCTAACTCATAATCTCCGGCTCGTAGGGCCACATCTGCTTCTGCCAATGCGCCGGACGCCCCAGATTTCGTGCTTAAAATAACTGGTAACTTTCGCGCGTCGGACAGTTCAAACTTCAATACCCCCCCTCCGTAGGCACGACCCAACTCCTCAGCCATCAGTTGTCCGAACGAAGAAAGAAGGGATAAGGCGGCGCTGGCTCGCTGTTCTTCGGCAATGCCTTTATGAAACGAGAACCGGTGGAGCGTATTTGTGCAGAATATCCGCGACTTGGTGAGCACAAGTCTCGGCCCACGATGATTCATGTATGTGAATATTGCGTCGCATGGATTTCCTAAATCAACCTTCCACCATGGCGACCTCTTGGAAAACCAAACGACTTTAGAGCGCTCGGGTTTCGGAATCATGCTAAGACGCGCCTCTACGCTCGGGCTGAGCTTGGCCGGATATAATACCCAAGTTTTCTCTCCGGCATTGGCCAGCTGACGTAATTCAGTGGTAGAGATCGTAGTTCCTCGAATGTGCTTAGCCCTCGATACCACTGATCGAACATCACGTTTTTGAATACCAAACGCGACGCGTTCTTGCTCGCTCAGCAAGAAAACTGAGTTCCTTCCAGTCACCGCCCCAATGCTGAATTCGCCGAGTTCAGTCATTTCGTGCGACGCGGCCATGAGCTTTTCAACACCACCAATAGACTGGCCTTCACCGCTCGCCGAGTCCCGGGCATGCTCGCCATATTGGATTGTCTCCCAAGATGCTGAACCCTTGGCCGATCGACCTTCTGCGAATATGAGACACCCTCTTTCTTCCGCGGTACCGATCCACTCTGTTCGACTCGTTAGCTGGCACACCGCTACCAAGTCGAACTGAGCGCACAACCGCGAAAGCATATCTTGCCCATATCGAGTGAATACCGCTGAAGCCGGCGCAACTGCGGCCAATCGACCGCCCATTCGAAGAAACGACGTAGCGTGAAGCAAGAATGGAACCCAAATCCCCGCGGCACCCGAAAGTTTAAAGCGCTCACGCAGCTCTCGCCGTTTTGTCGGATCAATCGAGTGATTCCTGGTAAATGGTGGGTTCGCTATCACCACATCAAATTGGTCAGCCACGTCCGGAGACAAAGACAAAAAGTCGCCTAAGTGAGTTCTAAAACCGTTTGATTCAAATGTTTTGCAAGCCCGGATCGCTTCAGAATCTACGTCGCATACCAATCCCGAGATTCCTGATGTTCTTTCTTCGACCTCCCTACTGCGCAGTAGGCAGGCCTTTATGAGCATGCCAGATCCGACACTCGGCTCAAGCACACTTTCGGACCCGGTTCGAATGCTCCACTCCGCCATTAGCGCCGCTACTGCATTGGGTGTGTAGTGTGCGTTAAGCTCTCGCAGACGTTCTAATGTTCCGATTTCAGAAAGCACTTTCTCAGCACCAGACGTCTCGAGGAGGTCCCGCACAGTAAATTTCATTTAAACCGATCCGCCCAGCAAAAAAAGCAACCCTCTTAGTGCGCAGCAATCAGCTGCTTTTGACGGGTGCCGTTCAAAAAAATCTATCCCAACCGAAGTACAAATAGCGCGATTCTTTGTCCAACGACGCAAGTGCGACTGCCGACAGCCCTAACCCTTGAAGTTTATCTGGTAGGTTGAAAATATCATCCTTTAGCAGTGTAGACCTTACTTTGCCGCTGAGTCGACAAATCAGCGACTTTGTCAGCGGCTTCCCCCGACGGTAGTTCGTGAGTGCTTGCAAGATATGGCTCGTCAGATCGGCGGCGGCTTCGTCGCGCTGAATGGCAAGTTGGGCATTGTGGTCGCGCTTGGTGTGAGCGGGCGCAGTACGGATCGCAACATCAATCGAGGCGAACATCTTCCATGACTGCGGCTTATGCCAGGAACATATGACGAACAATGGGCTTGCGGGCTTCTTGTGGGAAATAACAGCCTCGCAGCTGCCACGCTTTGCTACTCTCCGCCTACCTGAGCGTCCTTTTTCCTGCGCTTAACTACCTGATTCTGCACAATATTCACTCTGGACGATGAGACGGTGGATGGCCCAGCCTAAGGGACATGAAACCGAACACGACCCTTTCCTGGCAGATCCTGATTGTCCTCGCCGTCATTGTCCTGGCGGTGTGGACGGCTACTGAATGGACGGCCTTTCAGCTTGGCTGGTCGGCGCGGCTCGGCGAGCCATGGTTCGTGCTGGCGGACTATCCGATCTATGCACCCTGGGCATTCTTTGGCTGGTGGTTCTCGTTTGACGCCTATGCGCCGGACGTGTTCGCACGGGGCGGTCAGATTGCGGCGTCTGGCGGTGTCATTGCGGTGGTCATCGCGGTCGCGGGATCGATCCTGCGGGCGCGCTGGGACAAAAAGGTGACGACGTTTGGCTCGTCGCGCTGGGCACTCAAGGGTGACATGCGCAAGGCCGGGCTGCTCGAACCTGCCGGCGTGTTCCTGGGTCAGGCCGAAGGATCATACCTGCGCCATGACGGGCCAGACCATGTCATGGCCTTTGCGCCGACCCGGTCTGGCAAGGGCGTCGGCCTCGTCGTGCCGACTTTGCTGTCGTGGACACACTCGGCCGTGGTGCACGACATCAAGGGCGAGAACTGGCAGCTGACATCCGGCTGGCGCTCCTGCTTCTCAGACTGTGTCCGGTTTGATCCGACCGACAAACGCTCGGCGCATTTCAATCCGCTCATGGAAGTCCGGCGCGGCGACTGCGAAGTGCGCGATGTCCAGAACATTGCCGATATCCTGGTTGACCCCGAAGGCATGCTGGAACGCTGGAGCCATTGGGAGAAGACCGCCCATTCCCTGCTCGTCGGCGCCATCCTCCAT
The DNA here is from genome assembly GCF_000682695.1 of Hyphomonas chukchiensis. Lineage (GTDB taxonomy): Bacteria > Pseudomonadota > Alphaproteobacteria > Caulobacterales > Hyphomonadaceae > Hyphomonas > Hyphomonas chukchiensis. Next base: position 126,790 of record NZ_AWFG01000085.1, on the reverse strand, counting down.
GTCCTCTATGCCGAGCGCGAGAAGACACTCGCGCGGGTTGCAAGCTTCCTGTCGGATCCCGACCGCACCTTCCGCGCCACGCTCACGATCATGATGCGCACGAACCATGTCGGCACCGCTGAGGCTCCATTGGTCCATCCCGTGATTGCGCAATGCGCCCGCGAGCTGATGAACAAATCCGAGAATGAACTCTCCGGCGTCCTCTCCACAGCCATGAGCTTCCTGTCCCTCTATCGCGATCCCGTCGTGGCCGAAGTGACCTCACGTTGCGACTTCCGGATTGCGGACCTGGTCGAAGGCAAGCGCCCGCTGTCGCTGTTCCTGGTCGTGCCGCCCTCGGACCTCTCCCGGACCAAACCCCTGATCCGGTTGATCCTCAACCAGGTCGGGCGGCGGCTCACCGAGCATCTGGATGTGGAAGCATCTTCGTCGCGGAGCCAGGTCCTGTTCCTGCTGGACGAGTTCCCTGCCCTCGGCCGGCTCGACTTCTTCGAAAGTGCGCTGGCCTATATGGCGGGCTATGGACTCAAAGCCTTCCTGATCGCGCAATCCCTGAACCAGATCGAGAAAGCCTATGGTCCATCGAACGCCATATTGGACAATTGTCATGTGCGGGTGGCGTTTGCGACCAATGACGAGCGCACGGCCAAGCGGATTTCGGATGCGCTCGGGACCAAGACCGAACAGCGCGCGATGAAGAATTATGCTGGCCATAGGCTGGCGCCCTGGCTCTCGCACAAGATGGTATCGCGCCAGGAAACCGCCCGGCAATTGCTGACGCCCGGCGAAGTCATGCAGCTGCCCTCGTCCGAGGAGCTTGTCCTTGTTGCCGGCTGTCCGCCGATCCGGGCGAAGAAACTACGCTATTATGCCGATCGCAATTTCACCTCACGCCTCATGAAGCCGCCCCGGGATGGTGAGGCCCTGCCCGCAGCTCGCCTGGATGGCTGGGGTCAGCAGATCCGGACCCTGCATGAAGGTCTGATGGTGCCACCGGTGTCGGATGACTCGGATGAAGGCGGTCCGGGCTTTGGAAGCGCAGGCACTCCAGTCCGATCTTCCGGGCCAAAGGGACCCCGGTCGCCCGGGCCGGCCCGCCCGTCCCGGCCTCGCCAGCCACTCCAGCAGGGACTGTTCGATACGATCCAGATTGCGGACGGACTGGAACAGACGACCGGGATTGACCTGACTGGACGGGGCAACAAATGAAGCCGCGCATCCAACCCTATATCTCTGCAGGAAATCTCGTTCGGCTCCGGGCCATGGCGAAAAGACCGGGTCTGTCGGAAAGCAAGATTGTCGACCGGGCGCTGGCGGCCTTCTTTGCTGGCGACACGGACGACCAGCGGGACGCCGCCATCACGCGGCGGCTTGATCGGTTAACCCGCCAGTTCGGACGGCTCGAACGCCACCACCTGATCCTCGGCGAGACGGTCTCGACTTATGTCCGCTATTTTCTGACCGTGACGCCGCCGGTGCCGGCCGACCAGCTCGATGCGGCGCGGGCCAAGGGTGACCTAAAGTTCGATTTCTTTGTTCGTCAGGTGGCCGAAAGCGTGCGCTCCGGCGACAGGATCCTGCAAAATGCCATCGAGGAGTTCGTTGCTGCGCCGTCCGACTTTGTCAGCGAAGCCGAGCTCGACCGGCTTGGCGTGCGGAGCGGGATCGATGCGTGAAGCCCAGAGCCTCATCCGCACCAGCGACATGCTGGCCACCGCGTTCGGGCCCGTCATCATGGCGGCGCTTGCCGACGCCCAGGTCGTCGAGATCATGGTCAACCCCGATGGCCGGCTCTGGATCGAACGGCATGGCGCGGGGCGTACTGCCTGCGGCGCGGTGTTGGCACCGGCCCAGGTCGAGCGCGTGATCCGGCTGGTCGCGACCCATATGCGGCGTGACGCGACGGCGGACGCGCCGCTTGTGTCGGCCGAGCTGCCCATGGGAGGCGAACGGTTCGAAGGCGTCCTGCCGCCGGTCGCGCCGGGCCCCTGTTTCTCGATCCGCAAACCGGCCGGACGCGTCATCCGGCTTGATGAATATGTCGCCTCCGGCGTGATGAGTGGCCACCATGCCGATGCCCTGCGGCGCGCCGTCCTGGACCGCCAGAATATCCTGGTTGTCGGGGGAACAGGATCGGGCAAGACCACGCTCGCCAATGCGCTCCTTGCTGAAATGGCCGAGACCGGCGACCGGCTGGTCATCCTGGAAGACACGCGCGAGCTTTCCTGCGGCGCACCGGATGTCGTGCAACTGCGCACGCAGCCGGGATCGGTCTCCCTGTCAGACCTTGTGCGCTCGACCTTGCGTCTCAGGCCCGACCGGATCGTAATTGGCGAAGTACGCGGGGCCGAAGCCCTCGACATGCTGAAGGCCTGGAATACCGGCCATCCGGGCGGGATCGCGACCCTGCACGCAAACTCTGCGCTGGCGGGTCTTTCCCGACTCGAACAGCTGGTCGGCGAGGCGGCCGTGAACGTGCCACATGATCTCATTTCTGAGACGATAGACAGTGTCGTGTTCATCGCGCGCCAACATGGGTCTCGCCGGGTCGAGACCGTCGCCTCGCTCTGCGGGCTCGGTCGGCATGGTTATGACCTTCGCCCGATTGTGCCCGACCTACAGCTCGTCCTGCCGAACCTGCCGTCGCTCCAGCCTTCTGCACTCCACCACTGAAAGGAACACGACCGATGAACCGAGATATGGGCAAAGCCCTCAGCCTGACAGCGCTTGCTGCCCTTCTTGTCCTGCCGGCCCATGCGGCGGGTTCCGGCATGCCCTGGGAAGGACCGCTGCAATCGATCCTGGAATCCATCGAGGGCCCGGTCGCCAAGATCCTCGCCACGATCGTCATCATCCTGACCGGCCTCGGCCTTGCGTTCGGGGAAAGCGGCGGCGGGATGAGGAAGCTCCTGCAGATCGTGTTCGGCCTGTCGATCGCGTTTGCGGCCACTTCGTTCTTCCTTTCCTTCTTCTCGTTCGGCGGCGGGGCGACGCTCTGATGGCTGGCCGTTCGTCCCTCCCTGAAGGCTATGTGACGCCGGTCCACCGCGCGCTCACCGAGCCGATCCTGATCGCGGGTGCGCCGCGCATGGCGACCATCGTGAACGGCACGCTCGCCGCAGCGCTTGGGCTCGGTCTCCAGCTCTGGATTGTGGGGCTCGCCTATTGGCTGATCGCGCACGGGCTCTGCGTGTTTTCCGCGCGGCGTGATCCGCAATTTGTCGACGTTCTGATCCGGCACGTCCGCCACAAGGGGTATCTCGCATGCTGAACCTCCGTGAATACCGCGCCCGCCCGGCGCGCCTCGCCGACCACCTCAAATGGGCCGCGCTGATCGCGCCCGGCATCATCCTCAACAAGGATGGCAGCCTGCAGCGGACGATTGCCTATCGTGGCCCTGACCTTGAGAGCGCGACGCCGGAAGAACTGGTCTCCATCTCTGCCCGGATGAATAATCTGCTGATGCGGTTCGGGTCCGGATGGGCGCTCTGGTTCGAAGCAGACCGGCGGGATTCGACCTCGTATCCGGACAACAGCTGGCGTGATCCGGCCGCCTGGCTGGTCGACGCGGAACGCCGCGCCCAGTTCGAAGAGGTGGGCCGGCATTTTGAAACCGATTGCTATCTGACCCTCAGCTGGATGCCACCAGCCGACCGGACAGCCCGCGTCGAGCAGCTGTTCATCGAAGATCCAGCCGCAGCGCCGCGCAGCTTCTTTGCTGAAAACCTTGACCGTTTCGAAACCGAGACAGTACGGGCGCTGGACCTCATGGCGGACCTTATGCCGGAGGCACGGTTTCTGGATGACGATGAAACGCTGACCTACCTGCATGGCTGCATCTCCCTGAAACGGCATCCAGTTCGGGCACCGGAGGCGCCGATGTTCCTCGACGGCCTGCTTGCCGACACGGACGTGACCGGTGGGCTCGCCCCCATGCTCGGCGGCGAGACGCTGAAAGTCCTGACGGTGCGCAAGTTCCCGGGGACGAGCGAGCCTTGCCTCCTGGCGGAACTTGACCAGCTCGGGTTCCCGTACCGCTGGGTGACGCGGTTCATACCGCTCGACAAAGCGGACGCGGAGAAGATCCTCAACCGTTACATGCGGGCCTGGCTGGCCAAGCGCCGTTCGCTCGTGTCGTATGTCCGGGAAATCCTGACCAATGAACCGGCCACCCAGTTCAACACGGACGCCGACAATCAGGCCTCTGATGTCGACGCCGCCCTGCAGGCGCTCGGCGCAGGCCATGTCGCGTTTGGCTATTACACGGCAACGCTCGTTCTCACCCATGCCGATCCGCTGGTTGCCGAAGAACGTATCCGGGCTGCCGAACGCGTCATCAATGCCCGCGGCTTTACCGCCACCCCGGAAACCCTCAACGCCCTCGATGCCTGGCTCGGGACCCTGCCCGGCGAGGCCTATGCCAATGTGCGCCAGCCGATCCTGAATACGGTCGACCTGTCCCATATGGCGCCGCTGTCGACCCAATGGGCCGGGCCCGAGCGCAATGACCATCTGGATGGCCCGCCGCTCCTGATGGCACGTTCGGCCAGTTCCACCCCGTTCCGGCTGGTGGCGCACCAGGGTGATGTCGGGCACATGATGATTGTCGGGCCGACAGGGGCCGGCAAGTCGGTTCTTTTGTCCCTGCTCGCGCTTCAGTTCCGGCGCTATGAAGGCGCCCAGGTCTTCGTGTTCGACAAGGGAAAGTCGGCGCGCGCCATGACGATGGCGCTGGGCGGTGACTGGTATGACCTAGACCTGGGCGGCAGTCACGCGTTCCAGCCATTGAGTGAAATATCTGATGAAGGATCGCTCGCTGCCGCGCAGAACTGGATCCTGGCACTGATCGAACAGGAAGGCGTCACGATCATCCCGGAAGTACGCCAGGCCGTCTGGTCGGCGCTGAAGAGCCTGGCTGAAGCCCCGCGCCGCCAGCGCACGCTGACGGGGCTGACGGCTTTGATCCAGTCGTCGGCTTTGAGGCAAGCGCTGCAGCCTTACACGCTGGACGGGCCCTATGGCGTGCTACTCGACGCAGATGCGGACAGTTTTGCAGCGTCAGATCTGGCGTGCTTTGAAATGGAAGCCTTGATGTCGGACAGGCGCCTTGCCGCGCCTGTCCTTGCGCATCTCTTCGAGAGGCTGGAGGCGCGGTTCGACGGCCGTCCGACCTTGCTCATCCTCGACGAGGCCTGGCTCTTCCTTGATCATCCGCTGTTTGCAGGACGCCTGCGGGACTGGCTGAAGACTCTTCGCAAAAAGAACGTCTCGGTCGTGTTTGCGACACAGAGCCTGGCGGACATTACTTCGAGCGCGATTGCACCGGCCCTGATCGAAAGCGCGCCCACCCGGATATTCCTCGCCAATGCACGGGCCGAAGAACCCGGACAGGCAAAAACCTATGATGCGTTTGGTCTCAATGCCCGGCAGACCCAGCTGATCGCGCGGGCAACGCCGAAACGGGACTATTACCTGCAATGCCCGGCGGGCAACCGGCTCTTCGATCTGGAGCTGGGTCCCGTGGCGCTCGCATTCTGCGCGGCCGGGTCGAAGGCCGATCAGGTGCAGATGGATGAGGTTATGGACGTCGTGGGACCGGACGGGTTCGCTGCCGCCTGGCTCGCGGCGAAGGGGCTCGATTGGGCCTCTGACCTCATCGCTGACAGGGAGGCCGTGCCATGCGCCGCAGAGTGACCGCTGTACTCGTGGGGATGTTGGGACTGTCCCTGACGGTGCCGCGCGCAGACGCCCTGCTCGGTGTCGGTGACGTCGTGATCGACCCGACGAACCTGGTGCAGAACATCGTGACGGCCACCAATACGCTGGAGCAGATCAACAACCAGATCACGCAGCTCCAGCACGAGGCGCAAATGCTGGTGAACCAGGCCGAGGACCTCAAACGCCTCGACTATGGGTCCATCGAGCATTTGAAACGCCTGCTAGAACGGATCGACACGCTGATGCGTGAGGCCGACGAGATTTCCTACGAAGTTGAAGAGTCAGAACGCCGGTATGAGGAGGCCTTCCCGGAGAGCTACGAGGACGTCTCGAACGAAGAGATCACCGCGCAGGCAAAAGATCAGTGGCGTCTGTCGCGGGGGAGTTTTGCGGGCGCTGTGCAGGTCCAGTCAGGGATCGTGTCGGCCATTGCTGATTCTCAAGGCACGCTGAGCGAACTTGTCAGTGAGAGCCAGTCGGCTTCAGGCAATCTCTCTGTGGCCCAGGCCGGCAACCAGCTGATCGCCCTCTCTGTCGAACAGCAAATGCAGATGCAGCAGCTGATGGCGGCCCAGTACCGGATGGAGGCGGTCGAGGCTTCCCGGCGCGCCGCGCTCGAAGAGCAGGCGCGGGTCCGGCACGAACGCTTCCGCGGCGACGGCGCCGCCTACACCCGGAACTGATGGCCATGGAGGATCTCAATGTCATCGACCGGTTTGTCGCGACCTTCTCCGCCTATATCGATAGCGGGTTCGGCCTCCTACAGGGCGATGTCGCCTGGCTGACTTCGGTGCTGATCGCAATCGATGTGACGCTGGCCGGTCTCTTCTGGGCCATGGGACCGGACACGGACGTCATCGGCCGGTTCCTGAAAAAGGTCCTCTATGTCGGCGCCTTTGCCCTGATCCTCGGCAATTTCGCCCTGCTCGCCGACGTCGTGTTCCGAAGCTTTGCCCAGCTTGGACTCAATGCAACCGGCGGGACACTGACGGCAGACGACATCGTGAAGCCCGGCTTCGTCGCGGCGACCGGATTTGATGCCGCCTATCCCCTGCTGGATGAAATCCGGAAACTGACAGGCCCGATCGCCTTCTTCGAAAATATCGTGATCATCGCGGTCCTCTTCCTCGCCTGGCTGATCACGCTCCTCGCCTTCTTCTTCCTCGCGATCCAGCTCTTCGTGACCATCATCGAATTCAAGCTGACAACGCTGGCGGGCTTTGTCCTCATTCCCTTCGCGCTCTGGAACAAGACTTCGTTCCTCGCCGAGAAGGTGCTCGGCAATGTGATTGCCTCGGGCATCAAGCTCATGGTGCTCGCCATCATTGTCGGCATCGGATCCACGATCTTCACAAGCATCACATCCACGTTCGAGCCGGACAATGTGACGCTTGAGCAGGCGGCTTCCGTTATCCTGGGGTCGCTCGCCTTGCTCGCCCTCGGTTTGTTCGGGCCCGGCATCGCGACCGGCCTTGTCTCCGGCGCGCCGCAGCTCGGTGCGGGCGCAGCCGTCGGCACGATGGCAGGTGTTGCAGCTGGCACTGTTGCCGGCGGGACAGTTGCGAAGTCAGCTGTGTCTGCGGTTGCGGAGGGCGGGCGGAGTGCGATTGGCGCGGCCGCCTCCATGGCAGGCGGGGCACGTACGGCCTATTCACTCGGCGCGGCGCGCGCCGGCAAGACGGGTATGGGCGCAGCGGCTGCCGGCATGGGCGGCGTGGCCAGCGCAGGCGTCCAGACCGCGGCCTCGGGAGTTGCGGGGTTCGCGCGCCGCGCATTTGGCAATCCGGGAGCGAGGTCACAAGCTGGAAGCCGCGCGGCATTTGCCGCGACCGGCGGGTCAGGCGCGACGCCCTCTGCGCCGCCCACCGCCAATGACCGGTCAGCGCCCGATTGGGCAAGCCGCATCCGGCGCAGCCAGACAACCCGTGATGCCGGCATGATGGCCGCCTCTGCCGTCCGAGACGGCGACCAGCCAGGCGGTGGCACATCCGTTCAGCTCCGATCAGACGAGGATTAGACAGAGATGCTTTGGAAACGCACAACCTGCCGATACGGCGACACACCCGAACCTGTCACACCCTACCAGCGCGCGGCTCAGGCCTGGGACGACCGGATCGGCTCCTACCGGGTTCAGGCCGCAAACTGGCGCCTCGCGGCCCTCGGATCGATTGCGCTCGCGTTCGTGCTGGCAGGCGGGCTTGTCTGGCGCTCGACCCAGTCTTTTGTGACGCCGTATGTGGTTGAACTGACGACAGACGGCGCCGTACGCGCCGTCGGCCCGGCCGAGGGGCAGTACGAGCCGACCGATGCACAGATCGCGTATCATCTGGCGAACTTTGTCACAAATACGCGCTCGGTTTCCATTGATCCGGTCGTGGTGCGCCAGAACTGGCTGAAGGCCTATGCCTATGCGACCGACCGGGCCGCCGCGACACTCAACGATTATGCCCGTGACAATGACCCGTTCGCCGATATCGGACACCGCTCGGTCTCGGTCGACGTGACCAGCGTCGTACGCTCCTCCGATGACAGTTTCACCGTGCGCTGGCGCGAGACGGCATTCCGAAATGGCGCCGAGATCGACCGGTCACACCACACGGGCATCTTTTCCATTGTGATCGATCCGCCCCGCGATGTGGAAACCCTGCGAGCCAATCCGCTGGGACTCTACGTCCATGGCCTCAACTGGTCGCAAGACCACAAACAGGAGTAGATTTCCATGAAACGCCTTGCCCTGATCCTTCTCGGTGCGACTTGCCTTACGGCTTGCGAAACCTTTCCCTCTGGCGCTGGGGCGCCCGACATCTTGCTTGATGCGGAGCTGCCGGATGACACAGCGTTCGCCGAAGACCTCTTTCTCGAACCGGAAGAAGACCTGGACGGCGTGCCATCACCTGTTGTGCTGACGACCTACCACCCGGTGCCGATGCCGGGACAATTGAAGCCCCTGCCTGTTGCTGCCGCTGTCGCGTCATCGCTCAAACCCTTTGAGGCGATTGAGACTGCCAACAGCAAGGCGTCCATCGAACCCTCGCTCGACAATTACATGAACGCGATCCAAGTCTATCCCTACACAGTCGGAGCACTCTATCAGGTTTATTGCGCGCCAGAACAGGTGACCGACATCGCGCTCGAACCCGGCGAGGAGCTCTTGTCAGTGTCGGCCGGTGACACGGTCCGCTGGGTACTTGGCGACACCGTGTCGGGCACTGGCACGGCAGCGCAGGCTCACATTCTCGTCAAACCGATCCAGCCCGGCCTCCGGACAAACCTGATTGTGACGACGTCACGCCGCGCCTACCACCTCGAGCTTCAGGCATTCCAGGAGACATATATGGCCGCCGTCTCCTGGCGTTATGCGGACCAGCAACTCGTGACCCATGTTGCCAGTGCCACGTCCCGGGCTGCGGAGCCGCATGCACCGCAGGGCCTCCAGCTGGAACGCCTGAAGTTCCGCTACGAGCTTGCAGGTGACAGGCCGCACTGGCGCCCGGAGCGCGTATTCGACGATGGCCGAAAGGTCTATATCCAGTTCCCCGCCCGGCTTGACCAGGGCGATACACCCGCCCTGTTCGTGATTGGCCGCGACGGGCGCTCCCAATTGGTGAACTACCGCATGTCGGGGAATTATTATGTGGTCGACCGCCTGTTTGCGAAAGCCGAGCTCCGCCTCGGCGAGAAGAAGCAGGATGTCGTGCGGATCGCACGGTCCGATCTGGGAGATGCGGGCCGATGAGCCAGAGGTCTTCCCCAGCCTCTGAATCTCTGGAGATCCGCGGCAAGCCCCGGCCGGTCCGGCGGTTCTCGAAGCGCGCGCTTGCTATCCTGCTAGGGACAGCCAGTGCGGTCATACTCGGATCGCTGGCATTTGCGCTTCAATCCCCGGAGAGGGACAAGGCCACGGCCGGACGCGAGCTCTACGCGACCGCGAGAAAGCCGACGGCCGAAGGCCTGGAAGCGCTCCCGGCAAGCTATGGCGACGTGAAGCCCGAGGCGCCGGAACTCGGGCCGCCGCTGCCGGGTGACCTTGGCGGCCCCATCCTGAAAGCCCGGCGCGAAGGACGCATGACGTTTGATGAGGCCTATGATGCTGCACCGCCGACAGAGGTCGATACGGCCCGCCAGATGCGCGAAGCGGAACTTGCGGCGCGGGAGGCGGCCATGTCCGAAGCCGCACGCGGCAGCGGCGTGTTCTTCTCCGTTGGAGCAAGCGGGGCAAGACTGTCATCGGTGTCAGAAACAGCCGATGACAAGCGTCCCGCGCTGCAAATGCCGGACCTGTCAGCGTTCGCGAACTCTGCGTCTGGCGTGTTTGGCGCGTCGCTCAGCGAAGATCCGAACCGGCAGGAACGGAAGATGGATTTCCTCGGCGAGACGGATGACACGTCGATCTACAATCCGCACCGGCTCGAGACGCCCGTCTCCCCCTGGCAGCTGATGGCCGGGACAGTGATCCCTGCAACCCTGCTCACGGGGGTGAACTCCGACCTGCCGGGCCAGGTCATCGCGCAAGTGACGAACCCGGTCTATGATACGGTGAGCGGCGAGACGGTGCTTGTGCCGCAAGGCGCCCGCGTGATCGGCCGCTATGACAGTGTCATCGCATTCGGCCAGTCACGCGCCCTGCTTGTCTGGACGCGCATCATCATGCCGGATGGCACGTCGATCAGGATCGATAATCTCACGGGCGTGGACGCCCGCGGCTATGCCGGGCTTGAAGACAAGGTCGACTATCATTCCTGGCGCTTGCTGCAGGGCGTTGCGCTTTCGACGCTACTCGGGGTCGGGTCCGAGCTTGCCAGCGATGATGAGGGTGACATCGCACGCGCCCTCCGCCGGTCGGCCCAGACGGGTGCGAACCAGGCGGGTCAGGACATTGTGCGCCGCAATCTCGACGTCCAGCCGACCATCACCATCCGCCCCGGCTGGCGGCTCGGCATCGTCGTCAACGAGGACATTGTCCTGAAGCCCTATGAAGGAGGCCAACAGCCATGAGTGAAGTGAATTTGAAGATCGGGCCGTTGCCGGACCGAACGCCGCAGAAACTGTCGATCAGCGTAGAGCCGGCGCTGGCAGCGGACCTGGAAGCGTATGCGCAGGTGCATGCAGCCGCGTACGGGACTGAGGCATCTGTCACGATGCTCGTGCCGCTAATGCTCGAGGCGTTTATCGCGGGAGACAGTGGGTTTCGGAAGGCACGCGCGCGAAGGGGCGCTTGATCCGACAGTAGCAATTCAACAAGTGGAGTGTGAGGAATGGCCAGATTGATAACAGCAAAGCAGGTTCTCGACCTGACCGGCTACAGGAGCAGGACCACCCTTTGGAGAAAGGTGCGCGCAAAAGTCTTTCCAGCACCTGTGAAGCTGCCCGGCGACGCTGTCCGGTGGCGGGAGCAGGAAGTGCAGGACTGGATAGAGGGGGCACCGCGCCAAACCTATTCCGACAAATGAATCAAAATTTTGGTGACCGACACAGTCAGCGCCAAAAACAACCCGTATGTCTTTGACCTGGACAGTCGACTTGCACCTAAGATTTTGGATCTGGGGGGCCCGCTGCCGACACTAGGCTACTTCGCCGACGTGGCGTATTGTGACCAGGATTCCATGAGCTCTCGACGTCGTTCGGTGGCAAGATCACGTCGATAGGCCGCTTCGACAGACCCGAGCTGGTGCGCAAGTGCTTCCTCTGCGAGCTCTCTCGGGAAGGATGTCGCGTTGCCCGCCCAGTCACGAAATGTGCTTCGGAAGCCATGGATTGTATAATCATTGGCGCCAGTACCGCTCATAAGATTTCGCAAGGCAGCTTCTGACACGTGACTCGCAATTGTCGGCGATTTGAAAACGAAACCAGAGGTATCCAGCGAGCGGCGCTCGACCAAAAGCGCCAGACACGCAGAGCTCAGGGGGATGCGCTGTTCCTTGCGGGCCTTCATCCGCTCTGGGGGTATGGTCCAGACAGACTTTTCAAAGTCGATTTCCGACCAGAGTGCACCCCTGCCTTCAGATGATCTGACAGCCGTCAGGATAATAAATCGCAGGCACTGGGATGCGCAGCTGTATCTGCCCGACAGTTCCGCGAAGTAATCCGGTAATTTTGAATAGGGCATTGCCGGATGGTGCTGTCGAAGCGAGCGCATATTAGGCAAGAGCAGATCGAGATTACGCTTCCATTGTGCTGGGTTTTTGCCGTCTCTGAGGCCAAGAACCTCAGCGGCGGCAAGCACGCGTTCGATCCTTTGTTGCACACGGCGGGCTGTTTCCGGTTTCGTTTGCCAGATCGGCTTCAGACAGTTGAGCACATGTTCCGTCTTGATCTCGTCTACAGGCAGACCGGCAATCGGCTTCGCATAGTCGCGAAGCGTATTGTACCATTGCTGTCTTGCCTTTGGATTGGAAAGGCTGACCAGGTTCTTATCCATCCAATCTTTCGAAAATTCGGAAAACGTAACGCGAGCCTCCTCCTTTTGTGCGGCCAGGCGTTTTTCTTCGCGTCGCCTCATCTGTAGCTGGTGATGAGCCTCGCTGAGCGAGGTTTCAGCTGTCACCAGTTCGGCCAATTCGCCCTCTACGAACTGTTTTCGAAGTTCAAATGCCTTTGTTCTTGCGGCCGCGAGCGTTACTGCGGGATACGCTCCCAATCCGAGGACCTGGCGTTTGCCGCCATACGTCTTCATGAAGATAAAGGTTCGAGACCCACCGGGTTGAACCTGAAGATAAAGACCACCTCCATCAGCGTAACGACCCGCCGCTTTTTTGGCATTGATCGCTCTGTCACTCAGTTTATTTATCCCCTGTGCCATCACCACTCTCGTAATTTTGTCGCAACTGTTTAGGCACGCTAGTGCTTTGCTAGTGCATTTTCTAGTGCACTCGTGACGCTGGTTCGGGATGAAATCAAATGAAACAAGCTGCATCAAAAGTTCCCCACTACGGCCTTTACTGCATTGTTATTTATTGGCTTATTGTCTAATAATGGAACAACAAGGAATGGGATGAGGTTCCTATATGACGGCCTCCTCCTCCGCCATCAATGGCATTTAGTAATCGTGCAAATGAACGACAGGTTCGGCCCAACAGCAGACTGCTCAAATTCAGTCAGGAGTTTGGTCGAGATCACCAATGTCCAGGACTGGCGCAGCATCCATGTTCTCTGCATTCACTAGCGACGTTACGGTTTCCAATGCAGAAATCAGCATTGATTGATGCCAGTCTGGAAGCTGATTGAAGTTGCGCGTAAACGTTTCGTGCAGCGGATCGGGCGATGTCTGAAGCGCTGTTTGGCCTTCCGGCAGAAGCCTTAGCCAGACGCGGCGCCGATCTTCATCGCAACGCCTGCGAGAGATGAATCCGCGCGCTTCTAGCTTGTCCACGAGGCTCGTGATTGTGGCATGTTTCAGTTGGGTTGCTTCAGCAAGCCTTCCCGCAGAAACCTCGCCAGCTTCCGACAATAAACGCAAAACGCTCAATTGTGATGGCGTAATCCCGGCCGTCATCGCGAGCCGCTTGGAAGCCATCTCCGTTACCCGCTGAATCTTGCGCAGCGCTATCAGGGCATCTTCAGAACGTAGGCTCAATGTCGTTGACCTTATTCAGGCGTAAGGTCGGGCCCTAGCGCAGCTTTCAGAGGGCCCATGTGTGCCTCATATGGGCGCCATTGTTCAAGCCCGGCCTTGTTGATTGGCTGGCGCACCTGTTCTGAGCTCGCCGTGCGCACGGCGCGTTCGGTATTGTGGAAGTCCACACAGCGCGCATCAAATGGCAAACCGCAATAATCGAGCAGCCGCCGGACTTGGCCCTCGAGATCATCTAGCACGTCCTCATGCTGGACCTTGAGAATACGTCCGTTGGGCAGGACAGAGTTCCAATGGTCCATTAAATCGACATAGCCGCGATAGTAGTTGCCAATATCGTCGAGGCTGTAAGTGAATTCCTGGCCCTCAGCGAACAATTGCTTGAAGCCCGACCAGCAGCAGTCCATCGGATTACGCCGCGCATCAATGATTTTGGCCTTGGGCAGGATGAGATGTATCAGGCCGATATGCCTGAAGTTGTTCGGCATCTTGTCTGTAAAAAATGGCGCCCCTTCCCGGTGAATACGAGTGCTTTCGATATAGTCCTTTCCCAGTGAAGCGAGCTGCTCAGCCGACATCTCGGAAAGGATGCGCGGGTAGCGCTCCCGATCCGTCAGCTGTTTGCGGCCACGCAGCTTGTGGGCCATGGAAAGGATATTGGGCAGTTCCAGCGTACCGTCCACATCAGGATGCGACGCGAGGATCTGCTCTATCAACGTTGAGCCAGCGCGCGGCAGCCCAACGATAAAAATCGGATCAGGCGCCACAAAGCCCTTCCCGGCCTGCGCCGCAAAAAGCTCAGGCGTGCATACTGACTTCTGTGCATCGAACTCAGCATGCATCTGGTCTGTCGAATAGCGCACGGTCTGGTGCTTCAGCCGGTTTCCGAGCGCGTATGCCTCAAATGCCTCATCATATGCGCCGCGGTCCTCGTACGCCTTGCCCAGCGCGAAGGCGACATGAATGCGGGCCATGCGATCGAGATCGGGGTCGACTGATTGCGTCTTCAGTGCAGAAAGTTCCTGATCAGTAAATCGGTAGGTCTTGAGATTGGCTAGCCCGTACCAGGCATCTCCCTGTCCCGGCGCAGAGCGCGTTGCCGCCTGATAGGACAAGACAGCCTCATCGCTTCGGCCATATGTTTTCAGGGCATGTCCCCGTGAAACAAGCGTCGCCGGGTCGTCCGGCAGCGTTTCAAGGACTTTGTCAAAGTATGCAAGGGCAACGTCAAAATCGCCAGCCTGCATACTCTCAATCGCAAAATAGGATTGAAACAGGGGGTTGTCAGGTTCGCGCTCAATCAAGGTCCGTGCTTGATTCAGAGCCTCACTGAACTTCTGCCGTTTCCTCAGTACCTTGATGAAATCAAGCCGGAGCTGGATATTGTCTGGCTCGAGTTCGATGGCGCTTTCCAGCAGGAAATCAGCATCTTCATCCACACCAAGCCGCGTGCCGATATCGGCAAGCAGACGCATGCCTTCGACGTGTGTCGGATTACGCTGCAAAAAGGCGCGGGCAATTTCTTCGGCACGAAAAATCCGCCCCTCATGCACGTAGTTTGTGACCGCCAACAGTTCACGCGGCAGCGCTTTCAATCGTTCGGCCTGATCGCGCGCATTGGCGGCCGCTTCTTTATTTCCGAATCCGGTGTGCAGGTCCGCCTGAGCGGTCCAACTAGCTGAAAGAGCCGGGTTAAAGCGGGTCGCCAGTTCATAGGCACGGAGGGCGCCAGGCGTGTCACCAAGCTTACGTTTCAGGTGCCCCTCTTCCTGGAAGGCACGGCCGAAGTCTGGAGCGGCCGCCTTCAGCTCTGCCAGTCGATCCGCCGCATCACCATGGCGGCCCTCGTACCGGGCGCAGACAGCTGCGATGTAAAGTGCATCCTGGTCATTTGGCTGGTGTTCAAGGATAGCCTGCGCCATAGCTGCGGCGCTCGCAAAATCCCCCGCCTGCATGGCTTTTTGCGCATCTTTCGGCGTCGTGTCGGAACGTTCGGTATATGTCATGTGAGCCGTTATACCCTCGTCTGAACGAAATGCAGCGCCCTGATCCTGCCAGGGCGCTGCAATATCAATGGTTTGGTGTCACGTTCTAGTAAGAGAACGAGACCCGTACACCCACAGTGCGCGGGCGCATTGGCGTGACGCGTTCCCGGTCGAAAACGAAATTGTTGGATAGTTCGGCATACTCGTTTGTAAGGTTGCTTCCGAACAGTTCCGCCGTCCATTTGTCAGCTGTCACGCCGAGCGTCGCGCCGAGTGTCACCCAGCCATCGATCTCGGCCTTGTTGATCTCAATGATATCGCTGACAGCGCTATCGGAGAAAACAATCTGGGGCATGAAGTGGGCGCGCAGGGATGATCCGGCGATCCGCCGCTCGAGATCCCACTCATAGCGAGCCCGAATATTGCCCTGATAGGCTGGCGCAAAGGCCAGCTCAGACCCCAGCACAACGTCATTGGTTGGCGTCAGGACTTCAGTAACTTCAGAGTCCAGTAGCGAGAACGCACCAGCCAGTGTCAAACCGTCGACAGATGCCGGAGCCCACGTGAACTCGCCTTCGAGGCCCTTGATTTCCGCGTTTGCCGCGTTGTCGGAGAAGAACAGGTTGACGATGGATGGATCGAAGATCGTTGTCTGCAAGTTATCAATCTTCACGAAGAAGGCTGAGCCGTTCAGCCGAAGCGAATTGTCGAACAATTCGGTTTTCCAGCCGATTTCGTAGTTCTTCACTTCATCTGTATCGAGAGCGTACGGAACCGAGAAGCCATTCGGGCCAGATGCACCGCCGGGACGGTTTAACAGCCCCGGTCGGAATCCTTCCGAATAGGTCGCAAAGAACAGGAGGTCATCGGTTGGCGTCCAGTTTCCAGTAACCTTGTAGATAAATCCGTCAGTGGCCGCTTTGTCAGGCGCGCCCACGGCGTTGTTTGGCGCGAACTGGGCCGAGATGTTCGTACCCGCCAGCTGAAGGTCGGAGTCTTGGTACAAGTTATAGAACGATGAGTTCGCACTGCCCTCGAGGTCAACTTCAATATCGTACCAGCGGGCGCCCAGCGTCAGGGCGAATTGATCGGTGATGTCGAATGTCGCTTCGCCGAAAATCCCTAATTGCTTATCGGTCCGTTTAACATCATTTCGGAATATCACACCGGCCGGGAAAGGGCCCGGCTGGCTGTAATAACCAGGTGAGGCATTGCCGATCGCGCCAGTCACATCCGTATTGGTCAGTGGATAGTTCGGTGCGAAGCCGATCGACCCATCCGAATAGGCGACGCTTGTCGAGCCAGGATAGGTGAAGTCGTTAAGCTCACGCAACTCCAGGTCGCTATAGAATCCGCCGAACGTGGCCCGGATACGATACTCTTCAGGCGTGTTGAAGCGCAGCTCGTGCGTCTGGATTTCTGTTTCAGTGCTCGATTTCACAAACAGGTTCGGCGCATAGCAATTGCCTGCAGGCGCAGCGCCACCCGCGGGATAGCTCACGTTATAATCACAGATATAATAGGGCAGATATTGTGCGACGAAGAGATAGTCGGAATAGTCGACAGTCTGGTCCGTTGTTCGCTCTGTATAGGCCCCAGTGTACAGTGCTTCAAGCGCGCCGATCCTGCCCTCCAGTGTCCAGGCTGTATTGTGATAGCTGTCCTCGATTGTATCATCTGTAAACCGCACAATATCGTAATCGTCGAGCTCGGGGTCCGCGAAGAATACGCCATCAGAATCCAGGCTCTGCTGGGAATGTGACACGCTGAGGCGCCAGTCAGCATCGAACTCATACAAGCCGCTGAGGCGGAAGCCCTGATAACTTGTGTCGTTGATATCGTTCTCCGCAATTGAGGCATTGTTGGCGGATATGATGTTAACTCCAGACAGATCTGCTCCTGCCTGGAAGCCCGCGCGGTTGGGCTGAACAACCGTGCCGTTCGCGCGTACTGTGCCGGCAGGGCGGAAACGCGCTGAATCGGTGATGTCGAGCGTTCCGCCGACATTGTCGATATAGCCGCCCTGATTATCGGTATAGACAACGCCTCGGAGGGCGAACTTGTCAGTGACCGGCAAGTTGATGACGGCCTCAACACTATTGCTCATCTCTCCGCCATCAGTGAACGACGTCGATGCCTTTACCTTGGCTTCGAAGCGTCCAAGTTTCGGTTTGTTGGTAATGAGGCGAACTGTGCCTGCCTGAGAACTGGCGCCGAACAGTGTACCTTGTGGTCCTGACAGGACTTCGACGCGCTCAAGGTCGGCTGCATATACATCAAGATTTCGACCCGGTTGCGAAACCGGCTGTTCATCTAGGTAGAGCGCGACGTTTGGCGCGAGCCCCGCCACGCCTGCCGTCGTGAGGTTTGGCGTAGTCGAGGCGATCCCTCGAATATAAATCGTACTTTGCCCCGGGCCTGATCCGCCAGCGGTGACGCCCGGCAATTGTACAAGATAATCAGTGAAATTCTTGACGCCAAGGTCATCAAGCTCGGTCTGCCCCAGCGCGGTCACCGTGACAGGAATCGATTGTGCGCTTTCGGTCCGCTTCGTTGCGGTAACTGTAACTGCCTTCAGGCGCCTCGTTTTGGTTTGGGGTTTGGCGGCTGCAGCGCCGTCCTGCGCCACAGCGATCGGTGTTGAAAGGCTCGCAATCGCTACCAGCGATGCGCCATACATAAGTGTCTTCATGCTTTTCCCCTTAAGTTGGTTCCAACCGCTCGGCGCTTGCACTCTGGGCGCGGCTCAACGAATCGCGGTTGCTCGTCAGGGTCCGGCTAACGTTTTATTTCGATAAGAGAAAGGTTATTGGCCGATATTTTCTATAGTAACCTATATGGTGTGACACAGAGTCCTCATTTATTGATATATTTCTAGAATTTCGCGCAGGGTCACATATCCGAGCTATATCATTATTTTGATTATCAAGATGAAATCTGCAATAGGCGAGCATGACCGCAATCCCCCCAGCACCGCCCAACGACGAAGCCGATCTTCTTGCAAGCAACCCGTACGAAACTGACTATGAGATTGGTCAGGACAATGTCGAGGTGCTGGGCTTGGATGTTCATAACCCCGTTTTTTTCACGAGCGCGGCACTGGTCATCCTGTTTTCGGCGGTCTCCCTTATCTTTCCTGAAGCGTCGAGCCTGGCCATGGCGAGGGCTAAAACGTGGACTTTGCAGAGTGCTGACTGGCTGTTTGCCATCACGCCGGTCATCGTCCTTTTGTTCTCGCTCTCACTGGCCATCAGCCCGCTCGGTCGCATTCGTCTGGGTGGCCCCTCAGCCGTACCCGATTTCAAAATCCACTCATGGATCGCCATGCTTTTCGCTGCAGGCGTCGGGATCGGCTTCATGTTCTATGGCGCAGCCGAGCCACTCGCCTATTACACGGATTGGGCCGGCACGCCGCTGAGCGCCGAAGCCGGAACGCCGGCGGCCGAGCGACTCGCCTTTAGCGCAACGATCTTTCACTGGGGCATCGCGCCCTGGGCCATCTATGCCATCGTCGGACTCTCTCTCGGCTTCTTCGCGCACAATAAAGGGCTACCGCTGAGCATCAGATCAGCCTTTTACCCCATACTCGGTGAGCGGATATGGGGATGGCCCGGCCATATCATTGACCTCTTCGCAGTCGTGTCGACAGTCTTCGGGCTCGCGACCACGATCGGCATCGGCGCGACGCAGGCGACCAGCGGTCTCTCCTACCTGTTTGGATTTGAGCCGACCCGTTTGATCCAGATCCTTCTCATCCTGGCCATGACAGGACTTGCTGTTTTATCGGTTCTTCGCGGTCTGGACGGCGGCGTAAAACTGCTCAGCAATATCAACATGGGCGTGGCATTCGCCCTGCTCATGTTCGTCATAATTGCTGGACCCACGGTGGTAATATTTACCGGTATCGGCACCAACTTCCTGGACTATATTCTTGATACACCTTCCCTTACCACATGGGTCGGACGCGAAGACATTGTCTGGTTCCATGACTGGACCATCTTCTACTGGGCATGGTGGATATCCTGGTCGCCATTCGTGGGCATGTTCATTGCGCGCATCTCCCGCGGTCGTACTGTGCGCGAATATTTTTCCGTCGTCCTGCTTGCGCCCTTCACTATCTGCGTCATCTGGTTCTCGGCTTTCGGCGAAACGGCCATCGCCCAGCACAAGTCCGGCGTCGGTGAGCTGGCAGGCGACATGACAAGCGCTTCGATCACATTGTTTGAAATGCTGCATGACATGCCCTTTCCGGAAGTGACATCAGGCGTCGCCATTCTCCTGCTGATAGTCTTTATAGTAACTTCGGCAGATTCCGGCGCACTGGTCGTCGACACGATCACAAGCGGCGGCAAGACGGATGCGCCCGTTGCCCAGCGTGTATTCTGGGCATGCATGCTAGGGGTGACGGCATCCGCCCTGCTATATGGCGGCGGTACAGATGTCCTGAGATCCCTTCAGGCGGGCACGATAACGGCAGCGCTACCTTTCACCGTCATCCTGCTTGCATGCTGTCTTAGTCTCTATATCGGCATGCGCGATGAGTGGAAGGAGATGAAAAACATCCAACCGGATCTGCTGGAAGAAGACGCGGTCTGATATATCCAGGTTGGCTGCAAAGTATCGCACTCCGAACCTAAGTCTCTTCGGCTTTTGTACTCACGACAGCGTGCGCAGTGTCTTCCTTCAACCAACCAAGCAGTGAGCGCACCATAAATATGCCGGCGATCGCAATGGGTAGCCCCGCAAGCAGCACAGCTGACTGAACAACTTTCAGGCCACCGATAAACATGAGGCCCACTGTAAGCAGGCCCAGCACACCGGCCCAGAAAAGGCGGTGCCAACGAGCAGGATCTCCTCCAGCATGCAAAACCTGAGTCGCAGCAGAGGCGAGCGTGTAGCTTGCAGAATCGTACGTCGTGGCCACAAAGACAGTTGTCACCGCCACGAAAATCGCCAGAGCCACCTTGCCGAGTGGAAGGTGAGCTATGATGGCGGCAATAGTGGCCGGCGCGTCCTCGTGGACCATGTCTACAACCGGTAACGGCCTACTAAGCAGGCGCCTCAGGACAGGCATGCAAAGAACCTGACCAGCTTCCCTGAAGCCAGCATCTGAGAGGTCGGAAATCACCGCTTCATTCAACGTCGGCAGCCATGGTCCGGAACGCGGTAACTTTCAAATCTGGTGGACGGAAGACTGAGGCGCTCGCTCTTTTTTTCAGCGTGCGGCTGTATTTCGATTTCCGTAGGCAAATCCCATATTGAACAGTGTTGGAAACCAGAACCAGAGCAGCGTTCAGGACAATAGACGAATTTGCGTTTCTAGGCTTTGAGTTCGTCATGGGGCGTCATGCCCGGAGTCGATCTCGGCACGCGGGGCGGGATTCCCTTAGGCACCCACCCCTGCCATTTTTGGACGAGTGCTGCTGCCCTTTACGAGTGATGCATGCAAGCAGGAATCCGCAAATCTGCCGGATATGGCGACTGGTGCACACATCTAAGTCGAATTTTCATGAACCTGCTGCAAACCTATTCACGCTGTGTGGCCTCTCAGGCGCACGGTTCTACCCCCTTGCAACGATTATGGATTTGGTGCGTTGTGACTTTATGGGTGGAACTCCAGTTTTCTTTGATGAAATGCGCGGATCTGATGAATCGGCACGTCAGCCATATGCTGAATACTGTGCCTGGCTTGAATCGGTCAAAATAAACGAGCTTCACAAGAAGTCGCGCGAAGCGGAAACCTTCTTCAGGCGCACCGGCATTACTTTCAATGTCTATGGCGAGAAGGACGCGGACGAGCGGCTTATCCCGTTCGACCTGGTTCCCCGCATCATAGATGGCAAGGAATGGCGCCTGCTCGTTCGCGGCATCGAGCAGCGGGTCAAGGCGATCAATGCCTTCCTGCACGACATCTATCACCGCCAGGAAATTCTCCGTGCGGGGCGTATTCCTGAACATCTTATCGCCAATAACGAGGCCTTTCTGCCCGAGATGATCGGTGTGACGCCGCCCGGCGGCGTCTACACCCATATTGTCGGTGTGGATCTCGTGCGCACCGGCGCAAATGAGTTTTATGTGCTGGAAGATAATGCCCGCACCCCGTCAGGCGTGTCCTACATGCTCGAAAACCGGGAAACCATGCTGAAGATGTTCCCGGAACTCTTCTCGCGGATCAAGGTCCAGCCGATCAGCAACTACCCTACGCTCCTGCGGCGCTCGCTTGGCAAATGCGCGCCGGCGCGCAGTGAAGGGCGGCCCACCGTAGCGGTCCTGACGCCGGGCTTGCACAACTCCGCTTATTTCGAGCACGCCTTTCTGGCCGACCAGATGGGCGCCGAACTTGTGGAAGGCCATGACCTGCGTGTGGTCGATGGCCGCGTCGCCATGCGCACCACGCAAGGCTACCAACCTGTCGATGTCCTCTATCGCCGCATCGACGACGAATACCTTGATCCACTGAACTTCAACCGGTCCTCAATGCTGGGCGTGCCGGGCATCATGGATGTCTATCGCTCCGGTGGCATCACGCTTGCCAACGCACCCGGTACAGGCATCGCCGACGACAAGGCTATCTACTCCTACATGCCTGATATCGTTGAATTCTACACTGGCCAGACCGCCATCCTCAAGAATGTGCCGACCTATCGCTGTTCGGAAGCAGACTCGCTGAAATATGTCCTCGAAAACCTGCACGAACTTGTCGTGAAGGAAGTCCATGGCTCCGGCGGTTACGGCATGCTTGTCGGGCCCGCGGCCAGCAAACGCGAACTGTCGGCTTTCCGCGCCAAGCTCACGGCCAAGCCCTCAAACTATATTGCCCAACCGACGCTTGCTCTCTCAACGGTGCCTGTACTGACACGCGGCGGACTCGCACCGCGCCACGTCGATTTGCGCCCTTACGTGCTCGTGTCGCCTGATAATATCGACATCACCCCTGGCGGCCTCACGCGCGTTGCCATGAAGGCCGGGTCGCTCGTGGTCAATTCCAGCCAGGGCGGCGGCACCAAGGACACCTGGGTGCTGGAGGAATGATATCATGCTAGGCAAAACCGCCGGCGGGTTATTCTGGCTCTCCCGTTACCTTGAGCGAAGTGAAAACACGGCGCGGCTTGTCGAAGCCGGCTTCCGTATGGCCCTGACGCGTGCTGCGTCCGGTGAGGATGAATGGGGCTCGGTTCTCACAACGGTCGGCTGCCTGAATGCCTACAAGGCCAAGCACGAAACGATCACGCCCAACACATCCGTCGACTTTTTGCTGCGCGACAAGACCAATCCGATGAGCGTTTACAGCGTCATGCAGATGGCACGCGACAATGCCCGCGCGACACGCACGGCCCTGACACGCGAAGTCTGGGAAGCTGTCAACGACGGTTGGATGGTGCTGAAGGAAATGCTCCGTCGGCCGGTCGCCCAGGCAGATCTGCCAAATGTTCTGACCACCGTGCGCCAGCAAAGCGCGCTTGTGCGCGGTGCTCTTCAGGGGACGATGCTGCGCAATGACATTTTCAGCTTCTCGCGTATCGGATCGCTGATTGAACGCGCAGACAACACGGCCCGGATCCTCGACGTAAAATACTATGTCCTCTTGCCCACAGGCGCACCTGTCGGATCGTCCCTCGATAATGTGCAATGGGAAATGATCCTCCGGTCCGCCTCTGCCGACCGTTCGTTCCACTGGCTCAACGCCGGCAATGTCACCCCCAAGGCCATTGCGGAGTTTCTGATACTCGACGCGCGGATGCCGCGCTCGCTCGCCTTCTGCTATGATGGGCTGATCGATTCGCTGCGCGAACTTGGAGCGGAGTATGGCGACACGCGCCCAAGCCACGACCTCGCGGCCAAGCTGGAAGAGCGCCTCACCGGCCGGACGATCGATAACATCATCGACTCCGGTCTCCACGAATTCATCCGGGAGTTCATCAAGGCCAATGCGGAGCTCGCCGCCCAGGTGGAGCAAGATTACAGGTTCTACGAATAAATCATGAGACTCCATATCAGCCACACAACGCGTTATTCCTATGACCAGCCCGTCCCCTACGGTCTGCAGCAGATCCGTCTGACGCCCAAGCCGTGCGACAGCCAGTCCATCGTCAACTGGACGATCGACATTGAGGGGGGCCGAGAGGAATGTGCTTTCAACGACCAGCACGGCAACCGGGTTCAGCTCCTGAGCCTCGATTCAGGTCAGAACGGGATCTCGATCACCTGTACCGGCGATGTCGACACAATCCCGACGAACGGCGTTGTCGGCCTTCATTCCGGGCATGCGCCCCTGTGGTATTACAAGCGCCAGACGGCGCTGACCCAGCCTGGAAAGCTCATTCGTAAGCTTGCCAATGACATGCCTGAAAATCCCAACACGATCGAAAGACTTCACGACCTCTCTGCCACGATCCGGGAGGCCATCGGGTATGAAACTGACCGCACGGACACAGGCACAACGGCCGAAGAGGCCCTCAAGGTCGGCCATGGCGTCTGCCAGGATCACGCGCACACCTTTGTCAGCGCGGCACGCCTTCTAGGCTTTCCCGCCCGCTATGTCAGCGGCTACCTGATGATGAACGACCGCGTGCACCAGGAAGCCAGCCATGCCTGGGCTGAGGCCTATGTGCAGGATGTCGGCTGGATCGGTTTTGACGTATCGAACGTGATTTCGCCTGATGAGCGCTACGTGCGCATCGCGACCGGCCTCGACTATGAAGAGGCGGCTCCCATAGCGGGAATAGTCTTTGGGGATGGCGCTGAATCCCTGCTTGTCACCCTTCAGGTCCAGCAGTAACCCTTGATGGCTAATAAGGGAAAACTGGCGGGAATCGTATGACCTACTGTGTGGCGCTGCGCCTCGACCAGGGGCTTCTGTTCATGTCCGACACCCGCACCAATGCGGGCGTCGACAACATTTCCACATTCAAGAAGATGTTCAACTGGTCCGTCGAAGGCGACCGCGTGATCACCATCATGACCGCCGGGAATCTTGCGACGACTCAGGCCGTCATCAGCCTGCTTGATGAGCGTTCCGTCGTGCCGGCAGACCGCAAGCAGACCCTCCTCGCGGCGCCGACCATGTTCCAGGTTGCACGCCTGGTTGGCGATACGCTGAAGGAAGTTATCCACTCACAAGCCGAAGGCCAGCAGGAATCCGAAAGCACGTTCAGCGCGACCATGATTGTCGGCGGCCAGATAAGGGGCATGGAGCCGCGCCTCTTCCTGATCTACCCGGAAGGCAACTTTATCGAGGCCAGTGAGGAAACCCCCTTCTTCCAGATCGGGGAAACCAAGTATGGCCGCCCCATCATCCTGCGCGCCTTTGATCCGACGATGAGCTTCGAAGAGGCCATCAAGCTGCTCTATGTCTCATTCGACTCGACCCTGAAGGCCAATCTGGCCGTCGGCATGCCCCTCGATATGCACGCCTACAAGATCGACACATTCGAAACAGGTATTCTGAGCCGTGTCCCACCGGAAGATCCCTATTTCAAGGTGATCTCATCGGGCTGGGGCGAAGCCCTCAAGGAAGCCTTCGATAAACTGCCCGACTTCAAATTCTGACTGTCTGACAGCATCTCGTCTTTCTAACGCTGCGTCACCCCTCTCCTGTGAGGGCTCGGGACTTCCCTTTTCAGTTCCCAGCGTCCAACCTTGCGCCAGAAAAATTGATAAACGGCACAGGGATTGAGGAATGCTCGAAGGATTGAAAGTCATTGAATACGCGACCTACATGGCCGCGCCGGGCGCGGGCTGCATCCTGTCTGACTGGGGCGCCGAGGTCATCAAGATCGAACCTCCGGGTGGCGACCCGATCCGTAATTTCTTCCGCACGATCGGCACCGACTATCAGGACAACCCTGTCTTCGACTTCGACAATCGCGGCAAGAAATCCATCGTCGTTGATACGACCACATCCGAAGGTCAGGAGATTGTCCGCAAGCTCGCCTCCGAAGCTGACGTCTTTCTCACCAATGTGCGCCCCGGCGGCCTGACACGGTCGGGCATGGATCATGAGAGCCTGCGCAGCCTGAATCCAAAGCTCGTCTACTGCTCGCTCACCGGCTACGGCCTTGAAGGCCCCGACGCAGACCGGCCCGGTTTCGACATTGCCAGTTTCTGGAGCCGCACCGGCGTTGCACGCCTCACCATTCCCAAAGGCGAAGACCCCTACGCCCTGCGCACCGCCTTTGGCGACCACACGACGTCCATGTCCGCGGCCGCCGGCATCTGCGCCGCCCTGGTCGAGGCCCAGCGCACCGGCAAAGGACGGCTCGTGGAAGCCTCCCTCTTCCGCACCGGCCTCTATGCCATGGGCTCGGACTTCGCGATCCAGCTCTTCTTCGGTCGGATCGCCTCCACGAAGAGCCGCACCGAACAGATCGTGCCCATCTCGAACTTCTACCAGACAAAAGACGGACACTGGATCTGCACCGTCGCCCGTCAGGGAGACGTCGATTGGGTGCCTATGTGCAAGGTGATCGACCGCGAAGACCTCGCCGAGGATCCGCGCTTCACGACCTCCAAGGCCCGCCGCCAGAACATGGGCGAAGTCATCGCCCTCATCGACGAAGGCTTTGCCAAATACACCAAGGCGGAAATCTCCGAACGTCTCGACGCCAATTCCATCGCCTGGGCCCCGGTCCAGACGCTTGGCGAAGTCGCAGAAGATCCGCAGGCCTTTGCCTCTGGCGCTATAGTGCAAACCCCGAGCTCAAAGGGCGATGGCTCGACCTATGCTTCACCCGCGTCTCCGGTCCGCTTCCCGGGCGCAGACGATGGTCCCAAGGGCCCTTCCCCCCGCATGGGCCAGCATACGCGTGAAGTCCTCGCCGACCTCGGAATGGACGAAGCCCAGATAGACGCGCTGCTCAAGTCTTCCGTGGTGGCATGAGCGTCGGCGCGGATCAGAACTCTGCCTGACGCTGTTTCACCAAGTCAGCGAGATAATCAGACAGGACCCTGATCCGCGCCAGCGAGGCCACGTCCTCGTGCACGGCAAGCCAGAACGACCGTTTGACCTCAATCTCGTCAGTGAGAACCGGCACGAGTTCTGCGTGCCGTGAGGCAATGAATTTCGGCAGGATGCAGAGCCCCGCACCGGCCCGCGTCATTTCTGTCTGCGCAATGATGCTCGGGCTTGAGAGCGCGTGATGAAGCCCCGGTAGCACGTCGTCGAAATACCGCAGCTGCGGCGAATAGATAAGATCGTCGACGTAACCGATCAGTTTGTGGGAGCCGAGTTCGTCGATGGAATTGATCGGCGGATGCGCGGCGAGATAGGCTTCGCTTGCATACAGCTGGAGTGAATAGTCGGTCAGCTTGCGCACCTTCAGCCGCCCCGCCTTCGGCCGCGTCAGCAGCACCGACATGTCGGCCTCCCGCTTCGGAACGCTGACGAGACCTGACAGCGCGATAAGGTCAATCGCGATGCCTGGCCACTCCGCCACGAAATCCGCAAGCGCCGGCGCCACAAAGGCCGTGCCGAAACCCTCCGTCACGCCGAGCCGCACCTTACCGATCAGCGACCGTTCGCCCTCCCCGGACTCGCCGACGGCCAGGGCCAGTGCCTCCATGGCTTCCACCCTTGCCGCGAGTGCCTCGCCCTCCGGCGTCAGCACATGCCCCCGCCGCGTGCGCTCGAACAGCGTCTGGCCGACGTCCGATTCCAGTCGCCGCAGTCTCCGGCTCAGCGTCGTCGGATCCTGCTGCAGCAGAGCCGCCGCAAGATCGAGCTTCTGCTGCCGGCTCACCACGAGGAAAAGTTTCAGGTCATCCCAGTTCATCAAAATCTACCTGCATAAACGCAGGCACAAGCTGCAATTATGTACATTTACCAGACTATACACGGGTCTTAGACTGGCCAAATCAGAAGACAAAGGGAATTCAACGCATGCGCGACGTCCACCATTTCATCGACGGCAAACAGGTTGCCGGCACATCGGGCCGCTACGGCGACATCTACAATCCGAACACCGGTGAGGTTCAGGCGCGCGTGCAGCTGGCGACGGAAGCCGAACTCGACGCCGCCGTGCAGAGCGCGCAGGCCGCCTTCTTCGGCTGGTCCACGACCAATCCCCAGCGCCGCGCCCGTGTCATGTTCGAATTCAAGCGCTTGCTCGAGGCCAATATCAACGAACTCGCCGAGCTGCTCTCCTCCGAACATGGCAAGGTCGTCGCGGACTCCAAGGGTGACGTTCAGCGCGGTATCGACGTCGTCGAATTCGCCTGCGGCATCCCGCATCTGCAGAAAGGCGAATATACGGAAGGCGCAGGTCCCGGCATCGACGTCTACTCGATGCGCCAGCCGCTCGGCGTCGTCGCCGGCATCACGCCCTTCAACTTCCCCGCCATGATCCCCTGCTGGATGTCTGCCGTCGCCATTGCCTGCGGCAACACATTCATCCTCAAGCCTTCCGAGAAAGACCCGTCAGTCCCCCTTCGCCTTGCCGAACTCTTCATGGAAGCGGGCGCGCCAGCTGGCGTCCTCAACTGCGTGCACGGCGACAAGGTTTCCGTCGACGCCATCCTCAAGCACTCCGACATCAAGGCCGTCAGCTTCGTCGGCTCATCGGACATCGCGCAATATGTCTACAGCCTTGGCACCAGCCACGGCAAACGGGTCCAGGCCATGGGCGGCGCCAAGAACCACGGCATCATCATGCCCGACTGCAACATGGAACAGGCCGTCAAGGACATCGTCGGCGCGGCCTATGGCTCGGCCGGTGAGCGCTGCATGGCGCTCCCCGTCGCGGTCACCGTCGGCAAGAAGACAGGCGACGAGTTCGTCGAACGCATGCTCGACGCCGCGCGCGGCCTCACGGTCGGCATCTCCACCGATGCTGACGCCCATTACGGCCCCGTCGTCTCCGCGGCCCACAAGGCCAAGATCGAATCCTACATCCAGATGGGCGTCGATGAAGGCGCAGACCTCCTGATGGACGGCCGTGGCCACACGTTGCAGGGCCACGAAAATGGCTTCTTCGTCGGTCCCTCCCTGTTCGACAATGTGAAGCCCCACATGCAGTCCTACAAGGAAGAGATCTTCGGCCCCGTGCTTCAGGTCGTGCGCGCTGAAACACTGGAAGAGGCTGCCGCCCTGCCCTCAAACCACCAGTACGGAAACGGCTGCGCGATCTTCACGTCCAACGGGCGCGCCGCGCGCGAGTTCGCTGCGCAGGTCAATGTCGGCATGGTCGGCATCAACGTGCCGATCCCGGTGCCGGTGAGCTATCACACGTTTGGCGGCTGGAAGCGCTCGGCCTTCGGCGACACCAACCAGCACGGCCCCGAAGGCGTCCGTTTCTGGACAAAGATCAAGACAGTTACCCAAAGATGGCCGGAAGGTGATATCGGAGACCAGGCATTCATCATTCCGACAATGGGGTAATTATCATGGCAAATTTCGACACGATCACCTTTGAGCACAAAGGGCGCGTCGCCCTCGTCACGCTGAACCGGCCGGAAAGCCTCAATGCGCTGAACCAGCAAGTCATGGCCGAGGTCGCAACGCTATTTGCCGAGATCGACCGCAACCGGGATATCGCCGTCACCGTGCTCACCGGCGAGGGCCGCGCCTTCGCTGCCGGGGCCGACATCAAGGAGATGCAGCCGCAGGGCTTCTCCGACATGTATGTCGAGGACTATTTCGCTGGCTGGGACCGTTTCGCCGCCTGCCGCAAGCCCGTCATCGCCGCCGTCAATGGATTTGCCCTCGGCGGCGGCTGCGAGCTGGCCATGATGTGCGACCTGATCATCGCTTCCGAAAAAGCAAAGTTCGGCCAGCCCGAAATCAAGCTCGGCGTGACGCCGGGCATGGGCGGCTCGGTCCGCCTCACCAAGGCTGTCGGCAAGGCCAAGGCCATGGACATGGTCCTGACCGGTCGCATGATCGACGCCGCGGAGGCTGACCGCATCGGCCTCGTCTCCCGCGTTGTGCCGCATGACGAACTGATGAGCACTGCCATGGAGGTCGCCAACACCATCGGCACCTATTCCCTGCCCTCGATCATGGCCGCCAAGGAAATGGTCGGCCGCGCGCTCGAAATGCCCACAACGGAAGGCGTACGCTTCGAGCGCCGCCTCTTCCAGGGCCTTTTCGGCACGCATGATCAGAAGGAAGGCATGGAAGCCTTCACCGCAAAACGCGACCCGAAATTCACGGATCGCTAGGAGTTCAAATGACACGCATTGCATTCATCGGCCTTGGCAACATGGGCGCTGGCATGTGCGCCAACCTCGCCAAGGCAGGCCACACCGTCCGCGCGTTCGACCTGAGCAAGGACGCCATCGCCAAGGCGGAAGCGTCCGGCGCCAAGGGCGCAGCCAGCGTGGCCGACGCTGTCGCTGACGCAGAAGTCGTTGTCTCCATGCTCCCCGCCGGCAAGCACGTGCTCAGCGTCTATTTCGGCCCGGATGGCGTCGCCGCCAATGCGCCAAAGGACACACTCTTCCTCGATTGTTCCACAATCGCTGTCGAGGATGCCCGCGAAGCTGCCCGCCAAGCCGAGGCTGCTGGCTTCAGCATGGTCGACGCGCCCGTCTCCGGCGGCACAGCTGGCGCCGAGGCTGGCACGCTCACCTTCATGTGCGGCGGCCATGATGACGGATTCGCCCGCGCCAAGCCGCTCCTTGAAAAAATGGGCAAGAACATCTTCCATGCGGGCGCCAGCGGCAATGGTCAGGCGGCCAAGATCGCCAACAACATGCTGCTCGGCATCTCGATGATCGCCACATCGGAAGCATTCAACCTGGCTGACAAGCTCGGCCTCGACGCGCAGACCTTTTTCGACATCTCGTCCACGGCGTCGGGCCAGTGCTGGTCGATGACCTCCTACTGCCCTGCCCCCGGTCCGGTGCCGACGTCGCCCGCTAATCGCGACTATAAGCCCGGATTCGCCGTCGCCATGATGCTGAAGGATCTCCACCTCGCAGCCGATGCCGCCCGCGCCGCCGGCGCCGACATCCGGCTCGGCGAGATGGCCGAAACCATCTATGCTAGGCTGGATGAAAAAGGCTTCGGCGGTCTCGACTTCTCCGGCGTCATCAAGGACGTGCGCGGCGAAATCTAGCGGCCCTTGAACTCGGGCTTGCGCTTTTCGAGGATCGCGTTGACGCCTTCGATATGATCTTCGGTCTCGTGCATCAGCGCTTGTGCCGAGGCCGAAAGTTCCATGATCGTATCATAGGATGCCATGTTCGCCTGGCGCATCAGCGTCTTCGCAAGGCGCAGGGCCTGCGGCGGCTGCTGCGCGATACGCTCGGCCAGTTTCATTGCCTCATCCATCAGCTGGTCTGCCGGATAGATTTCCGACACGAGACCCCATTCCTTCGCCGTCGCCGCATCAATCACATCGCCGGTGAACAGAAGCTGCGCTGCACGTGAGGCGCCGATCAGGCGCGGCAGCAGCCAGGCCCCGCCATCACCCGGGATCAGGCCCAGCTTCAGGAATGTCACGCCCAGCTTCGCATGGTCAGCTGCGAGGCGGATATCCGCCATGCACGCCACGTCACAGCCAAGGCCGATGGCCGGTCCGTTGATGGCCGAAATCAGCGGCACTTCCATATTGTAGAGTGACTTCACGATGACATGGATATTGTCGCGATACCCGCTCCGTACGTCATAGGGCGAGCCGCCAAACGCGCCGGACCGTTCCTTCATCGCCTTCACATCACCGCCAGCCGAAAACGCGCGCCCTGCGCCTGTCAGCACGGCGCAGCGGATCGAGGCATCCGCCACGACTTCGGCGCACACGGCGGCAACAGCCGGGCCATCGCCCGCCTGCCCCAGCGCATTCATCATGTCCGGGCGGTTGAGCGTCAGAACGGCAATCGGGCCGCGTTTTTCGAGAAGGAGGATCGACATGTCTTTCAGGTCCCTTGGTTTCTTGCTTTGTCCGCTGTGCTGGCAGGCAGCGCCGCATTTGTCTACTGCTGCGGCGTCATCGTGTGACGCACGCCCGGTGCAGGCGGGTTCTCCGGCGCGCCTGCAAAGCACTGGGCAAAGCCCATCCATTGCATTGCCACCGGCCCCGTCACCTTCAGCTGCGTATCTGCAATATTGCGTGTCTGCGTCACCACCTGTGCAAACTCATCAGCCCGGCCCTCGATGCGCTCTGCCTCGCTTGGCTCGCCATAGGTCCATACTTCGCCAGATGGCGTCGTCAGCGACACAAACGGCATGGGCTCCGGCACATCCAGCTTCCGGTTCCGGAATGTCCAGCCGAACGTATTGATGCCCAGAACGACGATATTGCGGATACGATCTGCGTTCTCCCGCACGACGCCCAACTGGTCATACACTTCCTGCCCATGCGCCCATGTCTCCATCAGCCGCGCCGTGATCGACGACCGCGCGCTCATGTCCGGCCCGGCCCATTTCAGACGCGCCTTGGGATCAGCCATCGCAAATACGTCGGCGGTCCTCTCGGCCTGAACCATCCACCGCGCGACCAGCGCCGGCCCTGATGCGCCATTCACATGTGCCGCCTCGACAGGCCGCATGCCGCCTGCGCGCGCGATCTCCTTCATCTGGGCCACGAGTAGCGCTTCGTCATTCAGCTGCAGCCAGGCCATCCAGTTCCAGTAATGCAGGTGGCGCAACACATCATTGATCGTCCAGCCCTTGAACGCGGTCGCCTGCCCGAACGCCGCATCGTCCAGCGGCGCGACCAGCGCATGCAGCGCCTTGCTCTCGTCCAGGAAATCCTGTGCCTGTTCCATACCGTCGCTCCTGTTTTGCCCAGATAAGCCGAGGGCATGTGACAAGGCCAGACTGCCCCGGCGACAGGTCTATCAGTGGAGCTTCAATCAAGAGATGTTCTCAACGGACCGATACCAGCCGCGAGGCGGCGCTAAGCCTCCAGCGCCGAGATCATATCCACGCGCAGCGCATGTCGCCCACCCTCGAACTCCGCGGCCAAGAACGCGTCAACAATATCCAGCGCCAGTCCCTGCCCTACAACGCGTGCGCCGAGGGACAGCATGTTGGCATCATTATGCTCGCGCAGCATTCGCGCCGAGAATGTGTCGGCGCAGACACCGCAACGGATGCCCTTCACCTTGTTCGCGGCCATCATGATCCCCTGCCCGGTGCCGCACAGGACAATGCCCAACTGGCAATCGCCGGATGCAACAAGCCGCGCCGCTGCTGCGCCATGTTCTGGATAATTTGTGCTTTCCGATGTCGTCGGTCCGATATCGACCGCCAGCCAACCCCTGGATGTGACATGCGCGGCAATGGCCTGCCGCAGCTCAATCGCCCCATGGTCGCTGGAAAGGACAATGCGTTTGCTGGCCGTCATCTGGAAATCATCCCGCTCTCAGGCCTATTCCCACTCAATCGTACCCGGCGGCTTGCTTGTCACGTCATATACGACGCGGTTCACGCCCTGCACTTCATTGATGATGCGCGTTGCCACGCGGCCAAGGAAAGCGTGCTCGAACGGATAATAGTCCGCCGTCATGCCGTCCGTAGACGTCACGGCCCGCAGCGCCAGCACGGCCTCATAGGTCCGCACGTCGCCCATAACACCGACCGTATTCACCGGCAGCAGCACGCTGAACGCCTGCCAGATCTCGTCATACAGACCGGCCTTCTTGATCTCGTCTATATAGATGAGGTCGGCCTTGCGCAGCGTATCGGCCTTCTCGCGCGTGATCTCGCCCGGAATGCGGATCGCAAGCCCGGGCCCCGGGAATGGATGGCGCCCGATAAAGCTTTCCGGCAGGCCAAGCTCGCGGCCCAACGCGCGCACTTCGTCCTTGAACAGCTCGCGCAGCGGCTCGACCAGTTTCATGTTCATGCGTTCCGGCAAGCCGCCCACATTGTGGTGGCTCTTGATCGTCACGCTGGGTCCGCCCAGGGCAGACACGCTCTCGATCACGTCCGGATAGAGCGTGCCTTGTGCCAGGAAGTCCGCCCCGCCAATCTTCTTGGCCTCGGTCTCGAACACATCGATGAACAGGCCACCAATGATCTTGCGCTTCTTCTCAGGGTCGGACACGCCAGCGAGCTTTCCTAGGAACAGGTCCGACGCATCAACGTGCACCAGCGGAATATTGTAATGCTCGCGGAACAGGCTCACGACCTGCTCACTCTCGCCATGGCGCATCAGGCCATGATCGACATAGACGCAGGTCAGATGCTCGCCAATGGCCTCATGGATCAGCACGGCCGCCACGGAAGAATCAACGCCGCCCGACAGGCCGCAGATCACCTTGCCCTTGCCGACCTCCGCGCGGATCTTCTCGATGGCCTCGGCGCGATAGGCGGCCATCGTCCAGTCGCCCTTCATGCCGGCCACGCCATGTGTGAAGTTGCGCAGGATCTGGCGCCCATGCGTCGTATGAACGACTTCCGGGTGGAACTGCGTGCCGTAGAACTTGCGCTCAGGGTCCGCGATGATCGCATAAGGCGCGCCCGGCGACTTCGCGATCACGCCGAAGCCCGGCGCCATCTCGGCGACATGGTCACCATGGCTCATCCAGACCTGTTCATGCTCGCCGCTTTCCAGCAGGCCTTCGAGGAACGGGTCATCGACCACTTTTTCGATGAAGGCGCGGCCGAACTCGCGGCTCGTGCCGCCTTCGACCCGTCCGCCCAGCTGGTGCATCATCACCTGCTGGCCGTAGCAGATGCCGAGCACGGGGATGCCCGCCTCAAAAATGGCCATGTCGGCCATCGGGGCCTCGTCCCAATAGACGCTGGAAGGCCCGCCCGACAGAATAACCGCCTGCGGGTCGTAGGTCTCGACAAAGGCCTTGTCGACCTTGTTGAAGGGGTGGATTTCGCAATAGACGCCGCTTTCGCGCAGGCGCCGGGCGATCAGTTGCGTCACCTGGCTGCCGAAGTCGACGATAAGGGCGCGTTCGTGTCTTTGCTCTGTCATGGCGCCGTTTAGCTGAGTCCCGCCCTTTCGGGCAAGCCTCCAGTCGCCGCAAAGCGCGGAATCCCTGCATCAAACCCGCTAAGGGCCCCATTTCGTCCCGTCAGCCGGGCTGGCGGGACGAAATGGCTAGAACTCGCGCGCCTGCGCTGAGCTGATCGGCCTGCCGGCGCTGCTTTCTATCCACCGTGCCAGCCTCAGCGACACGAGTATCCGGATACGCGGCTCAGGCGCTGCCCGCAGCTCGCAGAAGGTCCAGAACAGGAATGTCCGCTCCGCGCGCACGATATCGTCCAACGGTATACCGAGCGGTGGCTGGAACAGGCCGAAGATGAACCAAGGCTTCAGGATCAGCAGGCCGCTGTCGACCGTCACGTTCAGGCAGGCGCGGTAACGCACAAGCCGCCAGCGCGAATAGCCCATCATCGCGCTCTGGAAGCCCCGCGAAACACCCCGTATCTCACCGTGATAGGCATAGTGCTGGCCCAGCCTTTGCCAGCCGGAAACCCGGCCCAGCAGCCAGATCACGCCGCACCACATCGCGATGAACGCGACCGGGAACAGCGTGAGGGCCAGAACGACTGTCATCCCGCGCGGCGCAGAACGGCAAAGAAGAACCCGTCCGTCCCCGCCCGGCGCGGCGTCAGCCGCACGCTGCCGGTCGGCATGCGAAAGCGCTGTACCACATTGGCGCCCTCATCCGTCAGCAGGCCCGAGGCAATCGCCGCCCCGGCCGCGTCTTCCTCGGTGAACTCCGGATGCGCGGCAAGGAACTCCGCCACGCGGTCCTCGTCCTCTTCCATCAGGAAGGAGCAGGTTGCGTAGACCATCCGCCCGCCCGGCTTCACGAATTCGCTCGCCTTGGCGATGATGTCCGTCTGCTCGGCCATGCGCTTTTCCAGCTGGCCCTGCTTGATCCGCCACTTGGAATCAGGCCGGCGGCGCCATGTGCCTGTCCCTGTGCAAGGCGCATCGACGAAGACGCAGTCCATCTGCCCCGTTAGCGTCTCCAGCTGCACCGGCTCGCTCGGGTGCACCAGTTGCACATTGTGCGCGCCGGAACGCTTGAGGCGCGGAATCAGCGCACTGAGGCGCTTGCCGTCAATGTCATAGGCAAAGATCTGCCCCTTGCCCTTCATCTGCGCTGCCAGCGCAATCGTCTTGCCGCCACCGCCGGAACAATAGTCCAGCACTTGCTCACCCGGCTGCGCATTCGCGGCCGCCGCCGCTATCTGGCTGCCCGCATCCTGCACTTCCACCCAGCCCTTGGAATAGGCCGGGATGCTCTCAAGGCTCGTTTCGCGCTCGCTCGGGTCTTTCGCCGGTATATGGAAGGCATTGTGCAGCAGGCGGGACTGCTCGGCCTTGGCGCTCTTCAGCGGCATGGACGCCTTCTCGGCATCCACCTTCAGCGTGTTGACCCGCAGGTCCACGTCCGCGCGCACAGCCATGGCCTGCGCTTCGACCGTCGCTTCCTCGCCGAACACGCGCGCCATCATCGGCGCCATCCATTCCGGATAGTCGCCCTGCACATGCGGCGGCGCGGACGGATCCGGCGCCATTACGAGATGCTCGCGCTCGCTCAGCGTCAGTTTCGAGGGCGCATGCTCCTCGTCCATTGCCGTGTCGATCTGGCGGATATCCCAGCCCCAGGCGAAGGCCAGCGCGCCCAGCACCAGCGCCCGCGGGCTCTCGTCATCCATGCGATAGGCAATCGAGTTGCGCTTGCGCAGCGCATCCAGCACGAGGCCCGACACCCAGGCCCGGTCCTTGCTGCCGGCATAGCGCGCCCGCTTGCCCCAGTCCCGGGCCGCCGACTTCACAGGCTGGTGCCGGTTCAGCACGTCCGTCAGGACATCGATTGCCGCCGAAATCTTACCGCCATTGCGCATTATTCTACCTCATTCTTGATCTGACGGACGCTTTACGCGCGCTTGGCCTCCAAGGAAACCAATAGACACTGGATTGTCTGCATTCTTAGATGGGGGTCAAAGAGGCAGGCGGGGACTGGGCGCCATGACCGTCTATATCGTCGCCCGGATCACGATTTCAGACCGCGAGGCCTGCGGAAAATACGAACAGGGCTTCATGCCGGTGTTCAATCTCTTCGAGGGAAGGATGCTGTCGGTTGATGAATCCCCACACGTCCTCGAAGGCGAATGGACCTGCACGCGCACCGTATTGGCCGCGTTTCCCAGCAAGGACATGGCCCTCGAATGGTACAATTGCGCGGAATACCAAGCCATACTCCCCCACCGCCTTGCAGGCGCCAAGGCTGAGATCGCCATCCTTGCTGGTCTTCCCGCACCGGCGGCCTGACCGCCTCAGCGGCGAGCAATTTCCAGCACGCGCCGCGCCATAGCCCGTCCACTCGCTACCGCATCCGACGCAAGCGCTCCCAGCGCCCAGTCCCCGCCTGCCAGCAGTGTGCCTGCACCATTGGCCACAAAGGGCTGGCCCAGCGGCTGCGCCACCCGCGCATACCGCCAGCGATGCCCCCCCACATAGTCAGGTTCGCCGACAAGCCCTGTCGTCGCCATGAAGGCCTTCAGCAACAGGCTCGCCGCCGAATCCTTGTCCAGCTCAAGATGTGCGGCCGACCACGCGATAGAGGCATGCACGGTCCACCGCTCCGTCGCGATCTGCCCCGGCTTTGACAGCATCGGAATGGCCAGCGCGAGCGGCTCGGGGAGTGTCAGCACGTCCTGCGACAGCCCGCTTGGGGCATCAAAGCCCAGCAACAGGGTCCACAAGGGCGTCATGCGAACATTGGCGATGGCCTCCGCCATCTCCGTCTCATGCACCAGCAAGGCTGCGGCCTGAGGTGACGGCACAGCAAGGATCACGGCGTCGAACCCCGCATGCACGCCGCCTGCGGCGTAGGTCAGACTGAGTCCATCAGCCGTGTCCCCGACACCTGTGATGGTTATCTCGCGCTGCACATTGATGCCCTGCCCCAGATTGCGCGCCAATGTGCTCATGCCCGGTATGCCGATGCCGCGTGCATCATGCGGTCCCTCTGACCAGACACTACCGCCTGCAGCCTGCGCCACATCCACCGGCACGCCCGGCGCACCATGGTCGATCGGTCCGAGCTCGGTCCGGCGCGTGGCCAGACGCCCGCCCAGCCCCCGGCTCTTCTCGAAGACAACAGGGTCCAGGCCGGCCTCCTTGAGGTCCCGCGCTGCGGACAGGCCGGTCAGACCGGCGCCAACGATGGCCACGCGTTGGGTCATGCAATGCTCCTCTCCCTGCTAGAAGCCATCACCTAGACCGCGCCAGACCAATGTCCCGCTTTGTGTACGTTTTTCTTCAGCGCGCGACGGTCGCGCCGCCAAATATGGAAACTAGTCATCGCTATTTGTCTTCCCTATACTCCCGTCAGGCTGAGAGATGGAAAGACATGAAAATCGAACTTCCGGACAATGTGCGCGCCGCAACACAAGCTGACTGGCGACAGCTGGGCGACATCACGGCTGAGGCCTTTTTCGACGACCCGGTGAACAAATGGATCTTCGGCACCAACCGCGCCATCAAGAGCACTTTCACTGTCCTCGCACGCGACATCTACCTGAAGAACGGCCTCTGCTATCTTGCGGGCGATGGCGGCGCGACCATGTGGTCCCAGGGGGATGCGAACCGCAATCCGCCCCTGATGGCGATACTCTCAATCGCAGCTGGCGTCGCGCGCTGGGGTTCCAAAGGTGCCGTTGGCCGCGCCCTCAAGGCGGGCGAAGTGATGGATGCCAACCACCCGCACGAGCCTCACATGTACCTCTTCTCCATCGGCACACGGAAGGCCGCGCGCGGCAAGGGGCTCGGCAAGGCCCTCATCCGCCCCATGCTGGAGGCCTGCGACCGCGACGGCCTGCCCGCCTATCTCGAAAACTCGAACCCCGACAATACCGGCTTCTACATGAGCCACGGCTTCGAACACATGAAATACATCGAAGTCGGCCCCGGCGCCCCGCCCCTGCAAGCGATGTGGCGCAAGCCGAAGGCCTGACCTCTAGGACGGTCATCCTTCGTTTTCTCTCAGATGCGCTCTTGGCCGCAATGCACACAGGCTTTGCGCGGAATGCCGAGGGCCCAGGCTTGTAGCAAATTCCGATTGCCCCAATTCGGATCCTTAGGACCGTGGACCCACCAGACAATGCCGCATTCCTGGCACTTAAGGAAAAGTGCCCAGAAGTAGACTATCATATGGAAGCCAAAGCCTGCCAAGATCGGCCACCATGCTTTCAAGAGCAGTGCCAGAGCCGGTCCAACTACGAGCACGGTAAAACTGCCCGTAGCAACGGCGCCCCAGTATTTTACACGAAGCGGGTCCTTTGACTCCGCCATCCTACCCCCGGCTCACCGAATAGTTCGGTGCTTCGCGCGTCATCATCACATCGTGCACATGGCTCTCGGAGAGGCCAGCGCCCGTGATCTGAACGAACTCGGCCTTCTTGTGCAACTCGTCGATATCCTTGGCGCCGACATAGCCCATGGCCGCGCGCAGGCCGCCGACCATCTGGTGCACGATGGGTCCGATCGGTCCCTTGAACGGCACCTGGCCCTCGATGCCTTCCGGCACGAGTTTCTCGGCTGCCGCGTCCTTCTGGAAGTAACGGTCCGCCGAGCCCCGCGCCATCGCGCCAAGGCTGCCCATGCCGCGATAGGCCTTGTAGCTGCGTCCCTGATACAGGAACACTTCGCCCGGCGCTTCTTCCGTACCGGCAAACATGCTGCCCATCATGGCCGTCGCCGCGCCAGCGGCCAGCGCCTTGGCAAAGTCGCCCGAGAACTTGATGCCGCCATCCGCGATGATCGGAATGCCCGTCTTCGCGCCGATGTTCGCACACTGCTCGATTGCCGTCAGCTGCGGCACGCCTACGCCCGCCACGATCCGCGTCGTGCAGATCGAGCCCGGCCCGATGCCGACTTTCACGGCGTCCGCACCCGCATCAATCAGCGCCTTGGTCGCTTCGGCCGTTGCCACGTTCCCGGCAATGATCTGCACGGAGTTCGAAATCTTCTTCGCCCGGCGCACGGCGTCCGCCACGCTGATCGAATGGCCATGCGCCGTATCGATCACCACCGCATCAACGCCCGCCTCGATCAGCGCCATCGTGCGCTCATAACCGGCATCGCCAACAGTCGAGGCCGCCGCAACGCGCAGGCGCCCGGCCGCATCCTTGGCGGCGTTCGGGTTCACCGCCGCCTTATCCATGTCCTTGACTGTCAGCAGGCCAATGCAGCGCCCGTCATTGTCAACGATCAGCAGGCGCTCGATCCGGTGCTTGTGCAGCAGCGCGCGGGACTCCGACGGCTCGGTGTCCATCTTCACGGTGACGATCTCGCGCGTCATCAGGCTCGCGACGGTCTCGTTCAGGTCCTCAGCAAAGCGCGTGTCGCGGTTCGTGATGATGCCGACAACCTTGCCGTTCTTCTCGACCACCGGAATGCCGGAAAAGCCGGTCCGCTTCTTCAGTTCGCGCAGCTCGCCCAGTGTTGCGGTCGGCGCGATCGTGACGGGATTCATCACCACGCCGCTCTCGTATTTCTTCACCATGGCCACTTCACCGGCCTGTTCCTCGATGGAGAGGTTGCGGTGAATGACGCCAATGCCGCCTGCCTGCGCCATGGCGATGGCGAGGCGCGCCTCGGTCACGGTGTCCATGGCGGCGGAAATAAGGGGGATATTCAGGCTGATGGACTTGGTCAGGAACGTCGAGACGTTCACATCAGCGGGTAAAACCTCGCTCGCGCCGGGCTGCAGAAGCACGTCGTCGAAGGTAATGGCTTGTCGGATTTTCATGTGGGGAGCTCCCTTTTTGGCCTAGTAAGGGAGTCGCAGGGTCTTGTGAAGGGGGTAGTTTCGTCACAATTGCAGAACAATCGCTTTCAGCTGCAATAGACTTTCCACCACCGTCTTTCAGATGGTGCAGCCCTTCAGGAAGGCCTTGCCCGATCTGATAATCCATTGCCGAGGGAATTTGTTCCGCCGCAAGGATTGAAGTCCTCCCCCTTCCCCTTTAGCGAGACAAGCAGAGGTTTTGGGAAGGCCTACACATGAACAAGACAACGCTGCTGCGTATTTGCAGCGGGCTCATTCTCATTATGGTTGCGGCCTGTGGAGCCCAGAAAGCTGCGCCAAAGGCCGATGAGCCAGACCTGGCGCCCCTCGTTGCGGAAGTGCCGAAACCCGATCCGGCCGACTCCTTCTTCGCCCCCGTGCTCGACCAACTGGATGACAGACTCGCAGCGTCCGTGACAAATGACCATGTCGCCAGCCTGTCCTATGCCCTGATCAAGGATGGCCAGCGCGTGCGGAGCGGCTTCTTCGGCAGCCGCACCCTGGATGGCGAAGAGCCCGTCAACGACAAGACCATCTACCGGCTTTCCTCGATGACCAAACCGGTCACGGCCGTTGCCATCCTCATGCTGCAGGAAGATGGCAAACTCGACCTGGACGATCCCATCACCAAATACCTCCCGGAAATGCAGTCGCTGAGAGTTTCCAATTCGCCCGGCAGCAGCAGCAAGCCCGCCATGCATTCCGCGCCTGAGACCCCCACAATTCGCCAGCTCCTCACCCATACGGCGGGCTTTGGTTATGCTTATGGCAACCAGGATTACGTCAATCGCCAGTTCGTGGAGCGGAACGTCCTGACGGCGCCATCCATGGACGAACTGGTTCGCCGGACGGCCGGCATTCCGCTCAAATATGATCCCGGCACGGCCTGGTCCTACTCCATCGCCTCGGATCTTCAGGGCGCCATCATCGAGCGCATCACCGGCCAGTCCCTCGGCGACTTCATGCAGGCGCGCATCTTTGGTCCGCTCAATATGACGGATACGGCCTTTGCCGTCAGCGCCGCGCAAAAGGATCGGCTGGCGGATGCGACGGCCTGGACGCCTGACACTCCGATCCACCGGGTCGACGGCCCGCTGGCAACGATGGACCGCGCCAGCATACCGGTTGACCTGGGCGGCCAGGGGCTTCTCTCGACACTTGCAGACTATGAACGGTTTGCGCTTATGCTGCTCAACGAGGGCACGCTGGACGGGCAGACATTGCTGAAACCGGAATCGGTCACCCTGCTGCGCACCAATGCACTCCCTGTGGTCGATCCGGCCTCGCCGCGCACCTTCTTCAAGCGCAAGGCCGGTACCGGCTACGGGTTTGGCGTCGGCGTCGTGACGGATACGATCCAGTCCGGCCTGGCTGCGCCCGAGGGCACTTACTACTGGGACGGTGCAAGCGGCACATGGTTCTGGATCGATCCGAAGAACCACGTGATATTCATCGGCCTCCAGCAGAACTTCTCACCGGCAGGCGTCAACAGGCGCCCGTCGGCCATGCGCAGCGTCTATCACGCCATCTATAGCGACTAGTCTCTGCCGGCTCAGTCCACGCAGATCGCGTACTGTGCCACACCGTCATTGACCTCTGTATAGCAACCGAACGGGCTATCGTCGGCCTGGCAGACGCCATCCTCGGTCGGCTGGCCCATGTCATCATCCGAGTCGGCAGACAGCAGGCAACGCCCCTCGCAATCCTCCGAGCCCTTGCAGGCCTTGCCGGCATCCGCATAGGGCTGGACGCACTGGTCATAACCCAGCATGCCGCCCGGCCCGACAATGCCACCAGCCGCTTCGCATTTCGCGCGCTCCGCTTGGGTGGCCCGCTTGTCGTCCAACCATATCTTCTCGTGCCCGGTCGCCGCCGCCGGGGCCGGGGCATCACTTGCCGCGCCCATATCGGCGCCGTCCATGCCCGTACAGGCGCCCACCGTCGCCAGCGCGGTTGCCGCCAGCAGGGCCCTCATTGGCCCGGTGCCTTGTCGAACACGGGAATGCCCTCGGGTTTCGCATGGAAGGGCTGGGCGTCACACATGTAAATGGCCATCTGCGGGCTGCCAAAGTCCGCCGGATTGTCGAGCGTGCCCGCCTTCAACAGGAAGGCGCCCGGCAAATTCGGGCTTTCCGACCACAAGGACGTCCCGCAGGTCGCACAAAAAGAGCGCGTCACAGGCGTTTCGATATCGCTTCTTGTATAGGTTGCGGGCTTGCCAGCGGTCACCTTGAACGCCGTCGCCGGTACGCCGAACACCATGTTTGGCTGCCCGCCGGAGTAATATTGGCACTCCCGGCAATGGCACTGTCCCTTGAAAATTGTATCGCCATCAACCTCAAAGCGCACTGCGCCACAATAGCACCCACCCTTGGCTTTCATGCTGCTCTCCCTTTTCTGTTCATTCTACTGTGACGCCGTTGGTTAACGACTTCAAGACACTCCCAAATGGAACGATTGGCATGCCCAGTGCATAGACCCAATGGAGGGATAAATGCGTACTGGAACTGAAAGGAGACTTGTTTGGCATCGCCCACCTACACCACGCGCCAGATCACAGGCACGTCCGATATTTCAGTCGATGACGCGATTGCACGCGCCCTTAGCGTTGCCCGCCAGCGTTTCAGCGAACCTGACTGGTTCGATGTCGTCACCGCGCGCGGCTACCTGAGCAACGGGAACGTTTCGCATTATCAGGTCACGCTGGATCTCGGTTATGCCAAAGAGCGCGGCACGCTGGATGACGACCGCTATTTCACAGCCGCCTGTTCCGGTCGCAAATCCGAGCTCTATCACACGGTCGATCTGCGTCTCTAACGCTTGGTTCCCGAAAGTTACGGAACATTCCGTCTGCTCAGACGATTGGTCTCCACAACAAGGAGGACCACAATGTCAGCAGACACCTACGCCATCACCAAGATCGTTGGCACATCGAAAACATCCATCGAAGACGCCATTGACGGCGCCCTTGCCACTGCCAGCAAAACGCTGCGCAGCCTCGACTGGTTCGACGTCACCTCCACGCGTGGCTTCATCGAGAACGGCAAGGTCAAATACTATCAGGTGACAATCGAACTCGGCTTCAAATACGAAGGCTGACATTCGGCCTAGGCGCGAAAGCCCTTGGCAATCACGAAAATCTCAGGGCTGCCCGCACGACTTGCGGGCGGCTTTATATGTTTCACGGTCTTGAAGTTCGCCTTCAGCATGTCGAGCACATCCTTCGTCGTGCCGCCCTGGAAGACTTTCGAACAAAAGCTCCCGCCCGGTGCCAGATGTTCGACGGCAAAAGCCGCTGCCATCTCGACCAGCGCCACCGTCCGCAAGTGGTCTGTCTGCTTGTGACCCGTCGTATTCGCCGCCATGTCTGACAGCACCAGATCAGGCTTTCCCGTCAGGCCTTTCAGCATGCGCGCCACATCGTCCGGCTCATTGACGTCGCCCTGAATGATATGCGCGCCCTCGACAGGATCGACCGGCAGGAGATCAATCCCGACCACTTCCAGCGCGCCCTTTGCCACAGCCACCTGCAGCCAGCCACCCGGCGCGCAGCCGAGGTCGACAATGCGCTGGCCTCGCTTCAGCAGGCCGATCTTCGTATCTATTTCGAGCAGCTTGTACGCCGCGCGCGCCCGGAAGCCTTCGTCCTTGGCTTTGCGCACATAGGGATCCGCCAGCTGGCGCTCGAGCCACTTCTTCGAACTGTCGCTCTTGGCATGGTGCGCATGTATCTTGCGCTCGCCTGTCTGGCGTCCGGAAGACCCTTCCTTGCCGGTCGGTCCCTTCCAGCGGCGCTTCTCTTCATCCGCCATCTTGTGTGCCCTTCTGATCCTCAGCGCCGGCCCGTGCCTGTGAAGGCTTGCGCCCCCGCCGTCCGCGCCGACGCGGTTTCGGCTTCTTGGGCCCATACATCATCGACAGCAACAGGCCTTCGCGCAGGCCCCTGTCCGCCACGCGTAGCCGGCCCGTCGGACAGGCCTCCCACACCGCATCGACAATCGCGCAGCCTGACAGCATCAGTCCGGCGCGCTCATCGCCAATGGTCGGCAATTTCATGCGGCCTTCCATGCCGACATCCCGCAGCAGCTTGATCGCGGCCAGGCCATCCGCCTGACTCAGCCATGTTCCGTCCACCTTGTCACGGCGATAGCGGTCGAGCTTCAGGTGCACACCAGCCAGGCAGGTCACCGTGCCGGACGTGCCGATCATGTGCGCTTCCGATTCCGCCATTGCCTCACGTACGGCCGCGATGCCCGGCCAGCTGGCAATCGTCTGCCGCGCATGGTCCAGCATCAACGGATAGGCTTCCACTTCGTCCAGATGCGCAAAGGCCTCCGACAGCGTAACCACACCCAGCGGCAGGCTCGTCCAGTCGAGGATCGGCGCGCGTTCCAGGAGGCCCTTGAACCCGTTCTCGCGCGCGGCGCGGGCGTCGACCCATGACAGCTCCGTCGAACCGCCCCCGATATCCACGACAAGCACGGACGCGGCGTTCGGCTCGATCAGGTCATGGCAGCCGATCGTCGCCAGCCGCGCTTCTTCCTTGGCCCCGATGATCTTGAAGGTCAGGCCTGTCTCTTTATGCACACGGCGAATGAAGTCGGCACCATTGGCCGCCTTGCGGCAGGCCTCGGTCGCGATGCAGCGCACCCGGCCGACGCCATGCTGTTTCAGCTTCTTGCGGATATTCTGCAAGGCGTCGATGGCCCGTTCAATCGCGGCCTCGGACAGGCGCCCGGTCTCGTGCAGGCCCTCGCCCAGACGGGCGATCTGGGAATGCGAATCGACCACGCGAAATGTCTTCCCCCGTGGTTCAGCGACCAGCAGGCGGCAATTATTTGTTCCAAGGTCGACGGCCGCAAAAAGCGGTGCCGTCTTTCCGTTGCGCTGGGCGC
The DNA here is from genome assembly GCF_000682695.1 of Hyphomonas chukchiensis. GTDB lineage: Bacteria > Pseudomonadota > Alphaproteobacteria > Caulobacterales > Hyphomonadaceae > Hyphomonas > Hyphomonas chukchiensis. The sequence goes on along the minus strand of NZ_AWFG01000085.1, from coordinate 81,908 downwards.
CTCGCTTTTCGCGGGTACCGGGCGCTTTTTTATCAGCCATGGTGTGGCCCAAATTGATGACTTGAGGCATTGTTATCACAGGAGTGGGAAATGGCTAGTGGACCAAACTTCTTCTCGTGGTTGAAAAACCCGTTCAGGCGTCGGCGCAGGAAAGCGCAGACAAAACCCCTGCTATTGATCAATCCGATTGACGGAAATCGTAGATACAACGCCATATCCAGGCACAATGCCAAGTTCCAGATAGGCCAGGTCGTCCGCCATCGCATGTTTCCCTTCAGGGGCGTAATCTTCGATGTGGACCCGCAATTCGCCAATACGGCGGAATGGTATGAGTCGATCCCCGAGGAAGTCCGCCCCCGCAAGGACCAGCCCTTCTACCACCTCTTCGCCGAGAATGAGCGCACCCATTACGTCGCCTACGTCTCCGAACAGAACCTCCTGCCGGACGATTCCGAGACCCCGCTGACCCATCCCGAAATCCACGAATGGTTCACGCTGACAGGCCGGGGCACTTATGAACTGAAGAAGGGCGTCGCCAACTAGGCCTCGCCCGCGCGCCCGCTCACACCAGGTAGAAGAAATAGATCGCGACACTCGTCGCCACGCCCACGATCAGGTTCATGGGCACGCCGATCTTCAGGAAGTCCGAGAACCGGTAATTGCCCGCGGCGTGCACGATCGTGTTCGTCTGGTAGCCGATGGGCGAGGCAAAGCTCGCGCTCGCCCCGAACATCACCGCCACGACCAGCGCGCGCGGATCGATGCCCAATTGCGTGCCGATCGCGATCACCAGCGGCGTCATGATCACCGCCACCGCCGCATTCGTCACGACTTCCGTCAGCACCGAAGTCAACAGGTAGACCATCAGCACTAGCCAGAACGGCGACGCCGTCACCAGCACAGGCTGCAACGCGCTGACCAGTGCCTCGACACCTCCCGCGGATTGAAGACCCGCCCCCACCATCAGCATCGCTATGATCAGCGTCAGCACACCGGCATCCATCGCCTCGAACGCATCGTTCAGCGTCAGGCAGCCAAAAGCCAGCACCGCGCCCACGCCAATCAGCGATGTGATCAGCAGCGGCACGCCAAACACGGCCGACGACAGGATCACCGCGATGAGGATGGCAATCGCCAGCGGCCCACGCTTGCGGCGGAACGGCTCCACCTTGAGCGAGGTGTCGACCACCAGCGCGCCTGAGGCCGCAAGGTCGCGCAGCTCGCCGGGTGTGCCGTCAATGATCATACGGTCCCCGGCTTTAAGACGCGCACTGGCAAGGTCCGGCCCCGGCAGGCTGCCAAAGCGGGTCAGCCCGCGCACGGTGACGGCATGCCGCGAGAGGTAGGTCATTTCCGAAATCCGCCGCCCGATATTGGGGTCATTCGGCGTCACCGTGGCCTGAGCGTGTTCCTCTGCCCCGCCATCCAGCTGCCGCAGCTTGATGCCGATCCGGAACAGGCCGGAATCCACCATGGTCAGCAATTCCTGCAGGTCCGCACGCAGCGTGATCCGGTCCCCGGCTTTCAGCACGGAGTCTTCATCCCCCACGGCCAGTCGCCGGTTACCGCGGAACAGTGAAATGACGTTGATGCCCTTCTTCGCGAGTTCCGGCACCTCCGAAACCAGCTTTCCCACTGCCGGAGCCTCCTCGCGAACATACACATCCGTCAGGTAGGAGGAATCCAGCGCCGGCCGCGCCACATCGCCTTCTGATCGCGGCAGCAACAGCCAGCCAAGTCCCAGCAGGATGGCGATGCCCGAGGCGAACGTCACAAGGCCAATCGGCGTGATCTCGAAAATCCCGAACGGCTCCAGCCCGTTTTCCTGCGCCACACCAGCCACCAGAAGGTTTGTCGATGTCCCGATCAGCGTACAGGTGCCCGCCAGGATCGAGATATAGGACAAGGGGATCAGTAGCTTCTTCTCGGAAATCTTCAGCCGCTGCGACAACTCGATCACGATGGGCAGGAGGATGACCACCACCGCCGTATTGTTCACGAAGGCCGATGCCACCGACACAATCGTGCCCAGCAGCAACAGGGCCCCGACAGCCGACTTGTCCGCCACTTGCAGCACGGAGGCCGCCATTGCATCCAGCACGCCCGTGCGGCGCAGGGAGGCGGCGAGGATGAACATCGCCCCAATCGTGATCGGCGCGCTGTTTGAGAAGGCGGACAGCGCCCCCGCCTCGTCCAGATAGCCGAGCACGAGAAACGCCGCCGCTCCCACCATGGCCATGGCGGCCGCCGGCAAGCGCTCGAGGAAGAAGCCGACAAACATCAGCAGGAGAATGGAAAGTGAAATCAGCGCGGAGTGGTCGGTCAAAAAGGCCTGCATTCATGTATCCCGCTGTCAGTGGTGAGGTTCATACGCGTAGCTGCCCCGCGAGTTGCCTCACATACCGCGCGATCGTGTCAGCTTGACGGCCCCAGGTCCGTTCCCTCGATCAGCGCGATCACGGCGTCCCAGTGCGCCAGCGCCTCGACATCGCCCTGCGCCGCCACTTCAGCGGCCCGCAGCGTTGCGATCACGGCGGCATCCTCGCCATACTGGCGCATCAATTGTCCGGCGGTGCTGGCGGCTGTCTCGCTCATTCGGCTTGCGCATTCGCGCGTGCAATGGCCGCCGTCGTCGACTGGCCGTCCACCAGCGGCACGATATGCACCGTCCCGCCCCGCGCCAGCACGATATCGGCGCCGACAATCGTGTCGATGGAATAGTCCCCGCCCTTGACCAGAAGATCAGGCTGAAGCGCCTCGATCAGCGCCAGCGGCGTATCCTCGTCGAACACGACAACCGCATCCACGGCTGTCAGGCCGGACAGCACCCGCGCCCGCGAGACCTCATCATTCACCGGCCGCGTCGGCCCCTTCAGGCGCTTCACCGAGGCATCCGAATTCAGCCCGACGACCAGCCGCCCGCACCGCGCCTTGGCTTCCTCCAGCACACGCAGATGGCCCGGATGCAGGATGTCGAAACAGCCATTGGTAAAGCCGACGGTCAGGTGCGCATCGCGCCAGACCTCAACCTGATCCTTCAAGGTCTCCAGCGGCACATGTGACACGCCGCCATTGCGCAGGCCCATCTGCAGCGCCTGGTTCAGCTCGCTCGCTGCCACGGTCGCCGTGCCCGACTTGCCAACGGCTATGCCCGACGCCGCAATCGCCAGCGACACCGCCTCTTCCAGCGTGCCGCCCGCTGCGAGGCCGAGCGCCAGCGCGGCAATGCTCGTGTCGCCTGCGCCGGACACATCATACACTTCGCGCGCCTCGCCCGAGCGATGCATGACCTCGCCGCCCTGCGTGGCGAACGACATGCCCTTGGCAGCCCGCGTCACCACAATGGCTTTGGCCGGCAGAATGCTTAGCGCCTGTCCCAGCGCTTCGGCGGCATCGCGGTCGGTCTCCACCGGCAGGCCCATGGCCTGGCTCAGCTCCATCGCATTCGGCTTCAGCACGTCCACCGCCCCATAGCGCGCAAAATCGAGCCCCTTCGGATCGGCAATCACCGGAATGCCATGCGCGCGGCCTGCCGCAATCGCCGCCTCGATCACGCCCGGCGTCACGGCGCCCTTGGCATAGTCGGACAGGATAATGAGGCTCGCATCCTTCGCCGCGTCTTCCAGCGAGACGACAAGATCGGCCTCCGTCGAGAGGTCAATCGCCTGCGTATCCTCGGCATCCACGCGCAACAGCTGCTGCCCGCCCGCCACAAAACGCGTCTTCAGCGTCGTCGGACGGTCGCGCATGACGATCAGGTCAGCTTCAACCCCGTCAATCTGCCCCAGCAATTCGGCCAGCGCGCGGCCTTCGGCATCGTCACCCACCACGCCGATCAGCGAAGTCTGCATGCCCAGAGTCGACAGGTTACGGCCCACATTGCCCGCGCCGCCCGGCATCGCCGCTTCCCGCGTCCGCCGCATGATCGGCACCGGCGCTTCAGGCGAAATACGGGCCACATGGCCATAGACAAACCGGTCGAGCATCACATCGCCGACGCAAACAACGCGTTTGCCGGCCGCCGCGCGGACCAGTGCCATGAGTGCGCCGGTATCCATCAGCAATTGCCCGCCATGCTGGGTACATAATCTGTTGCAACTACAACGCAATGTGGCTGAAGCCCGAATTTCGAGGCCATGGCGGCGACTCCCTTTGTTGAACGGATATAGCCCCGCACTGCGCCCCGTGAAACCCATCGTGGCATCAACTGATCCAGATGCGCATCTGGGGCGTAAGAGAGGCATACACTAACCCGTAACCATTCGGAGCCTGTCCTGAGTAATTCTGCCCCCGCCATCGTCTGGTTCCGAGAAGACCTGAGACTAGCTGACAATCCGGCCCTCACGGCGGCCGTGAAGACCGGCCGGCCGCTGGTCCTCCTCTATATCCATGACGAAGAGTCTTCCGGCTTGCGCGCCCGCGGCGGGGCATCCAAATGGTGGCTCGGCAAGTCACTGGCAGAGCATGCGCGCCGCATTGAAAAGGCCGGCGGGCGTCTCACGATACGCGTCGGCGCCGCGAAGGACGTACTGAACGACGTGATTGTCGAAACCGGTGCCACAGCTGTCTTCTGGAACCGCCGCTATGGTGGCCCTGAGCGCGCCCTGGATGCTGACCTTAAGACAAGTCTCAAGCAGGACAACATGGACGTCAGCACATTTAATGGCCGCCTGCTGACGGAGCCGTGGGACATCACCACCGGCGCGGGAACGCCCTACAAGGTCTTCACCCCCTACTGGAAAGCCATGAAGGCCGCCTATCGCGCGCCTGACGCCCTTCCGGCCCCCAAGTCACTGAGCGGTCCCGATATCGAGTCCGTCACGCTGGATTCCCTTGGCCTGCACCCCACAAATCCTGATTGGTCCGACGGACTCGAAGAAACATGGAGCCCCGGTGAAGCCGGCGCCATGGACCGCCTCTCCGATTTCCTCGAGGGCCCGATCAACACCTATTCCAAAGATCGCAACAGGCCCGACCTCGAAGACGGCACGTCGCGCCTTTCGCCCCATCTCCACTTCGGCGAGATCAGCCCCGCCCAGGTCTGGCGCGCCGTCCAGCACGGCATCAACGCCGACAGGTTCGACGAATCCAGTGCCATGACCTTCCTCTCCGAGCTGGTCTGGCGGGAATTCTCCTACGTCCTGCTTTATTACAATCCGGACCTCGCCACGGAAAACTACAATTCCGATTTCGATGCCCTGCCCTGGCGCAAGGATTCCGATGCGGTAAAGGCATGGAGCGAGGGCCAGACAGGCTATCCCATCGTCGATGCCGGCATGCGCCAGCTCTGGCATACCGGCTACATGCACAATCGTGTGCGGATGATCGTGGCCTCCTTCCTCACCAAGCACCTGCTCCAGCCATGGCAGGTCGGCGAGGACTGGTTCTGGGACACGCTGGTCGATGCCGACCAGGCCGCCAATCCCGCCAGCTGGCAGTGGACCGCCGGCAGTGGCGCCGATGCGGCCCCCTATTTCCGCGTCTTCAATCCGATCACGCAGGGCCAGAAGTTCGACCCCAACGGCGCTTATGTCCGCCGCTGGTGCCCGGAATTGTCCGACCTGCCTGACAAGTTTCTGCACACCCCATGGGAAGCCGGCAGCGACACGCTCAAGGCCGCCGGCATAACCCTCGGCAAGACCTACCCCAAGCCGATCGTCGACCACCCAACGGCCCGCCAGCGCGCACTCGACGCTTATGATACCCTCAAGGAAAAACGGAACGCCGCATGAAACGCATCGCAATTATCGGATCCGGCATTTCCGGCCTCGGCGCCGCCTACGCGCTGAAAGACACCGCAGACGTCACCGTCTACGAGGCGGATGATCGCCTCGGCGGCCACGCCTGCACCCATGTGTTCGACTATGACGGCCATGAAACAGCCGTCGATCTCGGCTTCATCGTCTACAATGGCCTGAACTACCCGAACCTGATCGGCTTCTTCCAAGCGCTTGGTGTCGCCACACAGCCCTCGGACATGAGCTTTGCCGTCTCGGATCGTGACGGCTGGGAATGGGCGTCCACGGCGCGGGGCATATTCGCCCAGAAGCGCAACTTCCTGAGCCCGAAATTCCACCGCTTCTGGCGCACCATCCTGCGCTTCAACGATCTCGCCCGCGCCGAATTCGCGGCCGGAAAGATCGCCGACACGACACTCGGCGCCTGGCTCGACATGCACGGCTTCGACCAGCCTTTTCGCTGCAACTATATCCTCCCCATGGGCGCCGCCATCTGGTCGACACCCGAAGCCAACATGCTGGACTATCCGGCCCAAAGCTTCTTCCAGTTCTTCGAAAACCACCGCCTGATGCACAAGGAGCGCCCGAAATGGCGCACGGTCACCGGCGGCAGCCAGACTTATGTTCGCGCCGTTGCCGCCGAACTCGGCCAGCGCGTCCGCACGAATGCGCCCGTCACCCGCGTTTCCCAATTCGGCGACAAGGTCACCGTCCTGACCGCCGACAAGCGCACCCAGGTCTTCGACGACGTCATCCTTGCCTGCCATTCCGACCAGGCCCTGCGCCTCGTCGAGGACAGTTTCGAGGATCAGGCCTTCCTGCTGCGCTCGATCCACTATCGTCCCAACACGATCTACCTCCACCGTGATCCGGCGCTGATGCCGAACCGCCGCAACGCCTGGGCCAGCTGGAACGTCATCAAGCAGAGCAATGGCGACATCTGCCTCACCTACTGGATGAACCGCCTTCAGGGCCTCGACGATGCGCGCCCCCTTTTCATCACGCTGAACCCGGAATTCGCCCCGCGCGAAGATCTCACATTCCATGAATACAGCTTCGACCATCCGCAATTCGACGCCGCCGCCGAGGCCGCCGTGCGCGGGCTGAACCGGACACAGGGCCGGAATGGCCTCTGGCTCGCGGGCGCCTGGATGGGCCGCGGCTTCCATGAGGATGGCCTCAAGTCGGGCCTGTCGGCCGCCCTGTCGCTTGGCGGCCGGGTCCCGTGGGAGGTGAAAAACGTGGACATTCATGCGCCTTCGCGCAAAACTCCGTTCATGGAAATTGCAGCAGAGGTGTCGGTTTGACCGCCCCAGCGCTCAATTTGTGGCAGGGGCAGACGGTACACGCACGCTATGTGCCGTTCGAGCGCCGCTTTGCCTACAAGATCGCCATGATCGATATCGACATTGATCGCCTCGACGAAGCCGATGCGCAGACGTCGCTTTTCGCCGTCGACAAGCCGGGCCTGTTCTCCTTCCGGCGCCGCGACCATGGCGCCCGTCAGGATGTGCCCTTGCGTCCGTGGGCCGAAGACATGCTGGCCAAGGCCGGTGTATCGCTTGAAGGCGGCGCCATCCGCCTGGTCACCTTCCCGCGCCATCTCTTCTACAAGTTCGCGCCGATCTCGCTCTGGTATGGCTACGGTCCGGACGGCGCCCTGCGCGGCATCATCTACGAAGTGAACAACACGTTCGGCGACACCCATTCCTATGTCGCATCCGTTTCCACCGACCGGTCACGGCATGAGGCGCAGAAATACTTCCACGTCTCCCCCTTCTTTGATGTCAGCGGCACCTATCGCTTCACGCTGCGGGCGCCGGCCCAACGCCTCGGCGTGGTGGTCGAAAGCCTCAAGGACGGCCAGCTCATGCACATGGCCAATATCCGGGCCACGCGCCAGTCGGCCACGCCCCTCGCGCTGCTCGGGCTCGCCCTGAAGAGGCCTTTCTCGACGCTCGGCGTCACGCTCGCCATTCACTGGCAGGCTGCCTTCCTCTGGCTCCGCGGTGCGAAATACAGGTCCCGCCCGACGCCGCCCGACCGCACCGCCACCATCGCCACGGAACCGGCAAGCGCCACAGCCCAGATCGTGAAAGACGCCGCATGAGCGATCCCATAATTGCCACCGCGCAATCCATCGGCCGTCTCAAGGGCGTGCCCACCACGTTCCGGCTGGTCGCCCTCACCGTCCTGCGCACCCAGCGTGGCAAGATCCAGTTCACGCTGCCCGATGGCCGCAAGCTGCTCTTCAGGAATGCAGAGCCCGGCCCTGAAGCTGAAGTCATTGTGCATGACTACAACTTCGTGAAGCGCGCCCTGGCCGGCGGCGATGTCGGCTTTGCCGAGGCCTATATGGACAGCCAGTGGTCCACGCCGAACCTCACCAAGGTGCTGCAATTCTTCTCGGCCAATTTCGAAAGCGCCCAGCGGCTCGCGCGCGGCGGCATGGTCGTGCGCTGGGCCAACATGGTCCGCCACCTCTTCAACCGCAATTCCAAGGCCGGTGCGCGGCGCAACATCATGGCCCATTATGATCTGGGCAATGACTTCTACAGCCTCTGGCTCGACCCCAGCATGACCTATTCCTCGGCCATCTTCGAAAGCCCGAACCAGTCCCTCGAGCAGGCCCAGCAGGTCAAGTACAAGGGCATCTGCGACCGGATTGATGCTGGCCCCTCCAGCAGCATCCTTGAAATCGGCTGTGGCTGGGGCGGCTTTGCGGAATACGCCGCCAAGCATCGCGGCAGCAAGGTCACCTGCCTCACCATCTCTCCGTCCCAGCGCGATTACGCCATGGAGCGCATGCAGCGCGAAGGCCTCTCGGAACGCGTTGAAATCCGCCTCGAAGACTATCGCGACCATCAGGGCGTCTATGACGGCGTCGCCTCGATCGAAATGTTCGAGGCCGTCGGCGAGTCCTACTGGCCGAGCTATTTCGCCAAGATCTTCGACAGCCTGAAACAGGGCGGCAAGGCGGCGCTCCAGATCATCACCATCGATGACGATCTCTTCCAGAGCTATCGCAAGCGCGTCGATTTCATCCAGCGCTACATCTTCCCGGGTGGCATGCTGCCAGGCGAAACGGCTCTCAAGGACCAGTTCGCCAAGGCAGGCCTGCGCCATGACGGCGTGCATTATTTCGGTCAGGACTATGCCCGCACCTGCCATGAATGGGCCCGTTCGTTCAATGACAAATGGGACGAGATCCAGACCTTCGGCTTCGACGAACCCTTCAAGCGCATGTGGAACTTCTACCTTTCCTATTGCGAAGCCGGCTTCCTCGACGGCCGCATCAATGTCGGCCAGTTCTCGATCTCCAAGGCCTGACCCTGCAGGACAAGTGAGGCGCTTTCCCCGCACACCCCGGGCGAAAGTGCCCGTCGCAGCTGGTCCCGATGAAAATCTGTCCTACCGCACTGGCGTGCACACTATCCTCGCCAAATGCATTACCAGCCCACCCCTCTTATCAGCAGCATGGTCCGCTTCGCGTGGAACCAGGCGGGCTATCTGGTCGAAGGGCTCCACCGCTCTTTCGCCCTCGGGCTCACCGGCTGTCGCCCCTTCCTGCTGCGTCCGGTCCGCGCCCGCCTCGCCGCAGAGCTTGCGCGTTTCGAGCCGCTCGTCCGTCGTCTCCTCTTCCTGATGGCACTTGAGCTCGGTGCCCTGCCGCCACGCGTGCAGACCAACGCAACGTCCAAACCTGGCAGCGCGCCGCACAGCGCCCGGGCATCTTCCCGCTTCCTCCGTAAGCCCCGTTTCCGTATCGCGGAGCCGCCGAAACGCGCGGGCCACACCCTTCCGCCCCGCCGCGCCGCCTCCACCGGCCCCGGCTTCCGCTATCTCGACCTGCCCCTGCCGCCGCCCGCGCCCTTCGCCTACCCGCCGCAGCCGACAGACCTTCTTCCCGCAAAACCGCTGATACAGCGCCTGCGCGCGCTCAATGATGTTTTCGAAAATCCCCTCGTCTACATCACTGCCATGCGCCGCCGCCTCGGCCGGCCGCAAACCCCGCCCCCGGTTCGCGCCGATATGCCAGCCGCCTTCCGCTCCGGCGCTCGGTCAAAGCTCGAACGCGAAAACCTGAGCGGCCTGCAGGCGGAAATCGCCGCCGTCCTGGCGCACCTCAACTCGTCCTGACACCGGCCATGGCCGCAGCCTTCCTGACGCGACATGCCCCGCGCATGTGGCGCCATCTGTTCTGGGCGCTTTCCTTGCGCGGCCCGCGCCTTAGCTTCTCGCGGAAGGAGCACCACCATGCAGGCAGTCATTTTCGGCGCATCCGGCGGAATAGGCCGCGCCCTCGTGGCCCGGCTCGCCGCCCGCGCCGACATCAGCCACATCCACGCCGTCTCGCGCTCCGGCACTGAGGCAGACGAAAAGATCATGCCGCACACGGCCGACATCACAAGCGAAGCCGATCTTGCCGCCCTCGCCGCCGCGCTGAAAGGCACAGGCGACATCGCCCTCGTCATCGTCGCTACCGGACTCCTGTCGGACGCGTCCGGCCTCCAGCCCGAAAAGTCCTGGCGCCATCAGTCCCTGGACGCCTTCGAACAGGTCTTCCGCGCCAATACGTTCGGCCCGGCCCTCGTCGCAAAGCACATGCTGCCCCTGATGCCCCGCAAGGGACGCGCCGTGTTCGCCGCCCTCTCGGCCCGCGTCGGCTCGATCAGCGACAACCGCCTCGGCGGCTGGCACGCCTACCGCGCCTCCAAGGCCGCCCTCAACATGCTGGTGCGCAATTACGCCATCGAACAGGCCCGCGTGAACGACCGGTTCATCGCCGTCACCCTGCATCCCGGCACGGTCGATACCGGCCTCTCCCGGCCCTTCCAGTCAAACGTCCCCGACGCACAGCTCTTCAGCCCGGACCAGTCGGCCGGCTATCTGCTCAAAGTCATTGAAGGCCTCACCCCCGCCAATACCGGCAAGAGCTTCGACTGGGCCGGCAAGGAAATCCCGGCCTAGAGCAATGGATCCTAGTCGATCTTGACGATGTAGGAAGAAGGCTCACTGTCTATCGCAATTGCAGAACCCAAGCTCAGCGAAAATGGGTATGAGCCATCTTCCCGCATTTTCCCGATCGACAGGTTCATGAGGGCATCCGGCGCAGACCAGCTTGTATTGTGCTTGTATTTGCCGGTATCAGGCCCTTCGCCGTATGCCTCTTCATCGAATTCAAGCTGAAAACCCGCACTGTTTATTTCAAGTGCTTCGACACGGTCGCGTAGGCTGTAGGGGTCATCTACGTTGCCATCCAGACGGCAATTCCTGCCGCCTATCGAGTCGGAAGGCTCCTGCATGAAAGGGTAGCTTAGCACCACGCCAGGTTTCACAGGGCTGCCCTCAGTGACCAGCCCGCCATAAAAGCGCCGCCGTTGCTCAGCAGTGATCTGTCCCTGCGCTGACAATATAAGCAGAAATCCAGAGCCGTCCTGCGCGCGCGCACCAACGCGGTAATGCGGCTTGATACCCCAGATATACGGATCGATCACTGAGGTCGGAACCTTCACCCAGCCTGCATCCGTTGCCGCCATCCACGCCTTGGTCGCATCCAGACCGGTGTCGATACAGAGGGTCTCCACCACTTCAATAATGTCGTCTGTCGAAGATGCGGCAGCGCTTTGCGCGCTAGCCATTGCCGGCGCGCAAAGCAGGAGAACCCATAGAGAGGCAAAAGCGAAAACGCGCATTTTGCCTACCCTAAGGCGAACTTAATCTACTTCAAGATGCCTAGACCAGCCGGCTCTGTTTCACCGCCGCGCCGATAAAGCTCGCAAACAGCGGGTGCGGCTCGAACGGGCGTGACTTCAGTTCCGGGTGGAACTGCACGCCTATGAACCATGGGTGATCCGGCAGCTCGAAAATCTCCGGCAACCTGCCATCCGGCGACATGCCCGAGAACAGTACGCCCGCCTTTTCCAGCTGCTTGATATAGCTGGCATTCACTTCATAGCGGTGGCGGTGGCGCTCGGAAATGTCCAGCGAGCCATAGATCTCGGCGACCTTGCTCCCCTCTTTCAGGCGGGCCGGATACGCCCCGAGGCGCATCGTGCCGCCCTTGTCGGTGTTCTCGTCCCGCACAACGCGCTCATTGCCCTTGGTCCACTCTTCCATCAGGCCGACGAGCGGAGATTTGGTCGGGCCGAATTCGCTGGTCGAGGCATCCTCGATGCCCGCCATGTGCCGCGCCGCTTCCACGACCGACAGCTGCATGCCGTAGCAGATGCCGAAGCATGGCACGGCGCGCTCCCGCGCAAAGCGGGCTGCCCGCATCTTGCCGTGCGCGCCGCGCTCACCGAAGCCGCCCGGCAGGATCACGCCATGCACGCCTTCCAGAATGTCCAGCGGCGCATGCTCATCGTCGAACTGCTCGGAATCGATCAGCTTCACGTCGACCTTCACCTGGTTGGCAAGGCCGCCATGCACCAGCGCTTCCATGACCGACTTGTAGGCGTCCGGCACGTCCGTGTACTTGCCGACAAGGCCGATGCAGACGTCGCCGTCGGGGTTGCGGATTGTCCTGGCGATCCGGTCCCAGGACGTCAGGTCAGGGTCCGGCGCATCCGTGATCCGGAAATGGCCCAGCACTTCCGTGTCGAGGCCCTCGGCGTGATAGGCGGCCGGCACGTCATAGATGTGGCCCACGTCACGCGCCTCGATCACCGAGGACGGACGCACGTTACAGAAGCTCGCAATCTTGCCCTTTTCCGTCTCCGGAATCGGCCGGTCACAGCGGCACAGCAGGATATGCGGCTGGATACCGATCGAGCGCAGCTCCTTCACCGAGTGCTGCGTCGGCTTGGTCTTCATCTCGCCGGCGGCCGGAATGTAGGGCAGCAGCGTCAGGTGGATGAAGCAGGCCCGCTCGGGGCCCAGTTCCTGGCCGAGCTGGCGGATGGCCTCGAAGAAGGGCAGGCCTTCAATGTCGCCCACCGTGCCGCCAATCTCGCACAGCACGAATTCCACGTTCTCGCCCGGATCGGACAGGACGAAATCCTTGATCTCGTTGGTCACGTGCGGAATCACCTGGATCGTCGCGCCGAGATAATCCCCGCGCCGTTCCTTCTCGATGATGCGGCTATAGATGCGCCCCGTCGTGATATTGTCCGACTGGCGTGCCGAGACGCCGGTAAAGCGCTCATAGTGGCCAAGGTCGAGATCGGTCTCTGCCCCGTCATCGGTGACATAGACCTCGCCATGCTGGCGGGGGCTCATCGTGCCCGGATCGACGTTGAGATAGGGGTCCAGCTTGCGCAGGCGGACCTTGTAGCCCCTTGCCTGCAGCAATGCGCCGAGTGCGGCGGAAGCAATCCCTTTGCCAAGGGATGACACCACGCCGCCCGTAATGAAAATATAGCGGATCATGGGACTATCCCGATGCCGTGATTCGTTGATGATTGGCGCGGGCAAAATGCCCTTGCCGCAAATTTACTGGGGATTGCCCGTTTCCGGCTCAGCCGGGACAGGGGTTTCCTCTGCTGCCGGTTCGCCTTGCGGCTGGGCAGGTTCGGTTGCCGTCGGATCGACCAGGTCATCCGATGGCGCTTCCGGGGTCGACAGCGTGCCCGATCCGGCATCCTGTCCGTCCAGCAGCGATGTCGACGGGTCAAACAGGTCCGACGGGGCCGATGGGGCGCCCGTCTCGTCGGCGCCAAGCGCCTTTTCGACGTCGGAGCGCGTATCATTGCTCCGGTTGGCAATCGCGGTCAGGGCAAGGCTCGTCACAAAGAACACGCCGCCAAGGATGATCGTGGTGCGCACCAGTGCGCCAGCTGCCCCGCGGCCCGACATCAGCGAATTGCCACCGCCGCCGCCGCCCATTCCCAAACCGCCGCCTTCCGACTTCTGGATCAGGACCAGCCCGGTCATGATGACACAGGCGAAAATATGGACGACGAGGATGAGATTCTGCATGGCGGACCGAATTTCCTGAAATCAAGGGGCCCGCATATCGCCTATGAAGGCGAACGCCAAGCCTCTCCCGTCAGTCTGGGTTAAATTGCTGACATGTAAATGGAGAGGAAATCCTCGGCCTTCAAGCTCGCACCGCCGATCAGGCCGCCATTAACATCAGTCACGGCAAGGATTTCGGCCGCATTGGCCGGGTTCATGCTGCCGCCATAGAGAATCAGTGTGGCCGCCGCTTCAGGCCCGAACCGGCCGGACAGCCAGGCCCGGATGGCGCCGTGAACTTCGCCGATCTGGTCCGTACTGGCCACCTTACCGGTTCCGATGGCCCAAATTGGTTCATAGGCGATCACGAAATCACCTGCGGCAATTCCCTCGGGAATGGAGCCCGCAAGCTGGCTTTCGATCCGCTCCAGCGTCCGCCCGGCTTCGCGCTCTTCAAGGCTTTCTCCCACGCAGATGATCGGAACAAGGCCCGCCCGCAGGGCCGCTTTGGCCTGTGCAGCCACCACGGCATCGGTCTCGCCATGGTCCGCGCGGCGCTCGGAATGGCCCACAATGACGTGGGACGCGCCTGCATCTGCCAGCATTTCGGCCGAAATATCCCCCGTATGCGCGCCTTTTTCGTTCGGATGGCAGGTTTCCCCGCCGATTCGCAGGGCCGAATGACCCGTAGCCGCAGCGCCAAGCGCGACGAGGGTTGCCGGCAGGCAGAGCAATGCCGTCACGTCCTCTTTACCGGCGCCAACTGCAACAGCCACTGCCTCTATCTGTGAAAGGCCCGCTCTCAGGCCGTTCATTTTCCAGTTTCCCGCGATCAGTGTCCGTGACATGCAGCCATCCCTATCTTGCAAGACTAAGCCGTGTCGCCTAGCAAGCACTGAGCCATCCCGCAAACCTTCAGAAAGACTGCGTCAATTATGCTAGCCGTGATGAAAAGCCTGATGAATTCGATCTTCGGCAAGATCGTCGTCATGATCATCTGTGCAGGCATGGCCCTCTGGGGCGCTGACCAGGCGTGGACCGCCGTGAATTCCGGCCTCGGCAGCAACCTCGCCGCCGCCGGCGCGCGCGGCATTGATGCCCAGACGCTTGACCGCCGCGTCGAAAACCTCCTGCGCAACATCAACGCGAATGCCGACAAGCCGATCACCAAGTCGGAAGCCGTCGAGCAGGGCATCATCGACCAGGTCTTCCAGCTCGAAAAATCCAAGATCGTCAGCCTCGGTTACGCCAATGCCATCGGCATCAAGCCCTCCACCGACGCCGTGGTCGAACAGTTGAAAACGGTCGACGCCTTCAAGAACCCGCTCACCGGCGAGCTCGATCTGAACACCTATCGTGAAGTGCTCTACCAGAACCGCTTCACCAAGGAAGAATACGAGCAGCAGGTTTCCGACGATCTGGCCCTGAAAACGCTCAGCGAAGGCGCCACCGCCGCGCTCTTCCCGCCGCAAGTCCTTGCCGGCATTCAGGCACTCTATATTGGCGAGACGCGCGACGTCGCCTGGTTCATACTCGATGCGTCCAAGGCGCCCACGCCCGATGCACCGACGGACGAGGACATCCGCGCCTATTATGACGCAAACCTCGCCGCGCTGGAGCAGCCCGAGCGCCGCGCCATCGACCTTCTGCAGATGTCGGCCGATGATTTCCTCTCCAAGGTCACCGTCACCGAGCAGGAAATCGCGACCATTTACGAGGCGACCAAGTCCGAGCGCTTCTCCGAGCCGGACCAGCGCACCTATATCGAGCTCTACTTCGCTGACCGTGACACCGCCCGCGCAGCCTTCGGCCTGCTCGCTGGCGGCGCAGACCCGGCCACCCTGCCCGGCGTCCTCTCCAGTGAGACAAAAACCGGCGCCAGGGAAAGCATTGCCGACACCGCCCTGCAGGACGCCATGTTCGGCCCCGGCAAGCAGAGCGGCGCCCTCTTCGGCCCGCGCGAGGTTGACGGCCGCTGGCAGGTTGCGCGCCTCGTGTCTGTCCAGCCCGGTGCCGTCTACCCGATCGAGACCGTGTCCGACGTGATCCGTGGCGAACTGGCCCGCGAGCGCGCCCAGGTCCTGTTCTATGAGAAACTCGATGAGCTTGATCGCGCCATTGGCGCCGGTTACCCGCTCAGCCAGATCGCCTCCGAACTGGGCGTGCCGGTCATCAGTTTCGAACCGGTCGATGCCAATGGCATGACGGCCGATGGTCTCATGATGAACGGCCTCATTGCCGCGCAGGATGCCTTCCGTGGCGCCTTCCAGATCAATGCAGGCGATGTCTCCAACCGGTTTGACGGCGAGGATGCCGTCTACCTGACCTCGCCCCGCACGATCATTGCGCCCAGCACGCCCGAGTTCGACACGATCAAGGATGACATCCGCCAGACGCTGGTGTCGCAGCGCGCCGCAAGTGCGATGAAGACCTATACGGATGGCATCGTCGCCAGCATCAAATCCGGCGAGACATCGCTGGCAGACGCGGCAGCCGCCGCCGACTCCGCGGTCGACTCCACGCCCATGCCGCTGACGCGTGTCACCGCCGAGCAGAGCGGCCTGCCAACGCCGGCCATCACCGCCATCTTCAGCGGCGCCGAAGGCGATGTGTACGCCTATCCGAGCCGCGCTGGCGACAAGTACATGGTTGTGCGCCTCAACACGATCACGCCGCCTTCGGACGAAGCGCTTCAGGTGCTTGGCACACGCGCCACCTCGTCCCTGAACCAGGCCCTGAACGAAGACCTGCAGGTCGCGCTTCAGGCCGAGATCGAACGCGCGATCAAGCTGAAGACCAATCCCGGCGCGCTTGACGCCTACAAGAAATCGATTGCCACCGATCAATGAGCACCGCCCGTCTGATTGTTCGCAGGCGCATCGGGGATATTGAAACGCCCGTCGGCGCGATGCTGAAACTGGGCGATGACCAGCCCGGCAGCTTCCTGTTCGAATCCATTGCCGGCGGCCAGCGCCTCGGCCGCTATTCCTTCATCGGCCTTGAACCGGAACAATGGTTCCGCATTCAGGACGGCGTGGCCGAAACCGCCAGCGACGCCGCCTTCAGCGATGCCGTGAAGCTGGACGCCACCCCCGTGGCCGCCCTGCGCGCCTTCGTGGCCAGTGCCCGCGCCGAAACCGACACGCCCCTGCCCCCCATGGCGTCGGGTGCGTTCGGCTATGTCGGCTATGACATGATCCAGCATGTCGAACCGGTCACCATCACCGCCGAAGACACGCTCGACGTGCCCGAAGCCCTGCTGGTCATTCCCAGGGTGGTCATCGTGTTCGACCATATCTATCAGGAAATCCTGCTGATCGGCCGCGTCCACAATGGCAACGAGGCCGCGATCAACACGCTGCTCGACGAGGTCGAAGCCCGCCTCGAGCGCCTGCCGGTCGTTCCGCCCAAGGACCAGAAGCCGGCCGAGGTGACGCTCACCTCCAACACGACCAAGGAGCGCTATTTCGAGATCGTCGAGAAGTGCCGCGACTATATCCGCGCCGGCGACATCTTCCAGGTCGTGCCGAGCCAGCGCCTGTCGACGCCCTTCACCCGCAAGTCCATCAGCTTCTACCGCGCCCTGCGCCGCCTGAACCCGTCCGCCTTCATGTTCCACATGAACCTCGGCACCGTGCGTCTCGTCGGTTCCAGCCCGGAAATCCTTGTCCGCGTCCGCGATGGCCGCGTCGCCATCCGCCCGATCGCCGGCACGCGTCCCGTGTCGGGTGACGCCGCAGAGGATGCCCGCCGCGCCGAAGGCCTGCTGGCCGATCCCAAGGAAATCGCCGAACACCTCATGCTGCTGGATCTTGGCCGCAATGATGTCGGCCGCGTCGCCGCCTATGGCAGCGTCGAGGTCACCGAGCGCTTCATCGTCGAGCGCTACAGCCACGTCATGCACATCGTCTCCCATGTAGAAGGCAACCTCCGCGAAGGCCTCGACGCCGTGGACGCCCTCTTCGCCGGTTTCCCGGCGGGCACCGTCTCCGGCGCGCCCAAGATCCGCGCCATGCAGATCATCAACGAGATGGAAAGCGCCAGCCGCGGCATCTATGGCGGCGCCGTCGGCTATTTCGGTTGGAATGGTGACCTCGACACCTGCATCGCCCTGCGCACCGCCATCATCAAGGATGGCCAGCTCCACATCCAGGCGGGCGGCGGGGTCGTCCTCGATTCCGTCCCGCAATACGAATATGACGAGACCCTGCACAAGGCGGGTGCCCTCCGCCGCGCCGCCGAACTCGCCGCCACCTACGAGTTCGACCAATGAAGCCGCACATCCTCGTCGTCGACAATTATGACAGCTTCACCTGGAACCTCGTCCACTATCTGGAAGAGCTTGGCGCCCATACGCAGGTCATCCGCAATGATGAACTGACCGTCGAAGAGGCCCTCGCCCTCAAGCCCGATGGCATCCTGCTCTCCCCCGGCCCCTGCACGCCGAACGAGGCCGGCATCTGCGTCGACCTGATCAAGTCCGCACCCGACGACATGCCCATCCTCGGCGTCTGCCTCGGCCACCAGTCCATCGGCCAGGCCTTCGGCGGCGCCGTCATCACGGCGAAGGAAATCCGCCACGGCAAGCTGTCCGACATTCACCAGACCGGCAGTGACCTCTTCGAGGGCCTGCCCGAAACCTTCACCGTGGTCCGCTACCACTCGCTCTCCGTCCGCGAGAATGACCTGCCAGACTGCCTCGTCGCCGACGCCCACACGGACGATGGCGAGATCATGGCCCTTCACCACAAAACCCGCCCCCTCTACGGCGTCCAGTTCCACCCCGAATCCATCATGACCGAACACGGCCACGCCCTGCTGAAGAACTTCCTCAGCAAGGTGAAATAGAAGGCGCGTCATGAGCGATCTGGATGCCAGAGCCGAAGCGCTCCTCGAAGCCCTGCCGATCAGCCCCAGTGCCGCGCCGGGCCAGAACTTCCTCCCGCCCAATACCCGTAGCGACATTCCCGGCGAATTCGGCGACACGCCCGTCTGGCGCGCAGGCACAGGCCCGGCCACGCTGTTCGTGCACGGCTGGGACGACACCCACCGCGTCTGGCGCCGCTTCGCGCAGGATTTCCTCCAGAACACACGGCCCCTCCTTCTGATGGACCTTCCCGGCCATGGCGCCTCGAAAGCGGAAGCCTGCACGCCCGTCATGGCGGCTGCGTCCGTCGCAGCGGTCTGCGCCGCCGAAAGCCCCATCGACACGATCATCGCCCATTCCTTCGGCTGTGAAGCGGCGGCCCTCGCCATCGCCGCAGGTGCCGCGCCCGACTATTTCGTCATGATCGCCCCGCCCTTGCTCGGCTGGGCGGACTATCAGCGCATGCGCGGAGAGGATGAAGCGATCATCGCGCGGGCGCTTGAGCTGCATGAAGAAAAGACCGGCGCCCCCATGTCCAAAACGGACATCACGGCTGCCCTTGCCAATTATGAAGGCTCCATCCTCATGATCGGCTCGGCCGCCGACGAAAGCTCCCCGCTCGGCCTGATCCGCGATCTCGCCGAAACCCTGCCGGGCGCCAAACTGGTGACGCGCGAAACGCTCAGCCATCGCGATCTCGCCCTCGATCCGGGTATCCTGTCCGATATCCTGGCCTTTCTTGGCTATTGAGTCCCGTTTGGCGCATTGAACCGCGTCTCCAAGGCCGCTATCGGTGTCCCTCTTCATTGGAAATGATTGATGACTGACACTGCCCTCACCACGGCCATCAAGGCCATCGCCCGCAATGAGACGCTGGAAGGCGACACGCTCGAAACGGCGTTCGAGCTCCTGCTGACTGGCGAGGCCGCCCCGGAAGAGATCGGCGCCTTCCTGACAGGTCTCGCGGTACGCGGCGAGACGGCCACCGAGCTGACCGCAGGCGCCCGTATCATGCGCCAGCATGCCCGCAAGATGCATGTCGACGGCCCTGTTCTCGACACGTGCGGCACCGGCGGCCTGCCATGGAAGAGTCTCAACACATCCACCGCCAGCGCGCTCGTCATCGCCGCCGCCGGTGGCCGCGTCGCCAAGCATGGCAACCGGTCCGTGCCGCCCAAGACGGGTTCGGCCGACGTGCTCGAAGCGCTCGGCGTGAACCTCGAAACCGACGAGAGCGAATTCCAGGCCTGCCTCAATGGCGCCGGAGTCGCCTTCATGTTCGCCCGCGCCCATCACAGCGCCATGCGCCATGTCGCGCCCGTGCGCGCCAAGCTCGGCATCCGCACCATCTTCAACCTGCTCGGCCCGCTCTCCAATCCGGCCGGCGCGCAATTCCAGGTGCTCGGCGTCTTTGCCCCGCAATGGACCCGCCCCATGGCCGAAGCCCTCGCCGCCCTCGGCACAACCAAGGCTTGGGTTGTCCACGGCCGTGACGGCATTGACGAATTGTCCATCGCCGGCGCCTCCCATGTCTGCGAAGTCGAGAATGGCGCCATCCGCGAATTCGAGATCCATCCCGCTGATGCCGGCCTCGACACCAGCCCGCTCTCGCGCCTCGAAGGCAGCAGCGTGCAGGACAATGCCATGGCCATCACCGATCTGCTCGACAGCCAGGAAGGCCCGTTCCGCGACGCCGTGCTGCTCAACGCCGCCGCCGGGCTCCACGTCCTCGGCCTTGCCACCGATCTGAAACAGGGCGCCGCCATGGCGACCGAAGCCATCGACACCGGCAAGGCCCGCGACACGCTGCGCCGCCTCGCCGCCCTCTCCAACGGGCAGGAACCGGCATGAGCACCGCCCTCGACCGCATCATCGCCTACAAGCATGACGAAGTGGCCGCCCTGAAACAGGCCGAAAGCTTCGAAAGCCTCTCCCGCATGGCCAGCGAGGCGAGCCCCGTTCGCGGCTTTGCCGCCGCCATGGACCGCGTCGCGGCGCAGGACGAAAACGCCCTGATCTGCGAACTGAAGCGCAAGAGCCCGTCCGCCGGCGAAATCCTGCCCGGCGCTGACCCTGTCGCCATTGCCACGGAATACGAGTCCGGTGGCGCAGCCTGTCTCTCCGTGCTGACCGATGGCCCGAGCTTTGGCGGTTCGCTCGCCGATTTCTCTGCCATCCGCAGCGCCGTCAGCCTGCCCATGCTGCGCAAGGATTTCCTCGTCGACACGATCCAGGTCGCCGAGGCCCGCGCCCATGGCGCTGACTGCATCCTCGTCATCCTGTCGGCCGTTGACGACGTCCTGGCCGCCGAGCTTTCGGCTGCCGCAACTGGTTTCGGCATGGATGTTCTCATCGAAACCCATGACGAAGCCGAACTGGAACGCGCCCTGCGCCTTCCGTCGCCGCTGATAGGCGTCAACAACCGCGACCTGAAGCGCATGGTGACCGATCTCTCGACCACCGAGCGCCTTGCCCCTCTGATGCCCCCGGATCGCCACCTGATCGCTGAAAGCGGCATATCCACGACAGATCACATCATCCGCCTCCGCGCCACGGGCGCCCGGCGCTTCCTCATTGGGGAAAGCCTGATGAAGGTGAACCAGATGCGCGAATCCGCCGTGACAGGGTTAAGAAAAGCCCGTTCCAATTGACCCGAAACATGAACGCATGTAGAACAGATGAGAACATAGATTCGGACGGAAGGAATCACCCGTGCTGACCAGTAAACAGAGAGAGCTGCTGCTCTTCATCAATGAGCGGATCAAGGAGACCGGCGTTTCCCCCTCTTTTGATGAAATGAAGGAAGCGCTCAATCTTGCTTCCAAGTCCGGTATTCACCGCCTGATTTCGGCGCTTGAGGAACGCGGATTCATCCGCCGCCTCGCGCACCGGGCCCGCGCCCTTGAAGTGCTCAAGATGCCTGAGTCCGCGATTCCCACGCAGGCCTCGCGCGGCCGCAAGGATTTCAAGCCCGCGCTTGTCGCCACCGGCCTTCCGACCGAGGCCCGCGCGCCCCGTGCCATTCCGATCCTTGGCCGCATTGCGGCCGGTGTGCCCATCTCTGCCATCCAGCAGGACAATGGCCATATCACCGCGCCGGATGACCTTGCCGAGGGCGAGGAGCATTTCGCCCTCGAGGTCAAAGGCGATTCCATGATCGAGGCCGGTATCCTCGAAGGCGATCTCGTCATCCTGCGCCGCACCGAAGCCGCCAATACGGGCGACATCGTCGTCGCCCTCATCGACGGCGAGGAAGCCACGCTCAAACGCCTCCGCCGCAAGGGCGCCTCCGTGGCCCTCGAAGCCGCCAACCCGGCCTATGAAACCCGCATTTTCGGTCCCGACCGCGTGCAGATACAGGGCCGCCTCGTCGCCCTCGTCCGCCGCTACGACTGACACTGCCGCCAGGGCCGGTCGCGGCATACCGCACCGGCCTCGACGACCCATCCCGACTTGCCTTGCCACACGGAGAGCCCGCCTTCGCGGCTGACCGCGTCCCAATCATGGTTGAAGGCGCATGTCTCACCGGGTGGCGTAAGTGACAGTTGCAGGACCGCCCCATCAACCGGGCGGCAACTCCCCTCTTCACTCAGTTCGACGATGCCGGCCGGCGTTTCGAGTTCACACGGCAGCTCGCCGCAGCGCGTCGTCTCCAGCGTGCTGTAGCGCAGCGGCGCAAGGCCGTCGCCATCGGCAAACGCAAACCGCGTCATCCCGCCTGCGCTTGTTCGCGCGAAAACCTCGCCGGAAGCAGACCAGTGCAGCACCAGTTGGGGGCTCGATGTCCACAAATAGACCGCCGGAAGGACCGCGAAGGCACACAGAAGTACCCGACCTGCCCCGCGAGCGGTCGTCACAAGGGCCAAGGCGACTGCAAAGAGCGCCATGCTCGCCCCCGGCATCGCCGACGGAAGGGACACTTTCGACGGCGCCATGTCCGCGCACCCATGCGCAATCATCAGCACCAGCTCCAGCGAATAGCCAAACAGCCTGAGCCCCACATCCCCCAGCCCGAACGGCGTCAACAGCAGTGCCAGCGCCGCAGATGGCGCACTCACGAAACTGATCACCGGCATCGCCAGCAGGTTTGCGATCAGCCCCAGCCCCGCCAGTCTGTCGAAATGGTAAAGTGCGAACGGCGCAGTCGCCACAGCAGCCACAACAGATGTCATCACCAGCGAGGCCCACGCAAACGGGATCGGCCCCAGCACGCGTTCCCGCCCGGCCCTGTGGTGCGACCAGGCCTCATAGGTGGCGATCAGCGCCCCCGACGCCGCGAACGACATCTGGAATCCCGGCGTCATCACGCTTTCCGGCTGCAGCAGCACAACAGCAATCATCGCAATCGCGAATGACCGCATCGAGATCGCCGCCCGGTCAAACAGCACAGCGCCGAACACGACCGCCGACATGATGAAGGCCCGCTGTGTCGACACGCTCGCCCCTGAGAGGACCAGATAGGCGAGGCTCGCCAGAAGCGCCGTCACTGCCGCCGGCTTCTGCACCGGCACGCGCAGCGCCAAGGGCTCGAAAAGGACCAGTACCTTCTGCGTCAGGAAGAACACAAGGCCGCCGACAATGCCCATATGAAGGCCGGAAATGGCCAGCAGGTGGGCAAGACCTGATCCTCTCAGCGCCTCCTGGTCCTCCTCCGCCATGAAGCTGCGATCCCCCGAGATCAGCGCCGCTGCAAATCCGCCTGCGCGCTCGCCTGCCGCGACATTCACATGGGCGGCGAGGTTCCGGCGAAAGGTCGAGAGGCTGAGGCCAAGCCGGTCAGCAAGCCCGGTCGGCGGGCCGAGGGTGCCGCCCCGGCAACGGCCCTGCACATAACCGACGGCGCCCAGTTGTTGGAACCAGGCCTGCCGCTGGAAATCATAGTCGCCGGGCAGGACGGGCGCCGGCGGCGGTCTCAGAACGGCCCAGCAGCGCACGAAGCGGCCGGGCGCCACTTCCAGCCGTGCCATGTGGGTCAGCCGCACGAAACGCGGCTGGTCCTCCGGCGCGAAGCCCTGAATGGCATGAACCTCAAGGCGCAGGCGCGGCCCCTTCTTGCCGGGCTCCACACCCGCCACCCAGCCTTCCAGCATGACCGGCCGCGTTGCCTCGCTCACGACCGGCGCGTCCACAAGCCGGGCCCGCACAGCGCCCGCCGTGAAGCCCGTCACGATCCCGAAACCGGCCACCATCAGCACATAGAGGAAGGTCCACGTCACCATGCGCCGGGCGGCGAGCAGGAGCACGGCTGCCCCGATCCATGCGCCGATACAGGCCAAAAGTCTTGGCTCCTCGGGGACCAGAAAGTAGGTTGCGGCTCCCGCGCAGAGGGAAAAGGCGAACAGGAGCGGGCGCGCATCAATCGCGGCGAGCGACCACATCCCGGTCCACAGGGTGTGCCAGGCCGGGGCCGCCCCCTTGCCTTCCGGCGCAACCTTGTGTTTGTGCACCGCAGATGAACTATCCGCCTGCATTTACCTGGAGCCCGCCGCCCTTATGACCGTTGTCACGCGATTTGCCCCCTCTCCCACCGGCATGTTGCACATTGGAGGGGCAAGGACCGCACTTTTCAACTACTTGTTTGCCCGCCACCATGGCGGCCGCTTCCTGCTGCGTATCGAAGACACAGACCGCGCCCGTTCGACCGACGAAGCCACCGCCGCCATCCTTGAAGGCATGGCCTGGCTTGGCCTTGAGGCCGATGAGCCGCCGCTGATGCAATCCAGCCGTGAAGCGCGCCATGCCGAAGTGGCCGCCGAGATGCTGTCGCGCGGCACAGCATTCAAATGCTACGCCACCCCTGAAGAGCTGCAGGCCCGCCGCGACCTCGGCGAGGAGAAGCGTCAGGCCGCCAAGGCCGAGGGCTTGAGCGAGGAGGCCCGCGCCGCCCTGCTGGCCGAGGCAAATGACCTGCTGGCACCCTACCGGTCGCCATGGCGTGACGGTGCGCCGGCGCCCTCGCCAGACGCCGCCTACACGATCCGCCTGCGCGCGCCCGATGGCGGCGACCGCGTTGTGGAAGATGGTGTTCAGGGCAGTGTCCGCATCCAGGCCAGCGAGATTGACGACCTGATCATGCTGCGCGCCGACGGCACACCGACATATATGCTGGCCGTCGTTGTCGACGACCATGACATGGGCGTGACGCAGGTGATCCGCGGGGACGACCATTTGCGCAACACGTTCCGCCAGATCCCGATCTACGAGGCCATGGGCTGGCAAGCGCCTGCCTTCGCGCATGTCTCGCTGATCCACGGGCCGGACGGCGCCAAGCTCTCCAAACGCCACGGCGCGCTATCGACACTCGCCTATCGCGAGATGGGCTACCTGCCGGAAGCCATGAAAGCCTACCTGCTCCGCCTCGGCTGGAGCCATGGGGACCAGGAAATCTTCACTGAGGAAGAGGCCATTTCGCTCTTCGATCTCGCCGGCATAGGGCGCGCGCCCGCCCGGCTCGACCTTGAGAAACTGGGCCAGATCAACTCGCACTTCATGCGCCTCGCCGACGATGACCGGCTGTTCGGCCTGCTTAAGCCGCTGTTCGAGGCAGAGGGCCCGCTGCAGCCGGATCAACAGGCGCGCATTCTCCGCGCGCTGCCACATTTGAAGGACCGTGGCACCACCCTGTCAGAGCTGGCATCCGCTTTTGCATTCCTTCAGGCCCAGCGACCACTGGATCTGAACAAGAACGCCAGGAAGGCGCTTTCCCCGGAAGGGCTTGACCGGCTCGCCGGGTTGCGCCACGAACTGGCGCGGATATCGCAGTGGACAGCCGAAGAAATTTCGGGAACGATTACTTCGTATTGCACTGCACAAGACCTATCTATGGGGCAGGTAGGTCAACCACTTCGTGCCGCACTCACTGGCGGCCTTCCCGCACCCGACATTGCGCCGGTGCTGGAATGGCTCGGCAAAGAGGAAGCGCTCGGGCGAATTGACGATCAACTCGTCCAGGCTGGCACCTGAGCCACGCCGGACAGACACTGAACATGAAGGGCATATGCTGATGGAAAACAAGACCAAGAACGCCGGAACCGCCAAGCTTGAAGTCGCTGGCAAATCTTATGATCTGCCGGTCCTGTCCGGTACACACGGGCCAAACGTTGTCGATGTCCGCAAATTCTACGCGGAATCCAACCACTTCACTTTCGATCCCGGCTTCACGTCGACAGCCAGCTGCGAAAGCCAGATCACCTTCATCGATGGGGACGAAGGTGTGCTGCTGCACCGTGGTTACCCGATCGGCCAGCTGGCCGAACAGTCGACGTTTCCGGAAGTCTGCCACCTGATCCTGAAGGGCGCCCTGCCGACCAAGAGCGAACTCGACGTCTTCAACAACGAGATCAAGCAGCACACCCTGCTCCACACGCAGATGGACCGCTTCTTCGAAGGGTTCCGCCGTGACAGCCACCCGATGGCGATGCTGACCGGCGCCGTTGGTGCGATGGCCTCCTTCTACCCGGGCGCCATCGACAGCGAAGATCCTGTGGAGCGCCACCTCGGCTCGATCCGCCTTGTCGCCAAGATGCCGACGCTCTGCGCCCGCATCCTGAAGTACAATATGGGCCAGAAGTTCGTCGATCCGCGCAACGAATTCTCCTATGCCGAGAACTTCCTGAACATGTGTTTCTCGGTCACCGCCGAGGATTACAACGTTGACCCGAAAATCGCCAAGGCGATGGACCGCTTCTTCATCCTCCACGCCGACCACGAGCAGAACGCCTCGACATCCACCGTGCGCCTTGCCGGTTCGTCGGGCGCTCACCCGTTCGCGGCTGTCGCTGCAGGCGTTGCCTGCCTCTGGGGCCCAAGCCATGGCGGCGCCAACGAGGCCTGCCTCAACATGCTGCACGAGATCGGCACGGTCGATCGCATTCCCGAATATATCGAGAAAGCCAAAGACAAGGACGATCCCTTCCGCCTCATGGGCTTTGGTCACCGCGTCTACAAAAACTACGATCCACGCGCCACCGTGATGCGGGAATCGGCCCACGAAGTGCTCGACCTGCTCGGCCTGCGCGACCAGCCAATCCTGAAAGTCGCCATGGAGCTGGAGCGTATCGCGCTCGAAGACGAGTATTTCGTCGAGAAGAAGCTCTATCCGAACGTCGATTTCTATTCCGGCATCATTCTCGATGCGATGGGCTTCCCGAAGCAGATGTTCACCGTGCTGTTCGCGCTCGCCCGTACGGTTGGCTGGGTCGCCCAGCTGAACGAGATGATCGACGACCCGACGCAGCGCATCGGCCGTCCGCGCCAGATCTATACCGGCCACGCCAAGCGCGATTACGTTCCGATGGACAAGCGCTAGGCGCCGGCTTCCTCAAGGATCACTTCAGCCGCAATTTCGGCTGCATCGCGATCGCCCTCTTTCATCCGGGAGAGGGCGATTTGCTGTTCGGCCCTCTGATCGGCCAGCGCGTCCGGATCGGTCAGCCATTGCAGCGCGCGTGCCGCGATAAGCTCGGGCTTTTGCTGTGTCTGGACGAATTCCGGCACGATCTCCTGATCATCACTGACGATGTTCAGGAGCGTGATGTGGCGCTTCTTGTAGAGGAGCCCGCGCGCAAGCGACCAGGTGACCCAGCCGGTCTTGTAGGCGACGATCATCGGCGTGCCCTGCATGGCGAGCTCGCTTGTCACCGTGCCGGAACAAGCGAGCGACAGATCGGCCGCCGCCATGGCATCATAGCGCTCTGCCGGATTGGTCGAGACCGTTGCCCATTCCGCAACATCCGGAAAGGCCTCGGCGAATTGCGCGGCGACGCTGGCGGCGGGCGCCATGATGATCGTGCGGTCCGGGTCGGAGTCCTTGAGGATTCGGGCCGCTTCAACGAGCGCCGGCGCGACACGCTTGATCTCGCTCGAGCGGCTGCCGGGCAGAACGAGCACGACTTGCGCATTGGCAGGAATGCCATGGGTGATGCGGAAGGATTCGCCATTCCCCCATTGGTGACGCGAGAGGGCCGGATTGCCGATCACCGTCGTCTTCAGGCCATAGGGCTCGTAAAATGGCGCCTCGATCTCGTGCATGCACAGGAGGTGATCCACGGTGGCGGCGAGCGTCTTCGCCCTGCCCGGCCGTGTGGCCCAGACCTGCGGCCCGATCAGCTTGACGAGTTTGATATGCGGCGCCCGCGCCCGGACGCGCTGCGCAACACGCAGCATGAAGCCCCATGAATCCACCAGGATCACGGCGTCAGGCGCATCTGCGACAATGGCGTCAGCGGCTATGTCGGCCAGCTTCACCACAGTGCCATAGGCTTTGAGACCTTCCAGAAGGCCCAGAACGGAGAGCGGCGCGATATCCAGCGGCGACTCGATGCCGAGGGATGCCATTTCGGCGCCGCCAATGCCCGAGATATGCGCGCCGGGTTGCCGTGCCCTGACGGCTTCAATCACTTCGCGGGCCAGCAGGTCGCCGGAGGCCTCAGCCGCCACGAAATAGAGCCGGGGCGCCGTCATGTGTCGAATCCGTAGATGAAGACGCCGAGCCGCTCTGCAGCGGCCTGCATCTTGTCCCGGCCCAGCATCAGGGCGCCGTCAGCCTCGACGGCGAGCCCTGCGAGACCCGCAGCGGCGACATGTTCGACCGTTGAGACGCCGACCGTGGGCAGGTCTATGCGGCGTTCCTGACCGGGTTTGGGCCGTTTTACGAGAACGCCGCGGCGCGCGTCGGGAGTTCCCCGGATCGCTTCCGGGAGGCCTGCGCACCGTGCCAGCATCGCGTCGGTGCCTTCCTGAGCCTCAACGGCGAGCACGAGCCCTTCGCAGACCACGCAGCCCTGCCCGATATCGAGATCGCCGAGGGCCGCCACGACATGGGCGCCGCGCGAGATGTCCGCGAGCGCCGTCTCGGTGGGTTGAGGACCGGCGATCAGGCCTGAAGGCGCGAGAAGGCCGGCATTGACTGTATCGGAGCCCACCACGTTGAAGCCGTTTTTCTCCATTTCCTTGACCATGAGGCGCAAGAGCGCGTCGTCGCCCTTGCCGGCTTCGGCGATGACCTTGGGCAGCAGGGCGGCGCCGCGCAGGTCCAGCTTGAGGTCCTTGAAGTTCGGGCGCTTCACGATGCCGGCAAACAGCACGTCCTTGCAGCCGGCCGCCTTCAACAGGGTGAACAGTTTGCCGATCTCGCCCAGGCCGACCACATCGCCCGGATAGGCGGCAAGACGCGGCTCTTCAAAGCCCTTGAGCCGCAGGACGTATACGCCCTGCCCCGTCTCCACGGCATTTTCTGCGATGCTGACCGGCAGGTCACCAAGGCCCGCAATCAATCCGAGAGGTGCAGTCATGACGCGCACATCAGGGTTTGCAGATCGGCCGGTCGCCGCCCTGGCGAATGAAGTCGATCAATTCCATGGCCAATGGCTTGTCGGCGAAGGTCACGGCGGCCTGCGCCAGACGGTCCTTGAAGATGCCGTCGCCGGTGAAGACGGCCTTGTAGGCCCCGCGGATTTCCTGGAGCTGCGCCTTGTCGAATCCGCGCCGTTTGAGGCCCACCATGTTGAGGCCGGAGAGCCTGGCATGGTTGCCGACAACGGAGCCGAACGGGATGACATCCTCGACGAGGATCGCGCCGCCACCGATGAAGGCATTCCGGCCGATGCGCGTGAACTGGTGCACGGCGGCGAGCCCGCCAAACCAGACATTGTCGCCCACGGTGATGTGGCCTGCGAGCGAAACATTGTTGGCCATCACGACATTGTTGCCGATGTGATTGTCATGCGCGATGTGCGCGCCAATCATGATGAAACAATTGTCGCCGACCTGGGTCAGTCCGCCGAATTTCGGGATCCCGGTATGGGCCGTCGCATATTCCCGGAATGTGCAATTGTTGCCGATCTGGAGACGGGACTCAGGCGTTTCCTGAAAACCGATCACCTGCGGGGGTCCACCCACGACGGCGTGGGGATGCAGGACGCTGTTCTCGCCAAGCGTCGTGTGCCCGGTAACGACAGCATGCGAGCGCAGCTCGCTGCCAGCGCCAATCACGGCATGGGGGCCGACATGGCAGAACGGGCCGACGCGCGTGCCTTCGCCGAGCTCGGCGCCGGTCTCGACATAGGCGGTAGGATGGATTTCGACGGGCATAGGCGGGTCCGGGCGCTGCGGTTAAGGGAAGATCGGGGCAGCCGCGTTCAGGAGGTTTTCTTCGGATTTGCCTGTTTCTGCAACCAGGCAACTTCCCGCATCCACTGACGGATGGGCTTGGCCGGTGTGCCGCCCCATGTTTCGCCTGCCTCGATATTGCGGAAAACACCTGCCGAGGCCGCAAGGTTCACGCCGTCGCCGATGACGACATGATCGGCAATGCCGACGCGTCCACCGATCCGCGCGCCGTCACCGACGGTCACAGAGCCGGAAATGCCGCCGAACGCGGCCATGACAACGCTGCGTCCGAAAACGACATTGTGGGCGATCTGGCAGAGATTATCGATCTTGGTGCGCTCGCCAATGATCGTGTCGTCGAACACGCCGCGATCAATGCAGGAATTGGCGCCGATGGTGACATTGTCCTGCAGGATAACGCGTCCGAAATGGGGCGCATCCTCCATGCCGGCCGGACCACCTGTGACGCCGAAGCCGGCCTCGCCTATGCGCACACCCGACAGGAGCGTGACCTTGTCGCCGACAAGGGCGCAGATAAGCGAGACATTGGCCCCGATACGGCAATGGCGGCCAACCTGGACGCCGGGTCCGACCACTGCATTGGCGCCGATGACCGTGCCCTCACCAACCGTGGCGCCGGGTCCCACGACGGCACCGGGCGACACAATCGCACCGGGATGCACCTTGGCCTCAGGTGAAATGCGGTCGTCGCCCGACCAGACGAGGTGACGCGGCTGGAACAGCGCGTAGGCCACAAGGCCATGAAAATGGCGCGGCAGCGATGTTACAAGACAGGGAACGCCTTCCGGCACATGCTTGCGATTGGCCTCGTTGAGAATAAGCGCCGACACATCAGGGCCGACGGAAACCTCGCCTTTGCCGTCACCGTCGAGAAAAGCGAGGTCTCCGCGGCGACCTGTGGCCGCTGCGGAGACCCCTGTAATCTCGACCGACGGGTCGCCCTCAAGGGTGGCACCCGTCAGCTCCGCGATCTTGCCAAGCGTCAGAGCGCCCTGCGGTGCATAGAAGCGTGGATCGACCGTCACGGAGCCTTCAGTCCTATTGTGCGGGTTGGGCCGGCGCGCGCTGGCGTGTTACCGCGATGGTCGGCGTCTTGGCATCCAGTTTGGAGATCACCAAAGCGCTCACATCGATCGCATCCGTGCTGTAGATGACCTGGGATTTCGACATCACGACCTGGGCATTCTTCTCCTTCACGACGTCCATCAGAACAGGTTCGATCGCCTTGTTGAACTCGATCAGAGCTGCGCGCTCGGTCAGCTGGAATTCCTGGCTGACGGTCTGGCGCTTCTGGGCAAAGGCGTTGGCGCGGGTCTGGTAAGCCGTGAGCTGCGAGACGAGCGCCGTATCGGCAGCGACCGCTTCACGGGTCTTGCCTTCGACCTTCGCCTGGAGCGCCTTGCCGTCCGTTTCGAGCGTGGCGCGCGTTGGCTCCAGCTCGTTCTTCATCTGGGTCTCAAGGTTCTTCAGCTTGGTCTGGATATCCTTGCCGGCCTTGCTGTCGCTGAGAATGCGGCCCTCGTCGATCATGACGACGGTCGTGCCCTGGGCAGACGCTGCAGGGGCCGTAACGGCCGCAGCGCTGACAACCAGCGAAAGGGCAATAAGCATGTTCTTGAATAGGGACATGGTCCGTCTCCTGTTTGGCATTTCTGGATTAGAAACGTGTAGAGGTTGAGAACCGGAAAGTTTCGGTTCGGTCATAGTCTTCCCTGCGCAGGATCTGCGAGAAGTCAAAGCGGATGGGTCCGAATGGGGAATCCCAGAACACGCTGAGACCGGCGGACGCCCGCAGGGATGTGGCATCCTTGGTGAGACGCACAGCCGACACCGGATTACCGGCTGCGTCTGTCGTATCATAGTAGATGGTCGGGCTGACATCAGGCCCACGCAGCGTGCCGACAGAGCCGACATCTGCGAACAGGGCACTCTTGATGCCATATTCTTCAGGGAAGACGCTCGGAAGCGTGAGCTCGAATGTACCCTGGTAATATAGGTTGCCGCCGAGCGAGTTACCGCGCCGCGTCGACAGGAGTTCACCGGTTTCGGGATCATAGGTCCGCACGATTTCGCGTGGGCCAAGGCCGGCCACGTCAAAGCCGCGGAACGTGCTGCCACCCCGGAAGAAGCGGTTGTTGATCCGGATGCCCTGACCATCTTCAAGCGGGAAGATATAGCCGCCCGAGAAACGCGCACTGGCAATGACGCCCTTCCAGATGCCGCGATAGAGCGATGCGCTGCTTTCGGTCCGGAGGTATTTCACATCCCCGCCGAGACCAGCGGCTTCCTGGCTGAAGCGGAAGTCAAAACCGCGTGTTGGCTGGATCGGATCGTTCGTCCGGTCCCAGAAGAAGCTGTAGCCGACGATACTGGAAATCTCGCTGCGTTCTGACCGGCAGCTGGAATCGCGCAGAAGGAAGAGCGGGTCACACCGGTCGACAACCAGAAGCTCATCCGGGAAGTCTTCCGTTGTCGCTGCGCGATACTTGTCATCGGTAAGATCATTCGGCGTGTCGGCGCCGGCCGTCTGGATCACGCGCGTAGACTGGAAGCCTGTGAGTGTATCGAGCAGAATGTCGACATCCGGAATCTGCACGTCATCCGACTGGATCTTGTAGCTGAGGCCCATCTGCATCCGTTCACTGAGCGGGAAGCCGACGCGCAGGCCAGTACCGATGGTTTCGGCCGTGTAGCTGCCATAGTCCTTGAAGTCCTGCTTGGTGGCGTAGACATCAACGCCTGCCGACAGGTTGCGGTCGAGGAAGCGAGGCTCCGTGAAGCGCAGGTCCACCACTTGCTGACGGCTGGACGTCGAAATACGCGCGACGACCGACTGGCCACGACCGCGCAGGTTGCGCTGGGAGGCGCTGAGATCGAAGAGATAGGAGTCGACCGACGAGAAGCCCGCTGCGAAGGAAAGCTCGCCCGTCGGCTGCTCGGTGACCTTCACGTCAACGATGCTCTTGTCCGGACCATCGCCCGGATTTTCCACGATTTCGACATCCTTGAAGAATCCGAGTGCACGCACACGGTTCTTGGAACGGTCAAGCAGGATGCGGTTGAAGGCATCGCCCTCGGAAATGCGCAGTTCACGGCGGATGACGCGGTCGAGGGTCTGCGTGTTGCCGACGATATTGATGCGCTCGATATAGACGCGCGGACCTTCATCCACCGCGAAGGTGACGTCGATACGGCCCGTATCGGGGTTCACGTCGAGCTGTGGACGGATGTCGACAAAGGCATAGCCGGCAATACCGGCGGCGTAGGTCAGTGTGTCGATCGTGTCTTCGATCAGGTTGCCGCGGAAGAGGTCGCCCGGCTGGATGGGCACGGCGGCGCGCAGCGCCTTGGCATCGAGCTTCTCAAGCGCGGTTTCGACCTTCACCTCACCGAAATCATACTGACGACCCTCATCGATGGTCATCGTGATGTAGAAGTCTTTCTGGTCAGGCGTCAGTTCGGCGACAGCCGAGTCCACGCGGAAATCGTAATAGCCATTGTTCTGGTAGAACTCGCGCAGCTTCTCGCGGTCATATTCCAGACGGCCGGGGTCATAGTTGTCGTTCGAGCTGAAGAAGCGCCAGAGGCGCGACTGACGTGTCACGATCTCGCTGCGCAGGCGCGAGTCGGAATAGGCCTTGTTGCCGATGAAGTTGATCGAGCGGACGCCGGTGACCGGGCCTTCGGTGATTTCGAACACGAGATCGACGCGGTTCTGCTCGAGTGGCTTGTATTGCGGCTCGACCTTGGCGGCGAAACGGCCGGACTGGCGATACAGCTCCAGGATGCGCTGCACGTCGGCCTGAACGCGGGCGGCGGTGAAGATGCCGCGCGGAGCAGCCTGGATTTCTTCCTTGAACTTGTCGTCCTTGAGGGCCTTGTTGCCCTCGAAAATCACGCGGTTGATGATCGGGTTCTCGACGACGCGGACGAGCAGGTCGTCCCCGCTCCGGTCGATGGACACGTCAGCAAACAGGTTGGTCGCGAACAGGGTCTTCAGGGAGAGGTCGATACGTTCCGGATCAAACGGATCACCTGGCTCCACCAGGAGATACGATTGCACCGTGCGCGCTTCAATACGCTGGTTGCCTTCAACAAGAATGGAGCGGATCGTACCGCCATAGCGGCTGTCTTCCTGCGCTTCGGCGGTATTGGTCAGTCCCGGCAGGACGACGAACGAAAATACGCTGGTCGCCATAAGGGTTGCTGCAAGGAACTTACGCATTGTGGACAAATCTTTCTTGTTTTCTTTGAGACAGCCGTATCAGCCGCCCGTTCCCCCGAACAAGCCGGTCTCCATGATGTCACCCCATGTGATCACCACTACCATCCCCAATAACAGGATCAGACCGAATGTCAGGCTCATCTCCTGCACTTTCTCTGGCAGTTCCCTGCCCACAATCGCTTCATAAGCATGAAAGACGAGGTGTCCGCCATCCAGCACAGGCAGTGGCAGGAGGTTGAAGAAGCCGACACCAACGGAAATGGCGGCGCAAATGCTGAGCAGCATCCAGAATAGCTGCTCCAGCTTGGCGGTCTGGCTGACGTCAGGCTGTTCCCAGACCTTGTTGACGACCCGCCGTGAAATATCACCGATTCCGACAGGGCCGGTCATCGTGTGCACGGACATCTTGCCGGTCACGATGCGCGACAGCATGGTGACGGTCCGGTCAATCGTTGCGCCTGTTTCCACCACGCCTGCGCCGAGCGCCTGGACGGGATTGTATTTGATCCGCTCGCCCATCGCGATTGGCGCCATCCCGATGCCGATGGTCGCCTGGGGCACCATCTGGCCGAACTCGTTTTCGCGGACCACTTCGTCCGGCGTCACTTTCAACGTAACAGGCGCGCCATCACGCAGCATCTCGAACGTCATTTCCTCATTCGGATTGAGCATGATCGGAATGGTAATGCTGCTCGCATCGGTGACCGGATGCCCGTTGATGCTGACAAAGGCGTCACCAACCTTCAGGCCACCGCGCTCAGCGGGCGAATCGGCCACGACGGCGGCGATCCCGACGGAATAATTGGTGCGGCCATGGGTGCCGAGGATGAGGGAGAATATGAGGCTGGCCAGAACGAAATTGGCGAGGGGGCCTGCGAGGCTGACGAGCATGCGCTGCCAGACGGTCAGGTTCTTGTAGGCCTTTCCGAGAGGCCCCTGCTCCACCTTGCCGACATCCCCGGCCAGCTGGCTTTCGCCGACGAATTTCACGAAACCGCCGAGCGGGATCCAGTTGACGCGCCAGCGCGTGCCGACCTTGTCCTTGCGCTCGAAAACGGGGCGGCCAAAGCCAACCGAAAAGGATTCAACCGCGGCGCCGAACAGGCGGCCCATGAGATAATGTCCAAGCTCATGAATGATCACGACGATGCCCATCATGAAGACGAGGCACACGATGAAGAGCGGACCCTGGCTAAGCAGCTGACCCAAACGACTTACCCTCCTGCCCGGCTAGGGGCCCTTCTTAACAATTCGGTCGCCGTATCGCGTCCGAACTGGTCCAGATAAGCTATTTCATCCAGCGTGTCACAGGCCAATGAGGCCATATTGCCGGAAGAAAAGCGACTCAAGGCTTCTTCTACCGCCCAGCTTATGTCCAGAAATCCGCATTGACCCGCAATAAATGCAGAAACGGCGGCTTCATTAGCGCTATTTAATACGGTCGTACCGCCTGTTCCGAGACTTATCGCGTGCCGGGCGAGTTCGATGGCCGGAAAGCGCGCAGGATCAACAGGTTCGAAATCCAGACGGCCCAGCGCCGCCAGGTCGAGCCGGGCGACATTCGTGGTTAACCGGTCCGGCCAGCCGAGGGCATAGGCAATCGGGGAGCGCATGTCCGGCATGCTCAGCTGGGCGATCACCGAGCCATCGGTGAAATGCGCCATGCCATGAATGATGGATTGCGGATGCACGAGGACTTCGATGTGCGCCGCATCGACCTCAAACAGGTAGGCCGCCTCGATGAATTCGAGCGCCTTGTTCATCAAGGTGGCACTATCGATGGAATTCTTGATTCCCATGGCCCAGTTGGGGTGGGCAGCCGCCTCAGCGGGCGTTGCGCCGGCCATTTTTTCCAGAGATGCCGTGCGAAACGGGCCACCGGAGGCGGTAATGCTGAGCTTCTCAAGCGATCGACCGTCGCCGATGGACTGGAAAATGCCGCTATGTTCCGAATCAACCGGCAGGATGCGCGCTCCGGACTTGGCCGCCTCGGAAAGGATCAGCTTGCCGCCGCAGACGATGCTTTCCTTGTTGGCGATGGCGACATCCGTGCCCTGGCGCACGGCAGCGAGCGTGGAGGCCAGCCCTGCCGCGCCCACAATGGCCGCCAGAACGCGGTCGCAGGGTCGTGTGGCTGATTCTGTAATGGCTGATGCACCACCGGCGGTTTCGATGCCGCTGCCCGCGAGTCGTTTCCGCAGATCGGGCAGCTGGCTCTCGTCAGCGATGACTGCAATTTCAGGACGGACGGCCAGCGCCTGTTCGGCAAGCGCGGCGGCATCCTTGCCCGCCGCCAGCACGACAATTTCGAACGGGGTGTCACCTGCCGCATTGGCCTGCGCGACGACGTCGAGGGCAGATGTGCCTATCGAGCCGGTCGAGCCCATGATGGAAATACGACGGGGTTCGGCCATGAACTAGAATCCAAGCGTTTCTGCGAACCCCGGTATGGCATAGAGCGCAAGCGATCCGAAAATACAAACAGCACCCAGACCGTCCACGCGGTCGAGCACGCCGCCATGTCCCGGCAGCAAAGTGCCTGCATCCTTGACCTTGAACCGGCGCTTGATGCCACTCTCGAAGAGGTCCCCCATCTGGGCGACGACAGAAGTGCCGACTCCTGCAGCAATCCATACAGGATAGGATGCCATTTCGATGTCGCCGATGGCGAGGCCGCAGAGGCCGCAGGCCGTCACCGCGCCCAACGCCCCGCTCCAGGTCTTGTTGGGGCTCTCGCTCGGCAGGAGGCGGGGTCCGCCGAGACCGCGCCCGGTGAAATAGGCCGCCGCATCAGATGCCCAGACAAGCGACATGAAGAACAGGGCCGCCGCGCGGCCGTCCCAGGGGCCGGAGCGAAGGAAATAGAGGCCAGCCGCCATGCCGGAGACGTAGAGCAGGCCGAACATGGCTGTACTGCGAACGCGCGGCGTACCGCCCGCTGCGACGGCGCAAAACACCATCCCGGCAGCAAAAACCAGCGCAGAGACCCATAAGACGCCGAGGGGCAATGAGAGCAGGAATAGCGCGGCAGCGGCAGACATGGCGCGCGGCCGTGGAAAGACGCTTATCTGGCTCCACTCATGGGCCATGGCAGCTGCGAAGACGGCGCAGCCTATGCCAAGCCACCAGCCGCCCGCCCAGACCATCCCAACGGCCACGGGAATGAGCACCGCTGCGGACATCAGGCGCAGTCCCAGTTCCGAGAACCGCCTATCGCGCGGCGTCCAGTCGCCCATCAGTAGGCCCCAGGCGAGACCGCGCCGAACCGGCGTTCGCGCTCCTGGTATTTCGCCAGCGCCTCCTCAAGAGAGGCGCGATCAAAGTCCGGCCACAGGACATCCATGAAAACGAGTTCTGCATAGGCGCACTGCCAGAGCAGGAAATTGCTGAGCCTGTATTCGCCGCTCGTGCGGATAAGCAGGTCGGGGTCCGGCAGCATGTCGGTATCCAGAAAATGGCCGAGCCGCGTTTCGTCGATCTCGTCTGGCTTCAGTTCACCCGCCTCAACTGCGAGCGCCATGCGGCGGGCAGCGCGGGCAATTTCCTCGCGGCCACCATAATTGAAGGCAATCGTCAGGAAGAATTTGCTGTTGTCGGCCG
This sequence comes from Hyphomonas chukchiensis, assembly GCF_000682695.1. Taxonomy (GTDB): domain Bacteria; phylum Pseudomonadota; class Alphaproteobacteria; order Caulobacterales; family Hyphomonadaceae; genus Hyphomonas; species Hyphomonas chukchiensis. Next base: position 44,449 of record NZ_AWFG01000085.1, on the reverse strand, counting down.
TTGTTCGCTCGGCCTTGTCGACGAGGGCCGCGACATCCGCCGGCAGGCCTTCGCGTTGGCCGATGATGCGAATACGCACGCCCTCCCGCGTCAGCCGGGCCAGGTCGCGCTGGACATAGGCCTTCAGCAGGCCGAACAGCGCGTTGACTTCAGCGGCAGGCCGACGCCAGTTCTCGGTCGAAAAGGAGAAAACCGTAAGATAGCGGATGCCGATCTCGCCGGCGGCTTCCACTGTCCGCCTCAGCGCCTCGACGCCCCGCTCATGGCCGGCCGCACGCGGCAGTCCCCGCGCCTTGGCCCAGCGGCCATTGCCATCCATAATGATCGCGACATGGGAAAGTCCCGGCTGCTGCCCCGATACAACATTGGTGACATCAGAGGCGGATGCAGCAGCCATTAGACCTGCATGATCTCCGTTTCCTTGGCCTTCAGCGCGTCATCCACACGGCCCACAAAGGCGTCCGTCAGCTTCTGGACTTCATCGGAGAGGCTGTGGAGGCGGTCTTCACTGATCTCGCCGTCCTTCTCCATCTTCTTCAGGCTGTCCATGCCGTCGCGGCGGATGTTGCGCACGGCGACTTTGGCCGCTTCGGCATATTTGCCGGCAATCTTGGTCAGTTCCACCCGGCGCTCTTCGTTGAGCGGCGGGATCGGGATACGCAGTGTCTGGCCATCCATGATCGGGTTGAGGCCGAGACCGGACTCGCGGATCGCGCGGTCCGTCGCGCCAACAACGGTCTTGTCCCACACGTTGACGGACAGCATGCGCATGTCGGTGACGGAGACCGAAGCGACCTGCGAGAGCGGCACGGTCGAGCCATAGGCGGGCACGTTGATCGAATCGAGCAGGTTCACCGAGGCCCGGCCGGTGCGCAGGCCGCTGAACTCGGTCGACAGCGACGTCAGCGCGCCTTCCATCCTGCGTTCAAGATCCTTCTTGTCATAGGTCATTTCGCGACCCCTCCTTCATTCGATATCGTTGTCGATGTGCCCCGCCCGTGCAGGACATTCAGGAGCGAACCTTCTTCCTTGAGCGAGAAAACCACAATCGGGATATTGTTGTCACGCATGAGGCTGACCGCCGACGAATCCATGACTCGCAAGTCCTTGGCCAGCAATTCCTGATAGGCCACCTTCTCATAGCGGGTTGCGCTGCTGTCGAGCTTGGGGTCGGCCGTGTAGACGCCATCGACCTGGGTGCCCTTCAGGAGGGCGTCGCAATTCATTTCTATGCAGCGCAGGGCTGCGCCCGTATCCGTGGTGAAGAACGGGTTGCCGATGCCGGCTGCGAAGATGACGACGCGGCCCTTTTCCATGTGGCGCTGGGCGCGGCGGCGGATATAGGGTTCGCAGATCTGGTCCATGTTGATGGCCGACTGGACGCGCGTCGGCACGCCCTGGCTTTCCAGCACGCTCTGCATGGCGAGAGCGTTCATGACCGTGGCCAGCATGCCCATGCTGTCGGCCTGTGCCCGCTCCATGCCCTTGGCAGCGCCCGCCATGCCCCGGAAGATGTTGCCACCCCCGATGACGAGGCAGATCTCGGCGCCGGCTGTGCGGGCCCCTGCAATGGCTTTGGCGAACTGTTCAACGGTCGGGATGTCGATGCCGAACTGGCCGGGGCCCATGAGGGCCTCGCCGGACAGTTTGAGGAGCACACGCTTGTATTTTAGCGGGCTGGTCTCCGGATTCTCGCCTGGCATAGCTTTCTCCGTCACTTGAAGCCCTGAATAGAGCTCCTAAAAGATTCCCGGCTGCCTGTCATGGGCAGCCGGGACTGTTTAAGGCCTCACGTGGGGCTAAAGGCAAGCCCGATCAGCTGCCTTTTGTGAGGGAAGCCACTTCATCTGCGAAGTTATCCGCAGCTTTTTCAATGCCTTCACCCAGTTTGAAGTGGACGAAGCCGTTCAGAGTCGCGCCCTGATCCTTCAGATAGGCCGCAACCGTCTGGTCAGGGTTCATGACGAAGGGCTGCTCGAGAAGAACAACTTCCTTGTAGAACTTCTGCATCCGGCCCTTGATCATGCCTTCGATGATATTGTCAGGCTTGCCGCTTTCACGGGCCTGTTCGGTCAGCACGCGCTTCTCGGTTTCAACAAGCGCCGGGTCGAGCTCGTCCGTCGTGGCAGCAGCCGGCGACGTGGCAGCGATGTGCATCGCGATCTTGCGACCGATGTCTTCGAGGTCGCCGGAACCCGACAGAGCCACCAGGACGCCGACCTTACCCATGCCAGCCGTTTCGGCGTTGTGGATATAGGAAGCGACCTTGTCTGCCGAGACCTTTGCCGAACGGCGCAGCGTCATGTTTTCGCCGATCGTGGCGATCATGCGCTTGATCATGTCGTCGACCGTGCCGTTGCCGTCTGGTGCAGGCGCAGCTGCAACAGCTTCAACAGACCCATCGGTGCCGAGGGCGGCTTCAGCGATGCCGGCGAGGGCTTTCTGGAAGCCTTCGTTACGGGCCACGAAGTCAGTTTCGGCGTTCAGTTCGACGATCGCGCCGGACTTGCCGTCAGCCGACACTTTCACAGCCACGAGGCCGTCAGCCGCGGTGCGGCCCGACTTCTTGGCAGCTTTGGACAGGCCTTTGGCGCGCAGCCACTCGATGGCGGCTTCTTCATCGCCGTCATTTTCAACGAGGGCTTTTTTCGCATCCATCATGCCTGCGCCGGTTTTCTCGCGCAGTTCCTTGACGAGCGCAGCAGTAATCTGGGCCATTGCGGTTATCCTTCAGTGTAAAAGTTCAACTCGGAGGGCTTAGGCGCCCGTTGCGTTTTCCGTGGTTTCGCCATCAGCAGCAGCGACGTCAGCATCGGCCAGGCCATCGAGATCTTCGAGGGCGCCGAGGTCAACACCGAGGCCAGCCGTCGACTCTGCGAGACCATCGAGCACTGCGTCTGCGAACAGGTTGCAGTAGAGCGAGATGGCGCGCGCCGCGTCGTCGTTGCCGGCAAAGCCGTAGTCAGCGTCTGCAGGATCGCAGTTCGTGTCGAGAACAGCCACGACCGGGATGCCCAGCTTGCGGGCTTCCATGACGGCAATGGCTTCCTTGTTCGTGTCGATCACGATCATGGCAGCCGGCAGGCCGCCCATTTCCGAGATACCACCAAGGGCGCGCTCAAGCTTGTCGCGGCGACGCTCCAGGTCGAGAAGCTCTTTCTTGGTGAGGCCTTCGCCGCCACCGGTCGAGAACATCGCGTTCAGCTCTTTCAGCTGCTTGATCGACTTGGACACAGTGGTCCAGTTGGTCAGCGTGCCGCCGAGCCAGCGGTGGTTCATGTAATACTGGGCGCAGCGCTGGGCTGCTTCTGCCACAGGATCAGACGCCTGGCGCTTGGTGCCGACGAAGAGAACGCGGCCGCCCTTGGCAACCGTGTCGCGCACGAAAACGAGCGCCTGGTGGAGCGACGGGACGGTCTGGGACAGGTCCATGATGTGGATGCCGGAACGCTCGCCGTAGATGTACGGCTTCATGCGTGGGTTCCAGCGGTGGGTCTGGTGACCGAAGTGAACGCCAGCCTCGAGCAGCTGACGCATTGTGAAGTCAGGTAGTGCCATTAATTTTCTCCATCCGGTTGGCCTTCGCAGGTGGAACGTTGGGCCAGAATGGCTTTCCGCACCGGATGCACCCGCGAAATGGTTTCAGATAAGGCGGCTTATACATAATTCCGCGAGGGCGGCAAGCTGCGCAGATGCGCTTTTGTTACGCGGCCTTCATGGGCTCGACACGCTCGACACCGGGGGCATCCTTGAGGGCCCGCTGGGCCTTGAGGCCGATCGTATATGTATCCGCGAGGCGCAGGAGGACAATCCGGCCATCCTCAAGCGGCATCTCGACCAGAATCGCCCCCCGTTCATGGTCCTGCAGGCGTCCGAGATGGCTGATGATGCCGACGATATCGTCCGTTCTGGCGCCGACAGCGAGCCGCACCTTGAGCGCGCCCATGGATTTGGACAGCCGCGCCGATTCCAGCTGGACGATGCGCTCGGCATTGAGCTTGATCTCGTCGCCGGTGCGCTTCACGCCGACGGTGATGGCGACAGAATTGCCGACCTGCAGCAGGTCATAGCTCTGCTGCAGGGTTTCCGGGAAGACCATCATTTCCACCTCGCCTGTCGGATCTGACAGGGTCAGGAAGGCAAACTTGCCGCCGTTACGGGCCGGCTTCTCGTTGCGCATCCGCACGACGCCGATCAGCTCAAGCGGCTTGCCATCGCTGGCGCGCTCCTCGATCTCGATGGCGAGCGTCACCCGGTCCCGGTCGATCCCCTCAAGCACGTCATCCAGCGGGTGGCCGGAGAAATAGAAGCCGATGGATTTGAATTCCTCGTCCAGCTTCTGCTGACCGTTCCAGGCCTTGGCCGTGGGCAGCGACGGCCGCAGCGCCGGCTCGGCCTCGCCGAACAAGCCCCCCTGCCCGCCCTGCCGGTCCTCGGCGGACTTGTTGGCCATCTGGGCGAGAATAGGCGCGGCGGCGAGCACCTTGGCGCGGTTTGCGTCCAGCCCATCCAATGCGCCGGACTTGGCAAGCGATTCAAATGCCTTCTTGTTGATGTGGCGCGGATCCACCCGTTCGGCGAAGTCATAGAGATCACTGAACTTGCCATCGCTGTTCCGGATCGCCTCGACATGGCGCATGGCCTCAAGGCCAACGCCCTTCAGCGCGCCCAGCGCATAGACCACCGCACCGTCGCGCACATCGAAATCAGCGGTCGAGGAATTCACATCCGGCGCCAGAACCGGAATCTTCAGGCGGCGCGCTTCCTGGAAGAAGGCGGCGAGCTTGTCTGTGTTGCCGAGATCGAGGCTCATGGAGGCGGCGAGGAACTCGACCGGGAAGTGCCGCTTCAGGTAGCCGGTCTGATATCCGATCAGCGCATAGGCGGCGGCGTGGGACTTGTTGAAGCCGTAACCGGCGAACTTCTCCATCGTGTCGAAGATCTCGTTCGCAAGCGGCTCGTCCATGTCCTTGCTGGCGGCCGCGCCTTCAACGAAGCGCTTGCGCTGCGCGATCATCTCTTCGAGCTTTTTCTTGCCCATGGCCCGCCGCAGGAGGTCAGCTTCGCCAAGCGAATAGCCGGCGATTTCCTGGGCCATCCGCATGACCTGTTCCTGGTAGACAGGCACGCCATAGGTGGCTTCTAGGACCGGTTTCAGGTCCGGGTGGGCATATCGCACGCCTTCCGGGTTTTCCTTGCCTTGCACATAGACCGGGATGTTCTCCATCGGGCCCGGCCGGTAGAGCGAGATGATGGCGATGACGTCTTCGATATTGTTCGGGCGGACCTTGCGCAGCGTGTCGCGCATGCCCGCACCCTCGAGCTGGAACACGCCAAGCGTCTCGCCGCTCGCCATCAGGTCATAGGTCGCCTTGTCGTCGAGATTCTCCCATTCGGGGCCGACATCGCGCCCATCGCGCCGGATCAGCTTCAGCGCGCGGTCGATCACCGTCAGCGTTTTCAGGCCGAGGAAGTCGAACTTCACGAGCCCGGCCATCTCGGCATATTTCATGTTGAACTGCGAAGCAGGCAAGTCGGCGCGCGGATCATTGTAGAGCGGCGCGATCTCGACCAGTGGCCGGTCGCCAATCACAACGCCGGCCGCGTGCGTGCCCGCGTTCCGGTAGAGCCCTTCCAGCGCGAGCGCAATCTTGATCAGCTCGCCAACGCGCGGGTCCGCCTCGATCTCGTCATCGAACTTCGGCTCGTCGTCGATGGCTTCCTGCAGCTTGGGCGGCTTGGCCGGGTTGAACGGGATGAGCTTGGCCAGCCGGTCGACCTGGAAATAAGGCATCTGCATCACGCGGCCGACGTCGCGCACCACGGCCTTGGCCTGCAGCGTACCGAACGTGATGATCATGGCCACACTGTCAGCGCCATACTTGTCGCGGACATAGCGGATCACTTCGCTGCGCCGCTCCTGGCAGAAGTCGATGTCGAAGTCGGGCATCGAGACGCGTTCAGGGTTCAGGAAGCGTTCGAACAGAAGGTCGAAGCGGATCGGGTCGAGGTCAGTGATCAGCAGCGACCAGGCGACAAGCGAGCCCGCACCTGAGCCCCTGCCCGGCCCGACCGGGATGCCCTGCTCCTTGGCCCATTTGATGAAGTCGGAAACGATCAGGAAGTAGCCCGGAAAGCCCATCCGCTCGATGACGCTGAGTTCGTAGTCAAGGCGTTTGAAATAGGTCTCCCGCTCGGCGTAGAGCTTGCTGGCCGCTTCCAGACGGCCTTCAAGGCCTTCCGTGGCCTGCTTGCGCAACTCCTCGATCTCCGAGCGCCCTTCATTGCTGAACGAAGGCAGGATCGGTGCACGCGTGACGGATTTGACGGAGCAGCGCCGCGCGATTTCAGCGGTATTCTCAATGGCTTCGGGCAGGTCCGCGAACAGCTCGGTCATCTCGGCGGCGGACTTCAGGTATTGCGAGGGCGAGACCCGTTTGCGGTCTTCCTGACCGAGATACTGTCCATTGGCGATGCACATGAGCGCATCGTGCGCCGTGGCATCGGTCGGCTTCATGAAGCGCGCGTCGTGCGTGGCGACCAGCGGCAGGTCCAGCTCATAGGCGAGGTCAATGAGGCTCGGCTCAACGGCGACTTCGTCTGGCGTGCCGTGGCGCGTGATCTCGACATAGCAGCGGCCGGGAAAGGCGCTCGCCAGCGTCGAGAGTTCGGTGCGCGCATCGGCGGTGCGGCCCTTGAGCAGGTGGCGGGCGACTTCACCCTCGGAACCGCCGGTCAGCACGATCAAGCCATCCGTGTCATTCAGCAGGAGGTCGCGGTGCAGCTTTGGCACGCCGTCGTCGGCATCGAGATAGGCGCGTGAGGACAGCAGCATCAGGCGCTGATAGCCTGTCTCGTCCTGCGCATAGAGCGAGATACGGCTCGGCTCGCTGCGATGGGCGCCGTCGGTCAGGTCGAAGCAGCAGGCCATGATGGGCTGGATGCCGGCATCAGACATGGTGAGCGAGATTTCGAGGGCGCCGAAGAGGTTGTTCCGGTCTGTCACCGCCACCGCCGGCATGCTGTGTTCCAGCAGCCAGCCTTTCAGGCCCTTGGGCGTGATCATGCTTTCGAGCAGCGAATAGCTCGAGCGCACGGCAAGGTGGATGAAGGGCGACTCAGGCAAAGCGGTTTCTCCTGTGGAGAGTGTACAATGCCGCTGCTGCCGCAACCAGACCACCCGTCAGCGACGAGTGGTCCACAGCTTATTCCGGCTTGTAATCCACCAGCTGGCCGTCCTGCAGGGTCAGGACCCGGTCCATGTGCTGTGTCAGCGCGAAATTGTGCGTTGCCACCAGAACGGCGGCGCCTTCGTTGCGCACCATCTTGATGAGGGTCGCGAAGACGCGTTCGGTCGTGACCGGGTCAAGGTTGCCGGTCGGCTCATCGGCGATCACGAGGCGCGGGTCATTGGCCAGTGCGCGGGCAATTGCCACGCGCTGCTGCTCGCCGCCGGACATCTGGCCCGGCTGGTGATGGCCGCGATCGGCGAGTCCCATGACTTCCAGAAGCGCCTGCGCCTTTTCGCGCGCGGCTTTCTTCTTCACGCCGGCAATCATCAGCGGCATGGCGATATTGTCTGCCGCGTTGAATTCGGGAAGCAGGTGGTGGAACTGGTAGACGAAGCCGATCTTGTTGCGCCGGACAGCCGTGCGGCCCTTGTCATCCAGCGACAGGCAGTCGATGCCGTCGAGCATGACCTTGCCGCCTTCCGGGCGCTCCAGCAGGCCGGCCGTATGCAACAGGGTCGACTTGCCCGAGCCGGATGGGCCAACGAGGCCCACAAGTTCGCCCGCGTTGAGGCGCAGTTCCGTCCCTCTCAGGACGGGCAGTTCGCCAGCCTCGGTCCGGTAGGTCCGGTCGATGCCGATAAGTTCGAGAACGGGACCGGACATTATTCGAACCTCAAGGCGCTGACCGGATCCTGGCGGGAGGCCCACCAGGCCGGAATGAGTGACACGCCCATCGACATGAAGAGCGCATAGAGCCCTGTGCGGATGACTTCATTCCAGTCAAGAATCGCTGGCAGGCCCTCAAGGCCATAGGTTTCCGCATCGAAGACTTCGCCCTGGACGAACAGGTTGATGAAGGATTCCACGTAATGAATGTTGAGCACCACCAGAACACCCACAAGAACGCCCAGAAGCGCCCCAAGCGTGCCCAGAACCGTGCCCACAAGCAGGAAGACGCGCAGCACGCCGCCCTGGCCAAGGCCGATGGTACGAAGGATGGCGATGTCGCGGGACTTGTTCTTCACCAGCATGACCACGCCGACGATGATGTTCAGCGTCGCGATCGCCATGATGACCATGACGAGCAGGCGCACCATCGTGCGCTCGACGCGCAGGGCATTGAGATAACTCTCGCGCTGGCTCTTCCAGTCGAATGTGTAGAGCGCATTGCCCGTCGCGTTGGCGATGGCGGCCATGGCTTCGTGTGTTTTCTCGGGGTCCTTCAGCCTTATATCCAGCATGGAATAGTGGCCCTTCGACTGGAACAGGATCTGCGCCTGCTCCATCGGCATGAAGGCATAGAGGCTGTCGAGTTCGACGCTGCCTGTCTTGAAGATATCGCCGACGATGTATGACTTGCTGCGCGGCGTGCCGCCCATCGGACCAGCGGTTTGCTGGGAGGTGATGATCTCGACCTTGTCGCCCGGGCGAACGCCCAGCCCTTCACGGCCGGCCGCGAGGAAGGCGCCAAGCATGATGACGTCACCGCCATTGCGGCCAACACCAAAACCGGCGTCCACAGCGGCCTTGCCGCCATCCTTGAGGAAGGGCATCGTTGCCAGATCTTCATTGCGGATGGCACGGACTGCGGCGCCGGTCTTGCGGCCATTGGCCGTGATCAGGACATATTCCTCGATATAGGGCGTTACGCTCGTGATGCCGTCGATCTCGCGGATCTTGGCCGCGAGGGCGTTGGCCTCGTCTTCGGTATAGCTGCTGACAACGCCGTAGACATGGGGCTGGCCACCGAGCAGCGCGTCCAGCAGGGTCGCGCGGAAGCCGCTCATGACGGACATGGTGATGATCAGCGCGGCCACGGCGAAGAAGATGCCGACAAAGGAAATGATCGAGATCAGCGACGCGCCGCCATGTTCCCGCTTGGCCCGCAGGTAGCGCCAGGCCAGCGTGCGTTCCAGCTTGCCAAAGGGCGAGGCGCGATGACCCAGTTCGCTCATTTTGGTGCCACTTTCCTGATCGCTTCGGCAAAGGGCATCTCGGTCTTCTCACCCGTCTTGCGGTTCTTGACCTCAACAACACCGTTTTCGACGCCGCGCGGACCGATCACGATCTGCCATGGCAGGCCGATCAGCTCCATACGGGCAAACTTGCCGCCGGCGCGTTCGTCCGTGTCGTCATAGAGCACGTCCATGCCAGCATCGGTCAGTGCCTTGTAGGCATCTTCGCAGGCTGCGTCACAGGCCTCATCGCCGACGCGCATATTGATCAGGCCGACATGCCATGGGGCGACCGATTCCGGCCACACGATACCGTTCTCGTCATGGCACGCCTCGATGATGCCGCCGACAAGGCGCGAGACGCCAATGCCGTAGCTGCCCATCTGGACAGGCACCATCTGGCCGTCTGCCGTTTGCACAACCGCGTTCATGGGAAGCGAATACTTGGTGCCGAAGTTGAAAATGTGGCCGACTTCAATACCGCGTGCAGAAACCTGGCTCTCGGCCGGGATCGCTGCGAAGGCTGCCTCGTCGTGCATCTCTTCGGTGGCGGCATAATATTGCGTGCGCTTTTCGACTTCAGCGTTCAGGTCGCTGTCGAAATCGAGGTCCAGTCCGGGCGGCGGCAGGTCCAGCAGGGCCTTGTCGCAGAACACGGCGCTTTCGCCTGTGTCAGCCAGGATGATGAATTCATGGCTCATGTCGCCGCCAATGGGGCCGGTATCGGCGCGCATCGGAATGGCCGTGAGGCCCATCCGGTCAAAGGCATTGAGATAGGCGCAGAACATCTTGCGATAGGAGACGCGGGCGTCTTCTTCCGTCAGATCGAAGGAATAGGCGTCCTTCATCAGGAATTCACGCCCCCGCATGACGCCAAAGCGCGGGCGCACCTCATCGCGGAATTTCCACTGCTGGTGATACAGGTTCAGGGGCAGCTGCTTGTAGCTTTTCACATAGGCCCGGAACACGTCCGTGATCAGCTCTTCATTGGTCGGCCCGTAGAGCATCTCGCGGTCGTGCCGATCGGTGATGCGCAGCATTTCCTTGCCATAATCGTCGTAGCGGCCGGATTCGCGCCAAAGGTCGGCCTGCTGGAGCGTCGGCATAAGCATTTCGACAGCGCCCGCACGGTTCATTTCCTCGCGCACGATCTGCTCGATCCGCGTCAGAACCTTCAGTCCCATCGGCAGCCACGTGTAGATGCCGGCGCCGTTCTGACGAACCATGCCGGTGCGCAGCATCAGCTTGTGCGATGCGATGGCCGCATCTGCCGGGGCCTCTTTGCTGACCGGCAGAAAATACTTGGAAAGGCGCATGAATTCCCCGTTATCGATGAACTTGGCGCTCAACTAGCCGCAGCCGCCCCTACTCCGCAAGGAGCAGCGGCACAACCACGGCGGCAATGACTGTCAGAACTGCGGCGCCGATACTGGCCCACAGCGCTTTCTTCCAGATCATCGGCTTCACAGGCGCACCCTCTTCGGTGCCCGGCGTATGTGCGCCATCCTCGAACTGCCCGCGAACGCCGATCGGCAGGACGGCGAAGAAGCAGATCCACCAGCACAACACGAAGACGACAACGCCGCTCGCTATGGTCATCAGTGGTCGCCTTTCGGCGTTTCCATCAGCTCGATCAGAACACCGTTGGAGTTCTTCGGGTGGACAAAGATAATCATCGTGCCGTGCGCGCCGATGCGCGGCTTACCGAGCACTGTCGCGCCGCGCTTGTTCATCTCGTCGACGGCCTGATTGATGTCATCAACCTCGAAGCAGACATGGTGCTGCCCGCCCTTGGGGTTTTTCGTGATGAAGTTGGCGATAGGCGATTCGGCGTTCAGCGGTTCGATCAGTTCGATCTGCGCGTTGGGCAGGTTGACGAAGCAGACTTTGACGCCCTGCTCGGGCATGTCGAATGGCGTGGTGATGTCGGTCGCGCCGTAGAGCGTGCGATAGGTTTCGCAGGCTTCCTCAAGATCCGGAACGGCGACGCCGACATGGTTCAGCGGGCCCAGTTTGAATTCGCTCATCGTGTTCAACTCCTCAATACGGTCACATCTATCATCGGGCGGCGGCCGAACGTGGCGTCGCAGGCCTTGCGCAGGGCGCGGCCGATCTCGCGTTCAACCAGATCATCTTCCAGCCGCGTCTTGCGTTTCATCTTCTGCACGGCGTTTTCCGCTGCCTCATCCAGCTCGTCGAGGCTTTCGTCAGCAAGGCGGCCGTCGGCTTCCGAGAAGCCGCGCACGACGACGACCGGGCCGTCGATCACGTCGCCCGCCTCGTCGATGACGACGCTGGCGAGGACGAACCCGTTTTCTGCCAGTTTGCGGCGCTCATTGATGCCCTGCGCACCTTCCGGCACGAGGAACTTGCCATCGAGATAAAGGCGCCCGGCCGGGACCAGATCGATGATCTCGGCCTTGCCGGGCGCGAGGCGCACGAGGCTGCCATTGCGCGGCGCAATGGACTGCGGCACCTGCAGTGTCTTGGCATAGGCGGCGTGCTCCAGGATATGACGGCGCTCCCCATGGACAGGCACGGCAATCTCGGGCCGCACCCACTGGTACATGCGCTGCAGCTCGCCGCGGCACGGGTGACCGGACACGTGGATCGGGTCCTTGACCATGCGTGGCGTGATGATCCGCACGCCCTGGTCGGCGAGCGAGTTCTGGAGCTGGAAGATTTCGCGCTCATTGCCGGGAATGATGCGGCAAGAGAAGATCACGCAGTCGCCCTCATGGAGCGTTACATTGCGGTGGTCCTTGCGGGCAATACGCGCGAGGGCTGCCCGTGCCTCACCCTGACTGCCGGTGCAGAGATAGAGGATGTTCTCGGCCGGAATGGAACTGGCGTCCGCCTCGTTCACGAATTCCATGTTGCGCGGCAGGATGCCAACGGCTTTGGCGGCGTCCGTGATGCGGTGCATGCTGCGTCCGACAAGGCAGACGCTGCGGCCCGCGAGTTCGGCGGCCTCGATGATGGATTTCACACGCGCGACGTTTGACGCGAAGGTGGTGACGGCAACGGCCTGCTTCTGTTCGGCGATGAGTTCGATCAGGCCCTGCTTCACCGTCTCTTCCGAGCCGGACTCGCCTTCCTCGAACACGTTCGTGGAATCGCAGACCATGGCCAGCACGCCGCGATCACCGAGCGCCGTCAGGCCCTTGATGTCTGTCGGCCCGCCAATCTGGGGATCGGGATCGATCTTCCAGTCGCCGGTATGCAGGATCATGCCTGCGGGCGTCTCGATGGCGAGCGCGTTGGGTTCAGGGATGGAGTGGGTCAGGGTCACGTAAGTGACCGAGAACGGTCCGGCAACGACCGTACCACCCAGCGCAACCGGCTTCAGCCAACGCGGATCGACGCCCCGCTCCAGCATCTTGGAGCGCACAAGTTCCGTGGTGAAAGGTGTCGCATAGATCGGCGCCTTGGTCTGCAGGCGCGGATAAAGCAGGCCGACGGCGCCGATATGGTCTTCATGGGCGTGCGTGAGGAAGATCGCGTCGATCTGCTCGCCGATGAGATAGTCAGGATCGGCGCAGATGAGGTCGATTCCGGGCGTATCCAGCGATCCGAACGTGACGCCCACATCGACCAGGATCCAGCGGCGCGCATGGGCCGGTCCATAGCCATAGGCGTTCAGGTTCATGCCGATTTCCTCGCATCCCCCTAGCGGGAGGAAAACGAGTTCGTCGGAGATCTGTGCTGAATCGGCCATAAGGTCCTATTTATTTCGTTTGTAGATTTCGAGGAGACCCGTGATGAGAATATCCGGGTCGTAGTGGTCAATCGTTTCGCTGGCGCCTTCAAAAAGCGAGGCAACGCCGCCGGTTGCAACCACCTGCAAGGGCTTTCCATACTCGGCCTTGATGCGTCGTACCAGCCCGTCAATCAGGTCGATATAGCCCCAGAACACACCGGACTGCATGGCGCTGACCGTATCCTGGCCAATTACCCGCGCAGGGCGCTGAATGGCGATGCGCGGCAATTGCGCGGCTGCATCATGCAGGGCGCTGACAGAAAGGTTGATACCGGGCGAGATAATGCCGCCCTCAAAGCCGCCATCCTCGGCGACAATATCGAACGTCGTGGCGGTGCCACTGTCGATGACGATCAGGTTGCCGGGATAGGTCACATGCGCACCAAGCGCGCTGACGATGCGGTCGGCGCCGACCTGTTCCGGCCGGTGAATGCGGATCTCGACGCCCGATTTGAGCGACGGATCCCCAATGAACATGGGCTCCACGTTGAGATAGCGGCGCGCGAGATTGCGGAAGTTGAACACGGCTTGCGGCACAACGGTCGAAATCACGCAGCCATTGATCTTGCCAAGGTCCATGCCGTGCATGTCCGCCAGACGCCAGAGCCATGCCGCATGGTCGTCAGCCGTCTTGCGGGCGTCGGTGGCGCTGCGCCACTGGACAACCCACTTGTCGCCATCGTGCACACCGAAAACCGTATTCGTGTTACCTACGTCAATCGCAAGCAGCATCGCGCTTATACTCTCCCTATCAGGTCAACGTCTCCAGCCCTTATGGTCTGCCGCGTGCCATCGGGCAATCTGAGTATAAGGGCGCCTGTTTCGTCCATATCTTCGAAAATGCCTTCAACAGGTTCTCCCGAAGCGGTTACACGTATGGTGCCACCAAGGCCCTCGGCGCGTTCCAGCCAGCTTTCCCGCAGCTTCGCGAAACCCGCCCGGGCCTCAACGAGGCGTGCCGAAAAGGCTTCGCGCAGGGCATCAAGCACCATGTCTGCGTTGATGATCGTATCGCCGCGCAGGGCGGCAATGGAGGTTGCGCTTTGCCCTGCGCCCTCGGGCGCATGCGTAACATTGATGCCCATGCCCGCCGCGACCCAGGTGTCAGGGCCCGAACTACCGGTTTCAATCAGGATGCCGGAGAGTTTTGCGCGATGGATACGCACGTCATTTGGCCATTTGACCTGAACATCGGCATCCGGTGCGAACTGGAGGGCCATATCGCTGACGGCCAGCGCTGCAGCGAATGGCGTGCGGGCAGCGACAGCCATGCCACCCGGCTCGCGATACAACACTGTTGTGAAGAGGTTTCCCGGCGGCGAGAGCCAACTGCGCTGCAGCCGTCCCCGTCCTGCGGTCTGGGCTTCGGCAACCAGCCAGCAATCAGCAAAGCCGCCTGCCGCAGCCCGCCGCTTTGCCTCGCTATTGGTGCTGTCTATCGTGCCGAGGTGATGGACGGGCCAGTCAAACTTCAAGAGGGCAGTCCCAAGGCGGCCGTATTGGCCCAATCGGCAAGCGCATTGATGAAGATCAGGAACACGATGCCTGCGACAAAGGCCGATGCCAGAACCGTCAGCGTGACAGATCCGTCAATCGGCTCGAAACGCTCTTTCGGTTCATCAAACCACATGATCTTCACGACGCGGAGATAGTAGCCAAGCGACACGACCGACGCGACGACCAGAATGATCGCGAGCGGCATGAGACCAGCCTGAATGCCGGCATTGAATACTTCCCATTTCCCGAAGAAGCCGCCGAATGGCGGCAGGCCGGCAATCGAGAAGATCAGGATGGACAGGGCAATCGCCAGCCAGGGGCGAGTGCTCATCAGGCCGCCAAGCTCGTCAATGCTTTCCACCATGCCGCCACGGCGACGCATGGCCAGGACGCCGGCGAACAGGCCAAGCGAGGAGATCACGTAGAGGGTCATGAAGACCAGCAAGGCCCCTGCCCCGGTCTCGCGACCGGCAGCGACCGCGACGAGCGCGTACCCCATGTTGGCGATCGACGAATAGCCGAGCAGGCGCTTGATGTTCGTTTGCGTCAGCGCGCCGAACGAACCGATGAGCATGGACATGCCGGCGATGATCGAAATAACCATCTGCCACTGGTCCAGAATGTTGCCAAAGGCCGTGAACATGACATTCGCGAAGACGACCATGGAGGCCATTTTCGGCGCCGTCGCAAAGAAGGCGCCAACTGGCGTCGGTGCGCCTTCGTAAACGTCGGGCGTCCAGACGTGCATAGGCGCGGCAGAGACCTTGAAGGCCAGACCGACGATCATCATCACCATGCCGAACAGCAGGCCGATGGACGTGTCAGCCGTGAAGATGCCCGCATAGCTCGTCGTGCCAGAGAAGCCGTACACGAGCGACGCACCGTAGAGCAGCATGCCGGAAGCCAGTGCGCCGAGTACGAAATACTTCAGGCCCGCTTCGGAGGAGCGTGCGGAATCGCGGTGGAAAGCGGCCAGCACATAGGACGACAGGCTTAGCGTCTCGATACCCATATAGAGGGTCATCAGGTCTGAAGCGGACAGGATGATGCCCATACCGAGCGATGCGAAGATCGTCAGCAGGACGTATTCGTAACGGATCGTGTCATGACGCTTGAGGAAGCCCTCGGACATGATCAGCGCAAAGCCGCCAACAGAGAAGCTGACGAACTTTGCGAAGTTTACGAACGTGTTCGTTCTGACAAGGCCGCCAAAAGCCTCACCGCCCTGGTAGAAGACGAGCGTGAGCGCCGCAGCGCCGAACAGGGCCAGCGCGCCGTATTTGAATGACAGGCTGTTGAACCGGTCCTTGAGCAACGCGCCCAGCAGGACGCCCACGAGGCCAGCTGCCGCAAGCCAAAGCTCCGGTCCGATTGCCAGGATCATAGCGGTATAGTCGAGCATGGGCCGTCAGCCTCCGACCATCAGGGACAGAATGCGGTTGGTCGCCCCTTCAGTAATGTGGAAAATCAGGTTCGGCGCGACGCCAAACAGCAAGGTAAGCAAGGCCAGCGGCACGATGCAGACCAGTTCGATCATGCTCATGTCGCGGATGCCTTCGAGTTTCGGATTGGTGATCTCGCCGAACACGGTGCGACGGTAGAGCGTCAGCATGTAAACTGCCGAGAAGATCACGCCGAGGGCTGCGCCTGCAGCCGCCCAGGTCGAGGCCTGGAAGCCGCCAACCATGGTCAGGATCTCACCGATGAACCCGCTGGTGCCTGGCAGGCCCACGTTTGCCATCGTGAAGAGCATGAACAGGGTTGCGTAAACCGGCATGCGATTGACGAGGCCGCCATAGGCCGCAATTTCGCGTGTATGCATGCGGTCGTAGACGACGCCTACGATCAGGAAGAGCGCGCCGGAGATCAGGCCGTGGCTGAGCATCTGGAAGATCGCGCCCTGTACGCCGACCTCGTTGAACGAGAAGATGCCGAGGGTGACAAAGCCCATGTGCGCAACAGATGAGTAAGCGATCAGCTTCTTCATGTCGGTCTGGCGCCACGCGACGAGCGAGGTGTAGACGATGGCGATGACGGCCAGCGCAAACATGGCAGGCTGGAACAGGTGGCTCGCATCCGGGAACATCGGCAGCGAGAACCGCAGGAAACCATAGCCGCCCATTTTCAGGAGTACGCCCGCCAGGATGACCGAACCGGCCGTCGGCGCCTGAACGTGGGCGTCGGGCAGCCAGGTATGCACCGGCCACATCGGCAGTTTCACCGCGAAGGATGCTGCAAAGGCGAGCCATAGCCAGGTCTGCACCTCAGGCGCGAAGGCAAATTTCTCCAACACTTCAATGTCGGACGAACCAGCCGCCTGGAACATGTAGACGACAGCAACCAGCATCAGGAGCGAGCCGAGCAGTGTGTAGAGGAAGAACTTGAAGGCCGCGTAGATCTTTTCCTTGCCGCCCCAGATGCCGATGATCAGGAACATCGGGATGAGGCCAGCCTCGAAGAAGATATAGAAGAGCACGATATCCAATGCTGCGAAGACGCCGAGCATGAATGTTTCGAGGATAAGGAAAGCGACCACGTATTCCGTGACACGTGTATGAATCGAGTTCCAGCTTGCCAGAAGACAGATCGGCGTCAGGAAGGTCGTCAGCAGGATCAGCGGCATCGAGAGGCCGTCGACACCGACCTTGTAGGTTACCGCGCCATACCATGCGTAATGCTCGACCAGCTGGTAGCCGGATGCGTTTGAATCGAATGTCAGGAATGCTGCCACCGAGGCAATGAAGGTTGCACCGGAGATGATCATGCCGGCAAGCAGGGCTGCGCGGTTGTCTTTACCGGCTTCCTCCTTGCTGAAGCTGCCGGCCGTAGCCGTGCGCACGCCCATGATGATGAGCGCGCCAATCAGTGGCAGGAAAACGACTGCTGAAAGGATGGGGAACCCGCCCATTAGTTAGCTCCTCCAGCCCGCAACCACATCACAGCGCCAAAGACGAGCGCCGCACCGATGATCACGAAGGCGTAATGATACAGGTAGCCGGTGTGCATGGCCGACAGGCGGCGCGCACTCCAGCGGGTAAGGGATGTGACGCCATCGGGCCCGAGACGGTCGATGACTTTCTTGTCGGCCTTCCAGAACAGGTTGCCGAGCATGGCAGAGCCCTTGATGAGCGTCGCGTTGTAAATCTCGTCGAAGTACCACTTGTTCGCAAACAGGGAATGGAGCGGGCCACCGCTGTCGGCGATACGTTTGCCGAAGCCGCGATTGAAGAAGTAGGTGAATGTGGCGATCAGGAAGCCCGCGACTGTTACGACCAGTGGCGCCAGGATCACCCATTCAGGGACGCTATGGCGGTCATGCAGGACATGGTTGTCGACCGCCGAATAGATCGAGCTGCCCCAGAACGCGCTCTCCGCGTCCCCGACAAACCAGTCGTGGAAATAGAAGCCCGCGAACATGGCACCAAGGCTTAGCACGCCAAGCGGCACCAGCATGATGGCAGGGCTCTCGTGTGGCTCATGGGCATGATCGGCATGTGCGTGGTCATGGCCGTGATCGTCGGCGGCAGCATGCGCGTGATCTGCGTGATCATCATGGTGTTCCGCAGAGGCCATCGGGCCATGGAACGTCATGTAGATGAGGCGCCAGGAATAGAAGCTGGTCAGCAACGCAGCGATAATACCGAACCAGAAAGCCACCTGGCCGAACATGACCTGATGCTCGCCGGCCGCGAAGGCGCTCTCCAGGATGGCATCCTTCGAGAAGAAGCCGGAGAAACCGATCAGCGTATGCGGAATGCCGAGGCCGATGATGGCAATCGTGCCGATCATCATGGCCGCATAGGTCAGCGGCATGTATTTCGCGAGACCGCCCATGCGGCGCATGTCCTGCTCGTGGTGCATGCCGTGGATGACCGAACCGGCCCCGAGGAAAAGGAGCGCCTTGAAGAAGGCGTGCGTGAAGAGGTGGAACATGGCCGCTTCATAGGCGCCAACCCCGGCTGCGAAGAACATGTAACCGAGCTGCGAACAGGTCGAATAGGCGATGACGCGCTTGATGTCGTTCTGCGCCATGCCGACGGTTGCCGCATAGAGACAGGTCACGGCACCAATGATCGTGATCATGCCGGCGGCATAAAGGGTGTGCTCATAGAGCGGCGACATGAGGCAGACGAGATAGACGCCTGCCGTCACCATCGTGGCTGCGTGGATAAGGGCGGACACCGGCGTCGGGCCTTCCATGGCGTCCGGCAGCCAGACGTGCAGGAAGAACTGCGCAGATTTGCCCATTGCGCCGATGAAGAGGAGAATACCGATCAGCTCGAGCGCGTAGACATGCTGACCAAGGAAGTCGATCGCCAGCTCCTGCGCCGGCGCAGCGCTGGCAAAGGCGAGCGGCGTCACGACCGCATTTTCGCGGATCGCAGTGAGGACCGGCTCAAACTCGACCGAACCGAAGACGAAGAACACGGCCATGATGCCCAGTGCGAGGCCGAAGTCGCCCACGCGGTTGGTCACGAAAGCCTTGATGGAGGCGTCGTTCGGCGCCTTCTTCGTGTACCAGAAACCGATGAGCAGGTACGAGGCGAGGCCCACGCCTTCCCAGCCGAAGAAGAGCTGGATGAAATTGTCCGCCACGACCAGCGACAGCATCGCGAACGTGAACAGCGAAAGATAGGCGAAGAAGCGCGAGCGATGCGGGTCTTCGCTCATATAGCCCCAGGAATAGAGGTGCACGAGGCCGGAGACGCCCGTGATGACAGCCATCATCACGATGGACAGCGTGTCGATCCGGATCGCCCAGTTTGCGTGGAATGCGCCGACATCGATCCAGGGCATCAGGGTGATGATATGTGCGCCATTCGTGGCGACGGCCTCGACCGCATGGCCGACTTCCTCGGCATGGCCTTCAGCGCCATGAATGCCGGCGGCATAGGCAAACAGCTGGTACAGCGACAGCGCACCCGCCAGCAGGACCGTGCCCGTCGTCAGGATCATGACAGGCGCGTCGCCGATCTGCTTATGGATCAGACCCGACAGCGCCACGATACCCGGCGCAAGGACAATGAAGAGGATGAGGAAGTCCGGCAGCATTGTCCGTTACCCTTTCATCAGGTCAACATTCTCGACCGCGATATCGCCGCGATTGCGGAAATACACGACGAGGATGGCGAGGCCGACGGCCGCTTCTGCAGCGGCGACGGTCAGGACAAGCATGGCGAAAATCTGCCCGGTGATGTCCCCATTGAACACCGAGAAGGCGATCATGTTGATGTTCACCGACAGAAGGATCAGTTCGATCGCCATGAGAATGACGATGATGTTCTTCCGGTTCACGAAGATGCCGACGACACCGATCGTGAACAGGGCCGCCGAGACGGCGAGAAAGTGCGAAAGTCCAAGGTCCATGATATCAGATCCCCTGCCCGGAGCTCGGGTCTTTCAATTCGAAGGCGTCTGAACGGCGCCGTGATGTCTGGTGAGCGATGCTTTGACGTTTCACGCCTGGACGGTGACGAAGCGTCAGCACGATGGCGCCGATCATGGCGACGAGAAGCACGATTCCCGCGAGCTGGAACAGCAGCATATATTGCGTGTACATGACTTGGCCGATGGCCTCGGCATTGGTTTCCGCGCCCGGCGACGCATCGAAGTTGCCGACATGGTTTTCGAGGCCGGCAAACGAGGCCATCACGATTTCCGCAAGAAAGACAGCGCCCACCAGCAAGCCAAACGGCAGATAGCTGAGGAAGCCCTGCTTCAGTTCAACGAAATCCACGTCCAGCATCATGACGACAAACAGGAAGAGAACGGCGACCGCGCCGACATAGACGACGACGAGCAGCATCGCGAGGAATTCAGCGCCGATGAGCACGAGCAGGCCTGCCGAGGTGAAGAAGGCCAGGATCAGGAAGAGAACGGAGTGCACGGGGTTGCGCGCCGCGATCACCATCACGGCGGACAAGACCACAATCGTGGCCAGAATCCAGAAAGCGTAAACTGCCAAAGCCCTCAAAGCCCCTATTTGGTGAAACAGCGAGGCCTCTGCCCTGCCGCTCCGGTTCAGTCATTCTGCAGGCGCGCCCTATCGGTAAGGCGCGTCCAGCTCCAGGTTTTTCGCGAGCAGGCGCTCCCAACGGTCGCCGTTCGCAAGCAGGCGATCCTTGTCATAGAACAGCTCTTCACGCGTTTCCGTCGCAAATTCAAAGTTCGGCCCTTCGACGATGGCATCCACCGGACAGGCTTCCTGACAGAAGCCGCAATAGATGCATTTCACCATGTCGATATCGTAGCGGGTTGTGCGACGCGCGCCGTCAGCCCGCGGTTCCGCCTCGATTGTGATCGCCTGCGCCGGGCAAACGGCTTCGCAAAGCTTGCATGCGATGCAGCGCTCTTCGCCGCTTGGATAGCGACGCAGCGCGTGTTCGCCACGGAAGCGCGGGCTGAGCGGGTTTTTCTCGAACGGATAGTTCACGGTTGCCTTGCGGCGGAACATTTCCAGCGTGGCTGACCAGAAGGCGCCGAGGAAATCGGTCAGCAATGCGCCGCGGATGGTCTGCGCGATGCTCATGACTGCACTCCGGTATAAGCGACATAGCCAGCGACGATCAGGACGGCAGCAAGGGATGTCGGGAGGAAAATCTTCCAGCCGAGACGCATCAGCTGGTCATAGCGATAGCGGGGCACGATGGCCTTCACCATGGCGAACAAGAAGAAGAAGAACAGGATCTTCAGCATGAACCAGAACAGGCCGGACAGGCTGAGCAGCAGCGGCGGCCAGTCTTTCACCACGTCGCCAAGGTCGAACGGGCCATGCCAGCCGCCCAGGAACAGGATTGTCATCATGGCGCACATGAGGACGATGTTAAGATACTCGCCCAGCATGAAGAGGAGGTAGGGCGTGGAGCCGTACTCGACCTGATAGCCGGCCACGAGTTCGGATTCCGCTTCGGGAAGGTCAAATGGCGGGCGGTTCGTTTCTGCCAGCGCCGAGATGAAGAACATCACGAACATCGGGAACATGACGAAAATCATCGGAAAATACTGAAGGCTGAAGATATGCCAGTTCCAGAACCCGCCCGACTGGTTCTCGACAATTGCGCTCAAGTTCATGGACCCGGTCAGCAAGATTACCGTAACGATGATGAAGCCGATGGACACTTCATAAGAGACCATTTGGGCAGCCGAACGCAGGGCGCCGAGGAAAGGATATTTCGAGTTCGAGGCCCAGCCACCCATGATGATGCCATAGACACCCAGCGAGCTGATCGCGAAGAGGTAAAGCACGCCCACGTTCAGGTTCGACACGACCCAGCTTGTGCCGGATGTCGTACCCGGCGCGACCGGAATCGCGGCCCAGGCAACGAAAGACAGCGTACACGTCAGGATCGGCGCGAGGATGAACACGGTCTTGTTGGCGCCTGCCGGAATGACGATTTCCTTGAGCAGGAACTTGCCGAAGTCCGCGAAGGACTGGAACAGGCCAAACGGCCCGACCACGTTCGGGCCTTTGCGCATCATCACGCCAGCCCAGATCTTGCGATCGAGCAGGAGCAGGAAGGCGATCGAAATCAGCAGGACAAGCGTGAACAAGGCAATCTGGCCAAGCACCATCCAGAAGCCCGTGAAATCGCCAAAAGACTCGATGAGATTGCTCATGCCGCCGCCCTACTCCGCTGCTACCGGAGTGTCCAGAGCCGTGCTGAGCGATGAACACTCGGCCATGGTCTTCGACGCTCTTGCGATCGGGTTTGTCAGATAGAAATCATCAATTGGCGTTGAGAAAGCATCTGCGGAGATAGTGCCTGCAGAACCTGTGACAGCGGTCTGGAGCGCTGAAGCGCCACTGGCGCCCGGGGCAAATCCCAGGCCGGAGAAGACCGTGTTTTCGCCTTCAGGGCCACGCAGGCCAGCGCGCAGCGCAGCCGCCGTGTCATAGGGCAGCGTCTTGCCGACAACCTGAGACAGGGCGCGGAAGATTGCCCAGCCCTCGCGGGCCTCGCCTTTCGGCTGGACTGCGCGGGTCGTCATCTGAATGCGGCCTTCAGTATTGGCGTAGGTGGCGTCCATTTCGGTATAGGTCGCGCAAGGCAGGATGATATCAGCGCGCGATGCGCCGGCGTCGCCATGCGAGCCAACATAAATGACTTTCGCGCTGCCCAGAGCCGAGAGGTCGACTTCGTCTGCGCCGAGCAGGACAACAGTCTCCATGCCGCCGCCGAGAATTTCCGCAGTGGCCTTTCCGCCCTCACCCGGCACGAAACCGACATCGAGCGCACCAACACGGCCAGCCGCATTGTGCAGCACGCCGAAACCGGCCCAGTCATCCGCCACGGCGCCAACGTCCTGCGCGAGCTTCAGCGCGGCATCCAGAACAGCCTGGCCGTCTGCGCGGCAAAGAGCGCCCTCGCCGACGACAACCATGGGCCGTTTGGCGTCCTTGAGCACTTTGAAGAAGTCGCTGCTGGCGACATTTGCGAGCGCATCGCCGCCGGTGCCGAGATGGTCATAGTCATAAGTCAGGTCGACAGCCTCGCCGATCACGCCAACCTTCAACTCGCCCCAAAGCCAGGACTTGCGGATACGGGCGTTCCATACGGCGGCCTCAACACGGGGATTGGTGCCGATCAACAGCAGCGCATCGGCCTCTTCCACGCCCATAAGCGTCGGGTTGAGGATGTAGCGCTCACGCACACCGTCTGTGCCGTAAGCCGCGCCAGCGGGGCGGCAGTCAGTATTCTGGACACCCATCGCGCGGAACAGGTCCAGCGCGGCCTTGGCTTGTTCGACTTCGATCAGGTCGCCTGCGACCACACCGATCTTATCGGCAGGCGCTGCGAGAGCGGCCTTGGCGGCTTCGAAAGCTTCACCCCAGGTTGTCGGCACGAGCTTGCCGTTCACGCGGACATAAGGGGTGTCGAGACGCTGGCGGGCAAGGCCATCCCAAACGAAGCGGGATTTATCGGAAATCCACTCTTCGTTCACTTCTTCATTGGTTTCAGGCAGGATGCGCATCACGCCATCGCCTTTGGCATCAACGCGGATAGCCGCACCCATCGCATCCATGACGTCGATGGACGACGTCTTGCGCAATTCCCATGGGCGCGCGTTGAAAGCGTATGGCTTGGAGGTCAGCGCGCCGACCGGGCAGAGGTCGATCACGTTGCCCGACAGTTCCGATGTCAGTGACTTTTCGAGATAGGTCGTGATCTCGGCATTCTCGCCGCGCGAGATCATGCCGATCTCTTCAACGCCAGCGACTTCCGCGACGAAGCGGACGCAGCGCGTGCACTGGATGCAGCGCGTCATGATCGTCTTGACCAATGGCCCCATATATTTGTCGTCGACGGCGCGCTTGTTCTCTTCATAGCGGCTGCCGCCACGGCCATAGGCCATGGCCTGGTCCTGCAGGTCGCACTCGCCGCCCTGGTCGCAGATCGGGCAATCGAGCGGGTGGTTGATCAGCAGGAATTCCATCACGCCATTGCGGGCCTTCTGGACATAGTCGCCCTTGGTGCGCACGTTCGGCGCCGAACCATCGCGGTTCGGGCGCATGTCGCCAACGGTCTGCGCGCAAGAGGCAATCGGCTTGGGCGCGCCTTCCCACTCGACGAGGCACATGCGGCAGTTGCCGGCGACAGACAGGCGCTCGTGGTAGCAGAAGCGCGGAATCTCGGCGCCCGCTTCCTCACACGCCTGCATCAGCGTGTAGTGCTTGGGGACCTCGATGTCCTGGCCATCGATATTGAGTTTGAACGTGTCGGACATGTTTTCCTACTCCGCCGCGATGACCGCGCCCTGCACCATGGCGCGAGGCAGACGATACTGGTTGATGCGGTCTTCGATTTCAGGCCGGAAATGGCGGATCAGGCCCTGGATTGGCCAGGCCGCTGCGTCGCCGAGCGCACAGATCGTATGGCCTTCGACCTGTTTGGTGACATCGAGCAGCGTGTCGATTTCGTCATGCTCGGCTTCGCCTTTGACCATGCGTTCCATGACGCGCCACATCCAGCCGGTACCTTCACGGCACGGCGTGCACTGGCCGCAGGATTCGTGCTTGTAGAAGTAAGCGAGGCGCGCAATCGCCTTGATCAGGTCGGTGTCCTTGTCCATCACGATGACAGCCGCTGTACCGAGACCCGATTTCAGGTCGCGGAGCGTGTCAAAGTCCATATAGGCGTCCATGATCTGCTCGGCGGGCACCATGGGAACGGACGAACCGCCCGGGATGACCGCTTTCAGATTGTCCCAGCCGCCACGGATACCGCCGCAATGGGTGTCGATGAGGTCGCGGAACGTGATCGACATCTCTTCTTCCACGTTGCACGGCTTGTTCACGTGGCCGGAGATGCAGAAGAGTTTCGTGCCGGAATTGTTCGGGCGGCCAAAGCCCGCAAACCATTCGGCACCGCGACGCAGGATGGTCGGCGCCACAGCGATGGATTCCACATTGTTTACAGTCGTCGGGCAGCCATAGAGCCCCGCATTGGCCGGGAATGGCGGCTTCATGCGTGGCTGGCCCTTCTTGCCTTCGAGGCTTTCGAGCAGTGCGGTTTCTTCGCCGCAGATATAGGCGCCTGCGCCATGGTGGACATAGATGTCAAAGTCCCAGCCATTGTCATTGTCCTGGCCGATCAGCTTGGCCTCGTAGGCCTCCTTGATCGCAAGTTCCATGGCATGGCGCTCGGCAATGTATTCGCCGCGCAGGTAGACGTAGCATTTGTGGGCGCGCATCGCGCGGCTGGCCACCATGCAGCCCTCGATGAAAAGATGCGGGTCGTGCCGCATGATTTCGCGGTCCTTGCACGTGCCCGGCTCGGATTCATCGCCATTTACGACCAGGTAATGCGGACGTTCGCGCACTTCCTTCGGCATGAAGGTCCATTTCAGGCCCGTAGGGAAGCCAGCGCCGCCCCGGCCGCGCAGGCCACTGGCCTTGATCTGGTCGCAGATCCAGTCTGGTCCCATGGCGAGCATTTCGCGCGTGAGGTGCCATGCGCCGCGCTTTTTCGCGGCCTCGAGGCTCGGTGAATGGAGCCCGTAGAGATTGGTGAAGATGCGGTCCTTGTCGAGCAACATGTCCTAGTCCTCATCACCCTTCTTGGGCAGCAGGGTCGTTTTTGTACCCGGCTTTACCTCTGGTGTTTCACGTTTCGTATTGGTCGGCGCGTCCTCTTTCGGCAGCGCCTTGGAAC
Organism: Hyphomonas chukchiensis; assembly: GCF_000682695.1. Lineage (GTDB taxonomy): Bacteria > Pseudomonadota > Alphaproteobacteria > Caulobacterales > Hyphomonadaceae > Hyphomonas > Hyphomonas chukchiensis. The sequence goes on along the minus strand of NZ_AWFG01000085.1, from coordinate 18,852 downwards.
CTTCGGCATCCGCTGCAGGTTCAGCGGCTGGCAGGTTCGGAAGAACAGAAACCTCGTTGCGCGAACCATCAAACAGGTGCGGTTCGGTCAGCACGGTCGTGCCGCCTTCAGGGCCGCTATTGATCCGGTCAATCTGCGGGCCCGGTTGCACTTCAGCGCCATTTTTGAGTTTGGAGAGGATCTTGCTGAAACTGTCAGCCGTCAGGTCTTCGAAATAGTCGTCATTGATCTGCGCCATGGGCGCGTTCACGCAGGCACCGAGGCATTCGACTTCTTCCCATGAGAGACGCTTGTCGTCGGTGACATACATCGCCGGGCCGATTTCCTTCTTGCACACGTCGCGGAGCGATTCCGAGCCGCGCAGCATGCAGGGCGTCGTGCCGCAGAGCTGAATATGGAACTTGCCCACCGGCTGCATACGGAACATCGTATAGAAGGTCGCGACTTCGTAGACGCGGATATACGGCATCTCGAGACGGTCAGCGACTTCGCGCATGGCAGGCTCGGACAGCCAGCCATTATTGTCTTTCTGCGCCAGCCAGAGCAGCGGGATGACAGCCGAGCGCTGGCGGTCCGCCGGATACTTGGCGCGCCAGAAGGCGATCTTGTCTTCTGTTTCAGGCTTGAAGGCGAAGCTGTCGCCGCCTGCCTCGATGTCGAACCGGCGCAATGCCATCTACTGCTCCTTCGCAAGCGGAACAGTCACATGCCCCGCTTCGTCAATTGGCCAGAACGGATTGTGCGCCACTTCCCAGGCATTCCCCTCGGGGTCTGCAAAGTAGCCGGAATATCCGCCCCAGTATGTCTTGTGCGGCGGCTTGGAAATGTGCGTATCCGCACGCTCCAGCCGACCGAAAATCTCGTCAACCTCTTCGGCCGAGCGCGCATTGAAGGCGAGCGCGAAACCCTTGAAGCCCTCGCTGTTGCCTAATGGCATTCCGGCGTCATCAGCCAGCTTCGACTTGTCCCAAAGGCCAATCACCATTCCGCCTGCATTGCAGAATGCGATTTCACCTTTGACGCCACGGTCCTCAAAACCCAGAACATCCGTGTAAAAACTGATCATGCCAGCGAGGTCACTGACCCCGATGGTAATGATCGATACGCGCTGTTCCGGAAATGCCCCCATGGATCAGCTGCCCCGCGCGAAGTCGACGCGGGCGATCTTGCCGTCGCGGAGTGTATAGATGGCGGCCACTTCGAAATTGTCACCGCCCGGCGCGCGCTCGACCCGCTCATGCACCATCACGATGGAACCGAGGTCGATTTCGTTGACCACATCCGCGCGGTTCTCCGGAAACTCGGCGAACAGATCCAGGTGACGCGCGCGAATGGCAGCATGACCTTCCTGGTTCACGGCTCCATTGAGGCCCGACAGAACGGCGTCCTCGGTATAGAACGCCATGAAGGCCTCAATGTCCTGCGCATTGTAGGCATCGAGTTGGCGCCGAACGAGATCGGTTGATGCGCTCAACGGTCAATCTCCCCGAACACGATGTCGAGCGAACCAAGGATGGCCGAGACGTCTGCCAGCATGTGGCCCTTGGAAAGATGGTCCATGGCCTGAAGGTGCGGATAGCCCGGCGCGCGGATCTTGGCGCGGTAGGGTTTGTTGGTCCCGTCAGAAACAAGGTAGACGCCGAACTCGCCCTTCGGCGCTTCGATATGCGCGTAGCACTCGCCCTCCGGCACGTGGAAGCCTTCGGTGTAGAGCTTGAAGTGGTGGATCAGTGCTTCCATCGAATTCTTCATCTCGCCACGGCGCGGCGGTGCGAGCTTGGAATCGCGCGGCAGGACAGGCCCGGGGCCTTCCTTGGCCAGCAACTCGATGCACTGCTTGATGATCTTGGTCGACTCTTTCATCTCCTCCATGCGGCAGACATAGCGATCGTAATTGTCGCCGTTCTTGCCAACAGGGATTTTGAAGTCGAGTTCGTCATAGCATTCATAGGGCTGCGAGCGGCGCAGGTCCCATGTCAGGCCGCTTCCGCGCACCATGACGCCCGAAAAGCCCCATTCCATGATCGTCTTCACGTCAACGACGCCGATGTCGACGTTGCGTTGCTTGAAGATGCGGTTCTCGGTGATCAGCGACTCGATCCGGTCCATGGCAATCGGGAAGTGCTCGCACCATGTCGCGATATCGTCGATCAGCGCCTGCGGCAGGTCCTGGTGGACGCCGCCCGGGCGGAAATAGGCGGCGTGCATGCGGCTGCCGGAAGCGCGTTCATAGAACACGCAGAGCTTCTCGCGCTCTTCAAAGCCCCAGGTGATCGGGGTCAGCGCGCCAACGTCCATCGCCTGCGTGGTCACGTTCAGGATGTGCGACATGATACGGCCGATTTCCGAGAACATGACGCGGATGAGGCTTGCACGACGCGGCACCTCCACACCAAGCAGCTTCTCGATGGCAAGACACCAGGCGTGTTCCTGGTTCATGGGGGCGCAATAATCGAGCCGGTCGAAATACGGCATGCCCTGCAGGTAAGTCTTGTATTCGAGCAGCTTCTCGGTGCCGCGGTGAAGCAGGCCGATATGGCTGTCGATACGCGTCACGACCTCGCCATCGAGATCCATGATCATGCGGAGCACACCGTGCGCAGCCGGGTGTTGCGGGCCGAAGTTCAGCGTGAACTTGCGCTCGTCTTCGATCGAAGTGTGGATCGTGTCAGCCATTATTCGGATGCCTCTTCGGAGACGGCTTTCTCATCGCCGGGGATCTGGCTGGTCATGCCCTCCCATGGCGAGAGGAAATCGAAGTTGCGGTATTCCTGGGTCAGCTTGACGGGCTCGTAGACGACGCGCTTTTCGAGATCGTCATAACGAACTTCGTAATTGCCGGTCAGCGGGAAGTCCTTGCGCAACGGATAGCCCTCGAATCCGTAGTCGGTCAGGATACGGCGGAGGTCCGGGTGGTCGGCGAACTGGATGCCGTACATGTCGAAGGCTTCGCGTTCGAACCAGTTGGCAGCCGGCCAGAGCACAGTCGCGCTTGGCACAGGCGTTTCCTCATCGGTGCGGATGCGCACGCGGATACGGTGGTTCATGCGCATCGACAGGAGATGGTACACGACCTCGAAACGGTCTGAGCGCTCCGGGTAATCCACACCGCAAATATCGATCAGCGTCTCGAAATTGCACTGCTGGTCGTCGCGCAGGAAGCGCAGCAGCGGCACGATATGGTCGCGCTCGGCCAGCAAGGTCAGCTCACCAACAACGATCTGGGACGCTCGTACAGCGTCACCGTGCGTTGCCTCGATATGGGCCGCGAGATCTTTCAGTGCTTCGATACTCATGCTTTTCCCCTAGCGCTCGATCGAGCCTTCGCGGCGGATTTTCTTCTGCAATTGCAGGAAGCCATAGACCAGCGCCTCTGCGGTCGGAGGGCAGCCCGGAACATAGATGTCCACAGGCACAATCCGGTCACAGCCGCGAACAACGGAATAAGAATAGTGATAGTAGCCACCGCCATTGGCGCAGCTGCCCATCGAGATGACATAGCGCGGCTCTGGCATCTGATCGTAAACCTTGCGCAGGGCCGGAGCCATCTTGTTGGTCAACGTGCCGGCGACGATCATCACGTCCGACTGGCGTGGTGACCCCCGTGGCGCCATGCCGAAGCGCTCAAGATCGTAACGCGGGTTGCCGGCGTGCATCATTTCGACGGCGCAGCAGGCAAGACCGAAGGTCATCCACATAAGTGAGCCAGTACGCGCCCAGGCGATCAGATCGTCTGCCGCCGCAGTGAAATAGCCCTTGTCGGCCAGTTCGTCCGACAAGCCGTTATAAAACGGGTCGTCGGCGCGAGGAACGAAGCCACCCTCAACACCCGAGCGTGCCGCGCCGAGCGCGTATTTCTTGAAACCGTCGTCAGCCATTATTCCCACTCCAGCGCGCCACGGCGCCATTCGTAGACAAACCCGATCGTCAACACGCCGAGGAACACGACCATTGACCAGAAGCCGACAAGGCCGATGGCACCTAGCGTGATGGCCCATGGGAACAAGAACGCAACTTCAAGGTCGAAAATGATGAACAGGATGGCGACCAGATAGAATCGCACGTCGAACTTCATCCGCGCGTCGTCGAATGCGTTGAATCCGCACTCATAGGCGGAGTTCTTTTCGGGATCCGGGTTTGAAGGCGCCAGAAGCGTGGTTCCCAGGATAAAAAGCCCCGAAATAGCGGCGCCAATCACCAGGAATATGATCACCGGAAGATAATCCAGCGCGAGCCGTTCAATCTCGGTCATGTGCAGTTTCTCCTGACCTTGTCTGGCGCCGGATTAGGACGGTTTTGCCCATCGCGCAACAGACAGCCACATTATATCTCCAGCGGGGACTCTATACTCTTAAAGCCCTGAATTCACGGGTCATCAGCTGCGGCGGTGCGTCACGCGCAGGCAGCCGGTGAACCCTGAAACCATTTATTGTGCGCGGCCCTCAGGCGCTTATTGCCCGTCCAACTCCCCGAGAGCCGGGAATCGCATGTTTCACGTCAGATGGCGGCCAGTGCCTTGCGTGCCTTGGCGCTGATTCCCTTCCAGTCCTCGGCAGCTATATCCGCCCCGGTCGCGATCCATGAACCACCCACCGCGACCACATTCGGCAGCGCCACGTATTTGCCCGCGTCCGCTTCGGTAATCCCCCCGGTCGGCATGAACCGCAGGTGCGGCAAGGGTCCGGCGATGGCCTTCAGGGCACCGACACCACCTGCGATTGTGGCCGGGAAGAGTTTGAGCAGGTCAAACCCCTCTTCATGGCGGCTCATGGCCTCGCTGGCCGTCGCAACACCCGGAATCATGAGGCGTCGGCGATTACCTAGCCCCGCCAGCAATTTTGGTGACATGCCGGGTGAGACAAGGAAGTCAGATCCAGCCGATAGCGCATTATCGACATCCGCTTCCGTCAGGACTGTACCCGCGCCAACCTTTAGGCCCGGCTCGGCAGATTTCATTTCTTCGATCACACCAAGGCCCGAAGGCGTTCTCAATGTCACTTCAGCAATGGTCAGGCCGCCATCGACCAAGGCGCGCGCAAGTGGCGCAGCCATCTCGATCCGGTCGACGACCAGAACAGGGACTATAGGCGCCTTGCTCGCGGCCTCGACAAGTGACTTCAGCGGGAAGGTCATGTCTTCAGTGTCTCCTGTTCGTGATAGGCAGCAGCGCCGATCAGGGGCGCTTCCGGGTCGTGCATAAGCTTGACCGGGCATGTGCTCAGATAATTGCTCAGCGGCCCGCGCTCAACGAACCTTTCGCACGCTTCGGGCGTCTTGAGGAAGTCCGCAATTCGCTCACTGACACCGCCGGCCACAACAACGCCCCCAAGGGCGCCGTTGGCCAGCACAAGGTCGCCAACGGCACTCATGACGGTATTCGCGCGGACCTTGATGAGTTTCAGGAACATTTCATCGCCTGCGTCAGCCAGTCGGCGCATCTCCTGAGGACTGATTTCCTCATATGCACGGCCAAAGATTTCGCAGAAAGCTTCATGCACGGCTTCAAGCCCGCTGCCCGAGGCGACGAGCTCGTTGGACACATAACCATGCCGCTTGAGCAGGATGCGCGTGAGTTCGATCTCCGTGGTATCGCGGGGCGAAAAGGCAATATGCCCCCCTTCCCCATTGAGCACATACCAGCCACCAGTCCGGTTGCGCAGCAGAGTGGCAACGCCAAAACCCGTTCCGGGGCCGGCCACCAGCATCGGCGCATTATCAACCGGCGTGCCCTCTATGATGGTTTCAAAGTCTTCCGGACCATGTTCCGGCACGGCGCGCGCCATGGCGGCGAAATCATTGATGAGGTGGACGCTGCCTATATCAAAGGTCCGGCTGATCCGGCTGGCCGAGACCTGCCATCCACGATTGGTCAGAACGACCTCGCCCTTGCTGACGGGGCCTGCCATGGCGAAACAGGCCTTGCTCGGCTTCAGGCCGGTCTTTTCCAGATAGCTCGCCAATGCATCATCGAACGACTTGAAATCATCGCCCTTGAGCTTCTCGAAATCTTCAATTCGAAAACGCCCGTCCACACGTCGTGCCATGGCGAAACGGACATTGGTGCCGCCCACATCACCGACCAGGAGTTCGTGCCCGGTCACTCAGCGCTCCTCGCCAAGAAAGGTAAACTGACTGGCGCCGGCGTCGGCTGTGCCCGCGAACTGGCGGAAATAGGAGAACATTTCCCGGCCAAGCCCCATGGACGACTCGTTAGGACGGAACTGCGCAGGCTCGCGGGCATCAAAAGTGGCGCTGTCCACGTTTATGTCGAGCGTGCCCTTCTCCGAATCATATGCAATCACGTCGCCATCGCGCACTTTCGCCAAGGGCCCGCCGCGCGCAGCCTCCGGGCTCATGTGGATCGCCGACGGGATCTTGCCGCTGGCACCGGACATCCGCCCATCCGTTACCAGCGCCACCTTGAATCCCCTGTCCTGAAGAATGCCAAGCACTGGTGTCAGGCCATGCAATTCCGGCATGCCATTCGCCGCCGGTCCCTGGAAGCGAACTACGGCAACGAAATCACGATCAAGCTTGCCTGCCTCGAAGGCGGCCTTCAGAGCGGCTTGGGAATCAAAGACAATCGCCGGTGCTTCCAGCACGCGGTTCGCCGGCTTGACGGCGGAGACCTTGCTCACCCCCCTGCCCAGCTGGCCGCTCATCAAGCGCAACCCGCCATCTTTCGAGAATGGGTCGCTTGCCGGGCGGAGTATTTCGAGATCGGCGCTTTCGTCTGGCGCATCGCGCCACACCAGCTTGCCATCCTCAAGGAAGGGTTCCCTGCCATAACCTGACATGGGTCCGGCAACGCCCTCACAATCCCCATGCATCAACCCGGCACCGAGCAGTTCGCGCATCAGGAAGCTCATGCCGCCCGCGGCGTGAAAATGGTTTACGTCAGATGGTCCGTTCGGATAGATCCGCGCGAGCAGCGGCGTCACCCCACTGATGTCGGCGAAGTCTTCGAGCATGACCTGAATGCCCGCAGCCGCCGCCATGGCCGGGATATGTAGCGCGTGGTTGGTGGAACCGCCGGTTGCCATCAGCCCCACAATACCATTCACGACCGAGCGCTCATCAATCAGTTCGCCTGCAGGCCGGTAATCGTCGCCTTGCGCTGTGATCGCTGCAGCGCGCTGTGTCGCGGCACGCGTGAGCGCCTCGCGCAAGGGCGTGCCGGGATTGGTGAATGCGGCGCCTGGCAGGTGCAGGCCCATGACTTCCATCAGCATCTGGTTTGAGTTTGCCGTGCCGTAGAACGTGCAGGTACCCTGGGTATGGTAGCTTTCGGCTTCGGCTTTCAGCAGTTCATCCCGCCCCACCTTTCCTTCCGCGAACAGTTGGCGAATTCGGACTTTTTCAGGATTGGGCAGGCCAGAGGGCATCGGCCCGGCTGGCACAAACACGGACGGTATCCAGCCGAAACGCAGGGCAGCAATGACGAGGCCGGGCACGATCTTGTCGCAAACGCCCAGATGCAATGCCGCGTCGAACACGTCGTGGCTGAGGCCAATTGCGGACGACATGGCAATCACGTCGCGCGAAAACAGCGACAGCTCCATGCCTTCCTGGCCTTGCGTAACACCATCGCACATGGCCGGCACACCGCCGGCGACCTGCGCCACGGCGCCAGCCTCGCGGGCGGCTTTACGAATGATGTCCGGATAATGCTCGAAAGGCGCATGGGCCGAGAGCATGTCATTATAGGCCGTGATGATCCCGATATTCGGCCACCCGGCGCCCAGCAGTTCGGCCTTCTCCATCACCGCGCAGCCCGCTGATGCGTGTGCGAGATTGCCCTCTGTCATCTTCAAACGAGCGAAGTTCGTCGGTCGCCGCGACCGGATCATCTCGAGATAGGCTGCGCGTGTGTCCTTCGAACGAAGCCTGATGCGTTCCGTAACTTCAGCGATTGTCGGGTTCATGTCTGGCATTATGGGGCCCATATGATTGTGAGACGCGGTCCGAGTCCATCAATGGCATACCTGACTGGCATGTCTTCCGGCGACGCCTTGAGGGCTAAATCTAGCACCTCGCGCTTGTCCTCTCCAAATATGAGCAGGATAGCGGCGTCGGAATCGATGATCGCCGGTCCCGTCAGGGTCATGCGATCGGTAAACTGTCCGGCGACCTTGCAGCCGGTGGCATCGATGGAAGCGACGGCCAGGCCATCAGAAGCGTGCAAGGCGGCATTCAGGCCGCCCGCGTTGGGAAACCAGCTGGCCGTGTGGCCGTCCGAGCCCATTCCGAGGAGGATAAGATCAATCGGGTCGCAATGCGGCTGATAGGCGAGCACACGATCTGCGACCGCAATGCGGGCCGTTTCCGCCGCCGTCTTCATGGGTAGAAACCCTGCCGCACCTGCTTTGCCCGTCAGCAGATGTTGCCTCACCAGCGCTTCGTTTGAGCCTTCATGTTCCGGCCCGACCCATCTTTCGTCGACGAGCCCGACCGTCACGCGATCCCAAGGCAGATCTGTTTTGGACAAGCGGTTAAATACGGGCGCAGGACTCGTTCCGCCCGACACCATGAAGCTTGCTTTACCGGAATCTTCGATTGCAGCCGCCAGCACGCCACTCGCCATGCGGGCCGCGAAATCCGCAGCCTCCTCTCGCGTCGCATGGGCGAGAAATTCGTACTTCATGGCTTTACTTCCCTTCGAACCATGCACGTCCGTCACGGTCCATCATCATGGCCGCCGCAAGCGGCCCATTACTACCGGCCGCGTAAAGTTCCGGCGCAGTGCCGCCCCGGTCCCAAGCCTCGATCAGGCCATCGACCCATGTCCAGGCCGCTTCGACTTCGTCGCGGCGCATGAAGAGTGAAAGGTTGCCCCGAACAACGTCCATCAGCAGGCGCTCATAAGCGTCAGGATACCGTACCGTGAAGCTCTCCGCATAGGAGAGGTTCAACGGAAGGGATTTCACGCGCAGACCGCCCGGACCGGGTTCCTTGATCTGTACATAGAGGCGCACGCCTTCGTCAGGCTGAAGGCGGATCACCAGCCGGTTGACCGCATCATTGCCTTCTCCGAACAGCGGATGTGGCGTGGGCTTGAACTGGATGACGATATCGGAATGGCGGTAAGGCAGGCGTTTGCCGGTGCGCAGGTAGAAGGGAACCCCGGCCCAACGCCAGTTGTCGACCGCCGCCTTGATGGCCACGAATGTTTCCGTGGTGCTCTGCGTGTCCGATGACAACTCGTCGACATAGCCTTTGACGGGCTCGTCGCCGCGCACACCCGCCTTGTATTGCCCACGCACGGTAAGGCGCTTGGCTTCATCACCCGTGATTGGTGTCAGCGCATTGAGAACCTTGATCTTTTCAGTCCGCACATCATCATCGTCGAGATGGTTTGGCGGCTCCATGGCCGTCAGGCACAGCAGCTGGAGCATGTGGTTTTGTACCATGTCGCGCAGCGCGCCGGACTTGTCGTAATAGTCCGCCCGGCCTTCGAGTCCCAGGTCCTCGGCAACTGTGATCTGGACGTGATCGATATAGTTACGAGACCAGAGCGGCTCGAACAGCATGTTGGCAAAGCGCAGGACCATCAGGTTCTGGACGGTCTCCTTGCCAAGGTAGTGGTCAATGCGGAACACTTGCCGCTCGGCGAACACAGCGCCGACGCCATCATTGATTTCACGGGCGGAATCCAGATCCGTCCCAATCGGCTTCTCAAGCACGACGCGCGCATTGGGCGTAGCCAGACCGGCGCGTCCCAGCGCTTCGGAAATATCGACATAGAGCCGCGGCGATGTCGCCAGATAGAACACGCAGGGATGGTCGCTATTCGAAGAAAGCTTGGACTTCAGGGTCGGCCAGTCGGCGTCAGGGTTCGTGGCATCTATGGCCACATATTCAACGAGCTTCTCGAAGACCTTCCAGGCCTTGGCATCCCAGCTTTTGCCGGACGCCGTCTCGCAGGCCTCCCGCGCCATTTCGCGGTATTCCTTGGTCGTCATCTCGGAACGCGCGGTCCCGACAATGCGGCTTGTTTCCGGAATCTGGCCATCGAGCCAGCGGTGATAAAGCGCGGGAAGAAGCTTCCGGCGCGAGAGATCCCCCGTGCCGCCAAAAATAACAATGTCGAACGGATCGACCGGAATGAACTTGGCCATATTTCGAACTCCCCGATCGGACATGTTCGCGCCAACGCGCGAATTCGGCTCTGACTTATAGTATTTTGCGGAACATGCAAAAGCAGACTGTGTTAGCGCACATCATTTTAGCGCTCGTGATCAGGTTTACACCAATCACTATCTCATTTCATTATAGATCACACTGCTCAAGCAAAGCGGTTTGCAGTTTTTTTCATAGCCCCTAGATTGTGGCGCTCACCTTGGCGAAGGGCCGTGAGAATTCCCAGACGATTTTCCAAACTTGAGGCAGAATGTCCAGCAACCGTACCCGACTTGAAGACCTTGCCGAAATAGCGGGCGTATCCATCGCCACCGTATCACGTGCATTGAACAATAGTTCGGCAGTCAATGACGAGACCAAGCGTCGTGTCTGGAAAATTGCCCGGGAACAGAACTACAGTTTCCGCCCGGGCATGCCGGCCGTCATATCAGGCGCCACCGCAACGATCGCTCTGATCATTCCGACATCTCCCGGTCGTCCGACTCAGGCTTTGACTCCCTTCTTCCAGGAACTCATTGGCGGCATAAGCGATGCGGCCCGCAGTGCAGACTGTGATGTCCTGATCTCCCACCTTGCCCCCAAGAGCCCAGACGATCTTGCCCATGTGATGTCGAGCAACCGGGCAGACGGCGTGTTTTTCCTGGGCCAGAGCCTGTTCCACGAACGGTTCAACAAGCTGGCAGAAACGGAAACACGATTCCTTGTCTGGGGCGGGCAGCTACCGGGCCAGAAATACTGCTCTGTCGGGTCGGACAATCTGAAGGGCGGCATGCGCGCGACGAGCCATCTGCTCAACCTTGGACGCCGCAGGATTGCCTTTCTGGGCGATATTCGCGTGCCCGAGGTACTGCAACGCTATGAAGGTTATCTTGAAGCCCACACGCGCGCAGGCGTTGAGGTTGATCCTGCGATGATCATTCCAGCCCGTTTCGAAGTTGAATCTGCCGAGGCCGCCTTGAATGTGCTGCTGTCACAGGGCCTCGATTTTGATGGTGTATTCGGCAGCAGCGACCTCGTTGCCCTTGGCGCCATCCGCAGCCTGTCCCAAGCGGGGCGCCAAGTACCGGCCGATGTGTCCGTCGTCGGCTATGATAATATAGATTTGGCGGCCTATAGCCTCCCCTCGCTGACCACGATCTCGCAGGATCTGGGAAAGGCTGGCCGCGTGATTGTGTCAAAGCTCCTTGCCGCCAGCGATGGCGTCGCGATGCAATCCGAGCGCTTGCCGACAGAGCTCATCGTGCGGGAATCGTGCGGGCTCGGCTAGATGCGACCTATCCAGACCGAATATTCGGGGACAGACCCCGTCATGTCGCCATCACGCCAGCCAGACGCCAGTAAGGCGTCAGCGTCCTTCGGCATGCATGATGGCCGCAGCTGTGCTGCTTCTCCGAGATTGAATATACAGAGCAGGGTCTCGTCACCGGCTGAGCGCCGTAAGGCCAATAATGGCGCTTCGACATCTTCGAAAGCTATGTCCCCCGTCGTAAGCGCCCTGGAAGCGCCTCGGACGCCCAAAAGGCGGCGTGTGAAGTTGAGAACGGACTCAGAATGGTCATCCTGGACGTCAACGGCGGCCTCAAGATGCCCCTGCCCCACTGGCAACCAGGGCGTTCCCGTCGTGAAACCGCCTTCGGGTGCACCTGAAACCCAAGGCATGGGCGTGCGCGCGCCATCACGACCGAGCGTTAGGGGCCAGTTCGCGATGGCTTCAGGATCCTGAAGCCTCTCGAAAGGCACCTCGGCCTGCGGCAAGCCCAGTTCCTCGCCTTGATAGAGAATGGGATTACCCCTCAGGCATAGAAGCAGGGCGTTTGTCAGCTTCGCAAAACGGTTTCTGTCGGTCCCCCCATACCAACGACTCACGCACCGGGGCGCGTCATGATTTGAGAAAGCCCAGGAGGGCCAGCCTTCCTCCACCGGCCCTGTCCAGTTTGACTGGGCGCGCTTCACGCGGCCGGGTGTCAAACTCGATGCGTAGAGGAAGTCAAAATTGTAAGCCGAGTTGAGGCGGCTATCCCCTGCCGTGAAGGCCCGCATTTCCGGCAGCGGATCGGGCCCGGCGACTTCGGCGACCGTAAAGACCGCGCCAAATTCATCCGTCAGCGCGCGCACCCGCTCGAGATAGAGCGGGATGTTAGGGTGGGACTGGTTGTGCACATGGTGCTGCAGGTCGAAGGGGCGCGTGATGGTACGATCGCCAATTTCCCAGGCCGGATTATCCTGGAAGGTCGGATCGAACATGGAAAAATTGATGGCATCGAGGCGAAAACCATCGACTCCGCGCTCAAGCCAGAAACGGGAAGCAGCCAGCAAGGCATCTTGAACTTCGGGATTGTGAAGGTTCAGCTGCGGCTGCTCGCTGAGGAAGTTGTGCATGTAATATTGCTGGCGGCGCGCGTCCCATGTCCATGCGGCGCCGCCAAAGACGGCCTGCCAGTTATTGGGCGGTGTCCCGTCGGGCCGCGCATCGCGCCAGACATACCAGTCTGCCTTGTCATTGGTTCGGTCTCGGCGGCTTTCCGCAAACCAGGCGTGCGCGTCGGATGTGTGCGACATGACCTGATCGATCACCACTTTCAGGCCAAGCGCATGAGCTTCTTCAATAAGCCGGTCAAAGTCAACGAGCGTTCCGAAAATGGGGTCGACGTCGCAATAGTCCGAAACGTCATAGCCGAAGTCCTTCATCGGCGATGTGAAGAACGGCGAAATCCAGATGCCTGCGACGCCAAGCGAAGCGATATAGCTGAGCTTCCCTGTAATTCCGGGCAGGTCACCGATGCCGTCGCCATTCGAGTCTAAATAGCTGCGCGGGTATATCTGGTAAATGACTGCGCCGCGCCACCACGGCTGCCCGGTCTGTTCCTGTTCCATCTCATCCTCACATGCGTCTGAGCATCACAAGACCCTCCGCCAGCGCATTCAAGGGCATTCCATCTCGCGGTCAACGCCATAAACGCGCGGGAAAATCGCCTTTGACCCAGACCGAAAGCACCTTAGATGTGAGGTATGGAATTCGACACCCGCTCTCTCCGGGACGCACTTGGCTTGTTTGTCACGGGCGTCACAGTCATTACTGCGCGTAATGAGGCTGGCGTGCCCTTCGGCGTGACGGCCAACAGCTTCAATTCCGTATCCATGGACCCTCCCCTGATCCTCTGGTCGCTCAGCCGGGCGTCCCGCAATGTGTCCGCCTTCAAGAAGGCCGAACACTTCTGCGTTCACATTCTCCGCGAGAACCAGCAGGAGCTGTCCCGTCGCTTTGCCATGAGCGATATCGACAAGTTCGAAGGGATGGAATTTGAACCAGGCGCCGGCGGTGTGCCTATTCTTCCCGGCAGTGCTGCGCGCCTTGAATGTCGAACCTACGCCCAGCATGACGGCGGTGACCATGTGATCTTCCTGGGCGAGGTCATTCGCATCGCCGCAGACCATGATGCGCGGCCCCTCCTGTTTCATGGTGGGCGTTACGCCGTTTTATCTGATACGATCAATTCCTAGGCGGGCACACGGCGGAGGCTGGGACGCTCTTCCGCGATAAGCACGTCAGATGGAGGGGATCAGTGAATCTGTTTTTGCGCTTCATGATCGTGCTGCTGTCTGCATTGCGCAGCCCGGTTGCCGACGATCCGCTGGCCCCCACTCGGGTGACGGTGCCCTTGTGGCGCTTTGATCATGCCTTTGCGTCTGCCGTGCCCTTGCACCGGATACGCTCGTTCACCGATCTTGCGACAATCAATTCCGTTATACACATCGGACTCGGGCGGCTGATCCGCAAAAATGGCTGGATGCCGATCATACAGGTCGAAGCGATCAGCCAATCAGGCAAGCTGACTTGCCCGGGCAAGGTGGAAATCATCACCCGTATTGTCGGCTGGCAGGACAATTATGTCTGCTATGTCCATGACATCCTTGTTGAGGGAGAGGCCGTCGCGGTTAGCCACATGCTGGCGCGCATTATTGGTAGAAAGGGCGCCAAGATCGGGATTGATGGGATCGCCAAGGAATTGGGCGCTCCTGCGGAAAGTCCCGAACTGGATGTGACCTTCCAGGCTATGATCGCCGAATCGGAAACGGGCCGGGCATTGGCGGGTCCTGCGCGTGACGCCGCCTGACTTGCGTATCAGACAGCGTCCTGTGCCCGTTCCCCCGGGTGCTGGTCACCCGCGGTAACACAACGGCTTGATGGAATGACGAGGAACGCACTCGTGCCCCGGCCCTCCTGACTGTCGAGCAGCACATCACCATCATGTTGACGGGCGAGCTTCCGGCTCACAGTCAAGCCGAGGCCCACGCCTCGGCCATCCTTGAATTCATTCGTCCGGGCGCCCTGGAAGAAGGGTTCAAACGCCTTTTCCAGTTCCTCTTTGCTCATGCCCGAACCGCGATCCCTGACCATGAGAAGGATGCCACGCCCGACAATCCGCGAAACTTTCACGGTAATTGGCGATGCTGAACCATGCTCGAACGCATTCGTCACGAGATTCTGGACAATCCGCTCCAGCGCCGTGCGGTCATAATAGACCTTCGGCAAGCCCGGTTCGGCGCTGACCTGCAAGGGCACGTCCGCATAGCCCGGCGAAGCAAGGCGGACGCGGCTGACGGCGCTGTTGATGATCTCTGACAGCTCCACGATTTCTTCTTCGGCCGTCACCGTCTCGCGGTTCAGTTTCGAGAAGCTGATGATCTGATCGATAATGCCGCCCAGATAGGACGCGTGCTTGCGAATCTGATCGGCATAGCCACGGAATTCGCGCTCATCGAACGGAATGTTCGAATCGCTGCCCATGAGACCCGAACAACCGACAATCACATCCAGCGGGACCTTGAGCTCGCGGCTCATCGAATTGAGGAAGCGGGTTTTCGCGGCATCGGCGGTTTCCGCCTCCTCCTTCGCGACCTCGATCTCGCGTTTACTCTGCTCCAGGCTGGTCACATCCGTGTGGAGAATCACGTGACCGCCATTCGGCACTGTCTCAACCGATTTCTGCCAGTAGCGATCGCCCGCCTTGGGCAGGCGCCGCGAACCGACACTCAGATCACCTTCCGTACCAGCGAAATAGGTCTTGTGGAGGTCATTCTGGACGAGAACGTTTCCATTTGCATCGAGATAGGCAAAGGCCTGCCCGCTCGCATTCAGGGCGCCGATGAGGATTTCATGGGATTCGGTAGCCCTGATTCGCGATTCCACGTTCGATACGAATGTCAGGTAGGTGCGCTTCATGCCGAAATAGACAGCAAACATGAAGACCATGACCATGAGAGAGATCGCGACCGTCGAACGGGCCGAAGCTATCCCGACGAAAAGCAGAAACATGAAAATGGCAGCGCCCGAGTATCGCAAGGCCACGCGAGGCACATGCGGCAGCAGGGCCGACATGCCCGCAATCATTGGCAATATCAGCAAGGCGGCATAGATAACCGCCATATATTTGTCGCCATTGATGAAGAACGGGAGCGATCCCCAGGCGGCCCCGAACATATAGGCCAGCCATTCCGACCGTCGCAGATAGCGCCCGCTGACCTTTACGGGTCGCGAAAGTCCGCGTTTGAGGAGGGCATCAATAACCAGGACGGCCGCCAGTACCCAGTTCATGAATAGCCAGTAGCGGAGCGACGTGTTCGCAATGCTCTGCTCGATCAGAATGGTTGTCGCCGTCGAGTTGACGAGCATGACGCCGGCCATGGTTGCGGTGTGACTCGCGAACGCCAGATGCTGCTCAAGCAAGACCACCCGGTCCACGGCCGTCGTGTTCGGGTGCCTGCTCTGCAGCAAGTACTTCAGGAATGAAATCTGAGATCCATTAGTCGGCATTAGGCCCGATTACCGCCATAAGATGAAAATGAGCCTTGTCACCAAGTGCTAACTTTATGAGAGTGAATGCAATTTCGTTAATAAATAGAGTTCATGGGACACAGTGTGGGCACGCCGGAGACGTTGAAAATTGCGATTATCGGGGCCGGTCCAGCCGGCCTCAGCGCGGCGCATTTTCTTATGCAGCGCGGCATTCGCGCGACCGTTTTCGAGGCTAATGATCGTATAGGTGGAAAGTCCTTTTCTATCCTTAACGGCGACAACCTGAACGAGATGGGCACCTGCTACACCACGCGGTCACATACGATGATCAAGGGGTGGATGAAGCACAATGGAATCACGCTGAAGCGCCTTGGCGAAGCCCGGTTCGACGGAGAGCCTGTCGTAAACTATGTGAAGCATGGTCCGGGAGCGCCCCTGCCCTTGCAGGTCCTCCGGTTCATCCGGAAGGCCGCCAGCCTGCGCAAAGCCATCAAGGCACGACCAGACGATCCCGATGTGATGAAAGAGGCTTCGCTGTCAACGATCGAATGGGTGCGCGCGCTCAACATCCCCAAAATCGAGCGCGCCATGCACCGAATCCAGACCACGCAGGGATATGGCTTTGTTGACAAGGCGACGATTGGCCAGACCGTCCAATGGTGCGACTTGCAATACGTTCTGTCCGGCGTTCTGAATGATCTGCACATGCCCGAACAGGGTTGGACGACGTTCTGGCAACGATTCGCCAGCAGCTTTGATGTCCGCCTCGGAACGCCGGTCCTCGGCCTCGACCGCTCCGGCCCCAAGCCCGTTATTCATACACGTGAGGGCGAGCACGTCTTCGATGCGGTTCTATCGACCATCCCGATGCAATTGTTCACTTCAATTGCAAAGGCCACAGAGCTTGAACGACGCGTCGCCGACAGCGTTGCCTGGCAGACCTATACGACGACCCTGCTGGCCTCGAATGACTGGTTCACCGGTCATCAGGTCATCGGGTATTCGCGCGCATCCAAGGACAGCTCCCTTCAGGGGGCGATTCTCGGTGGTCGGGCCGAGGGCGAAAGCGCCGATCTGGGCGGCCGCCTATACGTTACAGGACAATTCTCGGAAAGCCTGACACCGGAAGAATTGCGCGAGATCCTGTATGCTGATGCCACGCATCTGGGGTTCACCATCAATAACGTGATCCTGCAGAAATCCTGGCAATATTTCCCGCAATACAAGGCTGAAGCTGTCGCGCACGGCCTGTTTGGAGATTTGCTCAGGGTGCAGGGCCATAACAGGACGTGGTTCAGTGGTTCGACATTTTCGCATGAACTCGTGTCGAGTGTCGTCAGTCGAAGTGAAATTGTTGTGCGCGACCTGACTCTTGCCCTGTCAGGACAGTCTCAAACTGCCTTGGCTGACGCGTGAGCAGCGAGAGTACGGAAGCTAAGAACGCCTGGCAGGGGCAGTAAGACTCGAACTTACGACACCCGGTTTTGGAGACCGGTACTCTACCAACTGAGCTATACCCCTACAGGCGAAGCGGTTGTTTGCCTCAAAGCGCGAGGCGGTGCAAGCGCAAGAATGTATCTCTTTCGCAGAACCAGTCTCGCAAATTACCCGGCGAAGTAAGTATCAATTTCCCGCAGGACACTCGAGATCCAGGTGCGCTCTTCGAGACTTATTTCAGGACGCCATACCTGGAAGATCAGCACGAAGCGCTCTCGGTCACTATTGTTCCACGCCTCATGTTCAATGGAATCGTTGAAAATCAACAGCTCGTTTGGCTGCCAGGCGCGAGTCTCGTTGCCCACTCTCAACCCGCAATCAGCCGGAATTTCGAGAGGCAGGTGGCAGGTAAGACGCGTATTCAGGAAGCCGACATGCGCCGCTATCCGAGCTTTAGGTGCCAGACGGGATATCAAGCTTGAGGGCCCGCGATCGGGAATGATTTCTTGGGGCACGCCACCCAGGGCGGCCAGCGTATTAGCAAAGCGCTCCGAGCACCGATCCATCACAACGCCATCCTTTTGAATGAACAAGGCTGTCCAGTCCGGGCTGTCGATCAGGGGATTATCCTTGTTGACCGGCTTGTTGCCGGTTGCGTGGATGTACGGGATGAAGGCCGAGATATCTGCACGAGCCGCTTCAAACTCCCGCTGGATTTCGCCTGACGAGGCCATCAGACCGTCCGTCCATTCGAATTCAGAGGGTTCATAAAACTGGATATCGGGCAGCTCCGGATAATAGAACGCCCGTGGTTGTTGTATGTATCTCTGCTTTCTCTCCGCCAACAGGTCCAGAGACTGCCTAAAACGCGCGCTCAGCCCGTCACGATGGCCGAAAAGCGCACTCAGACGCGTCTCTATATGATCGACCAATTCTGACTTATGCGATTCATAAAGTCGGCGAACACGCAGCAACTCGACCGCCATTTCTGCCGACACGCCATCGCCTTCGGGCGCCAGTCGGCCCACCAGATCGTAAAATGACGCGGCACCGCGTTTGTCGCCACTATTCCTAAGCGCATCGCCTTTGAGGATTAGGGCGCGCAGATTCTTCGGCTCGAGGCTCAAGGCCCGATCAGCGGCTCTTGCCACACCCTGCCAGTCAGCCTGAATACGTGCCGACAAGGCAATTGCGATCCACACCGATATATCGGCCTGACCGGCTGCGGCGATCGCTTCAAACTTTTGCCGCGCAGTCTTTCCATCCCCTGCCCGCAAAGCCTGCATGCCGGCCGTGCCGAGCTGGTTTATGTCGGTTACTTCGCTCATGCGCCATCGCACCTGTGATCAAGGAAAATTGTCTAAAGCTGACCACACAGGTTTACAACACTTCACCATAACGCAAAACGCCGCCCCGTTTTCGGAGCGGCGTTTGACTTTAACAAGCTGGTATCAGCTTATTTCTTGATGGCGGAGACG
>NZ_AWFG01000084.1 GCF_000682695.1 Hyphomonas chukchiensis | reverse complement strand
CTTTAATAAGCCATCACCACTATTAAAGGATAACTACTTATTCTTTAATAGCAAGCCCCACTAATTAAAGGCAAACCTTCACGCCGCGGCCTGGGAAGGTCCGGGATGTCCTCCCGGACGGTCGATGAGATAGCCGCCATCGCACAGGCTTTCAGCCGTGTTGATCAGAAATTGACAGCATCGCGCAGGGGTCTGCGATCTTCTGGCCCGTCTTCATCGACGGGGTCCTTCAAGGTCGGGACAAGCTTGCTCATGAAATTCTCAATACCTGCAAAAAGGAAAGGTTCGAGAATTTTTGGGATTATTTAGCGCAACCGGATGGGTGGCAGCCGAATTGGTGGCGCAGGATAGATACGTCAGGGCTTGGGGGAAATGGTGGGCACAAGCGTGATGTATTGACCCGACCGCTCCGTGCCGACGGGCAGGAAGAGCATGATATTGGCGACAAATTCTTCCGGCGCACCTGTCCGGAACGTGCCGCTCAGGCGCTCGGCGGCGAGGTCGGCATCAGGCACCCTGATCTTGGTGGTAGAGTAGCGGTTCAGTTCGGTGACCGCGTCGGCCAGAGTCACATCGTCGAACTGGACACTACCGCTTCGCCATTGCAGCGCGGCGCCGGGTTCAACCCGGGACACGGTCTGGCTGCCATCGCCGGCAATCTCGAGCCGGTCCCCGGGCGCCAGCACCCTGCCCCCCGGATCGGCGGGATGTGTTGTCTTGCCGAAGCCGAACAGGCCTTTCTGGTCTGGAGATGTCGAAACGTTGACCGAACCTTCAAGCAAGGTGACGGCAACACCGGCTGGCCGCGCATAGACCTCGAATTGCGTCCCGAGCGCGCGCGTGCGGCTTGTACCTGCCGCGACGATGAAAGGTGCACTGGCCTTTTCGACGTCGAACAGGGCCTGCCCGCGCTGCAGGGTGACATGGCGCTCGCGGGG
>NZ_AWFG01000083.1 GCF_000682695.1 Hyphomonas chukchiensis | reverse complement strand
CTTGTATTGTCAATTTGCTGTAGGGTGTATCTGGCAGGCGGGGCTTGGACCCACCCCTGGTCTTTGAGGACCGCAGCGTAGCGAATGGCCCGCCTGCCAGTTTCACAATCGCCCTGAACAGTTGACTGGGGTGGACGTTCGCAGCGGCCAGCCCCGCATGACAAGGACAGGAACATCATGCCCCAAAATGTCATCGGCGTCGATATCGCCAAGCACTGGATCGACACCTATAATCTCGAGAGCGGCAAGGCCAGCCGCATCGAGATGACCGTGAAATCCCTGAAGGTCTTTGCCGCCGGATGCTCGGATACGCTTGTCGTCTTCGAGGCTTCAGGCGGCTATGAGCGACCTCTAGCTGAAGCCCTTGCCGCAGCTGGCATGGCTTATGCCCGCGTCAATCCAAGACAGGCGCGGGAATTTGCCCGGGCGACCGGACGCCTGGCCAAGACCGACCAGGTCGATGCCTGCGTGCTGGCCGTCATGGGCCGTGCGCTGGAGCTCTCCCCCACACCGCCACCTGACCCGGCCCGGACACGGCTAGCCGCCCTCGTCGCCCGGCGCGAGGATCTAGTCGATCAGGCGGCCCGCGAAGCCAATCGTCTCAAGCAGGCCAGCGATGCATTCGTGCGCGCTGATATTGCCAGCCTGATCCGTGTCCTGAAGGGCCGGATCACAAAGGTCGATGCTGAGATCGCCGCGCAGATCGCGTCCGACGAGGTGCTTGCCGCAACCGAACAGCGCCTGCGCAGCGCACCTGGCATCGGTCCGGTCACCGCCGCCAGCCTGCTGGCCCGCCTGCCGGAGCTCGGCCGGGTCAGCCGGGGCGCCATTGCCAACCTCGCAGGCCTTGCCCCGCATGCCTGCGACTCAGGGCAGGTGCGCGGCCAGCGCCATATCTGGGGCGGGCGAAAGCAGGTGCGGAAAACTCTCTACCAGGCCGCCTTCATAGCAACCCGCTTCGACCCGGCACTGAAAGCCCTGCGCCAACGTCTCGAGGCGGCCGGAAAGCCGTTCAAGGT
>NZ_AWFG01000082.1 GCF_000682695.1 Hyphomonas chukchiensis | reverse complement strand
GGGAGCCAAAGGGCTCAGGTCACTATGCAACGGTGAAAGCGAATTGATAGCTCATGTCGCCGCAGCCGAATCGCACGCGGCTTTGTCTAACGCTAGGTTTTCCGGGGGTGTCCGCAGTCGGCTCGATGACCTGGCGCCGGCGGCCGGTCAATTTTTCTGATTTCGTATCCCTCAAGCGCACCCAGAATCCGATCAACCAATTCGCGTGTGGCTTGGTCTCCGTCGATAGGCAATTTACTCGCCAATGCCTTACGCAGCCTGAGGGGCGCGGCTCGAATAGCTACATAGATGGTTTGATCGATATCAGTCATGATGACTAGGAAGCATCAGAACGTAGATAGAACAACGTTTGCCGTGATACGATCTTGTGAAAATTTATGGATTAGATCTGAAGTCCTCTGAGGCGTTTCAATGCGATGATGTTTAGGTCACACAACAAGTGTCACACAAACTGTCACACAAGCATGTGGCGCCCGGCGATTGGAACTCTGTATTTTTGAATAAAATCAACGATATTGGGGCGAGCTAAAGTAAATGGCGGAGAGGAAGGGATTCGCTGCCACAGCCTTCTTCACAGAGAGGATATGAGCGGTTCGCTGCTAGTTTATCTAGGGATCGTCCACCCATACTATTTCGAGCTTCGTTATGGAGATTGGAGAAGCAAATATGCTTCGATGCCCAAGGCGTCGGCAAGCTTTGCCACTACGTCTATTGTCGCACTGTAACTGCGCCGCTCAAGTAGGCTGACGTAAGTGCGGTCAATGTCTGCAAGATGTGCCAGCTCTTCCTGCGAAAGGCCAGCCTTGCGTCTATACCGCTTCAAGTTCAACGCGAATATCTCTCGAATTTCCATTTTCGAGACTGAATTGAATTGCAGAGTATATTGCCACGGAGTATACTCTGAATTGAATTTTGGTTGTGCTGCTTAGAGCTGTTGCCGGATTCCAATCATCGCCGGCTGCAGGAACCGCCCCCTATGCAGGATCGAAAACGAAACCCCGGTTTTCAACGCGCAGAGACAC
>NZ_AWFG01000081.1 GCF_000682695.1 Hyphomonas chukchiensis | reverse complement strand
CTGCCCCGGACAGGGACGGGATTTCAGCCCGTCGTGAAAGTGCTGCACACATGATCGGTCTCCTTCTGCTGAGTGCGGAAGAAGCTTCGCGATTATGTTGAGTGGAGTCTCGTCGGAGGACCTTAAAATCAAGGCGGCGGCGCAACAACTCCACATAACTATGGACGCGACATAAGCCAGCTTATGTTGAGCTCTACATAAGCTGGCGGCATGAGATTCCAGTTCCACGCCTTCGCATTCAATGGTGAGCACGACCCCGCAATAGAACCACTCATCCTTGCGCCAAGCCTCCATGACGGCTTCGGCCTCGGCCTGTGCTTTCGCCAGCCGCGCTCGGAAATTGTTTCCGGGGCCAATAAATCCCGGATCATTGATATAGAGCGATGGCCAGAATCCGTCCTGGCGCTTATCCGGCGCGTCGGGACAATCATCGCGCACGATCCGCGCGGTGACGCGAAAGCCGTCAATCTCGCAGTCAATGCTGTCGCCTTCGCAGACATAGCGGTCAAATCTCTCCCGGAACGCCATGGCTCAACGGCTCCAGAAAATGTGGACTTCATCAAAGCCTGTCTGGAACACCATGATCTCGCCATTCATGGCCATGTCACGGGCAAGCGCCTGCCAGTCGATATAATAATCGAGCGAGGCCGGAATCTCGGTCCCGCTGTCACGCGTCACTTCCTCGGCAAAATCCGCGGCGCTGCGATATTCGCCAGCATAATCCTCGAACGCGGCTTCCGCTTGCGCGAGGTCGTCGCCGAACTCGCGGTAGAGTTTCGCGCCAAGCGCGCCATGTTCGCCAATGAACGCTGCCAGCGCGCACACGGTCCCGAACGAGGCATATTCCGAGAGGCGCGCGCCTTCGAACCCTTCATGATCATGGATTGCCCATTCCTCGGCGTCCGGCTCCGGCGACGCCGCCAGCATGGCGCGGACCTTGTCCATGACCTCGCTTGGCTCGGTTGCATCAATCCACGCCCCGTGCAGCCGCCCATTATTGTAGGCGACAAGGCAGATGGGATAATCGGAC
>NZ_AWFG01000080.1 GCF_000682695.1 Hyphomonas chukchiensis | reverse complement strand
GCCTAGTCCCTTGTCTGCACATCTCTTTTTATGGCTCTACGCCAGACTTCGTAGAGCCGGGATTTGGACCATTTCCCAATATCTGCTGCAGGATGGCATGGTTCTATTGGCCTTTTGAAGCATATCTGGCGCCCGAGGCGCCCGAATGAGTACCGAGGGCGACAATCCGTTCACCCCGCGCCCTGGCAGGATTCGGTCGGGTGGATCAGGGGGGCGCGCAAAGACGTATCTCTCGCGGATGGCGAAGGCGCTGGCTGCATCAGGTGGTACAAGACGGTCAGGACTGTCGCCACGTCCGTCCCCTGCCCTGCGGGGCGGCCGGAGGCGGGTCATCGTCAAGGCGCGCATTGTCAGGATGTCGGTTTCCAGTGCGGCAGCCCTCATGGCGCACGTTACTTACATAAAGCGCGATGCCGCCCTGTCGGAGAGGGATCGCGGGCGGCTGTTTGACCGGAACAGTGAAGATGCCGGCACGAAGGATTTTGTCGATGCGGTGTCGGAGGACCGGCACCATTTTCGGTTCATTATCTCGCCCGAGGACGGGATGGAAATGGCGGACCTCAAACCCTTCGTGCGGGACTTGGTGGGGCAGATGGAAAAGGACCTTGAGACAAGGCTCGAATGGGTGGGCGCGATCCACCAAGATACCGGCCGGCCGCACGCCCATATGATCATCCGGGGCAAGCGTGAGGATGGGACGGATCTCGTCATACCACGGGAGTATATTTCACACGGGATCCGCGAGCGCGCTGAGAATTTGGTGACACTTGAACTCGGACCTGAAACCGCGCTCGAACAGGAGCGGAAACTCCATGCCGAGGCGACCGCTGAACGGCTGACCCGGATCGATCAATTCCTGGACCGGCAGGCGGGCGAGGATCACCTGCTCGAAATGAAGGACAGCCCGGCGAGATACCGTACCCTGCATGCGGCGCGATTACGGACGCTGGAGCGGCTCGGCCTTGCTGAGAAATTGGGAGCGGGCCACTGGCAGCTCGATGCGAAGTTCAAGGCGACACTGAAATTACTTGGCGAGCGTGG
>NZ_AWFG01000079.1 GCF_000682695.1 Hyphomonas chukchiensis | reverse complement strand
CTACACGATACCTTCGCGCTGGGTGCGCCTCATGGACACAAGGTCACAGTGAGCGGAATTGCTGTCGCGGGCAATTGCAGGTAGCCAACGCTCTGAATTATATTCGTTTGGTCGGCAAAATGGCGCGCTGAACGCGTTCGATTTGCAGGCACTTGGAAAATCAAGCGAAGCAGTCCTATGGCAGGAAGCGTTCAGCAGGATATTTCGTACCCGGGCGCAAAGGGTCCCGTCTCGGGATTGCTGTTTGAAGCCGTCGGGGAGCGCACGCCCGCACTGCTTTTTTTACATTGGGGTTTCGGAGATCGTTTCTCGTTTGCGCGCGAGGCTGCGGCGCTCGCGGAGTGTGGTGTCACGTGCCTGACAATCGATGCGCCGGGAATGGGGGCACGGGGCAAGGGTCTTCCGCCGCTCGACCGAAGTGACATTGCAATCGCATATGTCCGGGAATGCATTGATGATCTCAAGGCCGGTATCGACTACTTGGCCGCAAGGCCACATGTAGATCCTGACCGGCTTGGTTATGTGGGTCACAGCCTCGGCGGTGCGCTCGCAGGTCAATTCGTTGCGGCCGATCCCAGACTGTACGCGGCTGTCATAATGGCTGGGCCCGGCCAATTGGCGCCGGTCTGGTCGCTGAGACCTGATGACGCCTACCGCTTGGCTTTGCAGCCTTATGACGGTGAGCAACATATTGGCCGGTCGAAAGCCAGGTTGCTGTTTCAGGTTGCCGCGCGCGATGTCTTCGTCACGGCTGACAACGCGCAATCGCTTTACGAAGCCGCAACCGGCACGAAAGAGATCAGGCAATACGAAGCCACGCACGCGCTCAATGACGCTGCACGCGTTGATCGCGCGCAATGGCTTGCGGAGACGCTGGGGTTCTCGGCTCACCGGAACGATTCGATATGGCATGCGGCGAGGCTCCCCCGTCGCGACTTGATCAAGCACCGGCTGGTCAGTGCGGTTATGTCAGTGATGCGACGCCGCGATACGGATTGATCGCTGCAATTCTTCCTGCGCCCCCAAAGAAAAAGCCCCGCCAGAT
>NZ_AWFG01000078.1 GCF_000682695.1 Hyphomonas chukchiensis | reverse complement strand
CCAGCTCTTCCTGCGAAAGGCCAGCCTTGCGTCTATACCGCTTCAAGTTCAACGCGAATATCTCTCGAATTTCCATTTTCGAGACTGAATTGAATTGCAGAGTATATTGCCACGGAGTATACTCTGAATTGAATTTTGGTTGTGCTGCTTAGAGCTGTTGCCGGATTCCAATCATCGCCGGCTGCAGGAACCGCCCCCTATGCAGGATCGAAAACGAAACCCCGGTTTTCAACGCGCAGAGACACTGCGCCACTCCAGCCTGGCCACCGTTGCGGCAGGACCCGCACGCGTTTCCGTCCCCGATCGCGCACAATCGCGCCACGCCGCAGGCGATGACCATCGTGTCAGCCCCACCCCCACACACCTGACCCACTTCTACCAATCCCACCACCCCGAACTCCTCCGCTTCAGCCGATCCCGCATCGGCAATGCAGAAGACGCCGAAGACCTCGTCCAGGAAGCCTTCATCTCCGCGACCCGCGCCTATTCCGACAAGCCCGTGGAAGAGCTGCGCCCGCTATTGTTCACGATCCTGCGCAACCTCACGCGCGACTACCTCAAATCGGGCTATGCAAGGAGCCGGCGCATGGATGCCGAGATCAGCGAGATGGGTGACAGGCTGGCCTGCCACCGGACAGCGACCCCTGAACAGCAGGTGATGGATGCGCAATTGCTGGCCATCGCCCAGGCAGCGATCGATACCCTGAAGCCCCGCCAGCGCGAAGCCCTGATGCTGCACCGGCTGGAGGGCCTGACCCATGACCAGGTCGCCAGGCGCCTCGCCGTGTCGCCAAGGACCGTCCGGAGTGATATAGCCGAGGCGCTGGCGGCCATTGCGAAATCCCTCTCGCAAGCGGGCGCCCCCGCGTCCCGACAAGGCTGAGTGATACCCACGTGATGAACGACAACGACGAGGAGACGGGCCGGCTTGATGCCGCGGCGCGCTGGTATAGCGAACTGCAGGACCCGGATGTGGACCTGGAGACGTGGGACGCCTTCCGGGCCTGGGAGCGCGACCCTGACAATGCAGAAGCCTATCGCCAGATCGAAGCCAG
>NZ_AWFG01000077.1 GCF_000682695.1 Hyphomonas chukchiensis | reverse complement strand
TGACCTGAGCCCTTTGGCTCCCTCATTCATTTTGAGAGTCTGGCCCTTTCATAGTCCATGGTTAGAAGTGTGGCGAGCGCGTCGGGAGCGGAGCTCCCCACATGCACGAGCGACCGACGCGCTGCGGGCGTCAGCCCGCCCAGGGATGAGTGAGGCCGGTGGTGATTGTAGTCGTGTCGCCAGCGCCCGAGGATCTTGCGGGCATGGGTCAGGCTGTCGAACACTTCTTCGTTCAGGCATTCGTCTCTGAGCTTCCCGTTGAAGCTCTCGACGAAGCCATTCTGCTGCGGCTTGCCCGGCGCGATATAGTGCCAGGCGATGCCGGTCTGGTTCTGCCATTCGAGGATGGCGCGACTGGTCAGCTCCGTCCCGTTGTCCGAGACAATGGTTTCTGGCCTGCCGTAGAGCCGGATGCAGCGATCCAGTTCGCGGGCCACGCGGGCACCAGACAGCGATGTGTCTGCCACCAGTGCAAGGCATTCGCGGGTATAGTCATCGATCACGTTCAGCATCCTGAACCGACGTGCTGGTCCGAAGACATCGGACACGAAGTCGAGGCTCCAGCGCTGCGACGGGCCGTCTGGCACGGGCATCGGCTCGCGCGTTCCAGTAGCACGCTTGCGGCCACGCCTGCGTTTTACCGCCAGGCCTTCCTCCTTGTAGAGACGCCTCAGTTTCTTGTGATTCATCACGATGCCCTCCCGCTCGAGCATGATGCCGATGCGCCGATAGCCGAACCGGCGGCGCGTTGCCGCGATCTCTCGCATGCATTTGCGGATCTCCGGATTGTCCGGTTCCGGCTCACGCCTGACAGTTTTCGGATCGACGCTGACCAGTCGGCAGGCGCGGCGCTGGGAGATGTCGTATTTATCGATCACCTTGAGCGCCGCATCCCGCTTCAACTGGGGCGTCGTCAGGGCTTTCCCAGCAGGTCTTTCAGGATCGAGTTGTCGAGCATGCTGTCGGCCAGAAGCCGCTTCAACCGAGCGTTCTCGGTTTCCAGCGTCTTCAGCTTGCGGGCATCCGAGACATCCATCCCGCCATACTTCGCCTTCCACTTGTAGAAGGTCGCCGAGCTGATCCCGTGACGCCGGCACACGTCTGCCGTTGCCATGCCACGCTCCTGCTCTGCCAGGATCGCGATGATCTGTTC
>NZ_AWFG01000076.1 GCF_000682695.1 Hyphomonas chukchiensis | reverse complement strand
CGGCTTGAGGGCGAATCGATGACAGATCTTTGCCGGGAGTTCGGGATTTCCCGGAAGACTGGCTACAAGATCTTCAATCGCTACAAGGAAGAGGGGCTGATCGCCCTGGAGGATCGTTCCCGTCGGCCAGTGCGGTATGCCAACCAGCTGCCGGTGCCGATAGAGCAGGCGATCATCGAAGCCAAGAAGGACAAGCCCCATTGGGGTGCTCGCAAGATCAGGGAGCTCCTGGTGCGCCGCCTGGCGGGTGACGTGCGCATTCCCGCCCACTCGACCATCCATGCGGTTCTCGACCGCCGTGGCCTTGTCAGCCGGGCTCGCAGGAAACGCCAGAGGGCATTGGGAACGCCCCTTTCATCCGGATCGGTTCCCAATGCCCTCTGGTGTGTTGACTTCAAGGGAGAGTTCCGTCTCGGCAATCAGGCATATTGTTATCCTTTGACCGTAACCGACCATGCTTCGCGCTTCATCCTGGCCTGCGAGGCATTGGAGGGCACAAAGGAAGTACCCGTCATCGAGGCCTTCCACACCCTGTTCCAGGCGCGTGGACTGCCCGATGCCATACGCTCGGACAATGGCGTCCCGTTTGCCAGTCCCAACGGGCTCTACAATCTCTCGAAACTCTCTGTCTGGTGGCTCAGACTCGGCGTCGCCATCGAACGCATCAAGCCAGGCCATCCGCAGCAGAATGGCCGGCATGAGCGCATGCACCTGACCCTGAAGCAGGAAACCACCCGGCCGGCCTGCGAAAATCACCTGCAACAGCAGGTGCGGTTCGATGATTTCGTCAGGGAATACAACACAGAACGCCCGCATGAAGGCCTCGATATGGCGACCCCGGCAGAAATCTACACTCAGTCGTCACGCGTCTATGACGGCTTGCCGGAGATCGACTATCCCTTCCATGATCGCGAGGTGCTCATAACTTCTTGTGGACGGATCTGCATGCACCGGAAAAAAATCAACATCTCCACCGTGCTCGCCGGTCAGCGCGTTGGTATCACCGAAGTCGATGACGGGATCTGGCTCGTCACTTTTATGCACTATGATCTCGGATACATTGACCTCGAACAGAGGACCCTGCAAACAATCGACAACCCGTTCGGAGCAAAAGTGTAACCCATCTCTCCGATACATAATGTTACCTATGTGTCCGGGTCGG
>NZ_AWFG01000075.1 GCF_000682695.1 Hyphomonas chukchiensis | reverse complement strand
CAGATCAACGGGACTTCGACTGTCCGCCTGCTATCAACAGATAGTATGGGACGCGCCCTGCCGTCTCCCTGGACGGGCTGCAGGCAGCTTCAGGCAGAAGAGGTTCTGCTCCTTTCTGATCGCACACCGGATTCCTTTGATGGACGGTATTTTGGAGCGGTCAGGGAGGGCGACATCATTGGTCGTGCGGTGTGGATAGGCGGTGATCGGAAGGAGCATGCAGAAGGGTTGATTGGGAAAAATGGGGACAGATGTATGCGTCCGGAGGTGACACCTAATGTCAGGCCTTGACGGGATTTGCGGCTTTCCACGCCCATGGCAGGAGATCGCCGAGGCGGTTGGCGGGGTATCCGTCGGCCATTTGCTGAAGGATGTCGGTAAGGTAGGCGTAGGGTTCGACGCCGTTCAGTTTCGCGGTTTCGATCAGCGAGCAGAGGATCGCCCAGCGTTCGGCGCCGCCATCGCTGCCGGCGAACAAATGGTTTTTGCGGCCAAGGGCGACGGGGCGGATGGCGCGTTCGACAGGGTTGGTATCAAGTTCGACACGGCCGTCATCAAGGAACCGGGTGAGACCTTTCCAGCGTGCCAGCGTGTAACGGATGGCGTCTGCGAGCGTGCTGCGGGCGGGCACCTGCGCCAGCTGATTTTCGAGCCAGAGCCGGAGGTTTTCAACGCGCGAAGCCGACAGTTTCCGCCGCGCGGCAAGCCGCCAGTGCGGGGCTTTTCCGCGGATCTCTGCCTCGATGGCGTAGAGATCGGCGATGCGGCGGACAGCGTCTTCGGCAATAGGCGAACCGGTTGCTTGCGCAACGTCATAGAACTTGCGCCGCGTGTGCGCCCAACAGGCTGCGAGCGTCACATCTGGCCGGGCGGCAACCTGCTCGAACCCGGCATATCCATCGACATGGAGCACGCCTTTGAAGTCGCGGAGATGGGTGACAGGACGCTCGGCTTTGCGATCCGGCGCAAACAGGAACACGGCCGCAGGCGGGTCTGCCCCACCCCAGCCGCGCTGCTCGCGGGCATAGACCCAGAGCCTTCCGGTCTTGGTCTTTCCGCGCCCCGGATCGAGCACCGGAACGGGTGTATCGTCGGCAAACAGATGGTCGGAACCGAACACGTCTGCGCAGAGCTTTTCATGCAGGGCTTCCAGCCACCAGCAGGCGCC
>NZ_AWFG01000074.1 GCF_000682695.1 Hyphomonas chukchiensis | reverse complement strand
CATGACAAGGCGCCAGCCATCGCCTTCCTTGCCCAGAAGCCGATCAGCCGGAATGCGCACGTCATCGAAAAAAACTTCGTTATATTCGTTCTCTTCCCCGGACATGTCGTAAATGGGCCTGACGGTCACGCCGGGCGTATTCATGTCCAGAATAAACTGACTCAATCCCTTATGCTTGGGTTGCGACGGATCCGTTCGCGCGACCAGAACCCCGATGGTTGCCTTGTCGGCTGCCGAGGTCCAGATTTTCTGGCCATTGATGATGTAGTGATCACCTTCGCGGCGAGCGGTGGTCCGGATGGCGCCGAGGTCGGACCCCCCGGAAGGTTCGCTAAATAGCATGCACCAGATGTGCTCGCAGGCCAGGGCTGGTGGAAGGAATTGTTCACGCTGCGCTTCAGTCCCGTGTACGAGCAGTGATTGGCCGCACTGGTTCACAGCGATCGCGTTGATGTTGTAGGGCGGTATGACGCCTGCCTTCGCGAACTCTTCTTCAATGATGTATTGCAGCTCCGGATCGGCGCTAAGTCCCCAGGGTGCAGGCCAGTTTGGAGCCGCCAGACCGCGCTCGGCAATTTGCGAGTAGGTCGGATTGGGATTATCTGCGAACCAGGCGCGGATTTCCAGCCGTCTCGGATCATTCTCGCTGGGAAGGTTGAAATCCATATTTTCCTCCTGGATGCGGATAGGGTGTCTTGCTCACACCGAAATCTATAGAATAGAACTTACAGATAAGTCTACACTGCGACGATCTCAAATCTGATCGCAGAAAAGCAATGGGAATAAAAAAGCTTTAAAAACAAATAGATAAAGAGATTCGAAGGCGTCAATTTAATTGATACGCCTGCAGTCTTCGCAAAAAACTAAAACAAAAGTACTAATTAAAAAACCTCCCCAAACCCGAAAGCGCCATCGACCGGGCTCCTGCCCCGATGTAGTAATTCCGGAACGGGCAAGATGATCGAGATTACGAAAAGGAGGCGCCGAGTCATGATTGAAGTTTTTTTTGATTGCTCGAGTCCATGGTCATATTTCGGCTTTGAGGGAATCCAGCCGTTGGCCGCCGAATTCAACGAGTCGCTGATTTGGCGGCCTGTCCTGGTGGGGGGCATATTCAACGCCGTGAATTCAAGTGTATATCATGTCCGAACTCATGTTCCGGCCAAGATCGCTTACAATCAGAAAGACATAGGTGATTGGTCCCGGATTACGGGGAAGGTTGTGAATTTCCCGCCCCGCGTATTTCCAGTAAACAGTGCCGCTGCCATGCGCGCATGTATCGTTCTGGAGGATCAAAAGGGCGTATCCTGTGTTCCTTGGGCCCGAGCCGTTTACGACGCTTATTGGTCCCAGGATCAGGACATCTCTGACAGAATGATACTCGTGAGATTAGCCGACGAGCTAGGTTTCGACGGGAACGCGCTTATCGAAGATTCTGACGGGGCACGTGCCCGTGATGCATTGAGGGCGAACACTCAGGCTGCGATCGACAAGGGCGCTTTCGGCGTGCCGACCTTTTATATCGATGGCACAGACATGTATTTCGGCGTGGATCGTCTGCCCAATCTACGACATGCGCTGATGCGAAAGCACGCCTAGGCTCCCATTCTCCTGACGCGTTTGGGGACCTAGGTGGTTGATGCGCGCGAAAGGTCGAGAGCGACGTCGACAATCATATCTTCCTGACCCCCAACCATGCGGCGGCGGCCAAGTTCGACAAGGATCTGGCGCGTATCAACACCGTAATCCTTCGATGCCTTTTCAGCGTGCCGCAGAAATGACGAATAAACACCCGCATAGCCCAGAGACAGTGTTTCGCGATCGACCTGAACTGGCCGATCCTGAAGGGGGCGGACGAGTTCTTCAGCCGCATCCATCAATTTGAAGAGGTCGCAGCCATGGGACCAGCCTTTGCGATCGGCGGCGGCGATGAACACTTCCAGAGGTGCGTTGCCTGCGCCTGCACCCATTCCTGCGAGGGAAGCATCGACACGTACGGCGCCTGCCTGGACCGCAACGATCGAGTTTGCAACACCGAGTGAAAGGTTATGGTGAGCATGAACGCCCCGGGTGGTCTCAGGCTTCAGTACGCGATCGTAAGCGTCGAGCCGCGCGCGGTACGCGTCCATGTCCATGGCGCCCCCACTATCGGTGACATAGACGCACTCGGCGCCGTAGGTTTCCATCAGCTTCGCCTGTGCAGCGAGCGCATCGGGTTCGATCATGTGGCTCATCATCAGGAAGCCGACCGTATCCATACCGAGCGCCCGTGACGCCTCGATGTGCTGTTTAGAAATGTCAGCTTCCGTACAATGCGTGGCAATACGGACCGAACGGACGCCCAGGCTGTGGGCATGTTTGAGCTCTTCGATAGTGCCAATCCCGGGAAGTAGCAGGGTCGTCAGCTGGGCCGATTTGACCACATCGGCCACTGCTTCGATCCATTCCCAGTCTGTGTGAGCTCCGAAGCCGTAATTGAAGCTGGAGCCGTTAAGACCATCTCCGTGGGCGACTTCGATTGCGTCGACGCCGGCCTCATCGAGTGCGCGAGCAATATTGCGGACATGATCCAGGCCGTACTGGTGGCGAATAGCGTGCATGCCATCGCGCAACGTCACGTCCTGAATATAGAGCCGCTGCTTTGTCGGATCGAAGGTCATTGTGCTGGCTCCTTCAGGAAGCGGGTAGTGGCAATTTTTTCTGCTGTTGCAAGGCCTGCCGATGTCATGATGTCCAGATTGCCGGCGTATGCAGGCAAGTAGTGCGCGGCACCTTCCACTTCCAGAAAGACGCTTGTCTTGATACCCTCGAACTCGCCGATACCAGGAATATGAACCTTGTTGTTCGAGCCGAAGCGCTCGAACTGGACTTTCTGTTTCAGGCAGTATCCAGGAACATAGGATTTGACTTTTTCCACCATCGTCAAAATCGCCGCTTCGATCGTTGCTTCGTCGGCCCCGCTGGACAGTGTGAACACCGTGTCGCGCATGATCATCGGCGGCTCGGCCGGATTGAGTACAATGATTGCCTTG
Organism: Hyphomonas chukchiensis; assembly: GCF_000682695.1. Classification (GTDB taxonomy): domain Bacteria; phylum Pseudomonadota; class Alphaproteobacteria; order Caulobacterales; family Hyphomonadaceae; genus Hyphomonas; species Hyphomonas chukchiensis. Next base: position 217,320 of record NZ_AWFG01000074.1, on the reverse strand, counting down.
CCTTTTGCGGCGCCCCCGACCTGTTCGATTCCCTTGGACGTCGTCTCGGTGAACTCGTCGATATTGGCCCGGGTGCCAGGGCCGGCGGACTTGGAGGCAATCGAGGCAACGATTTCGCCGTAATGGACCGTCGCGACGGATGACACGGCGGCGACGATCGGAATTGTCGCCTGACCACCGCACGTGACCATGTTCACATTGTTTGCGCCAAGATGTTTGTCGCCATTCACCACGGGGATCACATAAGGACCGATGGCGGCCGGAGTCAGGTCGATCATCACTTTCCCGGCAGAGGTAACGACATCATTGTGTTTCTTGTGCGCGCCTGCCGAGGTCGCATCAAACACCACTTTGATATCGTCCCAGCAATCAAGACGCTGCAAGCCATCAATGCCCTCATGTGTGGTGGCGATTCCAAACCTACGGGCCCGCGCCAGGCCATCAGAATCCGGATCGATGCCGACCATTGCGGCCATTTCCAGCACTTTGGAATTCCTTATGATCTTGATCATGAGATCAGTCCCGATATTCCCGGAACCGATGACCGCCGCTTTTATGCGCTCGTTCATTTGAAGTCCTCCGCATAGGTGAATTCGCATTTTCCAATACCCCCAATCCTGGCGCAGACATGATCGCCGGGAGTCAAGGCGACCATGGGGCCGAGGGCCCCTGTCAGCAGGATGGCGCCTTTCTTCAGGCCTTCGCCCATTGCGCCGAGCGTGGACGCAAGCCAGGCGGCCGCATTCAGCGGATGGCCGAGACACGCAGCGCCCGCGCCGAGGGATGCTACTGAACCATTTATCTCAAGCGCCATACCGCATGTGTACAGATCGAGCCCGTCGAGCTTGTGGCGCTCCTGGCCCAAAACAAAGAAGGCAGACGAGCCATTGTCGGCAACGGTATCTGCGAATGTTATTTTCCAGTCCGCGATGCGGCTGTCCACAATTTCGATTGCCGCAACTGCGTAGTCAGTCGCCTCTATGATTGTTTCAATGGACACGTTGGTCGAACAAAGATCCCGCCCAAGCACCAGAGCAATTTCCGCTTCTGCTTTAGGCTGCAGGCATTTCGAAGGTGCCAGAAGGCCGCCGTCGTCGATTTCCATATCGGAGTAGAGGACGCCATAATCTGGCTGATCTACGCCAAGCTGGGTCTGGACCGCCTTAGCCGTGAGGCCAATCTTGCGGCCAACTACTTTGCGGCCCGATGACTGCCAATAGCGCGTATTGATCCGCTGGATCGCGTACGCTGTCTCAATATCGGTTGGCTCCATGATGTGTCGCATGGGAGGGATTGCGCCTTTGGAGTAAGCGGACCGCAGCTGGGCAGCCTCGGTTTCGAGTTCTTTGCTTATCGTCGCCATGTTTTTAAAGTCTCCCGGCGCCTGTGTGTTGAACCGTTTGCCGTTCGTATGTGACGTGTGTGATTTAATCAATTTGCACTAATTTTAAATTCTCGTACTGTGGGAGTATGAAATCGATGCGCTTGGATGATACACGTTCTCTGGGGCGAGCCTTGACCCTGCTTAGCCTTATCGCGACGGACCGCGGCAAGACATCGTTTTCAACGCTTACCAAGGAGCTCGGGCTACCAACTTCAACTGCTCACCGCCTCGCCGCGGAATTGTTGAAGCATGGTTTGATATCCCGGATTGGGCGGGGCAAATATGACCTTGGTGTTGCCGCCATGGGTTTTGCCCGAGGCCGTGAATTCAACGACATTCTCGCAGAGGCCGCCAGACCGATACTGCGTCAGGTTTCGAAAGAAACCGGACTGACGGCTCACCTCGGCGTCTTTGAAGAGGGGATGGTGACTTACCTGGTGAAATCGAACGGCGCCAGCCTGGACCAGGCGCACTTCACCCGGGAAGGCATGCAGCTTGAGGCGTATTGCTCCGGCGTTGGAAAGGTTTTGCTCGCGTCTCTCAGCGAGGTGGACCTTGATGAATACCTGTCTGCAGAAGATTTTGTTTCTGCAACGCCACGGACGGTCACGAACAGCTGCGCTTTGAGGCAAGAACTGGCACGGGTCCGGCAAAAAGGTATGGCGATAGATGACCGCGAAATCGCCGAAGACATGATGTGTGTAGCCGTCCCGCTTCATGACGGATCAGGGCGTACAATAGCAGCCTTGTCTCTATCCATGGCATGGTCGGATCAGGCAGCAGCGCAAATACCCGCACTATCGCTGAAACTGACGCATGCTGCTTCGAGGGTCGGACGAAACCTCGGCTATGCCTGACGTTCCGAGTGAATGAGTGAATCGAGAAGTTCCCAAAGGTTTAGGGATCACTCGGTGAGCGGATCAACTTGGGTGGGTCAAGGTATTTGAATGGCTATCTTCCCGAACTGCTCGCCCGCCGCCAATCGCGTGAATCCTTCGTTCAGCGACGCGAGTTCAAAACGTGAATCAATCACAGGGTTGAGACGCCCCTGTTCGACCATTGCCAGCAAATTCCTGAATTCTCGGATATTGCCTCCAGTAGAGCCGTAAATTTCGAGTTGACGGATAAACAGCCGCTGAATATCGGCAGGAGGGTTTCCGCCGGTTGTAGCGCCGCACGTTACGATACAACCGCCACGGCGCACACACCGAAGTGAGTCACTCCAGGTCGCCTGACCGACGCTATCGATAACCATATCGACGCCTTGCCCCTTTGTCAGGGCGAGAATGGTCTCAGGCACATTTTCCGAGCGATAGTTGATGCCGGCTTGCGCGCCTAATGACGCCGCCTGATCTAGTTTTTCTTGTATTGACGTCGTTACGTAGACTGTTGCGCCAGCCAAGACGGCGAGTTGGACACATGCGACCCCAACGCCGCCACCAGCTCCCACGACCAGCACAGTTTCCCCTGGAGCGATGGGGCGTTTGCCAAACAGCATGCGATACGCTGTGACATAAGCGGCAGGCAAAACGCCAGCAGCCTCGAAGCTGATCGACTCTGGGAGCGGGATAAAGCACTTGGATGGCATGGAGATAAATTCAGCGAAACTGCCGTCTCTGTGTTCGCCTGCAATTCTTGCTCGCAGGCATAGGGGTTGATCCCCATCGAGGCAGTATCTGCATTGGCCGCAAAACAGGGTCGAGAAAAGCGCGACCCGGTCTCCCGACCTAAACTGGCTTCCGGGTGCCGGATCGACGATTTCGCCGACACCGTCTACGCCGAGAATCAACGGCAAATCATGCGTGATGCCCAAACCGCTGTCGCGCATGTACAAGTCCACCCTGTTGAGCGAACTGGCGTGCACGCGCATGATGCTTTCATCTGCACGGCGTTCCGGCTCCGGAGCATCTGAGATGACCAGACCGCTCTCGCCGCGAGCCTGCAATATGGCTGCTTTCATCATGATATCCTTTGCCGCACTGCGCGAACGCATTCGTCTGATTGCTTCAGAGCGTTCGATTCGCTCCAATCAGACATTAGGATAAAACGATTGTTCTTGCCAGAAAACCTGAGATCATCTTCTCGGGATCGACATCAGAATGGTGCATGATCCAGCGGCAGGCTGCTTAACGAGGCAGAGCAGCGTCCAATGCCTGGAGCATGACGGCGTGCTTGCCGCGACCTCTGACAACCTTCAAGCGGCTGGATGCAGAGGATTTCTTCTCTACAACAGAACAGGGCGCTTCAATCAGGGCGGTTGCTGTATCGATCAGGTTCTCCATGGGGTCGAAATCGGTCCATATCGCATTCCGGCGACCTGTGGCCTGGTAGGATTCAAAAGCCGACTTCGCCGAGATGAGGTACCAGGCAAAATAAATCAGTCTTTGTTGCGTGACTGCTGATGGAATGTCCGAATGGAGGTGCTGAATGTATTCCAGCAAACGCGCGAACACGGAGAAGTTCATCTTCTCCAGGAATTCACGCACCATATGTCTCCGCGTAAACAAAAGGCTGCTGAGAAAACGGGAGGCGGTAGGCGAAGGATCAGAGAATGTGGACGTGTCGGGCCAGCGCACAAGCACTTCAACCACATCCCGTACGCATGTAGGGCCGCCATTTTTCTCGAGCTGCGAGAGACCGATGAGCCAACCGTCACTTGATTCGCGAAATATTTCGGCGAGCAGTTCAAGGATCAAACCTTCCTTGGACTTAAAGTAATAATTGAGTGAACCGCCGTTTTTTGCTCCTGAAGCGGCGACAATTTCGCGAACGGTTACAGCTTCCACTCCGCGTTCAGCAAAAAGCCGGCGCGCGGAAACCTTGATCCGGTTTCGAGTCGTCAAATCATCAAATTCCGCCATAGGTCAAATCTTCCTGTTTACGTGCCTGCTTCTGATCTACACGCGATCTGTACTAAGCCCATTCATGCTGCAGCGCACAATAGCGATATAAAACAAACTGCTCAAGCAATAATGCTTGGCGCAAGCTATCCAGATGATAATGCAGCATTTGTGCCCAAATCAGTCAAACCTTCCGTAGCGACAATTGCTTGATATTTCGTGTAGTTCTGGCGAATTACGAGCATAAGGTACATGGCCTGCGCGGTCATTGGACCCTGGCGTCCAAACCGTTGTACTTTTGTGATTCCGCAGAGTACGCCTGTTCTATAAAAATTTGGGGGTAATAAAAATGAAACAGGTCACTGAATCATCTGCCGATGAAAATGCGGAGGGCTGGCACAAGTGGGTTGCGGTAATCCTGCTTACGCTTTTGTTCGCGACCTCGTTCGTCGACAGGTTCATACTGTCGCTGCTCGCAGATCCGATTTCCCGCGATCTTGGACTTGGCGATTCTCAGCTCGGACTGCTGATGGGGGCAGGCTTTTCCATATTGTACTCGATGGCCGGCCTGCCATTGGCCCATTGGATTGATACCCATCAGCGAAAAGGGCTGCTTCTCGCGGGTATTATTCTGTGGAGTCTGACGACGATTGCATCGGGCTTTGCGACAGGGTTCGTAAGCCTGCTCGTGTGCAGGTCCGGCGTCGCCATCGGCGAAGCCGTGCTCACCCCGGCAGCCGTGTCCCTCATTGCTGACTATTTCATTCGGGAAAAGCGCGCGACGCCGATGGCCGTTTACTCCTCCGTGGGCGCAATCATGGGGACGGGCTCGTTCATCGTTGGCGCTTATGCGTTGGAACTTGCCGGGTCCATAGGTCCGAATCTAAACATGGCCCCATGGCGCCTGACGCTGACTATGGTGGGTATGCCCGGGCTTCTGCTTGCCACCTGCTTTTTCCTGTTCGTGCGCGAACCGCAGCGACGGATCTCGGCGGACAAGCTAGCAGGCAGCGCAAGTCTCGCAGATTTCTTTGTCTATCTACGCAAAAACTGGGCTTTCTATTTTCCGTTCCTTTTGAGTGGGGGCCTTCTGACCATCTTCGGATTGGGCATGCCGACCTGGATGCCTACCATACTGGTGCGAGAGCATGGATTTGAGCCGTCGGCAGCTGGTTATGCATTTGGTTTCACAACGGCGCCGGCTGGACTGATCGGTATATTTTTCTGGCCATGGCTGGCCATGCGAATTGAAAAAATCCGAAGAAATGCCGGACCACCGGTGGCTCTGTTGATAGCAGCTTGCGCAGCACTCGTCGTTTTTCCGATTGCGCCACGCATTGAAAATGCAACGTTGATGCTGGCCTGGATGACTGCGGCCGTCATGATAGGTGGAGCATGGGCTGTGCTCCCGGTCATTGGCTTTCAGATATTCAGTCCTAGCAGGTTTCGCGGTCGCCTGGCCGCGATGAATCTCTTGTCGATGAATCTTCTTGGGTTTGGTGTCGGTCCTATCCTGATCGTTTTCCTTGGCCGTATGGGGGCAGAGCCCGGCGGAGACTCCATACTCTCACTAGGCTTGAGCAGGGCGGGCATTCTCGTCGCACCTCTTCTGCTAGTCGCAATGATAATATGTGTCATTCAGTCGCGAAACCTGGCCGATATTGAGGATTGATAGCACCCAGAGGACTGGAGGTTTGTGGTCAGGCCGAGGTCAATCCAAAGGCCCTGGGCGGCGGAAGTTTCGCGGCTGCGCGCACAAGAAATTGTAATTTCTGGAATGGTCAGCTCTGCTTGCTGCCAGCCTGCCCGTTGATCGATGTGCTGATGCATGAAGCAGCCTCCCTCCATTTTTGGCGCTGGACATCGATTTAGACAATTGCTTTAATTGCTTATTGAATGGCGTGGCCGAGTACTGGCGAGTGTGAGCCATTTCGGCGAGAGCCTTCAACATGGAGAGACATATGACGATCGATGCCATCCGCTATCGCAGGCTAGGATATGTTGGGCTGAATGTTTCCGATCTCGACGCTAGCGTGAACTTTTATGAAACACTTGTGGGCCTGAAGATGGACCAACGGCCTCAATCCGACATGGCATTTCTCCGATGCAGCGATCGCCACCACGACGTTGTTCTGTACAAGAGCGACACGCCTGGCGTGAAAAGAGTCGGCTGGCAGATGGAAAGTGAAGCAGCGCTTGATGCGATAGAGGCGCATTTAACGTCAATCGGAATCGCCTGTCACCCGGTCGCCGCTTCTGAAAGTAGCGAGCTGGGGATCGGCCGGGCCTTCCGGATGACCGAGCCGACGACGGGGGCGACATTCGAATTTTATCATGAGATGGAAGCTGCGCCCGATGCTTTTCAACCGACGCACACCAAGATCGCGCGTCTGGGACACATCGTGCTGAGCAGCGCGGACAGGTCTGCGACTGAAAGCTTTTTGATGGATGAGATGAATTTCAGGGTCTCCGACAGGATCCATGGCATGGTCACATTCATGCGGTGTTTCCCCAACCCATTCCATCATTCCCTCGGCGTCGGATCGGCAGGCAAGCCCGGACTCAATCACGTGAATTTCATGGTCACGGAAATGGGTGATATCGGCAAGGCGAACAACAGAATGAAGAAGGCGGATGTGCCCATCGTGTACGGAATAGGAAAACACCCGCCATCTGAATCGGTTTTTCTCTACTTCCTCGATCCGGACGGAATGACCATTGAGTACAGCTACGGAATGGAAGAGTTCCCGGAGACAGATCCGCGTATGCCTCGTGAGATGCCGGCGTCCTTGGAATCGATTGATTATTGGGAAGGCGTTCCGGACCCGCGGATGGGAAAAGTAGGTGTGCTAGAGCCACTTGGCGAGCGCGCGGAGTCATGAGGTTTGATGGCAAGACGGCGCTTGTCACCGGCGGCGCCAGTCCCATAGGTCAGGCCGTTGCCAGGCGCCTGGCTGCAGGCGGTGCAAACCTGGCTTTGGCGGACATTAATTCCGAAGCGCTGGAAGCTGTAGGCGCGGCCATTTCTCCAGACGCGCTGCTGAGCGTTGGCGATCTCAGCGACGAAGCGGTTGCCAATGATTTCGTCCAGTCCGCGATCAAGCGATTCGGCCAGGTTGATATCCTGGTGAACAATGCCGGGGGCGGGGTAATTGAGTGGACGCCGGACCATACCGCCACCACGATCCGTCAAACGATCGACAGGAATCTATGGACGACGATCTGGACTACTCGGGCCGCCCTCCCGTCAATGGTCGAAAATGACTATGGAAGAATTGTGAATATCGGCGCTGACTCTGTCCGGAACGGCCTTTTCATGCATGCAATCTACAATGCTGCAAAAGGCGGCGTTCATGCGATTGCCTCTGGCCTTGCGCGTGAATATGCGCGCTACGACATCACTGTAAATGTCGTGGCACCGTGCATGGTGCTTACTCCACAGGTGATCGCTGCAAAGAAAGCCGGACTTCCGATCGTTGCAGAGATGGAGGCCGTGATCCCAAAGGGTCGTTCCGCCGATCCGGACGAAGTAGCATCCATGGTTTCCTATCTGTGTCTGGATGAAGCCCGATTTGTTACAGGTCAGGTCATCAGTGTGAACGGTGGAAGCACCATGCAGTAATACTATGCGGGGCAGAACCAGGGGCGGTTGAGCCGGCGACCTCTCCCCCAGTCACGAACATCAATCCACAATCCACACAATCAAACAAATCAGGGAGACATGCGCGGTCATGCCGAAGATAACTTTTACGGATCACACCGGTGTGACACGAGAGGTGGATGCCAGGAACGGGGAAACGCTGATGGAGGCGGCGGTCAAGAACGATATTCCCGAACTGGAGGCTGAGTGTGGCGGTGCATGTGCCTGTGCGACATGTCACGTCTATATCCACCACGACTTCATGCCGCTCCTCGGAGAGGCCGAGGGAGCCGAGCTTGACATGTTGAGTTTCGCGGAAGACGTCAGGCCGAATTCCCGACTTTCCTGCCAAGTAACTGTCACCGAGCAATGTGACGGACTCAAGGTCTCGACACCAGCGCCGCAAAGCTGATCCCCGCATATGGTAATACGCCGATGCTTCCCTCCGGTGAATGCAAAAATAAAACGGTTGTACTTTTTTATTGGCAGGCGCCTCGGGACAGATTAAGGTCAAAGTCAGCTCTGGTCGTACTGGCATTCTCGCGTCCCCCCTCTCATGAGGAGGCTGGCGTTAGGCAGGCAGTCGGTCGGAGCCCGCTCCGAGCGCAATGTTTCCTCCTATACCGCGCTTCGGTTCCCTCGCCAACGGCGCCTTTTGGCACCAGCCGAATGGTTCCGTTGGCCTTTTTTATTTGACCAATTCGTATCGGGACGGATTGAGGTTTGAACGCTGGTGCCATTACAACAATTGGCGATACGTTTTAACTTTCATCGGAGAAAGTTCTTGAAGCTTGAAGTGCAATGCGTTGACGTGTCGCTCATAAGCTACAGGCGTCTTTGGACCATGAGGCGCAGTCTGAAAATAGAGCGAGGACTAGTCATGCGGTCAAAACGGGATGCCCTCAATAAGGGGGCTGAAACTGCTCGCTATCTTCGAGTTACGATGCGCAACGCTGCTATAGAACGGGAACTGCGCTCGTCTGCAATGAGATACCAACGTGCTTGAATGTGCGCCAAATTTCCGTGATCTGGGAGGACTGATCGGCGATAGAGGCCGGCGGGTAAGGCCGGGATTGGTGTTTCGCTCTGATGCCGTGTTGAGGCCGACAGAGGCCGATATCGCCTACCTTCGTGAATGCCGAATAGGCGTCGTGATGGACCTGCGCAGTTCAAGTGAAGCGGCGGACGACGAGAATGAGCATTTTCGGGAGAACGGCGCCGAACTGTTTCAATTGAATGTCGGTACAGATGTTCGCGCCAAGGGATCGTTCTGGGAGAAACTTGCGTCCGACAGTTCACCCCAAACAGTGCGAGACCTCCTTCACAGTATCTATCGTTCAATCCCGATGGCTGTCGCTCCTGCATTGCAGATCGTGTTCGAAAGAATAGAGGCTGGCTCGCCGCCCATTCTGATACATTGCGCAGCGGGAAAGGATCGTACCGGGGTTGCGGTCGCCCTGCTTCTCCATGCATTGGGATCGTCGATGGATGGTATAATGAAGGATTATCTCGAGACGCAGAACAGACTCACGCAAGCCAGTATTACTCGCAGCACAGAGACTTTAGCAGCTATTGTGGGTGAGCCACTGCACCCCGAAAGCCTGAGTCTCCTTTCAGGCGTTCGGCGAGATTTTCTCAAACAAAGTTTCAGCTGGATGGATCGCAAATATGACGGCGCCGATGGTTTTCTGGAATCGTGCGCTGGGCTCACAAACCAACGCAAAGCGGCAATCAGACGAGCACTCCTTGAACCCGAATAGCTGTGTGGGATATTGGCGAATTGGTTAGTTCATAGACAGGATGCTCGTCACACCAAGTAAGAAGTTAGAAGGTTTCAGTCACCCAAAGCTCGTCGAGCTGGCATTACGATATTGGTATGTATTTTTCCAAAAATGCGAAGCTTGCGCGTGCGAAACTGACAGCGCAGTCGGTTTCGCTTCTCTTTGTGATTAGTGCTTTTAACTTGCCTTAAGGTCATTCTCAAAATGACCGATAGTCCCATCCTGTTAAAAATTGTCGACAAGCCGTTCCACTTCCTTGGCCCACAACTCCATCGCCTGGCGGACATCGCCTCTACTCTCTCCCACATCATAGCGCGTGCGCATTGATCGGTCGGGCGCGTGATTGATACACGCCTCGGCGATCGCCGGTGATACACCGAGCTCTCGTACCAAAAGTGTCCGACCGAGGCGCCGGCAGTCGTAGAGTTGAACGCCGGCGAGTGGGCAGGGCTCATCAGCTTTCTTGGCCTCCGCCACCAGCTTATTGCGGATTCTCATCCAACGCTGCTTCGGTCCATCGTGGCGAATGTGGTTATCGCCTGCCTTGTTCGGGAACACCCAAGGCAGATTGTGCTTTGAAAGCGCCTCGCGGAACAGAGAGGCGGCCTGAGGTGACAGAGGTACGTCGTAGACTTCGTTTGTTTTTGTCTGCCCGGCGGGAATGCGCCACATCTCTTTACCGGGCGTCCAGTCGAACTGGTCTCGCCTGGCAGCAACGATCTCGGCGGGCCTTTGCAAGGTGAGGGCATGCAGCATGATGGCCAGTGCGGCCCCCCAGCCGTGGCGTCCTTCGCTGCGTCGCAGCTCTTCGTTCAATGCGTCCCACATGAGCTTCAGCGCCCCGTCTGGCATCTGTGAGCGTTTGTCGGGTGTGTCCTTGAACAGTTTCCGGAAGGTGGCTGGGTTCACATCTGTCAGTTCTTCTTCAATGGCCCAGTTGAATACCGCACGGATAACGCCCTGGCATTCATTGGCGAGTTTTGCGCCGGGATTGCTGCTTTCCTTCGCGCGAGGGTGTTTGGCGGCTTCGGCCTGGATCGACCTCACCAATCCTCGGACCTGAGCCCTGGTAATCTGCCGGAATTGTGTTTCCCCAAGCGAAGGCAGGATATGGACTCTCAATAGCCTTTCCCGTTCATCGTAGGTGCGTTGCTTGATGCTGGGCGGGGATTTCTCCGATGTTGCCATGAAGAGGGAAGTCAGAGCGGCAAATGTCGATGCTTTCTCCTCTTGCGCCGCAACCTTTGTAATTCGCTTGCGGGTGACCAGGTCTGCTTCTCCCAGCGCCATCCGGCCCAATTCTTTCATGGCCATGGCGCGGGCAATTTCGGGAGAGCCGTCGTTTGCTGCGATCAGTTTCGCGTCTGTCTTGCTGCCGTCGGGTTTCACGATTCGGAGCTTGTAGGCTGCGCTCCCCTTCGGCGTGATGGCCAAAAACAGTTTCGGGACCTCAGTGTCCCAATGGCGTACCTTCTTCGCCCCGTCGTGGTCCCTGATAAGGCGCTGAACATTGGTTTGGGTAAGTTTGAGCCTGTTATTGGCCATGTCTTCTTGCTCTCTTTCGAGTCTGAAGACGGTGGCTTTCAAGCCCTGTGCCACCCAAGCCACCTCTGAGCCACCAATAAGCCACCTCGGGAGGTCGGAATTTGTCCGGCTTTGTCCGATTTGGCCGCAAAGCGACAAGGTGGGAGTTTCGCGTGGAGAGGCTGGTATTTAAAGGAAAATCTCAACAAGTACGGGCGTTTTGCCCGCTGAGAAAATGGTCGGAGCGAGAGGATTCGAACCTCCGACCCTCTGGTCCCAAACCAGATGCGCTACCAGGCTGCGCTACGCTCCGGAGTCCCGTAATAATGGGAGCAGGCGCGGGCGCAAGCCCTTTTCAGCTGTAATTCCCAACAGTTTTTGTATGATAACGAAATTTCTTATGAATCAGCGCTTTCTTGTCAGGCGGGCTTTTAAAAATCCTCAGTTCTTGCGCTTCTTCTGGCGCATCAGGCCTTCCTGGGCCACGCTGGCGACCAGCTTGCCATCGCGATTGTAGATGCTGCCACGGTTGAAACTACGTCCACCACCGGCAAACGGGCTATCCATCACATAAAGATGCCAGTCAGAGAACTTCACGGGCGCGTGGAACCAGATTGCGTGATCGAGGCTGGCTGACATGAGTTTCGGATCGAACCATGTCAGTCCGTGCGGCCGGTTCCCCGTACCGAGAAGGCTCATGTCGGACGCATAGGCCAAAAGGCACTGGTTCAGCGCCTGATTATCACCCGCATCGCGCGCAACGCGCATCCAGACCTGGTGCGAGTCGCTGGCCGGTGCGGGATTGAACAGGTCTAGTGGCGACACATCACGCATTTCAATGTCACGTTCGCGCGTGAACTCGTGGCGGATGCTCTCTGGTACCTGGTCCGCGATATCGAGGCGGCGCTCCCGAAGGCCTTTCAGCGTTTCCGGATCGGGCGCTTCAGGCATGTTATGCTGGTGTTCCCAGCTTTCTTCAGGGACCTGGAAGCTGGCGGCGAGGTTGAATATCTGCTTGCCGTGCTGGATGGCGACAACCCGACGGGTGGTGAAACTGCCCCCGTCGCGTGCGTGGTCGACCTGATAGATGATCGGTACTTTGGGATCACCCGGCCTTATGAAATAGGCATGCAATGAATGGCAAATGCGGTCTTCAGATACGGTGCGCTGCGCTGCCACAAGCGCCTGTGCGATGACCTGTCCCCCGAAAACACGCTGGTTTGCGCGTTCATCAGGGCTTTGGCCCCGAAACAGGTCAAGCTCCAGCTGCTCGATATCGAGCAGCACCAAAAGGTCTCCAACAGGATCAGACATCGCGCACCCTCCGCTTCGCATCGGCTGCAAGTATCAGAGACATTCAGGCGTGCAAACCCGTCATGGCCTGTATGCAAGCGTGTGCCCCTTTGACAAGCTAGCTATCCCGCGCTCTGCTTGTCAGACGGTACTATCCATGGGCTATAAAGCACCTGACCCACAGCGAGGATGACTCTTTTCATGAACTTCCTATCCGTCTTGGCCCGTGAGGCGCAGTTTTATCGCTCCATTCGGGGCCTGACCAAGTGGACAAAGGATATCAGCCCCGATTCAGCACGATTGGTGGCAGATGATGTCGAAGATGTTGTCGACCGCCACGGCACCAATGTTGCGTTCCGGTTCGAAGGCACGTTGACCACATATGACGAGTTCGAGGCGCGGGCCAATCGCTTTGCCCATTGGGCGCTGGAGCAGGGGCTTACGGCCGGTGATTGCGTCGCCCTCTTTATGGAGAACCGACCTGATTATGTGGCATTCTGGTATGGGATGTCGAAGATCGGCGTTGTCACAGCACTCATCAACTCAAACCTGGAAGGCGAGGCCCTCGCGCACTGCATCAATATTGTTGATGCCAAACGCATCATTACCGGCACGGATCAGGACAGCGCCATCAAGGCTTCTGTGGGTCTGTTCACTTCGGCACCCGCTGTCTGGTCACTGGGCGGATCCGAGGGCAATGACCTCGAAGCGGCGATCAAGGGCGTGTCGGCTACGCGTCCATCGCGCGAATACCGCGGTGCGCTTCGCGGGCGCAATCTCTGCCTTTATGTCTACACGTCCGGAACCACGGGCCTGCCCAAGGCGGCGAAACTGACACAGGCCCGCACACAGGGCATGATGCGCACTTTCATTTCGCCGTGCCATATTACCGAACGCGACCGGATCTATCTCACGCTACCGCTCTATCATGGCACGGGTGGCCTATGCGGTGTCGGTCAGGCGCTGATGACGGGGGCATGTATCATCCTGCGGCGCAAATTTTCCGCCAGTGCCTTCTGGGATGACGCCACGGACGAAGGGGCCACGTCGATTGTCTATATTGGTGAGCTGTGCCGCTACTTGCTGAACCAGCCGCCACACCCCAAAGAGCGCTCCCATAAGATCCGCACCGGTTTCGGCAATGGCCTGCGGGCCGAAGTGTGGACCGAGTTTCAGAAACGGTTCAACATCAACCACCTGTGTGAGTTCTACGGCTCCACAGAGGGCAATGTCAGCTTCCTCAACTTTGACGGCAAGATTGGCGCAGTCGGTCGTATTCCCGGTTGGCTGGAGAAGCAGTTCGCGCACATCGCCTTTGTGAAATTCGACATTGAGACCGAGGAGCCAATTCGAGGACCGGAGGGCTTTTGCATACGGACGGATGTCGACGAGGCCGGCGAGGCCTTGGGCCGTATTGGCGAGGATATCCGCAACCGCTTCGAAGGCTATAATGACGAGCAGGCGACGAAGAAGAAGATCCTGCGGGATGTTTTCGAAAAGGGTGACATGTGGTTTCGGACCGGGGACCTCATGCGCAAGGACAAGGACGGCTACATCTATTTCGTCGACCGCATCGGCGACACCTTCCGCTGGAAGGGCGAGAATGTCTCTACCAATGAAGTTGGCGAGGCACTCTCAGGGATTCCGGGCGTTGCGACCGCAAATGTCTATGGCGTTCCGCTGCCCGGCTATGACGGCAAGGCGGGTATGGCGGCGATCACGATGGATGGCGATGTCGATTTCGAGGGTATATATGCAGCGCTCAGTCAGAAGCTGCCGAGCTATGCCATACCACTCTTCATCCGTGTTCAGCGGGATGCGGAGACGACGGGAACGTTCAAGTATCGGAAGGTAGAGTTGGTCAAGGAAGCGTTTGATATTGACGAAGTGACCGACCCGATCTGGATGTATCATCCTGAGCGAAAGGAATATGTTCCGTTCACGCAGGACAGGTATGACTCCCTTCGCTCGGGCGCCTTCAAGTTCTGAGGATCAGTTGACCCGGCCCATGCGCTGTTCAAGGCGCGTGGAAAACCAGGAGATGATACGGCGCCAGATTTCATCTTTCATGACAGCGCCCTCGACATCATGGTCGATGCTGGGATTATCATTGATCTCGATGATCACGACGCCATTGTCGGTTTCCTTGAGGTCCACACCGTAAAGACCGTCGCCAATCAGACGCGCAGCCCGCACGGCAACATCCACGACTTCGGGCGGCGCGTCCTCTATAGGTAGTGTGGTGAACCCACCTTCACTCGTTTTACCGCCGGGGCCGTGCTTGATGATCTGCCAGTGTCCCCGTGCCATGCGATACTGGCAGGCATACATGGGCTCGCCGTTGAGTACGCCAATACGCCAGTCGAACTTGGTTGGGATGAATTCCTGCGCGATCACCAGAGCTGTGTCATCGAACATGCCTTTGACAGCCGTCGTCAGCTCTTCGAGCGTGGTTGCCTTGACCATGTGATTGCCAAAGGAACCGTCGGGCGTCTTCAGGATAACCGGGGACCCAAGCCGGGCGAACGCTGCTATGAGGTCTGACTTCTCATCAAGGATTTCGGTGCGCGGGATGGGCAGGCCCGCCTTTTCGAGGATTTCCTTCAGGTAGACTTTGTTCGTGCAGCGGATCATCGAGTGCGTATCATCAATGACCGGCATGCCCTCCTGCTCGGCGCGTCGGGCGAACCGATAGGTGAAATTGTCGATGGATGTTGTCGCCCGGATGAAGAGGGCATCAAACTCCGCTACGCTAGTGAGGTCCGATGGCTCGATCAGTTCGACTTCAACGCCCATCTTGGCAGCCACATCGGCGAAGCGTTTTATCGATGCGGGCTTTGACGGCGCGTGTTGCTCTTTGGGATCGACCAGAACGGCAAGCGACCACTTCGCCGGCGCTTTGGTCTTTGGCGCGCTGACACGACCGCTCGTATAGGTAGCCATTGCATCCAGGAAGAAGGCCCGACGGGTATCCTTTAGCTTGTGAGGGGAGACGATACGAACGCGCGCGATGCCGCTCGGTGTGGTCTCGTCGAACTCGACCTCAAGAGCGGGTGTGCGAAACCAATCTGACACTTCACGTGCTAGCTTTTCGTATCCGGGGACTTCCGATTTCGAGAAGGCGACGAAAAGGCTGGTAATTTCCGGTGCACCCTTGGTGCGCGCTTCGCGCAGCCGTTCGCCCAGGTCGGGTAGGGCGTGAGTGTAAAGTCCCTTGGCCGACAGTTCCACCATGGTCTGCACGCTCGGGCTGACCCGGTGTCCACGCGCTTCTGCCAGAAGCGATGCGTAATAGCCCTCAGACTGGTAGGCGTAGGACCGCGAAAGGTTGAGGATGTAGGGACGGCGACCGGCAAATAGGGCGGGTTTGGAGATATAGTCGCTCACCCGAAGCACCTTGTGAGGTGTCTCGGCCTGTGAAATGTCGCTCGCCGTTTCAACGAGGATAACCCAGTCGGTCATCGGCTTTCACTCACGGACATGCCAAGGGGCTTTTCCATCCGCACTGCGGTCTCTCCATTAGGGTAGTAGCCTGCAACGCGCGCAATTACGCGATATCCGCTGCGCTCGTAAAGTAGAATAGCATTGTGATTTGATTCGCGCGCTTCTAGTCGCATCCGTTCGCATCCCTTGTCTTTAGCGGCCGCTTCGCCGACCGCCATGAGCTTTCGTGCTAGACCTTTACCACGCATGTCAGGGCTGACCGAAAGCGTATACAGACGCGCTATCGCGCTACCGTCTCGCAGGAGCAACACGGCGGCCCCGACAAGAGTTCCGTTCACTTCTGCCACATGAGCAATTGTGTTGCCGCCTAGTAGCCGGCGCCAGCTACGTCGTGGGAAGCGGTCCTCTTCGGGAAAAGCCTCTTCGATCCGGACCAGGCCGGCCAGATCGTCGCGCGTGGCCAGCCGAATGATCGGCTCACCTATCAGCGTCATACCCGCACCATGTCATCCCGGTGGATGATTGCGGGTCGACCGCGAAAGCCGAGGGCGGCCTCCACTTCGTCGCTCTGGAGACCGATAACCCGCAGGATGTCGGCGGAGCTATAGGACGTAACGCCCTTTGCGATTATGGGACTGTCTTCAGCTTTGATGGCCACAGCAGCCCCGCGTTCGAACCCGCCCAGAACCCCCTTAATGCCCACAGCGAGTAGACTCGCCCCCCCTTGAAGCGCCCGCGCAGCGCCAGCATCAACCACAATTGTGCCCTCAGGTTTCAGGTGGCCCATCAGCCAGACTTCGCGCGCGCGTGCGGGCGTGGTATTAGCGATGATCAGCGTTGATAAGGCACCCTCCTCGATGGCGCCTAGGGGATGTTCGCGGTTTCCGCGTGTAATGATAGTTGAGCAGCCTGCCGCATGGGCGATACGCGCCGCTGCGAGCTTGGTCACCATGCCACCTGAGCCGACACCAGTGGCGGCGTTGGCACCAGTCGCCATCGCATCATGCTGAGCTGAAAGTTCTGTCAAAACAGGGATGTGGATGGCTTGCGGATCTGTGTTCGGGTCGGCGGTATAGAGGCCGTCAATATCTGAGAGGAGCACGAGCAGGTCTGCCCCCATCATCTGCGCGACACGCGCTGCCAGCCTGTCATTGTCTCCATAGCGGATTTCATCCGTCGCGACCGTATCGTTTTCGTTGATCACCGGAACAATGCCCGCGTCGAGCAGAGTTTCCAGAGTCGCGCGCGCATTCAGCCAGCGCCGCCGCGTTTCGGTATCGCTGAGGGTCAATAGGGCCTGCCCAACCGTAATGTCATGGGAAGCAAAAGCGCCGGCGAGCGCGGCCATAAGGCGTGGCTGGCCGATTGCGGCGGCCGCCTGTTTCTGGTCCAGCCTGGCAGGCGTGGGAGACCCCAGGTCCACACGTCCCAGTGCCACGGCTCCCGACGAGACGAGGATGACATCCTTGCCGCGCGCGCGCAGGTCTGAAATGTCGGCGGCGAGACGCGCCAGCCAATCGGTGCGAGCCTTGCCGTGTTCGGCAATAAGGGCGGATCCGGTTTTGACAACGATGCGTCTTGCGGTTCGGAAACTGTCGCCAGTCATACTGCACAGCCTGTCATGATGAGAGACTGGCATTTCGGTGCGCGCTGTGCTGTGTGGGCAATCAGATTTATCCCTTTACGTGCAAGGCCGACCCGATGCCCCAATTCGACATGATCCTGATTTCGCCTGAAGCCGCAGCCCGTGCCGATGTGCTTGAGCACACTGCCGGAACGCCCGTTCGCGAAGGCGGCGGCGACGAAACCTATCGATGCGGCGCGTGCAAGACCAAGCTTATGATTAACGTCGCCCATCATGACGCGCATGGCGTGGTCGTGAAATGCGGTAAGTGCGGGAAGATCAACACCGAACCCCATCATCATCACTAACCGACGCAGGCTAGTAGTCAGGGCGCCCATGTTCCGTCCTCGCTGACACCGTCAGCCTCCGCTTCGGCCTGCAGACCGAGGTGTTTTACGATGGCAAACAAGGCTTCGCGGACACCTTCGCCCGTGACACCCGAAATGAGCATTGGCTTACCCTTGTAAACTTTTTTTAGCTGTTTCAGCTGATCTGCCACGAGTTCAGGGTTAAGCGCGTCAATCTTGTTCAGGCCAACGATTTCGGGGCGCTCCGTCAGCTCGGGGCTATAGTCTTCCAGCTCCTTGCGGATCGTGCGGTAGGCACCTGCCGGGTCATCCTGTGTGCAATCGATGAGGTGGAGCAGGACTTTACAGCGCTCAACATGACCGAGAAAACGGTGCCCAAGGCCGGCGCCTTCGGCCGCACCTTCGATCAGGCCCGGAATATCGGCAAGGACGAATCGTGTATTTGGCCCCAGGTCAACAACACCAAGACCGGGATCGAGTGTTGTGAATGGATAGTCGGCGATCTTTGGGGTCGCGGCCGTGACAGCGCTCAGGAATGTCGATTTTCCGGCGTTAGGCAAGCCCACCAGCCCGGCATCCGCAATCAGTTTGAGACGTAGCCAAAGCCAGCGTTCCTCGCCTTCCTCGCCGGCATTGGCCCGGCGCGGAGCCTGGTTGGTTGAGGATTTGAAACGGAGATTGCCCCAGCCACCATTACCACCGCTGGCGAGCTGAACGCGCTGACCGATCTCTGTCAGGTCAGCGACCATGGTTTCCTGATCTTCTTCAAAGATCTGCGTGCCAACAGGCAGCTTGAGTATGACATCATCGCCCTTGGCGCCTGTCCGCTGCTTGCCCATCCCATGGCCACCACGTTTTGCCTTGTGGTGTTGCTGGTAACGGTAGTCGATCAGCGTGTTTAGGCCATCGACCGCTTCAGCCCATACATCACCGCCGCGCCCGCCATCACCGCCGTCAGGGCCACCGTATTCGACATATTTCTCCCGCCGGAACGAGACGCATCCCGCTCCGCCACCACCGGACTTTATATAAACTTTGGCCTGATCAAGGAATTTCATCGGGTTCTCTTACGCGTTTCGCGCGAGGCGCGCCATGTCGAAGTGTTCAACAGTTTCACCCCGGCCAAGTGAAAACAACCTGCTTCGGCCGGCGCGCATAAATCCCAGCTTGTGAAGGACGCGTCCCGAGGCTGGGTTATCAACGAAGTGACCTGACAGGAAGGCAGTTTCGCCCCGGCGCTCCAGCCATGAGAGCAGGGTTTTAGCTGCTTCGGTCGTCAAGCCTTTGCCCCAAGCCATTGGCGCAAGCCAATAGCCAATCGTGAAGGGCGCCCGTTCGGACTTACGGTCTGCGCCGATGACACCCACGAGTTTGCCCTCAAGAACCATGGCTCGAACATGCTCCATATCCGCTTTCGCTGCTGCATCCTGGCCGGAAATCCAAGCCAAAGTCTGCGCCTTGGACTGGTTCGGCGCGACGCGGGCCAGCATGCGATAGACTCTTGGGTCCTGCACGAGCTCGGTAATTGGGCCTGCATCCAAGGGCCCAATGGGGCGCAGCAATAGCCGCTCCGTCTGCAACTCTTCACTCATCGTCGCCTCCTCAGGGCAGGACAAGGGCAGGGGAGGGCAAAGAAAAAGGGGAAGCAGTGGCCTGCCTCCCCTCGGAATGATCGACTTTTGCGATCCGGCCACGTTCCCGCGGCCGCGCTGTCAGCCGCTATTCTGCTGCGTTCGCGAGCGGTACAATATTTACGTACATGCGGCCACCGGCCTTCTTGGCGAACTCGATATTGCCTTCGACGAGCGCAAACAGGGTGTGATCCTTGCCCATGCCAACGCCTTTGCCAGGCCATTTCTGGGTGCCGCGCTGACGCACGATGATATTGCCCGGAATGACATGCTCGCCGCCATATTTCTTGACGCCAAGGTATTTCGGGTTCGAGTCGCGACCGTTACGTGACGAGCCGCCTGATTTTTTGTGAGCCATTGTGCGCTCCTTATCCTGTCTGAGGGCTTATATCGCCCTTATGCGTCCTTGGCGAGTTCGGCGGCCTGCGCGACCCAGCCGTCTTTTTCAAAACGGCCCGAGAGGCTCAGCTGCTCTTCGAGTTCGGCGATCTGGGCCTCGGAAAGGGCTGCGATCTGAGCGAAAGTCGTGATGCCTGCGCCGTTCAGCTTCTTTTCGAGTGCCGGACCTACGCCCGTCATTTTCTTAAGGTTGTCAGCGGCACCCGTTGGGGCGGACGCTGGAGCCTCAGCAGCTGGTGCCGCTTTAGGGGCTTCTGCTGGTGCAACAGCTTCAGCTTTCGGTGCTGCTTCCTTCTTGGGAGCGGCCTTCTTCGCTGGTGCCTTTCCGTCAGCATTGATCGACGTGATGGTCACGGTCGTCAGGTGCTGTTTATGGCCGATTGTCCGGCGATATGTCTGGCGCTGGCGCTTCTTGCGCGTGATCAGTTTCGGACCGCGCATGTGTACGGCGATTTCGCCTGAAACAGTGGCGCCGGCCACAAGGGGCGCGCCAACCGTAACGGACTCGCCGCTTCCAAGCATGAGGACGCTGTCGAACGTCACGTCTTTACCGGCTTCAGTATCTAGTTTCTCGATGACGATCGTATCGCCTTCGGCAACTTTGTACTGCTTGCCACCTGTCTTGATGACCGCGAACATGGGTCTCATCCTTCCGGCATGAAATCAAAATGAAATACGCGCGAAACCGTCGCCGGTCCGCGCCTGAATGGGGGGGTAAACACCAAACCGGACCTGCTGTCAAATGTGATCTTCAGACGATTTCAGGGAGTTGAAATCCTCTCGAAGCCAGTATAGGTCAGCACGCTTCCCACCAAGGCGCGGAGAGGTGCTAGAGTGGTTGAATAGGCTAGTCTCGAAAACTAGTGAGCTCGCAAGGGTTCCCAGGGTTCGAATCCCTGTCTCTCCGCCAGCCAGACCGCAGATCAGAGAAAACTACACCCACCTGCGCGCAAAGCCCCACACACCGCGGGCTTTGGCGCCAAGGCTTCGTTTCCGTTTCCGGAACAGGGTGGATTTCGCGCCCGAAATCTGCCGCCGTCTCCAATCGCCAAATGCAACAGTACCCTCAGGTCGGATTTCCCTGATATCCCGCGATTTACAGGGAAACTCGGCAAAATAACAGGGAAACGCCCCGCAGCGCGCCTAGAAACACACGTAAAATCAGTGGGTTTCGGGACAATTCCCTACTTCAGGAACAGGGAATTTTCCGAAGTCGAACAGGGAAATGATTTCGGAGAACAGGGAACGGCACTGCGGGTATCAGGGAGCCGGCTCAAACCCCAGCGCGGTCCATTGCTCATCCCAGTCCAGGGGAATGTCAGACGTCACGAGGTGCGTTAGCGTGAGTCCCTCAGGCTGCTTACCTTCCAGGATGGCTCCGACAATTGCGGGTGAAAGGAACGCCAGCTGGATGCGCTGCCGGACCATCAGCGTCTTCCACCCATGACGTGCAGCAATGTCCTTCATGAGGACGCCGGATTTAATTTCCTCCAGCCAGGAATGCGCGAGGGCAATCATCCGGATCAGTTTCGGATCCGGCGCCGTATGGATCATCCCAAACACCAGCCTCGACTCCTTCCCGCGCCGCCTGATGCTAAACGGCGATTCAAGCCGAAGCCGGGTACTGTCAATTTCTTCTTCCGGGACCCCAAGCCAATCAGCGATCGCATTTGGAGACAGCGCAATGTTCAGCCGCCCGGCAGAGACATCAACCCGATTGACAAAATCCGTAGCCATGTTCCGCGATAACTTACCGAGACTGTTCTTCAGGCTTTCGAGCAATGACGGCGTAGGGCAGCTAAGGACCCGAGACACATCACTGTCGATGTACCGGAAGACCGTCTCACGCACGGCATCTTCCAGCTGCTTTGCCGGCAGCCTCCAGCCGGAAGCATCGGTCGGTGATCCCGCCAGCAACCGACCCGAGACATAATAACGGTATCGGCGGCTGCCTTTCTGGGAGTGGGTCGGCGTCAGGAAGTCGCCCGTCTCGTCAAATATCCGGCCGGTCAGCAACGCGCCCGACCTGGATCGGGTGCGGAACTTCCCCGGCGACTTCCGGTCGAGTTGTTTCTGAACACGATCCCAGAGATCCTGATCCACGATCGCTTCATGCAGTCCCTGATGGGATTCCTGCTTGTGGCGGATGCGGCCAATATAGACCGGGTTCCGGAGTATGAAGTTGATCTGTCCGCGGCTGAGAGGCTTCGCACCCGTCACCTTTCCGTCGTTGAAGGTCCGGCGCTTGGACCTGTAGCCGCGAGCGATGACGTCCTGCTCTACCTGACGCAGGCAACCATGCTGATCATAAAAAAGGAATACATCCCGGACGATCTCTGCCTCCGCCTCGTTGATCACAAGCGTCTGCATTTTCGGATCCGGATGTCGGTCATATCCGAGTGGGAGCAGACCACCCATCCAATAGCCTTTCTTCTTTGAGGCCGTGATCTTGTCCCGGATGCGTTCGGCGGTGACCTCTCGTTCGAACTGGGCGAACGACAGCAGCACATTGAGGGTGAGCCGCCCCATACTAGTCGACGTGTTGAACGATTGGGTGACCGAGACGAAGGAGCAGTCCGCGGCATCGAACCGGTCGACCAGTCTGGCAAAGTCCGCCAGCGACCGGGTGAGCCGGTCGATCTTATAAACAACGACCAGGTCGACCTTACCGTCGGCGATGTCCTTCAGAAGTCGTTGAAGCGCTGGGCGATCGAGATTGCCGCCAGATAGTCCGCCGTCATCATAATGTGCGGGGATCAGTTTCCAACCTTCATGCCGCTGGCTGGAGATGTAGCTCTCGCAGGCCTCACGTTGCGCATCGAGTGAGTTGAAGGCCTGATCGAGGCCCTCATCGCTCGACTTGCGGGTATAGATGGCGCAGCGGATGGTTCGGCGGTCGAGCTTTGTCATGCCGCCCCCTTCAGTCCAAAGAAGCGCGGGCCGGACCACTTGGCGCCGGTGATCTCCTTCGCGATGGCAGAGAGCGAGCGGTAGGTCTTGCCGCGGTAGGAGAAGCCATTTTCGATCCGATCGACAACGTGTGAGACGCCGTTCCATTCACGGACGAGTCGGGCATCGGATTTAAGATGGAAGGCAGGACTGATTGCTCCTTCCTTATCGGCAATCGACTGAAGCCGCTTCCTGAGACGATGGCCCAGGGCGCCGCGTTCAGCGGCCTGGGTTTCGAAGGCGACGATCCGGCGGAGAAGGGGCGTGCTCAGTCCCTTCGGCGGTAGTGCTTCAAGTAGCCGCTCGTACCGATCGACTAGGTCGGCGCGCGAGAGAGCCTGAACCTCGGCCGCGGGCATCATTTCTTCGCTCCGACGATACGGTAGCGGGATTGGCGCGAGCCTTCTGAGGGATCGAGCTTTTCCACCCCGACCCCGGCCTGCTTCAGGCGGGTGAGGGCGGCCCGCGTTGTGTGCGTCTGCCAGCTTAGTTTTGTGGAGAGTGCTTCGACGGTCATGCCATCTGGCTTGGTGAGAAGGCTTTTGAGTTGATCGGCTTTCGAAGCCTTGGCTTTGGTTCTCTGAACGGCGCGGGTGGATTTGCGGTTTGTCATCGGAATTCCTTTCAGGTCTGAGGAAGCGATCAGCGCTTCCACGACCCGAAGGCCCGGTGACCTGGCGGGCGTTCGCGGTGTCGTCCGCGACACTCACACCAATGCTCGGAATTGGTCTGCAGTCCAGTCTATTCGCTCTGTAAACGGATATACTTCAGCATGGCGGTCTCGGCTTTGTCGCAGTGAGATCTTGCCTTGTCGAGAAGGCCGCCGAGAGATTGGATCTCCCGGAGGCGGTCCTCAGGTTCAAGAACAGGGTGCTGCGCTCGGATTGCCTGCTCATTAGCATCCTCAGTCAGTTCCAGGGCCTTCACGATCCTGCGGCGGATTTGGTCGATTACGTCCATGTCGGACACCTGCGCTCAGGTCGGCATAGAAGTCCACGTTGCTGTCTTTCGATTCGACCGGAAAATCCGCGAAAGCGGACATTAGAATTCGCTCAGAAAGCATTTGCAGATGAGCAAGTCGGGCGAAGTACTGAGAGCAGGTATTCGTGATGCCTGCTGGCAGGAACTATCCGGTGCTTATCTCTACCACTTTGTTTCGTACGACTTTGCTACATTCTTATTGATGTAGGAGTTCAGGCCATCGCCCTGGTCTGCCAACGTCTTCATACGATCAACGTGGAAAGGCCCGGCGCTAGCGTATGTGTATTTGTAGTGCCTTTGTGCACCACGCTCGAACTCGACCGTTATCCAGTCTTCGCCGTACTGATAGCTTAGTATTCCTGAGTCACCGTCGATGTCTCTGTATCTCGGCATAGTCGTACTCCTTATCGAACAAATCTAGCGTCAAATCATCCTCACCCCGGCCTGTGGTTTCACCAACATGCATGCACGGATGCTTGATCGTTGAAAGCCCCGACTGTCCTTCGAAGTGCGCCCAACCACCATTTGGCATGTGGACGCTGATGATCTCCGCTCCGCATTTGGGGCAAGGGTGACGATAGCTACGTTTCCTCTCACTGGTACCACGCTCCTGCAGAACCCAGCATTCTCGAACATATACCACCCTACCGCAGCTCAAGCGGCGAGTATGAAAACGCCTTCTGGAAAGTCGAGCTGCCATCAGATCGTGCTCCTCTCTTCAACCGTGCTGCCCAAAAGTCCTTTGCGGACATAGAACCCGTTCGGAATAGCTTCTTGGACCAGAGGGACGTGCGAAATCAGGCCGACGGCGCGGGATTGTTTGACGAGGCTGTTCAGGACGTTAAGGACCTGATCAAGGGTGCCTGAACCGTTCTCGGTGTCGAGGCTTCCGAATCCCTCATCGATGAAAATGGTATCGAGACGGACTTTGCCGCTTGCAGATTCGACAACATCAGCGAGACCCAGTGCAAGGGCGAGCGCCGCGATGAAAGTCTCGCCGCCGGACAGCGTGTCGGTTCCTCTCGACTTGCCCGTGTGCACATCAAAGACCTGGATGCCGAGGCCGCGGCTGCCACGACCGCCTTCGATGTCGCGCTCCAACTGATATCGGGAGGAGGTCATTGGGCCGAGCCGGAGATTGGCGGCTTCAAGCACGCGATCGAACATGGCCCCGATCGCATAGGTTTCGAGCTTGAGGTTCAGCGGATTATCGCCATTCACGAGAGCAGCGATCTTGCGAAGAGGGCCGGATTCAGCTTCCGCTTTATCCAGTTTTTGCATCGTCTCTTCGAGACTCTTCCTGAGTTTCTCCAGCTGATCGACGCGGTTGTTGGCGGCGATCCGCTCTTCCGTCGAATCGGTCAGAGCTGCCGCTGGTCTGCCCCCGAAAAAGTGGTCCGGTATTTGAGTTAGTCCCGGCTCCGATTATGGAGTTGAGACATGGGCAAGAGAGCCAAGCCTGAAGAGATCATTGCGAAGCTGCGGGAGGTGGAGGTTCGCCTGGCCCGGGGTGAGACAGCTGCTTCGGCGGCGCGGGCCGTTGGTGTGACGGAACAGACCTACTACCGCTGGCGCAAAGAGTATGGCGGCCTGCAGGTCGACCAAGCCAAGCGCATGAAAGATATGGAGAAGGAGAACGCCCGGCTTCGGCGCGCAGTCTCCGATCTGACGCTGGACAACCAGATCCTTCAGGAAGTCGTGCGGGGAAAGTTCTAAGCCCTTCGCGTCGTCGTGCTGCAGTCGATCACGTGGTGGAAGGGCTTGGCATCTCCGAACGCCGGGCCTGCCGTGTGATCGGCCAGCATCGATCGACCCAGCGCAAACCACATACCCGGCGAAACGACGAGGATGCCCTGACATCGGCGATCACCCGACTGGCCGAACGGTTCGGCCGATATGGGTACCGCCGGATCACAGCTTTGCTCAGGGATGACGGCTGGCATGTGAACGAGAAGCGGGTTTACCGCATCTGGCGACGAGAGGGGCTGAAAGTGCCGATGAAACAACCAAAACGCGGCCGTCTCTGGCTGAATGACGGCTCTTGCGTGCGGCTGAGACCGGCACACAAAAGCCATGTCTGGTCCTATGACTTCGTGCAGGATCGCACCCATGATGGTCGCGTGTTCCGTATGCTGTGTGTCATCGATGAGTTTACCCGGGAGTGCCTCGCCATCCGAGTTGAGAGGAAGCTTAACTCACGGGATGTCCTCGACACGCTGGGAGAGCTGTTCGTCCGCCACGGTGCACCTGAACACATACGGTCCGACAATGGTCCCGAGTTTATCGCGACAGCCTTGCGAGACTGGCTCGACCGGATCGGCGTGAAGACGCTTTACATTGAACCGGGATCACCCTGGGAGAACGGCTATTGCGAGAGCTTCAACAGCAAGCTGCGCGACGAGTTGCTGGCGAGGGAAATCTTCTTCGATCTGCGCGAGGCGAAGATCCTGATCGAGGTCTGGCGGCGCCACTACAATACCGCAAGGCCGCACTCATCCCTCGGCTACAAGCCACCCGCCCCAAAAGCCATCTTGCCCGCAGCGTTCATGCCGCCTTACTATGGGGAGGTGGCAGCATGAACGCTGCTACCTTGAAACCGCCGGGCTAACAAATCTGGTGGACCACTGCTGAGGGGCAGGCCAATGTATGCCGACCCGCAATATGATCCTTCTTATAATGCTGACCCCGCGCTCGTTCCGTACACGTTCACGATCCCGGTCAACAGTGATGAAGGCAATAGCGTTCAGGGTTTCGAGCTGACGTATAACCAGCCGTTCACCTTCCTGCCGGGCTGGATGTCGAACCTAGGCATTGCATCGAACTATACCCATGTTTCGGCCGACGATTCCACGGGGCTCTCACCAAACTCTTATAACGTCACGCTCTATTACGATCAGGACAAGTTCGGGGGAAGGGTGTCACTCAATAAGCGCGATGACTATCTGCTAAGCGCGCCGGGTGGCAATGGGCACGTCGAAGAGAGGAAGTATGGGCCAACGCATGTAGATCTCGCGGCTTTCTATAACCTGACGGATCATATCTCGCTGAGCCTCGAAGGCATCAACATTTCGGATGAAGTCGAGCGCATCTATGGAACAGGTTATGGCGATCAGGACCTTACGCGTGAATACTCTCACACTGGCGCACAATGGTTCTTTGGCGTGCGTTACAAATACTAGCCAGCTAGTATAGTGCGCAGTTCTGGCGTGCTGCGAGACCGTCGCTGAAGACTGGTTGATTTCATCGGATAGTTTTCAGTGGCGATCTCGCGGTGCGACAGCGAAGGCAAGTACAGATTGGAAATCGAATGAGACCGCCTGTCCTTGGGATATTGACCTCGTTGCTTCTGTGCTCCGCGTGCGCGCATGAAGACGCCACAATACCTGTAGATGACAGTTATACAGTGTCCCAGCGGTACTATGCCTACTATGAGGAGTACCCGGATCTGCGCTGGCCGACCGTCCAGTTTACGGCAGGTCAGGAAGTCGCTTTCGATAGGCGCTACAAGTTGGTCGGTGACCGTGAATTACATTTGGATGTGTTCATCCCGTCAGCAGAAATTGCAAAGAGTCGTGGAATAGTGCTGGTCCACGGCGGCGCTTGGCGTTCGGGTAATAAATCTCATTTCTACACATTGGCGAACCTGCTCAGCCAGCGTGGCTACACCGTTTTTCTACCTGAATATCGCCTGGCTCCAGAAGCCAAATATCCGGCGGGTCTGGTCGACATCAATGACGCCATTCTATGGGTGAAGGCGCACGCTAGTGAATTCGAGATAGACCCGAGCCAGATTGTTTTAGGCGGGGGGTCTTCAGGCGGTCAAATGGCGGCGCTCATTGCGTACGGATCCGACAATGACACATTCAAGTCGAATCCGGATGACGACACGCATGTCAGTGCTCTGATTGATCTCGACGGTGTGCTTGACTTCATGACGCCGCTTGCGCTCCAGCACGAGAATGCTGCTGGTAGCAATTCACCTGCCGCGCTTTGGCTCGGAGGCGAAATGGAGAAGGCGACGGATCACTGGAAAGCGGCGAGTGCGGCGAGCTATGTTAGCGCCCATTCGCCTGCCACATTGATCATCAGCAGCGGGCAGGCACGCTTTACGGCCGGTAAGGAAGAAGTGCTGCCCGCACTTGAGGGCTATGGAATTCGCGCGAAGTATTTTGAGTTCAGCAATGTGCCCCATACGTTCTGGCTATTTGATCCTTACGTGAACGAGGTCGCAGACTTGGTGGATACTTTCCTCACGGATGCCGAATGAACCCGGTGGGTGAATGAACAATAAATTGGAGTTTGGCGAATGAGATGGCTGCAAAGCATGGTTCTGGCTGTTTTTGCGTCAGGGTGCGCATCAGTTCAAATTTCGCCTGACGAGAAATATCTCGTACGGGCCTCCTGCGGGGAACTTGCAAACTGCTATTCAGGCATCCAGGATGCGCTGGATGCGGCTAAGCGCGACAATCCTTCTGACTGGGTGGAGATCGAGGTCGCTGCGGGTGCCTATTATGAGAAAGTCACTATAGATCGCGCAAAAACGCTTCTTCGCGGACAGGGTGCTGAAGAAACACGACTGCATTTTGATGCTGTAGCAGAAACAGCTGGAAAATATCACCGCGCAAATTGGGGGACGCCCGGCTCTGCGACTTTGACAGTCAATGCAGACCAGGTGACCGTAGAGGGCATTACTGTCGAAAACACATTTGACTATCTCGCGAACGATGCTTTGCCATCAGAAGACGCCCGCAAGGTTTCAAACTCTCAAGGCGTTGCGCTGCTGCTGGATATTCATAGCGACCGCGTATTCTTCAACCATACTGCCCTCATAGGGTATCAGGATACGGTTTTTGCCAACGGGAAACGGGCGCTCGTTCGCAACAGTTTCATTTCAGGCAACGTGGACTTCATCTTTGGCAACGGCCAGCTGCTTATCGAGGACAGCACGATAGAATCGAGACGCCGTTCCGATCCCTCCATCACAGAAGACTTCCAGTCCTTTATCGCGGCGCCCTCCACCCAATTGTCTGACCCGGTAGGCATTGTATTCTATCGTTCGCGCCTGACACGCGAAGAGGGCGTGCCGGATGGATCTGTCGCCCTTGCGCGCCCATGGCATCCCACCACACGATTCCCCGATGGCCGGTACGCAGACCCGAATGCGGTTGGCCAGGCTTCCTTCATTGATTGCTATATGGACGCTCATATCCATAAGGAACATTGGACAAGCATGAACGGTACCGCACGTGACGGCTCCAAGACTGACGTATTTCAGCCTCAGGATTCTCGCTTTGAAGAGTCTGGATCCTACGGGCCGGGAGCTGAGCATGCGGACATTGGTATCAGTTGGAAGAATCCTCTGACGATTTCTGAAATCCACCGAATTATGTTCGAAGGCTGGCCTGCATCGGAACGATAGAGCAGCGCATGGATCTGTATCTCTCGCACAGCCGTAGAGGGAGGACCGCTAAGATTTATTGGGCAGCAGGCAGTTCAAGTTCGCGCCCGGCCGCCTTGCAGGCTTCGACGTAGGCAGCAGGCGCTCCCGTCTGACTGGCCAGCGCTGCGAGAGATGGCTCCAAATAGGAACGTGCGCCTTTCCTGTCGCCAAGACCCAGTCGCGCCATGCCTATACGGCAACGGGCAACTTCCGTGGCATAGTGGCCTGCTGGAAGGGTCTTTGACAGAATATCATATGCTCGCCGGGCATTTCGCTCGGCCTCGCCATAGGTCTTCATATCAAGCAATATTGCTGAACGCGTAAGCGCCGGAAAGGCCCGCCGCGGATTCCCTTCAGCCAAACGGACATCAAATATTGCTTCTGCCCGTGCAAGCGAAACGAGAGCATCTTCTACGCGCCCTGCTTGAGATTGCGTCACGGCGAGGTTTTGAAGCAATTCCCCTGCATCAAGCGAATCTGCACCTTCTGTACGTATGCGTGATGCGAGATTCATCTCAAACAAGGTGATCGCCTCATCCGATCTTCCCGCACCGAGGAGGGCGAGCGCCAGGTTGTTTTGGTGAGACAGCGTTGAGGAATTGTCTGGACCGAAGGCCGCACTTGAGATTGCGAGTGCTCTACGGTGGGTCGCGATAGATTCCTCTGATCTCCCCATATCATTGAGTATGCGTCCCATATCTGAAAGCGGAAGGGCAAGTCGCGGGTGATCGGCGCCATAGATACTTTCGGTTAAAGCGATTGCCTGGCTGATCTGGGCTTCAGCTTCACTCAGTTCACCGAGCTCACCGAGCGCGCGGCCAAGACCTGAGCGCACTTCGATCTCCGCTTCGACTGAACCTGTGGCAAGGGCTCGGGGAAGCGCTTCCTCAAACAAGGCCCGAAGTGAAATCCAGTCGCTGCCTTTCGACCAGGCTGCGCTCAGGAATGTATCGAGCGCTTCCTCATCGGAGATGGGAGCAGATCGCGCTATGGTCAGCGCTTCTTTGATCAAGGTCTCGCCCTCTTCGCGGTTACCTAGATCGATATCCAGGGCCCCGCGATACGCAAGTGCGGCGGCATAAGTCGTAGAAGTTCGGTCTCCCGAAGATGCCAGAAGGGCGACAGCTTCGCTCGCCAGCGCGTTCGCTTCGTCAGTTTCATCTGATCTTTCCTTGGCGCGGGCAACCCAACCGATCAGCTCTGCCTGAAGGGCCGGGTCATCGGGCAAGCGTTCGCGCACATCCCTGACCGTCGGCTCGAGAAGACTGACGGATGTTGCCACACTGGAGCTAATTCCATCCTGCTCAAGGGGGTCGAGCCGACGGAAGATATCGAGCAGAACGCCTTTGCCTCTGTCGGCCCTGTCTGCGGCGGCAATGGCGACAGTCCGTTGGTGCTCCACTTCTTTTGTATATATGGAGAGTGTTATTCCCCAGCCCGCGAGGCCGGCGAGCAGCACCGCTGACAGAGCCGATAGTATCTTGTTGCGCCGTATGAGTCGCAAGCTTGCTTCCAGCCGGGTGTCAGGCTTCGCTTCAGGCGCTCTTCCGTCAATAACGCGTCGCAGATCATTTGCGAAACTCGCAGCGGAGGAATACCTGACCGTTGCGACATCTGCGGTTGCTCTGGCGATGACCGCCTTGACGTCTGCGGATTGTGAAAAGGGTTCGCAGAGTTCTGCCAGGACACGTCCAAGCTGGTAAATATCGCTGGCGGTAGACGTCGCCTCCAGCCTCAATTGCTCCGGCGAAGCGTATTCAGGCGTCATCGCATGTATGCCGCCCGGATCATTTACCCCATCCGCGAGACTGGAAACACCAAAGTCCAGTAGGCGTGCGTGCCCATCGCGCGAGACGATAATATTGTCGGGCTTGATGTCACGGTGCACGACCAGCTTACTGTGCGCAGATTGGGCGGCGTCAGCCACGTCTGCTACCAATGACATGCGTGCAAAGAGGCCAAGACCCGCCGTATCGCAATAGGACGTGATGGATTGCCCGAGCGCCATGTCCATCACTAGCCAAGGCGCGCCCGTCGCGGTCTCGCCGCCATCAAGAATACGCACGATGCCGGGATGATCCAGTGTAGACAGTATCTGTCGCTCTCTCAAGAAATGCCGAATGATGTCGGCACTCTGCATGCCGCCGCGAATGACCTTCAGGGCGACCGTTTGCTCATAGCGACCATCGGCGCGCTTGGCTTCGTACACGACTGACAAGCCACCGGATCCTATACGTCTAACAACGCGCCAATGCCCGTAACGCGCGCCGATCCTCGGGTCTCCAGACGGGTCATCCATACCCGCCGCGATGTCGGACAGAACCATGTCGCGGAGGGACGTGAGTTCATCAAAACTTGTCTGACTCTCTCGTTCTCGCCTCAGTAGTCTTGTTGCCAAGCGCAGCATATCGGGAGCGTCCGATAGTTCGTTTTGCAGCCATGCTTCACGAGTACTCTCAGGCAGCTCAAGTGCCGCCGTGAATGCCGCGTCCACACGGCTCCAATCTGAAAACGCGTCGATTTTCAAGGCGTGCCTTTCTGGTCAATACCGAGTGTCCCGCCGTCCTTCGCCGATTACAAGTTGTCGGACCGTGAAAAGTGGTCCGCGTCCGTCCGTCCCACAAGGAAGTACGCAGCGGACTCGCAACATCCGCCAAAAAAATACATATGCTTGTCCAAACACTCATGGGCGACCGGATATCTCTGTGCTCAGGTCTTTGGGCCCAGATATTCTGCCAGATAAGTGCGCGCCCTCGCCCAGTCGCGCTCGACAGTCCGAACGGATCGACCAAGCACCCGAGCTGTTTCATCGACTGTAAGGCCAGCAAAGAAGCGGCATTCGACAATGCGCTCAAGGTCTGGTGCTTTTTCAGCCAGAGCCGCCAGAGCTGTATCGATATCGACAAGCTGCGTCTCAGGGGAATGATCCGGAATCTGGTGGTCGTCTATGTTGACGTGCGCTGCGCCCGCCCCGCGCTTTTCGGCAAGTTTTCGGCGCGCATGATCGACCAAAACCTGCCGCATGGCCCGCGAGGCGGTTGCGAAATAATGGTCCTGGTCGGCAAAGCGACGGTCACTGTCGTTGGATAGTTTCAACCATGCTTCATGCACGATCATGGTCGTGTTCAATGTTGCGCTTGGGCGCTGGCGGTTCATCTGCCGGGAGGCAATGCGGCGCAAAACATCGTACGTCTCTGCCAGCAATTCCTCGGAGAGGCTGAGTTCATGCCCATTTCCGTCTTCAGAAGCCTGCTTATCGGGTGTGCGTGCCAATTCGAGATCCCCGCAAAAAGGCTCTGAGCGCAGTGAGAACCTTTCTACGAGTAGGCAAGAACTTACCCCAATGCAACTACGGGAAGGTGTAGTCGCTATTCCGGTTCGGGCTCCATGAGAAGGGATATCGTAAACGTGGTGGTGCCTTCGCCATACATGTCCATGATCAGGACGCTGGCATCGTCGAGTCCCGGAGCACCAAAACGGATAAGCGTGGCGTTGCCCTTTTCCACTTCGAGAATATCAAAGCCTTTTTTTGCCAGCATGCCTGTGTAGAACTCGACGACGCTTTCGACAGGCAAGTCCGTTTCGCCCGTCACGTTATAATTCCGGGTTTCATATTCCGGCGGCTGTCCGCCGGATGCCGCGATCAGGCGTGTTCCGGTCGGGAACATGATTGTCTCAGGATACCCCTCGGGCAGATAGATCGAGCCCGTCTCATCCGATGCCGTTTCGGCACTGCCTGTGTCTTCAGTCGGCGCCTCGGCCATCGCGCAGCCAATTGGCGCGCTTACCAGAAAACCCAATGCTACCATTCTGGTCACCCAGGAACGAGCGCAATGTATCTGCTTCATGGTTCTGTCCTCATTCGCAAGCCGGTCTTTGGCCTGTCCAATTCAACGCAAGACGGCGTTCAATCCCGCCAGACTTTCTGGATGTGCGGACTGAAACCGTCGTCGCTTGGAGCCGAACGAGATATATCGCCCGCCGTGAATCGTAGGCGAACCAACAGCAAGCGCAATTTCTTGCCGGGCTGGATACGGCGTACCTCGCCCCCATTACCTGCTGGAATTCTGATCATCATTGCATCGCATGACACTTGAGTGGGCACAAACACACAACAATGGTGTGCTTTGGAAAGAAGGCGGTCGACACACCACACCAGAACGGCTCCGTTTCGGAAACACGCATGAAGGCAGAAGCCTGCGTGCACGTTGCTTCAGGCTTCGTCAAAAGCTTGAATGCTGTGACCTCGCTTCAACTGGCGCTTCTGTATTGGAACTGGAATATGATCAAACACACAGGACTGGCGCTGTTCACACTGATGGTGTGCACAGAGGCCTCATGGGCAGACCCGCTGGCGATTGTTGGCGCAAAGGTTTTCGATGCGACCGGCAGCGAGCCTTATGTCGCCACGGTTGTCATCGATGATGGCATTATAACGAGCATCGACAAGAAGGCCCGTGTGCCAAAGAAGACAAAGATTATTGATGCGAAAGGCCTGTCTCTTCTGCCAGGATTTTTCGATCTGCATGTCCACTATACGCCTCGCGGCGAGCCGGGCACCACGCCCCAGATTTCTCAAGCCTATATCGCGGCCGGTGTCACATCAGTCTATGATTTCGCAGAAGCGCCCGAGGCCTTTGCACCGCGTCGGGAATGGTTAGCCGAAATCCCCGGGCCGCACGTCAATTTTGCTGCCAGAATGAGCACGACCAATGGTCATGGCGCTGACTGGAGCGACACGAACACAACCAAATGGGTCAATACGCCCTATGCGGCGACGGAAGCGGTCAAGGAACTGCTTCCCTACAAACCGGATGTCATCAAGGTCTTCACAGATGGCTGGCGCTACGGATCGGGCATTGACAACACAAGCATGGATGAGCCGACCCTCACCGCACTCGTGGCCGAAGCCCATGCCAACAATCTCAAAGTCCTCACCCATACAGTCACCGTAGACCGCGCTGCCATAGCAGGTCGGGCCGGCGTCGATGTTCTGGCCCACAGCATGCTTGATACTGATGTCGATCAGGAGACAATCGACATCCTTAAAGCCAGCGGCACGGCCTATGCTGGTACGCTCGCCGTCTACGAGGCCGACAAACCTGGCATGCCGTCCTTTGGTGAGAACACACCTGCCATGGAAAGCCGCCGTGCCCGTTTCGCGACAGGCCTGCGCAACGTGAAGGCGCTTCATGACAATGGCATTCTCATTGCCCTCGGCACCGACGCCGGCATGCCGCTCACGCCACACGGCAAGTCTACGCTTCACGAGATGGAACTGATGGTGAAGGCAGGTCTGACCCCAACCGAAGCCCTGATGGCTGGCACGTCGAACAGCGCCAAGGCAGTGGGCATCATCGGCGATCGCGGCACGATTGAAGTCGGCAAGGCGGCGGATATCGTACTGATCAAAGGCGAGCCCTGGAGCGATATCTCAGAGCTATACAATACCGCCTATACTTTCGTTGGGGGGGAGCTCATGTTCGGCAAAGGTGCGCCGGAGCCACTCACCGAAACCTATATGACGGCGAACAAGATCACCTCACCGCTGATTGCCGATTTTGATGGCAGCGACACGGAACGGACAAATCGCGATACGCTTGTTGTCGGGGATCCCGATGGCGGCAAGGAGCGTAGCTGGCAGGTTTATGAAGTCATTCCTGAAACCGGCAAGGACGGCGTCCTGCACCTGACAGCGTCCCTGTCATTGCGTGAAGAAGCTCGTGCCGGTGTCGTCCTGCCACTCAATCGCGGCGATGTTCAGCCTGCCGATGCCAGTGACTACAAGGGGCTCAAATTCGATATCCGGGGCGACGGCGGCGACTATGTCCTTGCCGCGACAACCACGGAAGGGACTTGGACAAAGTCCCTGATGGCAGGAAAGGAATGGTCGACTGTCGAGGTTCCGTTCGACACCCTGGAGGCTCCCGCAGAGGACGAGACGTGGAGCGGAGACGACATGCTCGATGTCAGGTTCCTCATCAAGCGGCCCGGTGGTCATGATGTCTGGATGGAGGTTGATGATGTCAGCTTCTACTAAGACCGAAACGCGCAAACATGACTCGGCACCTGCGGGTCCTGACCGGCGCCAGTTCCTCTCAGTCGGAACGGTTGGTCTTGCGGCCGGACTGGCGGGGGCGCTTACGGCGCCCGCAGCCTTTGCGCAAAGCGGCCAGAAGGCGCCTGACGCGCCGGAATCCGGCGAAACGAAAGTTGCGGCTTACCGGGTGGAAACGCCGGGCCCGCACGGCGTCGTTAGCGCCGGTCACCCATTGGCCGCGACGGCCGGTCTGCGTATCCTCATGCAGGGCGGTACGGCAGCCGACGCGGCCATTGCCGTCATGGCCACCCTGAATGTGGTCGAACCATGGGCCTCCAGCATCGCCGGCAACGGCTTTGCGACCGTACACGAGCGCGCCACAGGCAAGGTGAAGGCGCTCAAGTTTGGGGGCGCTGCGCCCTTTGCGCTCGATCCTGCGTCGGATCCTTCAAACTATGACTGGGGCGTCAAAGCTGCCACGACGCCGGGCGCCTTCGGCGGCTGGATCGAACTTGCCCGCAAGCATGGCAAGCTCTCGCTGGCGCAGTGCCTTGCCCCTGCCATTGACTATGCTCGCAATGGCCATCCGGTTGACCCGTCCATTGCCCGTATTATTGGCATCATGCAGAAGAAGATCGCGGCGCACCCAACAACCGCAGCGATCTATTTGCCAGGTGGCAAGCCTCCGGAACCGCGTCAGCTTCTGAAGAACGAGCACTTGGCCCAGACCTTCGAGTCTCTGGTCAAAGTGGAGCAGGGGGCATTGGCCTCGGGGGCGGATCGGGACGCGTCACTCCAGGCTGCTCGTGACTATTTCTACAAAGGCCCCATAGCGCGCGAGATTGACCGTTTCTTCAAGCAAGTCGGCGGCTGGCTGCGCTATGAGGACATGGCCGCTTACAAGGCCGAATGGGCAGCGCCGGTATCGACCACCTATCGCGGCTACAATGTCTTTTCCTCCCCGCTCACATCCCGCGGCGGGCTGGAAGTCTGCATGCAGCTCAACCTGATCGAGCGTTTCGACATGGCCGCGCTTGGCCGCCAGACTGCCTCTTCGGTCCATGTCATGGCTGAAGCTATCAAGCTCGCCAAGGCCGACATCTACGCTTATGCCGCCGACCCGGCCTTTGCGAATACACCCGTCAAGGCCATGTTGTCCGGGGGCTATGTCTCCCAGCGTACAGCCATGATCAGCCCAATAAAAGCGCGCTCTGTCTCTGGCCCAACAGACTTCCGGCCCATTGATGCATCGGCACCGCCGCCTCCACCACAGCCCGTACCCTTTGATGGAGACAAGGCGCGCTTCAGCGATACGGCAAGTTTTACCGTGGTGGATCGCACCGGCGATACCGTGGTTGTGACGGTGACGCTCGGCGGTGGCTTCGGTACCGGTGTGGTCGCAGGCAGTACCGGGTTCCTGCTGAACAATGGCATGCGGCTTGGCTCCACATCCCCTTATCCCAACAATGTGAACTTTGTGGCGCCCGGCAAGATACCCATCCTCAACAACTCGCCTACCATCGTTATGAAGGGGCAGAATCTCGTTACTGCCTTTGGCACCCCTGGCGGCGAGACGATCGGGCAAAGCGAGTTCCAGTTCCTCGTCAACGTGCTGGACCATGGTATGGGCGTTCAGGAAGCCATCGAGGCACCCCGGTTCGCCGTGAAGGCCGATCCCAGCTTCTATATGCCGGGCGCATCCTGCGTTCTTCAGATGGAGTCGCGTTATGAGGAAGGTGTCGCCGACAAGCTCCGGTCACTCGGGCACGAGGTCAAGCAGGTCGGGCCACTTGCAATTGGCAGCCTTCAAGGTGCTTGCATGACAGCAGAAGGCATACCGATGGCGGGCGCCGATCCTCGTCGGATGGCCATGGCAGCCGGCTGGTAGCAGGGCAGGGACCAAACGGGCGCGGATCTGGTATTCCGCGCCCGTTCCCTGTCCGTTAAATGGCCAAAGCCAGACCGTCCTTGCGCATTTCGCTGGCCGCCCCATAGGCTTCTTCTGTCTTCATCGTGGCCTGATAGCCACCGAAGCCGGCGTCTGTGCCCCCAACTGTCCATCCCATTGCCGCAAGCTCAGCTTTGGTCGCATCCGGGATACCATTCTCCAGCCTGAGCTCCCCGACTCCCGGCTTGTACACGCCCGTGGGTTCGGACGAGCCGTCGTGCCTCCAGCGTGGGCAATCCCCCGCTGCCTGAAGACCAAGACCATAGTCCACCATATTCGTGATGATCTGGGTTTGGCCTTGCGGCTGCATACCACCACCCATCACGCCAAAGCTGAGCCATGGCGCACCATCCTTCAGCGCGAAGCCCGGGATGATCGTATGGAAGGGACGCTTCCCGGGCGCGTAAATGTTGGGCGAGCCGTCCTGGAGGCTGAAGCCGCTGCCACGGTTCTGGAACGAGAAGCCCAGTCCGTCAGGCATCAGCCCGGAGCCCATGCCCGCAAAGTTGGACTGGATAAGGCTGACCATCATGCCATTGGCGTCGCTGACGCTGAGATAGGTCGTGCCCCCTTTATGTGGTGCATCGCCGGGGAAGGCGCGTTCCATCACTTTGCCCGGATTGATAAGAGCTGCGCGCTGCTGGCCGTATTCATCGGAGAGCAGGTGCTCAATCGGGATTTCTGCAAAGTCCGGATCGGCAAACCACTTGGCGCGATCTTCGAAGGCCAGTCGTTTGGCCTCAGCCTGAAGATGGATCGACTTGGCGGAGACCAGACCCAGTTCCGCCATATCGAAATTCTTCAGGATCGAAAGCATCTGGAGTGTCGTTGGTCCCTGACTGTTGGGCGGCAGCCCATAGACGGAAACGCCGTCGCGATAATCTACATGATTGGGTTCGACCCATTTGGCATGTTGTGCAGCAAGGTCGGCCCGGGTCATCCAGCCGCCAATGCGTTTGAAATAGACCTCGATCGTGTCGGCGATAGGGCCATCATAATAAGCGTCGCGACCGCCTTCGCCGATCATGCGAAGCGTGCGCGCGAGGTCAGGGTTGCGAACAACTTCACCCTCGTTCGGGGTCCGGCCGCGCGTCATGTAGACTTTACGTATATTGTCGATTTCCTCGACATTGGATTCTGGTTT
Organism: Hyphomonas chukchiensis; assembly: GCF_000682695.1. Classification (GTDB taxonomy): domain Bacteria; phylum Pseudomonadota; class Alphaproteobacteria; order Caulobacterales; family Hyphomonadaceae; genus Hyphomonas; species Hyphomonas chukchiensis. The sequence continues at coordinate 178,950 of NZ_AWFG01000074.1, read as the reverse complement.
CACAATCCGTGCCATGTCACTGCGCATGCGGGCAGCGATCATCAAGGGTATCGGCATGCCCTGTTCGGCAAGGTCGGCTGCCGGTGCCATAAGGTCTTTCCAGGGAAGAAGCCCGTACCGCTGGTGCAGTGTCCACCATGCATCGACCGCGCCGGGAACCGAGACCGAAAGAGCGCCGAGCGACGGGATGCGTCCCTTGGGAGACTGCTCGCGCACTGTCTCCAGCGAGAGGGCTGCAGGTGAGCGGCCGGAGCCATTCAAGCCGACGACCTTTCCGGCCTTTGGATCCCAAAGCATGCAGAATGCATCGCCGCCAATGCCATTCGCTGTGGGTTCGAGGAACCCAAGGGATGCGTTGGCTGCGATGGCGGCATCAACAGCCGATCCACCTCTCTTGAGAATATCAATCGCCACCAGCGTGGCGCGGGGATGTGATGTTGCCGCAGCGCCCTTGGTGCCCCAGACCGTCGACCGTGAGGCAAATGAAGCCCCGGCCAGGCGATCACCTGCGCGGATATCAGGCCGGTCGACCAGTGGAGTCGCCGATGCGCGCCCCGAGAACAGTGACGATGCGCCGAGCGCGAGCGGCCCGAGTGCAGAGAGTGATGAGAGAAAAGTCCGGCGATGCATTCAGCTGTCTCCATGTATGGGAAGCGCAGGGACCTGATGCCTGCGCATATGAATGACTTGCCGGGTGCGAGACTATGTTCAAGCAGATCAACGCGCGGGAAAGCCGGAATGTGTCTGCCGCCAGAACATTTGTCGGAAATGGACAAATGGGATCAACAATTGTACATGGCGAATATGGGCCGCTGCCTAATGCTGCTGTAGTGACTGCACGTTTGCTTTCGAATGAGCCCACTTTCTGGGCATTTGATATATTTATCCAATCTAATAACAATTTGTAATGTCCGCCGCGTCACGAGTTTGTCACTTGAGAGAAGAGCGTTGAACAACGGTGTTCAGGCGACCTCGGGACTGTACCTTTTTTACGAAAGTGTGTGCGTTGGCGGCGGCTCAGTAGTGGCTGCCGACGACGGCAGAAATGTGCCCGAATTTGTCTGAGGCTAATCTTTGGGATCGCTCGTTTTCATTGCGCAAGGGGCCAATTAAAATGAGTCAAATGAGTAAAAGCGATTTCGGTCGTCGTTGTAGGATTTCGGTCGCCACGTGCGCCCTGTTGACGGGCTTTCTTGCCCATTCGGCATTTGCCCAAGAGGCAGATGATCCGTCTGGGGATAAAGAGGCGAAGCTCAATACCGTTCTCGTGCTTGGGTCGCAAATCCAGGGGGCCAAGGTTTCCGGTGCGCTCCCCGTAACGGTCGTCTCGCCAGACGACATCGAGGCGACTGGGGCCGTGTCCGCGGAAGATCTCTTCCGTACCGTGCCGTCTGCCGGTGATATCACTTTCAACGGAACGTATCTCGGGGGCGGCAACTCCAACGCTGCAAGGGGCGACATATCCACGGTCAGTCTGCGGGGACTGGCACAGGGTAACACGCTCGTCCTGATCAACGGCCGGCGTTCAGTGGTGCACCCCACCTCACAAACCGACAACCAGACTCCGGTTTTTGGATATAACGTCAACGCCATTCCGGTTCAGGGCCTGGCGAGAGTTGAAGTCCTGAAAGACGGTGCTGCCGCTATTTACGGTTCGGACGCCGTTGCTGGTGTTGTGAACAACGTCATGCGGTCCGACTTTGTCGGCCTCGACATGAACCTGCAATACGGTGTTGCCGAAGGCACAAATCTTGATGAACTGACCGGTGACGTTCTCTACGGAACGGATTTTGACAACGGTAAGGGCAATATCTCTGTCTATCTCGGTGGCACGACGCGGTCATCGCTCCTGCGGTCCGATCAGGAGTACACCAGCCTCTCCGATATGCGGCCTTTGACAGATGATACAAACTGGGCCGGTGTGGCCTGGGACAACCGCTCAACATCCAGCCCGTGGGGTTATTTTGCTCCCGTCGACACATCCATTGGGGCAATATCAGCAGACGGATCGACATTTACCGATGCGGCAGGCGCCTTTCACATTCAGGCGCCGCAGTTCGGCGCAGGCTGTCTGGTTCCTGGTAGCGAGACCTGCTACGGCCCGGGTAGTACATCGTCAGCAACCTATCGCGACATGCGCTATGATGAACTGGCGACCTTCGATACCCTCACAATGCTGCCAGCCGTTGACCGCATCAACTTTTTCAGCTTCGCGAACTATGACGTCTCCGACAGCCTGAATATCTATGGTGAACTCGGTATATATACCGCCGAAACCGATGCGGTTATCGGCGCGCCAGCCAGCCTCGGATCGGGTCCGATTTATATCGCCGCGGACGCATATTATAACCCGCTGGGTCCGGTCGGTTCTGCAAATCGTATCGACGGCCTGAGTGCAAATGTCCCAGCTGAAGGTGTGCCACTTCGCATAGCTTCCTATCGCCTAACGGATGTCGGCACGCGTGACGTGAACGTGAAAAACGACCAGTATCGCTTCCTTGTCGGTGCCAAGGGCGATGCCTTTGGGTGGAACTGGGATTCGGCGCTTCTTTATAACGAAGCGAAGGTAAAGGATTCCGCAGACGGCGTTGACTCCCGTCTGTTCCAGGAGGCCTTGAACCGTACGGATGCCTCTGCCTACAATCCGTTCTGTGGCGGTGATCCCCTGAACCCAAGCCTGCCTGGTGCGTCCTGCAATTCGCAGGAGACAATTGACAGCTTCATGATCACTCAGGTTCGCGAAAACAAGACGACCCTGTCTCTCGCAGACTTCAAGGTATCCAAACCTGACCTCCTTTCCATATGGGCTGGTGATATCGGCATCGCGGGCGGCCTCGAGTTCCGTCGTGAGACCTATCATGATGATCGCGATCCACACCAGGATGGTTCGCTTCCTTACTATGATCAGATCACCGGGGACCTGGTGTCCGACTCCAGTCTGATGGGCCATAGCCCGTCGCCTGATGTTAAGGGCAGCCGCAATGTCTCTTCAGCTTATCTCGAACTGGCTGTGCCTTTGATCTCGGAAGAGATGAAGATCCCTCTGGCGAAATCCATCGAGCTTCAGCTTGCAGCCCGTTACGAAGACTATTCGGATGTCGGCTCCGTATCGAAACCAAAGGTCGCGGCTTCCTGGGACGTCATTGACGGCCTGCGGTTCCGGGGCTCCTGGTCGGAAGGCTTCAAAGCGCCGAACCTTGAAGTGGTCAACACGCCGCTTCTGGAACGCGTGAACGGCTATCCTGACTACATCCAGTGTGAAGCTGCTGATCGTCAGGGCCGGATCTCAGACTACTCCAACTGCTCCACGCTGTCCGTTACGGTGGCCAGCCTTCGATCGGGTAACTCCGAGCTGGAGCCTGAAGAGTCTGAAAGCTCGTCCTATGGCGTGGTCTTCGAACCGCAGTTCCTGCCGGAAGCCTTCGGTCACCTGACTTTCACGACTGACGTCTGGAGCATTGAGCAGAAGAACCCTATCGGCCTTCTGAACGACTCTGTGGCACTTACGTATGACTACCTGTTGCGCCTGCAGGGCAGTTCAAACCCGAACGTGATCCGCATGGATCCAACACCGCAGCAAGTGGCCGAATTTGCGGGCACGGGCCTTGAGCCAGTCGGCGACGTCCTGAACGTCATCGCGAAGTTCACAAACCAGTCCCCGCTCAAGGTGCAGGGCATCGACTATGGTGCATTCTGGGATGTGAAAGTTGGCCCGGGCGAGCTGTCGCTGAACGTCAACGCAACCTACCTCGACACCTACTATCAGAGCCCGACGGAAGAAGCTGCGGCGATTCAGGCCGCTCTCGATGACGGTACGCTGAATTCGTATGTGACTGTGACCGGTGGCGGCAGCCTCATCAAGGAAGGTGGCCGTCCGGAATGGAAGTATTCCATGTCTGCATCCTATGAGTGGGCCAACTGGAAAGTCGGGGCGTTCTCGCAGTACACCGGTGACGTCTACAGCACGAGCGTCTCCAGCACGGACTACGGCCCATGGCCCATCGAGGACCAGACGACCTGGAATTTCTACGGCCAGTACACCGTCGAGAATGACGGCTTTACGAACGGAACAGCCATCCGGGTCGGCGTGCGGAACGCCTTCAACGAGGATCCGCCACTGGCCGACACCTATGGCTACCTCTCATCGCTGTACCAGCCGCTTCCACGCTACTGGTATGTGAACGTCAAGAAATCCTTCTAGAGGATTTGCCCAATGCCCGCCGGCACTCTTGTCGGCGGGCATTTTTTCTTTAGTCACATTAGTGACGCCGCATCATTTTTTATAATCCGGAGGTCCTGCCTTGGCCCATACTCGCTCTCTCAGAGCATCGCTGCTTTCCGCCATCTCAGCTATTGCTCTAGCGGGATGCGCGACGACGACTCAATCGCCTGCGCAGCTGGACACCTCGCCAAAGTCCGACGAGCCGGTTGTCACCAATGCCCCTGAGGCGCGCGTCATCATTGACGTGACGATGACCGAAGGCACCAACATGGCCGCTGCCCTGTCACCTGACGGCAAGACGATCATCCTGGCGCTTCAAGGTGTTCTCTGGTCCATACCGGCCGAAGGCGGTGACGCCACAGCGCTCACCTCGCCTGCGCTCGATGCGCAGGAGCCAGTCTGGTCACCTGACGGTTCCGAGATCGCCTTTTACGCATTCCCCGACAACACATTCTCGATCTGGACCGTGAAGCCTGACGGATCGGACCTGACGCAGCTCTCCGATATTGCCAGCGACGCGCGCTATCCGTCCTACACGCCCGATGGGGCCTCCATCCTCTATTCCAGCGATCAGGACGATGGCTATCAGGTCTGGTCGATCGATCGCGCAAGTGGCGCCACAAAGGAGCTCACCTCCGCTGACGAGACCGGCTATGAAACCCCGCTGACACCCTATTTCCGCGGCGCCGGCAATGCTGTCTATCCGATCCTTTCTCCGGATGGCTCGCACATCGTCATGGTCATCGATGGCGAGCGCGACGCACTCGTCATTCGCGATACGGCTGGTAAGGACGCGCCAAAGGTCCTGTTCGCCGCCAACACGCTCGGTGCGCCTGTCTGGGCGCCGTCCGGTGACACCCTCTATGTCGCTGGCATCATCGGCGACAATGGCCTTCTGGTCAGCGTGCCGGTTGATGGCAGCCCGGTGACGCGCCTCGTCGATGGCTCAGATGTCTTTCCGTTCCGCCCCAGTATCACTCCAGCTGGCGATGTGATGTACACCGCTGATGGCGGCGTCCACACGATCTCCGTCGATGGCGCGACCACCACATCCATTCCGTTCGCAGCGCACGTTGCACTCGACCGCACGCCATACAAGCGTCGGATCTACGACCTCACGTCCGAAGCACCGCAACCGGCGCTCGGCGTGATCGACCCGATCCTCTCGCCAGACGGCACCAAGGCCGCCTTCGCGGCGCTTGGCGATATCTGGATAGCGGACCTCGCTACAGGCGAAACCACGCAACTGACCGATGACGCGTTTGTCGATCTGTCCCCCAGCTGGTCGCCAGATGGCAGCAAGCTGGCTTTCTCGACCGATCGTGGTGGCAAGACGGATATCTGGCTGATGGACCTCGCCAGCGGCGTGCTCACCCAGCTCACCGATGATCCCAAGCCAGCGAACTCTGCCATCTGGTCACCTGACGGCACACGTATCGCTTATCTCGCTGATGCCCTCACAACCGTCTTCCTCGGCAGCACGGTCAATGTCATCGATGTCGCGACAGGTGAGGAGACCGTACTGTCCGATCCGATCTTCGGACCGAGCGCGCCGGCATGGTCGGCCGACGGCAAGTCCATAATCGTGGTCGCGCGCCGACCGGTCACGAACCGGTTCCGCGAGGGATACAATGCCTTCTACATGATGCCGTCATCGGGCGAGGGCGAGAAGTCCTGGATCCTTCCGGTCGGCGAGGTCAAATCGCTCGGTCGTCGCCAGTGGAACAGGCCAGCCTGGAGCAGCGACGGCACGGTCGTCTACCGGGTCGATGGTGCACTCTACATGATGCCCATGACGTCCGAGGGCGTCTTCGGTCAAGCCGTGGAGATTGCCAAGGCGGGCGAAAACCCGACATGGTCGGCCGACGCCAGCAAGCTGATCTACATCGATGGCAAGGACATCATGCTGTATGACCGCGCCAGCGGCGAGACACGCACGCTGGACATCAAGCCCAAATGGGTGCGCGACATGCCGGACGAAAGCCTCACCATTCGTGCTGGCCACATGTTTGACGGCCTCGGCGACGCCTATGTCGAGAATGTCGATATCGTTGTTGAGAAGGGTGTGATCACTGCTGTCCATCCGGCCGGGGAGGGGCCCGTCGAAGGCACCCTGATCGATGCGTCCGACAAATATGTCATCCCCGGTCTCATCGAGAGCCATACCCACCAGTCCACGAGCCAGGGCGTCCCGCTCGGCGACATCTGGTTCAGTCACGGCATCACCACCGTTCGTGAAACGGGCGACGATCCCTATCATGCGGTGGAGCGTCGCGAGGCCTCTGACGCGGGCAAGCGTCCTGCGCCTCGCGTGTTCACCGCAGGTCCGCTGAACGAAGGCGCGCGCGTCTCCTACGGCGTCTCGGAAACGGTTGGAACGGTTGAGCGCGCGGAAGACTCCATGCGCCTGTCGACCGAACTCAAGCTTAATATGTACAAGAGCTATGTTCGCCAGAACTACACCGTTCAGAACCGCACGATCGAACTGGCGCATGAAAGCGGCATCCCGGTTTCGTCGCACGAGCTTTATCCGGCGGTCGCCAACGGCATCGACCAGATGGAGCATTTCGGCGCGACCAGTCGTCGTGGCTATTCGCTCAAGATTTCCGCGCTCAGCAACACCTATCAGGACGTCATCGCCCTCATCTCGGAATCAGGCCTTGTCGTCACGCCAACACTCGCCCTGATGACGCGCTATGGCACGACCAATACCGACAAGATGGAAGCGACGCTGAAGCGTATTGTCGACAATGGCGGCCGTATCGTCGCCGGCACGGACTCGCCCTTCATCCCTTATGGCGCCTCCCTCCACAAGGAGCTGGAGATCTATGCCGAAGCCGGACTCACGCCAGCAAAGGTCATACGAACGGCAACGAGTGAGGCTGCGGTTGCCATTGGCGTCGGGGATTTCATCGGCTCCATCGAGCCGGGCCATCTCGCTGACATTGCAATCCTCGATGCCGATCCGCTCGCGAACATCTCCAACGTGTCCACGGTCGACACCGTGATCAAGAACGGCGAAGTCGTCTGGTCGGAACACTAGACGCGCGAGCATATGATGTCGCAACTGGGGCGGGCCATGCGCCTGCTTCAGTTGCCATCGCACCACCCACAATTTCAGGACAACTCAGGCTCACGCATATACTGGTCGAGGAAATCCTGATGAACCGGCAATCGGGCAACTGCATTGGCAATGTTCGTACGCAGGCCATTGAGCGCCATTTTGATTTGGTCTTCTGACATCAGACGACCGAGGTGGTGGCGTCCCTGTGGGTGCAGTCGCTGCCCCATCATCACCTGCAGCCAGGAATCCACCTGGAAGAGTTCGGCTTTTTCCTGGTAGGCCAGTCCGGTATCGCGGAAGAGGTCAATCCGGTTGCGCAAGGTGTCCGGTATGTTCATGGCGCCCATCATTTTCCAGAAGTCACTGTCCGTGCGCTCGGTCAGCTTATAGTGCAGAACGATGAAGTCGCGTATTCGTTCTAGCTCCACTCGTGCCATGTCATTGAACCGCGTCGCCAGCGCGTCGCTGAATCCATTGAACGGGAACATCTGGACCAGCCGCGAGGCATAAATCTGGATCAGATGAATCGAGGTCGACTCAAGTGGCTCGACAAAGCCACTCGAAAGCCCGATCGATATGCAATTCTTGACCCAGACTTTCTCGCGGCGGCCGGTTCGATACCGGATGATACGGGGATCCGTGAGCGGTTCGCCATCAATCTCTGCCAGCAGGCGTGAGCGGGCCTCATCATCCGACAGATGGGCGCTGGAATACACGAGACCATTTCCGACACGGTGTTGAAGCGGGATTTTCCAACGCCAGCCAGCATCATGTGCGATGGCGCGGGTATAGGGCAGGGCTGGTCCCGTCGCCTTGGTTTGCACGGCGATCGCGCGATCTGTCGGCAGCCAGTGAGACCAGTCCGTAAATCCGGTGTTCAAGGTTTTATCTATCAGAAGCGCCCGGAAGCCCGTGCAGTCGATAAACAAGTCGCCTTCAATACGTTCGCCAGATTTGAGCACGAGCACTGTAATGAAACCTGTTTCCGGGTTCTGCTCGACGGCTTCAATCAGGCCCTCGACGCGGCGAGCGCCAAAGGATTCCGCAAATTGGCGCAGAAACCCCGCATAGAGGCTCGCATCGAGATGATAGGCATAATTGATCTGCGATGTGTCGGAGGTCGCGAACTTGTTGGCCTCTGCGGCTTTAAGTTCGAAACAATAATCTCCAAGTTCGCTCGCCAGGCCCATCTCCCGGGCCTGCATCCAGATGTGATGAAAGTCCGCCATCCATGTCGACTTCCCGACGACGCCGAACGAGTGGATATAGCGGTCACCAATCTGGCCCCAGTTCTCGAATGCGATGCCGAGCTTGAACGTCGCTTTTGTGGCGCGCATGAAGGCTCGCTCGTCCACGCCAAGAAGATGGTGAAATATGCGGTGTGTCGGAATGGTTGCTTCACCCACGCCAACCGTCCCGATCTCGTCTGACTCTACAAGCGTAATGTCGATGAGGGGGCCAAGCTGACGTGATAGGGCGGCTGCCACGATCCAGCCTGCTGTGCCGCCACCTGCAATAACCACTTTCTTTACAGTCTGTCCGTCCACGTATGTCTCCCTGTCAGATCTGGTCAACGGTTCAGACGTTGAAGCAATTTCGCCCGCAGCCGGCGCGCACGAGGCTCATCCATCGGTGCCAGGTCACCTTTGGCATGTTCTGGCAGATGGGCTCCCGGAATTTCAGCGGGTCCGAATACGTAATAATCAAAGAGCGCCTTCCACGCGCGCTTCTCCTGTTCAGGGCGATCGCGCAAACTGAGCAGGCCGTGAAGAAGGGTATTCTGGGGAGTGTCGATATATCCCGGCGATGTATTCCACCAGTAATTCACCAGCGTATTGAAGTCGCTCAGCGCCTCGACATGATGCCACCAGAGGGCAGGGTAGAAAAGCGCGTCACCCGGCTCAAGTTCAGCCACCTCTGCGGCCTCCAGGGCCTCTTTAAATCGCGGGTGTTGCTCAAAATCGGGGTTCTGGAAATCAACCATGCTGACGACCTGTCCACCAGGCGTGGGCTCCAATGGTCCTGGATAGAGATTGGCGATCTGTTCCGGCGGAAAAAGCGTGAACCGTCTCGTGCCCACGATGCAGCAGGCGATATTATTGGACATGTCATAGTGCGCCGTGGCGGTCGTGCGATTACCGATCCAGAGACTCACGATGGGTGAGTTGTGTTCGAACATGGGGTGATTCAGGATCAGATTATTATCGTCACGAAAGCCGGGAAAATACAAATCAGCATCCGTTGATCCGATATAATACGAGGGGGAATCAGGCCGCCCCAATTCATTTCGCATAAGATCAAGGAAGTCACCCAGCGGAACGCGTTGGCGCTGGAAGTTCAATCCGGAGATATCGTCATTATAGAAATACCGCCCGTTCAGGTGCGGAGCGCACGTATATCCGACAACCGGCCGACCTTGATAGAACCCTGAAATATAGTCCATGGCTGCTTCAGGTGATTCAATGCCCTTGATGGTCAGCGGCCAGTCTCTGGCAACACCTTTCAGTATTGTAGGCTGCTCTTCACGCATGAGCCTTTCATATGGAATGGCATCCACTGAGATGCCTTCCAGGACGCGTGTCTTTCGCTCTATATCGACCATGATAAGCTACTGTATTTCCGCGAAAGACTAGGCATTCTCTGCGCGCTTTGCATTCTTGAGTGCGATCAGCCTGCGGACATTGGGAAGGGATGCGAGAACCAGGTAAGCGGCGCGGAGAAAGCCGGATTTATGGAGGCTCTCCAGGACCTGCCCGTCGAGCGCGGCGAGCTTCTGTTCATTTATGGAATACATATCAGGCACCTGATAGACTGTGTGCTCGTCTATCCGGATTTCAAGGGATGCAGGCTCAATGAGGTCTGCAGCCTCGAATGCCGCAAACATGGGCCGCGCAACTTCTGCCCCTTTGTTGATGATCCTGAGCACATGGCTCACATGCTGCAGATAGGGTGAATTGCCGCCATGTCTAAGGAAGAGCGGGTGGCCCTCGGATCGGTTCACGCGGCTGTCCTCGAGATCAACGAAGATCACGGGCTCCTGTCGGGTTTCGCCGTCGATGACCTGGTTCTGCCGACCAATTACGAAGGGGCCGCGCTGGTGAATGGCGGGAATGTAGCGCCCCTGCCAGCCTTCATTCGTCAGGAACAGGTTTTCACCCTTGTCCAGGCCGAGTAATGCGACTGCACCGTATTGGCCATTCTCATCCTTGCGGAACAATATCGGATAGTCCCGCTGGGCTTCGGCAAACTCAGTCGGGAAGATGGTCGTCAGGTTAATGCTGTCGCCATATTCCGGGCCGTGACCTGCGATCACCTTCAGGTCGTGGTGCTCTACATTGTTGAGCAAAGCCATATTGGTCATGCTGCGCCTCTTGGTGGGTGGTCCGGTCGGGCAAAAAAGGCCGCTGCGAAGAGCGGCCTTTTTCAATTTATCCCCAACAGTCTCTGTCTGTCGACCGCTAGAACTTGTAGCGGGCGCCCAGCAGGTAACGTGGAGACAGTTCATAGGAGTAGTAGAACTGCTCCGGAACGCGGTGGTAAACCCGCTGGTCTTCGCCGGTAATATTGATTGCCTCGAAGGATACAGCGACATGTTCGTTGATGTCATAGCTGACATTCAGGTCGAACTGGCCGAAGTCTTCCACATAAATACCGCTCCGGTCTCCGCCCTGGTTCGTGGCCTGGAGGAAGGTGTCCCGCCAGTTATAGGCCAGACGTGCGGACAATCCGTACTTCTCATAGATAGCCGTGAAGTTGGCAGAGTCCGAGAGACCAACCAGCGCGAACTGGTTCTCGTATGGAGAGGCAGTCGGATCAAGCTCCACGTCGCCATTGACCATCGTGTAGTTGGCCGCGAAGCCAAAGCCGGTCTCACCAAAGAAGTGCTGCCAGGCAAACTCGATGCCGTCGATATTGCCTTCCTTGTTGTTGATCGGCTGAGACACCGCAAAAGTGAGGAGCGGGTCATTGGCATCTGCGGTCACATCATACTGGCCGAGGATGGAGTCCACATAGGCCTGTGGAAGCGCACCGCCAACCAGGTTAGACTGGAACTCTGCCTGAGCAGCAGCCACGTCACCACCATTTGCGTCGATCAGGGCAACCATTGTGAACAGGTTGGCCTCGGATTGGTCAACACCAAGTGCGCTGATCACATCCAGAGCATCACCCGAACGTGTTCCCGCCTGGCCAGATGCAGGATCGCGAAGACCGAACAGGTTGCGCTCAACAACACCGTTACCGATGAAGTTCTTCACGCGCTTGTCGAAATAGCCAATCGATACATAGCTCGTGTCACCATAGTACCACTCAAGCGACACATCGAAGTTGTCGGACTCCAGTGGCAGGAGAGCCGGGTTCTGTGAGTCGCCTGTCACCTGGCCACCAAGGGCCGACGGACGGTTTGGTGCGTTCGCGGTGGTTGAGGCGAACAGGTTACTGTAAGCTACGCGACCGATCGTTTTCGAATAGGACGCACGCGCAACGATATCGTCCGTGACATCAAGCTGGAAGTCGACGTTGGGCAGAATGTGGTCATAGCTGCCCTCACCGGAGAGGTCCTGCTTGGTGCCGGATTGTTGCACGAGGAAGTCATTATCAGACTGCCACAAAATTCCCGAAGGAATTGACTGCAGTGTTGTCGACTTCACTTTCGTGTCTTCGTAGCGGATGCCGGCACTGACACGTGCAGGGCGATTGAGCAGTTCGGCTTCCATATCAAACTGGGCGAAAAGGGAAGTGATTTCTTCCGTCACCTGGTCCGCAGTTTCCGAGATATTCGGAGCATTGCCAGGATAGGCTGCGGAAAGGGCTGTAAAGAGATCCGTTGCACTTCCTTTGAAGGCTGTATCCGCCTTGCCGACAGGAAGGTCATCAAAGAGACATCCCAGGCAATAGGCTTCCATTATGCCCGGTGCAAACTGTTCCACATCGCGCGGATTGCTGAAGCCCCAGCTTCCGAGATCCTGTTGAGTTGTGCGAGTGGTGCGGTTCATTTCCGTATCGCGATAGTTCCCGCCGATGGTCAGGCTGCTGGAATCAAAGTCCCAGACAACGCGCATGTCGATTTCATCAACTTCGTGCTTCATGTTCGAGGCCGCCGAGCGGGCGACCTGCGAGGCAAGGTCGCCTACATCCAGAATGCCATTGTTGTTGCCAGCTGCACTGTCGTCGATCGTGTACGATTGGATTGGATAACCGCCCGTGAAGTCGACAGAGTGCTGCAGGATAACAGGCGCACCGATTGCCACGAAGGTCGCCGAATGACCGAGCGGGTTATCGCCGCCTGAAGTCGCTTCTGAACTGTGTGCGTCGAGTATGAAACGAGCGCGGTCGCTGAATTCCCATTCCGCATTGAAGCCAAACGATTTCAATTCGTCCTTCGTTGCGCGATTGGTTTGTTCGAAACCAATGTCCTTCGTGCCGTTATTGTTTTCCTGGAGGAAAACGGCCGTTGCCACGGGGCCATCATTGTCAAAGGTGATTTGGTCGAATGGTGTTGCAAACCAGTTAGTTTGCTCAAATCGGTCTTCTTCCGACTTGTTCTGGGCGTAAGTGACGTCGCCTGTCAGGGTCAGGTTATCCATCGGGCGGAATTGAAGGACCAATTGACCATTGATCCGCTCGCGGGAGATATCCGAGAAATCATAGCGGCTGTCCTGTGGGATGGCGTAGAGCTGGCCATCTTTGGGCGCGTTGGTGACGACAGTAGACCCGTCCCCCCGCACATAGCTGCTGTCTCCGAACTCTCCGTCTACAATTGGGTCGAACACGAGCCAGTCATTGACCTGCTGTGTTGGAGCGCCGGAATCGCGTTTTGAATAGGAGCCAAAAATGCCCGCGCCAAAGCGCTCGCTATTGTCGGTCCAGCTCGCGAGACCCGTCAATTCGGGCGTATAGTCATCACCGCCTTCGTTGCTTGTATCATTCATCACCTTGGCACCGGCCGATGCCTGGAAGCCTGGTGTATCAAGTGGACGACGTGTCCGGATATTGATCGTCGCACCGATGCCACCCGATGGAAGGATAGCCTGGCCGGTCTTGTAGACTTCCAGAGCGCTCACGCCTTCAGAGGCCAGGTTGGAGAAGTCGAATGAACGGTCGCCGCCGGCTCCGTAGTTGCCGCGCTCGCCGATCACGCCGATGTCTGCCGTGGGCAGCGTGCGGCCATTCAGGGTTACCAGGTTGAAGTCCGGACCGAAGCCACGAACCGTGATCTTGGAGCCCTCACCGTTCGACCGGTCGATCGATACGCCAGTGATACGCTGAAGGGATTCAGCAAGGTTGGTATCCGGGAATTTGCCGATGTCTTCGGCCGAAATGGCGTCGAGAACGCCGTTTGATTCGCGCTTGAGATCCATGGCGCGCTCGAGCGATCCACGGATGCCCTGCACCACCACGACTTCCTGGCGGGACTCTTCGTCAGCTGCTTCCTGCGCCGATGCCGGCATGGCGCTGATGAGCGACACAGCGGAAACGCCGCAGAGCAGGGCGGTCCACTTGGGGGTGCGCTTATCACGCACCACGACTTGTTCCTTGGTAAAGGTCATAGACTTCCTCCCTCTGAGCGTCGACGTCATCCCACGATGCGCCGAACTAGTTTTCATCTGGTCATGGCCGGAACGCCGGTCTTCATGCCTGAGTAGATGCGACCACGAAATGTTTGCGCTATCAATAGGCCTTAACAAAAATGTTAGCGATGCCGGAAAAGTGTGTCGTATTAGCAACACCTCTCGCTAAGGGCGAATTTAAAGTCGCCCGAGTCATGGCGTTTACTAGACAGGATTTCAATTCTGAAAGGACTTGGCGAAGGCTATGTTAGCGTGCAACAAAGAGGATCAAACAAGTGGAGGTGCGCGCGTCGCGACAGCTCCCAAATGCGGAGGAGTACATATGCGCACGACAATCAGGCCACGGCGTAATCGGTTTCGTGAAACGGTGGCAATCGCTGCTCTGATTGCAGGAGTCGCAGCTTGTGCGGGTGTTTCAGAACAGGCTTTGGGGGGTGATACTGCAGAGGTGGAACTTGCCGGGACGACCCCTTCGGCGCCTGTTTATGAGTATGCTTTCCAGGATCCTTCCTTGAGCCCGGAAGCGCGTGCGGCAGACCTTGTTGGTCGTCTCACACTTACGGAAAAAGCCGAGCAAATGTACGACAAGGCTGCGCCAATCGAACGTCTCGGCATCCGCAGACACAATTGGTGGAACGAGGCGCTGCATGGTGTGGCGCGCGCGGGCGAGGCAACGCTTTTTCCTCAGGCCATCGGCCTTGCAGCGACTTGGGACGAAGACCTGATGCTCGAGGTTGCGACGGCAATCTCGGATGAGGGCCGGGCCAAGCACAATAATTTCGCGAGCCATGGTGTGTACGAGATGTATACGGACCTCACATACTGGTCGCCGAACATAAACATTTTCCGCGATCCCCGCTGGGGGCGAGGGCAGGAAACCTATGGAGAGGATCCATTTCTCACCGGCCGGATGGCGACGAATTTCGTCAACGGCATCCAGGGGGACGACGAGAAATACCTGAAGGCCATTGCGACGGTGAAGCATTTCGCCGTGCACTCAGGTCCCGAAACGACCCGGCACTCTGATGACTATGATCCGACTGAAGCGGACCTTCACGAAACCTACCTTGGCGCTTTCAAGGCTGCGTTCGACAATACGAAGGTTGCTTCCGTGATGTGTGCCTATAACGCATTTCGCGGCGCGCCTGCCTGCGGCAGCGAGGAATTGATGGTCGACATCCTGCGGGGCGAGTTGGGTTTCAATGGATACGTCGTGTCTGATTGCGGCGCGATCGGCGACTTTTACTATGACTATGCTCATCACTATGTCGCGACACGTGCCGAGGCCGCTGCACTGTCAGTCAAAATGGGCACGGACCTGAATTGCGGAGATGGTGAGGGCAATAAGATGGATGCCCTTCCAGAGGCCGTCGCGCTTGGCCTGATCGACGAGGCTACGATCGACAAGGCTGTCACCAGGCTCTTCACGGCGCGGTTCCGCCTTGGCGAGTTCGACAAGGACGTGCCTTATTCCCAGATCCCTTACAGCGTCGTTGCGAGTGAAAAGAACCTTTCCCTGTCTGCGGAAGCGGCACGTAGTTCGCTCGTACTCCTCAAAAATGACGGCGTGTTGCCGCTCAAAGAGGGCACAAAAGTTGCCGTGATTGGCCCGAACGCCGACAATGAGCTGACATTGGTCGCGAACTATTTCGGTTATCCGACTGCGCCTGTTACGGCCCTTGAGGGCGTGATCGCCAAGGCTGGCGCCGAGAATGTCGTCTATGCGCCGGGCTCTGCACTGGCAGGCAACGTCTTCGGCAACCGGAAGCCGGTCGAGGCGAGCGTTTTCAAGCATGCCGACGAGAATGGCGACCTGCAGCCCGGCCTCACAATGACGAGCTGGGACAATGCTGCGCGCGATGGCGATCCGGTGTCTGTCACGGTCGACGCACAGATCGATCACCACTGGAAAACCTCGCCGATCAACGGCGAGATCGCGGATGAATTTGTGATTGTCTGGACAGGCTTCATCGTTCCGGAAACCGATGGTGCCTACAGCTTTGGGGTTCCGAGAATGTCGGAGGCCACGGTTGACGGCAAGAAGATCACCGACGGCCCGATCGATATGAAGGCAGGCAAGGCTTACCCGGTCGAATATACACTGAACGCCGTTCGGGACTGGCCGGTCAATACGATCGAACCCATCGCTAAGCTGTCTTGGGTGAATACATCCCGCGACTGGGCCGGAGAGGCGCTTGAAACGGCCAAGGACGCCGATGTTGTGCTGTTCTTCGGCGGGATCGATGCCGACCTTGAGGGCGAGGAGATGAGCGTCAAGATTGATGGCTTCCTTGGCGGCGACCGGACCGACCTCAAGCTGCCTGAGGTTCAGGAAGACTTGTTGAAGAAGCTCCAAGCTACCGGCAAGCCGGTCGTGCTGGTCAATTTCTCCGGCAGTGCCATCGCGCTTAACTGGGAAGACGAAAACCTTCCTGCCATCGTGCAGGCCTTCTATCCCGGAGAAAAAGCCGGCACTGCCATCGCTGACCTGCTCTGGGGCGAATTCAGCCCATCGGGCCGGTTGCCTGTCACATTCTACAAGTCTCTCGAAGGGCTGCCGGCTTTTGACGATTATTCAATGAAGAACCGGACCTACAAGTATTACGAGGGTGAGCCGCTCTACCCGTTCGGTTACGGATTGAGCTACACGACGTTCAAGTATTCTGACATGTCCGTGCCAGAAAATCCCGACGGTGCGAGTCCAATGCCTGTGTCCGTCATGGTGACCAATACGGGTGACCGGGCAGGGCGTGAAGTCGTCCAGGCCTATATCCAGCTCGATAGTCGTCCCAATGCTTCGACGCCGCGCGTGGAGCTGGTGGCCTTCGACGTGGTCGATCTGGCGCCAGGCGAGAGCAAGCGCGTTGCCTTCGACCTTTCACCTGAGCGGCTGGGCTATTTTGATGATGCGGGCAAACTGATCGCACCAGCCGGTATGTCGGCGGAACTGTCGGTCGGTGGCGGGCAACCAGGTTATGTGACCGAGGATGGCGCAGTCTCAACCAAGGTCAACTTCGTCAAGGAATAGTGCGGGCGTATGGGGCACTCCCGCTCCCCGGTAAGGGGGCGGGAGATACCATGCTTAATCCACCGCGAGGCTAAAGGGCGCGACTGGCACGTCTTCATCCGAGAACAGGTTGCATATGGGCGCATCACCCCAGCAGTAGCGAACCTCCACGGGCTCCATGTTGGCAGGAATGGCGATTGTGATTGTTTTTCCATTCAGGCTCGCCGCAGTCCATTCGCAGTTCGCTGACGCATCGCAGGCCTGAAAAGCGATTGGCCGGTCAGACCCGATCACCTTCAACCCGCCGGTTGGCATCTCCAGCGTGATCGTGACTTGGCCGCGTGTCGCACTGGACGGCGCAATCCCATCTGCGACTCCGGGCTCCTCGCCACTGACTACATTTAAAACATCGGTCACTCGCTCAGCCACGAGCTGCTTGTTCGGGGGATGTATGTCCGTCCTGTCACCGGCATCAATGGTGACTGCCAAGCCAGTCAGGGCATCATCAAGCGCTACCTGGCGTTCGGCCTCACGTACATCGGACCATCCCGAAGGCCCCGCCTTGTCCGGCATGGCGCCATACCCCGGCAATTGCACCACCACGACAGGCAGTTCAGCCCCATAGTCTTGTCGCCAGCGCGTAATCAGTTGCGTGAGCAGGGTCTGGTACTGCCCGCCCCGGTCCGTATTGCTCTCGCCCTGGTACCAGATTGCGCCGCTCATCGGATAGCCAGCCAGCGGCGCCGTCATGGCATTGTGGATCGTTGTATATCCGCTCACCGATTCCCATGGCGGCTGTGGCCCGCCGGGCTTGTCCTCGCTGACGAGCTTGTAGGACCAGTCCATGCCCAGCGGCAGGGTGTCCCCGGAATCCAGTTGCAGGCCAACTATATCGGCAGGCCCCATCATGCCACCCGGGCCATAGGTATTTCGCACGTTTACGATGATCGTGTTCTTTCCTGCTTTCAGGAATTTGGCCGGCACGTCATACGTTCTGTTGTCCGTCCAGCTGGAAGTTGATCCAAGAAAATGCCCATTGATCCAGGTCGCATCCGTGTCGTCGAACAGGCCGAGTGACAAGGCACCTTCCTTGCGCGCCTGAGCTTTTGAAAGCGTGAAGGACTTGGAGAACCAGACGCGACCAAGATGGTCTTTCAGGTCCGGGTCGTCATAAGTTTGCCAGTCATCCATTTCGGCTGGCGCTGGTTTCCATCCCGCGCCTTCGCCGGAACCGGTCCAGGTTGTGTCGCCCTCATAAGCGGCGCGCCACCAGCGTTCCCATTCCTCACCATAAGCCATCATTGCCGCGTGCTTGTCGCTTGCGTACAGGGATAGTTGGTGGAGCTGCGCCGAGAAACCGCCCACGTGTTCGAGATCATCGGCCGAGAGCCACGCCTCAATCTGCGAACCGCCCCAGGACGCATCGATCAGACCGACCGGAACGTTGCGATCTTGTTGCAAGGCATTGCCCGACAGATAACAGACAGCGGAAAAGTCACGGACCGTTTCGGGTGTGGTGGCCTCCCACACGGTGCCTTCTGGCAGCGTGCTGAGAGGCGTGATGCTCGTGACCTGCGGGATGGTCATCAGCCGGAGGTTCGGGTTTACCGCGGCCTCGATCACCCGGTCTGGGTTGAGCGCGCGGTAAACCGGGAATTCCATATTGGACTGGCCGGAACACAGGATGACATCGCCAATCAGAATGTCTTGATATGTGGATGTGCCAGACGAGTCCTTTATTGAGAGAGTATAGGGGCCGCCCGCTGGCATGGCTGGCAAAACGGTCTGCCATGCGCCAGCTGCATCCGCGCGCGCCGTCGCGTCGACACCTGCAATCTTAAGGGAGACCTGCGAGTCTGGTGCCGCTGATCCATGAAGGGTGATAGGGCTGTCTCGCTGGATGACGGCCGCGTCCATGACAGGGCCATCGAGCACAGGCTCGGAAAATCCCTGAAGCTGGAGCCAGGGCAGGATCGCCGCAGAGCCCAACAGTACGCCAATAATCCGGGATTTGACGGTCATGTTGTGCTCTCTCCATTTCTTAAGGCAGGGACGCCGACGGTCCTAAATCGTGATCCCTGCGGTCTTGGCATCGGCAAGGAATGTTTCCAGGCCCTTTGCCGTCAGTACATGATCGGCCAGCGCACTTATAACGTTTGGTGGCGCGGTCATTACATCCGCGCCAATCAAGGCGCATTCCTTTACATGCAGCGGACCGCGGATCGACGCGGCAAGGATCTGCGTCTCGAACATGTAGTTGTCATAGATCGTGCGGATCTCACGGATGAGATCGAGCCCGTCGATGTGAATATCGTCGAGGCGTCCGATAAAGGGAGAGATATAGGTCGCTCCCGCCTTGGCCGCGAGCAGCGCCTGGTTCGCTGAGAAGCACAGAGTCACATTGGTTTGCGTACCCTCATCGGACAGCGTCTTGCAAACCTGCAACCCAGGCAGCGTCAGGGGCAGCTTCACGACCACATTGGGTGCAATCGCGGCAAGCTTGCGGCCCTGCTCCAGCATGCCATCCGCATCGACCGCAATGACCTCAGCGCTGACGGGTCCGGAGACAATGCCGCAAATCTCGGCAATCGTGTCCTTGAAGTCCCGGCCTGATTTCTTGATCAGGCTGGGATTGGTAGTCACCCCATCCACAAGGCCAAGGGCATTGAGTTCTGCGATGGCATCAAGGTCGGCCGTGTCGACAAAAAATTGCATGGGGCGATCCTATTTGATGCTGCGTGCGACGAGGTTCTCAAGATATTCCTGCCGGCCCGAGCTGTGCTTCCCGTTCAGGCTTTCGGATGCAGCTTGATCCGCGATGGAGGCCAGCGAAGCTCCGTCGGACAGCATCTTCTTGCCAAGCGCCCCGTTCCAGCCGCTATAGCGCTTCTCTTTCAGATCCTTGATCTCGCCGCGCTCGATCAGGTCGGCCGCCGCCAGCAGGGCGCGGGCAAGGGCGTCTGCGCCTCCAATATGGCCGTGGAACAGATCGGAAAGATCGTTGCTCTGGCGGCGCACCTTGGCATCGAAGTTGAAACCGCCCGTATCGAGCCCGCCCGATGGCAGGAGTTCCACTAGCGCCAGCGTGATGTCGCGGACATCCAGATTGAACTGGTCCGTATCCCATCCATTCTGGTAGTTGCCGCTATTGATGTCGATGGAGCCCATCATGTCGAGCGAGACAGCCGTGGCCACTTCATGTGCGAAGCTGTGGCCAGACAGTGTGGCGTGGTTCGGTTCGATATTGACGTGCACTTCGCCGAGCAGGCCGAAGCGCGACAGGAAACCGTAAATCGTGGCCGTGTCGAAGTCATACTGATGGTACATCGGCTCATGCGGCTTGGGCTCGATCAGGATTTTTCCCTTGAAGCCTATCTTGTGCTTGTGCTCGACGACCATCGAGAGGAAGCGGCCGAAATTCTCCAGTTCACGGGTCAGGTCCGTGTTCAGCAGCGTGTCATAGCCTTCACGTCCACCCCAGAGCACATAATTCTCGCCGCCGAGGCGATGCGTTGCCTCAAGACAATCACGTATCTGACGCACAGCGCAGGCCGCCACTTCCGGATCTGGATTGGTCAGGCCACCGGCGGCGTAACGCGGATGGCTGAAAAGGTTCGCGGTGCCCCAGAGCAGTTTGACGCCGGTCTCTTCCTGATAAGTGCCAAGTCGGTCGCTTGCGCGCTTGAAATTGTTCGAGAGTTCGTCCGGCGTAGTGGAGGCTTCGGGCACGTCCACATCATGGAAGCAGTAATAGGGAAGGCCAAGCTTCGTGAAGAATTCAAAAGCCGCCGCCATCTTTGCATCGGCAGCGCTCCGGTCATTGGCAGGATTCTGCCACGGGCGGTCGAACGTGCCTGCGCCGAAAATGTCGAAGCCGTCCCAGCAGAAGGTATGCCAGTAGCACACCGCCATGCGGAGGTGATCTTCCATGCGCTTTCCAAGCACCATCTGGTCCTTGTTGTAATAGCGATAGGCAAGCAGGTTCTCGCTGTCGGGGCCCTCAAACTTGATTGGGGCGATGTCACCGAAGACCGGATCCTTAAGCGTCATTCTATCTGTGTCAGCCATTCGAAGCTCCTGTAAATTCATCCGAGAGCGCCCCATAGAGGCGCGTAAATTTCTTGCGCTTGGTTTCGAGCCGATCCATGTCGGCGTCATGTGGTTCGATGACGTTGGTTGTCGCGGGTGCGCCGAACGCATCCTCGTAGGGCATCGGGTTTTGGGAATACCGGGCCAGCCGCGCTGCACCGAGTGCGGGGCCGCTGGACGCGCCGTCGCGATAGAACAGGGGCCGCTTCAGGACGGCTGCGAGGATACGTCCCCAATAGGCCGACTGCGAGCCGCCGCCGATAACAGAGATGGATTTGATATCGATGCCACAGGCCAGCAAGGCGTCCAGGCCATCTGCCATTCCAAAGGCAACGCCTTCAAGCACCGCTTGGGCGATTTGGGCCGTGTCAGTGTCATGAGTGAGACCGAACAGGACGCCGCTCGCATAAGGATTGTTATGCGGGGTGCGTTCACCTGACAGGTAGGGGAGGAAAACCTCCTGTCCGGCGATCGTGCCGTCCTGTTCGGCCTTTTCGATAAGTGTTTCAGCATTTTTTGTGCCGGTTGCGCGGCAGGCCCAGTCGAGACAGCTTGCTGCGCTCAACATCACCGACATGAGGTGCCAGCGGTCGGGCAGGGCATGGCAAAAGGCGTGCGCGGCAGAGCCCGGGTTCGAGCGGAATTTGTTCCCGGCGACGAAGATCACGCCCGACGTGCCGAGCGAGAGAAGCGCATCGCCTTCGTCCACCACTCCGACACCGACTGCGCCAGCGGCATTGTCACCGCCACCGGCCACAACGGGTACGCGCTCCATGCCCCAGGCTTCGGCAGCTTCCTGGCGAAGGATGCCGGTTTCCTCAGGGCCTTCATAAAGGGTCGGCATTTGGTTTTCGGACAATCCACACGCCGCCAGCAGCGGCGCATGCCAGCGACGCTCCGCGACATCCATCCAAAGTGTACCAGCCGAGTCGGACATGTCGGATGCGATTTCACCGGTCATGCGCAGTCGGACATAATCCTTGGGCAGCAGGACTTTGTGTATCTTGGCAAAAACTTCAGGCTCATGGCGACGCACCCATTCGAGCTTGGGCGCGGTGAATCCGGGCATGACGATATTGCCGCCCTTGGTAACGAAGTCAGGTTCCCGCGCTTGCAGGTCGGCACTCTCAACAATACTGCGCCCGTCATTCCACAGAATGGCGGGCCTGAGCGGCGTCAGCGATTTGTCGAGCAGGGTTGCGCCATGCATCTGACCGGAAAGGCCAACGGCGCGGACCTTGTGCCGCTTGTTCACATCAAGTCCGGCAACTGCCATGTTGGTGGCCGTCCACCAATCGGATGGCTTCTGTTCTGACCAAAGGGGGCGGGGGCGCGATATCGGAATTTCAGCACTGCTCGTATCGACGACGTTTCCGGCATCGTTGAGCAGGAGCGCCTTCACGCTCGATGTGCCGATATCAATTCCCAAATACACGAATGTCGTTCCCTCTGGCCGTCCGTCTATGCGGACAGGTACATTTTATAATTATATGATACCGCTAACATCAGAGACGATAGCCGACAAGACGGGTCGGCATTTTTTTCTATAATCAGATGACAAAATGACAGTTCGGGGTAACTCTCCTCGTCCGTAGCGAGAGCCTCCGGTTAAACTTCGGCGTTTGTACGCCGTTGGAAACACGACAGGCGAGGGCTTTTTTAAATCGCTTTGCGGATTGCGCAGGCTGAGTTAGCTTTGGTAATGGTAGCCCTAACATTATGGGTTTTAGATTCATCAAGACTAAAAGACGGACTTGATTCCGCGGAATGCCAAGGGAGGCAAAATGACTGATACAACAATCACGCCGGGAAAATTCGAGGGGGACTTCGCATTTGTACTGCTGATCAGTTGCGTGGCAACGATCGGGGGGTTCCTGTTCGGTTTTGACAGCGGCGTTATCAACGGCACCGTCGATGGCTTACGCTCCGCCTTCAACTCAGAAGAAGTCGGCACAGGGTTCAATGTGGCGTCCATGCTGCTTGGCTGTGCTGCGGGCGCGGCCCTCGCGGGGCGCCTTTCTGACACGTTCGGACGCCGCACAATGATGATCGTCGCGTCGATCTTCTTTATCGTCAGCGCCTGGGGGTCAGGCGTCGCGCACAGCTCGTTCGAATTCGTCATCTACCGTATCATCGGCGGCCTCGCCGTTGGCGCGGCCAGTGTCATGTCACCGGCCTATATCTCAGAGATCGCGCCGGCCCGTTTCCGCGGGCGCCTCTCATCCATCCAGCAGGTGGCCATCATCAGCGGCCTGTTCGTGGCTTTCCTCAGCAATTACCTGATCGCCGGTTCGGCAGGTTCGTCCCTCAACGAATGGCTTTTTGGTTTTGAAGCCTGGCGCTGGATGTTCTGGGTCGAGCTCCTGCCGGCGACCTTCTTTCTTGTTGCGCTCCTCTTCATTCCGGAAAGCCCGCGCTTTCTGGTCGTGAAGGGCAGTTCCGCCAAGGCCGAGAGCGTTCTGGCGCGCATTGGTGGAGCCCGCCGCGCCCCGCACAAGGTCAGCGAGATCGAGCGCTCCCTGGCGCTGGACGACCACAAGCCAAGGCTGTCCGACGTGCTCGCAAAGGGTACATTCCTGCGCCCCATCGTGTGGATCGGCATTGGCCTCGCCACATTCCAGCAGCTGGTCGGTATCAATGTCGTCTTCTATTACGGCGCTGTGCTCTGGCAGGCAGTGGGCTTCTCCGAAGGCGACGCGCTTCTCATCAACGTCATCTCCGGGGCGGTCTCCATCATGGCGGTGATTGTGGCCCTTGCCCTGATTGACCGGATCGGCCGCAAGCCGCTCCTTTTTGTTGGTTCGATAGGGATGGCCATCTCGTTGTCCATCCTCGTCTTCTGCTTCTCGCAGGCGCGGCTGGTGGATGGCCAGGTCAGCCTGCCCGGCAGCATCGGCCTGATCGCACTGCTCGCGGCAAATGCCTATGTGGCCTTCTTCAACGGCTCCTGGGGCCCCGTCATGTGGGTCTCGCTGGGGGAGATGTTCCCCAACCAGATCCGTGGCTCCGGCCTCGCGGTTGCCGGCTTCTTCCAATGGGTCGCGAACTTCCTGATCACGTGGACCTTCCCGATGATGCTCGGAAGCGCCGCCATCGGTCTGACAGGTGCCTACGGCATCTACGCCATCTTCGCCTTCATCTCGATCGGCTTCGTCGTCTGGGCCGTGCGCGAAACCAAGGGCAAGGAACTTGAAGACATGCAGAGCTAGCCAGCCCTGCAACACTTATGAATGGCAGGCGGGTTCAGACTCGCCTGCCATTTTCATGTCTGGCTAAAGTCAGGCGACCCTTGGGGCGAAGCGTCACTATTTCGGCGCTGTCAGGCTTTCGCGCTCAACGATCTCAATCGCATCAATGGTGACGTGCAATTGCTCACCATTCCATGTCCGGCTGGTGATCTCGGAAATGATATCGACCGCGTTCTGTGCCATTTCCGCGATGGGCTGGCGCACGGTGGTCAAGCGGGGCCAGATGGCGGCCGCGATCGCCGTGTCATCGAAGCCGACGATCGACAGTTCCGACGGGATTTTCAGGCCGCGGCGCTGCGCACCTGCGCTGATGCCTGCCGCCATGTCGTCGTTACTGGCAAACACGGCGGTCGGAGGCGAGGCGGTGTCCAGCATCTTGCTGGCCAGCTCAAGACCCGACACGAATGTGAAGTCCCCCTGAAACATCAGGCTCTGATCCACGGGGATGCCGTGCTTTTCCAGCGCCTTCTCGAAACCGGCCTGGCGCTGGAGGCTTGAGGGATGCTCAACAGGGCCGCGAATGAAGCCGATGCGGCGGTGGCCTTTGGCGATGAGCAGTTCAGTCATTTCGAATGCTGCAGCGACATCGTCAAAGGCAACGCTTGAATGGACAGATTCCTCATCCCGGAAACTCAGCGCCACGACAGGAATGCCCATATCCTTCAACAGTCCCAGCAGGGTCAGGTTGTTGCTGAGCGGCGGCGCCAGGATCAGCCCATTGAGACGGATCGAGCTCAGGCGCTTCACGATCAGGGATGTATCGAGGTCGCCCTCGATATCGGACAGGTCTTCAATGACAAGGTGGTGGCCCAGGTCGCGGCACCGCTTGAGGGCGCTGACCAGAAGGGCGCTGAGATAGCTGGGGCTCGGGTTGTAATAGGCGAGACCGATCAGTTTGGACTTGCCGCCTGCGAGGCTCCGGGCCATCAGATTGGGGCGGTAATTTAAGGCGGCGATGGCGGCTTCAACCTTCAAACGGGTCGATTCCTTGACCAGCTTTTGCTTGTTGAGCACGCGCGAAACCGTCATCTGCGAGACACCGGCTTCTTCGGCAACTTCCTTGATGGTGATCGGTTGAGGCTTGTTCACTGCAATACTATCCATCCACTGTGCCATTATGGGGGCTTCAGCCTCTAACTATCCGAAGACTGAGTTGGCAAGGTTATTCTCCTCGCAATTGATGAACTTTTGGATGCCAAACCCTCAAAAAACACAAAATTATGGCTGTATTTCCCGGAGCAGGATTATATCGGCTGCCGATACGGCGCGGCCTTGAAGGCGGCTGCCAAGGCTTCCCGGATAGCTTTCGGCTTGTAGTCCTTGTCATACAAAGTCGGCCGTTTGAGGACACCGTCGGCGCGCGGAAGGAAGCCCTGAAGCCAGTTCTGGTCGTCCACCATCCCCCAGGCGAGCACCTCCTTGACCTGCGGATAGGCGAGCATCAGATCGAAATAATCGCGCGTGTAAGTGGCAATAAGCGCATCACGATAGGCAATGTCGGGCTTTAGGCGCGTATCGTTCACATCAAATTCCGTGATGTACATTTCGAGGCCCATGCCCGCGACCTCATCACAGAAGGCAACCCATTCGCGTTGCTTGTCCGTCGTGTACTCATCCGGCATTTCATAATTCGAATGGCTCTGGATGCCTAGGCCATCGAGCGGCACACCGCGAGACAGTAGGCGCTCGAGAAACCGGAGCACGCCCGCGCGGTGAGCGGTGCTGGTCGTTTCCCAGCTCATGAAGTCATTGTAGACGAGCCGCGCATTCGGCGCGTGAGCCTTGGCAACATGGAAGGCATGATCAATCAGCTGTTCGCCCATTTTTGCGCTCAGCGAGGTCTCGCGAAATTTGCCTGTCTGGTCATCAATCGCCTCATTGACGACATCCCAGGCGTAAATACCGGGAGCATAGCGATCGACGACACGCGCGATCTTTTCTTCAACAAAGTCAGCCGTTGCAGAGGCGCTCTCGAATTCAAGATCATTGACCCATTGCGGCGAGTATTCCGGTCGATGCCAAAGCAGCGTATGCCCGCGCATGGTCAGTCCATTCTCGCCAGCGAAGGCGAAGAGCCGGTCAGCGGGCTCAAAATTCACGACGTCCGGCGCGGGATAGACCGAGTACCATTTGAACTCGTTCTCAGCCACCATGGTGGAGCACTCACGCAACATGATTTCCCGGTAGCGGGCATCATCCAGCTGGCCTGCGCCCATAGCGGAGCCAAACCGCATACCCTTCGCGGCAGCGAGCGTTTGAAGGGGCTGCGTTTCAGCGGCGCCATTCGGCGTCGCGCAGGCACTCAATCCGAAGGCGGATGAAGCGCTTGCCAATGCAAGCCACTCCCGGCGAGAGATTTTGGACATGCTGGTCCTCCCATGATTTTTCTCGAAACAGGCCGAGTTGACGCCGGACCTGTCCACTTATTATGGTAACGCTATCATTCCTCGGGTCGAAACGTCCATAGGCGACCGGGGCGAAAACAAAAAAAGACAGCGGAGGAATTCGGCGCATGGTTTTGGCAAGATCCATAGGGCACGCAGCGTTCGTAGTGGCGCTGCTTTTGTTGGGCGCTTGCGGCAGATCGGACAAAGGCGATTCACCACGAGTAACGCCCGCAACGGATGATACTGTCTCAGCCGCGCGCTTTGAATGGTTCAGGTATTCCGGCAACGACCCGGCCTTCGAGGCGGCGGGAGACCTGTCAACAGGCTATCTCAATCCCGTACTTGCAGGCTTCTATCCGGACCCCAGCGTCACACGCGCAGGCGACGACTATTACTTGGTGACCTCCACATTCGGCTATTTTCCCGGCATTCCAGTCATGCACAGCCGCGACCTCGTCAACTGGGAGCAGGTCGGCAATGTGATTGATCGCTCCGGCATGCTGGACTTTGACGGCCTCGGCCTGTCGCGCGGCGTCTTTGCGCCGACAATCGAATTCCATGACGGCACATTCTACGTCGGCAATACCTGCGTCGACTGTGGTGGCAACTTTATCGTCACAACGAAAGACCCGGCCGGCCCGTGGTCAGATCCGATCTGGCTGCCCGAGGTCGGCGGCATCGACCCCTCGCTCTTCT
Organism: Hyphomonas chukchiensis; assembly: GCF_000682695.1. GTDB lineage: Bacteria > Pseudomonadota > Alphaproteobacteria > Caulobacterales > Hyphomonadaceae > Hyphomonas > Hyphomonas chukchiensis. The sequence goes on along the minus strand of NZ_AWFG01000074.1, from coordinate 151,668 downwards.
TCGATGAGGATGGAAAGGTCTATGCCATCAACAATGATGCCCCGCCCGAAGAGGCCCGATACGAAGGTCACCGTGCGATCTGGATTCGCGAGGTCGATCCGAAAACATTCCAGTCCATCTCCGAACCCGTTGTCCTGATTGATGGCGGTGTGCATCCTGAAGAGAAGCCGATCTGGATCGAAGGCCCGCATATCTACCGCATCGGTGACTGGTACTACCTGAGCGCGGCCGAGGGCGGCACGGCGGTTGACCATTCCCAGGTCGTTCTCAGGTCTAAGACCGTGACCGGTCCCTATGTCGCCTATGACGGCAACCCGATCCTGACGCAGCGCGACCAGCCGGAAGACCGCGCTGATCCGATCACGTCGGTCGGTCATGCCGATCTCGTGCAGGATGGGGCAGGGCAATGGTGGGCCACATTCCTCGGCGTGCGTCCCTATGAGGATGATTTCTACAATACCGGCCGCGAGACCTTCCTGCTCCCGGTTGACTGGTCCACAGGTTGGCCCGTGATCCTGCCGAAGGGTGAGCTTGTGCCGCATTTCGTGTCCGAGAGGCCATCCGCTGCGCAAGCAGAGGCGCCCCCCGTGCCGCTCACCGGAAACTTCGACTATGTCGAGGAATTTGATGCAGACCGTCTGCCGTTCAGCTGGATGACCCTGCGCGTTCCCACCTCGCAATGGTGGACATTGAAAGATGGCGACCTGAGGCTCGAACCGCGCCCTGTTGACATTGGCGCAGGCGCACAGCCCTCTTTCTGGGGCAGGCGACAGCAGCACCAGAACGCCACAGCCGAAACCTCCCTTATCTTCACGCCGGAAACGGCAGGTGAGGAAGCCGGCCTCGCCGTGCTCCAGAACGATGATTACTTTTACGCCATGGGCATCGTCCGAAACGAGGCAGGCGGCCTCGCAATCAAACTCCGCCGTAAGGCGGGCCCTGACGATCCGGTCGAAGGTGAGCAAGTTGCCGCCCAAACCATAGCATTGACGCCCGGCAGGCCGATCCAGCTACGCATTACGGCACGAGGCGATGTCTATGATTTCGCCTATCGCCTTGATGGAGATAGTGACTGGATCACGCTAGCCGACGGCCTCGACGGCAAGATTCTCAGCACGCATGTCGCTGGCGGATTTGTCGGCGCCGTCTTCGGTCTCTATGCGCAGGCACCGGGCGCCAATCCCTGAGCCTAGTTGCCAGCCTGAACGCTCGGCGGCGGTCCCAGATAGGACGGGGGCAGAGGCCGCCGCGCGACCGTGACATGCTGGAACACCACACCGGGATCAACGGCCCATAGTGTGACGCGCTGCACGCCCGCGGCCTCTATCCTGTGTTTTGTCTCCTGAACGTTTGCATAATCGGCGACAGTCTTCTCCCATGCGGCCTGCGACGTGTCGGCATTGATGTTGACCACCTGCGGCGCCTCGTCATTCACGGAGACGGCATATTTCAGCCCCCCCTTGCCGCGAAAATCGAGACTGGGCGCCAAGGTCGTATAGACCGTATAGTCACCCGGCTCTGTGACGTAGATATCGTAAGACAGGCTTGGAGAACCGGCCGCCCCCGGCACCTGGCTATCAGCCGTCACCGGAAACACGCTGATACTGTCACCCGTCCGGCCTAGGTTCGGGATCACCTTCCAGGTCACCTCCACGCCATCCTGAACAGTCTGCGCCGCACTCGCTGCAAAGCTGACAATGCCATCCGTTTCGACAAAGGCATCGCTGCCCGCTGGCACACTGAACTTATGCGTCGGAACGCTGACAGGTATGCGCACGTCGCCGCTCGTGACCCACACTGTCGCATCGGCCCGCCCCTCGGGCGCAAGGTGCCAGTCGATCGAGACAGTCACGGGGCTTTGTATCGCAACCTCTGCTTCGGGCGCAGACACCTCGACCCAGTCTGCATCCGACATGACCGCAAATTCAAACGGCGCCTGTCCGCGATTGAACACATCGAATGTCTGCACTGAACGGCCATAAGGCGCGAACAGAGGCATCGTTAGCTTGGTATCAGACCCCGTCGAAATCGCCTCCGTCCCCGGAACAGTGACGCCCAGCCCCGCCGCTTCCGGAACCTCAATGCGCACCGTCTCCGGCTTGTTGTCTTGCTCGGGCTGTTGCCAGTACGTGTAGCCGATATGGGTCTGGGCCATCATGTGGTTCCATTTCCCGTCAGCGATGTCCTCGTGATAGATTCGCGTCAGCTCATCATCCTTCTCGAACAGGGCATCGACCCTGTCCGCCATGGCGTTAGTCTCGGCGCGGCCCTGCCTAGCGTAGAGCTGGTTCTTCGCGGCCGCCACATAGAGCGCATACAGGTTCGCTGCTGCATGGATCGGAAACCACACCAGCTGCCTGTAAGCGTCCTGATAGGATTCCGGCAGCTGCTCGCCGACAGATGTCGCGCGTTCCGCCAGCGCCTCATATTCGGCGACAATCCGGTTCGCCTCATTGAAATTGACCAAGCTGTATGTGCCAGGCTCCAGCAGCTCCGGCTTCCGCCGCGCATTGAAGCGCGTATAGGCCGTCAGCATCTCGCCGATCTCTGCCGCATGCTCGGGCCCGAACTGTTCCGCAGCCCATGTCTCCGGATAATCCGCCAGCCGTTCCAGCGGCAAGTCAGACGGGTCCCACGCCATGTCCATGAAGAAGCTGATCGGGAATTCCATAGGCTTCAGGTCACCGACATTCACGATCCATATCTGCTTGGCGCCGTATGCATCGGCGAGGTTCATCTGTTCCCACACGCGCTCGATCTGCGTCGTGTTGATCCATTTATAGTTCCGGGGGTCGCCCACATAATCAAAGTGGTAGTAGACCCCATAGCCGCCGGGCCGCTCACTCCCCAGCTCCGGCAGGCGGCGGATATTGCCCCAATTATCATCGGCAAACAGCAGCGTGACGTCGCCGGGCGCATCCATGCCCTTGTCGTAATAATCCTGCACTTCCTTGTAGAGCGCCCAGAGCTGCGGCGTCTCTTCCGCAGGCGCGCCGGTCACGTCTTCGATGATCTTGCGCTGGTCCGAGACGATCTCTTCAAGCAGGTCAATCGCCGTGCCCTCTGCCATCGCCTCATCGCCATCGCCGCGCATGCCGATCGTCACGATTGCCTCGTGGTCGCCAATTCGCTCGACGCCATAACGCCAGAAATCCTGCAGCGTGTCCTTGTTGGTGGCATAGTTCCAGTCGCCCTCGCCATAGCGCTCCCACTCCACATGAGCGCGACCCAGCGGTTCGTGATGGGATGTGCCGATGACGATGCCGTATTCATCGGCCAGCACGGCGTTCATCGGGTCGTCATCATAGAACGCCTTGCCCCACATGGCGGGCCACAGGTAATTGGCCTTCTGGCGCAGCAGCAGTTCGAAAACGCGCTCGTAGAAGGCGTGATTGAAGCCGCCGAATGTCTCGTTTACCCAGTCGAGTAGGGCAGGGTTCTCGTCGTTCAGGAAGATGCCGCGATACTTGACCTCCGGCTTTTCCACACGCCGCCCAGGCGCCACGTAGAGCGCATCGACCGGCGCGATCGGCACGTCGGCCCACCAGTTCCACGGCGACACGCCGGCCCGGTCCAGCAGGTCATAGACGCCATAGATCGTCCCACGCTTGTCCGAGCCGGTGATGACGAGCGCACGCTCCACGCCATCGAAAGGGCGCTCCACAACTTCCTGAGCGAACGCTTCCCATTCCCCGCTTAGGCCCGTGTCCGTCACATGGCCACTGGCCTTCAGGTCCGCGATCCAGCGCGACTTCGCGAGCGAGCCGACAATGATCAGGTTGTCCGCATGTTTTGGAATGGCCGTGTTGATCTCAGGGCGGGCAGACCCGCGGGCTTCGAGGTCGGCTTGCAGGTTGCGCACGGCGCGCAGAATTCCCGGATCATCGTCCGGATCAACGAGAATGGTCGTCGCCACGCCATTCTCGAAAAGCGGGAAGCCTCGCGCGCCTTGCTCGGTGGAAACCTGCGCGGCTGGCGCATCGGACAAAAGCTCCGCAACAGGCGGCACCTGTGCGCAGGCCGAAGGAATCATGCAGAAAAACAGGGCTAAGAGCGGGGTCAGAATAGTCGGGATAAACGATCTTCGCGCCGGATGAATCATGATGTTTTCTCCCCTGAGTTCGTTTCCCGTTGAACCGGGGCTCATTTTCGTTTAGCCAAAATGTTAACGCCATCATTTTTCCGCGCAACCCTTCTTCCGAAGGGGCCGCAAAATGGATGGCGACCCATAATGCCCGCAAAGGGTGAATCATCCCGGGAGGAACAGGAATGGCAATGGACTCGCAAAAAGGGGCACTGCTCGGCTTTTCAGCCTTGCTGCTGGCAGCCTGCAACACAGCGGCACCCGCAAATCTCGATAGCGCCGAGACACAGCAACCCGCACCGGAGGCTCAAGCGGCCCTGGAAGGTGAGGTTGAACTCTGGCCTGCTGTCGAAAGCAACCTAATCGATCCTGACATTGAAGCACGCATCGATGAGCTGATGGCCAGGATGACGATCGAGCAGAAGGTCGGCCAGGTCATTCAGGCTGATAACGGATCGGTCACGCCGGAAGAGGTCAAGGAATACCGGCTCGGTTCCGTCCTGAGCGGCGGCAATTCCGGCCCCAATGGCAAGCAATACGGAACCGCTGACGAATGGGTCGCGGCAGTTGATGCCTATTATATGGCGTCCGTCGACCCCGAAGGCGTTGAAGTTGCCATCCCGATCCTCTGGGGCATCGATGCGGTCCACGGCCATAATAATGTGATCGGCGGCACGCTCTTCCCGCACAATATCGGGCTCGGCGCGATGCGCGACCCTGAGCTGATGGGCGAGATTGCCCGCGTCACCGCGGCGGAATTGCGCGTCACAGGCCATGACTGGACATTCGCGCCGACAGTGGCCGTGCCCCGCGACAGCCGCTGGGGACGCTCCTATGAAGGCTTCGGCGAAGACCCGGAAATTGTCAGCGCCTATTCCCCACGCATCGTGGAAGGCCTTCAGGGCGTTTTCGGCTCCGATGACTTCCTGAGCGACGAGCATGTCATCTCTACGGCCAAGCACTTCCTGGGGGATGGCGGTACAGACGGCGGCAAGGACCAGGGCGATGCCATCCTGCCGGAAGCCGATCTGGTGCGGTTGCATGCGGCTGGCTATCCGCCCGCCATTGAAGCCGGCGCCCTTTCTGTCATGGCGTCCTTCTCAAGCTGGAACGGCTCCAAGATTCATGGCGATCATTACCTGCTCACCGATGTCCTGAAGGGGCGTATGGGCTTCAACGGATTCGTCGTGGGGGACTGGAATGCGCATGGCCAGCTGGAGGGATGTACAACTGAAGACTGCCCGGCAGCGCTGCTCGCCGGCCTCGACATGTATATGGCGCCTGACAGCTGGAAGGGCCTCTACAAGAACACGCTCGCCGAAGTGAAATCCGGCGAAATCCCGATGGCCCGCCTCGATGATGCCGTCCGCCGCATCCTGCGCGCCAAGTTCTATTACAAGGTCTTCGACCAGGCGCGCCCGTCTGAGCGTCCGCTGTCAGGACGGACGGAGATTCTCGGTTCTCCCGAGCATCGCGCCGTGGCACGCCAAGCCGTGAGGGAATCGCTTGTTCTCCTCAAGAATGAAGGCTCCGTCCTTCCCATCAAACCGGATGCAAAGATTCTCGTGGCCGGTAACGGCGCCGACAATATTTCCAAACAGGCGGGCGGCTGGACCCTGACATGGCAGGGCGGCGGCATGTCGAACGACCTCTTCCCGAATGCCGATTCCATACTGGATGGGCTCCAGGGCGCTGCTGCGAATGTCACGTATAACGCAGATGGCAGCTACACGGCCAAGCCGGACGTCGCCATCATCGTCTTCGGTGAAGAGCCGTATGCGGAATTCCGCGGAGACGTCGACCACCTCGCCTATGACATTGATGGCACGAAAGAACGCAACCTGCTCCAGAAGCTGAAGGCAGACGGCATCCCCGTGGTGACAGTCTTCCTCTCTGGCCGTCCGATGTGGGTGAATCCGGAACTCAATGCGTCTGATGCCTTTGTCGCCGCATGGTGGCCGGGCAGCGAAGGCGCCGGCATTGCCGACCTCCTCATCGCCGATGCCGAAGGCCAGCCGCGTTACGACTTCACCGGCAAGCTTTCATTCTCCTGGCCGCGCGCCGCCGACCAGCAGCCGCTGAATGTTGGCGACGCTGTCTACGATCCGCTCTTCGCCTATGGCTATGGCCTCTCCTATGCCGCGCCGGGCGCTGTCCCATCTGATCTTGATGAAACGGTCAGTGCCGACCTCGTGTCAGCGCGCGCCAACAGCGTCTTCTTCGAGAATGGCAGCTTCGTCTCCGACTGGGCGGCGGAGCTCACGGGCGACGTCACGCAATCCCGCGTCGACCACAACGCCCAGGAAGACGCGCTCCTCTTCACCTTCGGCGGGGCAGGGGGCAGCGTCGCCTTCAAGGACGGCACGGCCCGCGATTTCCTGCGCGAAACCAATGGCGACATGGAACTGACGCTGATGCTGAAGTCCAGCACGGCCGGCAAGGTCGAGATCGGCATGCAGTGCGAAGCCGATGATTGCGCGGGCTATGACACGCTCCCGGCCGAGGTCGCCAATGCGAATGAATGGACCGAGGTCCGCCTCTCGCTCAGCTGCCTCACGGCCATGGACATGAAAGCCGTGACATCGCCCTTCAGTCTCAAGGTAGAGGGCGCAGGTACGGTCGCCGTGACGGATGTCCATTTCTCCGAAGATGAAGATGCGCAGGAAACCTGTCTGAGTGAATAATACTGATCTTACGCGCACGACGGCCAGTCCTGCACAGGCCGTCGTGCGCATCGCCGCCCATGGATATGAAGTCGAGATCGACGCGGCTCGCGGCGGCCGCATCGTCTCAGCCACGTATGAAGGCGTGGACATCCTCCGGCGCGACCTGACGACTGGTCCGTCCAGCGCGCTGGAGTCCGCCTGCTTCCCCCTCGTTCCCTATTCCAACCGAATCCGGCGGGGCCAATTCACTTTCGAGGGCAAGACGCACCAGCTCGCACCCAACTGGGAAGGCGACGAACATGTCATCCATGGCGAGGGCTGGCAGCGTGCGTGGGATGTCGTGGAGCAGGACAGTTCCCGCGCCGTGCTTCGCCTCACCGGCGGCAATGGCTGGCCCTGGCCCTATGAATGCCTGCAGGAAATAACCGTCGGCAAGGCGGGCATAGGCCTGTCGCTCACACTCCGGAACACCGGCCAAACGCCCATGCCGGCAGGCCTCGGCTTCCATCCCTATTTCCCGCGCACAGCCTCCACACGCCTCCAGTTCGCTGCCAAACGCATCTGGCCACCCCTGGGCGACACGGCCCCCACGCCGAAGGCTCCCGACAGCACCAACAGTTTCGCCACGCTCCGCCTGGTCTCGAATTGCGTCCTCGATCACTGTTTCGACGGCTGGCCCGGAACGGCGCGCATCACGCAGGCCGACGCAGGCCTCGACCTCACCCTCAAGGCAACGGGCGACGCGACCCATTGCGTCGTCTACACGCCCGCGAATGAACCTTATTTCTGTTTCGAACCCGTAACGCACTGCACCGGCGCCTTCGAGGCGGACGACATGCGCGAGGCGGGCCTCAGAATCCTGCAGCCTGGCGAAACCCTCCACCTCGGCGTCACGATCGGCGCACGCCGCCTCTAACCCGCCCCATTCCCTTCCTCTGCGTCATAGCTTGTCAAATAATTAGAACGCGTTCTAATTATGAAAAATGACGGAGGAATACATATGCCGGTTGAACAGCTTTCGCGCGTTCGCAAATCCATCCTGCCCCAAGTAGGGGACGACTGGAGCCATATCGCCAGTCGCGAACTGCCGGATCTTTCCGAAAAAGACGCCATCGCCAGCCTTCAAAGCTGGAACCTCCACGTCTACATGCGCGCCGCGGCCCGCATGGGCACGGGCAGCAACAACATCCTGCCGAGCGATGTGATCTTCGTTGAGCCGCCGCTCGCTTACGGATGAGCGGCGCGGTCATCAGCCGGGTCGAACTCGCCGCAGCCCATGACGGGGATGCCGAGCTCAACGTGACCCTGCAATACGAGAATGGCGGCCAGACACTTGTCGCCCTCGATGAATATGCCGTGCGTGTCCTGATGGACAGCTGCGGCGCGACCACGCCGGACGCCCTGATCGGGCAGGGCTGGCACCATGTGCGCGATGCCCTTGAGGCCGCGTCGAACAGATTTGTGAATTCGAATTCAACACAACAATAATAATGGAGGGACATCGACATGTATGATCTTGTCATCAGGAATGGAAAAGTGGTCGACGGCTCAGGCCTGCCGGCTTTCAAGGCCGACGTGGCCGTCATGGGCAATCGCATCGTCAAGATCGGCCAGGTGCCGGAATCCGCACGCGAGGAAATCGACGCCGCCGGCAAGATCGTCGCGCCGGGCTTCATTGATCCCCACACCCACTTCGATGCCCAGCTCCTCTGGGATGGCTGCGCCAAGCCGGCCCTCGCGCACGGCGTCACGACCATCGTGCCCGGCAACTGCTCGCTCTCGCTCGCGCCGCTCAAGGCCAAGCACCGCATGAGACTGGTCGGCATGTTCAACCAGATCGAAGAGATGCCGCTCAAGGCCTTCAAGGAAGGCGTCGTCTGGGACTGGGAAACATTCTCCGAATACATCACGCGCATCCGCAAGGGCCTCGCCATCAATGTGGCGCCGCTCGTCGGCCACTCGGTCATCCGTCTCTGGGTCATGAATGAAGCCGCCACCGAGCGCACGGCAACCGATGCCGAGATCGCCGAAATGCAGAGCGTCCTGCGTGAATGCCTCGATGCCGGCGCTGCCGGTCTCTCGACCAGCTATGTCGACATGGACGAAAAGCTCCAGCCGGTGCCAAGCCGCTACGCTGATGCCCGTGAAGTCGATGCCCTCGCCAGCGTGCTCGGCGAATATGGCCGCGTCCTGCAGATCGTGCCGGAATTCTACGATTCCGATCTCACCATCGCCCGCCTCGACCAGCTCGCCGAGCTGTCGCTGAAGTACAATATCCCGACCACGTTCTCGCCCCTCTTCATGAACGCCGACAATGTCGACGCCGTGAACCGTGTCATGGCCCGCGTTGACGAACAATTCGCCCGCGGCGCCCGCGTATGGCCACAGGTCCAGACCCGTCCCATCGACATCAGCTTCAGCTTCTCGGTGCCGAGCCTCCTCTTCATGCGCTTCCCCACCTGGTACAAGATCATGCGCTTCGGCACGCCGGACGAGATCAGTGCCTTCTTCAGCGACAGCGAAAATCGCGTGAAACTGATTGCGGAAGCCGCGCCGCTCGAGGGCCTCTGGCCTACCTTGATCCTGCGTCACGTCGAGACCGATGCGAACCAGAAATATGTCGGCAAGACGCTGAAAGAGATCGCCGAACTGCGCAAGACAACGCCGGTCGAAGCCATGATGGACCTGTCGGTCGAAGAGGGCCTCGAAGCCCACTTCCTGTCGGCCGGCATGGGCCACAATGATGATGCAAAGGTTGCTGGCCTGCTCAACCATCCGCGCGTCCATATCGGCGCCAGCGATGGCGGCGCGCACATCCTCTCCTTCTCCACCTATGGCGACACGGGCTACCTCTTCTCGCACTTCGTGCGCGACCTGAACCTGATGACGGTCGAATCCGCCGTGAAGAAGATCACGTCCGACACAGCCGCCATCTGGGGCATTCCGGAACGGGGCATGCTGAAGGAAGGCATGATTGCCGACATTGCAATCTTCGATCCCTCCACCATCGCGCGTGGCGAAGAGAAGTTCGTCAACGACGTTCCAGGTGACGGGCATCGCTATGTCCGCGACTCGCATGGCGTCGATACGGTTATCGTCGGCGGCGGCATCGCGTGGTCTGAAGCCAAGGGCTATCAGGACGCGCGCGGCGAAGTGCTTCCGGGCGTGCGCGAAATGGTAGCCGCATGAGCTGGCCGGGTGTCACGCAGCGTCGCATTGCCACCAACGGAATTGAACTGAACATTGCCGAAGCCGGCGAGGGGCCATTGGTGCTCCTCGTCCATGGCTTCCCGGAATCCTGGTATTCCTGGCGGCATCAGTTCAAGCCTTTGGCCGATGCCGGCTATCACGTCGTCGCGCCAGACATGCGCGGCTATGGCAAGAGCGACAAGCCGGAGGCCATCGAGGCTTATAACCAGGTCGAAGTGGTGAACGACATTGTCGGCCTCATCCCGGCGCTCGGCTATGAAACAGCCGTCGTGATCGGGCATGACTGGGGCGCGCCAACGGCCTGGGCCACAGCGCTCCACCATCCGGACAAGGTCCGGGCGGTCGGTGCCATGTCCGTGCCCTTCCTGCCGCGCTCGCCGGTTCCGCCCATGGCGATGCTCCGGGAAATGTACAAAGGCCAGTTCTTCTACCAACTCTATTTCTATGAGCCCGGTGTTGCGGAGGCCGAATTCGAGGCCGACATTCGCACCGCCTTGCGCAAGTTCCTCGTCATGGCTGGCGGAGAGACAGACCTCGCCGCCCTGCCGCCCAAGGCTGAAGACGATGACATGTTCTCGAGCCTGCCATATCCGGAAACGCTGCCAGACTGGGTGAGCGAAGAGGATCTCGATTTCTACGAGGCCGAGTTCAAGCGCTCCGGCATGCGCGGCCCGCTGAACTATTACCGCAACCATGACCTGACATGGAAAATGACCGAAGGCGCGCCGACGACCATTTCCCAGCCCGCCTTCTTCGTCGCGGGCAGTAATGACGGCGTCATCATGATGGCCGAAGAAGCCCTCAAGATCATGCCGATGTTCGTGACAGACCTGCGCATCAACAAGCTGATCCCCGGTGCCGGCCACTGGACCCAGCAGGAAGCGCCTGAAGCCGTCAACGAAACCATTCTCGACTTCCTCAAGGAGCTGGATGGATGACCGAATCCGTTCTCATCATCGGTGCGGGCATTGGTGGCCTTTGCACAGCGCTGGCGCTTGCGCCAACGGGCAGGGAGATCACGCTCATCGAGCGCGATGCGCCGCCGCCCGGCGATGATCCGGACACCGTCTTCCATGAGTGGAAGCACACGGGCGTCGGCCACCTGCGCCAGAGCCACGCCTTCCTCGCGCGCCTCAGGTCCATCATCAAGCGGGACCATCCACGCCTTATGCAGGAACTGCTCGACCTGGGCGTGCGCGAACTCACCTTCGACGCCATGCTCAGCGACCTGCAGCGGGATGATTACAGTCCCGAACCGAGCGACGCCGAACTCACCATCATCACCAGCCGCCGCACGACGCTTGAGCTGGCCATGCGCCGCTATGTCGGCAGCCTGGAAAACGTCACCATCCGCTCCGGCTTCCTCGTGCGCCGTCTCATCACCGACAAGGGTACGGACGGTGTGCTCAACGTGCGCGGAGTCATCGGCGACAGCGACGGTGAAGAGGTCACGGCCAGCGCCGACATCATTGTCGACGCCTCCGGCAAGAACGGTTTCACGATCGACCAGCTGAAGGCCGATGGTGTCGACTTTCCGGAAGAAGCCGAATCCGCCGGCATCCTCTACTTCACGCGCCACTACCGCCTGAAGCCCGGCAAGGACGAACCCTCCCGCATCGACAACCCGCCCCCCAGCGGCGACCTCGGCTTCCTCAAGTTCGGCGTCTTCCCGGGCGACAATGGCTGCTTCTCGATCACGATGGCCGTGCCGGAAGTCGAGATGGAATTGCGCAAGGCCATCCTGAACCCCGACGTGTTCCACGCAATGACCCTGCTTCTGCCGGGCCTTGCCCCATGGACGGACTCGGAACGGTCCGATCCGGTCGGCAGAGTGCACGGCATGGGGGACCTGATCAGCCGCTGGCGTGATCTTGTGGTCGACGGCAAGCCGCTCACACGCCACTATTTCGCCCTCGGCGACACGCTGATCCGCACCAATCCGCTCTATGGACGCGGCTGCTCTTTCGCCGCCGTCAGCGGCCAGGTCCTGCGCGAGACACTGGACGAGACGTCCGATCCAGACGCCCGCTCCGTTGCCTTCCACCAGCGCCTCCTCACCGAGCTGAAACCCTATTACCTCAACCAGCGCGCCCAGGACCGCGCGGCCATCAAACGCGCCCGGCAGGCCCTAACGCCTGACTATAAACCGGGTTTTCGCGCCCGCCTCATGCAGGGCTTCTTCGACGACGGCGTCCGCATCGCCCTGCGCTACGACACGCGGCTGCTGCGCGATGCCATGCGCGGCTTCCACATGCTCGAGCATCCGAACAAATGGCTCGGCAAGCCCGGCAACTTCGCCAAGGTCATGTACTATTGGGCGCGCGGCCCCAAGCGCAACGCGGCGGCCTATCCGCCCAAGGCGGGCCCGGAGCGCAACGAGATGATCAAGGCATTGTCCCTCGACTATCAGGCTGATATCGACCGCATCGCGCAAGGGGCCTGAGCCCGATGGGAGAGGCAGTGACCGAAGAGACCGGCAAACGCGAGCAGGCCAAGGCCGAGCGGCGCTCCCGCATCGTCCAGGCCGCGCGCGACCTCATCCGCGAGACGGGCGACACCAACCTGTCCATGCGCATGATCGCCAAGCGCGCCGATGTCAGCCTCGCGACGCCGTACAACCTGTTCGGCTCCAAGCGCGCCGTCGTGCTCGCCGTGTTCGAGGACGAGCGCGACTTCGCCGTCCGCTTCAGCAAGATCAAGGCGGCCAATGCCCTGGAGCGCCTGTTCGAGGCGCAGGCCCTCGCCTCCAGCTATTTCACCGACGACCCGGACTTCTACCAGACCATCTGGAAAGCCCTCCTAGACACGCGCAGCCCGAATGACACCGGCCTTGCCACGCCCGAGCGCCTTGAGCGCAACAGCGCCGCCTGGCGCGCGCTGATCGAGGCGGCGCAGACCGAAGGCCTCATCAAGGCCAGCTTTGCGTCTGCAGCGCTGGAGCGGTCGCTCTCCTATTTCGCCAATGGCGTCATGCTCTCCTGGGTCCTCGGCACGCTCGAGACGCGCGACCTGCAGGCGACCGGTGCCCTTGGCTATGCCATCGCCTTGCGCGGCGTGGCCACGGGCAAGGGCATTGCCATCCTCGATGAGCGGATCGCCGCCCTCGAAGCCCTGCTGCACCACGAAGACGCCCCCGCGCCCGGCCGGAAACAGGCCGCAAGCCGCGGCGCCTGAGCCCGCTTTCCGGGCGCCCCGCGCCTCCGCCACCCCAAGCCCCCGTATTTCGCTTCCCGCGCAGCGCGCTCCTGCGCTAACGTCCCCCAAGGGAAAACCGACCGGGGGACACTGATGCCAAACCGCTGCCGCAGCCTGCTGCTCCTGGCCTGCCTCCTGCTCGCCGCCTGCGTCACGCCCCTGCAGCGCGACCTCGACACCACGCTCAATCCGCCCGAAATCGCCGGCATCCGCTGGGGCCTCCTCGTCACGGATGGGCAGGGCCGCGAGATCGCCGCCATCAATCCCGACCAGCGCTTCCTCCCGGCCTCCAACACCAAGCTCTTCACCACAGCCGCCGCCTTCCGCTGGCAGGACGATCTCGCCGCCATGCTCCCGCGCCTCGCCACCTTCGTCGCCCTCGAGGATGTCGGCGAAACCGGCGCCCCCACGCTCGTCCTCCATGGACGCGGCGACCCCCACCTCACCGACACGCCGGACTGCGAAGTCCGCTGCCTCGCCACGCTGGCCGACGCCGTTTCCGCCATCGGCCTCACCGAGATCACCCATGTCGTCGGCGACGACACATGGTTCCCGGATGAGCGCTGGGGCCCCGGCTGGAGCTGGGACGACCTGCAGACCTCCTACGGCACCGCCACATCCGCCCTCACCGTCAACGACAATGCCGCCACGCTCATCGTCGCCCCCGCGAGCGAAGGCGCCCCGGCAAATGTCACCTGGGCCCTGGGCGACGCCGCCTACACAATCGTCAACGACACAGTCACGGCAGAGTGGCCGGGGCAGGGCGACGAGGCGCCCGAAGACGATCTCATCGTCTCCCATCTGCCCGGTACAGCCATCGTGCACGTCGCCGGCCACGTCCCGCCCGGCAGCGCCCCGCGCAGCTTCGCCCTCGGCCTTGACGATCCGGCCCTCAGTGCCGCCACGCGCCTCACCGCCCTGCTGCAGGCACGCGGCATCACAGTCGAAGGCCCGCCCATGGCCCGTCATCGTCCGCCCGGCACGCCGCCCGAGGCCGCCTTCACCGGCTTGGACGATGGCGACCCGCCGCTTGCCGCGCTGGCCCCGCCCGCCTTTCCCGAAGCGCTGACCGACATTTCCAAGGACAGCCAGAATCTCTATGCCGAACTCATGCTGCGCCATCTCGGCCACATCGATGAAGACGGCGCAGCCGAGGCCGGTCTCGCCCGCGTCGACACCCTGCTGGAAGAGGCAGGCGCCGCCCCAAACGGCCACGACCTCTTCGATGGCTCCGGCATGTCGGTCTATAACCGCGTCAGCCCACGGACCATCGTCACACTGCTCACCTACGCCGCCGCTCAGGACTGGGGCAGGGCATGGAAAGACACATTCCCCATTGGCGGCGTCGACGGCTCACTGGAACGCCGCTTCCGCGGCACAATTCTCGAAGGCCGGATCTTCGCCAAGACCGGCACGCTCAAAGGCACCAACGCCCTCTCCGGCTACCTGACCGCCGCCAGCGGCCAAACCCTCACCTTCGCCATAATCGCCAACGAACGCCCCCTCGCCGTGTCATCCGCCACGCCAATGATGGACGCCGCTTTGGTGAGGATTGCGGAGCGGAACTGAACCTATTCCCTTCGCCCAAGGGAGAAGGGGGCGCGCCTCACACATATCACCCCACATCCACAGTCCCGGCGAAAGCCGGGACCTCATGCAATGCAAGAAAGTCCCGTAGGGTGAATCAAGCGCAACGACACCCAACATCTCGCGCCCCTCCCTCTTCCCCCACCTTATCCAACCCTAATCCCGCCCGGCCTATACTGGCGGCCATGAGCAACTCGTCCGCCTTCGTCAGTCACGGCATCGCCCATGCGCAGCGTGCGCTGAGCGCCGTTGCCGCGATGACGAACGCACATCTCAACCCCTCCACCCTCAAACGCACGCTCGCACAGCGCGCCCGGGCGGAACTCGCGCGGCTCGAAATCATCATCCGGCGGCTTCTCACTTTGATGGCGCTCGGACTCGTGCTGCCGCCGGTCTCCATTCGTGCATCTTCCGTGCATCCTTCGAGCACCGCGCGCATCGAGACGAAAGCCTCGGGCCGCCTCACGGGCCTCTCGCCCCGCCTCATGGGGCCGGACATGGACCGGGACGGGTTGTCGGCAGCGGCGCGATCCTGCGGCCCCGTTCAGGCCGCCCCGATCCTCGCCCGCCTTGCGGCGCTGCAGGAATTGCTCGCAGCCCCTGAAGCCCATGCCCGCCGCCTCGCCCGCAAGCTGGAGCGCCAGCGTAAGGCCGGAGACCCGGCCCCCATGGCGCTGCCCATGACCCGCACCCACCGCCTGCCGCCGGAACTCGGCGCCATCGCCACAGCCCTGCCGGAACTGCTGCGGGATGCGTTCAAGAGCTGGGAAAGTTCGGGCTGAGTCCACGACACAATTAGCCCTCCATGCCGGACGCCCCAAAGGGCGTTTCCGGTCGCACGTGCAACAGGCTGTACAATCGGCGCGGACTTTGAGACAAAGTCTGACCATTCCTCCCGGCATTTGCCCGTCGCGACACTTGCGACGCGCACGAATCCAATCCGGCCGCTCGACCGGCCGGCAATCGCAAAGGGGCCCCGCGCCCTGATGCAGGCATAAGGACACGGCGCAAAGCGTCGTGCCAAAAGGGGGAAGAATGAAACAATCGGAACGGCGCAAGCAATCGTCGGACAAGCTGATCAATGCCTATCTCGAACTGGCGGCGGAAGAGGGGGTTTCGGCGCTCACCTTCGACAAGATCGGCCTCAGGGCCGGCTATAGCCGCAACCTGGCCTTCCACAAGTTCGGCTCCAAGAGCGGCCTTCTGGATGCGGTCATCAATCATCTTCATGATTCGATGGAGGACGTCCGCCACGAGGCCGACCTCGAGACCCTGTCGGGCCTCGACGCCTTGCTGCTCTATTGCGCGATCCATTTCGAATCGCTTGAGGAACAGGTCGATATCCGCGCCTATATCGTGCTGATGAGCGAGGCCATCGCCACCTTGTCCGATGTCAGGCCCCTTTTTGCCCAGTCGCATGTCCGGGCGAACACCGAATTGCGGCGCCTTTTCACGCGCGGTCTCGCCGACGGATCCCTCCGCAAGGACGTGGATATCGAGATGGCCGTGATGATGATAACGACCCAGCTGATCGGCATGTCGTGCCAGTTTCTCATCGATCCGGCCTTTCCGGTGAAGGCGGCGGGGGCCGAACTGCAATCGCTCATCCGCAATGCCTATGGCACAAGCCAGCGGATAGGAGTGCGCAATGATGCCCCTCCCAGGGCTGGCGCAACGGCAACCCGGCTCCGACAAAGATAACACTATACAACTAGATTAATCGATATTAGCCTCCCAACAATGCTGCACCGGAGAGTGCGGTCGATGAATATATTCTGGGAGGAATAATCGATGAGACAGTCTTTGCTGCTGGCGGCTGCCAGCGTAGTTGCCCTCACTGCCGCAGGGCATGCCTGGGCGCAGGAAGCCGACGACACGACGGACGTCCGGCGGCTCGACCAGGTCACGGTCACGGCCGTGAAACGCGAGCAGGATCTGAACGAGGTTCCCGTCTCGGTGACGGCCTTTACGGCCGATACGCGCCAGGAACTCGGTCTGGCCAACCTGTCCGATTTCGCGCGCTTCACGCCAAGCCTTGCCTTCTCGGCCGGCGATGACCGCGTTTTCGTCCGCGGTGTCGGCCGTCAGACCAATACGAACGGGTCGGATCCGGGCGTCGCGACCTATTCTGACGGCATCTATGACGCATCGACCTCCGCCGTCTCCAAGAGCGACTTCTTTGTCGACCGCGTCGAAGTCCTGCGCGGGCCCCAGGGCACGCTCTATGGACGCAACTCCATCGGCGGCGCGATCAACGTCGTTTCGAAACGGCCAACGGATGTCTTCTCGGCCGACAGCCGCCTGACGATCGGCAATTTTGAAACCACCTCGATTGAAGCCAGCGTTGCCGGCCCGCTCAGCGACAAGGTTCGCGCCAAGCTGGCGGGCTCCTTCAGGGATCAGGGGGAAGGCTATCTTGAAAACGTCGCCGGCGGCCCCAGCGAGGCGGGCAGGGGAGAAACCAGCTATCTCGAACTCCAGCTGGAAGCCGACCCGACCGACAACCTGTCCCTTTGGTTCAAGGCGGACACGAATAGTGCGGATGTCTATAACCGCGCAACGAACTCTTCCGGTTCCTATGATTATTCCCCGTTCCCGACCGGCAACCTGACCCCCGGCGCGGCCTTCGGCTATCTCCTGCCGACCTACAATCAGGAAGGCACAGCCACGGAAAATCCGGGTATCAACGACATCCGGAAATTCAGCACCAACACACCGACAAAATCCAAGCTCGACGACAGCCTCGGTCTCTCGACGATTGCGACCTGGAGCCTCCCGACGATCGACATCAAATACATGGGCGGCTACCGCACCTATGTTTATGACTCCTACCGGGACGATGACGAGACCAGCATGGTCTCCTATCAATACCCGCTTGATCCGGCGAACGTCGCAGCGGGCGAAGTCTTCACGGGCGGTCCAAACTGCCAGTGGTATCTGGAGAATGTCGGGCCGATCTGTAGCGCCGCCACGATCTATCCATCGCTGACGTTCGGCTACATCGAGGACAAGTCCTTCTGGAGCCACGAGCTCAACATCCAGTCCACAGAAGATTCGGACATTTGGTGGATTGTCGGTGCGTATTATTTCGAAGAGGATTTCCATCAGGAATCCCACTTCGGCAACAGTGCCCAGCCCGAAATCATGGCCCCGTACGGCGCGGCCCCCAACCCGAGCGGCGACTATGTTACGGCGCTGTCGGACCTGACAACGAAATCCTACGCGCTCTTCGGGCAGGTCGATTATGATCTCACTGACACCGTCACGCTGACCGGCGGCCTGCGTTACTCTTCGGACGAGAAGGCCGGGTCGGAACAGTTGCGTGTCATTGGCTACGGCATCGTCCCGGGCTTTACGCTCGGTGGTTCAGGCAATCTCGCGCCTGCGCTCGATCTGACGGCCGCTTCTGTTTCCTATGCCGACGCCCAAGGCGTTGCGAGCGACGTGACGATTGATCCGGCGACGGGTCTTGCGAGGCGCGAACTCTCAAACGACTGGAGCGCCATTTCGGGCGTTGCCGGCATTCAGTGGCAACCTAGCGCGGACCAGAACTATTTCTTCCGCTATAGCCGTGGTTACAAGTCGGGCGGTTTCAATGCCGGGGGTATCAGCCAGTTCCCGCAGACAGACGAGGAATTGCTCGATTCCTATGAAGTCGGCGCCAAGCGCACGTTCGGTGATGAGCTTCAGCTGAATGCCACGGCCTATTATTACGCCTATGATGGCCTCCAGGTGCCTCTGGATTCCGTTGAAAACGGCCTGACCCTCACGCGCTTCTTCAACATAGAAGACTCCCGCGCCATGGGTCTGGAACTCGAAGCCATGTGGACGCCCACGGACGACCTTCGTTTCATGTTCAGCTATGCCTATAATGACTCGGAAGTCCGCAGCGCATGCTGTTTCGTCGACAATGTCGACCCGACTGCCAGCCAGCCAGGCGCTCAGCCGTCAGGCCCAACCAATGCTGCTGGCAGCCAGCCGCAAAACCTCAAAGGCGAAATGCTTCCGCGCACCGTGCCGAACAAGGTTGGCCTGAATGCCAGCTACGATATCCCGCTTGGTGAGAATGGCGACCTGACCCTTTCGGGTAACTATTCCTGGCAGGACGCGACCTATCACGGCATCTTCAACCGGCCCTATACGCAAACGCCGACCTTCGATCAGGTCGACTTTATCGGCGTATGGAGAAGCGCAGACCAGACCTATGTCGTCACGGCCTATGTGAAGAATGCCTTTGACGAGCAAGGCTATGATGGATCGAGGGGTGGCTTGCTGTCCTTCCCGCCGGGGATTGAGCAGACCTATTACCTGACACCGCCGCGTACATTCGGTGTCCAACTCGAACTGCACTTCTAACCTGTGGAAAAGGCTGCCAAACTCCCGTGGTCCACGAAGGCCGTCTACGGTCTCGGAACGATTGCGTTCGGCATCAAGGACAACGGCTTCAACGCGCTGCTGATGATCTATTATAATCAGGTCATCGGCTTGCCGGCGGCCTGGGTCGGTGCCGCGATCATGATTGCCATGGTCGCGGATGCCGTACTCGATCCGGTCGTAGGGCAGTGGTCTGACAGTCTGAGGACACGCTGGGGACGGAGGCATCCATTCATGTATGCCTCTGTCCTCCCGGTTGGCCTTTTCTATCTTCTGCTATGGATGCCGCCCGCATTTGAGTCGCATCTTCTCCTGTTCACTTACTTGCTGGTCATGACCAGTCTGACCCGCATAGCCATAGGCGTCTATGAGGTGCCGTCCACGGCCCTGCTTGCCGAGTTCACGCAGGACTATGACGAGCGGACGGAGCTTGTCGCGTATCGCTTTTTCTTTGGCGTTGTCGGCGGCATCATGATGGGTATCTTTGTGTTCGCGTTCATATTCGCGAACGATCCCGCTGCGCCGGGAGGACTGCTCGATAAGGTCGGTTATATCAAATATGCCTGGATCGCGGCGCCCTTGATGGCGCTGGCGATATTCATCTCCAGCATCGGTACGCATAGCCGCGTTTCGGCGCTGATTCATTCGCCTCCGCCTCCGCGGAGAGGGGCGCTGACCGTGGCGAAGGAAATGTTTTCGACGCTGTTTCACAGGGTCAATGCACCCATTCTGTTCTCGAGCATGCTCGGCGCCATGTCGGGCGGGCTTTATGCGGCGCTGGGTGTTTATATCCAGACCTACTTCTGGGGCCTTTCCGCGAACAATATCGCCACGCTGACAGCAGGTAATCTTGTCGGTGTAATCCTAGCTTTCGTCATTGTGTTGCCCTTGTCCAAATCGTTCGGCAAGAAATGGACAACGCTTGTACTCTACATGGTTACACTGATCGCCATGGTCGCGCCGATCCTGCTGAATCTGGTCGGGCTGTTTCCGGGGATAGGGCATCCATTGCTCATGCCGCTCCTCTTCATCTTTGCAATGATCGTTGCTGCTGCGGTCATTGCGGCGGCCATTTTGAATGTATCCATGGTGGCGGACGTGATCGAGCAGATTGAGCTCTCGACAGGGCGACAATCCGAAGGACTGATTTTTTCCGCGACCTCAATGGTCAACAAGACGATTTCGGGCATGGGTGTGCTCGCGTCCGGCTTCCTGTTGACGCTTGTCGGCTTTCCCGATGACGCCAAGCCGGGTGCTGTTGATATCGCGACGGTCAATCACCTGGCCCTCTATTTCGTTCTGGCCATCATGTTCTTCACACTTGCTGCACTTTTGAGCCTGACATTCTATCCGGTGACGCGGAGCGACCATCAATCAGCGGTCGATGAACTCGCGCGGCGTCGCGCCACGAATGTATGAGGCATATTATGACGTATGCTCGTGAATGCAGCATCATTCGCTTTGCTGCTGAAAAATCCTATGAATTGCGTGCCGTAGGCCGCAATCATGACGAAAGGGCTGACCGCATTTCTTTGACGGGGTCGATCAGGCTCAATAAATGTTCATTCTAGACAAGAGGTCCCGAAACTGAGCGGGGCTGAGAGACTTACAATGCCAAGACCTCCCGAGCCGGACGAAACACCGAAAGCAGGCGAAAGCCCGGATACTGTTGTTTCCGAAGAGATCAAATATCCAAGACGTACGGCGCGGCGCAAGCTGACACGCGAGAAGATCATTCGTGCGGCTGCCCGGCTCTTCAATGAGGCCGGATATGCTGCGACGACCATGCAGAACATTGCGGATGCCGCAGACGTCCACGTCACGACATTGTTCATGCATTTCAATTCCAAGGCTGATCTTGCGACTGAATTCGGGATTGCGGCGACCGATGAATTGCGTAAGCGCGCTTTTGCTGCGCGCGACACTGTCCCTTTTCTGGATTTCTTCCGGGCCGAGCTGGAGAGGGCGGTCATCGTGTCCAAGAAGCAGTCCAGTCAGAGCTTGATGCTTTGGCACGGACTTCGGGAAGAGAAGGATCTCGCCTACGCGCTGGCGGCTTATGAGCAGGCGCTCAGGGATATTTACGCCGAGTATGTCGCTCATGTGTACAGTCTGGACCGGACCAACGATTTCCGTCCGGACATTATTGCGGCCATTCTTGTTTCCAGTGTCAGCCTGGCAAATGACAAATGGGTTGAGGCGCCAAACGTGATTGACCTGAGCGCGGAATTGTCCCGGGCTGTGAGCGTCGCAGAGACAGCCGTTTTGGCCATTCTTGATCAGCTGGACTAGAGCCCTTTCCCCCTTGTCATATACGGGGTTTTGATTTTTGAAGCCGTGAAGTCGGGCGTGCATACAAGGTTGCCGATTTCTTCATTTGCTTCATATATGAAACGTAGCGTCAATTCTCCGGGGGTGGTTTGCGATGGCGGATAATACTTACAAGGCGCCGGCCCTCGAGAAGGGTCTCGACATACTGGAATGCCTTGCCAGCTTGAGAACACCGCAGTCGGTGTCTGATATCGCACGCAATCTCGGCCGGTCCCGCAGCGAGATTTACCGCATGGTCATCGTGCTCGAGATGCGCGGCTATGTTGAACGCACGGACGACCCTGAGAAGCTGCAGCTCTCGAACCGCCTGTTTGAGGTTGGCATGCGATCGCCTCCCAAACGGGACCTGCATGAAGCGGCCTTGCCGGAAATGGCCGCGCTGGCTTCGGCCATGAAGCAGTCGATCCAGCTGGCCGTGGTCAGCTCTGATCAGATCGTTGTCATTGCGCGCACGGAGAGCCCTGATGATGTCGGTTTCAGTGTCAGGCTCGGCTATCGCCGGTCGATCATGAAGTCCGCGTCTGGTCTCGTCCTGTTTGCCTTTGCCTCGCCGATGCACAAAATCAAGATGATAGAGGATCTGCATGCCGCCGACGTAGATGATGCTGCGATAGGCGTGTTGGAGACGGAAGCGGCCATTGCCCGCGAGAACGGCTTTGCGCGCATGCCGTCCCGTATCGTTGATGGTGTGACCGATATCGGCGCCCCGGTTTTCGATTCCACCAGCTCCGGCGCCGTGGCGAGCCTAACGGTGCCTTTCGTGGTGACGCGCGGCTCGCGCGTCTCCCTCGATGAAGCGCCCGGCATGGTCGCGGCGGCGGCCGGACGCATTTCCTCGGTACTCGGTTACACGCTGCCGCTCGAAAGCTAGTCGTGATGGAACACCTCTTCGAGAGGAACCCACCATTCCCCCGGCGCTGCTGACTCAAATGCCGATTGGCACGGATCGGTCAGCGCCCACCATTTCTGCGTTTCCGGATCGTCTGCCATCCGCTTCATGTCAGCCTCGATATCCGTGCCGTGGTATTCATAGATGCCGAACAGGATGTTCTCAGGTTCGCGCAGGAAGATGCTGTAGTTCCGAATATTGCATGCCGTGATCTGCTTTAGAATCCCGGGCCACGCATTGGCGTGGAGTTGCTTGTATTCGTCTTTCTTCTCGGGCTTCAAATAGATGGCCCAGGCCTTGCGCTGCATGTGGATATTCTCCCAGTCCTTGTTTTCGCTCGCATATGACGCGGACACTGCGTGCCATTGTTGCCGACTTCTGACCCCGCATAAAACCGCCAAACGGTGAGCGATCATAGCGGCCGGTGTTCGAGTATGAATTCCATAATCGACAACTGTCGGCAGAATAATGATGTTCATATGCAATCATAGTGCTTGCATATGAAACGTCGATTATCTATTACTTTTTTTAAAGCAGCCCGAACAGAGGCTGCGGATTCGGGAGGAAGTAGATGACCTTCAGCGTGAAGCGCTGGTGCGCCATCGTAAGGACTGGTCGCCAGTCGTACGAGGTCTCCGTCAATGACTAGCCGGACATCAGATTACGCCGCGACAGAGGCAAGCCTCAGCGCGCACGCGGTTCCGGACTGGTTCCGCGATTCAAAGTTCGGGATATTCATCCACTGGGGGCCGTATTCCATTCCGGCTTTTGCGCCGCTTCAGCATGAACGGCCAGATGGTTCCGGCGACAACGTCATGCAGGCGTTCAAATACAATCCCTATGCAGAATGGTACCTGAATACCATGAAGTTCGAGGATGGTCCGACGGCGCAGTTCCATCGCGAGACTTATGGTGAGGACTATTCGTACGATCATTTTGGCGAGGCCTTCAATGCGTCGCTGGAGAACTGGGATCCCGTCGCCTGGGCCAGGCTCTTCAAGCAGTCAGGTGCGCGGTATGTCGTTCTGGTCACCAAGCACCATGACGGTTTCCTCCTCTGGCCGAGCAAGATGCCGAATCCCCACAAGGCCAACTGGCAGACAGAGCGCGACGTTGTGGGTGAGCTGGCAGATGCCGTTCGCGCAGAGGGCCTCAAGTTCGGCATCTATTATTCAGGCGGTATCGACTGGACGTTCAAGGGCAAATGCATTGAAACGATCCAGGACCTGATGGACATGCCCGGCGAGGCCGAAGGCTATATTGAATATGCCAATGCGCATTATCATGAGTTGATCGAGCGTTATCAGCCGGATTATCTCTGGAATGATATCGGTTATCCGAGCCAGCAGGCCTCGTTCGACATCCTCGCCAAATACTACAATGCCGTTCCTGAAGGCCTGACCAATGATCGCTGGATAGCGCCCGATGGCGACCTGAAAGCCGATGCCTTCGAGCGGCCGGAGGGCATGACCGGCGTCCTGCCGCCAAAGCCGCCTGTATGGGATATACGCACGCCGGAGTACGGCATGTTTGATCACATACTCCCTTTCCTCTGGGAGACGACGCGCGGCATGGGCCATTCCTTTGCCTATAACAAGCGCGAAGGCGATGCGGATTATCTGTCTCCTGGGGGCATCGCGACCATGCTGGCCAGCTCGGCCTGCTTCAACGGCAATGTCCTTCTGAATGTCGGCCCACGCGGCGATGCGCAGCTGGACCCCGCGCAAGCCGATCGTCTGAAAACAATCGGCGCATGGCTGGAAACCAAGGGGCAGGCAATTCAGGACACCCGACCGGTAGCGCTCCCGAACAAAAGCATTGATGGCGTCAATATTGGTGCCACGCGCGATGCGGATGCGCTTTATCTGCAAATGTTTGGGAAACCCAGTCTGGGCACTTTGGAAATTCAGCTTCCATCGGGGCTCGAAACCGTCACATCCCTTGAGCAGCTTGGCGGGGAGGTGGATGACTGGTCGATTAAACAGGGCGTGCTTCGCGTGACAGTCAATGAGTGGGCCGATGAGGCCGTGCAAATCTTCAAACTTGGACTTTCTATATGATCATCGAACGTATCGAGGCGCGTGACATCCGCTTTCCGACATCGCGACAAAAACATGGTTCCGATGCCATGAATCCGGACCCGGATTATTCCTGTGCCTATGCAACGCTGGTCATGAAGGATGGCCAGCCCGGCGGCAACGGACTGACATTCACGATTGGGCGCGGCAATGACCTCTGCGTCGCTGCTATCCAGGGCCTTGGCGCACATCTGGTCGGCAGGAGCCTGGATGAATTCGAGGCCGATCTCGGTCTCGCTTCGCGCCTGTTGCTGAATGACAGCCAGTACCGCTGGCTTGGGCCGGAGAAGGGCGTTGTTCATCTGGCGGCTGCCGCACTGATCAATGCTGTTTGGGATGCGCTTGCAAAGCGCGCCGGCAAGCCCCTGTGGAGATATGTCAGTGATATGTCGCCCGAGCGTATTATCTCGGCGCTCGACTTTCGGCACATATCTGACTTTCTTTCAAAAGATGAAGCGCTGGAGCGCCTGAAGCAACAAGCTGACGGGAAGGACAAGCGTATCGCTACGCTCCTGCAGGATGGTTATCCCGCTTACACGACCTCGGCAGGGTGGCTCGGCTACACGGATGAGGCCATCGTCAACCTGTTGAAGCAGGCCCATGCCGATGGCTGGCGCCACTTCAAGATCAAGGTCGGCGGAGATGTGGCCATGGACGTGCGTCGCTGCGCCCTGTTCCGCGATACGCTGGGCAGCGACGTCCGCCTGAGCGTTGATGCCAATCAGGTCTGGAGTGTGGACGAGGCGGTTGCGGCCGTGAAGGCGATGGCGCCCTATGACATTTATTGGGTCGAAGAGCCGACCAGTCCGGATGATGTGCTGGGCCACAAGGCCATTGCTGATCGCGTTGCGCCGATTCTGCTGGCAACGGGGGAGCATGCCCACAACAAGGTCATGTTCAAACAATTCCTGCAGGCCGAGGCGATTGGATTTTGCCAAATCGACTCCTGCCGTCTGGCCGGCGTCAATGAAGTCATCGCGGTGATGCTGATGGCAGACAAAGCCGGCATTCCGGTTTGTCCGCATGCGGGCGGTGTTGGCCTTTGCGAATATGTCCAGCATCTCTCGATGATCGACTATGTGTGCATTTCGGGCACGATGGAGGGCAGGGTGATTGAGCATGCCGCCCATCTGCACGAGCATTTCAAGAACCCCATCGAAATTCGCCAGGGACGCTATATGGCGCCCCTCGCCCCCGGCTATTCTGTGGACATTTATCCGCAAAGCCTCGTCGATCACGAATTCCCGAATGGCAGCGTCTGGGCGGAAGAGCCCGTCGCATGATCTCGATCCTTAATCTCAAGCGGAGACCCCTATGACCGCAACCGGAAAAACCTATCTGCCCACCCGCGCGAGCCTGAACGAGCACGAAGTGCCGGAATGGTTTCGCGATGCAAAATTCGGAATCTTTATCCACTGGGGGCCATACTCCATTCCGTCCTTTGCGCCGCACAGCAAACAGATTGACCAGCTTGCTGCGGAGTCTGAGGCGAATGCATTCGCGCACACGCCTTACGCGGCCTGGTACCGTAATACGGTCATGTTCGAGGACGGTCCAACGGCGCAATTCCACCGTGAGACTTATGGCGAAGACTATTCGTACGATAATTTCGGCGAGGCCTTCAACGCGTCGCTGGAGAACTGGGATCCCGTTGCCTGGGCGAAACTCTTCAAGAAGTCTGGTGCGCGTTACGTCGTGCTCGTCAGCAAGCACCATGATGGCTTCCTGCTGTGGCCGAGTGCCATACCAAATCCGCACAAGCCCAACTGGCAGACGACACGCGATGTCGTGGGTGAACTCGCCGATGCTGTGCGCGCAGAGGGCCTCAAGTTCGGTATCTATTATTCGGGTGGCATCGACTGGACGTTCAAGCACATTCGCATTGAAAGCCTTGGTCATCTCGGCCTGAACATTCCAGGCGATGCTGAAAACTATACGGAATACGCGAATGCGCATTATTATGAGCTGATTGAGCGCTACAAGCCTGACTATCTCTGGAATGATATCGGCTATCCGAGCCAGCAGGCCACATTCGAAATCCTGGCCAAGTACTACAACTCCATTCCGGAGGGCCTGACCAATGATCGCTGGTTCCCGATCGATGGCGAGCTGCTGGCTGACGCGCTTGAGCGGCCTGAGGGCATGACCGGCGTGCTGCCGCCCAAGCCCCCTGTCTGGGATGTGCGCACGCCGGAATACGGCATGTTCAATCACATTCTTCCGTTCATTTGGGAAACGACCCGCGGCATGGGGCACTCCTTCGCTTATAACCGGAATGAAACCGAGGCCGACTACATCACCAAGAATGGCATTGCGACCATGCTGGCCAGTTCAGCCTGCTTCAATGGCAACGTTCTCCTGAACGTGGGTCCGCGCGGCGACGCTCAAATGCCGCCCGCTCAGGCTGCCCGCCTGGAAGCGGTCGGCGAATGGCTCGAAACGCGAGGCGAGGCGATCAAGGGCACACGGCCTGTCGAATTGGCTCAGAAAGCCGTCGATGGAGTCAGCATCGGGGCAACCCGTAACGCGGAGGCTCTGTATATCCACATGTTCGGCAAACCTGCTGCAGGCAGGCTGGAAGTGGCCCTTCCGCCTGAGCTGGAGAGCGTTACGTCAGTCGAGCAGATCGGCGGGCAAGTGGGCGACTGGTCAATTGAACAGAACACGCTTCGCTTGACCGTCAATGAATGGGCCGATGAAGCTGTGCAGATATTCAAGCTCGGCTTGGCCAAGTAAGGGTCTGGTGGATGACTGATCGCGCTGCTCCTAAACTGCCAGATTACGGTCTCGGTGCCGCAGGGTTGGGTAATCTCTATACGGCTATAACCGATGAAGAGGCGGCGGACGTTCTCTCGGCAGCGAAAGACGCGCAGTTCGGCTATTTCGATACCGCTCCTTATTATGGGCACGGTCTGAGCGAGCAGCGTGTCGGGGCATTCCTGGCCAAGACCGGCTATAGACCGGCCTTATCCACAAAGGTCGGGCGGCGCCTCGAACCAGCGGGTTCAAACCCAATCCCGGACAACGGGTTCGCATCGCCCGCACCCTTCATCCCGTACTTCGACTATTCGGCGTGCGGGATCAGGGAGGCCTTTGCCGGAAGCCAGGAGCGGCTTGGTGTCGACAGTGTTGATATGCTGCTTCTACACGATGTGGGCGCCATGGTTCATGGCGACGCCCACCCAAAAATCCTTGCGCAAGCCATTGATGAAGCGCTTCCGCAAATGGCCGCCTTGAAGGCTGGAGGAAAGACAAAGTGGATCGGCCTGGGAGTCAATGAGATCAGGGTCTGCGAAGAGGTCCTTGCGCAGGTCGATCTGGATGTTCTGCTGCTTGCGGGGCGCTATACCCTGCTCGAACACGCGGCGGCTTTGCCTTTCCTGAATGCGTGCCACATGGGCGGCATACGAGTCGTCATAGGCGGCGCTTTCAATTCTGGCCTTCTGGCGGCGTCAGCGGGTGAGCCGCTCCGCTATGATTATGATACCGCTCCGGAATGGGCCGTCGATCGTGCCGCCCAACTCCGCGAAGTCTGCGCTGCTTTTGATGTACCGCTGCCTGCCGCAGCCCTTCAATTCTGCAAGGCGCATCCGGCGGTGGCGTCCGTCATTCCGGGCGCAAAATCCGCAGAACAGGTGCGCCAGATCAGCGAATGGAGCCGCCATCCTATCGACAGCGGCCTCTGGGACGCGCTGAAGGAGCGCCAGCTGATTTCAGCTGAGGCGCCAGTGTCATGATTGAGAAACTGGATTGCCACATGCACATCTGGCGCCTGCAGCGTGGCGATTATGATTGGCTGACACCGGATCTCGAAAGCATATATCGCGACTTTGGAATTGAGGGTGTGTGGGACGAGGCGCAAGCATGCGGCGTTCGACAAGTGATCCTGGTACAAGCCGCCGCCAGCGCGGCAGAGACAGACTTCTTGCTTCATGTCGCAGAGACAGATCGGCGTGTGGCCGGAGTCGTCGGCTGGGTCGATTTCGAGGCAGATGACGCGGCAGAGCAGATCACGCGCCGCGCCGATAATTCGGATTTACTGGGTGTGAGGCCGATGATCGCGGATCTGTCGGATCCGCTCTGGATATTGAAAGAGGCCTGTGCGCCCGCGCTGGAAGCCCTTCAGGGCAACGGACTTGTCTTCGATGCCCACGCGCATCCCGATCTCGTACCCGTCATGACACGCCTGGCAGCACGCTATCCTGATCTGACCATCGTGCTCAACCACGCAGGTAAGCCGCAAATTGCATCATCAAACCTGGAGGCATGGCGCCGAGATATCGACGAGCTTGCGCGCCATGAAAACGTTTCCTGCAAACTGTCAGGCCTTTTGACCGAGGCCGGCGCCCGTACAGATGATGCCGCTATCGGTGAAGTCGTCCGGCATATTGGTGCGTGTTTCGGCCCTGGGCGGCTCCTGTGGGGCAGCGACTGGCCTGTCCTTACGATGGCGGGAAATTACACGGGCTGGGCAGCCCAAAGCGAGCGCCTGGTCGATCAATATTATCCGGGTCATGCAGAGGCGATCTTCAGCGGTAATGCCAAGCGGATTTATTCCAGAAAAGCAGGAGTTTGATATGGGCAGGCTGGCAGGAAAGACAGCATTGGTGACGGCGGCAGCGGCGGGAATCGGCCGCGCTGCTGTGGAGGCGTTCGCGCGAGAGGGGGCGACAGTCATTGCAACTGACATCGACAAGGCTGGCCTCGAGAGTTTGACAGGACTGTCCAATGTCCAGACGGCGGTTCTCGATGTAACTGACCGTGATGCAATTGCCTCCTTAACAGAAGTCCATTCTGACCTTGAAATTCTCTTCAATGTCGCCGGATGGGTGCATCACGGCACGATCGAGATGTGCGAACGGGCGGACTGGGATCGATCCCTGCTTATTAACCTCACTTCGATGTACGAGCTTTCACGTGCTGTCCTGCCGAACATGGTGGCGCGTGGCGGTGGCGTTATCCTGAACATGAGTTCGGTCGCATCTAGCGTAACCGGGGCGCCCAATCGCTTCGCCTATGGTGCTACGAAAGCCGGCGTTATTGGCCTGACCAAGGCGATCGCCGCGGACTATGTCGCCAAGAACATTCGCTGCAACGCGATCTGTCCCGGGACGGTGGATACGCCCTCCCTTCATGGGCGCATGTCGGCCCAGGGAGACTACGAAGCCGCGCGCGAAATGTTCGTCGCGCGCCAGCCAATGGGGCGCCTCGGCACAGCGGAAGAGATCGCAAATCTGGCGCTCTATCTCGTATCTGACGAAGCAACCTTCACCACTGGCGCTATACACGTCGTCGACGGCGGCTGGACAAATTAGGAGCTGAAGACATGAAACTTTTGAGGGTCGGTCCAAAGGGGCGTGAAAAGCCGGGCGTTCTGGACGCCAACGGTGACATTCGGGATGTAAGTGGTCTCGTTGACGATTGGGACGGTATGGCTCTGGCAGATTCCGTCCTGACGCGATTGAAAAAGACAGATCTCTCGGGCCTGCCCAAGCTGGATGGCAAGAGCCGGATTGGGCCCTGTGTTGCTGGCGTCGGAAAGTTCATTTGCATCGGCCTGAATTACGCCGACCACGCGGCAGAAACGGGTGCTGATGTGCCGGCCGAACCGGTCATCTTCTTCAAGGCTACGAGCGCCATTTGCGGGCCGAACGACCATCTTGAAATTCCGCGCCGCTCGGAAAAGACGGATTGGGAAGTCGAGCTTGGTGTCGTCATAGGCAAGGAGGCGAAATACGTCTCACAAGACGACGCTCTGGATTACGTCGCTGGCTATTGTGTCGTTCATGACGTGTCAGAGCGGGCCTTTCAGCTTGAAGGCACAGGGCAGTGGGTGAAGGGAAAGAGCGCAGACACGTTCGGCCCAATCGGTCCCTGGCTTGTTACACGCGATGAGGTGAGTGATCCGCAAGACCTTGCCATGTGGCTGGATGTGAATGGCGCCGCGAAACAGCGGGGGTCTACGGCGACAATGGTCTTTGGTGTCGCCCATCTGGTCAGCTATCTCTCTCAGTATATGAGTCTCCAGCCGGGCGATGTGATCTCCACGGGCACGCCGCCCGGTGTCGGTCTCTCCATGTCTCCCCAGCAATTCCTGCACGCGGGTGATGTCGTAACGCTTGGCATTGCAGGGCTTGGTGAACAGAAACAGGTCTGCGTCAACGCCTGATGTCTTACTGACCCGTATAAGGTCCTGGTGACGGATTGGGATCGGTTGATTCTGCCGAATCTCTTCTTTTGTCGCGCGGCGCGTCGGTTTGTTTTACATCCTCGCCGAAGTCTGTTCGTCATGACTTAGTCACATGTCGACGTGATCGCGCCTAGGTAGCGCAAACGTGACAGTCTTACTTGACGTTCGTCCTGTAAATATCCCGTATCCTGTATGATTTGATGCAGGTTCGTGAGGTCGCAAAACATTCATTTGATGCGAATGTGTCCAACTCGTAACGACCCGCCAAGCGTCGAATTGTGCGACGCAGCAATAGGCGGGAAGTCAATGAAAACCAGTTTTTTCTGCGCGACAGCAGTCGCTGCACTCAGCATGTCCGGGCAACTTACAGCACACGCACAAACGGCTGATCATGAGGATGCGCGCCGGCTTGATGTTGTCACGGTTACAACTCAAAAGCAGACACAGTCACTGATCGATGTGCCGATCAACATCTCTGTGACGGATCAGACGACGATCGACAAACTCGGCGCCGACGACATTGAAGATCTCGCCAACTTCATTCCGGGTCTGCAGGTTCAGGCACAGAGCCTGAACGCGCCCAGCTATTCCCTCCGGGGTGTCGTGTCTGATGGTGGCTCGCCACGTGTGGCACTCTTCCAGAACGGGGTCTCGATCGGTACGCCGGGCTATGCCACGAACGTCGCCATCTACGACATGGAGCGCGTTGAAGTCGTCAAGGGACCACAGGCAACGCTGTTTGGTCAGGGCGCCCTCGTTGGCGGCATCAATTTTATCCAGAATCGCGCATCGCTTGAGGGCAATTCAGGCCAGATCACGCTGGAAGGGGGTGATTACAGCTTCGTGCGGGCCGAAGGCTTCTACAACTTTGCTGTCAGCGACACGCTGGCTGTGCGTCTTGCCGGTCAGATCAAGAACATGGACGGCTATGTTCCAAACACGGCCAACTCACCAGACCTTATGGGCCAGGACACAACGGCCCTCCGCAGCGCTGTTCACTGGGAGCCTTCGTCGCAGCTTACGGCCGATGTGTTCCTGAACTACCAGAACGATGACTCGACCGGCACACAGTTCACCTCCGGCTTCTTTGAAGTGAACGGCAAGGTCGATCCCTATGGCGCAACGGCAATGAACATCAACGCCGACCAGGTCCGCGACAAGCTCGGCAATGATCGCGAAATCTTCGACGCAACGGTCAACCTGGAATACAGGTTCAATGACGCATGGACACTCACCTCGCTGACCGATTACCGCGATCTCAGCTCGAATGAAGCCTGGGACTCCGACGGCGCGGCCTTCAACCTTCTGCAATTCTATCAGGCCCGCGAAGGCGAGACCTTCAATCAGGAACTGCGTCTGAACTATGACGCGGGCGGCCGCCTGACAGCCTTCTTCGGCGCCAACTATTTCGATTATGAAACGCGGGATTCTCTCATCTTCTCTACAGACGAGGCCTATGCCCAGACGCTCTTCCTGCCGCAGATTGCTGCCGGAGCAGGACTCACAGTCGCTCAGATCCGCGGTTTGCTGATGGCGCAGAACATTCCCGGTGCGGAGAACGTAGGAAGCTTTGACAATCCATTTGGCTACTCGGTGGTCGGCCTGCTGACCCAGGGTGCGCTGATCCCCCTGAATCCTGCGCATGCCGAGCAGTCCAACACGACGGACGGTCGCACCAGCTATGATCTGTTTGGTGACGTGACCTACGATATCACGGACCGGTTCGCGCTGACGGGCGGCCTTCGTTATACAATCAACGAATTGTCGGCCTCAAGTGAAGCTGAGCTCATCAGAGGCAACGCGGCGCTGGGTGGTACGTTGAATGCTGTGACTTTCGCCCCAGGCTTCCTCATCAACGCAGCACTCATCGGCAATCGGGCCAGTTTCTCTGCAGATCCGGATGGCGCTTTCACATGGCGTTTGAATGCTTCCTATCGCCTGACAGACAATATCAACACCTGGCTTGCTTACGGGCGTGGCCGCCGTCCGGAAGCACTCACTGCTTCTGGCACAACCTACACAGTTCTCGACTCCGAGAAGCTCGACAACGTGGAAGTCGGCATGTTCGGCCGCTTCTTCGATGATCGTCTTCAGATGACGACATCCGTCTATTATGGACAGTACAAGGACTTCCAGACGTCGCGCTTCGATCCCATCAACGGCGTGTTCATCACCGAGAATTCGGGCAATGCCACGCAATATGGTTTCGAATTTGATGGCCAGGCGCTTGTCACGGATAATATCCGCCTTCTGGCGACCTATGGTTATAACTTCTCTGAATATGACGACGAAGACGACGATGGCAACGCGCTCCAGTTCGCGGGCAACACGTTCCGTCTCAGCCCGGAAAACAGCTTCTCGCTGGCGGCCGACATAACGGTTCCAATGGGCGCGCGTGGGGATATCTCGATCGTGCCGAGCTATATCTGGAAAAGCGAACACTATTTCGAGGATGATAACGGCTACGACTACGCAGCTGATGGCAATGGCGGCTTTGTCCGTATCCCTGAAACGTATCCTAATGGCCAGGTGGTCGACGAGCATCAGGATGCCTATGGCGTTGCCAACCTGCGGGTTGCCTTTGACAGCGCTGACCAGCGTTGGGGTGTCTATGTCCTCGGCGAGAACGTGTTCGATGAGGAATACCTGATCGACGTCGGCAACACGGGCGGCGCGTTCGGCCTTCACACCATCATACGCGGCAAGCCGCAGATGCTGAAGGCAGGCCTTTACGTCAAGTTCTAGTCCGACATCACCTTCAAGAAGGAATTTCCTGACATGAAACATCTCGTCATTCTGGCGGCTGCATGCCTCGCCGCCTGCACGACGCCCAGCCAGAGCCAGCCAGCGAATACACTGGCTGGCTCTGAGGGGGCTACAGAAGTCGTCTCGGCCTCGATAACGCGTGCGCCCACGCTTCACGGTGACAAGCCTATCGTAATCGCCCACCGTGGCGCGAGCGGCCTCTATCCCGAGCATACGGCTGCGGCCTACAAGGCGGCAATCGAGCAGGGAGCTGATTTCATCGAGCCTGACCTCGTGGTTACATCGGATGGTGTGCTCATCGTACGCCACGACAATTTCCTGTCAGCGACAACCAATGTCGCTGACCATTCGGAATTTGCCGACCGCAAGAAGGTCAAGGCAACACCCCTGGGCGAGAAGGAAGACTGGTGGGTCGAGGACTTTACCCTGGCTGACATCAAGACCCTGAAGGCGCGCCAGCAGTTCGAAGGGCGTGAGATGAAATACGACGACCAGTATGACATCCTCACTTTCGACGAAGTCATGGACATTGCTCTGGACGCGGCAAAGGCCGGACATATCGTCGGCCTGCACGTCGAGGCGAAATGGCCGGGTGACTTTGCGGCCCAGGGCTTCGACATGCCCGATCTGATGATTGCGGCCATGGACAAGAAGGGCCTCAAGGCGGCCGGAATTCCTGTCTATATTCAGTGCTTTGAGCCGCCATTCCTGGCCGAGTTCGCAAGCAAGAGCGACCTGCCGACAATCCAGAACATGGTCGGCCCGCCCTATGCCGCCATGCTCGGGCTCGATTACAAGCTGGAGGATATTCACACGACGGGCGTTGGTGCGGAGAAGTCCATGATCCTGAACGCCGATGGTACCACGTCTGACTTCGTTGATCGTGCACATAAGCTTGGCCTGCTTGTGCACGTCTACACGGTGCGTGACGACCATCCGGGCGAGGGGTTTGCAGATTCCCGCGCCGAATTCCGCGCCCTTTTCGACGCCGGCGTTGATGGCGTCTGGACGGATTATCCGGCAACCGGGCTTGCCGTCCGCGACGCCGAATAGGTTCAGACGGGCACAATCGCCTTTCTATCCGAGTATTTTCAAGGGGCTGCCGTGGTTATGCGGTGGCCCCTTATTGTTTCCCGAATGTTGCTTTACGGGTTGCCGGTGGACCGTTTTCGGACCGTTCCTGCGCCGTAAACTGACACGGCACCCCATATCTGTTAGGCTGGACCCCATATTCCGGTACGTTTAATGTTCGGAACCAAAAGGTGGCATTACAGTCCATCAAGAAGGGCAGGAGCGGGCTGACAATATGAGTTTTCGCGCGACCAGTGTCCTCTTCGCCCAGGTCAGGCCTATTCTCGTGTCGGCGGCTGAAAGCGGCGTCGACGTCGAGGGGATTCTGGCGCGGCTGGGTCTCGTGGAGGGCATGCGCGCAACAGACCCTGAGCGGCGGTTGGAGCTGAAGGATTATTACCGAATCCAGCGCGACATTGCCCAGTCGCTGGACGACCTCACGGCACGCCTTTCCGAGCGCACGCTGACCTACAAGACCGGCAATTTCGTCATCGCCCAGGCGCAGCAGTCGCGCACGCTTCAGGACGCGATGGTGAGCCTCGCCGAGCATTTCAACATGATGCACGGCGCACCGTACAACTCCGTGCGGGTGGGCGCCGGACACTCGGCCTTCGTCGTGGACGATTCGACCTTTCCCTACCGTTTCCGGCACGATACCGAGCTGATGCATTTCGTCGGCGACTGTCTCCTCATCAAGGTGCATTGCCTGCTCGACAGTCTGAGCAACGGGCTTGCGACACAGGCCATCCGGCGGGTTCGCCTGCAGCGCACCCGGTCGGGCACGCCGCACACCCAGAACGAATTCTGGGATGTGCCCCTGGAGTTTGGCCGCCCGGCCTATGAGCTGGTGTATGATCATGACATCGCCTGCCAGACGATACCGAATATCGACCGTATTGACCTCAGCACTGACGGGATATTTGCGCGCGTCATCAGCCACCTGGAGCGCAAGTCTCCCAGTGCCGACAAAAGGAGCTATTCGGCGCGCATTCTCGAACTCGTGGCGGAAGATTGCGTCGACCAGGGTGAGGTCGCCGAGCGACTGGGCGTGAGTGTGGCGACGTTGCGGCGCCGGCTTGACGAAGAAGGCCTGTGTTTCCGCGACCTTGTTCGCCAGTCTCGTTTCAACAAGGCCGAGTATCTCCTGAGCAATGGGCGTTCTGTCACCCAGGTGTGTGAAACGCTCAATTATTCCGACATCCGGGCCTTCAATCGCGCCTTCAAGAAGTGGAAGGGGCTGACACCGGCCGAGTTTGCGAAACAGGCCAAACCCCTGAAAGCTGGCTGACGCGTGAGCGAAAGTGTTCACTCCGCTTGACGCTTCCGGTCGTAGTGCGTTTCTCCGAAATCGATATCGTCCTGCTCAAACAACAAACAATCCGCGGGAGGATAAAATGAAGACTCATATCGCAGGACCAATCCGTCTTGGGCTCGTCTCGGCACTGGCGCTCAATGCCGGGCTGTGCGTTGCCCAGGCGCAGGAGAGCACGACAGACGAGGATGGCGCCAAGCGTCTTGGAGCCATCACGGTCACGGCGCAACGCCGCGAACAGAACCTCATTGATGTGCCTCTGTCGGTCACCGCTTTCGATTCCGAACAGCTGGAACTGACGGGCGCGGTCGACATCACGTCGATCCAGCGGACCACGCCCAACGCGACCATCGAAGTGGCGCGCGGCTCGAACTCGACCCTTGTGGCCTTTATTCGCGGTGTCGGCCAGCAGGACCCGCTCTGGGGCTTTGAGCCCGGTGTCGGCCTCTATGTGGACGATGTCTACGTCGCCCGTCCTCAGGGCGCGATCCTCGATATCTTCGATATCGACCGTATCGAAGTCCTGCGCGGCCCGCAGGGTACGCTTTATGGCCGGAATACGATCGGCGGCGCGATCAAGTATGTGACCAAGCCGCTCAGCAACGAGCCGGAACTCAAGGCGAAAATGAATTTCGGTAGTTACGGTCAGCTGGACGGTATTCTCTCTGGCTCAACGCCCATCGGCGATACGCTCGCCATTGGCGGCGCTATCGCGAAATATACACGTGATGGCTATGGCAAGAACCTGAACACGGGCGCCGAGCACTACAACAAGGATGTGCTGGCCTATCGCCTGAGCGCTGACTGGACGCCGACCGATGATTTCTCGGTTCGGTTTGCCTATGACCGTTCGGAAGATGATTCCAATGCGAAGCACGGCCACCGCCTGCTGCCGAGCGCAGACGGGACAATCCCTGTCACAGGCGATATTTACGACACGCGCGCCGGCATCGGCGACAAGAACTCCGTGACGACCGAAGGCTACTCACTGACGGCCCAATGGGATGTGAACGATGCCGTGACCCTGAAGTCGATCACGGCCTATCGTGAAGGCGAGACGGTAACGCCGATCGACTTCGATGCCCTGCCACAGAACGACTTTGATGTTCCGGCCGTCTATTATGATGATCAGTTCAGCCAGGAATTCCAGCTCCTGCTGGATAGCGGCCCATGGTCTGGCGTGATGGGTGTCTATTACCTCGATGGCAATGCAAACGGCGCCTTCGATGTCATCCTTGGCGGTCTCGGGCTGACGGTCTATCAGGCTGGCGACCAGAGCAAGGAGAACCTCTCGCTCTATGGGGACTTCACATATGAAGTGAACGACCAGTGGAGCGTTTCGCTCGGCGGCCGCTACACCGAAGACAAAACGACGGCGGACGTTATACGGGAATTGTGGCTGGGCGCGGGTTCGGGCTCATTCGATCCTTCGAACACATCCATCTTCTTTGCCACGCAGACGAGCTATAACGACGTCTCGCGTGACGATAACCAGTTCACGCCGCGCCTCTCAGTCTCTTACAAACCAACCGATAACCTGAACCTCTACGCAACCTACGCGCAGGGCTTCAAGGCAGGCGGTTTCGATCCGCGGGCCCGCGAAGACCTCGATCCGACAGGCCTGTCCGAGCAGGGTTTCGGACCTGAGACAGTCGACAGCTACGAGATCGGCCTGAAAGGCGTGTTCCTTGATGGTCGCCTAACGATGAACTCGGCCATCTTCCTTGCCGATTACAAGGACCAGCAGATCACCGTTCAGAGCGGCGCGGATTCCGACAATGACGGCGTCAATGACACGTTTGTCTCCTCAGTCTTCAATGCGGGCGAGTCTCAATATACGGGCTTTGAACTCGAAGGCGCGCTGCTCCTCACCGATCAGCTCACCCTGTCCGGCAACCTTGGTTATATCGATGCCGAGATCCAGGAAATCCTGTCTGGTGGCGTCAATGTGGCTGACCAGTTCGTCACCCAGAACACGCCCGAACTGCAGGGACAGGTCGCGCTGAACTATACCAACAGTCTCGGCGCCAATCGCGGCGAAATCTCCCTGACCGGATCGCTGTCCTATCGTGACGAATACTATTTGTTCAACGTCGCGAACCCCGGCTTCCCGGCCGGACAGAGTGCGATCTTCCCGGCGGGCGGACCGGCACTGGATCCGAAATCCTACAGCCTGCTTGATCTCAGCGCTGTCTGGACATCGCCTTCCGGCAAGTACCGCCTCGGTCTGCACGGACGGAACCTGACCGACGAAGAATACCGCGTCGCGGCATACAACTTCGTCACGCCAAGCCAGCTGGGTGTCGACAGTGCCTATTCGGCTTTCTACGGACCGCCGCGCACCATCACGGCCTCCCTGTCGGTCGAATTCTGATCGGCGGACAAGGGCAAGCGGGTCTCCAGACCTCCCGGAGACCCGCTTGCTGCCTCTTTAAAACCACAAGGTATATGTCCCGATGGCGCGAGAGATCACAGAGCCTAAGAGTCCGGCATTGCCGGTGCCCAGCCAGTCCCGAACCTATGTCCTGGCGCTCCTGACGCTGGTCTATACGTTCAACCATATCGACCGGCAGATCCTTGTTATCCTTCTGGAGCCGATCAAGGCTGATCTCCATCTGGATGATTCCCAGCTTGGCCTCCTGTCGGGCCTCGCCTTTGCGGCCTTCTACGCCACGCTCGGCATCCCGATCGCCATGTGGGCGGATCGCGGCGATCGTCGCAAGATCATCGCGCTCGCCCTGATGGTCTGGTCAGGCATGACGGCGCTCTCAGGCTTTGCGCAGAGCTATTGGCAGCTGCTGCTCGCGCGCATGGGCGTTGGTGTTGGCGAAGCGGGCGGTACGCCGCCGGCGACTTCAATCATTGCCGACCTCTATGGGCCGAAGGAGCGGGCAATGGCGCTCGGCATCTACACGACAGGCATAGGTCTCGGAATCCTCGCGGGCTTCATCATTGGCGGCCTGGTCTATGAGACGCTGGGCTGGCGGGCGGCCTTCTTCATCGCCGGTATTCCGGGACTGGTTCTGGCTGTGCTCGTGCGGTTTACACTTCGTGAGCCGGTGCGCGGCGCCGTGGAGGCGCGCTCGAACAAGGCCGAGGCCCCGCCGCTGGGCATGACTCTGAAGTTCATTGCCGGCCAGTCGTCTTTCCTCTGGCTGCTCGCCGGATGCTGCCTGATCTGTATTTCGGCAAATGCATTCCTGGTTTTCACGTCGAGCCATTTGCAGCGGACCTATGGCGTGGGGCCGGGGCAGGTCTCGGCTCCGCTTGGGCTGCTGATCGGCGGCGTCGGCGGGATTGGCGCCGTTGCAATCGGACGCCTGTGCGACCGCATGTCGGTGAACAGTCAGAAATGGCGCCCCTGGACGATCGCCATCTGCTCGGCCGTTGCGCTGCCCTTTGCATGGATGTTCCTGCAGGCGGACAGCCTGATGGCCGCCTATGCCTGGAACATCGTGCCGAGCTTTGTCGGCCTGATCTATGCCAGCATCGCCTATACAGCCGCGCAGGAGCTTGTCGGGTTGCGCATGCGCGCCTTTGCATCGGCCTTCATGCTGTTCTGCCTGACGCTTATCGGGATTGGCGGCGGGCCGACCCTCGCGGGCGTGATGAGCAACATGTTCCTGCTTCAGGGCCATGCGGATTCGCTGCGCCTCGCGCTGCAGGCGATGCTGGCGTTCAATGCGCTCAGCATCGGCTGTCTCATGATGTCGGCGCGCCATTATGATCGCGATGCCCTGCGCGCGGCGGCGATGCCATGACAGGGGACGATATTTTCTACACGGCGTCGGACGGCCTCGCACTTCACGCCAGAAGCTACGGCCCGTCGACCGGTGCGCCAGCCATTGTTTGTCTCCACGGGCTGACCCGCAACCACAAGGATTTCGAGCCGATGATAGCGGCGCTGGGCATGCCCGCGCGCTTCATCTCGGTTGATGTAAGGGGCAGGGGCCAGTCGGCCCGGGATCCAAACCCTGCCAATTATAATCCAGCCATCTACGCGGGTGATGTGCTGGTGTTGCTCGACCAGCTCAAGCTCGACCGTGTCCATCTCATCGGAACTTCGATGGGTGGCATCATCTCGATGATCCTGATGACCATGATTCCGGATCGCATCAGCCGCGTCGTTCTCAACGACATCGGCCCCATCGTCGAGCAGGCGGGGCTCCAGCGGATCATGACGTCTGCTGCGCCGGCGTCGGGCTTCGAGAGCTGGAGCGCTGCTGCTGAAGCTATCGCGCATGCTCAGGCGGTGCCATATCCGGGCCTCAGCCCTGAGGACTGGATGGCCTTCGCGCGACGCACCTGTCGCGCAGAGGATAATGGACTGGTCGTTCCGGACTTCGATCCAGCCATCATCACGCCGGCACCTGACAAGCCGCCCGGCCTGGCGGCGCGTATTGGCATGTGGCGCCTGTTTGCCAAAATGAAGCCCGCGCCCCTGCTCGTCATACGGGGCGGGCATTCCGACATCCTCTCGGCCAAAACGGCCGACAAAATGGTGAGGCGTCACAAGCGATCCTCGCTGGCGACCATTCCGGGGGTGGGGCACGCGCCGCTTCTGAACGAGCCAGAATCCCTCAGGGCCATTCGGCATTTCCTAGGCGAAACGGCCGGCTGAGGCTGGTTCGCGAGGCAGTTGGCGGCCGATCTGCGCGAATGTCGCGCAGATTGTTGAGCTGGGCTCGTGATATTGTTGAGGGGATTGTCCTTGCGCTCCTTGTCAGTTTTGTGTCGACTGAGTTTGGTTTGGGAGCGGTTTGGTCGTGGGCGATTATTCCTTGAGAGCACATCTGACGCGATCTGATGGGACCAGTGTCCACGCAGATCGGCCCCGTGTGACTGAAGGGACGTTTGACGACCTCTATCGGAGCCACTGGAAGGACTTGTGCCAACAGTTGCGAAAAGCCTTTGGCTCAGGTCCGCCAGAACCCGAAGACGTTGCGCAAGCGGCCTTTGAGCGCCTGGCTGCACTGGAAGACCCGGGGCGCGTGCGCAATCCGAAAGCCTTCCTGCTCGTTACGGCCCGCAATATCGTCTACGATCACAAGCGTCGGTCCGGTCGGCATTTCGAATATGCGCGCACGGTGCTTGCCGAGTATTCGGGTCAGTCGCTGGATGACCTGTCGCCCGAGCGCCTGCTGATAGAGAAGCAGCGCTTTCAAAACATTCGCGCTGCGGTGGAAAGTCTGCCATACAAGCAGAAGGTGGTTTTGCGGCTCCACCGCGAACTGGGATATACATACAAGAAGATTGCAGAAGAGACGGGCTGGTCTTACGGGGATGTTTACCGGCAAATGGAATACGCTCTTGCTGCACTTTCCGGCGCGCTCAAGCGCTGAAACACATAATTGAAATGGTCAGCGGGACGTGACGAAGAGCACTGTAAAACAGGATCAGATTGACGCCGTCACGCGCGGTTGGGTTGTCTATCTCCATTCGGGAGAAGCGACGCCTGACAAGGTGGCGGAGTTCGAATCCTGGCTGGCGTCGGATCCGCGTCACTTGCTGGCCTATCGTGACATGGAACAGCTGATGGGCGATCTCTCGCTCGTTATGGAGACCGATGCAGACGCGCCAGTGCTTGAGGCGCCTTTTGCTGCAAAACCCGCATGGCGCGATGTGCGCCGCATCAGCGCGGGACTTGCGGGCGTTGCCGTTGTGGCCATCGGATTTATCCTGGCGCAAACGAGCTCAAGCGTGCCCGCCGCCCCGGCTGATCCCATTCCCGCCGTCGAGACACAGATCGCAGAGATACGGGATATCCTGCTCCCCGACGGCACGCATGTTACGCTCGGCGCGCGCTCGCGCATTGAGTCGCGCTTCACTGACGATTT
The DNA here is from genome assembly GCF_000682695.1 of Hyphomonas chukchiensis. Classification (GTDB taxonomy): domain Bacteria; phylum Pseudomonadota; class Alphaproteobacteria; order Caulobacterales; family Hyphomonadaceae; genus Hyphomonas; species Hyphomonas chukchiensis. Next base: position 110,078 of record NZ_AWFG01000074.1, on the reverse strand, counting down.
GCGCATCGTCCGGCTGAGCGAAGGCGAAGCCTTCTTCGATGTGAGTCACGACGCGACACGGCCCTTCTATGTGGAGGTGGGTGACAAACTGATACGCGTCGTGGGCACGCAATTTGACGTTCGCCAGCGTGCTGATTCCGTGAAGGTGTCAGTGGTTGAGGGTGTGGTTGAGGTGCTTCAGGCGGAAGATCCCGTGCGGGCTGAAAAACACCGCCCTGAAGTTTCGAAGGACGTACTGCGGGCAGGGGATGAAGTCACGGCAAAGATCGGTTCCGTGAAACGCGAATTCGGAATGGTGGAACCAGAATCTGCGGCGGCCTGGCGACGGGGCTGGCTTGCTTACGAGGACGCAAGCCTCGGAGAAATCGTCTCGGATACCAACCGGTACAACAGTCAGCAGATAATCCTTGAATCGCCCGGCATGGAAAATCTGCGAGTCACGGCTGCCTTTGGTGTCGACAATATCGATCAGTTCATCACCGGCCTTGAGGCCTCATACGACATCCAGGCTGATTACACTGCCTCCAACGAGATCATCCTGCGCACCGCGCAATAATCGGCAGGTACAGGCTCGAGGATGGAGTTTGGCTGGTTTCGCGTGCCCAAACAGCTTGCGTCAGTTGACCAAAATTCACGCATGCCGGCAGCATCAACCGCCAGAAATTAAAATATATGATTCTTTTGGATAATCCCGGCGCGTGGGTCGTCAGGGTTATCAGGAGCGTTCGTTTGAGGGGCTTCTGTTGAGGCAGGCGTGGACTGCCGAAACCGGATCTGACGACATAAGGGGTTTATGTAATGCGCAAGAAGTTTCACCCAATCGCAAAGGGCGGGCTCGTTGGAGCCGTTTGCCTGACTGCCTTGCAATATCAGGCCGCACTGGCTCAGGTATCCGAGCCGACGCTCGCAAGTTTTGAAATTGAGTCCCAGCCGCTTGCGAAAGCGCTGATGAAGTATTCCGAGCAGTCGCGCGTTGTAATCGTGGCGCCTTCCGACCTGGTCAAGGGAAAGACCTCGTCGGCTGTCGGAGGCTATCTCGAGCCCAGCATGGCGCTCGACCAGTTGCTGAAAGGCACCGGACTGGCGCTTCAGGCGGGCAATAACGGCGCCCTGACCCTTAAGGTCGATGCTTCCTCCACACAGGAGCAAGAGACAGCGCGCCCTTTTTTGATGGCGCAGTTGGAGACAGAGCCGGCACCCGCCTCCGCTCCAGCGACTGAAGCGGTTGAAGACGAACGCAGCATCCAGGACACGGTTATCGTTACCGGTGTTCGCGGTGCACCGCGCTCCGTCATCGACAGCCCTACGCCGATCGATGTGTTCACCGCCGACGAAATCTCGCAAGGCAGCCCTTCTGGCGTGTTCGAAGCGATCCGCTACCTTGTGCCGTCATTCAACCTGCCAACACGGGCAGGCGGTGGTACGGCGACGGTGATCGCTACCGGCGGCCTGCGGGGCCTCAACCCGGACCAGACGCTTGTTCTGGTCAACGGCAAGCGCCGCCACAAGACGGCCCTGATCAACTCGGTGTCGTCGCTCTATAATGGCGCGGCCGGCGTTGACCTCAACATGATCCCGTCCTCTGCCATCGCGCGTATCGAAGTCCTCCGGGACGGCGCGGCCGCTCAGTATGGTTCTGATGCCATTGCGGGCGTTATCAACGTCATCCTGAAGGAGGATGCTGAAGGCGGCGAAGCCACGGCATCCTACGGCCAGAACTTTGATCGGGGTGACGGCGAAGCGCTCACGGCGTCTGCCAACCAGGGCATTGCCCTCGGCGACAAGGGCTTCCTGAACCTGTCCTACAGCTACATGGACCGCGATGAGTCCAACCGGGCGGTGCCGATTTCCGAAAACATCAACTTGTATCCATTGCTTGGTGATGGCAGCCGTGATCCGCGCGAAGCCAGCATCGACCGGATGGTCACCAAGAACTATGGCGCGTTCCCGCAGAAGTCGGACATCTTCTCGGCAAACATGGCATATGATTTCGGTGGTTTTGAAGGCTATGCATTTGGTACGTATGGCGCTCGTACATCGATCCTCAACTGGTCATTCCGCACACCAAGCAATCCGGTTTCATTGCCTGAACTCTATCCGAACGGTTTCCGTCCGCGCCTCACGATCATTGAGGACGATTATGAAGTCGCCGGTGGTTTCCGCGGTGAAACGGGTTCCGGCTGGGCATGGGATGTCTCGTCCAACTACGGCACAGACATAACGGACTGGGAGAACTCGAACGGTCTCAATGCTAGCCTTGGTCCGACGAGCCCCACATTCTTCGAAGTCGGCCGTCTGATCGCCAGTGAATGGACCAACGCAATCGACATCACCAAGGCGCATCCGCTGTCCAGTGGCGGGGAGCTGCAGACATCTTTCGGCGTCCAGCACCGTTGGGAAAACTACAAGGTCGAGGCCGGTGATGAAGCCAGCTATGCTGCAGGTGACTATATGGGGCTCGCCCCCGGCGCGCAGGCGACACCCGGCTTCCGACCGGACGACGAAGCAGATGCCACGCGCACCAACCTCAGTGCCTATGGCGAACTCGGCTGGACTCCAACACCGAAACTCTTCCTCGGTGCCGCTGCCCGCTATGAATACTTCGACGATGATGCTGGCGACACGACAATCTTCAAGGTCAATGGCCGTTACGAATTGACGGACTGGTTCGCTCTGCGCTCATCGTACAATACCGGCTTCCGGGCACCAACGCTCGCGCAGCAGAGTTATTCGTCAACGACGAGCCAGTTCCGGGACCTCGACGGCGATGGTGAGACAGAGCTGCTGCTCCTCAAGAACCTGCCAGTGAATTCACCGGCTGCCGTCGCCCTCGGGTCAACGCCGCTGGTGCCGGAGACGTCGAAGAACTTCAGTATCGGCTTCACCGCCACACCATTTGAGAACTTCACCCTGACGGTGGATGCCTACCAGATCGATGTTGATGACCGGATCGCCGTCACGACGACATTCTCGCCGGCCGATACCAGGCCATCTGCCGTGCCAGGCACGACAGTTGGAGACCAGATCCAGGCCATTCTTGTGGCAAATGGCTTGTCGAGCGAAATCAGCGGCCAATACTATACCAACGCCATTGACACTCGCACGAAGGGTATCGATGTCGTTGCCACCTATCGCCTCGCCACCGACTATGGCGACTTCCACTTCAATGCGGGCTTCAACAAGAACGATGCCAAGATCACAGGCATCGTGGACAATCCCCCTGAACTGGCGTCGCTCGGCACGATCGAGATCTTTGACCGCAGCAAGCAGGGGGCCATTACCGACGCCCTCCCGGACTCCAAGATTACCCTCGGCGCGAACTGGGATATCGGGAAGTTCACCACGAACATCCGGGCGACCCGCTTTGGTTCCTACACAGTGCGCAACGCCTCCAACCCGACTGCCGACTATGATGTCGATCCTGCATGGATCGCCGATCTCGAAATTGGTTACGCGTTCACGGAAGCGTTCAGCCTCTTTGCCGGTGCGAACAATATCTTCAACGAGTATCCGGACCAGATCCGGGAACCCGGCGCGACCAATGGCTCCAACATGTACGATACACTGGCGCCGTTTGGCTTCACGGGCGGCTCCTGGTTCGTTCGCGGCGCCTACAAGTGGTAGTCTGACATCCAGGTGGGCCGGGGAGGGGAAACCGTCTTCGGCCTGCCTTCTTTTTCAAAAGATTCTGAAGGGAACGACATATGAGGTGGATTGCATTAACCTGCATGGCCGTCGTCCAGCTGGCGGTAGCTGGCTGTACAACACAGACGGAAGAGGCGGCTGTCACTGAGACACTCGTTGTGGAAGCGCCAGCCGAAGATGCGGTAACGCCGATCCACGATGACCGTCCGGACGTCGTCAAGAATGAGATCCTGTGGGACACCTACGGCGTTCCCCATATTTACGGCACGGATGCCGAGAGCGTCTTCTACGGCTACGGCTGGGCCCAGCTGCACAGTCATGCCAACACGGTGCTGCGCCTCTATGGCGAAGCCCGCGGCAAGGGCGCCGAATACTGGGGCCCTGAATACGAAGAGACAGCCAAGTGGCTTGTCATGAACGGCACACCTGAGCGCGCCCAGGTCTGGTATGACGCCTATTCACCGGAATTCCGCGCCAAACTTGATGCCTTTGCAGAAGGCATGAACGCCTATGCTGCGTCCCATCCTGACGAGATCGACGAAGAGCTGAAAGTCGTCCTGCCCGTCAGCGGCGTCGACGTTGTTGCCCACGCGCACCGCCTGATGAATTTTGTCTATGTTGCTTCACCCAACCGCACGATCGGGGAGGGCGATCCGCCCGAGCTGGAGCAGCAGGGCTCGAATACATGGGCGGTCGGTCCCTCGAAGACCGAAAGCGGCAACACGATGCTGCTGCAGAACCCGCACCTGCCCTGGACCGTGCCTTTCTTCATCTATTATGAAGCTCACCTCGTGGGGCCGGACTTTGAAGTCTATGGCGCGACGCAGATCGGCCTGCCGGTCATCCGCTTTGCCTTCAACCAGCAGATGGGCATTTCCAACACGGTCAACGGCATGGTCGGCGCAACGACCTATGAACTGACCCTCAAGGACAATGGCTATCTGTTCGATGGCGAAGTGCTGCCATTTGAAGTGAAGGAAACATCTTACAAGGTGAAGCAGCCGGACGGGTCCGAACTCGAAGTGCCGCTGAGCATTCGCTATACCGTTCACGGACCTGTCTTTGACCGTCCTGACGGCAAGACGGTTGCCCTGCGCGTGGCGGGTCTCGACCGTGGCGGCATGCTCGAACAGTATTTCGACATGGTGACCTCCGATAGCCATGACGATTTCACCGAGGCCATGTCGCGCCTTCAGGTGCCGACTTTCAACATCAGCTATGCTGATCGTGACGGGCACATTGAGTATATCTTCAATGGAATTGCGCCCAAGCGTTCTTCTGGCGATATCAAGTTCTGGCAGGGCCTCGTTCCCGGCGACACATCCGAATACTTGTGGACGGATGTCCACCCGTATGAAGACCTGCCGCGTGTGACCGATCCAGAGAGTGGCTTCGTGGCCAACTCCAATGATCCGCCATGGGAAGCGACCCTGCCTGTCGCATACAAGCCGGAAGACTTCCCGCCTTACTTTGCGCCCCGTACGCCTCTCTCCATGCGTGCGCAGGACTCGTTGACCATGATGACCGAAGCGGAGGACATCACGCTTGATGATTTCGTGGAACTCAAACTGGCCCAGCATGCCCTGATGGCGGAACGTGTCCTGCCGGACCTGCTGGCTGCCGCTGCGAACGATCCTGATCCCGACATGCAGGCCGCTGTAAAGCTCCTGTCCGACTGGGACCGGACTTTCTCGAAAGAGAACCGCGCCGGTGTCCTGTTTGAAGCCTGGGGCAAGCTGTTCGCTGGCCCACGCATGACAGGTCTCGACGGGTTTGCCGTGCCGTGGTCTGCCGACGAGCCGATCACCACACCATCAGGCCTGAAGGATCCGGAAGCAGCCGTTGAAATGCTGCGCAAGGCGATTGCCAGCACGAAGGCAAGCTATGGCCAGATCGATCCGGTCTATGGTGATGTCTCGCGCTTCATCCTGGATGGCCTTGATGTTCCGGGTAGCGGTGGCTACGGCAATCTTGGCTCGTTCGACGTGATCACATGGTCTGAGCCGAAAGATGGAATTCGTATCCCGACACATGGTGAAACATGGGTTGCCATGGTCGAGTTCTCCACGCCCATCAAGGCTTACGGCCTGATGAGCTATGGCAACGCACGCCAGCCGGGCACGACGCACTATAACGACCAACTCCAGATGCTCTCGGACAACAAGTTCCGCGAACTCTGGCTGCGCCGTGAACAGGTTGAGGCCCATGTCTCCGAAGTCACGCCAATCGATCGGTAGGACATATCAACATGAAAGCCAGATACATGCAGTCTCTCAGGATATTGCCTTCCCTCGGCGTGCTGGCTCTCCTGGCCGCATGCGCAACGACCCCTGAAGAGCCGGTCGTGTTCGAGACGCCATCCTTCACATCCGTGCAGCCAGAGCTGTTCGGCGTGGTGGGGTCGCTCTCGAACGTTTGGGGTGACTTTGACAATGACGGCGATCTCGATTTCGCCGTCTCGCTCAAGGGCGGGGAGATCCGTCTCTATTTGCAAGACAATGGCGTGTTCACCAGTGTCGGGGAGTCCTATGGCTTGCCGGTATCAGGCCCCGAATTCCGGGGCCTGAGCTGGGGTGATTATGATGGCGACGGGGATCTTGATCTCTTCGCCGGGGCGACCAGTCCGAAAGAACTCACCCGCGTCTTCCGCAATGATGGTGGCACCGGCTTTACCAATGTCGCTGCAGATATCGGGCTGACCATTCCCGGACGCTCGGCCCGCCAGTCCAACTGGGTCGACTATGACAATGATGGCGACCTGGATCTCTATTCGGGCGACCGGATGGTTCCTGACCAGTCTTTCCCTGGCATGGATGCCAATCCGGACGCCTCCAACAAGCTCTTCGCGAATACGAACGCCGTGTTCTCCCAAGTATTCGCAGGAGAAGGACCAACAGACGCCCGACCAACCGTGGGCGTCTGTTGGTTCGACTACAACAAGGATGGCAGGCTGGATGTCTTCCTAGCCAACCAGTCCGGTGCAACCGATGCGCTCTGGCGCAATGACGGAGACTCTTTCGTCGATGTCGCGCCCGAACTTGGCGTTGATACACCCGGCCGCACCAAGGAAGAGGGCGGCGTGGGCTGCGCCATTGGTGACTATGACAATGACGGCAATCTCGATATTTACCTGTCAGCCTATGGCCCGAACCAGCTCTATCACAACAATGGCGACGGCACCTTCACCGAGGTCGGTGAAGCGCTTGGTGTGACCGAGCCGGACCACGTCGTCAGCGCCGAGTGGGGCGATTATGACAATGATGGCGACCTGGACCTGTTCGTTGTCGGTTATGAGGGCCCCTCCGGCGAGCAAGAGCCTCACAATATGTTCTATCGCAATGACGGCGCCGCCGACTTCGTGAACATTCTTGTGCCGGGTGACATGCTGAATGCCGGAGACCACGGTGTCGTCTGGGTCGACTATGACCGCGATGGCGACCTCGACCTCTCGCTCACGGATGGCTACGGCCCTGAGGGCGGTCACTTCGTCTTCAGGAACGAGATGAGCCCGGCCGGTCAGGCCCGCTCGCTCGAAGTCCTCCTGCTCGACAGCAAGGGGCATTTCACCGTGCCCGGCGCTGAAGTCCGTCTCTATGACAAGGCAGGCAAATTGCTCGCCACGCGCATGGTCACGACAGGCGGGGGCTATAATGCCCAGAGCGCAATACCTGTACATTTTGGATTGAAGTCCACTGGGGCCGTCACACTCGAAGTTACGTGGATGACGCCCGACGGCCGGAAGACCCAGACCATGAAGGGCGTAAAGCCCTCCGACTGGGCCGGAAAGCTGCTCGAAATCCGCAAGCCGGTGGACTTCTAGGCGCCTGGGGTCACCCCCGTCCCCAGGCGCCCCTCGTCTCGTATGAGGGATAATTGAAGTGAATGTGACGCGCTGGGGCCTGCCTCAGCGCGTCACGACATCCCGCTTCATGGGCGCAAGTTTGGCAATCAGCTTGTTCTGCATTGCAAACGGAACGCCCTCCGTATCCATTGCAAACTGCAGGCTCTCGACGAGGGCGTTAAATTCGCGCGTCGTGATGCCCTGGTCCTTGTGCGCGGCCACCATATCGCGGCCGGTATAATCGCAAGGCCCATCCAGCAGGTAGCAGAACTGCTCCTTCAGTGTCCGGCGCAAGCGTACCAGGTCTGATGCGCGGAATATTTCCTCAATGCGCGGATCGACGGTCACCCGGTCGACAAGGTCGTCCACAATCCTGTCGATGCCGGCCTGTCCATGGAAGGCGGCAAACATGTCCGGATTGTCCACCGGCTCAGCTCCTGCATTTGCGTTGGAAACCTCATAGGGATCGACAGGCAGTTCGCCTGGCAGGGTATCGGCCATAGCCAGCGTGCCTGTCAGGCATGTTCCGGCAAGGGCGGCAATGCAAAGGCGGTACATGTCAAAATCCTACCTGAAGTGAAAGATAGAGGCCGCGCTGTTCATCGAACGTCGCAATCGAGCCGAGGTCGGCATATGCGGCAGAAACGGTCATCTCTTTATTGATGGCATAGGCTGCAAACAGATCCAGCCAGGCATCTTCTTCTGCGAAGGCCAGATTGTCCGGCTTTGCCCTGTATTCGCCGCCGACAATCAGGCGCTTGCTCAGCATGTAACCCAGCGACACTTCAGGGTAGATGGAGGCCTCCGATGTGCCCCCGAAGCCGAGCAGTCCATTCTGGTTCGCATCCGTATAGCGCAAGGTTCCCCCGAGGAGCAGGCTCTGCGCGAGCAGCAGTTTTGTAGCAGAGACATAGAACTCGACGCCGCTATCATCCTCTGCGCCCAGGGCGGAAAGCAGACTGCCATGGTCGGCCTGCTTGTAAACAGCGCCAATGGCGACCTGCGGCATCCAGGTATCCTGGTCATAAATCGCGTCGCCTGCGACGCGGACCTTCATGGCGACAATGTCCTGGCTGAATGTGTATCCGTCAGGCAGGCCCAGTTTTGGTCCGGTGCTTCCGGTATCGAGCGCCTGATGCGTATAGCTGAACTCCAATCGGTCGCGCAGGCCGATGCCCGCGCCATACGAGATCACGTCGAAATCAGGCAGGATCACGCTTGTAAGGTGGGCCGTCGCGCCGATTCCCCGATCCGTTTCGTTTCCAGTGATGAGAGCCCATGGAACGATTCCGCCGCCGCCGCTGCCATCAACGGATGAAATGCCCCGCGTCAGCAACAGCTTGCCTCCGGGCTCGATATCGTCGGCATTACTGGGGCCGGCAACGCAGAGCCACGCAGTCGTGCAACACAAGATTGTATTTCTGGTGAGCAATGAGAGGGGGGTGAGTGCCATTGTGCGCTCCCTGTCTGGATCGGCGATTATCAATAAAGACTGGGCTTACAGCCGGAATGTTAACGATCACGTAAACCATATATGCGACTGATCTGTATGCGTAATCTCATCCTCTTCCTTGTGTTTGCAACTATAAGTAAAGGTGCGTTTGCGCTTGAAATCAACGTAAAAGTGATTGACTCTGCTGGCGCTCCGGTCGTCAATGCCGTCGTTCTGGGGCCTGCGTCGCCAGGCGTCTCGCCTCCCACACAGTTCGCCTGGCCCAACATGATGGAGCAGAAGGACATCGCCTTCTCTCCCTATATTCTCGTTGTTCCCGTCGGCAGCGAAGTCCGGTTTCCCAATCGCGACCGTGTGCGCCACCACGTCTATTCCTTTTCCAAGGGAAACCGCTTCGAGCTCAAGCTTTATGGTCAGGACGAGACCCGGCATCTCGCCTTCAAAACGCCTGGCATCGTCGCCGTCGGCTGCAACATTCATGACGAGATGATTGGTTACATTCGCGTCGTCGATACGCCCTACGCAGCCATCACCGACGCTGAAGGTGTTGCCAGGCTGACAGGCATGAAAGATACCAACGGCAAGGTCACGGTCTGGCATCCGGATCTCGCCGGCGGAAAGGATATCGTTGTTCCTTACGATTCCAGCCAGGCCGAAACCGTGGCGAAGCTCGACGGGAAAACAGCTGAACACGCGCATCACTAGAGGTATATGACCTGATGTTCCGTCATCTGAAGACAAAGCTTACGCTTGCCTATGGTGGACTCCTGGGGCTCATCCTTCTCGCTGTAGCGGGATTGGTTCTGGTCTCGGTCGCGCATTCTGCCCGCACAAATGTCGGCGCTGAGCTGGAAGCCACAGCGTCTGTTTACGAGCGTCTCTGGCAAGTCAATGAAGCACAGCTCGCTGACAACGCCGATCTCATGTCGCGCGACTTCGGCTTCCGTGAAGCCGTTGCCACGCATGATTCCGAGACGGTCGCATCGGCGCTGGAAAACCTCCGCAATCGCTTGGGCCTCGCGCGGGCCTTCCTTGTCTTTGAGGATGGAAGCGCCCTCGAGGCGGGGCAGGGCCGTTCGCTCACGACGCCTGCTGCAGTTATGGATGCCGTTCTCGCTGACGATCACGCGAGTGGTCTGCTTGCGATTTCGGGTGTTCAATACCAGGCTGTGTCTGCGCCCGTCATGGCGCCCAGACGTGTCGGCTGGGTTATCTTCGCATCCCGCCTCGATACGAACGAATTGCACGAACTTGAGAGCCTCTCGCCGATTGACCTGTCTGCGTCCATTGTGCCCGCGGACGCCGAGGGCGACGTCAACCTGCCGCCCGTCCCGAACGGGATGATCCGGGCCAGCACGCCGCTGGATGGCTTTGGCGCGCTTCCAGCCGGTCAACTCGTGCTGAACTACCCTCTCAAGGCCGCCATGGCACCGTTCCGCCCCATGCTGGTGGCCATCGCGTTTCTGGCCTTCGGCGGCCTCTGCGTCCTGGTAATATGCAGCTGGTTCATCTCGCGCACCCTGACGCTGCCAATCACCCGACTGGATGAGGCCACGCGCCAGATCGCCAGCGGTGTACCTGTTGATCTCAATGTCGGAAGTGTCGACGAGATCGGCCGCCTCGCGCAGAGTTTCTCGGTCATGGCGCGTGAAATTGAGCTGCGGGAGCAGAGCATCCTGAAGATGTCGCTCACAGACACAGAAACCCTTTTGCCTAACCGCCGCGCGCTTTATCAGGCCATTGATCAGATCGACCCTCACGACGGCGGCATGATGTGTGTCGCGATCGGCATTGACCGGCTGTCGCAGATCATGACGGCGATCGGACAATCTGCCACGAACGAGCTGATGGCAACGTTCGGCGCCAGGCTCCAGCAGCATGAGCTTGGGGGAACGACAGGCATCGTGGCGTCAGATGTCATCGGCATACTCGTGCCCGTTTCCAACGGGCTGTCCATCGTCCAGCAGATACTGGATGACGTGTCGCATCCCATTTCCGTGTCAGGTGAGCTGATCGACATCGAGTTGAGCGCGGGCTGCTGTGAAATTGGCAAGTATGGCGTCCTCAGCCCGGTCGATGAGGCTATGGTCGCGCTGCAACAGGGGCGCAGCCGGCGTGAGCGTGTGCAGCTTTTCGATGTGGACCTCTATGGCGACCCAAGCGGCACACTGTCACTGATGAGCGACATGGTCACAGGCCTGTCGGACGGATCGATCTTTCTGGCGTACCAGCCGAAATTTGACTTGCGGCGTGGCGAGGTGCGCAGCGTTGAGGCCCTGCTGCGCTGGGATCATCCTGTCAGGGGCAAGGTCGCGCCTGACAGGTTTGTCGAATTTGCTGAAGAGACCGGTCATATCCGCCCACTCAGCCAGTGGGTTATCAGCCGGGCAAAGGCGGACCGCGAAATCATGGCGGCTGCGGGCCATGACCTGAAGATGTCGGTCAATGTTTCCGGGCGACTCCTGACGGATACGGCCTTTCTCGACTGGGCGATCGCTGAGCTGGACGGCGCCTGTGACCGGTTCTGCTTTGAGGTGACGGAAACGGCGGTCATCGACGATCCGAAAATTGCCCTTGCGAATATCGAACGGGTGCGGGCTGTCGGCATCGAGATCTCGATTGACGATTACGGTTCCGGGCTTTCCTCACTCTCATACCTGAAGCAAATTCCCGCCCAGGAGCTGAAGATCGACAAGAGCTTTGTCCTGAGCCTCAAAAGCCACTCCTCTGACGCGCTCCTGATCAAGTCGACGATCGATCTCGCTCACAGCCTCGGCATGACGGTCACGGTCGAGGGCGTCGAGACAGCGGATGTGTTGCACCTCTTGCAGGCCATGGGAGCCGACGTGGCACAGGGCTATCATATCGCCCGGCCCATGGCGCTTGCGGGCATGATGGACTTCCTGATGGCTGGCGCTCAGCCTGACAAGCAGAGCGTGCTGGGCGCGCTGCCTAGTTCAGCGAATAGGAAATCGGCACTGTAAACGTCAGGTCTGTCGTGTGCAGCTTGTCGGGAGGGGGCGGCAATGGCGACGCGCGGTCGAGCAGGTCGAGTGTTGCCTCGTCGAGGAGGCGGTAGCCCGAGCCCGTCTCGATACGCTTTTCGAGGACATTGCCGCTCGTATCCACCCGGAACCAGACATGCACGACGCCCTGCTGACGGCGGGAACGGGCGGGGTGCGGGTAGCGTTTGTATTTCAGGAACCAGGCCTGCAGCAGGCCGGCATACTGGACCTGGCTTTTCTCCACGCCATTGGGAACACCGAACGGGGCAGCGGAGGCTGTGCCCTTCTTTCCCGAGGATGGCGCGCTCGATCCTGAGGGGGCGCTGCTGGCGGCGGCGCTCGCATTCGAGCTGCTGTCAGACGCGGAAGCTGCCGCAGCCACAGGGCTTGGCGCAACGGAGTCCGGCGCAGGGGCAGTAGGGGCAGGTTCGGGTTCGATGGGCGCTTGTGTGGGCGCCGGAGGGGGCGGTGTGGGGCTTGGCGGGGTAAGTTTGGACCGTTCCGGGGTGGGCTTAGGCCGTTCCTCGGTGGCTTCCGGTTCCCCTGGCTCTTCGAGCACGCCGTCGAGGCGACCTTTCGGGGCCAGCATGATTTCGTGCTCGCTCTCGACCTCGACCGGGGCAGCAACCGGTTCGGAGGTCAGCGTCATGCTTGCGAGGCCCAGGCCATGGGCCGTGAGGGCGCAGGCAAAGGCAACGGGCCAGATAAGCGCCTTGCGGTTCATGGCGCGGCCTGCATCTGGGTGGTGAGTTTCACACGGCTGGCGCCGGCGGAACGGAGCGTTTCGAGGACCGTGATGACCTTGGTGGAGTCTACGTTGCGGTCGGCGACGATGCGGATGGCCTGTTCAGGGTCGGTGAGGACGGCTTCCGTCACGGCGACGTTGAATGCGTCGTCGGTCAAGACATCGTCACCCAGCGCAAAGTGGCCATCGGCGGAGACATAGATGGTCAGCGGCGCCACCTCGCTCTCGCCTTCGACCATGGAGCGGGGCGGGTCGACGTCCACGGGTTCGACTTCGCGGATGACGCCGGCGACGAGAAAGAAGATGAGCAGCAGGAACACGATATTGATGAGCGGCATGATCCGGTCATCAATGCTGGCGAGTTGAGAGGCGTCTTCGCGGGCGGAGAGTTTCACGGCTGGCCCTCCGCATTGCGCAGGGCGATGGAGCGGGCGCCGGAGGCCTTGAGGGCGTCCATGACGCTGACACTGGTTTCAAGCGGGATGCCCGCTGCGACCTGCAGGCTGACCGGATGGCCGGTCGCGAGGCGCGTGTGGAGTGTATCGTCAATGGACTCAAGCGTCAGCGGCTCGCCATTGAAGCGCAGGCCTTCGGCGCCGAGATCCAGCACGATTACCTTGTCGGCCACGTCCGGCGCGGAGGAGAGCGCAGGCGTTGCGAGGTCCATGCTCCGCCGGTCGGCAAAGGTCGAGGTCAGCATGAAGAACAATAGCAGGATGAACACCACATCAATGAGTGGCGTCATCCCGATCTTGCCACTGGCAGACCTAGAGGCTTGCTGCGCGAATTTCATCGGCGGGGCTTTCGGTCCGGCGGGTGAGGTCAGGCGTGAAGATGCGGGTGACGGCGTCTTCGGTGCGGCGGGCCACCTGGAGGATCGTGCGCTCGAACCAGCTGGCAATCGCGACGACCGGAATGGCGACGATGAGACCGGCAGCGGTGGTGAGCAGCGCCGCCCAGATGCCGCCTGACAGGATGGCCGGATCGACATTGCGTCCGGCCGCTTCCATCGCGCGGAAGGCCTGAATCATGCCGAGCACCGTGCCGAGCAGGCCCAGCAGCGGCGACAGCGACCCGATGATCTCCAGCAGGCCGACATGCGATTTCAGGCCGTTGATCTCGGCGGTCGCGACGCGCTCGACTTCCTCACGGACAGCGGCGTCACTGACATCACTGCGGAGGGCGCCACGAATGGCCGTGGCGACCGTGATCGAGGCGGGGTCCTTCGCGCCCTGCACGGCGGCGAGGGCTTCACGGCGATTGCCGTCCCTGAAGAGTTTCACGGCCTTCTCGATATGGCCGGTGCGCCAGATGCCCGTCATCGCGAACTGGGCAAACTTGTAGAGAATGACGGTGAGCGCCACGATGGACATGGCGATCAGCAGCCAGACGACAGGACCGCCAGCGATCACGAGGTCGAAGGCGCCGCCTGTGCTGCCTGTCGCCGGGGCGAGGGTTGCTTGGGAATCCATGGTTCAGGCGCCTTTCAGGGCTGGATAGTGCGGCAGGTCAGGCATCGGCCCACCTGCGGACGAGGTTGTGATAGATGCCGGTCAGGCGGACGACGGATGCCTGGTCCGCGCCCGTGGCGGCGAGGGACTGGATGGAGCTGTCGAGTTCGAACAGGAGCGTGCGCTGGCCATCGTCGCGCACCATGCTCTGCATCCAGAAAAAGGAGGAGACGCGGGCGCCGCGCGTGACGGGCGTGACACGGTGCACGCTGGTGGATGGATAGAGGATCATGTCGCCGGCGGGCAGCTTGACCGAATGCGATCCATACGTGTCGTCGATGACGAGCTCGCCGCCATCATAGGAGTCGGGCTCTGCGAGGAAGAGCGTCGCCGACAGGTCGGTGCGGATGCGGAAATCGCTGCCGCGCACGGGGCGGATCGCGTTGTCGACATGGTTGCCGAAATTCTGGCCGCCTTCATAGCGGTTGAAGAGGGGCGGATAGACCTTCAGCGGCAGGGCCGCCGAGATGAAAAGCGGATGACGCTGCAGCGCGTCCAGCACGGCGTCGCCCGCCTTGCGGCATTGCGGGCTCGTCTCGTCGAGCTGGGCATTGCGCTTGGCCTGTGCGGCCTGGGCGCCGGATGTGACATTGCCGTCGAGCCAGGGCCCTGAATCGATAAGGCCGCGCATGGCGGCGACGTCTGCCTTGGACAGGACTTCTGGAATTCGGATCAGCATAGCGTTGTGTGTTCTCGTGCAGGGAGGCCGGGGCCACAGCCTTTCAGCTGCGGCCCCTTCCTGATGGCTAGTATTTGAATTTGAGGCTTCCGATGATCGACCGTCCCGGGGCGATGGTTGCCATATGGGTCGTGTAGACCCGGTCATAGTAGCGCTCGTCGGTCAGGTTGTTCGCGTTGAGCTGGAAGTCGATATTCTGCGTGATGGCGTAGGAGACCATCGCGTCATATTTCCAGTAGCTGTCGACGCTCTTTGTGTTGGACGTATCGCCGAACCGTATGGACATGTAGGTCGCGCCGCCCCCGACGGAGAGCTTCGGCAGGATGTCATACGTGGTCCAGAGCGAGACGCTGTGTTCCGGCGTATTGGGCAGCGTGTTGCCGACCGTATCGACGTTGATCGGGCCCGCATCGATGATTTCGGAGTCCATGTAGCTGTAACCGGCAAACACATCCCATTGCGGCGTGATGGAGCCGGTCGCGCTGAGCTCGACACCCTGCACACGCTGCTCGCCAATGGCTTGCTGCGCGCCGCCACGGCCTGCTTCGACGGAGACGTGACCGTCCACGATCTCGTTGCGGAAAATGGCGGCGTTGACGGCGAGGTCGCGGCCCTCAGGCTCCCACTTCACGCCGACTTCCATGTTCCGGTTCTTCTCCGGCTTCAGGTCCTGCTCCGTGACGGAGAGGTTGTCGCTGCCGTCACCGGCGGTGAGGCCGGACGGGCTCGCCGATGTGCCATAGGAGGCATAGAGGCTGGTATTGTAGGTCGGCTTGTAGATCAGGCCGGCCTGGTAGCTGAAGATGAACTCGTGGTTCGACAGGTCGGTCGAGGTCTTCGTGCTGAAATCGTCTCCGCGCACACCGAGGTTCACGATGAACTGGTCATTGAGCGTGATGGAATCGAAGAGGTAGATGCCAGCCGTATCGACTTGCGTCTTGGTCGGATCATTGAGTGAGATCGTGCCGCTCCACGGATCGTTCGGGTTCGGGTTGTAGAGGTCGGTACAATTGTAGCCGCTGGCCGCACCTGCGCCGAAGAGGTCGCAACCGCCGCGCGGGATCGTTTCGTCGCCGGGAGCGAGATAGGTGACGGAATAGGTCGCGCGTTCCGTTTCCTCATGGCCAAGTTCGAGGCCTGCGGAGATGGAATGGGATACGCCGCCCGCGTCGAAGAAGGCCTGGACATCCGTCTGGTTGACGATGGAATCGGTCTTGGAATTGTTGCTCTTCGTGTTGCGGAAGACGAGACCGTTGACGACGTTGCCCTGGCTGTCGTCCGGGTTGGTCGCGATATAGGCATTCTCGGAGCGGCCGATGCGCGTGATGTTGCGCAGGGTCATGAAGCTGTTGAGCTCATGGGAGAGTTCGAGCTGCGCCGAGTCGGTCTGCGTATCGTGGAAGTCGCGGTTGAGCAGGCCATAGAAATTGTCGGGATCGATGCCTTTGACGGGCTGGCCGGTCGTCGTGTCGAGCGGGTGGCCATAGTCGATGATGCCGTCGCTCTCATAGTGGGAATAGCTGAGCGTGGCGCGATCCGGGCTGTTGAGGCCCCAGGTAATGGTTGGCGCAAAGCCCCAGCGATTGTCATAGACGCCGTCGCGGCCGGGGATCTCGGATTCCTGCCACATGCCATTGACGCGTACACCGACGTTTTCGGAGAGGGCTTCGTTGACGTCCAGCGTGGCGCGCTTGTGGTCTGCGTTGCCGAGCGCGATGGAGCCGGCGATGAAGTCGTCGGCCTTGGCGGTCTTGGTGATGAGGTTGAGGCTGCCACCGGCGGCGCCGCGACCGGCCATCGTGCCATTGGCGCCGCGCGAGACTTCGATCTGTTCGAGGTTGAAGACGTCACGCGACTGGGCGGAGGCATCGCGCACGCCGTCGACCATGATGCCGCTGGTGGATTCAGCGCCGCGGATGAACGGCCGGTCGGCGAAGGGCTGGCCGCCTTCACCCATGGCCATCGTGATTCCTGGCACGGTGCGCAGTGCATCCACGAGCGTCGTGGCGGCTGTGTCTTCGAGGACCTTGTCAGTGACCACAGTGATGGAGCGCGGCGTGTCGATCAGCGGCGCGGTGTATTTCGGGGAAACAGGCTCGGCCTTGTATTCCGGCGCTTCGGCTTCGATCGAGACTTCGCCAACGGCAACGGGCTCGGACTCCTGTGCCTGGGCAGTGGCCGTCAGCGGGAAGAAGACGAGGCCCAGCGCTGTTGTCGCCAGCAGGGCGCTCGCGGGGCGTCTTTCGCGTTCGGCTTTGATGAATTCCATGGTTCTACCTTTCCTGAGTGGTCTGCGACTGCGAATTAATTGCAAATTTGACAGGTGGCAAGTGATTTTGAGAATTATTCTCAAGAGAGTCTGCGGGCGTCAGTCGTGACAGGTGATCCGGGCTGCAAGTCATCTCAGTCCTGCATCCGTTTCAGCGTATCGGAGGGCGCAGCAGGGCGGTCGCGGAACTGGAAGAGGGCGGCGATTCCGTGCGCGTTGGCGAGGCGGAGGCCGGTCGCGGGGCCGCTGGCGAAGAGGCCGGTGGCCCAGGCGTCGGCCATGGCGCAGGAGGCGTGCAGGACGCTGACGCTGGCGAGGTCGCCGTCAGCAGGCGCGGCGGCGGGATGGGGCGTGATGTGTGAGAGGCGCTGCCCGTTCTCGAAGCGCATCTTGCGATAGTCCCCCGACGTGGCGAGAGCCTGACCGCAAAGCGCGACGCGCCATCGTGTGGCGGCGCTGAGCGTCTCAATGTCGACCCACCAGGGCAGGCCGTCTGACTTTGGATCGCCGGCGACGAATTCGCCGCCGATCTCTGCGAGGAAGCGCGTGATGCCGAGATCGCGCAAGGCAACGGCGAGCAGGTCGACGGCGTGGCCCTTGGCGATGGCGGAGAGGTCAAGCTGGTAGGCGGCGTGGCGGGTGAGTGTGTGGCCGGTGGGGGCCAGCGTGCGCCATGCGTCGTGCGCGGTTTCGTGCGGCACCGATGAATCAGAGGCGGGGCCGAAACCGAGGCGCGATGTCTCGGCGCCGAGGCAGGGATTGAGGGCGCCGTCCGTGGCGGCGGCAACCTGCAGCGTCACCTCAAGGACATGGGCGAAGGCAGCCGGCAATTCGATCGCGCCGCCAAGCGGCAGGCGATTGAACTGGCTGATCAGGGAGGCGGGCTTCCATGTGCTCATCTGGCGGATGATTTCGGCGAACACGGCTTCCGCTGCGTCGCGGATTGTGTCTGCTTGCATCCCGCGCGGCATATGACAGGTCACGGACCAGTCCGTTCCCATGGTCGAGCCCCCCAGCCGCATGGGCTGGAGGGCTGTACCGGGACGCTCTGGCCGCGCCTGCGGCAGGTCGTGCGGGATGAGCAGGTTCAGCATGCTAGAGGGGCAGGGCCTCGAACGTGGCCGTGTAGGACGAGCGCACTTTCATGGGCATGCCGTCGACAACCGTGTCGCCTTCCGAACCGGCGGTGAACCAGTAGGGGCCGGGCAGTTCCGGCGTGAAGGTGAAGACGCCTTCGGCATTTGTTGTGGCCTTGATGACGCTCGGCGTGTCGCGATAGCGGTCATTGCCAGGCAGGATTTCGACTTCGAGGCCGCTGGCAGGCTTGCCGTCCATCAGGAACTTGAAGCTGACGGGCTCGCCGGTGAAGACATCGTTCGGATGGGTGACGGGCTGGAACTCAAGGCCTTTGCCCGCAGGGGCGAAGACTTCGGTGGACGGTGCGCCGAGCGTGACGAAGGTTTCAACGCTGCGGCTGGACTGGGAGACCTCCACGTCAGGCTTCTTGTCGATGCCTTCCGCGCGCATGTCAGCCAGCGATCCGCGCCAGCGCTTGCGTTCGCCATTCTCTTCCCAGCTGGCGAAGTAGAAAGGCTCTCCGCCGCCCGTGGCGATACGGTAGGTGCCCTGCTGCGTGGCCTTGAAGTCCAGCATGGAGCGGATCTCGCCCTTGGCGGCGTTCTGGATTTCAACGGCGGAGCCGTCAGGCGCGGTGACCGTGATCGTGGCCGGGTCCATGCCGTGATGGTTGGGGAAGAAGAGGTCGTTGGAGATGGCGGCATCGACTGTCACCCATTGCTCGTCGCCCGACAGGGTGAACGAGGAGGGCAGGAGCCAGGCGCGGTGGGCGCTGGCCGTGCCGGCGACGGTGAGGAAGAGGGTGGAGGCGGCGAGCATCCGAAGGGCGAGGCGTTTCATGGGTCGTAGCTCCTATTTGTCGTCGACGAAGGTGAGGGTGATGGCGCCGAGTTCCGTTTCGCCGGAAACGGTTGCGGGCGAGGTGCCCGTGGCGGGCCATGTGAAGGGGATTTGCACCATCTCGCGGCCGCCGACTTCACGGACGGCCTCGACGGTGAGGACATAGTCGCCGGGCTCCAGCGCTGCCGTATCGGTGTCAAAGCTGATCGTGTGGCTGCCGGGCGCCTGGGTCGGGCCGGAGACGCCATCGATGGGCATGTCGAGATCGCGGCCGGCGCGGCGCCACCACTGGCGCAGATCCTTCAGCCAGGTTTCGCCCTCGTCTTCGCCGCGGCGCTCCTGCTGGTACCAGACGGCCAGATTGGCCGCGACCGTGTTGTCGGGATTGGCGATCCAGGCGGCGAGGTAGGGGCGGTGATATTCGGCGACGGTGAGGCGGGGGATTTCGATGCCGACCTCCATCGTGTCAGCGAGGGCGGGGGCGGAGAAGACGGCCAGTCCGGCCAGGGTCAGGATTGCACGCATGGGAGGCCTCAAAGGTGAACAAAAACAAGGAGGAGGAGAACGGGCACGGCGAGCCCGGCGAGGGTGAGCGGCCAGGTGCTGGCGCGCCGGGCCGAGTGAATCTGAAGGAGCCAGAGGCCGGAGAGGCAGAAAAGCATCGTGGCGACGGCGAAAATATCGAGAAACCAGGACCAGGCCGTACCGGTATTGCGGCCCTTGTGGAGGTCATTCAGGTACGCGACCGGACCGCGCCGGGTGGATTCATAGACCACTTCGCCCGTCTCGCGGTCGATGCTGACCCAGCCGTCGCCGCCGGGACGCGGCAGGGCGACATAGACATCGATATCGGTCCACTCGGCGGTCTGGCCAGCCGCATCGGCGCCGAGTTCGGTCTTGAGCTGGCGGGCGACGGCGGTGGGCAGGGCGGGCGTTGTGCCGCTGTCCGGGCCGTCGGCGAGCATGGCGGTGAGGGCGGGGCTGAGTGTCGTTTCGGCGTCGGTGATGACGGGCCTGGCGGTGAGGCTGCCCGCATGGTTGAGCGTGATGCCGGTGGCGGCGAAGAGGAGCATGCCGATCAGGCAGATGGCGCCGGACATCCAGTGGACCGTGCGGATCTGGCGCTTGATGAAGGCGTAGCGCATGCGGCGCTGGCCGGCAGCGATTTGCGCATTCTGAATCTGTGTATCGGTCATCAAGGGATCGGGAGCTGGCTCAAGTTCATGGGAGGAGGGGCGTGCCTAACACAGCCGAGTGCGTTTGCAAGTCATTCTCACTCTCAAATCTCACGCATTCGTATACAGGCGCGTGATTGACCGGGCGGCATCGGCGGCTCATTTCGATAGGTAATGGCGCGGCCAATGGCCGGGACGTCTTGAAACGAAAGGATGCGGCTGTGGCAGAGAAGACCGAGCAGGAGAACGCGTACAAGCTGGCGGCGCTGGACCAGGATTTCATCCTCAGTGATTCCATGCGCGGTGCGCGCTTCATGATGGAATATGCCAAGGCGGAGCAGCGCCTGCGGGCGCAGAAGATACTTTCCACCATCGTCGTGTTCGGCAGTGCGCGCATCCGTGAGGACGGTGATGAGTGGCAGGCGAAAACCTATGTAGCGGCGCGCGAATTCGGGCGCATTGCCTCCCAGCGCGGCGGCGCGCTGGCGGCGACGGATGGCTGGCGCAGCAATGTGATCGTGACGGGCGGCGGGCCCGGCGTGATGGAGGCCGCCAATCGCGGGGCGCAGGAGGCAGGCGCGGTGACCATCGGCCTGAACATTGCGCTGCCGCATGAGCAGGCGCCGAACCCTTACATCACACCGGACCTCTGCCTGCAGTTCCACTATTTCGCGATGCGCAAGATGCACTTTGCGATGCGGGCGCGCGGGCTGGTGATCTTTCCGGGCGGGTTCGGCACGATGGACGAATTCTTCGAGCTGCTGACGCTGAACCAGACTGGCAAGGCGCCGAAACTGCCCGTGGTTCTCTATGACAGCGCCTTCTGGAACAAGATCGTCAACTTCGAGGCGCTGGCGGACGCGGGCATGATTGCCCGGAGCGATCTGGACCGCTTTGCCATGGCCGATGACCCGGAACAGGCCTGGGCTCTGTTGGTGGAACACGGCCTGTCGACCAATGAGCATGCCGAAAACGGGGCCGACATTGCGGTCCTGTCGGGCTGGGACGCATCCGACGTGTATTGATGCCCCTGCGGAGCCTGCGCGGGCAGCGGCGGGCTTCCGCAAGGGAACAGATTTGCAGGGCGCATTGATCGGCTACACTCCCATGAGAGAGAGGCGCCGCGCGGGCGGATGCTTCCGTAAAGTCCGGGCCAAAGCAGCCCGGACAGGCGCCATGGGAGTGAAACGCAATGAGTACCGACACGACAGCTGACAAGTTGGGGCTCGACCCTGACGAATTGCGCAACAAATATCGCGCCGAGCGCGACAAGCGCGTGCGCGAGGACGGCAACGCGCAATACGTCAACATGGCCGGCGAGTTCGCCCACTATATTGAAGACCCCTATGTGAAGCGCGTCGAACGGGCGCCGTTGACGGATCACACGCATGTCGTGATCATTGGCGGCGGCTTTGGCGGCCTGCTGGCGGGCGGGCGGCTGCGCGATGCGGGCGTCGAGGACATTCGTGTCATCGAGAAGGGCGGCGACTTTGGCGGCACCTGGTACTGGAACCGCTATCCCGGCGCGGCCTGCGATATCGAGAGCTATATCTACCTGCCGCTGCTGGAAGAGACGGGCTACATGCCGGTCGAGAAATATTCCCGCGCGCCGGAAATCCTGGCGCACAGCCGCCGGATTGCCGAGCACTTCAACCTCTATGACAAGGCCTGCCTGCAGACCGAGATTACCGGGCTGAGCTGGGACGATGAGGCAAATGTCTGGGTGATCGAGACCGACCGGGGCGACCGGATGACGGCGGATCATGTTGTCATGTCGAACGGGCCACTGAACCGGCCGAAGCTGCCGGGCATTCCGGGCGTCGAGAGCTTCAAGGGCCACAGCTTCCACACGAGCCGCTGGGACTATGACTATACCGGCGGGGATTCCCTCGGCGGGCTGACGGGCCTGAAGGGCAAGCGTGTCGGCATCATCGGGACCGGCGCGACGGCGGTGCAGTGCGTGCCGCACATCGCAGAGGGCGCCGAGCATCTCTACGTGTTCCAGCGCACGCCTTCCTCCATCGACGTGCGCGACAACAAGCCGACCGATGCGGACTGGGCGGCGAGCCTTGCGCCGGGCTGGCACAAGGACCGGATGGAGAATTTCAATACGCTGGTGTCGGGCGGTTTCGCGCCGGAAGACCTGGTGATGGATGGCTGGACGGATATCATCCGTAACCTGCTGTTCATTGCGCAGCAGGAGGGCAACAAGAACCTTGGCCCGGAGAAGCTGGCGGAGCTGGCTGAACTCGCTGATTTCCAGAAGATGGAACAGGTGCGCGGGCGCGTGGATTCCATTGTGAAGGACAAGGCGACGGCCGAAGCGCTGAAGCCCTGGTATCGCCAGTTCTGCAAGCGGCCCTGCTTCCATGACGGCTACTTGCCGACCTTCAACCGGGACAATGTCACGCTGGTGGACACCAACGGGCAGGGCGTGGAGCGGATTACCGAGAACGCGATCATTGCCAATGGCGAGACCTACGAGATCGATTGCCTGATCTATGCGACGGGCTTTGAGGTGGGCACGGAATATACGCGCCGGGCGGGCTATGATGTTGGCGGGCGGGACGGGCGCAAGCTGTCCGAGCACTGGGCCGACGGCTACCGCAGCCTGCATGGCATGCTGGTCAACGGCTTCCCGAACCTGATCGTGATGGGAACGACGCAGGCCGGGTTCACGGCGAACTATCCGCACCTGCTGGACGAGCAGGCCCGCCAGATTGCCTACCTCGTGACCGAGGCGCAGAAGCGGCAGGCGCGCGTGTTCGAGGTGACGGCGGAAGCGGAAGAATCCTGGGTGGAGGAGATTGTCCGTAAGTCGGCGCTGCGCGAGAAATTCCTCGAGGAGTGCACGCCCGGCTATTACAATAATGAGGGCAAGCAGGGCGCGATTGCGCGGCAGAACACATCCTATGGCGCCGGGCCGAACGCCTATTTCGCCGTGCTGGAGGGGTGGCGCAAGGGCGGCGAGATGGAAGGCCTTGCCCTGCAGGCCTGAGGCGTGCGCAAATGAGGCAAGGAGCACGACATGGATTTTGAACTTGCCGAAGAGTACCGGATGCTGCGCGACCTGGTGCAGCGTTTCGTACGCGAAGAACTGATCCCGCTGGAGCCGGGCGTGCTGGAGCGCGACGCCGAGGGCACGGGCGCCTACCTGACCGCGAGCGAGCGGGCGCGGCTGGACAAGGTGTCCAAGGAGATGGGCCTGTGGAGCCTTGATGCTCCGGAGGATGCCGGCGGCATGGGCATGCCGCATGTGGCGCTGGTGGCCGTGAACGAGGCGCTGGGCTCGACCGTGGCGCAATATACGCTGCCGCCGGATTCGCCGAACCTGCAGATGCTGATGGCGACGGTGAACGAGCAGCAGCGGACCGCCTACCTTGAGCCCTATGCGCGGGGCGAGACGATTTCGGCAATTGGTATCTCTGAGCCGGGTGCGGGGGCAGACCCGGCGGGCATGCTGACACGCGCGGTGCGCGACGGCGACGACTGGGTGATCAATGGCCGCAAGATATGGATCACGCGCGCGGCGGAGGCGGATTTCACGATCCTGATGGCGATTACCGACCCGGTGAAGCGGGCACGGGGCGGCATGTCGGCCTTCCTGGTGGATGGCGACAATCCGGGATTCAAGGTGCTGCGGCGCATTCCGATGCTGGGCGGCGAGTATACTTACGAAGTGGTGCTGGAGGATTGCCGGGTGCCGGGCTGGAAGCTGCTCGGCAAGGAAGGCGACGGTTTCGGGCCGATGCAGATACGCCTTGGCACGCGGCGGATGGAGATGGCGGCCTGGTGCATTGGCGCGGCGCAGCGGGCGCTGGACATGATGGTGGAGTATGCGCCGCAACGGGTGACGTTCGGGCAGAAGCTGTCGCAGCGCCAGTCGGTGCAATGGTGGGTGGCGGATGGCGCGGCGAAGATTCACGCGGCACGCCTGATGGCCTATGATTGCGCGTGGAAGCTGGACAATGGCCGCGACGTGCGCACGGAAATATCGATGCTGAAATACTATGCGACCGAGATGGCGCAGGAGATGATCGACAATGCCATGCAGTGCTTCGGCGCGATGGGCATGACGAAGGAAATGCCGCTGCACCTGTTTGCGGGGCGTATCCGCAACATGCGGATCTATGACGGCCCTTCAGAAGTGCACCGCATGGTGGTGGCGCGGAACCTGATGGATACGCGCTGAACGGCGCTTGGATGAAACGGAACAAGGACAGGATACTGACAATGACGGATCGCATTACAATTTCGGTGAACAAGGGCGTCGCGGATGTGCGGCTGGTGCGCGCGGACAAGATGAACGCGCTGGACGACGCGATGTTTGCGCGGCTGCTCTCGGCGGCGGAAGAGATCAACGCCAACAAGGAAATCCGCTGCGTTGTGCTGTCGGGCGAGGGGCGGGCGTTCTGCGCCGGGCTCGACATGGGCAATTTCGCCAAGATGGCCGAAGGCAAGCGCAGCGAGAACAGCGTCGCCGGTGGCGGGCTTGCGGCGCGCACGCATGGCATTGCCAACCGGGCGCAGCAGGCCGTGTGGGGCTGGCGGACATTGCGTGTGCCGGTGATCGCGGCGGTGCATGGCGTGGCGCTGGGCGGCGGCTTCCAGGTGGCGCTCGGGGCGGACATCCGGATCGTGCATCCGGAGACGAAGATGTCGATCCTCGAAGTGAAATGGGGCCTCGTGCCGGACATGAGCTCGACGGCCATCATGCGCCGGCTGGTGCGTGACGACGTGATCCGTGAGCTGACCTATACGGGCCGCATCTTTACGGGCACGGAAGCCAAGGAGATGGGCTTCGTGACGCACCTGTCGGAGACGCCGTATGAGGACGCAATGAACCTGGCGCAGCTGATCGCCGAGAAGAGCCCGAGCGCGGTGCAGACGGCGAAGAAGCTGTATAACCGGATTGCGGACGGCAGCGATGCCGACGCGCTGCTGGCGGAGTCCGAGCTGCAGGAAACGCTGATGGGCTCGAAGAACCAGATCGAGGCCGTGATGGCGGGCCTGCAGAAACGCGTCGGCGATTTCATCGACTGACGGGCTGCTGGCTGACACGTCCTCCACGGCCTGTATCCCCGGCGGAGGCCGGGGGACGCTCTTTGATTGCATGAGGTCCCGGTCTTGGCCCGGACCGCGGCCATATGAGCCTAGCCCGGTGGCCATTTGGGCTGGAGGGCGAGAAGGTAGCTGGTGACATTCGGGTCGCTCGCAAGATCGGGCGGCAGGGCGAGCTTGAGCGCATACTCCATCACGTCGGGCGAGCCGATTTTGGCGGTTTCATCGATATGGCGGGCAACGCGCTCGGCATAGGGGAGCGGGTTGTCCAGCACAGCCTGCATGCGCGCGATGCGGCGCAAGAGGCTTTCTGTTGTGGGCTCGGGTGTCTCTGTCGGTGTGCGGGGCGCGCTGACTGATCTGGCGGATTTCGGGGCCTCAGCGGGCGTGTCCAGAGGCATGCAGGGATTGAAGACGCCGACACAGGGCGTGGGCTTGGTGGCAGCGGGTTTTGGCGCGGCGCGGTCGGCGGACGGTGTGGCGGTGGGTTTCGGGGGGAGCGGCGGGAGGACGACGTCGACGGCCATCGTGCTGAGCGCGGCACGCAGGGTGTCCTCGATCTTTCGGAGCTCCTTGCAGGCCTCGCGGAAGGCGGCGCGCGACATGGTGACGGCCGGGCCGCCGCCGATCCGGCTGATGAAGTCATCCATCAGGTTGCGCACGCGGGCGAAGAGAGAGGCGAGGAGCTGGTCCATGGGCGCCAGTATAAGGGCGGCGCGGATGGGGGCGGATAAGGGGTAAGTTATCCGACGGGTTTTGCGTGTCGTGACGGGGGATCTGGGCGCAGGGTTGCGGGGGATAAGTGGTGTTCGGTTGCATGAGGTCCCGGCTTTCGCCGGGACTGCGGCTTTTGAGGGCTCGTCCTTCGACTTCGCTCAGCATCAGCGTTCAGGTGTGGGGCGTTAGAGAAACGCTTTCATGTCGGCGATGAAGCGGTCGAACTGGTCGTGGTGGAGCCAGTGGCCGGCGTTTTCGTAGACCTTGACGGTGGCGTCCTTGAAGTGCTTGGCGCGGCCATCTTCCTCCGGGTTCGAGGCCCAGCTCTTCTCGCCATAGAGGAGGAGCGCGGGGCATGTGATGGCTTCCCAGAGTGTCTGGATGTCTTCGTAGGGGATGTCATAGGGCGTCATCACGCGGAAGTAATTGTCGAACTTCCAGGAATAGGTGCCGTCCTCGTTCTGGCTGATGCCGTGGACGGTGAGGTGGCGGGCCTGCTCGTCTGTCAGGTAGCTGTTCTCGGTTTTCATGCGCTGGTAGGCGTCTTCGAGCGTCGCGTACTTCTTCGAGGTGCGACCGGCGGCGGCGCGCTTGGAGTCGATCCAGTCGCGCATGCGCTGGCCGGGCGTGTCGCTGAAGCGTTCCTTGATCACCTTGGGCGACGGGCCGAGGCCCTCGATGGCGACGATCTTGCGGACCTTTTCCGGATAGATGCCGGCATAGCGCAGGGAGATGGCGCCGCCATAGGAATGGGAGACAATGGTGACCGGATCGAACTTCAGCTGGTGGATCAGCTGGGCGAGATCGTAGACGCAGGCGCGGACGGAATATTCACCGTCTTCCGACCAGGCGCTGTCGCCATGGCCGCGCAGGTCCGGCGCGACGACGTGCCAGTCCTTGCTGAGTTCCTCGGCGACCCAGTCCCAGCTGCGGCAATGGTCGCGGCCGCCATGCACGAGGACGAGCGGCGGGGCGTCGTGATTGCCCCAGTCGACATAGTGGAGGCGCAGGCGCTGGGAGATGAAACTGTTCGAGGTCGGGCCGGAGAATTTTGTCATGGAGATGATTTGCCCGGCTTTGGCGGGCCCTGTCCAGACCCGGCATTCGATTGCCGTAGGGGCGACCCGTTTTGCGGCATTCCTGCGCCTCTCTGACAGGGAGGAAAATGCACGATGATAGCGACGATTGAGGGCGATACGGTGCTGCACCGGCCGACGGCCGGCTGGGTTGGCGGTTACGTGGCGGCACTGGTGTTGGCGAGCCTGGGACTGTTCCTGGCGGCGCTGGTGCTGGCGCTGCTGATTTCGGGGAATTGGGGGCCGGGGCTGATTCTGCTTGTGCTGCCCGTATGGATGCTGGGGCTGACAGGATCTGTCTGGCGGGACTGCCAGGCAAAGCGGCTGTGGCGGGTGAAGATTGCGCCGGGCGAGCTGGTGCTGGACCTGCCGGCGGGGCGGTCGCTGATGGCGCATGAGGCGCGTGTGCGGCTAGCGCTGGACGTGAAGGACGTGGCGGCGGTGGAGACACGGCTGGAGGCGTTCCGCTCGTTCGGCATGGCCAACATGCAGCGCAATTACGGCCTGCGGCTGACCAATGGCGATCTGATCGTGCTGGGCGAGGACCGGGCGCTGGCGACGGGCATGGCAGAGGAGACGATGGGGCAGATGGTGGACACGATCGTGCAGAAGACCGGCCTGCCGCTGGTCGACCTCGGCATGGTTGAGGGACGGGGCGGATTGCTGGGCCTCATGTTCACGTCCGTGCCGGGCTGGGAGACGGGCAGCGTGTCCCTCGAACGGGTACACGCGATGTGGCAGAAAGCGGCCATGACGGGCGGGCTCGCCGGCGTGGTGGTCATTGCCGGGCTGATCCTGTCGGTGATGTTCTGATTACTGTTTGCAGGGCGGGTGCTGGGTGAAATATTCGGCCATTTCGGGCCGGTCGCTTTCCAGCATTGTGCCGGCCTCTTCCATGATGTCGTTGAAGCGCTTCAGCTCTGAGAGGCGGAAGCAGCGCTCGGCTTCGTGACCGCCCCAGTTATTGTAGAACTCGTGGAGCTGAACATTCTGGACCAGCATGTTGCGCTGGTAGGCGCCCTTATCGGGAGACTTCTCGTAGCGATCCTGGAACCATTTGGTGGCGCCCAGCAGGCTTTTCTCAGCTTCTTCCATACGGCCGAGATCGAGCAGCGGGTAGGCCATTTCACCGAGAAGGATGGCCTGCGATTCCTTGGCATCGGCATCATCGGCATCAAGCGCGATGCGCCTGTCGAGCAGGGCGAGCGCGGCCTGGTAGTCCTCGACGGCCTTTCCGGGCTCGCCGAGCTTGTACCAGGCGAAGGCCCGGCGCCAGTGGGCGAAGATGACGCCGCGCCAGTAGGCGAGCGTTTCGGCCGGGATGAGCGCGTGGATCTTCTCCATGGTCGCGAGCCCTGCGGTTGCGGCGTCGACGGCTTCCTGCGGGTGGCCCGTGTTGAGCAGGACTTCGGACTGCATGCGCTGCGTGCGGCCGAGGCCGTAGAGGAAGTCGACATTGTCCGGATGATCCTTGAGCAGCGCTTCCAGCTCCGATGTGACTCTCTCGAGGCGGGCGACGGCCTCGTCGGACTGGCCGTTGCGATAAAGCATGGAGCCGAGGTCGCCGTCGATGGCGAGGTATTTGAAACGCTGTTTGGTGTCGTCCGGCCGCTGCTCCAGATAGGCCTTGTAGTAGTCGAGGCTTGTCTGGTCTTCGGCGATGGCGCGGTCTGTTTCGAAGTCGATATAGAAGGAGGCGCTGGCGAGTTCGGCATAGAGTTCGCCGAGGGCGAGGAGGAGTTCGGGGCTCTTGTCGGGATTGGCTTCGAGCGGTTTCAGGATGGCAGCGGCGCTCTGGCGGTTGGTTTCGGCGTGGCTTATGTCGCCGGTCGAGCTGAAGCTCGGCGAGCCCTGTATCTCGGCGAGGCGGACAAAGCCCTGCGCCGTTTCGATTTTGAGCGCTTCGGAGGCGCGTTCGTCGGCGGCGAGGGAATCCAGATAGGCCTGCGCAGCGTCGGCGAGTTCCAGCTTGGCACCGGTGGAGCCGGGCACGAGGTCGATCTTGTCATAGACGTCGAACATCAGCGACTTGGCGAGGGTGCGGACCTGCTGGAAGCGGTAGTCGGTTTCGCGGCGGGCGGCTTCGGCGCGGTTGTATTGCGCGAGGGTGATGCCGAGGGCGGTGGCGAGGCCGAGAAAGGCGAGCGTTGTGCCGGCGGCCACGAGGCGGCGGCGCTTCAGGAACTTGGCAATGCGGTAGCCGGCGCCGCCTGCGCGGGCCTCGACGGGCTGGTCGGTGCGGAAGTTCTGGACGTCTTCCATCAGCGCATCGACGGACGCGTAGCGGCTCTCGGGATCGATCTCGGTGGCGCGGGTGATGATGGCGGCGATGTCAGCCGGAGGCGACATGTCTTCCATCAGGGCGTCGAGCAGCTTGCCGAGGGAATAGACGTCCGAGAGCGTGTTGGTGCCGGCGCCCTGCGCGCGCTCGGGGGCGGCAAAGCCGGGCGTGAAGCTGAGGCTGATGAGCGAGGCGGAGCCTGCACCGGGCTCGGTGGCGAGCGCGTCGAGGTCGTTCGGCTTGGCGATGCCGAAGTCGATCAGCTTGACCTGGCCGCCCTGCGTCACGAGCACGTTGGAGGGGGTGATGTCGCGGTGGACGATGAGGTTCTGGTGGGCATGGCGCACGGCGGCGCAGGCATCACTGAAGAGCCAGAGCCGGTCGTCGATGCCGAGGCCCTGCTCGTCGGCCCAGACCGTGATCGGCTGGCCGTCGATATATTCCATGATGATATAGGGCGAACCGTCTTCCAGCTCGCCGCCATCGAGGAGGCGGGCGATATGGGCGTGGGCGAGGTCGGCGAGGATCTGGCGTTCACGGCGGAAGCGGGCGATGAGGGCATCTGACAGGACGCCGGGGCGGATGATCTTGATGGCGACCTTGTGGGCGAAGTCGCCGGAATCGCGTGTCCCCTCGTAGACGGCGCCCATGCCGCCCTGGCCGATGAGGCCGGTGATGCGGTAGGCGCCGATGCGTTCGGGGGCGGGCGGCTGGGCTGCGTCGGCCCCTGCGCCGCCTGTCTTGAGGGACATGTTGCCGGAGCCGTCGGCGTCGAGGAGTTCGAGCGCGCGGTCGCGCAGGGCGATGTTGCCGCCGGCCTGAAGGGCGATCCAGTCACGCCGTGTGTCGGAGGGCTGGTCCAGCGCTTCCGAGAAGAGGGCCATGGCCAGCGAGTCGAGGTCAGGCGTGCTCATTGTCATGTCCCCACATGTGTAACATCCCGGCGGAGAGTGTTGCCGATCGCGCCGCGCGACGCAACGGTGAGGGCGAATTCAGAAAAATTTCAACCGGTGTGACCCGGTCTGCCGGATTTACGCGCATTCTGTATTGAGGCCCCGGGGACAAGTGCCGGGGCCCACCTGCCGGGTGGGGGACGCCCGGAGGACCGCCGCCTGGCCTGCTAATCTCCATAGCGGTCGTGTGGCGGTCCGTTGGCGTCCTGCGGTCGAGCCGATCAATAGCCGCCACCGGCGCCGGGCCCGCGCAGACGTTCGCGGATGCCGCGCTTGGCCTGTTCGAGGCTGGATTCCAGGTCGGCGCCGAGATTGCGCTTCAGGTTGGAGAGGGCGCTGGTCACCTGTGCCGGTGCCTCGGCACGGACGGCGGCAACGGCTTGCTGTTGCGACGGGCCGCTGACCATGAAGTTGGACCGGCTCTCGATGGCGCCGATGGTCCAGAAGCCATAGGGATGGCTGTAATGCTCCATGACATCATAGGCGATCCAGAGGTGGCCCTGTTCCCCCCAGCCGGCGCCCCATGAGTTGCGCACGAGCCAGGCGCCGCGGGCGTCGTCATAACCGACGATCAGCATGGCGTGGCCGCCCGACGGCTGGGGCCAGCCACCGCGCGGGCTGGCGATCTGGCCGGTGTCGCGGGCTTCGACCATCAGCATCTGTTCCGGCAGGCTGATGCCGAACACGACGGGCAGGCCATTGGCGACGGTGGCCTTGGCGCCGAGACCGCTGCCCGTGCGGGCATAGGATATGGCGCTGAACTGTTCGGCGCCCTGGTAGCAGGCCTGGATCGGCTCGGTGGCCCACATGGCCTGCTGATAGGGCCAGGCGCGTTCCGGGCAGGCGCCGAAGGCGAGGACCGAGGCCATGACATGGTGGATGAAGGTGCCGCAATCCTTGTCTGTCGTGCCGCCGATCTTGCGGGCGTTGTAATAGACGTAGAGGCGGGAGAGATCGATCAGGTTCTGCCTGGACAGGCGCTGGTGATATTCCAGGGCGCCGACGACGGCATTGGCCGCGCAGGAGCCGACCTGGCCCTGGTCCTCGACCGGCGAGCAGAGGCCGCGCAGGTCGACGCGTTCGGGCAGGCCGCTATTGTCAGCCTTGAGCATGGGTGCGGCGCTGGGCGTTTCCTCGATCAGGCAGCCATCCGTGCGGTACTTTGAGTAATCCTTTTGCATTCTCAGTCTCCTGTTATGTCTGTATCGGGATCAACGGCTTGCGGGCGAAGATCCACGGGCTGCCCCACCGGAACGAAGGCCGGGTGATTGAAGTGGAGCAGGCCGTGGGCGTTGAGCGAGCCGTCCATGTTGCGGGTTTCGAACAGGGCGTGCGTTTCGTCGACAAGGCGGGCCTGGCCTTCGGCGAGGAGTGTGCTGTCGGGGTAGGCGATCTGGTAAGCGAGCGTGCCGTCCTTGATGTGGCCGGTCATCGTGATGCCAGCCAGATTGCCTGTGCCGAGAGTCGCGCTCAGGTTGGCGCCGGTGACGCTGACGTCCCAGTCATTGCCGTGACCGTCTTCCCAGTGGCCTGTCGGATAATAGAGGGCCGTTGTGGCGGGCCGTTCATCTGTCTCGCCGCCAAGCAGCTCGTCCTTCTTCTGGCTGTCAGGGCCGAAGACGGCGCTGGGCTTGCAGGCCGTGAGGGCAAGGGCCGAAATCAGTATCGGGAGCAGTTTCATGGGCAGGGGCCTCCGGGCTCGTGATTGACGTGGAACTGGCCCGACAGGCTGAGATTCCCGTAGCTGTCGAAGGTCTGGTAGTTGAAGTGGCACTGGTCGGTCTGGAGGCCACGGCCGCTGGCGACATCCATGCCCTGCACGTTGAGGACGTATTGGAGGTTCTGTCCGCTGATGCCGCCGCGAATGTTGATGGGCGTGCCATCGGCGGCGCGGCCGGAGCCGGAGAAGGCGCCATTGTTGTTGAACTGGAGATTGTAGTGGCCGCCGATGCCGTCGGCCCATGTGCCATTGTAATAGGCGTAGGGCGAGCTCGGAGGCGGGCTTACCGGAGGCTTTACAGTCGAGGTGAGGGTCTGAACGTCGTCCTCAGAAGTTGTGTCGATGTCATCATAAGCACCCGTATCAATCGTGCGCGTGACAGTCCCGTTGTCGTCGTAGCCACTGAAACTATTGGCAATGGCCATGCCGACGACGACAAGGCCGACGAGGGCCGCTGAGCCTGACGCGAGCCAGATGAGCGGCTTTGCAGATGTCTTGTTCGGGTTTGGATCAATTGGTTTGACCGGGATGCGGTTGACCGCGCCGATCAGGGCCTGGCGATACTCTGCCGCCGATTGCGGGCGGGAGTCGCGATTGTCGGACATGCCCTTGAGGATGAGTGCGTCGACCTCGAGCGGCACGTCCGAGCGTCCGCCCGATGGCGGCTGCCAGTGCCGGCCGGGGACCACGCCGACGAGCAGTTCGTAGAGCATGATCGAGATGGAGTAGAGGTCGGCCGAGGGGCCGGCGGCATCCGGATTGGTGCGCTGTTCGGGGGCCATATAGTCGGGCGTGCCGAGGCCGGTGCCGCTGGAGGAACTGGCGAGGTTTCCGGCGGCGCGGGCGATGCCGAAGTCGAGCAGCTTAAGCGGAGCGGAGCGGTCGGTCGGCTCGTGCAGGAGAATGATGTTCTCGGGCTTCAGGTCGCGGTGGATGACGCCGGCATCGTGGGCGGCGCGCAGGCCGTCGAGGATTTCCACAATGATGCGGGCGGCGACGCGTAGCGGCACGGACTCGCCGCGCTGCATGACGCGGCCATGCCAGCTGCGCAGGGAAATGCCGTCGAGATATTCCATCGCGACGAAAGGCTGGTCGCCCGAGAGGCCGACGTCATAGACGGCGACGACATTGGGGTGCCGGATATCGCGGGCAGTGACGCCTTCCTCTATCAGGCGCTTGATGGCGCGCTCGCCGCCGAGATGGGAGGCGTTGATGAGCTTCAGCGCGACCGGTTTGCCCGAGACCTTGTCGATGGCCTTGTAGACGACGCCCATGCCGCCCCGGCCGATAACGCTGTCGATCGTGTAGCGGTCGGCGAAGACCTGGCCGGACTGGAGCGTGGGCGAGACCTTGGTTTCCATGCCGGTCGGACTGTCAGGATCGGGCGTGATGAGGCCGGTCATGGGCGTGATCTGATCGACCGAGGCGTTGGCACTGTCACGGACGGGTTTGCCGCAATTGGGGCAGAAGACGGAATCGGCGGGCAGGTCTGCGCCGCATTTTTCGCAGGGGTTCATGATTGGCCTCCCACCAGACGTTTCAGGATGATCCGGTCGACTTCATCGTGCTGGGTTTCGAACTGGACCTTGAGGGCGATGGCATCGGGGCTGCGCACGAGGGGGCGGATCAGGTCGCCATCGCGGAGCGCGACCATCTTGCCGCGGCGCAGGGCCTGGTCGCCCACCAGGAGGCCATTCTGGCTCTCCACGCGAAGCATGAGACGATCATTTTCTATGAAGAGCTGGAAATGGCGGCGCGAGATGTGAATGGAGGCATCCTCGTCAATCTCGCCCTTGCGGGAGATCAGCAGGCGGACATCATTCATGCCGCCTTCGGGGGCGTTGGAGGCGCGGCCGATGCCGAGGACGCCGGTATGGGTGCGGATGGGGCCGTCATACGGGGCGTGGCCCTTGTCGAAGCCCTGCCAGACAAGTTCGGTCGACTTGGTGACGGCGAGATTGCCGGCATAGCCGCGATGGCCGAGCGTGCGCTCAAGCGTATCGGCGCGGCGCAGGGTGAGACGGATCGGCTCGGCATGGGTGGCGATACCGGCTTCGCGTTCCTTCTGGATGCGGGTCGGGTTGTAGATGGTCATGCCGGCGCCGATGGCATCGGCCTGGATATTGTAGTTCTGGACGATCTCGGAGGGCCCTTCGGGATCGACCGGAATGGCGATGGACGTGGTGAAGACGTAGCGCTCCTCGCGCCAGAGATAGCGGGTGGCGACGGTGATGTGGACGTCGAAACGGTGCAGGCCTGCGGTTTCGAGGACACCCGTGCGCAGGCCGACTTCGGCTGTGCCGCCGGAATTCAGCCGCTGGAAGGTGAGGTCAACAAGGCGCTGCTCGCCGTCATCGCCCTGTATCCGCATTTCCTCGACGAAGAGGGGGCGACCGACGGGCGAATTGTTCGACACGATCAGCGGCAAGGCGAGCGTGCCGCCCACCCTGACGCTGGTCGCCGAACCGGCATCGAGGCTAAGTTCCGGCGCGACGCAGACAGGGCAGCAGCCGGCCGCATCGAGCAGGCCGCCGCACTCGTCCGTGGCCATGCAGCGCTGCAGCGGCGAACCGCATTCGTCGCAGAAGGTCGCGTCCCGGTCGAGCGATGCCCTGAAGCAGCACTTGGCGGGATAGGCGGTTGAGGGCTGGGGACGGGCCATCAGGGTCATGTCCGCAGCTTGTGACCGCATTGCTTGCAGAAGTTCGCCTTGGCGAGGTTCACGGCGGAGCACTTGGCGCATTCGATCGTGGTGGCTGCGGCGGACGAGGAGCCGCTGCTGGCCGGGGAGCCGCCTTCCTTGCCGCCTGCGCCATGGGCGACACCGACGGCGCCATCCATGCCCATGCGGAACATTTCGCGGGCCTGTTCCTCCGACCGGATCTGTGCGGCGGTGGCGGCCTCCACCATGTCGCGCATGGCCTGCATGGTCTCGCCGGAGGATTGCCCCTTGGCGCGGGCCTGTTCAGCGAGCACGGCGGCAACGTCTGTCGAGAGGCCTGCATTGATCGCGAGGATCTGTTCGGGCGACATGGACTTGAAGGCGTTGATCTCGTTGGCCTTGGCGCGCGCCTTGGCATCCAGAACGGAGATTTCGTTCTGTGTGGTGGCACCCGAGAGGCGGATGGCGAGATTGGCCTCGGCCTCGTTGGCCTGAATCTCGATCTGCTGCAGGCGGGCGATGTGATCGGCCTGCTGTTTCTGGACGGCGCTGGTGATTTCCAGTTCGGTGAAGGCCCCGGACTTGCGCATCTGGTCGGCCCGGCTCTGCTGAATCAGGGCGATGTCGCTTTCGACACCAGCCTGGCGTTTGCGGATTTCGAGCAGGTCGACATCGTTGCGGGCCGTGGCGAGGGAGTCGTCGAAGCGGGCTTTGCGTTCGATCTCGAGCGTGTTGATCTCGTGGCCGAGGGCTTCCAGTTCCTGGCGCCGCTTGGCACCTTCGCGGGCATCGAGGAATTCGATCTCGCTGTTGAGGGCCATATGCTTCAGCTCGTCCTCCGACGCGTTCTGAAGCTTGGCGATGTCGACCTGCGATTTCAGCGTGATTTCGGTTGCGTCATTCTCGCGTTCGATTTCGCGCTTGATGATTTCGAGCTGGTGATCGAGCGCGTCCTGCCGTCGGTCGGCCTCGGCGCGTTCCATGGCGGCGACTTCCTCGGTATTGACGGCCCATTCGAGCGAGACGGCCCGGACAATGAGGCCGAGGTCGCCGACGATGCGCTCGACTTCGAGCATGATGTCGGCCTGGATCTTGTCCTGCAGGCCGGTTTCGCCGCGTATCTGTGCGGCATCTATGCGGCCGATGGCGGCCTCGAAGACGCGGTCGGTGAGGTGCGGGCGGATGCGATCGAGCACGTCGGCCTTGGAGAGGGCCTTGCGGCCGGGGGTTTCGGGGTCACTGCCGGAGCGGGTGACGCCGTGCATCATGCCGAGGATGTTGGACGGCTTGTCGGGGTCGACCTGCAGTTCGAGCGTGGCGACGCCAGCGATCTCGACCTTGTCCTTCGACATGGCCTTGAGGGCCGTCTGGACCGAGAAGGGCTTCAGGTCGGCGATCATCATGCCGATATGGGTGGAGCCACCGACAAGGCCCTTGAGCTTGTCGACGACACCGCCGACCGAGAAATGGCCGCCCTTGAAGGCGTCGATCAGCTGGCCGTTCTTGAACAGGAGTGCGGCATAGTCCGGCGGGACGGCAAACCGCTTTTCGAAGAAGGCCTTGAATTCGGACTGGCGCATGAATTCAGCGAGCATGCGCGGGTCGCTCAGGACGATTGGCTCGGATGCCATGACTATTTCTCCTCCCATTTGCGGTTGGTGACGAAGGTGACGAGGTTGTAGAGAATGACGATGACCGTGACGGCGACGCCGATCGGGTGAGCCGTGACGACGCCCATCAAGCGTTCGCTGGCGGAATATTGCTCCCAGATGCGGCCCATGAAGGTGACCTGGAACACGGTGCCCGAAACCATCGTGGCGAGGGAGAAGAGGGCCATGAACAGCGAGATCAGACGGGCAATGCGGCTGATCCGCGTCTCCTTGGCGCGGGCAAGGCGGCGGGCGTGAACCTCCTCGTCGCGCTGGCGCTTGTCGAGTTCCTTGTCGAAGCTCTCGCCGCGTTTGATGGCCTCGGCGCGGGCTTTCTTGTCGACGGACAGGAAATCGGGCTGGGCCTTGCGGTTGGGACTTGCCCCGCTGGATGTCGTCAGGTTCGAGGCCGACCGGCGCCAGAGGACAAAGACTGTCCAGGCAAGCCAGATGGCGGTGACGACGCATGTCACGTTGAAAAGGAAGTCGATCAGCGGCCATGCTTCGGCCGGTATCGATCGCAGGGTCTCGTCCATTGGCTTGCTCCTTGCATCAGGGTTCCAATGACAGAGGCGCGGGGATGCAGCGTTTCGGTTCAGGCCGGGCTTATTTATTTTTTGGCCTTGATCTTGATCGGCGCTGTGTTTCACTGATTGCAGGGACGACGACAGGATACGGGTGGTGGCGGACACAGACGGGATTGAAGCCAAGCAATTGCTGGCAGCATGGCGGGCCGGGGACATGGTCGCGCGCGACCGGTTGTTCACATTGCTGTACAGCGAGCTGAGGCAGGTTTCGGCGGCCCTGCTGCGCTCGGAACGCAATAGTTCACTGTCGACCGGCGACCTCGTGAACGAGGCCGTGATGCGGCTGGTTCAGATGGACCAGATCGATTGGGCCGACAAAACGCACTTCCTCGCCCTGTCTGCACGGGCCATGCGCCGCATCCTGATCGACAATGCCCGCAAGAAGCACACCGACAAGCGCCACCATCACAAGGTGACGCTGGTGACGCGGCTGGGAGGCGTGACCAGTGAACGGATCGATTTCGACGTTCTGGAAAAGGCGCTGATCCGGCTGGCGGCGATCGACAAGGAAAAGGCCGACATTGTCGAGCTGCGCTACTTCGCCGGGATGAGCCATCAGGAGATTGCCGAGGTGACGGGATCGTCGGAGTCGACCGTCAAGCGCGGCTGGCGGGCGGCGCGGGCCTGGCTGATTGATGCGCTGCAGGAAGACCGCCGCGTCCGCAACGCGCCTTCCTGAGCGCTATTCATTATACAGAGAGCGTTGCAATCGCCTGCCGGCGGTTTGCTCAGTCTGCCAGGACGGCGCGGATGACCTTGCGGAGATAGCGGAGCAGGGCTTCGCGATCGAGGTCAGGATTGCGCAGGATACGGATGGGCAGGCCGCCGAACAGGGTAAACATCAGTTCAACGCGGCCTTCGACATCGCTCAGACCCAGCGTTTCGCCCAGCAGCTTTTGAAAGGCCAGCCGCGTTTCCGTGTCATTGGCCCGTAATTTTTCGGCGATGAGCGGGTTCCGCTGGGCTTCGGCGATGATTTCCAGGTTCAGGGCAGACTGGAAGGGGTCTGTCTGCGTGCGGACGCCTTCATCGGCGCGCTCGACCAGCTCCTGCAGCAGCTGGTCACGCGGAATGGCGTGGAATCCGAGCATCTTTTCACTGTGCAACTCGGATTCGCGATCAACGAGGGCTTCAATGATTGCGTCCTTGTTTTCGAAATAGTGATAAATATGCCCGGCGCTCATGCCGGCCTGTTCGGCGATGCGGGCCATGCCTGCGCCGTGAAACCCTTGTTCCACAAAGCAAATTGCCGCTGCGTCAAGGATTTGGGCGCGCCTGACTTCTGCGCGTCGCGACAGTTTTGCGGTTTCGTTCAGTGGGCTCATCAATCTCGCGACCGCTTATTCATGAAAAATTCTGCCTTTAGGGGTTGATTTGTTGCAGCGCAGTATTATTTCGAACGTTCATTCTAACATTTCAATCACTACATACATAGCGGCGATTGATCAAGGTGAGTTTAATGCCACATTTTTCCAATAATATCCGGGCGTTGTTTGCAACTGCGCTTTTTAGCGCAGTTGCCGCGTGTGGTCCTTCGACCCAAGACGCCGCCCCACAGGCGCCGCCTGCTCCCGCCGTTGACATCATGGTCGTCCACAAGACGCGCGTAGAAAGCACACGGGAACTTCCCGGTCGTGCCCGCGCCTATCGCGAGGCCGAAATTCGCCCCCAGGTGACAGGGCT
The DNA here is from genome assembly GCF_000682695.1 of Hyphomonas chukchiensis. Taxonomy (GTDB): domain Bacteria; phylum Pseudomonadota; class Alphaproteobacteria; order Caulobacterales; family Hyphomonadaceae; genus Hyphomonas; species Hyphomonas chukchiensis. The sequence goes on along the minus strand of NZ_AWFG01000074.1, from coordinate 71,449 downwards.
GATCCAGTCGCGCCTCTTCACGGAAGGCCAGATGGTCACGGCCGGCCAAGCCCTTTACCAAATTGATGCATCCGAATACGCCGCCAGCGTGAACAGCGCCAAGGCCGCGCTTCAGCGTGCCGAGGCCACGGCTGAAGCCGCGCGCCAGACGGCCAGCCGTTATCAGCGCCTTTCCGAGATCAACGCCGTCAGCCGCGAGAATTATGACCAGGCCGTCGCGGCCCAGCGCCAGGCCGAAGCCGACGTCGCCATGCAGAAAGCCGCCGTGCAGAGCGCGAGCATCAATCTGGCCCGCACGAAAGTGACGTCGCCCATTGATGGCCGGATCGGCCGCTCGACAGTGACGCCGGGTGCGCTCGTGACCGCAAACCAGGCAACAGCGCTGGCCAATGTGCTGCAACTCGATCCGATCTACCTGGACCTCACGGCTGGCAGCTCGAAAATCCAGGAATGGAAGCGGGATGTCGCCGAAGGCCGGATCCAGTCGACCGATGGCGAAAGCGTCGACGTGAAGATCAAGCTTGAGGATGGCACGGTCTATCCGGAGCCAGGCAAGGTGGAGTTCGGCGAAGTCAGCGTCGATGAGACAGCCGGTTCGGTGATCATCCGCGCCGTTGTCGCCAATCCGGACGGGCTGCTCCTGCCCGGCATGTATGTGAACGCAAGCTTCAGCGCCGGTGCCTATGACGACGTTTTCGTGCTGCCACAGGCTGCGGTGAACCGGGATACCAAGGGCAATCCGACCGCGATGGTCGTGTCTGCAGACAGTAAGGTCGAAGTACGCAACCTGAAGATCATTGAGGCCTCCGGTAGTGACTGGATTGTTTCGGATGGCCTTGAAGACGGCGACCGGATGATCGTGAGCGGCTTCCAGAAGATCCAGCCGGGCGCATCCGTGACCGTCAAGCAGCCAATGGCCGAGACGGCTGGTGGCACACAGCAGCCCGGCGCCGATATGGCCGCGGGCAAACCCTAACAAGAACGCGGGCTGATCCCTCATGGCTAATTTCTTTATCGACCGCCCCATCTTTGCATGGGTTGTGGCAATCATTGTCATGATTGCAGGCGCGATCGCGCTGCGGTCCCTTCCGGTATCCCAGTATCCCGACATTGCTCCCGCGACGATTTCGATCAGCGCTCGCTATCCAGGTGCTTCGGCCAAGGCGGTTGAAGATACGGTGACGCAGGTGATCGAGCAGCAGATGACCGGACTTGATGGACTGGACTACATGTCCTCTTCGTCCAGTTCGCAAGGCGCCGCCTCGATCACGCTGACCTTCAAGACGGGTACGGATCCTGACATTGCGCAGGTCCAGGTGCAGAACAAGCTGTCGCTGGCGACGCCCCTTCTGCCGCAACAGGTGCAGCGCCAGGGCGTCGTGGTAAGCAAGGCCTCTGCCGGGTTCCTGATGGTTGTCGCGCTCGTTTCGCCCAATGGCACGTTCGATTCCATCGACCTCGGAGACTATGCGCGGACCAACATCATCGATCCCCTGAGCCGGACCGAAGGCGTCGGCAACGTGCAATTGTTCGGCTCGGCCTATGCAATGCGCATCTGGCTGGATCCCAACAAGCTGAACCAGTATCGCCTGATGCCTAGTGACGTTATCGCGGCCATCACCGCGCAGAACGCCCAGGTGTCTACGGGCTCGCTGGGCGGCGCTCCGGCGGTTGAGGGCCAGTCGATCACGGCCACGATCTCGCTGCAGACCCTGCTGTCGACGCCGGAACAGTTCCGTGACCTGCTGATCCTGACCACTGCGGAGGGCGGCTCCGTTCGTCTCGGCGATGTGGCGCGGGTTGAAATGGGTGGCGAGAACTATCAGACGGTTGCCAAGTATAATGGGCAACCCGCGGCGGGTATGGCTGTGGCGCTGGCCTCCGGCGCCAATGCGCTGGATACGGCTGAAGCTGTACGGGCGCAGGTGGATGCACTTTCGGGGAGTTTCCCGGACGACCTGACCGTCGTGTATCCGTTTGACTCCACGCCTTTCATCAGCACATCGATCCACGAAGTCCAGAAGACGCTTATGGAAGCTGTCGTCCTGGTCTTTATCGTCATCCTCGTGTTCCTTCAGAGCTTCCGGGCTGCCTTCATTCCAATGATTGCCGTGCCGGTCGTCCTGCTGGGTACGTTCGCCGTGCTGCTGGCCTTTGGCTATTCGATCAATACGTTCACGATGTTTGCCATGGTGCTCGCCATCGGCCTGCTTGTCGACGATGCGATCGTGGTGGTCGAGAACGTCGAGCGCGTCATGACGGAAGAGGGGCTTTCGCCCCGTGAAGCGACGCGCAAGTCGATGAACCAGATCACCGGCGCCCTTATCGGCATCGCGGTCGTGCTGTCGGCCGTGTTCATCCCGATGGCGTTCTTCCCCGGCTCGGCTGGCGTGATCTATCGCCAGTTCTCGGTGACCATCGTTTCGGCCATGACACTTTCGGTGCTGGTGGCGATCATTCTTTCCCCGGCTCTTTGTGCGACAATCCTGAAATCGCATGACAAGGATGCGGCGCATGGCAAATCGATTGTCGGACGTGGCGCGGCCCTGTTTGACCGCGGTTTCGACAAATTGCGCAGTGGTTATGAATCCGTGGTGGAGCGCATCGTGCGCCGCCGCTGGATTTTTGCGGGCGTGTTTGCCTTGATGCTTGTGGCACTGGGTATGGGCTATACGAGCCTGCCATCTTCCTTCCTGCCTGATGAAGACCAGGGATCGGTGATGACGGTCGTCCAGCTGCCGGCCGGTGCAACGCTTCAGCGCACCGAGGATGTCATGGATGACGTCTGGGATTATTACAGCACAGCAGAAGCCGACAATGTGGCCGGCGCGATGCTGGTTTCCGGATTTGGCTTCGCGGGTCAGGGCCAGAATGTCGGCATGTCATTCATCCGCCTCAATGATTGGGAAGAGCGCACCGCGAAAAAGGACTCGGCAGCGAGTATTGTCGGTCGTGCGTTTGGCACGTTCAGCCAGCGTACGGATGCTTCGGTTTTCCCGGTTCTGCCGCCGCCGATCCGCGAGCTGGGCACGGCCAGCGGCTTTGATCTCTACCTGAAGGATACGGGCGGTATCGGCCATGAGGCCCTTGTCCAGGCACGAAATCAATTGCTGGGCATGGCTGCAAGCGATCCGAGCCTGGACGCCGTGCGGCCAAACGGCCAGGAAGACAGCCCGCAGTTCAAGCTGAACCTGGATTACCAGAAAGCGCAGGCGCTGGGCGTCAGCCTGTCGGATGCGACGAGTCTCCTGTCGGTTGCGCTCGGTGGCTCCTATGTAAACGACTTCATCGACCGGGGCCGCATCAAGAAGGTCTACGTGCAGGGCGATGCGCCTTTCCGCATGCAGCCTGAGGCGATTGGCGACTGGCGTGTCCGCAACAATTCAGGCGAGATGACGCCGATGTCGGAACTCCTGTCGTCCGACTGGCAGTATGGGGCTTCCCTGCTGCAGCGCTATAACGGCGTGCCGGCCCTGAACATTCAGGGACAGGCCGCTCCGGGTGAAAGCTCGGGCGTTGCCATGGACAAGATGGAAGAGCTGATCGGGCAATTGCCCAAAGGCACCGGGTTCGAGTGGACGGGCATCAGTGCGCAGGAGCGCAGCTCCGGCAACCAGACGACACTGCTCTATACGCTGTCGGCCCTCTTCATCTTCCTCTGCCTTGCTGCTCTTTACGAGAGCTGGACGGTGCCGATCTCGGTGCTGCTCGTTGCACCGATTGGTGTGATGGGCGCGGTGGCGGGCGCACACTTTGGCGGACTGTCGAATGACGTGTTCTTCCAGGTGGGCCTGCTGACAACCATCGGTCTGGCCTCGAAGAACGCCATTCTGATCGTCGAGTTCGCCCGCGGACTGGAAGCGGGAGGCAAGGAGCTGATCCCGGCAACGATGGAGGCCATCCGAATTCGTTTCCGGCCGATCATGATGACGTCGCTCGCCTTTGGCTTTGGTATCCTGCCATTGGCCCTGAGTTCCGGCGCTGGCGCAGGGGCTCGGTCAGCGCTCGGCATTACGGTGTTGGGCGGCATGGCGGCCGTGACGCTGCTCGGCCTGTTTGCGGCGCCGCTGTTCTACGTGATCGTTCGTAAGCTGACGACACGCAACCCGAAAACACCTGCGCAAGCAAATGGAGCTGCATCATGAATAACGGACTGCGCGTTGCGCCATTGATGCTGTCGGCCGTGCTGGCCGGGTGTGTGAACCTCGCGCCGGAGTACAAGCAGGCTGATGCGCCTGTGCCTGCGGCCTTGCCGGTGGCGGCAGACCAGGGCGCGGATGCCGTGTCTGTGACTGGCTGGCAGGACCTGATCGTGTCGCCGGAGCTTGAGCGCGTCATCGCGTTGGCTCTGGAGAACAACCGTGACCTGCGCGCGGCTACGGCACGTATCGCAGTTGCGCGCTCGCAGTACGGGATCTCGCGTTCTGCACGCCTGCCATCCGTATCGGCCTCGGGTTCTGTGAAGGATGCCGGAACATTCGGAGACCCGAGTGTGGCGCTGGAGCAGCAAGCCAATTCACAGGAGGGCGTCAGTGCCCAACTCGGCGTAACGGCTTTTGAACTCGACTTCTTTGGCCGGGTGGCGAGCCTCAACGAGGCTGCCCTCCAAAACTACCTGTCGACGGTTGAAGGCGAGCGCAGCACAAAGATCGCGCTGATCTCGTCGGTAGCGCAGGCCTGGCTGACGCTGGCGGCGGATCAGGAGCTGTTGCGTCTCGCCCAGGACACGATCGATAGCCAGACGGAATCCCTGAATCTGACCAATGAGATGTTTGACTCGGGTGTCGTGACCGAAATCGACGTGCGCCGTGCATCGGCGAGTGTCGAGACGGCCCGTGCGCAGCTTGCCCAATATACCGGGCTGGTGCGTCAGGACCTGAACGCGCTGCGCTATATTGTCGGAACGGACCTGCCGGACAATGTTGCCGAGTCGGCCCAGCTGTTGCCATCGCCAGTCGTAAATCGGGTGGCAGTGGGGCAATCGTCCGCCCTGCTGCTGAACCGGCCGGACGTGCTGGCAGCCGAGCGGTCGTTGCGCGCGGCCTATGCCAATATCGGTGCGGCGCGGGCAGCCTATTTCCCGAGCATTTCGCTGACGGGATCGGCTGGCTATTCCAGCACTGAACTTGATGGCCTGTTTGATGGCGGCATCTGGAGTGTCGGTCCGCAGATATCCCTGCCAATCTTTGATGCGGGAAATCGCAGGGCCAATCTCGGCGTCTCCAAGGCGAACCGTGACCTTGCGCTGGCGCAGTATGAGCAGGCGATCCAGACGGCTTTCCGCGAGACGGCCGATGCGCTGGCAACGGCGCAGACGGTTGACGAGCGGATCGACGCCTTGCGCCGGCTGGTCGAGGATACGTCGGTGACGCTCAACCTGTCCCAGGAGCGCTTCCGGGTCGGTATCGACGACTATCTCTCAGTGCTGGATGCTCAGCGGGACGATTACACGTCGCGCCAGCAGCTGATCAGTGCCGAACTGGTCAAGGCGCTGAACGTCGTGACCCTGTTCCAGGCGCTCGGCGGTGCATCGGCCCCGGCGGCAGAGCAGTAGGAATTGACTGGCCTGTCCGGGGTGCCGGGCAGGCTTTTCCAGCCTCAGGACAAGACAAACGCGATTTCGCGGTTAGTATCGCACATCTGCTGCGGACGAGCCCCTGAATGACGCGCCTTCATGACCTCTGATATCAAGACAGACCGGCGCACCGCTATCCTCGATGCTGCTGAAGCCCAGTTTGCGCGTCATGGCTATGACGGCGTGAACCTGCGGGCGATTGCGCGCGAGGCGGGCGTGGACGTGGCGCTGGCGAACTATCATTTCGGCAAGAAGCAGGACCTGTTTGATGCCGTGCTGATGCGCCGGGCAGATGTGCTGAACGGATGGCGCCTGAAAGCCCTGACCGATGTGCTGGCCGAGGCGAGCCCTGCAGCGCCCAGTGTGGAGGCCATCGTGCGCGCCTATCTCGGGCCCTTGCTGACGGGACCGCATGTCGCCGAGTCGGGCTGGAAGCATTATTACGCGCTCATCGCCTATGTGAACAATTCCCCTGAATGGGGCGGCAAGCTGATGACGCAATTCTTTGATCCGCTGATCCGGCGCTTCATTGATGCGCTTCGGATGAGCCTTGCGCCGGTGGACGAGAAATCCCTCTTCTGGGCCTACCATTGTTTCTCGGGTGCACTGACGCTGACCTTTGCGCAGACCGGACGGATCGACCAGTTGTCACGCGGGCTTTGTCACTCGGACGACCTCGATGATGCGTATGAGCATGTCGTGCAATTCATCACGGCAGGATTCGAGGCGCTGAAGGCGGATCGTTAAGACCTGGATGGCAGGCGACTGCCTTGCAGGCATGGCTTACAGCCCTTACCAGAAGACCCATGACCAATCCTTCCGACCTCCTGAAATCACTGCGCCAGATTACGCAGGCCATCGATCTCTATTCCAAGCATTTGCTGAAAGAGACCGGGCTGACATCACCGCAATTGCTGGTGCTGCATGCCGTCAATGCGCAGGGGCGGGAGAAGCCGACTGATATCGCCAAGACGGTCAACCTGTCCCAGGGTACGATCACGTCGATTGTGGACCGGCTGGCGCGGGCAGGCCTTGTTGCGCGGGAGCGGAGCGCAGAGGACAAGCGCGTGATCGAGGTCGTGGTGACCGAGGCCGGGCGCGCGCGGCTGAAGAATGCCCCGGAACCGCTGCAGCAGAACTTCCTATCCGCCTTCAACGCATTGGCCGAGTGGGAGAAGACGCTGCTCGTCTCCTCCGTACAGCGCATAGCCGCGATGATGCATGCAGATGGGCTGGATGCCGCGCCGATACTGGAGATAGGCGACCTTGCGCCGGAAGAGGCGAGGGGCCCGGACGCCTAGCGCGCCACAGGCTCCATTTCGTCTTCGGCGGGGCTGTCCCATGGCAGGTGGCGTTCGTCGAGCACGACGAGATTGTCACGCGACACGAGCGTTGCCTTTGTATGGTAGCCGAGCAGTTTGGTCGTTTCCGTATCCAGGTTGCGGGCGAGCAGCATGGTTTCTTCCGACGAGAAGTTCGTCAGGCCACGGGCGCGCTCGAGGCCTTCCTCATCATAGATGTGGATCACATCGCTGCGGACATAGGGCCCGTGGATGGACTGCACGTCGGCACGCTCGACACCGCGCTTGCCTGCGGCGAGGGCGTCGGCGGCTTCATTGGTGATGACGAGGCTGCCGGCCATTTGCAGGCGGTCGGTGAGCCAGGCCGTCCAGGCGGAGGCAGGCTCGGTATTGGCGATACACTTGGTGTGCGGGCGCTGGTTCTTGAGCACGGACGATACGGGATTGTCAGCCTCGCCATTTGCGATCAGCGTGGTGCAGCCGGCGTTCTGGGCCATGTTGGCGGCTTGCATCTTGGTCAGCATGCCGCCGCTGCCGAGGGCGCTCGTGCCTTCAGTGACGGACAGGTATTCGGACACATCGTGCAATTCTTCGACCAGCTTGGCGCCGGGCTCGGACGGGTCCTTGTCATATAGGCCGTCGACGCTGGTAAGGATGACGAGATGCTGGGCCTGGATCATCTGGGCGATGCGGGCGGCCAGGCGGTCATTGTCGCCGACGCGGATCTCTTCGGTCGTGATCGTATCGTTCTCGTTGACGATCGGCATGACATTGCCGTTCAGCAGACGGTGAACCGTGTTCTTGGTGTTGAGGAAGCGGCGGCGCTCTTCAAGGTCGCCGCGCGTGACGAGCACTTGCGCGATGTCGAACCCGAATTCATGTGCGACCTGCTTGTAGGCGTTGAGCACGATCGGCATGCCGCAGGCGGCCGCAGCCTGCTTGTCGCGCAGACCGGCATTTTCGGGCTTTACATTCAGCGTGTTAAGTCCGAGTGCCACTGCACCAGATGATGTCAGAACGACTTCGTAGCCTTCTGAACGCAGCAGCGCGATGTCTTCAAGCAGCCGCTGGATGAATGCCCATCGCGGGGTGAGCAGGTCTGGATTGGCCAGGAGGCTCGATCCGACTTTCACGACGATCCGTTTGGTTTGGGACAAAATTTCGCTCCATAGGTTTGTGGCCTCGAACTAGGTGTATTTTGAGCAGGAAACAACATGCCAGACTCAAAAACATGGATGTAATTGCAGCCAGAGGCCTGCGAGGCGCAAAATACATTATATATAACAGGGTGTTGAACAAGAGGTTACGGCAGGGAAGGTCGCGTTATGTGTGAAATTCCTGTCATTAAAATTTGAATACAAAACAAAAATGTCTAGGAAGGCATCTTACACCGTCTCAGACGATTCCACTAACAAGAGCATGATGGGAAAAGACTATCGCAATGAAGGCACTTTTGATCGGATGCGGAAAAATGGGTGGCGCGCTGCTGGAGCAGTGGGCGCAGTCTCCGGACTGGGATTTTACCGTTGTGGACCCCTATACCGAGAAGGTGCCGGATGGTGTCCGCCTCGTGAAGGAGCGCAGCGCGATTGACTCCGAGCGTTTCAACCTCGTGATCGTGGCGATCAAGCCGCAGATGGTTGATGACGTCATGCCCGATTATCGCGACCAGCTGGAAGAGGGCGGCGTTGTCGCCTCCATCGCAGCGGGGTGTTCGGTCAAGCGTCTTCAGACGGCGACCGCGGCCGGCCCGGTTATTCGCATCATGCCGAACCTGCCCGCGCTGATCGCCAAGGGCGTCAGCGGCCTGTTTGCCAGCCCGGAATGTTCGGACGCGCACAAGCAATCGGTCGAGGCGCTGATGGCGCGGGCCGGAACGGTTGTGTGGGTGAATGAGGAAGACAAGCTGGACCGCGTGACGGCCGTTGCCGGTAGTGGCCCCGGCTATGTGTTCGAGATCGCCCGCACCTATATCGAGGCGGCCAAGTCGCTGGGCTTCACCCATGAACAGGCGCGTGACCTGGTGCTCGGCACGATGCAGGGCGCCATCGAGATGGCGCTTGGCTCGGAAGACAGCGTCGAGACGCTTCGCAACTCGGTCACCAGCAAGAACGGCACGACGCAGGCGGGGCTCGAAGCGCTGAATGCGGACGGTGCCCTGACGGAGCTGATGCGCCGCACGACGCAAGCCGCCTATGACCGCGCCGTGGAGCTGCGTTAGCCAATTCCCGCCGCTTCTGGCATGACGGTCCCCACACACCGCAGATAAAGACGACAGAGAAGAAGGTTTACATGAACATAGCAGCCATAATTTCGCTCGGCCTCTATTTCGTCCTCATGATGCTCATCGGGCTTTATGCCTACCGCAAATCGACGAGTGACGTTTCCGAATACATGCTTGGCGGCCGCCAGTTGCACCCCGCTGTGGGCGCATTGTCGGCCGGGGCATCGGACATGAGCGGGTGGATGCTGATGGGCCTGCCGGGCGCTGTGTTCGTGACCGGGTTCAGTGCTGCCTGGATTGCCGTCGGCCTGGTGATCGGGGCGTATTTCAACTACCGCCTCGTGGCGCCGAGACTGCGCGTCTATACCGAGCTGTCGGAAGACTCGATCACGATTCCTGACTTCTTCGAGAAGCGGTTCAAGGATCGCTCCCACCTGCTGCGTGTCCTGTCGTCCGTGGTCATCGTCATCTTCTTTACGCTCTACACGTCTTCCGGCGTCGTGGCCGGCGGCAAGCTGTTCGAAGCCTCGTTCGGGCTTGATTACACGCTCGGCCTGTTTGTTACGGCGGGTGTTGTGGTCGCCTATACATTGTTTGGCGGGTTTCTGGCGGTCAGCCTGACGGACTTCGTGCAGGGCTGTATCATGTTTGTGGCGCTGGTTCTTGTGCCGATCGTGGCCATCAATGCGGTTGGCGGGTTTGACGCGACCCATACGGAAGTGCTGGCGTCGCCGCCTGCCAGCGTTGCCGACGCGCCAAGTCGTGCGAACTTCTTCAACTGGTTCCAGGGGCTCTCCGTGATCGGGATCATATCCGCCGCCAGCTGGGGGCTAGGGTATTTTGGCCAGCCGCACATCATCGTGCGCTTCATGGCGATCCGCTCGCTGAAGGACATCGCGACGGCGCGCTATATCGGCATGAGCTGGATGCTCGTGACGGTGCTCGGCGCCGTGGCCGTTGGTGTGGCAGGCGTGGCTTATGTCAACGAGCAGAACATCAATGACCAGCTGACCGACCCGGAAACGATCTTCATCCTGTTCTCGCAGGTCCTGTTCCACCCGCTGATCACGGGCTTCCTGCTGGCAGCCATCCTTGCGGCCATCATGAGTACGATCTCTTCTCAGCTGCTCGTTTCATCAAGCTCGCTGACGGAGGATTTCTACAAGACCTTCCTGCGCAAGGAAGCGAGCCAGAAAGAGCTGGTGCTCGTGGGACGCCTGTCAGTACTTGTCGTCTCGCTGATTGCGATCCTGCTGGCCTTTGACCGGTCGAGCAGCATTCTGTCGCTGGTCAGCTATGCCTGGGCCGGGTTCGGCGCGGCATTCGGCCCGATCATCCTGTTGAGCCTCTACTGGCGCCGTATCACGCGCAATGGTGCGCTGGCGGGCATGGTCACCGGGGCACTGACCGTCTTGTTCTGGCTCTATGCGCCGGTCACCATCAATGGCGCGTCGCTGTCGGATACGATCTATGCGCTCGTGCCGGGCTTCTTCCTGAGCATGCTGGCAACGGTGGTCGTCAGCTTCATGCGCAGCGAGCCGCGGCCCAAGGTGCAGGAAGAGTTCGACGAGATGATGGTTGCGATGTCAGCCGAGAAGCAGCCGTTTTTCTAGGCGACGCTAAAGTCTCACGTGGTGCCCGTGGAGTATTGCTGCTCGCGGGCACCATAGTGATCCACCACCTTTTCAAGGTCGCGTGGTGAGTTCAGCAGGGCGAGCATCTCTTTGGGTGCCAGCGCGCTGATATATTCCTCAATCGATGGCAGGCGTTCTGCGCGGGCGCGGGCAAGCGCCAGCGGCGTGTGCACCTCGGCACGCTCGAGCGGCCAGTAGCTGTCGACCAGATGTGTCCGGCGTGTGCGCAGGTTGCGGTCTGCAAAGAGCCCAGCGATGGTCGGGGAGATAAGGCCTTCGTAGTGGGCGCGGTCGGCAACCGAATCGAGGAACGACTTGGGCGGGTCGATCTCGTCCGGGCTGTGCAGCAGGTTCATGCGGTTGGCAGCGTCGCCACTGCGTTCACGGCCGGTCCACCATGACAGCGTCGCCGCCAGCACCATGCCGATCGTGGCGGGCGCGAGCCAGGCCGCGAAGAGCGGCGAGATGGCGAAGGCGGAGACCGTCAGCAGCACGCCGAGCACGATGGCGGGCGTGTGGTGGCGGAACGTGTCCTTGAGGCTGTACTCATTGGATTCCCGATGCTGGGGATTCCAGCCGCCGTCCCGGCCCGTGAAGACGCGGTAGACCGCGACGGTCTGCTCGACCAGCAGGACGGGCGCCAGAAGGACCGAGATGATCGTCTCGGCGAGCACTCCGTAGAAGGTGCGCAGCAGGCCGACCGTATTGCGCCAGCGCGGCGCGGCAAAGCCGTAGATCATGCCGTAAAGCTTGGGCGCGAACAGGATGGCCATGGTGATCAGGAAGAGATGCAGGGACCGTTCGGAGTCGATCACGGGCCACGATGGGAAGAGGGCGGCCGACTCGCCGAAATATTCCGGCGTCAGGAACATGTTCTGCAGGGACAGCATCATACCGATGGTGATGAAGAGCAGCCAAAGCGGCGAGGCGAGATAGGAGAAGATCCCGATCATCAGGTGCATGCGGCTGGTAAAGGTCAGACCGTGCGTCTTCAGGAGCACGGCCATATGCTGCATGTTGCCCTGGCACCAGCGACGGTCGCGGATCGACAGGTCGATGATCGAGGGCGGGCCCTGCTCGTAGGAACCACCGAGTTCGGGAGCGATCTGGACGTTCCAGCCAGCGCGGCGCAGGAGCGCGGCTTCGACAAAGTCGTGGCTGAGGATGGAGCCGCCGAACGGCGCGCGGCCGGGGATTTCGGGCAGGCCCGCTGCGCTGGCAAGCGCTTCGATCCGGAGGATGGCGTTGTGGCCCCAGAAGTTGCCTTCGTTCTGGGCCCACCAGGCCAGGCCGCTGCCCAGGACGGGGCCATAGAGGGCGGCAGCGAACTGCTGGGTGCGCGAGAAGAGGGTGCGACCGCCGACCAGCTGGGGAATGGTCTGGATGAGGCCTGTGGCGGGCGAGGCTTCCATGCGGCGGGCCAGTTCGATCAGCGTTTCGCGATCCATGAAGCTGTCGGCGTCAAACACGATCATGTAGTCGTAGCGGCCGCCCCAGCGCGTGATGAAATCGCGGATGTTGCCGGACTTGCGGTGAACGTTCATCGTGCGGCGGCGATAGTGGACGAGAACGCCGGGTGATAGACGCGTGCGCATCAGCTCGAATGCGGCTTCTTCCTGCAGGGCGACTTCCGGGTCATTTGTGTCGCTGAGAATGAAGCATTCGAAGCGGCCGGGTGCGTTGGCGAGGGATTCGGCGGTTGATTCGACGGTTGCGAAGACGCGGTCGACGCTCTCATTATAGATCGGGAAGACGATGACGGTGCGGCCGGTAAGCAAGGCGGGGCCGGGTGTGGCACGGCGCTTCCGGACGAGGCCCACCATGGCCGCGATAAAGCCGATCGTGCTGCTGACGAAGGCGTAGGCAATCCAGCTGATGTTGATGCAGAAGACAACGAGCAGCAATTGCTCAAGCGATGTCACGCCGGACACGTTGAGCACGTGGTACATTTCGATGGTGGCCCAGCCGGCCAGAATGATGGACAGGCCGAACAGTGTCACCTTGCGCCACATCTGCGATCTCGGAGCGTTACGGTTGACCGTTGGCGCTGTCTCGAATGCCTGATCCGGCATTGAGATGGGAAATTCGGCAGGGCGGGCGCGAAATGTAATCATCAAGGTCTCCAGCGGTAGAGCCAGGTTTCGGAGACCGGGCGATCAGCCTTGGTCAGGCGAGCACGCAGTTCCGACAGGCTGGCATCCTTGGTGTCCAGCTCAAAGCTGAGACGCATCCCGCCTGTATCCGGGTTGGGGCGCACGACAGGTGCAATGATCGTACCTGCCGATGTCGAGACTTCCGGAATGGCATCCCGCAGGAGGGCGTCATTGTCGGATTCAAAGTCGATCAGGAAGACCGGGCGTTTTGTGCTCGGCGAAATGCCGACTTTCGTGGCCGTGATGCGGGCAACGGGCGCGACAACCGGCTGTGGCAGGCTCCAGGTCATCTGGTAGGCGAGACGAACGGGCTTGCCAGCGTCCCAGGCAGCCTTGGGGCGCCAGGAGACAACGATATTATCGTTGTACTCGTTGGTTGTGGGGATTTCGACGAGAGTCAGGTTGCCGGGCCCCCAATCGCCTTTTGGGGCGATCCAGACATTCGGGCGGCGCTCGTAGCTGGCTTCAAGATCGTCATAGTCCTTGAAGTCGCGATGGCGCTGGATCAGACCGAAGCCCAGCGGTGGCTCGGTCGCGAAGCTGGAGATTTCGAGCTGGCTGGGGTTGGCGAGGGGACGCCAGACCCATTCGCCGTTCTGCAGCTCCATCATCAGGCCTTCGGAATCGTGGACCGCGACGCGATAGTCGCGGTTGCCGCGATTGATGCTCTGGGGCGAGAAATAATACATTGACGTGATCGGCGCGATGCCGACTTCGGTGAGCTTGCGGCGCGGGAAGAATACCGCCTCGACGTCGATCATCGTGGCGGTGCCGGGCGTGATGACGAACCGGAAGGCGCCGGTCATGCTCTGGCCGTTGAGCAGGGCGTAGACTGTCATCGCATGCGCCCCGGGTTCAGGCTTCACCAGCCAGAATTCACGGAAGGACGGGAACTCTTCGCCCGACGGCGATGCGGTGGAGATGGCGACGCCCCGTGCCGAAGCGCCATAGACTGTTCCGGCGCTGAGGGCGCGGAAGAAACTGGCGCCCTTGAAGCTTATCAGGTCGTCCCACTTGCCGGAGGAATTGAGCGGCGTGGTGACATGGAAGCCCGCAAAGCCGAGGGCCTTCTTGTCTTCATCTGAGAGCGGGAGGTCGAAGAAGGAGAAATCTGCTTCATTATAGGCGCGGGGCTTGGCCACGCCGTTCTCGATGATATTGAGCTTGACCTCGTCATTGAAGAGGTAGCCGCGCGGATCATAGTGAACGCGGAACGGAACCGATTCGTCGGGGGTCCACTCGGCCGCCTCGCGCTTGAATTCGACGCGGCGATACTGGTCGTAATTGAGCGCTGCGGCGGAGGATGGCACGGGCGGGGATTTCTGGACTTCGTGTTCGGACAGGGCCTGGGCCTTGTTGATGACCTGTTCAAAGCTGAAAGGCGCTGCGGCTGGCGCGGGCGCGGACGTGGGTGCCGCGGATGCGACCTTGACGGTGTCGGTCTCGATTTCTCCGAGCGGTTCAGTGGTTATGTCCGCGACCGAGTCGAGCGGGGTGACCACCGGGGCGGTTGGGGGAAGGCCCGCATTATCCGGATCAGTGGCTTCGATGTCTGCGGTCGTGGCGGCGGCGCCATCGTCTGCGGCCTTGCGCGACGGACTGGACGACATGGATGCGATGAGGGCGCCACCCGCAAGGATGAGCGTCGCTGCGCCAAGGGCGACAGCAGGAATGAAGTAAGGACGTTCAGTCAGTTTCAAGGCAACCTCATTGTCGGCTACGCCATGGTCTTTCAAAGTGTTACGAATTTCATGAGGCAACAAAAACGCCCAGCAGATTGCTGACGCTATTGATAGCGCCTTCCAACCGGGCAATACGCCTCACCTCAGCTTTCGTTTCACTGAGAATTTTGGTTATTTTGCGGCGCAGCATTACCATGCTGCAATGACACCCCTGACAACCGACCCACGCAACCAATGCTGCACCTTGCAATTTGTTGCAAGTGCTCAAATGCTGTGGGTGCAGATGGCGGGCAATTGCACAGCATGCATGCAGAGATTCCTGTATCCGAAGCACGAAATCGTCTTAAAACAGGCCTCTGGGGCAGATATCAGCCTGAAATTGCCCACCGACGGATCCGGATAACGTATGGAAACAGATGCAAACACCGGGCTTTCGCCGCGTTTCCCCGCCTTCGTAAAAGTCGTCGCACCATTTAAAGCCATTGAGGCGACATTGTGCGACAGCGCAACCTGGGCGGCAGCTGAAGGCGATGCCATTCCCCCAATGCGCGAAGACGAGGGTGTTCGGGTGGCGAAATTGGTCGATGCCGGGGCGGCAAGGCGTCTGCGGGATTCGCTTGTCTGTGCACGGGCCATGATTGCGCAGCGGCTCGGGATAAGTGCGGATGACGTACGACTCACCCGCTCGGACGAGGGGCCTCCGCACCTCGAGAATGCGCCTGAGCGGAGCGTTTCCATTTCGCGCAGTGGCGGCTGGACGCTTTTGGCGTTGGGGGATGGCCGTGCGATCGGTGCGGATGTGGAGGTCATGCGGCCCCTCGACTGGCGCGCCATGCTGGGGATGGTGTGCAGCGAGCCCGAGACGGCGGCGTTCACGGCATTGGCGGAAAATAAGCCGGAGCAGACGCTGCGGGCTTTCTTTACACTGTGGACCATAAAGGAGGCCGTTTTGAAAGCCACGGGGCGTGGCTTGCGCGGCGGCGCCAAAACGGTTGCCGTGCCGGTTGAAGGGCTCGCAGGTGATGCGCAGCCGCTCCGCGAGATCAGCGTGGCAGGTGTAACCTATAGTGTTTGGTCCGGCTGGGAGGGCGAGGTGGCCCTGAGCCTTGCGATTGCGCGCGACTAGGGCCGATCTTCCAGAGCGATTGTCAGCGGGCTCGCCTCATAGATGCGCAGGCCGTCACACCAGAGGCTGCCCTTGCCGGTGATGAGCGTGCGGCTTCCGGAGGCTGCGATGTCCATGATTTCCATGACGGTTGTGACTTCCTGTTTGTCAGGCGCGACCTGTCCCCTGTACATCCATTTGACCGGCGCACCAGCGGCGACCGTTTCGAAGCGCGGCGCGGTCATGCCGTTTGCGAGGCCTTTCAGGCAGGCAGCATGGGAGAGGAGCTGGACGAGGGCGTCGAGGCCCAGCGATCCCGGCTGGACCGGATCCTGGAAGAAGTGGGCCTTGAAGTACCAGGCGTGCGGATCGACGGATTGGCGTCCACGCGCGAGGCCGAGGCCGGCCGCGCCGCCGTTCGCGTCGAAATAGTCGAGCCGGTCGAGCATGCGCAGCTCGCCGCGCGCGACAGGGGCGGCGGGCAGTTTGCCGTCACGGTTCGGGGCGAGGTTCAGCAGGGCGCGGTGGGCGTCTGTGACGGCGAGGCCTGCCTGCCGGACAAGGGCGGCAGCGGGGAAGAAGCCGAACTGGGTTTTCAGGTTCATGACCGGGCGGCCGTTGGCGAGCCGGGTCTTGAGGGCAAAGGCGACAATCGTCATCGGGCCGACCTTGGAGAAGGAGGTCAGTGTCGTGTCAACAATGATGGTGCCGTCCTGTGGGCCAACTTCCATGAAGACTTCACCGTCGCCGTCGAGATTGCGGAAGCGTTCGCCGCCTTCGAGGGCAAAGCCGCAATGGCTGGCGAGCCAGCCGCATGGCTGCAGGACGATTTCGGAGAGGACGGCAAAGGGCATGGCGCCGTTGGCATTGTCGCGGAAATACCATGCGTCGGCGGGAATGTCGTATTCGGCGGTAATGTTGGCGCCGGCTTCCTTGACGCCGGGGCGGGTCGAGACCTGCGTGACGCGGGTCATCATGTGATAGGGCGGCTGGGGCAGGCGTGGGGCGCGGCCGGCTGTGTCGAACGGGCGGTAGAGTTCGCCGAAGGCGGAAGACGGCGCACTGGCGGCGCAGTTCAGCAGGGCGGCATGGTCGCCCCGGCTTTCGCCCATAGGGCCGACACGGAGGGGTGTGTCGGTGGTGTGCGGCGCGGGCCAGTCCTTGCGGAGGCGAATGGCGAAGCGTGGGCAGTGGAAGACCTTCTTGCCGTCCGAGCAGGCGAGGAGGGAAGCATAGAGCACCGGGCTTTCACCATCCACGATGTCTTCGATGAAGACTTCGTAGTTCACTTCATGATCGCGGTCGGGAATGACCTGTCCACGACAGACGAATTTCGCGGTTTCGCCGGGCATGGGCTCGAAAACATAGCCGTCGCGTTCGATAGTCAGACCTGCGGCGGCGGCGTAGAATTCGAGCGCCTGAACGGCGGCTTCGGCCATCAGCGTGCCGGGCATGCAGGGGTCTTCGTGGAAGTGGCCCCGATAGAACCAGGCATCCGTTGGCACATGGGCGCGGGCCTTGAGATAGCCGCGTCCCCACGGGCCACCGGCGGGATCGAAGGTTGTGATTTCGTCGAAGAAGGCGAGCTTGTCGTCCGGCAGGTGGGGTGTGCGGGAATGGGCGGCGCAGAATTCGAAGCCCTTGCCGAAGCAGGCATAGGCGTCTCCGGTGCGGAAGGCGGCAAGGTCGGTGGCTGTGAAGGCGCGCTTGGCGCTGGCGCGGGACGTGTCGAAGGGGTGCGGTGTGGCGATAGTGGGGGCGTGGGTGGCGGCGTCCCAGATGACGCCCTTGCCGGAGGCGAGTTCGTCATCGGTGAAGAAGCCGGCCTGACCGTTGCGGACAGAGAAGACCTTCCGGTCACCGACCATGCAGTCATACTGGAAGAAGAACATGCGCACGCCCGCAAGCGTGGCGTGGCCCGTGATCTCTATCTGGAAGGCGAGTGTGTCGCCGGGGCCGGGCAGGCCGCCATCGTGGAAGGTGATCTCGCAGCCGAGGAGGCGGTAGACGCGCTCGCTACGGTTTTTCAGGTCGGCGCCCATCCAGCCAATCAAGGTGAGGTCGGCCTGACCGCATTCGATCAACGGGCCGGGGCGGACGCGGCCATTGCGGACGTGCCAGTCGTCGGCGGTGAGGTCTGTCTCGGTCCAGATGACACCGAGGCTTTCGACACCTGCTTCGGCATCGATGCCGGTGATGCGGTCAACAAGGAGGAGCGGCGGCGCGGGTAGGCGAACCTGACGGGCGAACTGGTCCTGTCCGATAAATTCGGGGCCAAAGAAATCCGACATGAGGCCGCGTGAGGCGGCTTCGATGGCAGGACGTGTCCATGCCGGGCCAGTCGGCGCGCGCGGCGCGAGCGGCTCGTTGCCGGAGACGACCTTGCGGGGTGGGGCGCCCGGTGTGCGGGGTTTTGGACCTGAGCAGGGTGGCGGCGTGGGCGCGACAGTGACGGCGCCGCTATGGGCGTAGTGCGGCACGGGCAGGGCTGGCGCGGGTGGCAGGCCGTCTGCTGGCGCGCTGCGTGATTGCGGGATCCTGGGGGTTGGATAGTGAACCGGTGTCGTGAGGGGCATGGGGTCGGTTCCTGTCCAGGGATTGTTGCGGGCGGCATCGAGCCTTTCGGCGACACGGGCAATATTGATATTGCGGCCATCCGCGAAAAGCGTGGCGGTAAGGTGGGCGATCTGGGCGAGGTCTGACGCGACGATCCGGTCGGTGGCGACGGCGACGTGGGGCTTGTCACCAAGGATGCTGGAGATCGCGCGGCTGAGCGTGGCGCGGGGGCCGAGTTCGACAAAGGTGCGCACGCCGTCGTCATAGGCCTGCAGCACGGTGGGTGGGAAATCTACGGTATCGACGGCCTGACGTGTCAGCATGTCGGCGACGCGCGCCTTGGTTGGCGTGTAGCTGGCATTTATGGCGTTGGCATAAAGCCGGATGCCGGAGACGCGAGAGACGGCGCGCGTGTGCAGCGTTCGCCACTGATCCTCGAAGGGCTTCATGGCCTTGGCATGGACGATGAGATGCTGGTGCATGGCGGCGCCGGCGCGGGGGCCGAGCGACTCCGCGACCGCGCGGCAGGCCGCTGAGGGACCGCCGATCAGGCAGTCATGATCGGAATAGATGATCGTGATTTCGACATTCGGGTGCGCAGTGATGGCGGCGCGCAGTTTTTCCAGAGGGGCCTGGATGTGCCAGTTGGACCAGTCCGAAGGGACGTTAGGGCCCCAGGCGGCTTGTGCGGTTTCAAAGTCGCCGCCGAGATGGCGTTCGTACATGGCGGCATCTTCGATCTCGTCGAGGAGCTTGCCGGGATCTTTCCAGAAGCCGAAGGCGAAGAGCGCGTTGGTCTCGCCAAGTGACAGGCCGAGGGCTGCGGTAGGCGTGACTTCCAGAATATCGCGCAGCAGGATTGTGTGGGCTTGGCTAACCAGTGTGCCGGCGCAGAGCTGTTCGAACTCGGTCAGCTCGGAGCGGGTGAGGAGGTCGGCCATTTCCGTGGCGCGGGACATTGTGGCGATTTGCTGGGCGAGTTCAGGGAAAGCCATGAACAGGCCACGCGACATGCGCGGGTATACGGCGGCAGAGCCGGTGAAGACGAAGGCGAGTTCGCCGTCCGGTTCGCCCTCGCCGTAATAGATGCCGGGGCCATCGGGTGGGGTGCCGGATTCGAGGGCTGTGGCGGCCGTTTCGATGAGGGCGTCGCGTTTGGATTTGTCGGCGGCGAGAAGGGCAATGCGGCATTTGCCTTTTCCGCCGGTCTTGCCGCTGCGGAGTTTCGTCGCGAGGGAGGCGGGCGTGGCGCCGGAAGCCCAGAAGAGGTGTGGCGGGGCGCGAAGCGGGTCTGGGCTCGGCTTCGGCGGGGCGCCGGTGAGTGAGACGCTGGCACCGTGCGAGAGGCTGGTGGCGGGCGCGGTGACTGTGTGTGTTGCTGGCTCGCCCGTCAGGTTCGGTATGGCGGCGTCTGGCGTGATAATCTGGTCGCGGGCCATGAGGAGCGCGGCGGCGGCGAGTTCGAAGAGGGGCGCGGCAGTTGGCGCAGTTCCGTAGGCGGTGGATATAAGAGGGGTGGCTGGCTCGCCCGATGGCACCCACGTGACCTTGCCGACTGTGGCGAGGATGGGGTCACCTGCGGCTTCGGCATCGGAGCGGCGTTTCAGGACGAGGGCGGCTGCCATGTCGCCGGGGTTTTCGGTGCCCAGTTCTGCGAGTGCGGCCTTTGTGACTGTCTCTGTGGCAAAGTCGGCGGCGGCGACAACGGCCATGTCCAGGCGGCCTGCACGCAGGGCGTCACAGGCAACATCGAGGGCCGCGAGGCCAGAGGCGCCCTCGGAGGAGATGGCATAGCCTTGGCCGCGCAGGTCTTCGGCCGAGGTGATGCGGTTGGCGGTCATGTTGGCCATGGCGCCGAGGACCGTTGCGGCCTGAAGCGGTGGGGCGATGCCTTCCTGCGCTTTTGCATGTTCAGGTGTGCCCGGCGTGGGGCCGAAGGCCTTGGCGGCGCGTTCGCGGAGCAGCCAGCGGGCGGAGTCCGCGGCGCAGCCCATGCCGACAAAGACACCCGCGCGCTCGGGATCGGGCCGGGAGACTTTCTCAAGCACGGCGCGGCTGAGCGACAAGACAGCGAGTTGCTGCGCTTCGGCCTGCAGCAAGTCATTCGGCGGGGTGCGGGCATGGCGCGGGTCGGCGCCTACGGTCTCGCAGGGCTTTGCCGGGGAGACCGGATGGTTCATCAGGCGGCGGAGGACATCGCGCTCGCCGCTGTCTGCGCCGCCCATGAGCGCGGCGCTACAGATGACAATATCGTCTTCCGGGGCGTCTGGCAGGGCAACCTGAATGGCGCCTGTAGTGGGCTCGTGCTGGTCGAGGATGAGGTGCGCATTGTTTCCGCCGAAGCCGAAATTGCTGATGGCGGCGCGGCGGGGGCTGCCTGAGGTTTTCCAGTTTTCCGGCTTTGAGAGCGGATGGAGGGCCGGTGAGGAAAGGGCGTCGATGAGCTGACCGTCGAGGGGCATTGGCGGCAGGGTTTCGTTCGCCATGGCCTGCGTGAGTTTCAGGAGGCTGGCGAGGCCTGCGACTGTGATCAGGTGGCCCGTATTGGCCTTGAGCGAGCCAATGGGAAGGTTGCGGTCCGTGCCGAAGACGCTTGAGGCGGCGGCGATTTCGACACTGTCGCCAACCGGCGTGCCGGTGGCGTGGCATTCGAGGAAGTCGAGGCTGTCTGGTGCGATGTCGGCATCGGCATAAGCGCGGCGCATGGCTTCGGCCTGGCCTGTCGCATCGGGGGCGAGCAGGCCTTTGCGCTTTCCGTCATTGGAGAGGCCGATGGCGCGGATGACGCCGTGAACTGTGTCGCCTAGCGTGACATCGCTAAGGCGTTTCAGCACGACAGCGACGGCGCCTTCGGATGGGACGAGGCCGTCTGCGCCTTTGATGAAGGGACGCGAGCGTCCGGTCGGACTGAGCGCCTGAAGCGCTTCGAAGCCGATATGGAGGATCAGGCTGTCAGCGGCATTGACCGCGCCGACGAGGGCGACGTCGATCTGGTGGGTCTGGAGTTTGCGGCAGGCGATTTCGAGCGCGTAGAGCGAGGACGCGCACGCAGCATCAAGGGCAAGGACGGGGCCGGTGGCGCCAATGGCCTGTGCGAGGACATGGGCCGGGAACCCGGAATTGAAGGCGTCTGTCGCGGGGCGGCTGGATGTGCCGTGCGTCCAGATGTCGGCGGCGTAGGCGGCCTTGGCGCGGCTTGGATAGGAGAGGTTGGCGAGGAAGACGCCGCGTTTGTCGGCGGTGGTGTTCGTCTTGCCGGCTTCGTCCCAGGCTTGCCGGGCGGCGTGGAGGGGCCATTGGCAGACGGGGTCGAGCGCAGCGGCGTTGAGGCCGGACAATTTTGCGCGGGTGGGATCGAAGACTGTGTCGAAGCCAGTGACGAATCCTGCGACGTAGCGGGAGGCGGCTTCTTCGGCGTCAGTCAGGCCGAAGGCGCCTTTGGGCGCGCGTGTGATGAGGCATTCATTGCCGACCACGGCTTTCCAGAGCGCTTCTGGCGAGAGCGCGCCGGGCAGGACGCAGCCTTGGCCGACAATGGCGATGGGCTCGAAAGCCGTCATGCGCCGCTCCATGCATCACCGACGAGGAGCTCGACAATGTCACGGTCGCCGCTGAGGAGCTGGTCGGCGAAGATGCGGGCGCCATCGGCCTGACCGATCAGGGAAATGCCCTGCTGGGCGAAGTGGGCCGCGAGGCCGGCGTCCACCATGCCCCCATCCCATGGGCCCCAGTTGAAGGATTTGACCTGCGCGTTGGGGAGCTGGGCGTGGAGCTGGCGGGCGAGCTGGTTCAGGCATTCGTTCGCCATGGCATAGTCGGCCTGGCCGGTATTGCCGAAGAGGGCGGAGGCGGAAGAGAAGAGGCCGATATGGGTGAGCTGGGCCGTGTTGATGGCGCCGAGTAGGGCGAGGAGGCCGTCGACCTTGGGACCGAAGACCTTGCGAACTTCCGCTTCCGTTTTCTCCATGGCGAGCTTGTCGGCGAGGACGCCAGCGCCGTGGACGAGGCCGGTGATCGGGCCATGTTGAGCCTGAATGGCGGCGATGGCGGGCGCGAGGGTGGCGGTGTCGGAGAGGTCAAGCTGGACGTAGTGGGCGGTTGCGCCTGCCGCGGCGAGGGCCGTGAGTGTGGCGTGGATTTCCTGTCCGGCGAGCGCGGCGCGAGCTGTGCGGTCTATGTCGGCGGGTTTGACTTTCTCGCCGCTGGCGACGGCCTGCTGGGCGAGCGCGGCGCGGAGGGCTTTCAGGTCTTGTGTGGGGGCGACACCCTGGGGCCATGCGCTGAGGGCGGAGCGGCCAGCGAGCAGGAAAGTGCCCCCTGTGCGGCGGGCGAGTTCTATGGCGCAGGTGGCCGTGACGCCGCGCGCGCCGCCGGTGACAAGCCATAGGGCTGGCGCGGTGTGTGCTGAGGAAGTGGGCGGGGCCAGTGTTGGGGAGAGATGGGTTTTTCTGGACTGTCCGTCAGTTGTCAGCAACCGGTCGGTTGGGGAAGTAGCCAGGGCCGCGAGTGTGTGCGTGGCCCGGGTGGCGGCGTCCGTGGCGGACAGGGAGAGCGTTGTGACGTTCGTATCCGGCCATTCCTTGCGGAGCGTGCGAGAGAGGCCGGGGAGGCCAGAGACCGTTTCAGTGCTTTGCAGGAGGACAATGCGGGCGCCGGGCATGCGGGCGGTCCGGGCTTGTGCGAGGGCTGACCAGTGGCGGTCAGCGGAGGGATAGTTGGTCAGGCCCTCTGTCAGGATGACAGTGTCGGCCGTGCCGGATGGCGTTGCGACGCGGGTCGCCTGTGCACCGATTGCGGCGGCGAGCGCATTGGCCATAGAAGGTTCGGCTGTGGTGATTTCCACGGTGCCGAGGCATGGGATATTGGCCAATGGCATTGTTTCCGGCGCGGTGAAGCGGACCGGGCAGACGTCGCTGCCATAGGCGGCGACGGGCTGAACCATGACTGGGGAACGGTGAGCTGAGGACGTGGCCTCACCGCCCCCTAGCTGAAAAAATCGGCGATTTTCCGGATCGTGCGGAGTTCGGCGATGGCTTCGGGATCGACTTCCGGGAGTGAGGGGTGCTGGTCGCGCAGGGCGGAGAGGATTTCGACCTGCTTGATGGAGTCGACGCCGAGTTCGCCTTCGAGGTCCATGTCGTCTTCGAGCATGGAGGACGGGTAGCCCGTCTTGTCGGCGACGAGGGCGCGGATGACGTCTGGCGTGATGCCGTTACCGTTGGAGGCCGGTGCTGAGGCCTCGGCGGGCGGCGCGACGGGCGCAGGTGCAGCGGCGACGGGTGCAGGCGCCGGTGGCGCGGCTGCCGGGGCGGACCCGCCAATCATGGTGGCGATGGCGTTGATCGTGCGCAGTTCGACGAGCTGCTCGGGATCGATTTCCGGCAGGTGCGGCATGCGCTCGCGCAGCGTGGAGAGGATTTCGACCTGCTTGATGGAGTCGACGCCGAGTTCGCCTTCGAGATCCATGTCCGCGTCGAGCATGTCGACCGGGTAGCCTGTCTTTTCCGAGACGATGGACTGGACCAGAGCGACTGGGCTTTGGCCCGATGGGGCCTGAGCCGCAGGAGCAGGCGCGGGGGCGACAGGCGCCGGTGCGGCTGGCTGAGGGGCAGGTTGTGGTGCCGGTGCTGCGGCGCCATTCGTGTAAGGTTTGGGCGCAGGCGAAGGCGCGGGTGCCGGAGCCGGTGCGGCTGGTTGAGGTGCTGGGGCCGCTTGTTGCGGCGCTGGTTGTGGGGCGGGCGCCGGTGGGGCGAGGCGCTGGACAGGTGCCGGGCTTGGCTGCTGCGAAACTGGCTGGCCGCTGAGCAGGGAAGCGGCCGCATTGAGAAAGGCTGTGTGGCTGGCAGCCATGGTGGCGAGATATTCGGAATGAACCTGGGACACGTCGCTCCAGATGCGTTCTGCAGAAGAGGAGGCCGGCGCAGGGGCGGAATAGGTCTGGGGCGTGTCGGTCATAGGAGAAGTCCTGGGAGTCTGAGCGGGTGAGGCGGTGATTGGGGCAGGCGCCGGCTGGGGTGTGGGCGCTGGTGTTGAAATGGCGGCTGTGTCGGTGGATCGGGCCGGGGCCTGTGCTGCATTCGGAGCGGCCCGGCCTTCTGCGCCATTCTTGGGCGGGTAAGGTTTGTCGTAATTGGCGCCGTTTATGTAGACGGCATGCTTCGATGGCGGCGGCGCAGGCACTGGCGGCGGCGTGTCTGCGAAGAGCGCGGCGAGATCGAGCGACTGGCCGGCGACGCTGAGTTCGCCGACTGCCGAGAGGAACTGGCTGAGACCGTTGGCCCGCTTGTTGTCGAGCGAGACCGCGCGGAAGGGCCGGTCGCCGAGGACATCGCGGACAAGGCCTGTGACGATATTACCGGGGCCGACTTCGATAAAGAGACGGGCGCCTGCTTCGTACATGGCCTCGACCTGATCACGGAAACGGACCGGCGTGGCGATCTGGCCTGCGATCACGTCCGGCAGGTCTGCGGCTTTGACATTGTAGGGCGAGGCGGTCGCATTGGCGTAGACCGGGAGTTTCGGCTTGCGCGGGCGCAGGCCTGTCAGTTCAGCCGCGAATGGCTCGACGGCGGCATGGACTATGGACGAGTGGAAGGCGGTCGCGACCGGCAGGCGGCGGGCTTTCAGGCCCTTCTCGATGCAGAGCGCTTCGGCCGCCTTGATGGCGTCGATGGGGCCGGAGAGCACAACCTGGCTCGGGCCATTGTCATTGGCGAGGACGACATTGGGGACCTTGGCAACGATGGGCGCGATGGTTTCGGAATCGGTCTGCACAGCCATCATGGCGCCGGGCGTGGACTTTGCGGCTTCGGCCATAAGTCGACCGCGTGCGGCGGCGACGCTAAGAACACTTTCGGCGTCGAAGCTGCGGGCGACGTGGAGGGCCATCATCTCGCCAAAGCTGTGGCCACCGGCCATGTCAGGATCGATGCCGAGGCGTTCGAGCAGGGCAAGCTGGGCCAGCGCGACAGTAGCGATGGCCGGCTGGGCGTGTTGCATCTCGGTGAGACGCTGGGTATGCTCGCCGAATTCGACCTGGTCGAAAGCGGCCGACGGGAAGGCGAGGCGGTGGAGCTTGAGCGGACCAGTCGTGGCGTGCCCCGCTGCCATGTCCCAGGCCGCGCGGGCTGCCGGGAAGGCCATGGCAAGGTCCGAGCCCATGCCGACATATTGGCTGCCCTGACCGGAGAAGAGGAAGGCGATTTTGCCATTCTCGGGTGGTACGGTGGAGGCGTGGATACCGGCGCCAAGCGGGGCTGTCCCAAGCGTGCCCGATTCGATCTGTCCAATCAGGCGAGAGGCCTTGGCGGCGAGGTCTTTCTGGTCGTCTGCGACGATAGCGGCACGGACGCGGGCGTCGGATTCAAAGGTCTCATGCGTCGAAGTGGCGAGCGCTGCGAAACCGTCTTCTGCTGTTTCGGTGTGGATGAGCGTTTCAAGTTGTTCGACGAGACCATCGGGGGTGCTGACAGAGAGAAGGAAGAGTTCGGAGGGGAAGACGCGCGGCGGCTGGAGGGCCGTAGGGCCGGTATATTCTTCAAGCGTTGCGTGAAAGTTGCTGCCGCCGAATCCGAACGAGCTGACCGCGGCCCGGCGTGGGCGGCCGGACGGCGAAATCCACGGGCGCGCTTCGCTGTTGAGATAGAAGCTCTTGCTGTCCTTGAGGACGTCAGCCGGTTCGGCGATTTTGATCGTCGGCGGAAGGGTCTTGCGGCTCAGGGCGTGAACCACCTTGATCAGGCTGGCGGCGCCTGCCGCGCCCTTGGCGTGACCGATCTGGGACTTGACGGAGCCGATGGCGCACCACGGCGTGCCGTCGCCCTTGCCGTTGAAGACAAGATGGAGGCCCGCCAGCTCGGCCTTGTCGCCTGCCTTTGTGCCGGTGCCGTGGGCCTCGACGAGATCGACCGATTCCGGACCGTAGCCGGCCTGGACATAGGCGCGTTCGATGGCGCGGGCCTGACCGGAGGGCAGAGGTGTGTAGATGGCCGTGCCCTTGCCGTCGGATCCGCCGCCCATGCCGCGAATGACGGCATGGATGCGGTTGCCGTCGCGCTCGGCATCCGACAGGCGACGCAGGGCGATGATGCCGACGCCTTCGCTGAGCATGGTGCCATCTGCGTCCGCCGAGAAGGGGCGGCAATCGCCTGTGGCCGAAAGCGCCGGTGTTTTCGAGAAACACATGTACATGAGGATGTCGTTGAGCGCGTCGGCGCCCCCTGCAAGGACGGTGTCGGAGTCGCCCGCGCGAAGTTCCTGTACGGCAATGTTCAGGGCCGAGAGGCTGGAGGCACAGGCGGCGTCGGTGACGAAGTTGGCGCCGCCGAGATCGAGCCGGTTGGCGATGCGTCCGGCGACGACGTTGCCGAGGAGACCGGGGAAGGTGCTTTCCTTCCACTCGATATAATGCGCTTCGATCCGCTTGACGATTTCCTGCACTTCGGGCTCGCCGATTCCGGACTGGCGCAGCGCATTGACCCAGACCGGACGCTGAAGCCGGCCCGCCATGTGGGCGGTGAGTTCGGTGGCCGAGGCGACGCCCAGCATGACGCTGGTACGTGTAAGGTCTATTTCGCAGCCATTGGTGCTCTGGATGTCGTCGAGCGCGTTCTTCGCAGCGACGAGCGCAAGAAGCTGGGCGCTGTCGGTATGTTGCAGGGCGTTTGGCGGGATGCCAAAGGCCATGGGATCGAATGGCAGCGGTGCGATGAAGCCGCCGCGCCGTCCATAGGTGCGATCCGGCGTGAGCGGGTTGGCATCATAATAGTCTTCGATCAGCCAGTGGCTGGGAGGTGTTTCGGTCAGCAGGTCGCGGCCCTGGAATATGTCGCGCCAGAAACCGGTATTGCCGCCCCTGCCCGGAAAGATGGAGCCTACGCCTATAACAGCGATGGGTTCGGGGGACGTGCGGGTCTCAGTGCTCATGGATTTGTCTCATTGGGCGTCTGCAAACTGGCGGGGCGCGTAATTGAAGTCTGTTGGGGCGACTGGCAGGCCGAGGGCGCGCAGTTGACCGGCGCGCGTTATGTGGGCGGCGCCTTCGAGCAGGTTCCAGGCGATCTGCTTGACTGTGCGGTTTTCGACCGGCTCGAGGAAGCTGCCGGCAACCCATTCATTGAAGACGCCCATCGCGGGGCCGCACCAGACCTGATAGTCCATCTCGCGGCCGGGCGTACCCTCGCGGGCCCATTGGGCGCCCATGAAGAGGTAGCGACGGGCGACAAGGGCGAAACGCTTGTTGCCGTCCGTTTCGGCGCGTTTGGCTTCGGCGGGATTGGCCTGCGTGATATAGGCGTGGGTGCGGGCCCAGGCGGCATCGAACGGTTCGCCGAGGACGTCGTCGATCCAGTCACGGTCCTTTTGCGGAAGGGTCTCGTAGCTGGCGCCGGAACGGTAGATGGCGTGCAGGCGCTTGCCGCGCATCGCGAAGAGCGTGCCGCGCTTCAGCACCTGGACTTCAACGCCTTGCTCGAACATGTCGGCTGCGGGTGCCATGGTGACATCGGCTGGGCCAGCCTTGGCGAGCAGGCGGCGGCCAGCTTCTGAAAGGCCGGATTCGACGGCGGACTGGTTCACGGAACCGGTGAGGACGTAGGCGGCGCCCATCTGGAAGGCTGCGGCGACGGCCATGGGCGTCGAGATGCCGCCGGCGAGACCGATGCGGATCGCGTTGGCGTCAACGCCGGTGCGGGCGGCCACGCGGTCGCGGGCAAGGACGAGGGAGGGGAAGAGCGTGCTGGCGGGGCGATTGTCGGTGTGGCCGCCGGAGTCGGATTCGGCGGTGATCTCAGCAGCGACGGGCACCTGCGAGGCCAGGTCGGCCTGCTCTTCGGTGATTGCACCTTTGGCAACAAGCTCCTGCAACAGCTTGGCGGGCGCGGGTGACATGAAAGGCTCTGCCACTTCGGCGCGGGAGACCTTGGCGAAGACGTGATTTGACCGGTGAATCGTGCCGTCCGACGCTCGTGAGAGACCGGCGGTGGAGTAGCGAACTAGTTCTACCGAAAGTTTCATGAAAGCGGACGCTGAGACGCGCCGGACGCCCTGGTTCAGGAAAAGGTCGACGACCCGCGCCTCGTAACCGGGTTGCTGTGGGGAGTGGATTAGATTGGCGCCCCAGGCAGTTTGATCTGGCGTTAATTGGGATTTGATCTCTACAAGGCCAGTCTCGATGACATCCGGGGACAGGCCTGCGCTTCCATAGAATCCGACGCATCCGGCTTTTACCGCTTGGACGACCATTCGTGTCGTCGCAATGCCACGGGCCATTTCCCCTACTACGTAGTTGAATCTACAGCCGTGCGTGTGAGCGAAGAGCCGGTCGCCAAGCCATTCGGGATAGATCGGGGGCAGAATAACCGGCTTTGCTGGGATGGTGGCGCTATCTTCTGGATCGACAATTGCGAGACCATCAAGCGGCGTATGCGAGAGAGACACCTGCTCCCGCGGGAAGGCGATGGCCCTTTTCAGGTTCTCTGAAACACCCATGTCTGTCCCTTGCGAGCCTGTCTGCCGAATGGACAACAAGCTCTCCCGATCCGCAAATTCTTTGCGGCCTTTTCAATTTCTAACTGCGCAATTTATCCCGACTTGTACAGGGGTAGTATTGCGACAGTCCCTTAGAACGGGTTGTCTTGCCCAGACAAATTTCACTTAACTTGGTTAATAGCACAAATAGGTCGCGGCAGGCGGACGCACAGCAGTGATCAGGCGTTAAGGGCCGTTTCATAATCCTCGATCGCCTGAAGCCAGTCGATCTCGGTGGATTCGGCTTCGGCCGCGAGATCAGCGCGCTGACGGAGCAGGTCCTGGATCTTTTCCGAGCTATGTCCGGGGCGTGACAGATCCGTATCGATGGCGCCGATTTTGGCATTGATCTTTTCGAGCCGCTTCTCGGCGTCGTCAGCTTTCCGCTTCAGGCCGGAGGCCGCTTTGCGGGACTCGGAAGATTTCTGTCGCTGGTCGGCCTTGTTCAGCTTCGGGGCTGGTTCAGCTGGCTCGGACTTTGTTTTTTTTTGACTATTGTCGGATTTGTTGCGGTCGGCCTGAAGAACGAGGGCGCGATAATCCTGAAGGTCGCCATCATAGACGTCGGCTTTACCGTCCTTAACCAGCCAGAGCTGGTCGGCGGTGCCCTCAGCGAGGAAGATATCGTGGGTAATGAGCAGGACGGCGCCCTTGAAGTCATTCAGCGCGTAGATCAGCGCTTCGCGGCTGTCGATGTCGAGGTGGGAAGTCGGCTCGTCGAGGATCAGGATGTGGGGCTTCTCCATGGCCATGAGGCCGAGGAGGAGGCGAACCTTCTCGCCGCCTGAGAGCTTTTCAACCTTGGTCTCCACTTTTTCATGGCTGAAACCCATTTGGGACGCCGTCGAGCGCTGTTTGGCGATCGGCGTTTCCTTGGGCATGGCGTGGCGGACGTGGTCGAGGACCGTTTCGCCGGGGGTCAGTTCGTCCAGCTGGTCCTGAGAAAAATAGCCGATGCGGACCTTGCTGTGGGTGACGCGGGCGCCGTCCATCAAGGGCAGGCGTTCGGCAATGGATTTGACCAGCGTTGTCTTGCCCTGACCATTGGTGCCGACGATGGCGATCCGGTCATCCGGGTCGAGGCGGAGGGTCACGCCGCGCAGGATGCTGGCATCGGTGCCATAGCCCAGCTCCGCGCCGCGCAGTTCCAGTAGCGGCGGGGCCATCTTGTCGCCTGGCTCCGGGAAGTGGAACGGCACAGTGCGTTCCGCCATCGGGATGGAGATGTCCTGCATCTTTTCAAGCATCTTGACGCGTGACTGGGCCTGACGGGCCTTGGAGGCCTTGGCGCGGAACCGGTCGACGAAGGCCTGCAGGTGGGCCTTGTCGACTTCCTGCTTGGCGCGCTGGCTTTCGAGCTGGGCGTATTTGGCCGCGCGCAGGCGGAGCCACGCGTCATAGCCGCCTGGAACGATGGTGAGTTTCTTGTGCTCAAGGGCCATCGTGTGGGTGACGCAGCGGTTCAGCATTTCACGGTCATGCGAGACGATCAGCACGGTGTGCGGATATTTCCTGATATAGCCTTCAAGCCAGGCGGCACCTTCAAGGTCGAGATAGTTGGTCGGCTCGTCTAGCAGGAGCAGGTCAGGTTGAGAGAAGAGGACACCGGCAATGGCGGCGCGCATGCGCCAGCCACCGGAGAATTCGCGGGTGGGGCGATCAAGGTCTGCCTGCGTGAAGCCGAGGCCCATAAGGACTTCAGCCGCGCGTGAATCTGCCGACCATGCGTCGATATCGACGAGGCGCGTGTGGATATCGGCAATCCGCATCGGGTCTTCGGCCGTGTCGGCTTCCTGCATCAGGGCATGGCGCTCGGTATCGGCGGCGAGAACAACTTCCATAATGGTTTCGTCCGTCGGGGCGACTTCCTGCGCGACCCAGCCGAGCTTGGCGCCCTGATTAAGCCGGATCGAGCCGTCATTGGTGGGATGCGTGATCTCTTCGCGGATCAGCTTCAAGAGCGTGGACTTGCCGGTGCCATTGCGGCCCACGAGCCCGACTTTCCAGCCGGATGCAATTTGGGCAGAGGCGCCTTCGAACAGGAGGCGCGCTTCAATACGATAGTCGAGGTTCGAAATGGTCAGCATTTCGTGGGGTTTAGCGATGAGGCCCATGAAGGCAAGGGCCTAAGCTCCGTTCCGGACCTTTGGCCCTGCCTTTATTCCGCTGGGACCGGGGCGATCTCTTCCAGTGCCTTCATATCGAGCTGTGCATCAAAGGAGGGATAGTGCTTGCCCGTGATGAGATGGGCGAAGAAGCGCTTGATATCGGCGCCGATGCCATAGAGGGCCGGGACGAAGAACAGGGTGACGAAAAGGGCAAACAGGACGCCGAACGCGAGGCCGACACCGATCGGGATAAGGAACTGGGCCTGGATCGAGCGTTCCAGCATTAGCGGCAGGAGGCCGACAAAGGTCGTCAGCGAGGTGAGCAGGATCGGACGGAAGCGGCGCGTGCCAGCCTCGACCAGGGCCTGCGCACCGTCCATGCCGCGATCACGCAGCTGGTGGACGTAGTCGATCAAGACAAGGTTGTCGTTCACCGCAACGCCTGCCGCCGCCATGATGCCCATGTAGGACAGGATGCTGAGTGGAAAGCCCATGAGGAGGTGACCGACCATGGCCCCAGTGAAGCAGAACGGAATGGCCGCGAGCAGGATCAGTATAGGTTCGGCATAGGATTTGAAGGCCACGGCGACGAGGAAATAGGCGACGCCTATGGCGATCAGCAGCAGCGTCATTATCTCGGCGAAGAACTCCGCTTCGCCCTGGGCGCGGCCTATGCTGCCCCGTTTCACCAATGGATGCGCCTTATCGAAGCTGTCAAAGAAGCTCTTGTCGAGCTCGGCGCGTATCTCGGGGATCCGTTCGGCGGCCACTTCGGCGCTCACCACGATCGCGCGGCGGCGTTCCCGCCGATTGATCTGCGAGATGCCCTTCTCGAAGCGGATGTCGGCAACAGCATAGAGCGGCAGTTCGCGCCCGTCGGCCGTGCGGATGCGGATGTTATTGAGAAAGTCGAGGGATTCCCGGTCAGAGCGGGGATAGCGCACGAAGACGCGGACATCTTCACCGTCGCGAGGCAGGCGTTGAACTTCCTGCCCATAGAATCCTTGCCGGACCTGACGCGCCACATCTGCGGTTGTTATGCCGAGGGCTTCAGCGCCGGGTTTCAGGTCGAATTGGATTTCGTCGGTGGCACTCTGAACGTCGTTCACAACGTTGTAGACGCCGTCATAGGAGCGAAGCTTGAGCATCAGGTCTTCAGCGGCTGCGTTAAGGGCGTCGAGATCCGTCGAATTCAGCATGTACTGGATCGGGGGATCCGTGTCGGCATTCTTGTAATTGACCGTGATGGTCTCTGCATCCGGCACTTCGCCGATCAGGGCGCGCAGGCGCTCTGCGGTTTCCTTGGCGGTGAGTGAGCGTGTTTCAGGCGGCACCAGCTTGACCAGCGCCAGAACATTATTGTCACGCGAGCGGGTATACCAGTTCTCGATGAGTTTGCCTTCACCATTGGTTGACGCATTGATCTCGTCTTCCAGTGCCTTCTCGCCCGCCTGGATCTGGGCGAGGACTTCGAGTGTGCGGGAATAGGGTGTGCCCTCTGGCAGTTCGACTGTGACGGCGATCTGATCGGATTCTGTCTCGGGAAAGAAGATCGTCTTGACGAGCCCGTTGGTCAGGAGTCCGACCGACAGCACCATCCCGCCGACAAAGATGGCGGCCGTCAGGTAGCGCTGGCGCAGCGCCGCCACCATGACCGGGCGGTAGAGATTGCGGGCGACCCAGACGATGGAATTGGCGATCGTGTCCTGGAAACGCGCGAAACGGGTGTCACGGTTGACGGGCTTCAAATGCGACAGGTGGGCCGGCAGGATAAGCAGCGCCTCGACGAGGGAGAAGGTAAGCGCGAGGATCACGACGAGGGATATGGCGCGGGTGAACTCGCTGGTGCCGCCCGAGAGCATCATCCAGGGCGCAAAGAAGATCATGGTGGTGAAGACCGCAAAGATGACCGGCTTTATGACCATGGTCGTACCGTTGATGGCGGCTGTCAGGCCTTCCTCGCCATCTTCCGTGCGCGAGTGGATGGCTTCGCCGACAATGATTGCGTCGTCGACGATGACACCGATCACGAGCAGGAAGGCGAAAGTGGAGATCATGTTGAACGAGACGTCCATCAGCGGCAGCAGCGCGAGGCCGCCCGCGAAGGCAGTGCCGATGCCAACGGCGACCCAGATAGCGATCTTCGGGCGCAGGAAGAGAAGAAGCGTGACCAGGACGAGGCCAAGGCCCATCAGGAAGTTCGACCCGATCAGGCGGATGCGGCTCATATAGTCGATGGACGAGTCCTGCCAGATCGTCATGGTGATGCCTGGCGGGGTATGTTTGATGGCCTCGTCAAAATAGGCGTGCACATTGTTCGCCATTTTCACGATGTTCATTTTCGGGCCGCTCATGACCTGAACGAGGATTGTGCGCTTGCCGTTGACCGTGGCGAGAAGGTTCACTTCCTCGAAGCCATCGATCACTTTGGCCATGTCCGAGACGCGCACCACCGCGCCATTGGGCATGTGCTTCACGATGATGTTCTCGAAGTCGGCCTGTGTATTGGCCTGTGAACGTGTGCGCAGCTGGACATTCCCGCCGTCGCTGCGGACGTTGCCCGCCGAGATGTTGACGGATGTGCCGCCGACAGCATCGGCCACTTCCGTCAGGCTGACTCCGTAACGGCGCAGGGCCTCTTCGGAGACCTCGATGGAGATTTCTTCATTGCGCACGCCAAAGAGTTCAACGGCAGGGACATGGCCGAGCAGGCCGATCTCGCGCCGCGTGGCCTCCGCAAAGCGTTTCAGATCCTGTTCACTGACGGTGTCGTCGCCAGATACGGCGATGCGCATGAGTTCACTTCGGCTGCGGAAGACCTGCAGCTGTGCGGGTTCGGCTGCTGTGGGGAATGAGCTGATCGAGTCGATCTGCCGTTTCAGTTCCTGGAGGAACTTGCCTTCATCGAGATCCTGATTGCCGATGACGACAAGCGTGGCGATCCCTTCATTTGAATAGGAGCGAAGTTCCTTGATGCCTTCGACCGTGCTGACCGCTTCTTCCATGCGAACAGTGATCTGTTCTTCGATGTCCTGCGGGGACGCCCCACGCCAGACGACGGAAATCTGCGCGCCGGGAAATTCCACATAAGGCTCAAGTTCCCGCTCCATGCGGAGATAGGCAACAATGCCGGCAATGATCAGCGCGATCATGAGAAGGTTTGCGGCGACCTTGTTGTCTGCCCACCAGCGGATAATTTCCGACATGCCCCCGGCTCCTTTTACTCGTTGGTCGCGCTGGCTTCAGCCGCGAAAGCTGTCTCCAGTCGATCAACCGATTTGATCTTCATGCCGTTGGCGGCTGCCCGGACGGGCGATGTCACGACTTTTTCACCCTCTTCGACGCCGCTTGTGAGCACGAGCCGTTCACGGTCTGAAAAAGCCACGTTTACGGGGCGAATTTCGAGTGTCTCGTCGTCCCGCGCTACATAGACCGAGGCTTTGCCGCGCAGGGCGGTGCGCGGGAGCACGATACTATCCTGGAGGGCCCGACCGGCGATGGATGCGTCGACATAGAGGCCTGTGGCGAGCGGCGTGCCATTGTCGGCGCCTTTGCCGTAGGGGTCAGCGACTTCGACATAGGCGAAAAGAACGCGGGTTTCCGGATCGAATCCACTGTCCGTTCGCGTAATGCGGCCAGACCATGTGTGGGGCACGCCGGCGACTATGGCAGAGAGGGTGACGGGTGGACCTTTTAGGCTGGCGGTCTCTGCGAAACCGATGCCCAGCCCGAGATTGGCGAGATCCGTGTCGGTGAGGGCGATGGCGACATCGACGACATCGCTGGCGTAGATATCGCCAAGCTGTGCGCCGGGAGAAACATAGGCGCCGACATTGACAGATCTCTGCCGGACGCGCCCGGAGAATGGCGCAATAATCCGTGTGCGCGTGAGCTGCAGGCGGGCTTCGTCGAGACGCGCTTGGGCTGAGGCGAGCTGCGCTTCGGCCTGGGCGCGTTGTGGGCGGCGGAGCGCGAGGTCGGAGACTTGTGATATGCCGAGCTCGTCAGCGCCCTGGCTTGCGATCTGCCCTTCGGAGATTTCCTGCAGCAGGGCCGTATGGGCCTGCGCAACGGCAGCCTCGGCCTGAACAATTCCAAGCTCATATTCACGCGACTCGAGGCGCACCAAGGTTTCGCCCTGTTTGAATTGTGCACCGGCAAGAAAATTAGGGGACACATAGGCGACACGGCCGGTAATCTCGGCAGCGAGGCTCACTTCGGAGCGTGCCGTGACAGCGCCCTGGCCGTGGACCGTGATCGTGACGGGCTCCGCGCGAGCCGTTGCGGTGAGAACAGGCAATGCCTCAATGATCTCCGCCTTCTCTTCTGGCGCGGGCTTGAGGGCCCCCATGGCGATGAAGCCGCCGACGGAGCCAATCAGCACGAGGACTGGCAGGGCAAGAAAGACAATCCGCTTGATCAGGAGGCCTAACCGGAAGGGCGGTTTTTGGACTGTTTCGGCATAGGTCATCGGCGAAATACTCATCTGGTGTATGGCTGGGGCGCGATGAAATGCACGCGGCCCCAAACCCGGTGATGAGTCTGGATAACATCGAAATTATTGAAAAACAATATCAGGTAGCCGATAAACAACAAAAGTTTTCTGTTTATCGGTTTTATGAGAGCCCTTTTGGGACTCAAGTGCTCGCCAACGGGCAGGCCAGGGTCTTTTTTTATTTTGAGTTTGGGTGCTTTGGCCCGGGGCGCCGCGTAGATCGCTCAGCTCAACGGCTATCCGGCTGGCAGGCCGATAGGCCAAATACGGGGATCATGGTTTCCCAGCCATCCTTGCCGACAAGCGAGAGATGACCTCCCTCAATGCGCTGGCCTCCGTCGAGCTGTTCACCAGGCGTGAAGCTGACGCCGACATTTCCGTTGTCTGACGCGTAAGTCATGCGGGTCATGAACTGGCCAAACAGTTCGCCCTTCGATGACGTGAGACGCAGGGCACGCTGCTCTCCATCAATTTCCATCACGGCCGTGTCCGTACCGGCTTGCGAAAAGAAGATGAAGCGCAGGGGCTCGCCATTGGTCCAGAGGAAGAGCCCGCAGGCGCCGGGTGGGAGCGTTTGCGGCGGCAACTCGCCTGTGCGGCTGACGACATCTGCCGCGCTGATGGCGGGCGCTTCCGGTTTGGGTTTGCTTGCGCAGGCAGCGAGGGCAATGCCTGCCATGAGGATCATGGCCAGATGTTTAGTGCGCGGGCTTTGCATGGTCAGTTCTTCCCGGTCAGAGCAGCTTCGCGGCTCAGGGTGTACCCGTTCCCGGCATTTGTGAAGCCGAGTGTCGCAAGGGCTGCGGTCGCCTGCGGATCGAGTTTTTCGACATGGACTTCCATGCCCGTGCGGCCATCGGGCAGGGTTGAGAGCGTCACCTGGAAACGTTCACCGTTCGGGCCGTCGCCTGAAAGTGGCAGCCTGAGCGTGCCGTCCGTGCAGACCGGGGAACCCGTGAGAATGGGCCAGTCGCGGCCATACTGGACGCCGAGGCGGCGCACGAGATCCAGCTGAGCCGCGCCGCTCGCGCGGCTACAATGGCCAGCATGATCCAAGCGGATGGCGCCATTGGACAGTTTCAGCGTGCCTCCGATGCGGCGCAGTTCGTCATGAATGCCATCGAGCCGGCTGATATCCACTTCCGCGCCGAGATTGGAAAGGTTGACCGACGATGGCGAGACCGCAACCCGCACACGTGCCCGACCGGTCGGTGCGCCCCAGTTGATGTCTGAGGCGATTGAGCCGGTGAAGAGCGAAAGGGGGGAGGATCGGATGTCCAGAGCGCCTGCGGGTGTTCCGCGATAGACGAGGCCGGTGACCTGACCATGCCAGATGGTGCCGCGCGCCTGCTGCCAGCCTATGCCCTGTTCAATCAGGCCTGCATTGCGCATGGCGGATGAAAGCGGAATGCCGGAAATCAGGCCGACAACGAGTGCGGCAAGAAATACAAGGATGAGGGCTATGCGCTTCATCCTTGCTTCCCTCCAAATTCAAAGCTTGAGCGGACGAGGCCTGCGCCCGTGTCGTTCATTGTCGCGCGGCTAGCTTCAAGCGAGGCCGTGTTGCGCAGGTCGAACAGCCAGGCAAAGATGTTCTCTGCATTGGTGTCGTCGATCTGGACGGTAATCACGCCATCAGCGCTGACCTGGATGCGCGCAATGGCCAGTCCGCGCCGGGTTGCGGCTTCCAGAATGGCGCGGCGGCTTGTGTCTGCATCGGGAGCCGTACCCGCCTGCGCGCCATTGGCTGCAGATGGCGACAGGCCGCGCGATGTCATGACGTCCAGCGTGCGGGAGGCCTGATCTGCTCTGAGCGCTGCGGCAGACCGGCCTGCAAAGAGGGGAACAATGATGAATTGCAACAGGATGATCAGCGCGAGCAATATGGCGGCCGCGCTGACAAGGCCTCGTTCGCGCAGGGTGCGCTTGTCCCACCATTCGATCATTGGGCCGCCTCCAGTGTCAGGTCACCGATGACCCGGTCGTCCTGCTGGCGGGAGTCGCCGAGGGAAACGCCCAGGCCCTTGGCTTCGAGCGTATTCTTCAAATCCGCGTCGCTGCCATAGCTGGGATAGACCATGTTGGCGAGCAGGCGGCCGGTCTGTTGGTCATAGCGCAGGCCCTCAATCGATATGCCGCTCTCGGCGGGGATCGCTTCGTAGAGGAGTGCGGTGGCATCCAGGAACGCCAGCCGATTTGCGGCAGGTGCGCCTTCCTGGCTGCGCAAGGCGGCGTCAAGAGTGCTCGGCACAGGTGTGCCTGGATAGGCTGCGGCGTAAATCCCGCGGGCATTCTGTTCGAGCACTGTGGACAGACGCGATAGGGACCAGGTCTCCAGCCCGACCACCGCGAGGAAAGCGACCGCGGCAGCAGCGCCCAGGATGAGTGTCGAACGCCATGCGCCCAGACGGATATCGGCTTGTTTGCGGCTGATGAAAGGCCCCTGGCGAAGATCGGTCAGGACACCGGCCGTCTCCGCCCATTGCGCAAGCTGCAAGAGAAGGGGGAGCGACGAGGCGCTGTTCGCGGACATACCGAGCCGCTGGGCAAGTGCAGCGCTGGTTATGCTCAGTGGGGTCTTTGAGGCATTGGCGAGTGCTTTGAGGGCATCGTCCGGCAGCGCTGCATCCACTGCAAATCGCTTTTCGCCAGTGGACATCAGGATATGGCTGCCGGCATCAATCGCCGTGGGGCCTGCTGGCAGGACGGACACGTCAGCCACCAGTTTCGCCGTCTTCAAGCCCATGGCATTCAGGCGTCCGACCCAATCTTCCATAAGTGCCGGGTCAACGACCTGGACAGGTCGTAATCCGCTGCCGAGCACCGTGCCAATGGCGACGTGCGCTTCTTCAACAGGCACGGCGATATCATCTTCAAGCGCGAAAGCGGCTGAACGGCGGATTTCAGCGGCGCCCTGTGCCGGAATGCGGACTTCGAAATATCCGACGTCCGTACCTGGGACGAATACGACGATGTCATCACCGGATGAGACATTTGCCTCAGCAGCGGACATGAGGTGGAGACCCTTGTCGCTGGCGAGCGCAAATTCGGATGGTTCACCGGAAGGCGGCATAAGTGTGTAAAGGCGCCGGGCCATCAGAAGTCTCCCGTCGTGCGCTGGACAAGGCTGGCCTGGCCGCCTTTGTCCATTGCGTAGACAAGCTGGAGGGTTTCCTGTGTTGAGCCAGACACGATGCGGGCTGTCAAACGCAGGTTGCTGGGTTTCAGCGCGAGCATGGAATCGTCGCGTGCGGCCACGGCGATGGTTTCGATGTGCTCATTTTGCAGGAACGTGTCCAGCGTATGCCACCCACCAAGTGGTTTGGCACGGATGACCGACTGGGCTTTCTCCCGGGTCAGTTCACCGGAATAGAGTGCGACCAGGAGTGGGGCATCTTCATCTGTCAGTGTCTCTATGTTGAGGGCGGCCTGGAAACGGTCAGGCCTGACGCAGACAAGCGGCTCGATCATGGCGATGATTTCCGGGGTAAAGCCCTTTATCGCGCGGAGTTCCGTCAGGTTTGCAAGCGGCGCATTTGCGGGGCGATAGGGTGTTTCGAGGCTGCCGTAATAGCTTGCCTCGGCCCCATAGGCGCGGGGCGAGGAATCGCTGTCCATCCAGTCAGCCAGGCTTTCGGCCAGTGCCTGAGCATCAGATCGGAAGACCTCCATCGCTTCGAGCAGATGCTGGAACTTGATGTGGTTTACGTCATTCGCTTCGCCCGTGATTGTGTTCAGGTTGAAGCAATTGGATGCGTCGGAAAGGGTCGCCTGGATCACGCCGCGATCAAAAGGGAGTGTCATGCTTTGGCCGGTCTCAAGCGCTTCCCGGATGGCATCGTCGCCCAAGGCCTTGAGCCGGGCCACAGCAAGGACGCCGAGCGCCTCCGTAGACCGCCCGGCCCATATGGCCTGGGACCGTTCGGACGAGACGCGCGCGAGGCTGAGCGAGCGCCCAAGTGCCTCGACAGCGGCCAGGGCGGCGACAGACATGACCATGACAATCATCAGGATCGACAGGAGCGCCGCGCCGCGATCCTTGGGGGAAACAGGCTGTGTCATGACATGGCCCCCAGCATGTAGCTCAGTGTGAGTTCGCCCTGGTCAGCGAATGTCATCTTGAATTCAATGAGGTCAGGATAGTCGCCACTGGTCGTTGCAGGCCAGGCATCGAACCAGGCTCCCTTGCGGCGGTAGCGGATATCGAGCTTGTCGATCCCCTCCATAAGGACGCGTTCAACAACGGGCGTTGTGCTGACAGGGTCGGGCCGGAGCCATGCCTTGCGGACGAGTGCGCCCCTGTCGAAAACATAGGCGACCCGCTGAAGGTCGCTGCGTTCGCTGCCGATCTTTGTGGCTTTCCACCCCGTGCGGACAAAGGTGATCAGCTCGCCGGTCTTGTCGCTTTTCAGGCCCTGGAAGCCGATGGGTGGGTAGAGGTCATCGGGCGCGGATGAAGGGCGGCGGGTAACCTCGTTGAAATCCGAGCGCATAAGACCAAAGGCAGCCTCGAGGGAGCGGACTTCATCCATCCGTGTATTCACGGCGCGGCTGGCCTGCAGAGTCTGCAGCATCAGCAGCGTTCCCGCCGTTGCAAGCGTCGCGGTGACGGCAAGGGCGACGAGCGTTTCGACGAGGGTGAAGCCAGCGTTGGAGCGAGTCATTGGCCAACCCTCAGGCCCTGGAGGTGTGCAAGAACCTGTCCGCTTTCTGGTGCGGATACCGTGACATCAATGAGGAAAAGTCCGCTTTCCTGCGTTGGGGTGACGGTGCGGTTCCAGTCAAAGCTGCGGCCGCGCTGAATGGATTCGCCTTCAATGACTCCGGTGGGCAGCGGCGGGGGCGTGGTCAGCGCGTCGGCCATGCGATTGTTGGCTTCGATTTCGGCGAGGGCGCGCATGTCGACCTGACGGGCACCGATCATGGTTTCGCTGCTGAGGTGGATGAGCCCGATGGCGGAAATCGAAAAAACGCCAAGGGCGGCAAGGACTTCGACGAGGGTGAACCCGGATTGATGATGAGGGTCACGCATTGGGCGCCTCCCATGTCACTTTGCCGTCGGGCGCGATTGTCAGTTCGATTGTCTGGTTGTCGCGCTCAAGGATCAGCGGGTCGGCTTGGGCGGTACCTGTGGTATCGAGGATGACCTCGGGGGGGGCTTCATTGGGACTTCCCGGACCATTCCCGGACCGCTGGGGGGGCGCGCGGGACCTGTCGAAGGCGACATTGCGGGCGAATGAGACCTTCCCGCCGGCTGCCGGCAGCCATGCCTGGTTGCGCCAGGTGACGAGTTGGTAGCCCTGATCGGTCAGCTTCAGTCCCTGCGGCGCGCCGGTGACCAGCGCGAGGTCCATTGCCGAGGTAATGTCGCGCTCGAGGCGGGCTGCGGCCTCCTCAAGAGGATCAGCTGGTGCACGCATGGTCATGGCGACCATGCCGGCGGCAAGCGCCATGATGAACACTGCGACCAGCACTTCGATCAGGCTCATGCCTGCATCGTGTGGAAGGGGGAGGTCGCGGTTCGGGTGCATGGATCAGCTCAGTTCCAGTTGCCGATATCGTCTTCATTGCCGGGTTGACCGTCGGGGCCGGCCGAGAAGACATCATAGGCGCCGGCGGAGCGAACACCGGGCACGTTGTAGATGTAATCATTGCCCCACGGGTCTTGCTGGATGCGCTTGATGTAGCCGCCGGGACGGTACTGGGCGGCGTTGGCACCGGAAGGCGGTGTCTTGAGGGCGGCAAGGCCGACATCTGCGCCCGGATAG
This sequence comes from Hyphomonas chukchiensis, assembly GCF_000682695.1. Taxonomy (GTDB): domain Bacteria; phylum Pseudomonadota; class Alphaproteobacteria; order Caulobacterales; family Hyphomonadaceae; genus Hyphomonas; species Hyphomonas chukchiensis. Next base: position 30,321 of record NZ_AWFG01000074.1, on the reverse strand, counting down.
TTGAACATGTCGAAGCTGTATTGCTCGAGGCCACTCTCAAGGGCGGCGATATCGGAACGGGCCCGGTCGACGCGTGACTTACCCAGCACCGGGCCGACGGAGATCACGACCGCCGTTGCGAGCAGGGCCATGATCGAGACGGTGACGAGCAGTTCAACGAGCGAGAAGCCGGCATCCTTGCGGATGGCTTCGGGCGATTTCTGGTCCTGGTCCTGTGTCATGGGGGCCTCCTGATTGGGGTGCGGCGCTATTGGAGCGCCAGAGTGTTGAGCTGGATGATGGGTAGCATGATGGACAATACGATTGTCCCGACCAGACCGCCAAGAATAACGATGATGATCGGCTCCATCAGGCTGAGGGCAGTGGACGTTGCATTCTCGAACTCTTCCTCGAGAAATTCGGCGGCGCGCGTCATCATGCCGGGCACATCGCGACCCGCTTCGCCGCTGGCCACCATATGCACCATCATGGGCGGAAAGGCGTGGGTGTTCTTCAGCGCAGCGGCGAAGGATCCGCCTTCGCTGACCTTTACTGCAATCTCGTCGGCGGCCTTGCGGAACACGCTGTTTGCCATTGCACCGCGCGCCGCCTGCAGGGATTCCAGCACTGTCGCGCCTGAGGATGACAGGGTGGCGAAGATGCGGGCGAAGCGGGCGGCCGAGACGGTGCGGGCGAGATTGCCGATGACGGGAAGGTGCAGGATGAAACGGTCCATGGTTTCGCGGACGCCCGGCGCTCTGAGGAGGCGGTTCAGGGCAATGACACCCGCGACGACGCCAATGGCGATGAGCCAGCCCCAATTGCGGAGCAGATTGGACACCATGATGACCTGCTGGGTCAGCCAAGGGAGCTTGGCATCGAACATGTCGAACTGTTCGACAAGGCGCGGCACGACGATGATCATGAGCGCAATGACCATGCCGATGGCAAGCGTGGCCAGGAGGGCGGGATAGATCAGCGCGGACTGGACCTTCTGGCGCAGGCGCCAGGTGTTTTCGAGATAGATCGCGAGACGCTCCATCACTTCGCCCTGGCGGCCGGACATTTCACCGGCGGCGACAACGGACTTGAAGAGGGGCGGGAAGGCGCGGGGCGCGGTGGCGAGGGCGTCGGCAAACCGCGAGCCTTCGGTGACTTCATTTCGGACGCGATGGAGAATGGCGACCGTTTCGGGTTTCGCATCGCTCGCGGCGGCCGTGAGAGCCTGCTCGACGGTCAGGCCGGACTGGAGGAGCACGGCGAGTTGTCGTGCGAGAAGCGCGCGCTCTTTTTCCGAGATGCGGCCACCGGCGCCCTTGCCGCCGCGCGCGCTCTTGGCGCTGAGCGGGGAGACTTCGATAGGCATGAGCTCGCGCATCCGCAATTCCTTGCGGGCGGCGCGGGGGCTGTCTGCTGAAATGACGCCGCGCATGCGTTTGCCGCCTGTATCTACAGCGACGTACTCAAACGCTGCCATCGCGGGCCTCCTTGCGGCAGACGCGCAGGACTTCCGTCACGCTTGTCTCGCCGGAGAATACATAGCGACGCGCATTCTCGATCAGGCGGTGGTGATCGGCGAAGGCAACGGCTTCGATGGCATCTTCCGTTGCATCCGCATGCAGCAGGTTGCGCACGGCGTTATCAATCACGAGCAGTTCGTAGATGGCGATGCGGCCATGGAAGCCGGTATTGCCACAGGCCATGCAGCCTTTCGGCGTGTAGTGCGTGAAAGCCTGGCCATGTGGCAGGTCGAGGGCTTCATACTCGGCGGTTCCGGCCTCGGCGGGCTCCTTGCAGACATCGCACAGCTTGCGCACGAGGCGCTGGGCCATGACGGCGCGCAGGGTGGAAGCCATGAGGTATGTTTCGACGCCCATGTCACGTAGGCGGGTGATGGCGCCGGCTGCGCTGTTGGTGTGCAGGGTCGAGAAGGCGAGACGGCCGGTGGAGGCGAATTCGAACGCGGCTTCGGCGGTTTCGAGATCGCGGATCTCGCCGACCATGACGATGTTGAAGTCCTGACGCAGGATATTGCGCAGGGCGCGAGCGAAGGTGAGGCCGACCTTGGAGTCCATCTGCGTCTGGCTGATGCCCGGCAGACCGTATTCGACCGGGTCTTCCAGCGTCATGATGTTCACGTTGCCAGTGTTGAGGCGCGAGATGGACGAGTAGAGCGTCGTGGTCTTGCCCGAACCGACCGGGCCGGTCACGAGGATCACGCCGTTTGGCTGGCTGAGAACCTGATCGAAACGCTGATAGGTGTCGGAGTCCATGCCGAGCTCTTCGAGCGTCAGCAGGGCGTTCTGCGTATCGAGGAGGCGCAGGGCAACGCGCTCGCCAAAGCGTGTGGGCAAGATGGCGACGCGGACGTCGATGGAGCGGCCGCCGGCCTGGAGCGAGATGCGACCATCCTGCGGCAGGCGTTTCTCTGCAATGTCGAGACGCGCCATGACCTTGATGCGCGAGACCAACGGAGCTGCCAGCTTGCGCGGAGGTGTGATGACTTCAACGAGGTCGCCATCGATGCGGTAGCGGATCGACAATTTGTCCTCGAACGGATCGATATGGATGTCCGAGGCGCGGCGCTTCATGGCTTCGTAGATCAGGCCGTTGATGAGGCGGATGACGGGCGCGTCATCGCTGCCGCCGAGCAGGTCGGCCGCTTCCGGGATATCGTCGATCAGGCTTTCCAAGCCGCCGCGACTTGCGACGGCAGCCTCGATGTCGGTGGCCCCGAGGGGCCCCTGGCTGAAGGCATTGGTGAGGGCGCGGTCAAAACTGGCGGCGTCCATGGATTCGATGGCATGAGAGCAGCCAAGGGCACGCCGCGCTTCGACCAGCGAGAAGGCATCGGCTCCCACACGCACACCGACCGTCAGCGTTTCGCGATCAGGCAGGACGATGAGGCCCTTGTCCTTGGCGAAGGCGTAAGTGAATTGCCGGGAGGGTGCTGCGTGTGTGCTCATCGGATTATTGCTGCGGGGGAGGTGAGCCCAGAACCTGGCTGACGAAGGCGTCGAGCGAGTTCACCTTGTCATCCTTGCCATTCCAGAGCTCTTCGGCCCGAACGAAACGGTAGCTGCGCGCGGTGACATCGCGTGCGCTCTGGCGGTCACGGATCACGGTTGGCCGGATAAAGACCATCAGGTTGGTGCGCTTGGTCGACTTGCCTTCCGAGCGGAAAAGACGGCCGGCGACCGGCACATCGCCAAGGATTGGCACCTTCTCATTGGCAATCGTGTCGGACTGCTGGATCAGGCCGCCGATGACGATGATCTCACCGCTGTCGGCGAGCACATCTGTCGTGATCTGGCGCTTGTTGAAGATCAGGTCGGAGGTTGCCGTCGAGATGGCGCCGGCAATGCTGGAGACTTCCTGGTTGATCTCGAGGCGAACGGCGTCGTCAGACGAAATGCGCGGTGTTACATCAAGCCGTACGCCGATTTCCTTGCGGTCCACGGTCTGGAACGGATTGGTATTGTCATTGCCAAGAACGGAGCCCGTGATGATCGGCACTTCCTGCCCAACCAGAAGTGATGACGTGCCATTGTCGAGCGTCATGTTGAAAGGCTTCGACAGCACGCGGGAATTGGTGTCGCTTTCAACCGCGGTCAGGATGGCGCCGAACAGCGTGTCGCCGTCCTGTCCGCCAATGCCGACGCTGAGGCCCGTGAGTCCCAGAAGCGAGGTGACCGCGGATGTGGCGAACGGGTTGCTGTCGCCCGTGTTGAAAGGTGTATCACCAGCGATGGCGCCCGCCAGCGCGAGCAGGTTCGGCGCCGAACGGGAGTAATTGGTGGAGGCAAACGGCACGGTGGAGTTGCCGGTGCCGCTGAGCAGGAATTGCAGGCCAAGCTCGCGGGCTGTGTCGTCCGACATTTCCACGATGATCGCCTCAACGAGGACCTGAGCGCGGCGTTTGTCGAGATCCTGGATGACGCGCTCGAGCGTCAGAAGGGTTTCGCTGGGGGCATTGATGACGATCGAGTTGGTTGGCGCATGGAAGGCAATCGTGCTGGGCGTGACGTCACCGCCGGTTTCGGCGCGGCGGAAGGCCATGGCGCCAGCCACCTTTTCAAGGATCGGCACGATCTCGGAGGCATCCGCATTCTTGAGCGAGATAACCCGGAGTGTGTCCTCGACCCGGTCTGTCGCGTCGAGTTGTTCAATCACCTTCAGGGCGCGGTCGACCGTGACGTCGTCACCACGGATCACGATGGAGTTGCCGGTCTGTGACGCAATGGCCTGGAAGCTGGAGGCGACGGAGTCCTCTCCGCCATTCTTCTGGAGGGCCATGAGGATGGATTCCATCTCGCCTGACGGGATGTTCTTCAGGCCGATGGTCTCCGTGCGGGTTCGGTCCTCATCAATGCCTGCCACGAGTTGGCGGATGCGGGGCATGTTGGATTCATAGTCGACAACGACAAGCGTGTTGGAGCGCGGGTTGGCGATGACCTGGCCCTGCGCGTCCACGAGGGGCTTGACCATCTGGGCCGCTTCGAGCGCGTTGAAATTGTTGAGGTGGATAATTTCCGTTACGAAGCTGTTGGCCCCGGAAGAACGCGTGCCTGCCTCGCTGACGGCGGATTGCTCGGGGATGATACGGTAGGTGTTCTTGCCTGCGGGAACGGCCGTGAAGCCCTGGACACGAAGCGTGGAGAGGAAAACCTCAAACACGCCTTCGCGTGTAAGCGGGGTGGAGGAGGTCACCGTGACGCGTTTGCCGCGCACGTCAGGATGAACAATGAACGTGTAGCCGGTCACGATCGAAACATCGGCGATCAGGGAGCTCAGCTCCACGTCATCGAAGTTCAGAACATGGCGCGCAGCCTGTGGCGTGGTCTCACCTGCCAACCCGAATGCGGGCAGGGCGGTCGTGGCCAGCAGGACGGCTGATAGGCCGAAGCGGAAGTTCATTCTATTCTCCCTCGGGGAAACGAAGTGTGACCGGCACATCCGCGTTTCCGCGCTTGACGATCATTGAAATCTCGGGTGCGCGGGCCAGACGCTCTGTAAGGCTTTGGATGTCGATATCCTTGACGGGCGTACCATCGAGCGTTGTCAGGATGTCTCCAGATTCAATTCCCGTGCCATTCAATGCTGCAGCAGACGCTGATGTACTGAGCCGATAACCGACGAGATCTCCGTCTTCCAGAACGGGTGCAACATTGAGCGAGGCGAGCAGCGCGCGGTCTATCGTGGCGGACCTCGATTCCACGACGGCCGGACGCTGTTCCCCCTGGATCATGCCTTCCTGTCCCGGAAGCGAAAGCACTGCGAGTGTGTCGGCATTGCTCTCCATCATGAGCGTTTCAAGACCGCCACCCTTGCGGATGAGAACGCGGTCCGGAAGGACACGGTCGAGCGTTACGCCGTCGATGATCGTGTCGCCGGGAGCGAAGCTGCGCGCCTTTTTGTCTGACATCTGGATGATGGCGACAGCTGCCGCAGCGGTTCCGTTGCTGTCGGAGTCGCCCGTAACGGATCGGACGCCCTTCAGCTTGAGGTTCAGCGTTGTAGGAGGCGCACTTGGGACGAGCGCGCTGCCAGACCCGGATGTTTCCGGGCGCTGGAAGTGATTGACCCGGGTGAGGATGGTTGTGTCGCCGCGCGGTACCTGGGCAGCTGCCGAGCCGGACTGTGAGATAGCAAATTGCGGAAGGGGCCGGCTCACTGCGCCCGACCGGTCGATGGCGATCCACAATATCCGCGCTATCAGCACGCCGAGAAGCGTAACCAGTACGATATCCAGCAGTATCCGTACGCGTGGCACGATCTGCATTGCACTTGTCGAGAGTTTCGCCAGCGGGTTCATATATTACGCAAACAGTCTACTTCTGTAGTGATGTTAAGTATAATTATCGGCACTTCTGCGCCATTTTCCTTGCAAGATAAGGGCGCATTAAGGGTTGATGCAGCAATCGGGCCACAGTGCCAAACAGATTTACAGTACATCATTGTAATGGTTGAGAACATGGCGCCATATCAGCCATGCTGATCGCCCTTAATTCTTAATGTTGCAATCGACCCTGCGCGTCAGAATAGCAGACTGGCGGGCACATTAAGCGCCTCTGAAAGCCTCCGGGCCGTTTTCAGGCCGAAAGTCTGACCGCGCTCGATGGCCGAGATATGGTTGGGCCGAATGCCGCAAAGCTCGCTCAGCTGGCTTTGGGTCAGCAGACGTAACTCTCGTATAACGCGAACCGGATGTTCTCCCGCATCAATCCTGCGCTGAGCCTCTTCCGGAATTTCCGGTTCCGCCTTGGGAATTTCGGACATCGCTTTTTCGAGCTGGGAAACCTTCGCCTCCAGATCTATCAGCCGACCCTCGAGTCTGTATAGCAAATCCTGGTCACTCACCGATGCAGCCCCTTAAATTGCGCCGTTGGCCCTGTCTTTAATGTCGGACGGATATTCTGAAATTAACGCGGTCACATGTCGCTTTCGCGAAAGTTTTGTGACTGTTCCCGGCTTGTCCGGCGCCGTGGTTGCAGGACACGCGAAGGAGCAGGCCGACTGTCTTTAAAGTGCAACATTTCCGTTAATTGAATGTCATGGCCCGCAGCTATTGAGCCGTAGACAGCCCGCGATTCAGTTGGGCTCGTTCGGTGGTTTCAACGAGGGGTTATCATGATTTTCCGCACTTCAGTGAGCGCGCTTGCGCTTTGCCTTCTAGCTGCGTGTTCGCAGGGAAGCGACATCGCGTCGCCGGGCGTCAGCAATCCCGGTACGCCTCCCAATAACGGTGGCGGCGGCGGTAACGGTGGTGGCGGCAGCACAGCTGAATGCCCTACAGGGTTCACCGAAGGTGATCCGGTTGGTGGTTTTACGACCTGTAACCTTTCCGGAACATACCTTGCTGACCTTACGCTCCCATATGTTGCGGGCGTTGCTTATGCGATCGACGGACGGGTTGATATTGGCGTCGACCTCGGTGCAACCGGCACGGCTTCCGGCGGCACCGCTGCTACGCTGACAGTTGAGCCAGGGGTGACGGTTTTCGGTCGTTCCGGTGCGGACTATATCGTCGTCAATCGGGGCTCGGAGATTGATGCGGACGGTACTGCATCCAATCCGATCATCTTTACCAGCGCGAACGATCTGGTGCGTCGTGCGGCCGATCCGGATGATTTCGGCGGCGACAATATCGGTGAATGGGGCGGCCTGGTTCTTCTTGGCCGCGCGCCGATCAACCGGTGCCGCAATGCGGCGACCCCGGGCACAGTGGATTGTGACAACGTCATTGAAGGCGTGAGCAATCCTGATGCGATCTATGGCGGTGCGGATGCCGCGGACAGCAGCGGTACCTTGCGCTACGTGTCGCTTCGTTTCTCCGGTTTCGCTATCGGGAATGGTAACGAACTTAACGGTATTTCGCTGGGCGGTGTCGGCTCCGGCACAACGATTGACTATGTCCAGGTCCATAACAGTTCGGATGATGGTATTGAATTCTTCGGCGGCACTGTAAACGCCAAACACCTCGTTCTGACCGGCAACGACGACGACTCGCTCGACACAGACAATGGTCTGAAGAGCAATATTCAATATGTGGTCGTGAAACAGCGTGAACTTAGCGGCGACAACATGGTTGAGGCCAGCAGCGTGGCAGGTGTTCTTCCTGCATCCGATGCCAAGGTTTCAAACTTCACATTTATCGGAAATGCCACAGGCAATGCCTTCCGCCTGAATACGGGGACCGTGGGCACTTATGTGAACGGTGTCGTGAACAATCTGTCCGAGTGTTTCCGCTGGGAAGACTCTGCAGGCAACGGCACGGCAGGCTACCAGGCTGGCGCTGACCCGGCCTTTGCTTCGGTCCTGTTTGATTGCGCAGCCGGTCTGGCCACAACAAACTCCGATACCGCCGCTGCCGCCGCTTCGGTCGCCGCAAATGCCAATAATACAACCACGACAGACAACACGCTCGCGGCCTCATACTTTCCAGGTCCGAATGAAGCAGCTGTGACACCATTCAACACAGCATCGCTCGGCTCATTCTTCGAGCCTACGACATATATCGGGGCTTTTGGTCCGCAGGAAACGGAGTCCGAGAACTGGGCGAGCGGATGGACTTTTGGTCTGTTCCCGACGCCAAGCTGCCCAACACCGGCAACCGCTGATTCCGGCATTACGATCGACGGCAAGAAAGTCTGCCGCATCTCGGGTACGATTACCGACGATGTGCGCCTGACACGCGGCAATTATTATGAAGTCGTTGGTCGCCTGAACGTGGGCGTCGATGTGGGTGCCGACGGCAATGCGGCCGATGGCGATCCTGCGTCACTGACGATTGAAGCTGGCGTAACCGTCTTCGGCGGAAGCGGCCTCGACTATATCGTCGTTAACCGTGGCTCCCAGATATTCGCGAATGGTACCAAGCAAAATCCTGTTACGCTGACCTCGGAAGCCGATGTGACTGACACCCAGGTCAACGCGGACGAAGCCATCGGCGAGTGGGGCGGTCTTGTTATTCTTGGTCGCGCGCCAATCAACCGCTGCCGCAACGCCGCAACAGCCGCGACGATCAATTGCGACAACGTTGTTGAAGGTGTGAGCAACCCGGATGCTGTCTATGGCGGCATTACGGCGGACGATAACAGCGGTTCGCTACGCTACATGGTCCTGAAGCACTCGGGCTTTGCACTTGCACCAGGCAATGAACTTAACGGGATCAGCCTTGCAGGCGTGGGCTCAGGCACGACGATTGACTATGTGCAGGTTCACAACAGTTCCGACGACGGGATCGAGTTCTTCGGCGGCACGGTCAATGGCAAGCACCTGGTTCTGACCGGCAATGATGACGACTCGCTCGATACAGACAATGGCTACAATGGCAGCCTCCAGTACATCATCGTGAAGCAGCGTTCGCTTGGCGGTGACAATATGGTTGAAGCCAGCAGCGTCGCGGGTGTCGTGCCGGCCTCGAATGCCAAAGTGTCGAACTTCACCTTCATCGGGAACAGCTCGGGCAACGCGATCCGCCTCAACACGGGTACGATTGGCACCTATGTAAACGGTGTTATCAACAACCTGTCCGAATGCTTCCGCTGGGAAGATTCAGCAGGCAATGGTGTGGCTGGTTACCAGGCCGGTGTGGATCCGTCCTTTGGCTCGGTCCTGTTCGATTGCGCTGCTGGCCTTGCAACGGCTAGCTCTGATGCGGCAGCAGCAAGCGCTTCCGTCGCAGCTGATGCCAACAATTCGACCGGAACGGCCAACACGCTCACGTCCACTTTCGTCAACGGTCCAGCAGAAACAGCCGTCACGCCTTACGACGTGACTGGCCTTTCGAGCGACCTTGAGCCTGTCGACTATATCGGCGCCGTCAAGGACACCACCGACACCTGGTGGCAGGGCTGGTCGTGCGGTCTTGAGGCCAGCGACCCTTGTTGAGTTGAGAACCGCCGGGATGGCCGCTGAAAGCGCGCTGTCCCGGCACTTCCCATTTTCGGCCGACAGCGAAGGCTTGATTGAAAGCCCCTGAATTACGGCAAGCTAGGTTCAAAAAAATGTCCAATATTCCAGTCAGATACAAATGGTTGCTGTCAACAGCGATCGCTTTGGCCCTGGTGCCTCTGGCCGTTGCCCAGGAGACGGGCAGCGCCAATGATGCGCCAGAAGACAGCCGTACACTCCAAACAGTCGTGGTTCGTGGCCAGTTCATTCCGGAGCCACAACGCGAAACATCCCAGGTTGCGACCTTTCTCTCGACCGAAGATCTTACACGGCAAGGTGACTCGAACGCAGCCCTTGCACTGACGCGCCTTAGCGGCCTGAGCATTGTCTCGGGAAAATTTGCTTATGTGCGCGGTCTGGGCGACCGTTATTCTTCGGCCCTTCTGAACGGTTCACCGCTTCCGAGCCCCGAGCCGCTGCGCCGCACGGTTCCGCTTGACCTGTTCCCGGCGAGCGTTCTCTCGGGTGCTGCCGTCCAGAAGACCTATTCGGCCAACTACCCGGGTGAGTTTGGTGGCGGCGTGATCGACCTCCAGACCCTGCGCCAGCCCGCAGAGAATTTCCTGACGATCAAGGCCGGCGTGTCTGCGAACACCGAAACAACCGGCTCCGACGGACTCTATGTGCGTGGCGGCGACCTTGACTGGTCCGGCTATGATGATGGTCTGCGTGATATACCGGGGCCTCTTGGCGCGCTCCTGGCCTCGGGCGAGCGGCTTAATGACCAGACGCCCGCGCAAATTGAACTGATTGGCGAGAGTCTCGTCAACTCGCCCCTGTCTGTTATCCAGCAGGGCAAAATGAACCCCAATCCTAGCGGTTCGGTCGAAGGCGGCCTGATCCTCGACAAGGGCCAATATGATATTGGCCTGATTGGTGTCGTCGGCTTCGATTCCGAATGGAAGGTCAAAGACGCAACCCGGCAGTTTGTCGAGGGTGGCGTTCTGGGCAGCGACCAGCGGCAACAAACGACGACTTATGATGCGACGCTGAATGCGCTTGGGTCCGGGTCGATCGGTTGGGGTGACAACGAGATCCAGGCAACGCTCTTCTACGTGCATACGACGACAAAGCAGGCCGAGATCACGACGGGCACCGACTTCAACGCGCCGGGTTCAAGTGGCCAGATTTATGATGAGTCGTCAGGCTGGTTTGAGCGTGAGCTGAGCTTCTTCCAGCTGCGCGGTGATCACAAGGTCAATGGTATCGATCTTTCCTGGCGCGGTGCCTACGCTATCTCCACCCGCGATGCCCCTTATGACCGCTCGCTCCGCCGTACACCGGACGCTGATGGTGTTCCACTTTACTCCACGGCGAACAATTACGGCATCCTGTTCTCCAATCTCGAGGACAAGATTGGCAGCTTTGGCGCCGATGCATCATATACTGTCGATATCGGAGATGCGCGGGAACTCGTCATGTCCGGCGGCTTCGACGTCGCATCGACCGATCGCAGCTACGACTTCCTGTCGCTGCGCTTCGTCGGGGGCAACGCCATTCCGCTTGATGTGCAGCAGGCTCGCCCGGACTATCTTTTCTCGCCTGATAATATTGGTCCCGGCCGTTTTGTCCTGCAGGAAATCACGACGCCAAATGATTCCTACTCGGCCGGTCTCGATGTGAATGCCTTATATGTCCAGACGGACCTCGACATTCTGGACTTTGTGCGGGGCACGGTTGGCTTCCGCTACGAGGATGCCAAAGAAACGGTCGAGACCTTCGACCGCTTCGGAAACCAGGGTGCCGGCGACGTTAACCTGAGCAATGATTATGTACTGCCGACATTCACATTGACCTGGAACTTTGCTGACGATCTCCAGCTGCGCGCAGGCTACTCACAGACGATTGCCCGCCCGCAATTCCGCGAACTGGCCCTGTCTTCGTTTATCGACCCTGAAACCGACCGGGTGTACCGCGGCAACAGCGGTCTCGTGGACAGTGAGCTGAAAAACTACGATGCGCGCATCGAGTATTACCTTGGTCGTAACCAGTTCATTACGGCGGGTGCGTTCTACAAGGACATCAAGAATCCGATCGAGGAAGTGCAATATTCAACTGCCTCCTTCGTTTTCGAGACGACCTTCATCAACAGCCCTAAAGCCGAGCTTTATGGTGCCGAACTCGAGTATCGGACGAATTTCAGCATGCCGATTTCAAACCCGTGGTTTGATGCACGCGAATGGCTCTTCTCTGCCAACTACACCTACACCTCTTCGGAAGTGCAGGCCCAGGATGGCGATCAGGTCTTTGATCCGATTTCGCGCTCGCTGCGTGACGCTGCTCTGTTCGGACTGGATGGCTCTGATCTTCAGGGGACGCCCCAGAACATCCTGAACATGCAGTTTGGCTGGGAGAGCGATGTGGACCAACTCACGCTGCTTCTTGGCTGGGTTGACGACCGTATCCTGCAACGGGGCTTCGGCATCGGCTCTGCAGCCCTGCCGGATGTGATCGAGGAGCCAGGCGTGCAGCTTGACCTGGTCTTCAACCGGACCCTTACGCTTGGCGGCCGCGACGTCGAGCTTGGTCTGAAGGGTCGTAACCTGCTAGGCGAGAAGCACTCCGAGTATCAGATGACTCAAGGCGATGTCGGTCGCACAGAGTTCAACACCTACGAGCGCGGAACGACATTCTCAGCCAGCCTGTCGACAACGTTCTAGAATTGTAGCGTACCAAAAAGAATACCCTGCAAGGCGTTTTGCTTCGCAGGGTATTTTTATGCCGATTTAGGGAGGATCTATGCGGCGCCGAAGACGCGTTCGAAGATCGTGTCGACGTGCTTGAAGTGATATTCGAGATCAAACAGGGCTTCGAGCTCTTCATCTGTCAATTTGGCTTTGACGTCCGGATCTGTCTTGAGCAGGTCCAGCAGATTGCCTTCGCCGCGCCATGTGCGCATCGCGTTGCGTTGGACGAGCGTGTAGGAGTCCTCGCGGCTGACGCCATGTTCGACAAGGGCAAGCAGGATGCGTTGCGAGTTGTGCAGCCCGCCCATGCTGTCGATCGTGCGCATCATGTTTTCCGGATAGACGACCAGGTTCTCGACGACACCAGCGAGGCGATGGAGGGCGAAGTCCAGATGGATCGTTGCATCCGGTCCGATGCCGCGCTCGACAGAAGAGTGCGAGATGTCGCGCTCGTGCCAGAGGGCGACGTTTTCGAGGGCCGGCGTCACCGCAGAGCGGACAAGACGGGCGAGGCCTGTCAGGTTTTCGGTCAGGACCGGGTTGCGCTTGTGTGGCATCGCCGACGAGCCCTTCTGGCCAGGCGAGAAGAACTCTTCGGCTTCCAGAACTTCGGTGCGCTGCAGGTGGCGCACTTCGGTGGCAAGGCGCTCGACGGATGATGCGATCACACCGAGCGTGGCGAAATACATTGCGTGGCGGTCCCGTGGAATGACCTGCGTCGAAACCGGCTCGATGACGAGGCCGAGTTTTGCAGCGACATGCGCTTCGATCTGCGGGTCGATATTGGCGAAGGTGCCGACAGCACCTGAAATGGCGCAGGTCGCAATTTCCTCTCGGGCGAGTTCCATCCGGGCGCGGGCGCGCTTGAACTCGGCATAGAAGGTGGCGAGCTTGACGCCGAACGTGGTTGGCTCGGCATGAATACCGTGGCTGCGGCCAATAGTGGGTGTGAACTTGTGCTCGCGGGCGCGTGTTTCGAGGGCCTTCAGGACGCGGTCGAGGCCGCCGAGCAGCAGGTCTGCGGCGCGCACCATCTGGACGTTGAGGCAGGTGTCCAGCACGTCGGACGACGTCATGCCCTTATGCAGGAAGCGCGCTTCCTCGCCGACATGTTCGGCCACATTCGTGAGGAAGGCGATAACGTCGTGTTTCACTTCGCGCTCAATGGCATCGATGCGGTCGACTTCGAAGGCGCCTCGCTCGCGAACGGCTTTCGTAACGCCTTCCGGGATGATCCCGAGGTTTTCCATGGCCTCAGCTGCGAGGGTTTCGATCTCGAGCCAGATGCCGAAACGTGTTTCGGGAGACCATATTTCGGCCATTTCGGGACGGGTATAACGCGGAATCATGGGGCGCCTCTCTGCTTGTGAGGCCCGTATACCCCGGAATCGCCCGATTGCCAGTGTCGGCGCGCCGCAGACCTTCGGTTCGCGCCTTGACTGAACAGGCTGGCCGCTACGCTCAGGCTAGGTTAAAACGGCATTCAGGACCATTCAGGCAGGTGGGGTTGCTGAATGCAGCCAAGGGGAACGACGATGAAGAGACTGCTGTTGATCACGGCCTTGGCCATGACGCTAGTCGGCATTGCGAGCGCGCAGGGTAGCGCTGACTATCCGCCGACATCGGACACAGGTTCGTGCTTTGCCCGCGTATTGATGCCCGAGACGACCGAAGTTGTCACCGAACAGGTGCTGGATGCGCCGGAGCGGACGGAGATCAAGGTCATCCCGGCAGTCTATGAGACCTATACGAAGGAGGTCATGGTGAAGGAGGCCACCACGGCCTACACTGTTATTCCCACGGAATATGAGACGCAGACCGAGCAGGTGCTTGAATCGCCTGAGCGGATGGAAACGGTCGTGATCCCGGCAGAATACGAGACTTATTCCGAGAAAGTGCTGATCAGGCCAGCCTATACAACCTGGAAGCCAGGCGCAGGCCTCTATGGGCGCAATGTGACGGCCGCCAGCGCTGATGCCGGCACGGTTGTGTCCACAGGGGAGCTGCTTTGCCGTGTGGAAGTACCAGCACAATATGACGAGGTGAAGCGTACCCGGCTCATCAAGCCCGAGCGCACTGAAACGAAGATCATTCCGGCAAAATACAGGACGGTTACAAAGCAGCTGGTGAAAACGCCCGCACGCGTCGTCGAAGAGGCCGTGCCTGCTGTCTACGAGACACTGACGCTGCAGAAGCTCGTTGCGCCCGCGCAGGAGCAGACGATGGTCATACCGGCCAGCTACAGGACCGTTGAGAAACGGGTCGTAACAGGCGGCGGAAGTGTCGAATGGCGCGAAGTGCTGTGCGACACGAACGCATCGGCCGCCAAGATTGCTGAAGTGCAGAAAGCGCTCACGGCCAAGGGCTACGCGGTGCCAGCTGATGGCGATTTCGGGCCGGCGACGCTGAAGGCCATGGAAGCCTATCAGCGCGCGAATGGACTGCCCGTCGGCTACCTGACGGTCAGTACCGTAGAATCACTAGGTGTTTCCGTCGAATAGCAACCTATAAGGTCTATGTTTGCAAAACGCCGCTAGCGGCACAGGATAGTCATGGCCCGATCCCATCATCATGTTGAACGCCACCTCGTTTCACGCATCGGCTGGATGCGCGCGGCTGTGCTCGGCGCCAATGACGGAATCGTGTCGACGGCAAGTCTCATCATCGGCGTCGCGTCGGCATCAGCGGCGCAGGGGGAAATCCTGATTGCCGGCGTTGCCGCGCTGGTGGCCGGAGCGATGTCGATGGCGGCCGGTGAGTATGTATCGGTGAGTTCGCAGTCCGACGCTGAGCAGGCCGATCTCGCACGCGAACGCAAGGAACTGAAAGAGGGGCCAGTGGCTGAACATGCCGAGCTGGCTGGCATCTATGTGGATCGCGGACTGACACCGGAAACGGCGAAAGAGGTTGCCCGGCAACTGATGGCGCACAATGCCCTGGAGGCCCATGCGCGTGACGAACTCGGCATTACGGACCTTACGGCGGCCAAGCCCGTCCAGGCGGCATTGTCGTCCGCTGTTTCGTTTACTGTTGGCGCGGCTTTGCCTCTGGCACTCGTCTGGCTCGTTCCGGTGACCAGCCTGATCTGGGTCGAGGCTGTCGCCTCGCTTGGCTTCCTGGCGCTTCTTGGCGCCATAGGCGCGCGGACGGGGGGCGCCGCTATGCTGCGTCCAACTATCCGGGTTACGTTCTGGGGCGCTTTGGCGATGGCGATTACGGCCGGCATCGGCCACCTGATTGGCGGCGTGGTCTGAGCCGGGCACCCTCATGGCGCGATTAAAAAAAGCCCCGGCGCCTTACGGTACCGGGGCTTTTGATTGTTGAACTTCGAAGCGCGGGCCTTAGGCCTTGGACATCTCGGCTTCGAGGTTCTGAGCGACCTTCTCAATGAACCCTTCGGTCGTGAGCCATTCCTGGTCCGGGCCGACGAGGAGCGCGAGGTCCTTGGTCATGTCGCCGGCTTCGACCGTCTTCACGATTACTGATTCCAGCGTTGCGGCGAACTTGCTGACTTCCGGCGTGCCATCCATGCGACCGCGGTGGCTGAGGCCTTGCGTCCAGGCGTAGATCGAAGCGATCGAGTTCGTCGACGTGGCTTCGCCCTTCTGGTGGTTGCGATAGTGACGCGTAACCGTGCCGTGGGCAGCTTCGGCTTCGACCGTGTTGCCATCTGGCGTCATGAGCACCGAGGTCATCAGGCCGAGCGAACCGTAGCCTTGGGCGACCGTGTCGGACTGGACGTCGCCGTCATAGTTCTTACAGGCCCAGACGTAACCACCGGACCACTTCATCGCGGCAGCAACCATGTCGTCGATCAGGCGGTGCTCGTAAGTGCCACCGAATTCCTTGAACTTGTCAGCGAATTCCGCGTCGAACACTTCCTGGAACAGGTCCTTGAAGCGGCCGTCATAGGCCTTCAGGATGGTGTTCTTGGTCGAGAGGTAGACCGGCCATTTGCGCTGCAGGCCATAGTTGAAGCTGGCGCGGGCGAAATCACGGATGGAATCGTCGAGGTTGTACATGCCCATCGCGATACCGGCCGATGGGAAGTCGAACACTTCGTATTCCTTGGAGTCGGAACCATCAGAGGCTTCCCATTTCATGGTCAGCTTGCCTTTGCCGGGAACAAGGAAGTCTGTCGCCTTGTACTGGTCGCCGAAGGCATGACGGCCGATGACGACAGGCTTGGTCCAGCCGGGAACAAGGCGGGGAACGTTCGAGATGACGATAGGCTCGCGGAAGACGACGCCGCCAAGGATGTTGCGGATCGTGCCGTTAGGCGACTTCCACATTTTCTTCAGCTTGAATTCTTCGACGCGCTGCTCGTCTGGCGTGATTGTGGCGCATTTGACGGCGACACCGTATTTCTTGGTGGCTTCTGCAGCATCGACGGTGATCTGGTCGTCGGTCTCATCGCGCTTCTGGATCGAGAGGTCGTAATACTTCAGGTCGATATCCAGGTAGGGGTGGATCAGCTTGTCCTTGATGAGCTGCCAGATGATGCGGGTCATTTCGTCCCCGTCCATCTCGACAATCGGGTTCTTGACCTTGATCTTCGCCATGTTTTGAAATCCTTGCGGTTGAAGCTATTGGAGTGGCCTATAGCAGAGCGGGTCGCCGCGTCAAAACAGGTTCCTACATGTCAGATCAGCGCAGACCATGCGTCATCCTCCATTCGCCGCAACTTGGTGAAAACATTGGCGCAGCCGCCCGCGTTATGCGCAATTTCGGGCTAATAGATCTACGGCTTGTCAGCCCGCGCGACGGGTGGCCCAATCCGGCGGCAGACACGATGTCGGCAGGGGCTTTTGACGCGGGTGTGATCGTCAATGTCCATGAAACACTGCAGGATGCGCTGGAGGGCGTAACTTATCTCATTGCGGCGACTGCCCGGCTGCGCGGGATCGAAAAACGGGTGACGGATGCTGTGGGCGCGGCCGAGGCTGCTTTCGCGCGCACGGCGGGTGGCGGGAAGGGCGTTGCTGCGATCATGTTCGGGGGCGAGAAGGCCGGTTTGCCTAATGAAGCGGTGGCCTTGTCGGACCTTTTGATGACCTATCCGGTCGATCCTGACTTCAAGAGCCTGAACCTGGCGCAGGCCGTTTGCGTGTTCGTGCATGAATGGGGCAAACTTAACGCAGCGGAAAACCCGTCAAACTTCCCGTCTCAAAGCCAAGTCAAACCCATTGAGATGCCGTCGACGTCAGATGCAAACCCGTCGACGCGCGATGATGTGTTCCGGATGTTCGAGCATTTCGAGGCTGAGCTTGAGCGGGCCGGTTATTTCTTCCCGCCGGAAAAGACGCCGCTGATGAAGGACAATCTCCGGTCAGCGCTAATCCGTGCCGACTGGACGGAGCAGGAGGTGCAGACTTTCCGCGGCGCGATAAAAGCGCTGGCCATCGGCCGCGGAAAGGCACGTGTCGTTCGCGAGGACTAGGCTATTTGCCTTTCCAGACCGGCGCGCGTTTCTCGATGAAGGCGCGTGGGCCTTCCTTGAAGTCTTCCGTGGTGACGAGACCCGCGAAGGCCGTGCCGCTGGCTTTCCAGAGCTCGTCGTCGCCTTTCTTGAGGGCATCCACGGTGACGGTGCGGCTGGCCTGAACGGCGAGCGGGGCGTTGGCCATGATACGGTCGGCGAGCGATGTGGCTTCGGCGATGACGTCAGCTTCCGGGACGACTTTATTGACCATGCCGAGCTCGTAAGCGCGCTGCGAGGAGAGTGGATCGCCTGTCAGAATGACTTCCAGTGCCATCGGCATTCCGATGACGCGTGGCAGGCGGAAGAGGCCACCAGCACCGGCGACCAGCGAACGCTTCACTTCGGGCAGGCCGAAATTGGTCGTGTCGGCACAGACGATCATGTCACAGGAGAGGGCAATCTCGGTGCCACCTGCGAGGGCGCTGCCTGTGATTGCCGCGATGAGCGGCTTGGTGCGTTCGCGCCGCGCGATGCCGGCAAAGCCGCCTTTTTTCGTGCTGAGCGCAGCGCCATTGCCCGCGCTTATTTCCTTCAGGTCGGCACCGGCGCAGAAGGCTTTGCCGTTGGCCGTCAGGATCGCGACCCAGAGGTTCGGGTCTTCCTCGAACTTGTCGAGCGCGGACTCGATGCCCTGAGCCATCACGCCGTTGATGGCGTTCCGGGCGTCCGGGCGGTTCAGGGTGATGATCGCAAGGTGGCCCTTGGTTTCGAATTCGACTGACATCTTGGCATTCCTCCAGATTGATTTTTGCCAGACTAGGAGGGGTTACGCTGCGTCTGCCAAGCGGAAAGACGTCTGATGCCTTCAAAGGTCAAAGCGCCTCTTGGCGGACCCAAGGGAAGGCCTGCCAAGGTCGCCAAAAAATAACGGAGACATGTCCAATGGACCTTTCATTCAGCCCGGAATACGAGGCTTTCCGCAAGCAAGTGGCAGATACGCTCGCGGCCAATGCCCACTTGGCGCCAACACCGGAAGACCGGGGCATGAAGAATGCGAAGCGGCAGGCCTGGCAGAAACTGCTGATCGAGCATGGGCTCGCCGCGCGGACCATCCCCACCGAATATGGCGGCTATGGCGCTGAGCCCGACATCCTGAAGTCACGCATTATCGCGGAAGAGTTTGCCCGGACAGGCCTGCCTCGGGCCATGTCGAATCAGGGCATTTCCATGCTTGTGCCGACGTTGCTTGAACTCGGCACGCCGGAACAGAAAGCTGCCTATATCCGGCCAACCCTCTATGGCGAGATGATCTGGTGCCAGGGCTATTCCGAACCGGGCGCGGGATCAGACCTTGCTGCGCTGCGCACGGCAGCGGTGAGCGATGGCGACGATTACATCATCAATGGCAGCAAGATATGGACGTCGACCGCCAAGCAGGCGGACATGATCTTTTGTCTCGTGCGGACGGATCCGAGCGCCAAGAAGCATGAGGGCATCTCTTACATACTGTTCTCGATGGATACGCCGGGTATCGAGGTTCGCCCGCTGGTCGACATGACAGGCACGGCGAATTTCAATGAAGTGTTCTTCACGGATGTACGCGTGCCGAAGAGCGGCATCGTGTTTGCTGAGAACAAGGGCTGGCAGGTGGCCAACGCCACGCTGACGCATGAGCGCGGCATGCTGGGCGATCCGAACGCGACAAAGGCGCGGCTGGTGGAATTGGTCGAGTTGATGAAGACCGAGCGTGTGAACGGCGAGCGGTTGATCGACAACCCGCTGCTGCGTGACCGGTTGCTGAAGCTCCATGGCGAGGTCTATGCGATGCAGGCGAATGGCCTGCGCATCACGACGCATAACCTGAAAAAGGAGAGCGCTGGGCTCGCCGGATTGGTCGTAAAGCTGATGGGGTGTGACCTGAACCACGAGATCGCGCGCCTCGCGATCGATGCGCTTGGCGAATTGGGCGTCATGTACGAAACGGGCGAACACCTGCGTGCCGACGGTTCGTGGCAATCTCGCTACATGTACGACCTCGGGCTTATCATTGGCGGCGGCACGGCCCAGATCCAGAAGAACATAATTGCGGAGCGGGGCCTTGGCCTGCCGCGCGAACCCAAGCTGGCCAAGGCCTGAGAGGAGAAGACTGATGGAATTTGCACTCTCAGAAGACCAACGCATGTTGCAGGACAGCCTGAGCGGTTTCCTCAAGGATGCGGCGCCGCTCGACACGATCCGCAAGATTGCGACAGGTGACAAGGCGGCGGCCGACGCACTCGTAACAGGTCTGGATGACTTTGGGCTGTCGGGCCTGCATGTGGCCGAAGATCATGGTGGATTGGGCCTTGGTCTGCTGGATGCCTGCCTTGTGCAGGAGGCACTCGGTTATGCCATCGCCCCGAGCCGGTTCATGGCGACCACTGTGACGGCTCATGCGCTGCGGCATGGCGGTGAGGCGCACCTGCCTGCGATTGTGTCTGGCGAGATGCGGATAGGACTGGCGCTGACCGAACTTTCATCGCGCCGTGATGGTGCCGGTGTGACGGTTGAGACGGGCAGGCTGACCGGCACGTCACTGCTTGCGCTCTCTGCAGCCGAGTCGACGCACATGCTTGTAGCGGATGAGAACGGTGGTCTGCACATTGCCGAAACACCGGATAATGTTGCCATGCAGACAATAGACCGGACACGGGTATTCTCTGAAGTCAGGTTTGCCGGCGAAAAAAGCGAGCTGTCGTTGCAGCCAGACGATGAGGTGCTGGCGGTTGCGCGCCTTCTCACGGCCGCCGATACGCTGGGCGCGGCGCAGGCCATGATCGACAAGGCTGTGGCCTATGCGGCTGAGCGCCAGCAATTTGGCCGCGTGATCGGGTCATTCCAGGCGGTCAAGCATATGTGTGCGGAGATGGCAGCAAGGCTGGAGCCATCGCGCGCGCTGATCTGGCATGCGGCGCACGCGCTGGATACGGGTGAACCCGAGGGGCTGGTGATGGCGACGCTGGCGAAGTCGCATCTCGCCGAGGCGGGCACGTTCATCGCGCGCACGTCAACGGAAGTGCACGGCGGGATGGGCTTTACCGATCTTGTCGGTCTACATTACTGGTTCAAGCGGATTGCGGTAAACAGGCAGCTTTTTGGCAGCCCGGAACAGTGCCGGATGGATGCTGCGCGCCTGCAGGGCTGGTTGGAAACGGCCTGATTGGCTACCTCGCGCACTAGGCGTTTGGGTCAGTCGCGTCGGGTCGGATCAGGGTTTCGCGGAACCAGTGGGCTTGGCGTGGATCAAGCGAGGTCTTCAGCCAGTCAATGACGGCCTGTCCGCGCTCGAGGCGGCGGATACGCTCCGTATAGGTCATCCAGAAC
Organism: Hyphomonas chukchiensis; assembly: GCF_000682695.1. Taxonomy (GTDB): domain Bacteria; phylum Pseudomonadota; class Alphaproteobacteria; order Caulobacterales; family Hyphomonadaceae; genus Hyphomonas; species Hyphomonas chukchiensis. Next base: position 9,414 of record NZ_AWFG01000074.1, on the reverse strand, counting down.
TGGATTGAGGCGACTTCGGGCAAGGCGAGGGGAACGAGCTGGGGGTAGGCGGCGCCAATATACGACGGCAGTATCGCGATGCCGCCATCTGCGAGGCATAGCGCAATCATGGCGGCCGCCGAGTTCGTGACGAGCGCAAAAGACATGAGCTGGCGCGCAAGGTAAATGCCATTCGCCCAACGCTCTGACTGGTTGATATAGCCTTCGTGCAGCAGGCAGCGATGGCCATGGAAGTCCATAAGTGTGGCCGGGTGGCCATGGCGCTCCAGATAGGGCGCCGTGGCAAAGCAGAGGTAATGCACAACGCCCATGCGTCTGCCGATCAGCTCGCTTCGCGAGGGACGATGGAACTGGAGCGTGATGTCAGCTTCGTTATTGAGGAGGTCGGGGCTGGCCTCTGAAACCGTTAATGTGAGTTCAATTCCTGGATGTGCAGCGTGAAAATCCGGCAGGCGAGGGGCTAGCCAGTAGGGGCCAATACCGTCGCCAGTAACAAGGTGCACCGGGCCGGTGTCCGGGGCATCACTGTCGGAAACATCACTGTGCGCAGCCGAAACAATATCTGCCATGACATTGGCATGGCGTAGCAGCATCTCGCCCGCCGCTGTCAGGTCCACACCGCGCGTGGAGCGTTTGAGCAGCTCTGTGCGCAAAGCGGCTTCGAGTTCGGTGATACGGCGACTGATCGTTGGAACGGAACCGCCGAGCCGTTCGGCAGCGGCGGACATGCTGCCGAGTTCCGCCACAGTGCGGAAGATACGGATCCTGTCCCAGTCAAATGTCTCCGCGAGCACGCGTGTGTCCCCTTTCACGGGTGTAAGTCCCCGTTTCACCAGTTGGTAAAGCCACGCGGCAATGCCTGTGGCATCACACAAGTACGCTTGTAGTGGTAAATAGACATGAACACAATCACAAATGGTATTTCAGGGAACGGGGTGATCGACCTTCACCAGGTGGTAGAAAAGGCGGCGGGATTTGGGTTTCGGCGCGGGACATTTTCCGAACTGGAACAAGGTGTTGCGGTGGCTGAGTCGCTGATGCAATCCAAACTGGCAACGCCCGAAGCGATCGCCGAGATGGACAGGATCACCGGTATGACAGCCTGGGTGACGGGTGATCCGGTGGATGGAATCTTCCTGTCATTGCCACTGACGGCAGCTGGCGAATCGGCCGTGCGAAACGGCACATATGCGCCAGCCTCGCCCGATCCGGCGCATCTGTGTGCTGACGGACAGGGATGTTCGGCCTTTTACATCGGTGTGTATGCGGGCGCGAACCGGTACGCACGTCGGAAGGTGATGACCGCAGCCGCTGTTCTGCGGGTAGAACTCTTCAGCGCCTATCCATGCTTCGCGCGCGGCGCCACCGAAGACGGTCGGCGCTCGATGGACAGTCTCGGCTTCAAGCCCTTCGAGGGTGGGTTGCCGGATTTGTATGTTCAGGAAGCGCTGGACCAGTCGCGGTGGGCCGCAGCATGACAGGGCGCCCAGTCATAGGTGAGCAAGTTCTCTGCCGACGCGTGCCGGAAGGCGCCTTCGAGCGGTATTCCGCGCGACCTGTCAGAACGCTGGAAGACTATCAGAAGATGGCGGCCATCCGGGCGGCTGTTTTCATGTCGGAGCAGGACTGCCCCTATGAAGAGGAGTTCGACGGCAACGATCTCTGCGCCACCCATTTCCTTGTGTTCGATGGAACGCAGGCGGTGGGCACATTGCGGATGCGCTGGTTCGCCGGGTTTGCAAAGCTTGAACGTGTGGTGCTGTTGCGCAGCCAGCGCGGTCGGCCCGCGCTGCAGGTGATGCTGGCAGAGGCGTTCGAACTGGCGGCCCGCAAGGGCTATACGAGGATGATCGCCCAGATACAGGCACGGCTCTGGCCGGTCTGGTCACGCACTTTCAAGTGCCGGATGGTGCCTGGCCGGCCGCGTTTCTGGTTCTCGGATTATGAATATATCGAGATCGAGATAGTCGTGCCGCACCACCCGCAAGCCCTTTCGGCGGATGAGGACCCGATGGTGATGATCCGGCCCGAGGGACTGTGGGACAGGCCGGGCGTGCTGGATGCATCGGCTGGCCGGTCAGGCCAAGGGGATGTTGCCGCCTGACCTAGATCACCTCTGACCACGGCTTGCTGAGCAGGGCGGCTGAATTGATGATGCCGACCATGCAATAAGTCTGGGGGAAGTTGCCCCAGAGATCGCCCGTCGACGGGTCGAAGTCTTCCGAGAGAAGGCCGACATGATTGCGGCTCGACAAGACCGACTCGAACATTTCGCGTGACTCTTCGACACGTCCGACGCGATAGAGCGCATCGATGTGCCAGAACGTGCAGGCCGTGAAGGCGGTCTTGGGACGGCCGAAATCATCCTCGGTCTTGTAGCGGTAGACATGATTGCCTTCGCGGAGCGTGCTGTCGATCGCGTCGACGGTGGCGACATAGCGCTCGTCGCTCGCTGGTACGAAACCGATCTCGGCCATCAGTAGGACGGACGCATCAAGCGTATCGCCGCCGAACGAGGCTGTGAAGGCGCCGACCTTGGGGTTCCAGGCTTTCTCCAGGATCGTCTTGTGGATGATGGCGGCGCGTTCCGACCAATAAGTTGCCCTGTCAGGCAAGCCGAGATGCGCGGCGATTTTGGACAGGCGGTCACAGGCCGCCCAGCACATGATGGCCGAGGATGTGTGAACTTCCGCGATAGTGCGGAATTCCCAGATGCCGGCATCTGGTGTGTCATGAACGGCGAAGGCCCGTTCGCCGACGGGCTCCAGCTGGCGGAACTCGGCAATGCCGGGCCTTGAGATAAGACGGCTGTCGAAGAAGGATTGCGAGACGCCGAGGACGACCTGGCCGTAGACGTCGTGCTGGATGTGCTCGGCCGCCTGGTTGCCGCGCCGGACTGGGCCCGTGTGGCGGAAGCCTGGCAGATGGGTTGCATATTCTTCGGTCAGATCGGATTCCAGGCCAATGCCATAGACGGGCTGGATATGCCCGCCTTTGGACTGGGCCACGATATTGCGGACCCAGCGCATATAGTGTTCCAGTGTGCCCATGGCGGACAAGCGGTTCAGCGCCGTCACAGTAAAATAAGCGTCCCGGATCCAGCAGAAGCGGTAGTCCCAATTGCGCTCGGATCCCTCGTGCTCAGGGATGGATGTCGTGAGGGCGGCCACGATGCCGCCCGTCTCTTCGAAGACGCAGAGTTTCAGTGTGATGGCGGCGCGGATCGCTGCCTCCTGCCATTCATAAGGGACGGCAAGGCTGCGCGCCCATTTCGTCCAGTATTGGCGGGTGCGCTCTTCCCAGTCGAGCGTGATGACATCGACAGTATCCGTCAGTGACTCGTCTGCGCCGAGGATGAAGGAAACGTCCTGCTCAAGCAGGAAGCTGGTCCCGGAGAGAACATAGGAAACTGGCGCATCTGTGGTGACGCGGAAAGCCAGTTCGCCATCATTGAAGCGGATATGATTGACTCCGCGCACGGCAGGCAGCTTGCGGTCACCCCAATCGGTTTCAGGCGTCAGTGTTATGCGGATACGCGGTGTGCCGGAAACGACGTGGAAGCGCCGGACGATGGAAGCCGGCCGGAACACGCGCCCGCGCGTCTCGAAGCGTGGAGCAAAGTCGATGATTTCCATGACTGCGCCGTCTTCCGCTTCAAGACGTGTGCGGAGGATGGCGGTATTGGTGTCATAGGATTGCGACCGCGATACCAGGCCATCCATCCAGATGTCGAACTGGCCCCCGCCGCCGAGCAGCTTGTTGAAAACCGGCTCGCCGTCAAAACGCGGCAGGCAGAGCCATTGGTAATTGCCAACGGAGTTTACGAGGCCTGCAATTGTTCCATTGCCGACGACTCCCAGATCCAGTCCGTTCATATTGATGCAAACTCCCTGAGCAGTGCGTGTACGTCTGCAACAGACGTGAGCCTATGGTGTGCGACGGTTGGGCCTTCGCCGACTTTGATGGCCAAGCCGCCCAATGATTGCGCGGCGGAAAAGGCGTCTTCGTCAGTCGTGTCGTCGCCGATCATTACAGGCCGCCGGCCCTGAAATGGCGCGCTCGACATTGCGTCAGTGAGACATGCGCCCTTGTTGGCAGCGCTCGGCTTTGCCTCGTAGACCATTTTACCGTGCTGGAGCGAATAATCAGCAAACGGTTCGATTGCTCGATTCAATGCTTCGCCGAGTTCATGCGCGACATCTGGCGCGGCGCGATAGTGAACGGCAAGCACGGGGCCTTTGGGCTCAAGCTGAACGCCGGGGTGCCGTGTCGCGAGTATCTGTAGCGCAGCGACCAGGTCAGCCGGTGCATGGGCAATCGTACCGGCGGGTGTTTCGTTTGGTGCTGCGCGACGCAGGCCGTGATTGCCAAAACGCCACAATCCCGAAGGCACGCGTTTGGAAAGATCGCCGAGGTCCCGGCCGGATAGGACTGCGAGTGCGCCGCCCACACGTTCCGCACAGGAGACAAGCACTTTGTCCATGCCGGAAAGGAGGCTGACGGTGTCCGCGTCATCCTGCAGCCCGGCCAAGGTCCCGTCGAAATCAAGGAACAAGGCATCATCAGACGCCAGGGCAAATTCTCTTTCAGTTGTTACAGCCATACGCTGCACTAGTCGGCGGGTCCGGATGTGTCAAACGCCGCCAGAAAGTGGTCTCGCCACCAGTTGATATCCTGCTCGCAAATGCCTCGATACAGGGCACGCCAGCGCCTTTGGCGCTCATCCAATGGCATCTGGAGTGCTTCCCGAACGGCCTCGGCTACGGCGTTGCGGTCATGCGGATTAATAATCAGGGCATCCGTCATCTGTTGGGCGGCGCCAGCAAATTGAGAGAGCACAAGAACACCGGGATCATCGGGGTCCTGGGCGGCGATATACTCCTTCGCAACCAGGTTCATCCCGTCCTGGAGGGGGGTTACGAGCCCGACACGTGCCAGGCGATAAAGTCCCGCCAGTTCTTCGCGGTCGTATCCGCGAGCCAGGTAGCGGATGGGTATCCAGTCCAGATCGCCATAATCGCCATTGATACGCCCGGACAATTCATCGAGCTGTTGTCGCAGCTGGGCATATTCCTCGACGACTGAGCGGGACGGCGGCGCGATCTGCGTGAAGGAGATATTGCCGTGCAGGTCGGGATACTTGTCAAACAGCGTCGCCATGCCTTCAAATCGCTGGGGCAGGCCTTTGGAATAGTCCATCCGGTCAACGCCGATGACGAGATTACGCTTGCCGAGGAAGCGTGAGAGACGGTTTGACGCTTTCTCAGCCACTTCACTCGTCGCACTCAAGCTAAAGCCTTCCGCGTCGATCCCGATCGGGCACAGTCTCATTGTGAGGACATGGTCGCCGATGCGGTAGCGCTCATCATCCATTTTCTCGGCACCCATCTCCTCATGCAGGTAACGGCCGAGATTGGCGCAGTCGTGCGGGCTTTGAAGGCCAACAACATCATAGGCGCAAATGCCTTCGGCGAGAGTCATATGGTTTGGGATAGACCGGAACACTTCCGGTGCTGGAAACGGAATGTGCAAGAAGAAGCCGGTGCGCCGCCTACAGCCCCCATCCTTCAGATGCCGGGCCAGAAGGAAAAAGTGGTAGTCTTGGACCCAGACAATGTCCGTCTCGCTTGTCTGGGCTTCAACGGCTTCGGCAAAACGGCGATTGATGGATTCATAAGCCGCGAAATAGTCGCTATCGAAGACGGCGAGGTCGAGTCGGTTGTGCATGACGGGCCAGAGAACGCTGTTGGCGTAGCCCAGATAGAAGCCCTCATATTCTGCCTTCGACATGTCAACGAGGGCAAATGAGACCCCATCTTCTTCCACAAGTTGCACCCTGCGCCGCGGTACGTCGAAGATCTTGCCGCTCCAACCGATCCACAAGCCGCCTGATTCCGCGAGAGTGTCCCAGAGGGCCACTGCAAGCCCGCCTGCGCGGGTCTGACTGCCATAGGCCGTGCGATTGGAGACGGCGACAAGGCGAGGTGGTGATGATTGTTTCAAGTCTGTCATGTGAACCCGCTCATGTTACCCGTGACGTGTGACAAAAGTTCCGTCGATCAAAAGAAATACGGGATAATCCGCAAGTTGCACGGATCGAAGGCGCTTTGCGACCCTGTGGAGACGGCTTGGGCGATGTCGGCAACGCATGAGCGTATCGCTCCAACTTCGACGCGAAGTGTAAACGCGGATTCTGTCTTTCTCCGGGGTTCCGGCTGGCGAGGCCGTTTTAAAATGGTGCCCGGGGGCGGAATCGAACCACCGACACGCGGATTTTCAATCCGCTGCTCTACCCCTGAGCTACCCGGGCGGGCCAGCAGGGAAGGCGGGTTCTAACCAAGGCAGGCACGCTTGTCCATCGTGTTTTCAGTCATCATCTGTGATGTCTTCAGACGGCGATGTGTCGCGGGGGTTTTCCTCGAGTTCTGCCGGCGCTCCGGGGATCGCATAGCCGCCCTTCAACCATTGCCCGAGATCGATATCGGCGCAGCGCTTGGAGCAAAAGGGCCTGTATTCCGGCGAGACCGGCTTCTTGTGGCACTGCGCGCATTTGGGGGTGCGTTTTTCGGGGGCGATCGGTTTGCTCATGTCTGGAAAATGTCCGGTTTGGAATGGTCGTACGGTAAAACGGTCAGGCGGGCGCCGAATGTTTCATTGAGTTGCGCCTGCAGGTCCAGTCGACTTGCTGTCATCCACTCAAAAGCACGCCGAGGCAGGGAAAGGGTCAGGCGTGCCATGGGCTGGGCTACGGCTTCGCGCTGGAGCTGGCGCAGGCTCTCCAGACAGAGCGTTTCGTCTGTGGGTTCGCCGTCTGGCGTCATCAGCCTGTCGGCCAGCGGCGCTGCGCCCCAAGCGACGGATGCTTCCATGAGACCGAACGCCGAGGGAGCGAGCGCGCGTACCTTACGGTGAGACAAGGCCTTGAAAGCAGACAGGAAAGCATCGCGGACCTTGATGCCGCTTTCGCGATTTATGGGTGAGACGCAATCCAGAACCATGGCGCCGCCGAGGTTCCGCAGACTGGCTTGCCGGGCGAGCTCCTGCGCTGCCTCAGTGTTGATGCGCAGCGCTCGGGCCGCAGCGCGCCCCGGATCATTGCGGCCGGAGGTGTCCAGATCGACAGCCACGAGGGCGTTCGTGGGCTGGATATGCAGCGTCCCGCCGGCCGGAAGCGTTACCGAACCGGACAAGGCCTCATCCCATGCGGCCGTAATTTCTCCGTCGCCAATGGAAACGTCCTCGACGGACACAGAACCCGCGCCGGGCAGCGCCATACGCCATCGCGTGTCGCGATCTTGGTTTTGGGTGGCGTTAGTTGCTGCCTTCATGACGCGAGCAAGCTTGTCGCGTCGCGCTTCGGCGACCACTTCAACGTGCAGGTTCTGGCCTTCCGTAAGCCCATGTCCTTCATCAAGCCGCATGAACACATTCTCGCCGGAAAGCAGTTCCACGAAGCCGCCACCCTGACGCGGCTGAATGGCCCGAAGGCGTGCGTCGAGCGTGTCACCAAGATAGGCCCGCCTCTGCCGGTCACTTAACCGCTCAAGATGAAGCGCTACGGGTCGTGCTGTCGTATCGAATGCGACCCAGCGTGTCTCGCCGATTGCCGTTTCGCGCAGGATGCGGGCAATCGGCATCGACTAACGCAGCGCGGCAATCAGGGACGCTGTGACCGGGTCATCCGCCGAGGCATCACCGGTAAGCGCAGGCTTCAGGCGACCGGCCATGGTCTTGCCGCGTTCGACGCCCCACTGATCGAACGGGTTTAGCCCCCAGAGCTTGCCGGCAAAATAGGTGCGGTGCTCGTACATGGCGACGAGCGCGCCGAACGCTTCAGGCCCGAATGCAGAATGGGTCATGAATGTCGATGCGCGCCCGCCTGCATGGACCTTCTGCCTTGCGACGGCGTCGGTCAGACCGGGTTCTTCCTTCTTGACCTCTTCAAGCGAACGGCCGTTGGCGAGCACCTCGGCCTGGGCCAGAGCGTGGGCCGTTAGCGCCGCAAGACCGGCTGAGTCGCGACCTGCATCGGGTGCAAGAATGAACTCGCATGGCACAGCCTGAGACCCCTGATGGAGCCATTGGTGGTAGGAGTGCTGGCCGACCGAACCTTCGCCACCCCAGAGTGCCGGAGCAGTCGCCACCGCAATGGCCTCGCCGTCCGGACCGACGCTCTTGCCGTTCGATTCCATTTCGAGCTGCTGCAGGTAGGTCGGCAGCATGCGCAGCCGGTTGGCATAGGCGAGGACGACCCGCATCTTGTCGCCCAGGATCGACGTGTTCCAGTAGTCCAGAAGCGCGAGGCGCATCGGCACGTTTTTCGCCGGTGGTGTGTCGCGCGTGTGGGCATCCATCGCGGCGGCGCCGGCAAGAATTCGCTCGAACAAATCGGCGCCGAGATAGATCATGCAGGCGAGCGAAGCGGCGGACCAGAGCGAGAAGCGGCCACCGACGGAAAGTGGCATGTCAAAGACATGCGCATCACGCCCATTGAGCCAGGCCTTGGCCTTTTCCGGTGCGGCCGTGACCAGCCCAAGATGATGCGCGGCATCGTCGCCAAGGGCACGTTCGAGCCATTTGCGGGCGCGATCGAGGTTGTAGAGTGTCTCTTCGGTGCCGAATGATTTGGAGACGCCAATCACAAGCGTGGATTTTGGGTCGAGCCCTGTCAGGGCCCGATCCAGATCCAGTGGGTCAACATTGGCGCAAAAGCGAAGGTCGATGCCTGCGGGGGCAAGGTCTTCGAAGGCGTCAGCGATCAGGCGGGGGCCGAAGTCAGAACCGCCAATGCCGATATGGACGACGGCCGTGAATGGCGCGCCGCCTGACGTCGTCACTTTGCCGGACCGCTGGTCGCGGGCGAATTGCAGGGCCGGCTGGATACTCTGGCGTACGGTTTCGGCTTCGCCCTCAAGTGGCGAACCCGCGCGCAGGGCCCAGTGCAGTGCAGGGCGGCCTTCCGATGGGTTCACGATGGCGCCACTGAAGAGGTCGGATGAGGCAGTTTCGAGGGCGCAGGTCTCGCCGAACGCAAGCAATGCCGCCTCTGATTCCGGATCCAGATATTGCCGGGCCATATCGATCCGCCAGCCCGCAGCCGTCAGCGTTGCCTGGCCTGCGCGACTTGCAGCGATGGCGCCAAGGGAGCGATTGCGTAAGCGGTCGCGATGAGCAGACAGGTCAATATCCATGTTGAGGCCCTCAGTGGCGAAGTTGAGCTTTGGCATATCCGGCCTTGGGGCAGGTAGGCAAGTCGCGCCCATCTTGGCAGCCAGGATACAATTGCCTGCTTGAAACCCGCGTCACACATGGGTATGAGGCGCGTTTAACGGGCAGTCCGCCTGCCAAATCAATATGAAACCCTGTCCGGCGGGCCGGACGACAGACACCTAAGGAGAGGCCCGATGGGCAAGG
>NZ_AWFG01000073.1 GCF_000682695.1 Hyphomonas chukchiensis | reverse complement strand
AAGGAGAGGCCCGATGGGCAAGGCAAAGTTTGAACGCAACAAGCCGCACGTGAACATCGGCACGATTGGACACGTTGACCACGGCAAGACGACGCTGACGGCGGCCATTTCGATGGTGCTGGCCGAGGCATCGGGTGGCGAAGCGAAATCGTATGCAGATATCGACTCGGCGCCCGAAGAAAAAGCACGCGGCATCACGATCAACACGGCGCACGTGGAATACGAGACGGAAAACCGTCACTATGCCCACGTCGACTGCCCGGGCCACGCTGACTATGTGAAGAACATGATCACCGGTGCGGCGCAGATGGACGGCGCGATCCTGGTTGTGAACGCGGCTGACGGCCCGATGCCGCAGACGCGCGAGCACATCCTGCTGGCCAAGCAGGTCGGCGTGCCGGCCATGGTTGTCTTCCTGAACAAGGTTGACCAGGTTGACGATGCCGAGCTTCTGGAACTGGTCGAGATGGAAGTGCGCGAGCTTCTGACCTCGTACGACTTCCCGGGCGACGACATTCCGATCATCGCGGGTTCCGCGCTGGCCGCTGTTGAAGGCCGCAATCCTGAAATCGGCAAGGACAAGGTTCTTGAGCTGATGGCAGCGGTTGATGCCTACATCCCGACACCTGAGCGTCCGCTGGACAAGCCGTTCCTGATGCCTGTGGAAGACGTGTTCTCGATCTCGGGCCGTGGTACGGTTGTGACGGGCCGTGTCGAACAGGGCGTCGTCAAGGTTGGCGAGGAAATCGAGATTGTCGGCATCCGTCCGACCGTCAAGACGACCTGCACGGGCGTTGAAATGTTCCGCAAGCTGCTCGACCAGGGCCAGGCTGGCGACAATATCGGCGCGCTGCTTCGCGGTATCGACCGTGAAGGCGTCGAGCGCGGCCAGGTTCTCTGCAAGCCCGGTTCGATCACGCCGCACACGACGTTCGAAGCCGAAGCCTATATCCTGACGAAGGAAGAGGGTGGCCGTCACACGCCATTCTTCACCAACTATCGTCCGCAGTTCTACTTCCGCACGACCGACGTGACGGGCGTGGTGACGCTGCCGGCCGACAAGGAAATGGTTCTGCCAGGCGATAACGTGAAAATGGACGTCGAGCTGATCCAGCCGATCGCCATGGACCAGGGCCTGCGCTTCGCCATCCGCGAAGGCGGCCGTACCGTCGGCGCAGGCGTCGTCTCCGCCATCAAGAAATAAG
>NZ_AWFG01000072.1 GCF_000682695.1 Hyphomonas chukchiensis | reverse complement strand
CCCGCATGCATCGGCGCCAGCGGTTCCTCCTTGCTGAACGCGATGCCAGCAGACTCAACGATCAACCGGCATCATCCGGCAAAAGAAACGCGTACGGGCGCAATATTTGTTTCGGCAGGAATGCAGGCCACTGGATGAAAGTGGCGCGTTCCAGGACCCGGTGAGCACTCGCAATGTCTGGAAATATCACCCTCCCCCAGCCCGCTGCGCGGGGCTGTCCGGGCGGCTGGAGCCCACAAAATCCGGGAAGGCATTCGACCGGGCCCGGCTCGTCTCCGGTCACGCGGCCACCCCTTCGGGTCGCCGCGCGCTGCGGGGGCTCGCCGGCCGGGGGCCGCGCCGCATGCTTCCCACTGGCCTGACGGCCAGAGGGGTCATTGACGCGTGGCCTCTCGAAGCCTCAGTCAGCCTCAGTCGACGGCGTGAGCCATTTGCCGAGTACGGTCACATCCTGGCGCTCGTACCCCAATGCGCTGTAGAAGTCGGCCGCATCTTCATTCTCTTGGCGCACCATCAGCTGCACCTTTGGCGCACCACGGGCCGTCAGCCAAAGCTCGGCCTCTGCCATCATTTCGCGTCCATGGCCTCGGGTATGGCGGTCAGGGCTCACAGCCAGATAGTAGATCCAGCCGCGATGACCGTCATGGCCGACCATGACGCTGGCGACGACCGCGTCATCCACCGTGCCGATAAGGATCGTGGCATCGCGCGAGACCTGGATCCGGTCGATATCGGCATCGGGATCGTTCCAGGGCTTTGTCAGCCCACATGTCTCCCACAGCGCAATCAATGCTGCGCGGTCTGCTTCCCGGAAGTCTCGTATGTGCAAGGCCATGGCTGTCGGGTCTGGACGGATTCGTATCCAGGGCGCCAGCCTGCCTGTTTGGCATTTGCAGGCGTGGACAAGCTTTCCCTGCAGCCGTGAGGGGGCGGACGGCGCGTCTGCCCGGGCGCGGCCCGCGCGCAAGGCGCCGGTGACCTGGAACCGCTCGCTTCTCCCCTTGCCTCCTACCTTCCCGCCTTGCCCCCGGCCCTTATACGCCCGGGCGCCCGCACCTCTCGTCCGCCCCCTCCCGCCTGCCGGGAAAGGCACGCGGGCGAGGATTCATTTTTGCGAGGCTGACATGACCCTTTCACCTGAAACACCTGCCCCCCTTGGAACTCCTACCGGACCGGATTTGCGGGACGGCCCCCGCATCTATGTTGCCTTCTCTAATCGGACATGGTT
>NZ_AWFG01000071.1 GCF_000682695.1 Hyphomonas chukchiensis | reverse complement strand
TGCTCTGCTCCCAACAAACTGGATCGTTTTCGGTTAGAGTTTCCGGTAGTCTGGAACCTGGCTGGGCGGAGACGAGGCGATGCGAGCATCGAAGTTCACGGACGCGCAAAAGGCGTTCATTATCAAGCAGGGAGAGGCCGGGATTCCGGTGGCGGAGATCTGCCGCAAGGCGGGGATCAGTCAGGCGACGTTCTTTAATTGGAAGAAGCGCTATGGCGACCTGATGCCATCGGAGATGCGGCGGCTGAAAGAGCTGGAAGACGAGAATGCGCGCCTGAAGCGGATTGTCGCCGACTTGTCCCTCGACAAGGAGATGCTGCAGGACGTCCTGAAACGAAAGACGTAAGGCCTGGTCGTAAGCGGGAGCTTGTCAAAGAGGCGGTTCAGGAATGGGGCATGTCGATCCGGAGGGCCTGCAGTAACCTTCTGCTCGACACGTCCACCTTCCACTACCGTTCTCGGCGACCCGATCAGGCCGCGTTGAAAGAGCGCATCAAGGATATCTGCGAGACACGCGTGCGGTACGGATACAGGCGCGTTCATGTCATGCTGAGGCGGGAGGGATGGTTCGTGAACCAGAAGAAAGTTCGACGGCTTTACAACGAATTGGGCCTGCAGTTACGGAACAAGCACCCGAAACGGAAGGTCAGGGCCAAGCTCATTCGCGATCGCAAGGAGGCGGTATCTCCGCTTGAGGTGTGGGCGATGGATTTTGTTCATGACCAGCTCGCGACCGGTCGTAAGTTCCGCATTCTGACGGTCGTCGACACATGGTCCAAATATGTTCCTGCCATCGACGCGAGATACAGCTATCGCGGCGAAGATGTCGTTCAGACGATGGAGCGAATCTGCGCTCAGACAGGTTATCCAAAGATGATCCGCGTGGACCAGGGCTCGGAGTTCATCTCTCGCGATCTCGACCTTTGGGCCTACGCAAACGGTGTGACGCTGGACTTCTCAAGGCCGGGAAAACCGACGGATAACGCGTTTATAGAAGCGTTCAATGGTCGATTACGCGCCGAATGCCTGTCTGCAAACTGGTTCATGAGCCTGTCAGATGCGCGCGAAAAGCTGGAGTGTTGGCGTGGAGACTACAATACGGTAAGACCGCATAGCGCGATCGGAAACAAACCCCCGGCCGCACTCATCAATCACGCAGGCGTCACCAGTCCGCCATCGTGAAAAGGCCGGAAAACTCTAACCGGCAGTGGTCCAGACATGGGTCTCAGAGCA
>NZ_AWFG01000070.1 GCF_000682695.1 Hyphomonas chukchiensis | reverse complement strand
TGAGCGAAGAGAAGGAATAGGGCGCGACGAACTGGTTCTCCGTGGATTTTTCAGGCTAATTGAAAGCGGCTTGGTCGAACTGCCATCCTGATCGAGGTGCTCAGTGACAAAACTTGATGATCTCGCAAGGCGCGCCTGCGACACTTATTATTACCATGCCGCCATCGGCATGCAGGTCACCACGAAGCAGTTCTGTTCGTCCTTGCGGGATGCGGACAGGCCCTATGTGTGGGACCTCAATCGCATCTTCGAAATCACCGCGCAGACGACGCAAGAAATCGACCAGGCCATGGCCTTTGCCGACGCCCGGATACAAACGCTGGGCTATGCCTATATCTCCACATCGCCCTTCACCTCGCCAGCCGTCATCGCCCGGCTCGCATTCGATGACTACAGGGAAGAAACGCCCGTCATCCAGATGGTCCTGCAGGCGCCCTTGAAAGCAACTCATCCGGTTGGATACGGGCTCCAGCCCGTCGCATCGGACACGGACTGGCAAACGCTGTACAAACTGGTTCTCACAGATCATTCAGAGGGCGCACGAACCCGGGGCAAGAAGGTGGACGCCCATGTCACGCGCGGCATGGTCGATGGCTACCGCCGCAAGACAGGCCCGTGCCACTTCTTTCTCGCATCCATCGACGGCACGCCCTGCGCGTACGGATCAGCCACCATCGCCCCAAACGGCATGGGCATGGTCGAAGACCTGTTCACCCTGCCCCCCTTCCGTCGCCGAGGCCTCGCTTCCGCCCTGATCTCCGATTGCGTTGATCATCTGCGTCAGAATGGCTGCACCGACATCCTCATCGGCAGCCTCGCCACCGAGCCACCCAAAGCCCTCTACCGAAAGCTCGGCTTCGAGCCCGTCTGCGCGACGCGCTCATTCATGAAGCGGAAGCTGTAAAGCGCCGATATGACAGCCCCAAACAAAAAAGGGCCCAACCTTCCGGCTGGGCCCTTTCTTGAATCTCTGCTGCCCTGAGGGGCCGCGCAGCCTTAGCCGACGATCTGGTCGGCCGTGAAGAATTGCGCGATTTCGATTTCGGCGTTCTCGGCGGAGTCCGACCCGTGGACCGAGTTTTCGCCGATCGACAGCGCGAACAGTTTGCGGATCGTGCCGTCGGCAGCGTCAGCAGGGTTCGTCGCGCCCATCACGTCGCGATAGGCAGCAACGGCGTTCTCGCCTTCGAGCACCTGAACCACAACAGGCGCAGACGTCATGAACTCGACCAGTTCGCCAAAGAAAGGGCGCTCCTTGTGGACGCCGTAGAATTCCTCGGCCTGGGCCTGGCTCATCTGGATGCGGCGCTGGGCGACGATGCGCAGGCCTGCTTTTTCGATCACGGCATTGATCGCGCCGGTCAGGTTGCGGTTGG
>NZ_AWFG01000069.1 GCF_000682695.1 Hyphomonas chukchiensis | reverse complement strand
CTTCTCTAATCGGACATGGTTCGTCAACTCCGTTTCTGGATCGCGTCCTTGCGAGTCGGCAATGTACCTCGGGCTTCACGCTTCTCTTCGTGATCGGCGCAGGTCGCCTTTTGGCGCTAACCGTCACATGATGGGATCAGAGGTTGATGCGGAACAATCTGCCTGTCGATGTCACCAACTGAACAGCTGGTCCACCAGGCCACATAGCGTTCTCACATTTTCCCTCGATCCCGAGGGACATGGCACCGCCTTATCGACGGATCGGTTTACCCGGCGAAACGGGATTGTTCTTATTTCATACAGGGCAGGACTCGCTGCCCCAATCGAAGTCGGTTCCGTCTACCCACATACGATGCAGTATGACCGACAGACGCCTTGCAAGCGCGACCTTCGCACGAGCAGCGCCCCTTCGTTTAGCGACATTCATCGCCCAAGCCTTCAGAGGGAACCACTTCACAATCCGTGTCAGAATGGTGTTTGCAGCTTCAAACAGGGCAACGCGCATCATCCCATCGCCGCATTTAGATATGCGTCCGGTCACATCGATGTTTCCAGACTGATATGTCTTGGGGGTCAATCCAAAGTGCGCGCCCACCGACTTGGAGTGCGCAAACCTTGCGGGCACATCGACGGTCGCCCTAAACGTCAGCGCCACGATTGGTCCTACACCGGGAGCTGTCATCAGTCGCCTGCAGACCGGGTCCTGACGCGCAATGCGCAGCACTTGCTTGTGGAGTGCCGCTTCCTGTTCCCGGAGGCAATGCCGGACTTCGAGCAGCGGGCCAACGACATCCCGCAAGAAAGCATTGTCCTGTATCAGTTCGCGAACGCGGACTTCGAAGCGTGCTCTCCCGGCATTGCCGATCTTCAGTCCGAAATTGCGAAGGGCACCCCGTATTTCATTTTCTACATCCTGCCGCTTGTGAACGATGAATTTGCGGCTGGTGAGCAGCACGCGCTGTTCCTGACTCGTTTGCGTTTTGACGTGGACAGGCTTGTAGAGCCCGACCCGCATCATCTGGGCAATTCCCCTAGCATCGTTGCGGTCTGTCTTATTGATGCTGGCCGACAGCACCGCCTTCACATGGCGCGTCTCAATGCAGACCGGCGAGAGCCCCGCTGCTGCCATGCCTTCATGCAGATGCTGGGAGAGCGGCGCTGCTTCCAGCCCGATCCGCTCACATGTCACATCGATGCCGTCGAACCAGTCGACCAGAGGCGCAATCTCGGACGGCACTTTGCCTTCGCGGATGATCGCCCCGGACTCATCCACGACGCACACGCTCGACTCGTTCAGCGATACATCAATCCCAGCGAAATACTTCATGACTGTCTTCTCCTTGTTCTGACCGGAAGTCCCTTCCTTCCGGCAAGTTATCGGACTGACAGCGTAAGGGGCAGATGCCCCCGGCGCGATGTAGCGTCCGATTATCCCATCT
>NZ_AWFG01000068.1 GCF_000682695.1 Hyphomonas chukchiensis | reverse complement strand
GGATTTTCCGGACCTGATCGCGGTCGCCGCGAGACAGGAACAGGTCGATCCCGGTCTTGTCGAAAAAGACTACTGGATCATGCATGGCCTGTGGGGCCTGCAGCAACTCGGCTTCACCTTCGAACTGAAGGGCGGCACGTCCCTGTCCAAAGGCTACGGACTGATTGACCGGTTCTCGGAAGACATCGACATCCTCATCCACCCGGAGACCGACCTCAAATATGGACCGAACCATGGAAAGCCGGCCCATGCCGCGGCGCGCCTTGCCTTTTTCGACGACTTGGCCACGCGGATCAGGATTGCGGGCTTTGCCGCGGTCGAGCGTGACACCGGGTTTGACGACTTGCCGCAATATCGGGGTGCGGGCATCCGCCTCCTATATGAGCCAATCCATCCGCTGCCGGACGGATTGAAAGAAGGCATATTGCTCGAAGCCGGCTTCGACCAGGTGGCGCCGAACCGGCCTTGCGCGATCTCATCCTGGGCCTATGATCTTGCCGCAGCGAGCGGGATCGGAGGCCTCATCGACAACCGCGCGATCGACGTGCCCTGTTACGAGCCGGGCTATACATTTGTCGAAAAGCTCCAGACGATTTCGACCAAGTACCGCCTGCATCAGGAAAACGGAGACATGCCGGTGAATTTCATGCGGCACTATTACGATGTCTATTGCCTTCTTGGCGACAATTCGGTCCAGGAATTCATCGGCACAGTGGCGTATCTGGAACACAAGGCCAAACGCTTTCGGCAAGATGATGAAGCAGACCTCACCAGGAATGAATCCTTCCTCCTCAGCGATGCCGAAACGCGAAAGAATTATGCAGCTGCCTATGCCGGAACGCGCGCACTTTACTACCGGGACCAGGTCGCTTTCGATGCAATACTTGAACGCATTACCGGGTTTGCCCCAAGGCTTTGATAAGCTGGCACCCTAACACCGGACGCCCCATAAGCGCCAGCCCATTCCATCCTGGCTTCTTGGCGTTGGAATAGACGACCACAAAGAGACTTGAACGCCAATATGCGTCAGGTTGTAATTAGCTGTGGAACCCGGTTAAGCGTTCACTTCCAGAATTGGACATTTCGGAAGATGCGTGATGCGTTGAGCGCAATAAGCTAAAACTTGTACGTCCTGATAAGCTAAGCTTTGCACACGACACGCAGTTGAGAAATGAACCGGCATGACTACCGCGCCGGAAAAACTTGCCGGGCCGCTTGAAGCCGTGGAAGCACTCCAGGCGGATGGTGCAATCGCCATGTAATCAGCCGACCTGATCCGGTCACATCACGAACGGCTGCTCGGCACCGGATTTCTTGAGGAAGTGATGCTGGCTGCGGCCGGCTTGCCGTGGATGATTCTCTGCCACCGGAGCCCCTCTGCCTGTCCGACTGCCATGCCGTCGGACAGGGTCAGGGCGCCGATGCGTTGTCCGGTACGAGTGTGATCAGGCTTGCGGACCGTTCAATCCGGACCGGCAGGAAAAGGGCAATATTCGCGACGAATGCCTCTGGTTCTCCTGTTGGAAATGTTCCGCTCAGGCGCTCGGCTGCGAGGTCGGGATTAGGCACCCTGATCTGGGTGGTT
>NZ_AWFG01000067.1 GCF_000682695.1 Hyphomonas chukchiensis | reverse complement strand
CTCCTTGCATAGCCCGATTTCAGATCAGCGGCCTGACAGGTCACATGGATGCGTGGCCGGTCTGGAACAGTGGATGCGGTGTGCGGGCCAGGAGGTGCAGCCCAAGTGGCTCTTATAGGTAGGAGACCTGCAGACCATCCGTCATGACAAACACAAGCCCCCTGGCGCGGGGACCGCGCTCTGGCAGAGGCAAAGTCCGGCTGGCCCCGTCTGCCGGGAAATATAGTGAGGTGTTGCCAGGTAAAGAGCGACCTGACGACAACAGGCCCGCACGCATCAGATAGCGATCAAGCCAGAGGCTCGGTGCCTTCACTCAGCAGATCCAGATAGCGCGTGTAGGCAAAGACACGCCCGCGTGTACGGCCGGTGACTTCGGTGACGATGCCGTGCTTGTGAAGATTCTGAAGCCCGGTGGCTGCGGCAGGAAAGGAGACGCCGGCCCGCTCGGCAGCCGTGGCGATGGTGACAAGCGGCTGGGTCTGCAGGACACTGAATATCTGTCTGGCTGTCGGCGCAGCCCGGCCAAGACTTTTCAGCTTTTCAGCGTCTTCAATGAACATGGCTTCAATCGTCCGCGCGGCTTCATGCGCCTGGCGCGCAACATCACGCACACCGGTCAGAAAGAATTCCAGCCAGGCTTCCCAGCGGCCATGTTCACGGACTTCCTGAAGCAGCGCATAATAGGTGGTTCGCTGCGTCTTCAAATAGAGGCTGAGATAGAGAAGCGGTTCTTCGAGAATACCCTGTTCGCAAAGGTAGAGTGTAACCAGGAGCCTGCCGAGACGGCCATTGCCGTCGAGAAAGGGATGCACCGTCTCGAACTGAACATGCGCAAGGCCCGCCTTGATGACAGGGGGCAAGCCGCTGTCCGCCTCATGGAGGAAGCGTTCAAGATCGCGCATCAGGTCTTCAACAAGATGTGGCGGTGGCGGCACGAACAGGGCATTTCCAGGCCGCGTTCCGCCGATCCAGTTCTGTGACTGGCGAAAATCTCCGGGCTGCCGGGTACTCCCCCGTCCCGTGGCGAGCAGGATGGCGTGCATTTCCCGCATCAGTCGCAATGAGAACGGAAACCCGTTGCGCAATCTTTCGAGTCCATGATTCAGGGCGGCCACATAGGTTGAGACCTCCTCGACATCATCGACGGGCGCACCGGGCGCTCCAGCTTCTTCATAGAGCAGGAGATCGGAGAGCGAGGATTGCGTGCCCTCGATCTGTGACGACAGAAGGGCCTCCTTGCGGATATACATGTAGAGAAATAGCGACGTATCCGGCGCAACCGAGCGAACACCATCAAGCCTGCCTAGAGCATACATGGCTTCGCTGACCAGCCCTGACAGGCCCGTCAAATCAAGTCCCGGTTCGGGCGGCAGAGGCTTTGGGACATAGGCGCGCACTGTTTCGCCTGCGACGGAGCTCGTCGCATACGTTCCGATCCGCCCGCTGAGGGAGTCCTGATCCATATCGCATCCTTTAATAAGCCATCACCACTATTAAAGGATAACTACTTATTCTTTAATAGCAAGCCCCACTAATTAAAGGCAAACCTTCACGCCGCGGCCTGGGAAGGTCCGGGATGTCCTCCCGGACGGTCGATGAGATAGCCGCCATCGCACAGGCTTTCAGCCGTGTTGATCAGAAATTGACAGCATCGCGCAGGGGTCTGCGATCTTCTGGCCCGTCTTCATCGACGGGGTCCTTCAAGGTCGGGACA
>NZ_AWFG01000066.1 GCF_000682695.1 Hyphomonas chukchiensis | reverse complement strand
CTTCGAAGACAGCCACGGAAACGAAAAGGAGACCCCCATGGCAAACGCACTCGGATATGTCAGCGAAACCAAGACCGGCTTCGAAGGCGCCCTCGCAATGATGAACCTCTCAGCCGCCATCCGCATCGAAAAGAACGCGGAAAAAGCCGAAGAGGCCCAGCCGGACTACCGCATCTTCGCCGGTGAGACCGCGACCGAAATCGGTGGCGGCTGGATGCGCAAGGCCAAGTCTTCGGGACGCGAATACGTCTCGCTGACCCTCGCAGATCCGCAGATCGGTCCGCGCCGCATCTACGCGAACCTCGCACCGGTCAAGGGTAAGAAAGGCCGCCACGTGATCCTCTGGAACCCCAGGGACTAAGGCCCCGCTGAGATAACCAGACTGGCCGCTCCGGAGAGATCTCCGGAGCGGCTTTGCCTATGCGCCCGTCGCTTCAAGGTCTGTTGGCGCTCACGCCTGTAGGAAGCCATGCGCTGTACGCATGGTTAAGCAGGGTTTCGCAGATGATCGGCATATCTTCGTGACTCCCGATTAGGATCATCCCTTGTTTCCCTGACGCCGGGAGCCGTCCGCGAAGGCCCGGACCTGGCATCAGGAAAGCGTTTCATCATGCAGACCGACGGCATTGGCGAAAGCCCGTTCCTGACCACAAAGGAAGCGGCACGGTTCCTTCGCGTGTCAGAAAGAACGCTGCAGAACTGGCGCTACGCCAGTCTCGGTCCGGTCTACCGAAAGCATGTCGGTGTTGTCGTCTATCATGTCGATGACCTTCTCCGTTTTTCAGCGTCCAGCCACCGCCCAGGAGACGCGAAAAATGGCTATTGATCTGACGCTTGTTTCACTTGTGGAGGATCAAAATGGCCTGACCGAACGCCTGCTCTTTGGTGCGCCGCGCATGATCCGGAACACCTGCGATCACAGGCAGATGGCCGCCTTCTCTCCGGGCGATGTGTTCGGATATGAGCGCAGGCGCACCACGTTTCGAGCTGCCGCGGACTGGCAATTATTTATCATCCGGGCCGGATCATCAGGTGACCGGATCAGCCGAGTTTCAGGCATAAAGCCGGGCGGCATCCTGTTCCTCTCTGCGCTCCATTCCCATCATGCGAGGCGCGCTTTCGAGGCGATCAATGCCATATCCGAGCGCACCGATCCAACCACCATCTCCGCCGCCTTCTGGCAACGCCTGTCCACGCAATTGCAGGCCGGGCTTCCGGTTGAACACCTTCTTGAACGAGAGGTCTGGTGATGGATAAGGACCGCGCGATACCGCTTGCCTTGTCTGCCCTTGGAGCAGGGATTCTCTGGGCGGGATTTGTGCTGAAACCGGCACCGAGACTGCTCTACAATCCGAGCGAAAGCGCACCGATTGGCTGGTACAAAGTGGAGCCGCTCAAGATAGCCAAACGCGGTGATCTTGTGGCATCCCGCCTGCCGGGACACGCCGAAAGCCTGGCCGCAACACGTGGATACCTGCCGGCAGACATACCGGTCATCAAGACCGTCTGGGCCGTTGTGGGCGATAGGGTTTGTGTGGATGCCGGCGTATTGACCGTTGCTGGCCAGCCGCCCCTGCCCCTGCTTGGACAGGACCGGTCCGGTCGGCCCCTGCCCGTCTGGACCCAAGGCTGCACATCCCTTCGCCTGGGTGAAATCCTTCTCATTTCGAATGAGACCCCGGAATCCTTTGACAGCCGGTATTTTGGCCCCGTGAGCCTGTCGCATGTCATCGGGCGGGCTGTGTTTCTGGGAGATATCTCCTGGCACACTCCTGACGAGAGAGAGGCATCGGATTGGGAGGGTGGTATGCGTCCGGAGGTGACA
>NZ_AWFG01000065.1 GCF_000682695.1 Hyphomonas chukchiensis | reverse complement strand
CTACAGCAAATTGACAATACAAGAGTGGGTTGAGCGACGCGGTACCCACAATTGACCTATTGCCCGCTGCTTCCGATTTTTGCACCATCCGTCCAATGACCGCCCCGCTCCACATCCGCCCCTCACGCCCCGCAGACAGCGCCGCCCTCGTCGCCATCCTGCACGACACGTTCGAGTCCACATGGCGCCCGCAGGTCACGCCCGCGGCCTTGGCCGCCTACCGGCAAGGCAACCGCCCCGCCGCCTATGTCGCCGAACGCGGCCATCTCTTCCATGTGGCAGAGCGAGCGGGCGCTGTGGTCGGCCTCGTCGACTGGCAGGATGATTTCGTGCATGCGCTCCACGTCCATTCCGCCAACGCGCGCACCGGCGCCGGCACGGCGCTGATGGACCTCGCCGAAGCCGAAATCGCCCGCGCCGGTTTCCCCGCCGTCCGGCTCGAAACCGACACGTTCAATACGCGCAGCCAGGCCTTCTATGCGGCGCGCGGCTATGTCGAGACCGGCCGCTATCCCGACAAGGAATGGCACAGCGGCCTGACGACGCTCCTGCTGGAAAAGCGGCTCTGACTGAAAATCGGGTTTACAGGCCTGGCTCCGCTGCCCCCAAAAACACCCCCTTGCTGCCCCCTAGGGAAACCCGCCTACATTCCTTCCATCGTCATCAAACACCGCCGGAATACCGGCACAAAGGAAGGAACACACCCATGGCCGAAGCCTATATCTGCGCCGCCGTGCGCACCGCCGGGGGCCGTCGCAACGGCCGTCTTTCGGGCATCCACGCAAACGATCTCGGCGCCCGCGCGCTCGACGCTGTCGTTGCCCGCGCCGGCATCGACCCCTCCGTCATCGAAGACGTGATCTTCGGCTGCGTCACGCAGGCCGGCGAACAGGCCGGTCAGGTCGGTCGCATGGCCGTGCTCGCCTCGGGCCTGCCTGACAGCGTGCCCGCCGTCACCATCGACCGCCAGTGCGGCTCGTCCCAGCAGGCGATCCAGTTCGCCGCGCAGGCCATCATGTCCGGCACGCAGGATGTCGTCATCGCTGGCGGCGTGGAATCCATGTCGCGCGCCGTCATGGGCTCCAACTACCTGCCGGGCTCCGGCATCTCGCCCATCTCCGACACGATCAAGCAGAAATACGGCGTCAAAGGCTTCAGCCAGTTCGTCGGCGCTGAAATGGTCGCCAAGAAGCATGGCTTCACGCGCGACGATACCGATGCCTTCGGCGTCGAGAGCCAGCGCCGCGCTGCTGCGGCTACCGAGGCCGGCGCCTTCAAGGACGAGATCGTGCCCGTGGAAATCGTCACGCCCGAAGGCGAGATCGAAATGCACACGGTCGACGAGGGCATCCGCCCCGGCACCACGAAAGAGGCTCTCGCCGGCCTGAAGACAATGGCCGAAGGCGGCATCCTCACGGCCGGCACGTCGAGCCAGATCTGCGACGGCTCGTCCGCCGTGCTCGTCGCCTCGGCCGAGGCCGTCAAGCGCTACGGCCTCACGCCGCTTGCCCGCATCCACAACCTCACCGTCACGGCAGGTGATCCGGTCATCATGCTGGAAGAGCCGCTCTTCGCCACCGACAAGGCACTCGCCCGCGCGGGCCTGAAGATCGGCGACATTGATCTCTACGAGGTCAACGAAGCCTTCGCATCCATCCCGATGGCCTGGGCCAAGCACACGGGCGCAGACCCGGACAAGCTCAACGTCAATGGCGGCGCCATCGCCCTCGGCCACCCGCTCGGCGCCACCGGCACCAAGCTGATGACCACGCTCATCTACGGCCTCAAGGCCCGGAACAAGCGCTGGGGCCTGCAAACCATGTGCGAAGGCGGCGGCGTCGCCAACGTCACGATCATCGAGATGGCCTGACAAGACTTCT
>NZ_AWFG01000064.1 GCF_000682695.1 Hyphomonas chukchiensis | reverse complement strand
GTGGACTCAACACAAACCAGCATCTGGGGTATGGAGGCCAACTATCCGGGGTCGGACAATGCCTGTCTGAGTGAAGTCGCAGGCGAGTTGCTTCCCGAAGCCTTGGCGGCAGGCCGCGCGGCGCTGACGCGGCTGATGGCGTCCGAGCCTGCACAGGCGGCGCAAGCATGAGCCCGCTGGACCCTGTTCTGGGGCCACGTTCGCGCCTGACCCTCGTCGTCGAGGAGTCCCGCATCGTTGAAATCTGGGTCAATGGCCGCGCGCCGCTGATTGGCCTGCATGACTATGACTGGGGCGAAACCGACCCGGACGCGAATCGTGACGCAGAAGGCTTCCCCTTCACCCCGATCAACTGGAAAGGCCCGGCATGGGCGCTTGGCCTTTCGCTTTACCCGCCAGAACAGGAGGACAATCCCATGGCACAGCCCGTACTGAAAACGATCCCCATCGAGCAATTGCATATCAGCAAGCTCAATATGCGGCACTCTCGCAAGGCCCCGGATGTCTCCGACATCCTGCCGTCCATCCGGGAGAAAGGCATCCGCCAGACGCTTCTGGTTCGGCCCGAAGGGGGCGGCTATGGCGTCGTCGCGGGGCGGCGGCGCTTCCATGCCTTGCAGGTCATCGCAGCCGAGACCGGCAAGTCGATCGCGGTCCCGTGCGCGATCATGGAAGCCGAGGACGACGCTGCCGCCGTCGAGGCCTCGCTGATCGAGAATGTTGCCCGCCTGCCCGCCACGGAAATGGAGCAATACAACGCGTTCGGAAAGCTGGCGCATGCAAGCCGGACGGTCGAGGAGATTGCTGGACACTTTGGCGTCACGGAGTTGAAGGTCCGCCGCATCCTCGCGCTTGCCAATCTCTCCGGCCCGATCCGCGCGCTTTATGCCAAAGACGAGATCGACCCGGAGACGATCCGCGCGCTCACGCTCGCCACAAAGGACCAGCAGGCCGAGTGGCTAGCCCTGTTCAGGAGCGAGACGGAACGCGCGCCCATGGGCCGCGCCTGCAAGGCATGGATCACGGGCGGAGCCATCATCACGACGGACAAGGCGCTGTTTGATCTGGCGACCTATGACGGCCGGATCACGACTGACCTGTTCGGAGAGACAGGCGTGTTTGCCTATGCCGACGCGTTCTGGAAAGCCCAATCGGCAGCGCTCGCAGCCAAGGTCGAGACCTATATAGAGGCCGGTTGGCGCAACGTGGAGGTTCTCGAACGCGGGATGTATTTTGCCAGCTGGGAGCATGTGAAACGCGCCCGCACCAAGGGCGGCAGCGTCATTGTCGAAGTCCGCCATGATGGCACCGTGACCTTCCATGAGGGCTACATTACGCAGGCCGAAGCCCGAAAATTGGAGAAGCGCGCAAGGCCGGGCGGCGATGCGGAGGCGACCGAGACCAAGCCTGAAATGTCCGGGCCACTGGCACAGTATATCGGCTTGCACCGCCATGGCGCAGCCCGCGCGACATTGCTTTCCCACCCAGGAATCGCCCTCCGGCTGACGGTGGCTCATGCTATTGTCGGGTCCGCCCTGTGGACTGTCAGGCGGCACGAATTCCTTGCCCGAAAGGAAGACATTCAGGCCAGCGTGGATGGCTCCCGTGCCACCGCCAAGATGAACGCTGCCGGGGACCATGTGCACCGCTTGTTTGAAGCCCACGGGCTCGCATCCCTGCGCGCAAATGGCGACGCCTATCACCTTAGCGAAGTCTTTGCAGCATTGCTCGGAATGGATGATACAGAAACCCTCAACGTACTTGCCTTTGTGATGGCTGACACGATGGAAGCGGGTGGTCCGATTGTGGAAGCCGTTGCCGTCGCCACCGAAACCGATATGGTCGCCTACTGGAAACCGGAACCTGTCTTCCTTGATCTCGTCCGCGACAAGCGCGCCATCAATGCCATGGTGGCCGACATCGCGTCTCCATCGACGGCGAAAGCATCGCTCACGGACACGGGCAAGGCCCAGAAGGAACTGATCTGGAACCGGATCATAGGCGAAGGGTGTGAGGCCAGTCCCGACTGGCGTCCGGGATGGATGCAGGTGCCGCCGACACGCCTTGTCGGGGATGCGGGGTCGCCGCCAGCAGATGCGTGGGCCCGGATCGCCTGCCTGTTTACGCCAGACGCGGACGACGTTTCTCCCGAAAACCAGCCTGTCGCAGAGCAAAGGGTCGCCTGAGAGATTGCGGTCTTTATGTCCGTGGAAGCAGAAGCCGTCCGGCAGTACGTCGGGCGGCTTTTCCGCATGCT
>NZ_AWFG01000063.1 GCF_000682695.1 Hyphomonas chukchiensis | reverse complement strand
CTTGAAGCCTCGTGTCTTCGCGGCTGTTTTCATGGCTTCAAAGTCCAGGCCGGCAGACGCAAAAAGCTTCTCGGCCATTGCGCGGGTGACCCAGCCTTCCAAGTCTGCACGGTCAGCGCCGCCATCTTCGCGAACCAGATCCGACTGGGCGCCGGACCATGAGTTCTTCACGACATCCCAGCCATAGGAGGCTGGCTCAGTTTCGTGAACAATGATCGCCGCGGTCGCGCCTTTACGGGCGGCTTCTTCATATTTGTAGGTCCAGCGGCCGTAATAGGTCATGGACTTGCCCTTGAAGAGCTCGGGATCGCCAGTGGCAAAACCTGGGTCGTTGACGAGGATCACGACTGTCTTGCCCGTGTAATCCTGGTCTCCATAGTCATCCCAGCCATATTCCGGCGCGTCGACGCCGTAGCCGACGAAGACCACGTCAGAAGGTGCGAACGAAATTGTCGTGGAGTCCTGATGCTTGGTCCAGATAACGGAATCCTGCTTCAGCACTGTCGGCATCTCGGTGCCGTCCGGCGCCGTGAAGGTCAGAAAGGACTGTTCTGGTTCGATGGTCTGGTTGACCATGGCCACCTTCTGGAAATACGTGCCGTCGTCGCCGCCCGGTTTCAGACCGATCCGGGCCATTTCAGCGCCAATCCATGTGGCGGCTTCTTCACCGATCGGGGTACCTGGGCCGCGGCCTTCGAAGGTGTCATCCGCCAGCGTCTTGATGCGCTCGGCGAGATCGCCCGCTGTGATGGCTGCCGTAGTGTCTGTGGGCAATGGCATCAGCAATGTCTGGGCGGGCGGCGTCTCGGCAACGGGCGCCTCGGCGGGAGCGGACTCCGGTTTCGGGCTGCCACATGCAGCGAGCGCCAGCAGTGACGCGGCGAGTACATAATGTTTCATCTTTGAGTGCCCCTCCAATGGGCATTTCGGCTTGCTTGGGACAGGGTCTGGCATGGGCCGCGTCAGGCTTCAAGGCACGGCTGTTGCAGTACGCATAGCAAAAAGGCGGACTCCATTGCTGGAACCCGCCTCTCAAAGGTCAATTCGACCCTGGACTATTCCTTGGCAGCTTCGGCTGCGACCTCGGCTTCTTCGGCGGCTTCTTCAGCTGCATCCGCAGCGTCTTCAGCAGCAACAGCTGTCGCGACGGCAGCCGCATCAGCGGCATCGTCAGCGGCTTCTTCCGCCATGTCGGCAGCGGCGGCAGCAACTTCCGGGTCGCTGGTCGCGTCAGCGGTTTCAGCTGCGACGGCGGCTTCAACAGCGGCGCCCTGAGCGGCTTCGGCAGCCGGGGCCGCTTCTTCCGACACATCGACAGCCTCTGCTGCTGCGTCGGCCGACACTTCAGCTGAAGCGGCGTCCAGGCTTGCGGCAGCCGATGATTCGGCTGTGGTTGGCGTGGCACAGGCGGCAAGCATGGCCATGGATGCGGCAGCACCGGCTATCAGTTTGATGTTCATTTATTCACCCTCACTTTGACTTTATTGTCTTGTATTCGGCGACCCCGGTTCCCGAAATTCGCCTGTAGCGGGCGTCTCAACCAAATGTGGCGATTTCAGGGCAGGGGTATCCATTCCACCTCGTCACCCGGCACGAGCGGGAAACGATCGGTACCATGAAGTTTTGTGGATTGTTCCCAGTCCTGCTTGGCTTTTTCGATCTTGTCCGTGTCTGACGCGACGAAGTTCCATTCGATCTTGCGGGGCCCATCCATTGTTGCGCCACCGCAGATGACGGCCTTGGTGCCAGGCAGGAATTCAACGGCAACGTCTTCGCCGGGCGCGATGACAAGCATGTGGCCTTCCTCGGCTGTTTCGTCTTCTATGCGGGCGCCTCCAGAGACAATGTAGAGGGCCCGTTCCTCAGCAAGGCTTGCCGGCAGGATCATGCCGGTACCGTCAGGGGATTCAATCGCGACATAGAGAATATCCCATGGGAACGCGACCGGTGAGGCATGGCCCCAGGCTTCACCGGCGAGCACACGGATGCTGGCGCCGTTTTTCTGGAACGATGGCAGGGAGTCTGCGGGATGATGCGTGAAGGCTGGGGCGCAGTCCTCTTCCGGCAGCGGCAGGGCCACCCATGTCTGCAGGCCGTGCATGCGTTGGCCGGCTGCGCGCTCCGGCGCCGGCGTGCGCTCGGAGTGGACGATGCCGTGCCCGGCGGTCATCCAGTTGACCGCACCCGGGCGGATGACAAGATCCGTGCCGAGGCTGTCCTGATGGCGAATGGCGCCTTCAAACAGGTAGGTGACTGTGGAGAGGCCGATATGTGGATGGGGGCGAACATCAAACCCCTCACCCGGCGCATAGTCGACGGGTCCGAAATGGTCGAAGAAGATGAAGGGGCCGACCATTTTCTGCGCATGGAAGGGCAGCACCCGGCGGACGCGGAAGCCGCCGCCCAGATCCTTGGCGCGCGGATCGATTGTTCTGACAATTGCATTCGTCATGTGCGTTGGGCCTTTTCTGCGAAATGAGAGACTTCACATATGACATCATGAGTGACGATCTCCAGCCATATCTAGATCAAATCCGCGCGTGCCAATTGTGCGCCAGTGATATGAGCCGGGCGCCACACCCGGTGCTGCAAGCCAGCGCAAGTGCCCGCATCCTTGTTGCGGGACAGGCGCCCGGAAACCTGGCCGATGTGACAGGAATTCCCTTCAATGATCCCTCGGGCAAGCGTTTACGCGAGTGGATGGGCGTGACGGATGAGGAATTCTACGACGCATCGCGCGTTGCCGTGGTTCCGATGGGCTTTTGTTTTCCCGGGTATGACTCCAGAGGGGCAGACAGGCCGCCAATGGTGAGGTGCGCCGAGACATGGCGAGCCGGGCTGTTAGAGCGTCTGCCTGACATCAGGGTGACAGTGCTTGTTGGGGCGATTGCCCAGAAATGGCATCTTGGGCCGCGTGTCGGAAAGACATTGACTGAGACGGTCGGCAAGTGGCAGGACTACACGAGTGATCAAGTGTTCACAACTCCTCACCCTAGTTGGAGAAATACGGCATGGCTGAAACGCAATCCCTGGTTCGAGGCAGAGGTGCTTCCCGAGCTGCGGCACGCCGTGCGGGCGGCCTTGGCATTGTGACACTGCTGCTTGCGGGCCTGATGGTCTCAAGCTGCGTCCATCCGGTTACGCAGGGAAAGTTGTCGATGTCGGAAGCGGTCGGACCCCATTTCGAAATAGAAAATCAGGTGTTTGTAGCGGCTGACGGCGCGCGACTGGGGCTGACCGTTTGGCCGGCTTTTGATGTGGAAGAGCCAGAATATGTTGTCGTCGGCGTTCATGGCATGAACGATTATGCCAATGCCTTCCACATGGCGGCGCCTTATTGGGCTGCCCATGGCGTGATGACCTATGCCTATGACCAGCGCGGCTTCGGCCGTTCACCAGGCCGGGGCATCTGGCCGGAAGAAGAGCTGATGCGCGAGGACTTGCGCACGGCGGTCGATGTGGCGCGAGCCAGACACCCCAAGGCCGTCATCACCGTCGTCGGCATCTCCATGGGCGGTTCAGTTGCTCTCAGCGCGTTTGGATCGGACCGGCCACCGGCGGCCGACCGTCTTATCGCCTCAGGCCCCGGACTGCGCGGCTGGGGTGCCATCAACCCGCTCTACAAGGCAAGCCTATGGTCCTCGACCCACATGCGGCCCGGCTGGATCGTGCGACCACCACGTGGTCTCGTGAAGATCGAGCCCTCGGACAATATCGAGATGTTGCGTCGAACATGGGCTGATCCGCTGATGATGCCCGAGAACCGGATAGATCAGGTCTATGGCGTCGTCAGCCTCATGGAGACGGCCCACCAGCGGGTGGCGAACTTGACCGACAAGGTGCCGACCTTGATATCCTATGGCGCCAATGACCTGGTGATCACGCCGCCGGGTGTGAAACGAACAGCCAAAAAACTCCCCACCAGTATTCACACTGTATATTATCCGAAAGGATACCATATGCTGATGCGTGACCTGCAGGCCGAAACGGTCCATGCCGATTACCTTGCCTTCATGCAGGATCCGGCTGCACCCCGGCCCAGCGGGTCGCCGGATTGGCCATGGCGCTGAAGCGGGCATTCCACAGCCCAAAGCCCCTTGCGGTCAGTCACGCGTGGACAAATATAAGGTGTTCTGCCAGTTCTGGCAGAATAGAGATTCCAGATAGCCAGCCCCGAGGCGATATTTCATGACGAGTTCTTACCAGACTGCCCTCAACCTTGTTCCCATGGTAGTGGAGCAGACAAGCCGCGGGGAGCGGGCATTTGATATCTTCTCGCGCCTGCTGAAGGAGCGAATCATCTTCGTGACGGGCGGCATCGACGATGGAATGGCGGCGCTGATTACCTCGCAGCTGCTGTTTCTTGAGTCGGAAAACCCTAAAAAAGACGTCGCGATGTATATTAACAGCCCGGGCGGCTACGTTACGTCGGGCCTCGCGATCTACGACACGATGCAATATATCCGCTGCCCGATTTCGACCGTTTGCTTCGGCCAGGCGGCCAGCATGGGTTCGCTGCTGCTTGCGGCCGGCGAGCACGGCATGCGCACATGCCTGCCAAACGCACGTGTCATGCTCCACCAGCCATCGGGCGGATACTCAGGCGTTGCTACAGATATCGAGCGCCACGCGCAGGATATTATCGATCTCAAGAAGCGGCTCAACAATATCTATGTGAAGCATACCGGCCAGGATTATGACGTGATCGAGCGCAAGCTGGACCGGGACACGTTCCTTACGGCCGAAGAGGCCGTCGAATTCGGTATCGTGGACAAGGTGTTTGAGCCTCGCGACCGCGAGGATGAAAAATAGGCGGCGACGCCCCCCATCAATTACGGCCCGCCTCTTGCAGGGAGGGCCATGACCCTTATTGTCATATTAAGAAACCGGGTGAGGGCGCTTAAAGGCCCCGTTAAACCTTACCCGGCATTGAGGACGGCATGACCAAGCAAAACGGCTCAGGCGATTCAAAGAATACGCTCTACTGTTCTTTCTGTGGAAAGAGCCAGCATGAAGTTAAGAAACTTATTGCCGGCCCCACGGTGTTCATCTGCGACGAGTGCGTCGAACTGTGCATGGACATCATCCGCGAGGAAAACAAGACGGCGATGGTGCGCTCCCGTGAGGGTGTGCCAACGCCACAGGAAATCTGCGACGTGCTGGATGATTATGTCATCGGGCAGCGCCACGCCAAGCGCATCCTGTCGGTGGCCGTGCACAATCACTACAAGCGTCTCTCGCACGCAGGCAAGGCAGACGGCGTAGAGCTGTCGAAATCCAACATCCTGCTCGTCGGCCCGACCGGTTGCGGCAAGACGCTGCTGGCTCAGACGCTGGCGCGGATCCTGGATGTGCCATTCACCATGGCTGATGCCACCACGCTGACAGAAGCCGGCTATGTCGGCGAGGATGTCGAGAATATCGTGCTGAAGCTGCTTCAGTCGGCCGACTACAATGTCGAACGCGCCCAGCGCGGCATCGTTTACATCGATGAAATCGACAAGATTTCGCGCAAGTCCGATAATCCGTCCATCACACGCGATGTGTCGGGTGAGGGAGTGCAGCAGGCGCTTCTGAAGATCATGGAAGGCACGGTTGCTGCTGTGCCGCCACAGGGCGGGCGCAAGCATCCGCAGCAGGAGTTCCTGCAGGTCGACACAACGAACATCCTGTTCATCGTTGGTGGCGCGTTTGCGGGCCTCGACAAGATCATCTCGTCGCGCGGCGACAATGCCTCGATCGGCTTTGGCGCGTCGCTGAAGGATCCAGAAGCACGCGGCGTGGGCGAAATCCTCCGCAGCACCGAGCCGGAAGATCTCCAGCGCTTCGGTCTTATCCCGGAATTCATCGGGCGCCTTCCTGTCATTGCGACCCTGGAAGACCTTGATGAGAAAGCCCTGATCGAGATCCTGACCCAGCCGAAGAATGCTCTGCTCAAGCAGTATCAGAAATTGTTCGACATGGAGAACGTGGCGCTGACCTTCACGCCGGAAGCCCTGACGAGCGTTGCGCGTCGCGCCATCGGCCGGAAAACAGGTGCACGCGGCCTGCGCTCGATCATGGAATCGATCCTGCTGGATACGATGTTCGAGCTGCCGAACCTTCGCGGTGTTGAAGAGGTCGTCATCAATGGTGAAGTGGTCGAAGGCAATGCCGAGCCGCTTTATGTCCACTCCAAGAAGAGCCAGCCTGAAGCCGGCTGACCATTGATCGAATACGAATTTATCAAAGCCCGGACCGATGGTCCGGGCTTTTCTATTTCACCGAATTTTCCGTCAGGACATAAAGAAAGGCCGGCATCCTGAGATCGATAACAAATTTGGCAGAGGCGCCCCGTCGGCTTTTGCAAGCACGAGTGATGTTTGTACGGTTGAGCTGATTTCGCGCTTGCATTACCAATGCGTCTCGTTCTGATCAGTTTCGGGTAGGTTGGGGATGAGGTACGCATACGGCGCGGCGCGCGCCATGTTGATAGCCATTATCGGTGTATTTTTTGTCGCTGAGGCTGGCGCTCAGGTTGCGTCTCATGGCGAAGGAAGATCGTGGCTTCGAGATTCTCAAATCGTATTGAAGGGCTACTTGGGATACATGGAGCCCCTCGATAGGGCTTCCCTTGCTGCCACCCGTTACCTGAATGGCGAAATCGACGAAAATGATGCTCGATATTATCTGACTATCGCTCGTGAAGAAGTGGATATGATCGACCACAATCTGAAGTGGCAGATCGATATGATGCGGCCCGTGCCCGCTCAGCCTGAGAAGACCTCCAGGCAGCTGGTTCATTTTTTGTCCAACCTGCCTGAACGGGCACAAGCTATGCGTAACGCAAGCATGCAGGTCATAGACCTTTATGAGACCTTTGTGGATGGAAGTGTGCTTGGCTACGAGGCTGGCACGCGTCAATACTTGCTCGCACTGGACGAGGTCGAATCTCTCGCCAAACCCTATTACGATATTTCTCTATTGGACTATGAGAAGGATGATGAACTGAATCGATCGTCCATCGAAATACAGAAAGCCGATGACGTCTGCTATTTTGCAGTAATGCGCCTCTATTATTCCTTACTCCTCTTTGACCGCGCCGATAGTGCTGACGCTATGAGCGCTGTCGCCGACGCAGTTTCCGATATGGAGATGGAGATCGAAGCTGGAATGAAAAGCGCGCAAGAATTTAAGGCTTTCCTTGAGTCTCCCGATGGAAAACGTCGGTATGATCGAGAAATGCAATTGAAAATGACTAATGATCAGCTTGCCTCCTACGAAAAGGAAAGCAGGGTGGCAAAGGCCTATCATAAAGTCTTAGTCGCCGCTGATGTTGCCGATACCGACCCGGGTTTGGTCGCTTCCGCAAGTTCGGAATTGTTCAATGCCAAGCAGGCAACGCTGCCTGACTGGGAGCGCGCCCGGAAGCAGCTAAGGGCCAGAGGGGGGGAGGCCGAGGCGAAAGCGCCCTCACAAAGTCTCCATGGAGATCCCGTTCAAAGCCTGCCTTCAGAGGAACATGGGTCAACAGAGCTGTAGTTCCTGATCTCAGGGAAATCCCTCTGCTGTCACTCGTCTATCGTCGCGGCATAAAAGAAAGGCCGGCATCCTAAGATGCCGGCCCGGGTCGTTAAGAGGGATCAAGCTCTTAAACTTTGTAGTACATCTCGAATTCAACCGGGTGTGGGTGAAGTTCGTAGCGCATGTTCTCTTCCATCTTCAGTTCGATATAGGCATCGATCTGATCGTCGTCGAACACGCCACCCTTGGTCAGGAACTTGCGGTCTGCATCAAGCGCCGCAAGGGCTTCGCGCAGTGAGCCGCAGACCTGAGGGATCGCATTGGCTTCTGCTGGTGGCAGATCGTAGAGGTCCTTGTCCATGGCATCGCCTGGGTGGATCTTGTTCTCGATGCCGTCGAGGCCAGCCATGAGCAGGGCTGCGAAGGCGAGATACGGGTTGGCCGCAGGATCCGGGAAACGCGTTTCGATACGCTTCGCTTTCGGGTTGGAGCCGAACGGAATACGGATCGACGCCGAACGGTTACGGGCCGAATAGGCCAGCATGACAGGTGCTTCATAGCCCGGGACAAGGCGCTTGTAGCTGTTTGTTGACGGGTTGGTGATCGCGTTGAGGGCCTTGGCGTGCTTGATGATGCCGCCGATATAGTAGAGGCACATTTCGGACAGGCCTGCATAGCCGTCGCCAGCGAAGAGTGGCTTGCCGCCGCCCCAGATCGACTGGTGGACGTGCATGCCGGAACCGTTGTCCTTGAACATTGGCTTCGGCATGAAGGTCGCCGTCTTGCCATAGGACGCCGCCACATTGTGGATGACGTACTTGTAGAGCTGGAGGCGGTCAGCCATCACGGTCAGGGTCGAGAATTTCAGACCCAGTTCGTGTTGGGCTGGCGCCACTTCGTGGTGGTGCTTTTCCGGGTCAAGACCGATGTCGAACATGACGGAAAGCATCTCGCCGCGCATGTCCTGTTCGGAATCGATTGGCGGAACAGGGAAGTAGCCGCCTTTGGGGCCAGGGCGGTGGCCCATGTTGCCCATTGGGTATTCCTTGCCGGTATTGATCGGCAGTTCCGTCGAATCGAAGCTGTAGCCCGTGTTGTGAGGCTCGATCGACCAACGCACGTCGTCGAACACGAAGAATTCGGCTTCAGGACCGAAAAACACGGTGTCGCCGACGCCGGCGGCTTTGACATAGGCTTCCGCCTTTTTGGCCGTCGTGCGCGGGTCGCGGTTGTAGGGCTGGCCAGAGATCGGGTCGAGCACATCACACATGACTGCCAGCGTCGTTTGCTGGAAGAATGGGTCGATTATGGCGCTGTCCTGATCAGGCATGAGAAGCATGTCAGACTCGTTGATCGCCTTCCAGCCAGCAACGGACGAGCCGTCAAACATCTGGCCCTCGGAGAAGAAATCATCCTCGACCATGTTCTTGTGAAACGTCACGTGCTGCATCTTGCCGCGCGGGTCGGTGAAGCGAAGGTCGACGTACTGAACGTCTTCGTCCTTCATCATTTTGATTAGTTTGTCAGCCATTGGATTTGCCCTCCAGGTTAGTGGTCTGAATGTGTCTTCGATCGGTTATGGCAGGATTAGAGCGCGGCGTCGCCCGTTTCGCCGGTCCGGATGCGAACGGCTTCCAGTACGGCGGAAACGAAGATTTTGCCATCACCAATCTTGTCTGTGTGGGCGGCCTTCTTGATTGCTTCCACGGCGCCTTCAACGGCGCTATCTGCAAGAACGATTTCGATTTTCAACTTGGGCAGGAAGTCCACGACATACTCTGCGCCGCGGTAAAGCTCGGTGTGGCCACGCTGGCGGCCAAATCCCTTGGCCTCGATCACGGTCATCCCCTGCAGACCGATTTCCTGTAGCGCTTCTTTCACGTCGTCCAATTTGAACGGCTTGATGATTGCTTCGATTTTTTTCATGGCCCATGTTCTCCCAGCCGCTGAATTGGTATTCATTTTTGGGTAGGCTCACTCGCGCTGCTAGGCGAGTACAAGATACGGAAAGGGCGGGGGGATCAAAGCTGGTGGTCGAAAAGTGGACATCGCTGCCTGCAAATTGGTCACTGGCGGGCCTAGCGCCAACGCAAAAAAGTGACGCTGGCGTCACTTTTAATATTCAGGCCACTGTGCTAGTTTGCAGGCCAACGTTGAGTGAGCGCATGAATTCATGACCCAGATTTTTGTCCATCCTGATCGTCGACCTGCGAAGTTTCGTCCTTTGAAAGCCTGGAAACACATGCAGCGGCTGATTGCCGACAAAGAGGATACCGAACAGGTATTTCACATCATCGAGGCGTTGAACGGGCGCTCGTTCGAAAAGAACTTCTATGCATTTGTCGAAAGTCCTGAAGGCCAGGCCCTCCTCGAAAAGCGGGAATATCTTCCGCCGCTCCTCGACGACCACGACTGGATTCGTGAATTGCCGGAGGGAACGGTAGGGCGCGCCTATATCGACTTCATGGAACGTGAAGGTCTCACGGCCCAAGGCCTGGTCGAGGAGAGCGAAAAATTCCGCGGCGCTGTCCGCGACTACAACGATGACATGCTCTGGTACGGTAATCGCCTTCGCGACACACACGACTTATTCCATGTGCTGTCAGGTTATGGGCGGGATGCGCTGGGGGAGGCGAGCCTGCTGGCCTTCACCTATAGCCAGACGCCCGGACTGGGTGTGATCTTCATTTCGTTTGTCGGAACGCGCCAGATCATGAAATCCGTACCGAAGGAAGCGCGGGTCATGGATTGCTTCCGGGAAGGCAAGCGCAACGGTGCTGCCGCCTCCAAGATCATCCGCGAGGACATTCGCGCCCTGATGCACGAACCCCTCAACGCCGCGCGCAAGCGCCTCAATATTGCGAGGCCGGACGCCTACCTGCACGCCCTGGATGTGTGCGCGAATCGCGGACTGGTGATTGATCAGATCGGTCTGGCACCAAACGAATTTCAGGCCGCTGCGTGATCTATCTTGTGCGTCATGGAGAGGCTGCGGCCAGCTGGGGCGATCATCCCGATCCCGGCCTGAGCGAGCTGGGGCAGAAACAGGCCGAGGCGGTCGCTGACATTCTTATTCAAGCAGGTGCCAGCGCGGCGGTTTGCAGCCCCATGTTGCGATGTCGCGAAACAGCCTTGCCATTCGAGCGTCGCATGGGCCTCGTTGCGCAGGTCGCGCCGGAAGTGTCCGAGATAGATACACCCGAGGATGTCGATGATCGTGTCACGTGGCTGCGCACACTGATGTCCGGTGATTGGGACGGCGGATCACACGATTTTACCGCGTGGCGCACGGCCATGCTGGACTTCGTGTCAGGCCTCCCGGACGAGACAGTCGTCTTTTCCCATTTCGTGGCGATCAACGCTTTGGTCGGCTTGATCGACAGGGATCCACGCGTTGTCGTCTTTCGTCCCGCGCACTGTTCGGTAACGCGGTTCGAGCGCAAAAATGGCCTGCTGTCTGTTGCTGAATATGGAAGCGAATCCGCAACACGCGTGTTATGAGGTCGCCCCATGGGCAGACCGATTATTACTCCGCAGGAAATGGTGGCCGCCGAACAGGCGGTCTTCAAGGCAGGCACCAACAGCTTTGATGTAATGACGCGGGCCGGGACGGCCGTTGCGGAATTCCTTCATGCGCGCTGGCCAGAGGGCAAGGTGCAGGTTCTCTGTGGCCCCGGCGGCAATGGCGGGGACGGATTCATTGCCGCTGCGCGTCTCGCAAAGCTGTGGCGCGATGTCGAAGTATTCTGCCTCGTGGAAAAGAGCGCGCTGACGGGCGATGCGGCTAAAGCGGCGGCGCTCTGGGAAGGGGAGGTGCAGCCATTGGAGCAGGCGCTGGAGGCCCCGCACGCCATTGTTCTGGACGCCCTGTTTGGAGGCGGCCTTTCGCGGCCGCTTGAAGGCATTGCGGCAGCGCTTGCGGAGCGCGGGGGCAGGGTTGTCTCTGTTGACGTGCCTTCGGGCATTGATGGCCTGACCGCCAAGCCGCTTGGTCCCTGCTTCCGGGCCGAAGGCACGATCACCTTTGCCGGCTTGCGCCCGGCCCATCTGCTTCAGCCGGGAGCGTCTTATTGTGGCCTCGTGGCAGCCGCTGACATTGGCATTCCCGTTCAGAGCCAGGCCTTCGAGAACAGCCCCATGCTTTGGGCAGGCGTCATGCCGCGTCCAGGAGAAGACGGTTACAAGCACCAGCGTGGCCACCTCAAAGTGGTCAGCGGTCCCGCCTCTGCGACGGGGGCTGCGCGGCTCTCCGCCACGGCGGGCCTTCGTGCGGGCGCTGGGCTGGTGACAGTCATGTCTCCGCCTGGGGCAATGACCGTGAATGCCAGCCATCTCACAGCGGTCATGCTTCAGGTCTTTGACGGGGCAGGCGATCTTGAGACGGCCGCGAAGCAGGCGCAGGTCATGGTGATCGGGCCTGCAGCGGGGATCACGCCAGCCACACGTGCCAATGTCGAGGCGCTCCTCAAATCGAATGCGCGCATACTGCTGGATGCGGATGCGCTCACCGTTTTTGACAGCGCCCCGGCCTCGCTCTTCAAGCGCCTGCGCCCGCACGACATCATGACCCCTCACATGGGCGAGTTCAAACGGCTGTTCGGCGACCTGGCTGACACGGCTGTCAACAAGATTGAGGTGGCCCGCAAGGCGGCCCAAACTGCCGGCTGTGTCGTGTTGCTGAAGGGGGCGGACACGGTCATTGCCGCGCCAGACGGACGCGCCATCGTGAACACGCACGCGACGCCTTGGCTCGCGACAGCGGGTGCGGGCGATGTGCTGGCCGGGCTCATTGCCGGCTTCATGGCGCAGGGCATGCCGACGCTGGAAGCGGCTGCGATGGGGGCCTGGGTACACGGGGAGGCCGGCAGGCGCGTTGGAGCCGGCCTGATTTCAGAAGACCTGGAGCGTCATGTGCCGGACATCCTAAGCGCCCTTCATGGCGAGATCGCTTGAAAATACATCTGCGTGGTCTTTACGGTTGATAGAGCGGCCTGCCTCGCGTAGGAAGCGCGCTGCGCGGATATGGCGGAATTGGTAGACGCACTGGATTTAGGTTCCAGCGCCGCAAGGCGTGGAGGTTCGAGTCCTCTTATCCGCACCACTCCCGACTCACTGAGCCAAACATCGGTCCTTCCTGTCGTCGGGAAGGCGCCGGCTTGAGTGCTTGGAATGGGGCTCAATTCGTATTGGTATCTTCCACGGCGAAGGGATCGTTCGAAGGATCGTCATTCCAGATATACTCTGCCGTCTTGGCGACATGGTCGGCCTTCTCGCGACCATCAATCTTGGCAACTAGCCCGAGCGCCATGTCCGTGCCGGCCGAGATGCCGGACGAGGTCATATACTTGCCGTCCTCCACCCAGCGCGCGTGGCCCTGCCAGAGCACATCCTCATCCTGGCTAGTGGCGAATTTCCATGCCATCTTGTTCGAGGTCGCCTTGTGGCCGTCCAGCAGTCCGGCCTTGGCCAGAACGGCGGATCCCGTGCATACCGATGTAGTGAACTCGGTGCCTTTATCCTGGCTGCGCAGGAAATCCAGCATGGCCGGGTTATTGACCTCGGTGCGGGTGCCCATGCCGCCAGGTATCATGATAATCTCGAACTGTGGCGCGTCCTCAAAGGAATAATTGGTAACAGTTTGAATGCCCTGAGCCGATGTAACAGACCCGCCATGTTCGGAGACCGTAACGACTTCATAGTCGTCCAGACGGCTCCACATCTCCACGGGCCCGAAAACATCAAGGGTCTCGTAGCGGGGGAACAGCACGATCGCGAGTTTCTTGGTCTTCGGTGCCTTTGCGGGCGTCGATACATTGGTGGTCGCGGTCTCCGTGGTCTGCGCGAACGCCTGCGGCGCGCCAGCGAAAAGAAGTGTCGTAGCGACCTGAACCGCAGCGAATAGGGTGACGTGTCTCATTGGGGATCTCCACTTGCCAAAAAGACCCTGCGTCCATGGCGCTCAAAACCAAAGGGCCAGGGGCCAGCGAAAGCGCCAGCAGAAGGAGTTGACCGTAATTGCGGCATAATCAGCGGCAACTGCACAGGCCCGTCATTTTCGAAATTGGTTCACATAGATAATGGGCGAGTGACATATCATCCGCCCCGTTGCCCAGCCCATGCAGGCGATCCAGCAGAGTCTGCGTGGACAGGGGCTTTCGCGTATGACATAAGCCGCGCCTTCAGACAGGTTTCTCACAGCTTTCAGCGTGCTTTTTGCCTCGCGACGCCAATAAAAACGGATGAATAAACCCATGCAAGTTACCCAGACCAAGGCAGAAGGTCTTAGCCGCACATTCGAAGTGAAGGTTCCGGCGAGCGAACTCAAGACAAAGCTTGATGAGCGGATTGAGGAAATCCGTCCAAGCATGCGCCTCAAGGGCTTCCGTCCCGGCAAGGTGCCTGCGGCCCATGTGCGCAAGATGTTCGGTCGCGACCTGATGGGCGAACTGATCAACAAACTGGTCGAAGACACCAACCAGAAGGCGCTCGAAGAGAACGAACTGCGCCCAGCCGGCCAGCCTGACGTGCATCTCGATGGCGACATGGAAGCCATCGTGAAGGGCGAAGCTGATCTTGCCTACCACATGCATATCGATGTCATGCCTGAGTTCACGCCAGCCGATATTGCCGGCCTGACGATCACGCGCCCCGTCGCGGAAGTGTCTGACGAGCAGATCGACGAGGCCCTTGGCCGTATTGCCGAGCAAAACACCCAGTTTGAACCACGCGCCAAGACTGCCAAGGCGAAAGACGGCGACGCTGTCGTCATCGACTTCGTCGGCAAAATTGACGGTGTTGCCTTTGAAGGCGGCGCAGCAGAGCAGCAATCAGTCGTTCTGGGCGCCAACCGCTTCATCCCGGGCTTCGAAGAACAGCTGCTCGGCGTGAAGACGGGCGAAGAAAAAGAACTGAACGTCACTTTCCCGGAAGACTATCCTTCAGCTGACCTGGCCGGCAAAGCCGCTGTCTTCGAAGTGACCGTGCATGAAGTGCGTGCGCCGAAGACGCCAGAACTCGACGACGACTTCGCCAAGGGCCTCGGTCTCGAAGACCTTGCCCAGCTCAAGGGCCTCGTGAAGGACCAGATCAAGGCCGAGCATGATGGCGCCTCGCGCGCCAAGGCGAAGCGTGACCTGCTCGACAAGCTCGACGAAGCCCATGATTTCGACCTGCCGCCAAACATGGTCGAGCAGGAGTTCAACCAGATCTGGCAGCAGCTGCAGACCGAAATGGACGCCGGTCGCGTGTCCGACGAGGACAAGGCCAAGTCGGAAGATGAGCTCAAGGACGAGTACCGCAAGATTTCCGAG
Organism: Hyphomonas chukchiensis; assembly: GCF_000682695.1. GTDB lineage: Bacteria > Pseudomonadota > Alphaproteobacteria > Caulobacterales > Hyphomonadaceae > Hyphomonas > Hyphomonas chukchiensis. The sequence goes on along the minus strand of NZ_AWFG01000063.1, from coordinate 209,243 downwards.
CGCCGCGTGCGCCTCGGCCTCGTGCTTGCCGAGATCGGCCGTCTGGCCGATGTCCGCATCACCGAGCAGGAGGTTCAGCAGGCCCTGATCACCGAAGCCCGCCAATACCCTGGCCAGGAGCGTCAGGTGGTCGAGTTCTTCCAGAAGAACCCGAACGCAATGGCCCAGCTGCGCGCGCCGATCTATGAGGACAAGGTTGTCGACCACATCCTGGCCACGGCCACGGTGAATGACGAAACCGTTTCCCGCGAAGATCTCTTCAAGGAAGACGAGGACTAGCCTCCCTAAAATTCCTGCAGAAATCAAAGGCGCCGGGCTTCATTTCAGAAGTCCGGCGTTTTGCGTTCAGTGCCGCCCCTGACACGATAGTAAACGTCGTGTTAACCGCCTTCAGCGAAGTTCAAAGACATCGATTCTGAAGGAATAGGGGCCCATGAGCGTTCAGAGCATCCGACCGCAACTGACCGAGCAGGATATCGAGCGCCTGATGCGGGGCGAAACGCCCGAGCAGCGCGCCTCGGTTGCGCATAGAGTATGCCGCCGGATTGCGCTTGATGTGCTGAGCGATCGTGAAAAGGCCTTTGCCGAAGAAATCATGGCGATCCTGGCGGATGATGCCGCCGATCTGGTGCGCCGCACACTCGCCGTCACATTGCGTAATTCACCCATTCTCCCGCGCGAAATCGCGCTGAAGCTCGCGCGCGATATCGAGGCCGTCGCCATTCCTGTCCTGCAGGATTCGCCCGTCTTTACGGATGAGGACCTGATCGAACTGGTTCTGGCTGTCACGGCCGCCAAGCAGGCAGCAATCGCCAATCGCGATTCATTGTCCATCACGCTGACGGAAGTGATTTCCGAGCATGGCGCGGTCGAAGCCGTTCGGGTCATGTCGCGCAATGAAGGCGCCGAATACAGTGACAAGGCCTATGACGACACGCTCCGCCGCTTCGGGCAGGACGAAGTGGTTCAGGCCGGTCTCATAAAGCGCGATTTCATCCCGACCCATATCGCCGAGAAAATGGTCTCGCTGGTGTCGGGTCAGATGTTCGACATGCTGGTCAACAAGCATGAACTGCCGGCCCAGATGGCAATCGACCTAGCTGGCAGCGCGCGTGAGCGCGCCACGATCGATCTGGTCGAGCAGGCGGGCCGCACGCAAGACCTTGCGCGCTTCGTTTCTCAGCTGAACCTGAATGGCCGCCTGGGGCATTCCCTGATCATGCGGGCGCTCTGCTGCGGCCAGATGCCGTTCGTTGAGCATGCGCTGGCAGAGCTCTCAGGTGTCGGCCACCAGCGCGTCTGGCTGATGATTCATGATGCCGGGCCTTTGGGACTGCAGGCTGTGTTCGACCGGGCGGGTCTGCCGCGCAAGATGCTGCCGGCGTTCCGGGCTGCCGTGAACGTGTTCCATGAGACATCCCATGATGGTGGCCCGAACGATAGGGCACGCTTCAGGGCGCGCATGATCGAACGGGTTCTGACCCAGTTCCAGGCCATCCCGAAAGACGATCTGGAATACCTCCTCGACAAGCTCGACTATTATTCGGCCATGGCCGATAGCGATAAAGAAGAGAGCGAATTCGACGCGGCCTAGGCGTCGGCTTTCGGGTGGGTCGCAGCGTGTATGCCGAGGCTGGCGAAATAATCACCGTCACGCCAATGGGCATTCTCGGCAACAATGAGCACACCGGACGCATCCGCCACCTCAACGATGTCCAGAAGGTCAGGATTGGCGTCCAGCGTGCGGGCGTCGACACGGATTGTATCTATGAGCAGCCTCAGCGAATCGTTGAGCGGCGTTTGCCATGATTTGCGCATGTCGATGGCGACCCGGAAACCGTGACGACGGAGCAGGCTGACGCGGCCGACATAATCAGCGACACCGCCGGCAAACGCCGCATCGGCAAACTCAAGACATATTTCCTGTGGGCAGAGCGATGTCCGCCGGATGGCTGCGTCGCATGCGACGGCCGTGTTCGCGTGGGAGAGCGAGGCGAGGGGGGCGGGCACGAGGATCGGGCGCAGCGCCTCGGGCTGGCCATGAGTGGCCGTCGCGATACGAATCAGCTGTTCCGACAGCCACTTTGCCGGATTCGCGACTTCGTTCGGCATGGTGCGCGGGCCAAAAGCCACGCGCTCTTCGAACGCCATCGGGGATTCACAAACCTGCCCTAGCGGGTCGCCGCTCAGCAGGTGGACGACCGAGTGAAACCGGAGTGTTGGGGGAGGGGAAAGGCGGCTCTGACGGTCCAGCGGGGATTGAATGGCGCGCATGCCGGTTTCCTTTCCTGTTCTTGTCTCTTGCCTTCCCTAAGGGCCAGAGTTGAACATCACGCGCAGATAATCGTCCGCATTTTCCGGAAATTTGACCAATCGAGGTTACCTCAATGTCCCAGACCCCTGCAGAACCCCGTCTTTCGGCTACCGTCCTGATCATTCGCGATGGTAAAGCGGCGCCACAGGTCCTCATGGTAAAGCGACATTACCAGATCGATTTTGCAGCTGGCGCCCTCGTCTTTCCGGGTGGCAAAGCGAATGAAGAGGATTCCGATCCTGCCTGGGACGCCTTCACGGATGGTGATTTTGGGCCCGTTCAGCAAGATGCGCGGATCGCGGCCGTCCGCGAGGCTTTCGAGGAATCCGGTCTTTTGCTGGCGCGTCCAGCAAGCCAACGTGGGCCCGGCGCTACTCTTGTTGGCCCGGACGTGTCCGAACGCCTTGCCCCGCATCGCGGACCGGTGGACAGGCGCGAAGAGAGCTTTCTCGAATTGATCCGTGCCAACGACCTCGTGCTGGCGCTCGATAGCCTTATCCACTTTGGACACTGGATCACGCCGGACATGATGCCCAAGCGCTTCGATACCCATTTCTACATCGCGCCTGCGCCTGCCGACCAGATCGCTGCACATGACGGTCGCGAGACGACCGATGCTGTCTGGCTGGGCGCGCAGGAGGCGCTCGACATGGAGCTGGCTGGGGAGGCCACCATAATTTTCCCGACACGGATGAACCTGGTGAAGCTGGCGCGCACAACATCGGTCGCAGATGCGGCGACACGCTTTGGTTCAGAAGAAGTCGTGTCCGTCTTGCCAAAGGCTGGCAAGGACGAGTCCGGGCAGCCCTGCCTGTTCATACCGGAAGAGGCCGGCTACGGGCAGACGGTCGAACTGTTGTCCCGCGTGAATGTCTGACTATTTGTGAGCGGCCTTGGCGGCCACGCTTTGCTCCAGGGCATCGCACACGGCATCTGCCATCGACTGCGATGTGTCGCCTTTGCCCGCGCCGATGAAAGCTGCCCGGCAGGCCTCTATGTGCAGGTTTATCAGGGCAGCATTCTCGCCAGGATGGGTCTCGCTCAACAGCGTGCAGAGCGATCCGCATAGCCTGGAGATCGCAGGGTAGCCGTATGATCCGGCCGCGCCGCGGATGTTGTGGGCACACATGAAGACGGTGCGGTAGGCTTCAGGCGTGGCGCCGGGCTGCTTTGCCTCCTGCCAGGCGTCCATGAGGCGATGGAGGTCAGCCTCCATCCAGGCGTCGAACTGGGATGCCATGGCGTCCACGGCGGCTTCGGCGCGATCCGCAAGCTCGTTCGGGTCCGCTGTCTCAGGCGCAAGCTCCGGTTCGGGGGCAGGTGCCGGAATTTCCGCAGCAGTTACTGGCGGTGCGGCAGGCATCTTTATCACCCGCGAAATATCAGGCGTCGCCATCTGCTTGGTTTCCACGGACTTACCGCTCTTTGCGCCAAGCAACTTGCCAATCAGCTTTTTCATTGTCGCATCGTCCTGATCTTTGGAGCGATGCTAGGCGCCAACCCTTAAAAAACCGCTGACAAACAGGGATGTCTGACTCAGAAGGCAAATTGCTCACGCAGGATGCGCTCATCCAGCGCGTGGCCCGGATCAAACAGCATGGTGAGGCGCGTTTCCCGGCTTTCCCTGACCAGGACATGCTTGATATCGCGCACTTCCTGATTGTCGGCAGCCGCTGCAACGGGGCGGCGATCCGGAGCGATCACGTCGATATTAACCGTGGCGTCATGGCGCAAAAGGGCGCCTTTCCACCGGCGCGGGCGAAACGCGCTTACGGGCGTCAGGGCCAGAAGATTCGCCCCAATGGGCAGGATCGGGCCATGGGCAGACAGGTTGTAGGCGGTAGAGCCCGCGGGCGTCGCCACCATCACGCCGTCACAGGTCAGTTCTTCCATGCGCATGCGGTCATCGACCGTGATTTTCAGCCGTGCCGACTGGGCGGTCTGGCGCAACAGGGAGACCTCATTGATCGCAAGCGCGCTATGCTCTTCGCCGTGAATGTCCGTTGCAATCATGCGCAGGGGCACGAGGCTTGCCCGTTCTGCCGCGTTAATGCGCTCGACCAGCCCGTCGAGGCTGTAGTCATTCATCAGGAACCCCACCGTGCCACGGTGCATGCCATAGACGGGCTTGTTGTCCTGGAATCGCCGGCGCAGGGTATCCAGCATGGCGCCGTCCCCGCCAACCGCAACGATAACGTCGGCTTCGGCTTCCGGGACCTGACCGTAGCGGCGGACAAGTTCAGGAAGCGCGTCCTGTGCTTCGGGACGTTTGGAGGCGAAAAAAGAAAGGCGTAGCTGGTTCATGCCGGTCACATGTCGGCGGCGTTGGCTGCATCGTCAAGGATTTCGACGAAATGCATGTCTGATTGGCGGGGTGTTTGGGCGCGCTCAGGTGACGCCTGTGTCAGGTTTAACTGGCGTTCGCCGGGAATTTCCGATAGTTTCGCTCCAAAATATGGAGGAATGTGACATGGCCGATGGCGCCCAAGGTATCAATCTACGCGGTTCTGTGAGTGCAGAAGAGTGGAAAGCGCGGGTCGATCTCGCCGCGATGTACCGTCTTGTTGCCCTGCACGGCTGGGACGACATGATCTTCACCCACATTTCCCACCGCGTGCCCGGCCCCGATCATCATTTCCTGATCAACCCCTATGGCATGCTGTTCGAGGAAATCACCGCCTCGTCGCTCGTGAAGATCGATCTCGACGGCAACGTCATCCAGGAAACCGAATATTTCATCAATCCGGCTGGCTTCACCATCCACTCGGCAGTCCATGCCGCACGCGATGACGCGCATGTCGTCATGCACCTCCATACTGATGATGGCGTGGCTGTCTCATGCCAGAAGGACGGCCTGATGCCGCTCAGCCAGACATCCATGCTCGTGCGCCACGATCTGGCCTATCACGACTATGAAGGCGTCGCGCTGGACCTTGGCGAGCGCGAACGACTCGTTGCCGACCTTGGCACCAAGAACACGATGCTTCTGTACAACCACGGCACCATGGCCGTGGGCGGTACAGCCGCCGAAACATTCCTGCGCATGTTCTTCCTCGAGCGCGCCTGCACGATGCAGGTTCGCGCGCTGTCGGTCGGCCGTGATGGCGTCATCATGGCGTCTGAAGACGTGCAAAACGTGGTGAAAGGGCAGAGCAACCCGGAAGGCACAAAAGTGCTCGCCAATCGGCTCGCATGGCCCGCTCTGCTGCGTAAACTGGACCGCCAGTCGCCCGGATATGATTCCTAGGGGATTTCCCGTATGCGACAAATACAGCGTTTGTCGTAGTTGAGGATTATCAAACGGCGGTTGCCGGATTATCTAAACGCCAGTTCTTGTCCAAAGGCGGCCTATTGCCATGAAACACCTCAAAGCATTTGAAGACGCCCTTGGCGAAATTCATGGTGAAGGCCGTTACCGCGTTTTCATCGACCTGCAGCGGCAACGCGGCAAGTTTCCAAAAGCCATTGCGCGCTTTGAGGATGGCGAGCGTGAAGTGACCATCTGGTGCTCCAACGACTATCTGGGCATGGGGCAGGACGAAGACGTCATCAACGCGATGCACACGGCAATCGACAGCTTCGGCGCCGGTTCGGGCGGTACGCGCAATATTTCAGGTACGACTCGCTACCACGTCGACCTGGAACGGGAACTGGCTGACCTGCACCAGAAGGAAGCCGCCCTGCTGTTCACCTCTGGCTATGTGTCCAATGAGGCGACCCTGTCGACGCTCGGCAAGATCCTGCCCAACCTGATCATTTATTCGGACTCGCTCAATCATGCCTCCATGATCGAGGGCATTCGCCGGTCCGGCGCGGATCGGCGCATCTTCCGTCACAACGATGTCGACCACCTGCGTGCCTTGCTCGAACTCGATGATCCCGAGCGTCCAAAACTGATCGCATTCGAGAGCGTCTACTCGATGGATGGCGATTTCGGTCGCATGCAAGAGATCTGCGACCTGGCCGACGAATTCAACGCGCTGACCTATCTCGACGAAGTCCACGCTATGGGGCTCTACGGCGAGAACGGGGCAGGGGTAGCCGAGATGCTGAACCTTGCTGACCGGATCGACATTATCGAAGGCACGCTTGCTAAGGGCTATGGTGTCATGGGTGGCTATATTGCCGGTCATGAGACAGTGATCGATTCCATCCGCTCGATGGCGTCCGGCTTTATCTTCACGACGTCGACCTGTCCGGTCATGGCGGCTGGCGCGCTTGCCAGCGTGTCCAAACTGCGGACGGACGAAGGCCGCAGGCTGCGCAGCCTCCATCAGGAAAATGCGGCGCTTCTGAAGAAGAAGTTTGCGGATGCGGGCCTGCCTGTGATGGATTCGCCGTCCCATATCGTGCCTTTGATGGTCGGCGACCCTGAACGTTGCAAGGCGCTGTCAGACACATTGCTCTTCGATTTCGGGATCTATGTGCAGCCCATCAATTATCCCACAGTCCCGCGTGGCACGGAGCGCCTGCGCTTCACACCAAGCCCTGTGCATGATGGCGCCATGATGGACGAGCTGGTTGCGGCAATTCTTGCCGTATGGAAACAGCTGGGACTTGATAAGGCGGCGTAGGCTGCGAGTTTACTTAGACTATATTATATAATTTAAGTATTGGCCTATTTTTTCTTGCCCAGGCCGATATCCTTGGCATGTTTAGACCTTAGCTTCGCATAGTTGGGCGCCACCATCGGATAGTCGGCGGGGAGGTTCCAGCGCGATCGGTACTCTTCAGGTGTCATGTCGTAACGCGAGCGTAGGTACCGCTTAAGCATCTTCAGCTTACGACCATCTTCCAGGCAAATCAGGTATTCTGGGGTCACTGATTTCGCAATGGATACAGCAGGTTCGAGGATATCTGCAGTCTGTGCGCCGCCCGTGGAGAGATCGAGGATCGTCCCGTGAACGGTTTTGATGAGGGCGGGGAGTTCGGACGCGGCAATGGAATTATTGGCCACAAATGACGTCACGATACTCGCCGTCATGTCCAGCACATCCGTGTCGTCTATGTTGGTCATACTTGCGCCTTGCCTTATCCTGCTAAAACTCTGTTCTTAGTTGCTAAGAATATGGGTCTAGGCAAGCTGTAGTATCATATAGACTAAAGTAAACTGGCACAATATTCGTCGATTCCTTAGAGCAATCGCCATGTGAAACTGGCGTGTTCGCATCAGTTTGCCACGGTTGCAGCTGGGAGGCAGGCGGCGTAAAGACGTCCAGACCCCTGAAACAGGAGATTCTCATGGCGGATACGGCGGCTCCGGCCCAGACGGTTAAGAGCGGATTTTTTACAACGTCCCTCCCGGAAGCGGACCCTGAACTGTTTGCAGCGATCGCCGACGAGCGGTCGCGCCAGCAACATCAGATCGAGTTGATCGCGTCTGAAAATATCGTTTCTAAAGCGGTGCTTGAAGCGCAAGGTTCAATCCTCACCAACAAGTACGCCGAAGGTTATCCGGGCAAGCGCTACTATGGCGGTTGCGAATTTGTCGACGTCGCCGAGAACCTTGCAATTGATCGCGCCAAGGCGCTGTTCGGATGTGAATTTGCCAACGTCCAGCCAAATTCAGGCAGCCAGGCGAACCAGGGCGTCTTCAACGCTGTCCTCAAACCAGGCGACACCATTCTCGGCATGAGCCTGGACGCCGGTGGCCACCTCACGCATGGCGCCAAGCCAAACCAGTCGGGCAAATGGTTCAACGCCGTTCAATATGGCGTGCGCCGTGAAGACGACCGCATCGATTTCGTCGAAGTCGAACGCCTCGCCAAGGCTCACCGTCCGCAAATGATCATCGCTGGCGGTTCCGCCTATCCGCGCGAGATCGATTTCAAGCGTTTCCGCGAGATTGCCGATGAAGTCGGCGCGCTGTTCCTTGTCGACATGGCCCACTTCGCAGGACTCGTGGCGGGCGGCGTGCATCCGAACCCGCTCGACCACGCCCATATTGCGACGACGACCACGCACAAGACCCTGCGCGGCCCGCGCGGCGGCATGATCCTCACCAATGATGAGGCGCTCGCCAAGAAGATCAATTCCGCGATCTTCCCCGGCATTCAGGGCGGCCCACTGATGCACGTGATTGCTGCCAAGGCCGTTGCGTTCGGCGAGGCGCTGACGCCTGAGTTCAAGGCTTACGCCAAACAGGTCGTGGCCAACGCCCGCGCGATGGCAGCAGCTTGCAAGGCCAGCGGCCTCGATGTCGTCTCCGGTGGCACCGATACGCACCTTGCCCTGATCGACCTGCGCCCCAAAAACGTGACCGGCCGCGACGCCGAACAGGCGCTCGAGCGCTCCTTCATCACCTGCAACAAGAATGGCGTGCCGTTTGATCCCGCCAAGCCGACGGTTACCAGCGGTATCCGGGTCGGCTCGCCCGCAGGCACAACGCGCGGCTTCGGCGAAGACGAGTTCACCCAGATCGGCAACTGGATCGGTGAAGTCGTTGATGCCGTTGCAGCTGGCGACAGTTCCGCAACCGAGGACAAGGTCCGCGCCGAAGTAAAGGCGCTGACCGCGCAGTTCCCGATCTATAACGGTTTGGGAGCCTGATCCGCCTTGCGCTGTCCTTTCTGTGGTTCCGAAAATACAGCCGTAAAGGACAGCCGCTCGGCTGAAGACGACACCGCCGTGCGCCGTCGCCGTGTTTGCGAAAGCTGCGGCGCGCGCTTCACGACATTCGAGCGTGTGCAACTGCGTGAGATCGTTGTCGTCAAGCGTGACGGCAAGCGATCCCTGTTCGAGCGGGACAAGCTCTCGCGCTCCATTTCCGTCGCCGTGCGCAAACGCCCCGTCGATCGCGACCGGATCGACCAGATGGTCTCCGGCATCGTCCGCAAACTCGAAAGCGGCGGCGAATCCGAAGTCCCATCCTCCCAGCTCGGCGAGCTGGTCATGGAATCGCTGAAGCGCGTCGATCCCGTCGGCTATGTCCGCTACGCCAGCGTGTACCGCGACTTCAAGGATCCAAGCGATTTCGCCCAGTTCATCGAGAAAACGGCGCTCGAAGAAGAAGATCTCGACGAGTCATGAGCGGCGTGAGGGTCACCCTCAAGATCGCGACGTCCCTCGACGCTCGCATCGCGCTTGCCGACGGCACCAGCCAGTGGATCACGTCCAGCGACTCCCGCGCCAGGGCCCACCAGCTGCGGGCCGAGCATGACGCCGTGCTAGTCGGCATCGGCACCGTCCTCGCCGACGACCCGATGCTGACCGCCCGCACCGTGCCCATGCCGAAGAAACAGCCCGTCCGGATCGTCGCCGATTCCAGCGGCCGCACGCCCAGACACTCCCGTCTGGTCCAGTCCATTTCCAGCGGTCCTGTCGTCGTCGCAACAGCGGGCCAGCCTCAGGACATCCTCGCCGCCAGCGGCGTCGACATATGGCGCTGCGGCAACGGCACGCGCGTTGACGTCACATCGCTCGTTCGCCGCGCAGAGGCCGAGGGCATCATGTCCATACTGCTCGAAGGCGGCGGCACACTTGCGGCTTCCTTCATCCGCGCTGGCCTTATCGATGAAATTGCCTGGTTTCGCGCGCCCATCCTGATCGGCGGGGATGGCCTGCCGGCATTGGGAAGTCTCGGCCTCGACGACCTCGCCTCTGCGGCACGATGGCGACCTGTCGCGACGGAACGGATTGGAGATGACGTTCTCGATACTTATGTTCGAATTCAGCATAAGTCCCCCTAAGGATCGCACCCGCCATGTTTACAGGTCTCGTCACTGACGTCGGAACGGTCCGCAAGGCCGAGCCGCGCAACGGTCTCATCCGGTTTGAGGTCGAAAGCGGCTATCTGCTTGAAGACATCGCCATGGGCGCATCCGTTATGCATTCCGGCGTTTGCCTCACCGTTGTGGACATGGGCCAGGCCGAGCGCGGCGCCTGGTTCGCCGTCGAGGCCGTGCCTGAAACCCTTTCCAAGACGGTTCTTGGCGAATGGAAACCCGGCTCCCGCGTCAATCTCGAGCAAAGCCTCAAGCTCGGCGACGAGCTGGGCGGACATTTCGTCTTCGGCCATGTCGACGGCGTCGGCGAGGTCGTTTCCATCGAGCCCGAAGGCCAGAGCTGGCGCCTGACGATCCGTCCGCCTGCCGAAATTGCCCGTTACTTCGCCACCAAGGGCTCGGCCGCCATTAATGGTGTCTCCCTCACCGTCGCTGCGGCCTTGCCGAATGGCGACTTCCAGATCGCGATCATTCCGCACACATGGGAGGTGACGACCCTGTCGGACCTCACGCCCGGCGCACATGTGAACCTTGAGATCGACATGCTCGCGCGCTACGTGGCGCGCATGATTGGCGCCGATGCGCCGGAAGGACCCTCTACTCATGTCTGAAAGTTTCCACGACGCCATTTCCTCGATTGACGAGATCATCGAGGACGCCCGCAATGGGCGCATGTATATCCTGGTCGATGCCGAGGATCGCGAGAATGAGGGTGACCTGATCATCCCCGCAACCTTCGCGACCCCGGAGCAGGTCAATTTCATGGCCCGTCATGGCCGTGGCCTGATCTGCCTCGCCATGACGCAGGAGCGTGCCCACACGCTGCGCCTCGACATGATGACCCGCAACAACCGCGAAAGCATGCAGACCGCCTTCACGGTATCCATTGAGGCCAAGGAAGGCGTCACCACCGGCATTTCCGCACATGACCGTGCCCGCACGATTGCCGTCGCCATCGATCCGACGACAGATGACGATGATATTGTCTCGCCCGGCCACGTTTTCCCGCTGGTCGCCAAGGACGGCGGCACACTGGTCCGCGCAGGGCATACAGAGGCCGCAGTCGACATTTCGCGCATGGCTGGTCTTTATCCCGCCGGCGTGATCTGCGAGATCATGAACGAAGACGGCTCTATGGCCCGCCTGCCGGACCTTGTCGCCTTCGCCCAGCTCCACAATCTCAAGATCGGCACAATTGCTGATCTCATCGCCTGGCGGCGTCAGAATGATCGTTTCCTTGAGCGCCGCGTCGAAGCCGTATTGAACTCGACTTACGGAGACGGCTTCAAGACGGTCTGCTTCCGCAACACGCTCGACAATTCCGAACACATCGCCATCGTCCATGGCGACATCAAGCCGGACTCGACCACACTCGTCCGCGTTCACCGCACGGACGTGCTTGCTGACATTCTTGGCGAAACCGGCCCGCGTCAGGGCCTTGTCGGGAAAGCGATGCGCATCATTGCCGAAGCTGAAGAGCCCGGCGTCGTCGTTTTCGTCAATTCCATGCATCCGAACGTCATTGCAGAGCGCCTCGGCCTGAAGAGCAGCACGCCGCGCGACCCGTCGGCTCCCTTGCGGGAATATGGCGTCGGGGCCCAGATTCTGCGGGAATTGGGCGTTCGTCGCATGACTTTCCTGTCCGATACGCAGCCAACCCGCGTTGCAGGGCTTGACGGATACGGCTTGACCATAGAGGGCTGGCGCCGCTTGAACGAGGAGACGAAATAATGGCGGACCGCGTCCTTATTGCCATTTCACGCTATTACAAACACATCAGCGACGAGCTGGAGCTTGGCGCGATGGAAGTACTTGAAGCTGCCGGTGCAAAAGTCACCGTCATGGAAGTGCCAGGCGCTTTCGAGCTGCCAGGCCTCATCGCCATGGCAGCTGACAGCGGCCGCTTTGATGGCGCTGTCGCATTGGGCTGCGTCATTCGCGGCGAAACCTCGCATTATGACTATGTCTGCGGTGAAAGCGCCCGTGGCCTTATGGACCTCATCGTCCAGCGCCGTCAGGCCATCGGTTACGGCATCCTGACCGTCGAGAATGGCGATCAGGCCTGGGTCCGCGCCGACCGCAAGCAGAAGAACAAGGGTAAGGACGCCGCAGAAGCCTGCCTGTCCATGATCAAGTTCCGCAAGGAACTCATTCGTTGAGCCAGCAGAAAGTCCCTTTCGAGGTCATCCGCGCGCGCCGTGCTGGCGCCCGGTTGGCGGCTGTCCAGGCCCTCTATGAAATGGAGCAGACGGAAAAGTCAGCCAAGGCCACGATCCGCGCCTTCATGGAAGATCGTCTCGGCATCGGCCCGGACGAGCGACCGGTCGAGGAAGCAGACCCTGACCTTTTCAAGTCCATACTGAATGCTGTGGTCGCCCATCAGGTCGCCATTGATACGGCCATTCTCGCCCGCCTCGCGGATGGGTGGAAACTGACCCGTCTCGACTCCACCACACGTGCCATCCTGCGTGCAGGCGCCGCTGAGTTCATCGCGCATCAGGAATTGTCCAGCGCGGTCATCCTGGATGAGTATGTCTCGCTGGCCTATGACTTCTTCGACGAGACCGAAGCGAAGTTCGTCAATGCAGTGCTTCAGAATGTCGGTCAGGACCTTCGGGCAGGCTCAGCCGCCTAGTCCGCGCTCTTCGCCCAGGCCCGCACTTCCTCCACGAACAGGTCAGGTGCTTCCATGGCCGCAAAGTGCCCGCCATGGCTCATCTCGTTCCAATGGGTGATGTTGTAGGCCCGCTCTGCCCAGCTGCGCGGCGGCGCCGAGTAGATTGTCTCGCCGGGGAAATTGGCAAAGCCGGTCGGCGTCTCACAGCGCTTGCTATCCGGCAGGCCAACGCCGCCTTCCTGGAAGAGGGCGTTGTAATACCAGATGCTCGTCGCAATGGCGTCGTTCACGAGGTAGATCATCACATTCGTCAGCAACTGGTCCTTGGAATAGACACTGAACAGGTCGCCATCCTTCAGGTCTGACCAGCCATGGAACTTCTCGAGGATCCACGCGGCCGTGCCCATGGGAGAATCCATCAGCGCCATGGCCAGCGTCTGCGGCTTGGTCGCCTGTTCCATCAAATAGGCCCCCTCGCGCTGCATCGCGGCCTGCGACGCATTCAGCCAGTCGGTCTCTTCCTGCGATTGCGGCGTGGCCGGGTTTGGCCGGAACCCCATCATGTTCAGGTGGATCGCCTTGCAGCCGCCCTTCTTGTCGTGCGCGCCATGATCATAACCGAGCCACGACGTCACAAGCCCGCCCCAGTCGCCGCCCTGCGCCAGATAGGTCTCATAGCCGAGCACATCCTGCATCAGCGTGTTCCATAGCTTCGCGGTCGCGCGCTGGCCGAGGGGCGATTTGGGTTTCTCGGAAAAGCCGTAGCCGGGCAGGGACGGGATCACGATGTCGAAGGCGTCCTCGGCCTTGCCGCCATGCTTCGACGGATAGGCGAGGGGGCCGATGGCCTCCCAGAACTCGAAAAACGAGCCCGGCCAGCCATGCGTCAGCAGCAATGGTCGAGCCCCGCCCCCTTCGCCGATAACGTGCACGAAGTGAATGTCCAGGCCGTCGACATCGGCCATGTAGCTTGGATAGCGGTTCAGGTCCGTCTCCGCCGCGCGCCAGTCATAGCCGGCCAGCCAGTAGCGCTGCAGGTCCTTCATCACGGGGGTCGACATGCCATAGGCAAAGCCCTGCTCGTTCGCGGGGGCAGGGAACCAATGGTAGTTCTTCACCCGCTCCATGATCGCCTCGATCTTCTTGTCGGGCACATCAATCCGGAATGGCTTTGGTCTGGTCATGCTGTCGTCCTCCTGAACAGGAGCATACGCGCAATGACATGTCCGTGCGAGCCGGACGCAGGGTCAGGTCAGATCGAGAAACTGGTCCCGCAACCGCAGGCCGCTGTCGCATTCGGGTTCTTGATCTTGAAAGCCGCGCCGATCAGTTCGGTCGAGAAGTCGATCTCGGCGCCGTGCAGGAATTCGAGGCTCATTTCGTCGATCAGTACATGCGCGCCATCGCGCTCGACCACCAGGTCGTCGGCATTGGCCGCATCGGCAAAGTCGAACTTGTAGGAAAAGCCCGAACATCCGCCGCCTTCGACAGACACGCGCAGGAAGGCTGCGCCGTCCTGTTTGGCCAGAATCGCATTAATCCGCTTGGCAGCGGAGGCGGACAGGGTCACATCAGGGGCTGTTACGGTGCTCATCCACACAAGATAGGGACGAATTGGCCAATGGAAAAGAGAGCAGTGTTTGCGACACGTCACGAAGACAGCCGCGGGCGCTATCATGAGGAGGCCCCGTCAGCGACCCGAACGCCGTTCCAGCGTGACCGCGACAGGATCGTCCACTCCACCGCTTTCCGCCGCCTGAAGCAGAAAACACAGGTTTTCGTGGCCCATGAGGGCGACCATTACCGCACGCGCCTCACGCATTCCCTCGAAGTCGCCCAGATCGCCCGCAGCATCGCCCGCACGCTTGGCCTTGATGAAGACCTCGCCGAGGCCCTCTCGCTCGCCCATGATCTCGGCCATCCACCCTTCGGTCATGCCGGCGAGGACCAGCTCGACGCGTGCATGACGGACTATGAGGGCTTCGATCACAACGCCCAGACCCTGCGCATTGTCACCAAGCTGGAGGTCCGCTACCCCAATTTCGACGGCCTGAACCTCAGTTGGGAAATGCTGGAAGGCCTCGTCAAGCACAATGGCCCCGTCACCGGCCCCGATACGCCGATCAGCAGCCTGCCCGCCGCCTTCCGCAACTTCCACCAGCTTGCCGACCTCGAGCCCGACCAGTTCGCCGGCCCGGAAGCCCAGGTCGCTGCCCTGTCCGACGACATCGCCTACAATAATCACGACATCGACGACGGCATCGCCTCCGGCCTGTTCACCATCGACGACCTGAAGGATATCCCAGTCGTCGGCGATGCCTTCCGGGGCGTGCGTATCGAATACCCCCACCTCAGCGACCGCATGGTCACCTACGAGGCCGTCCGGCGCCTCATCGGCATCTGGATCAATGACGTGACCGACGAAACCCGCCGCCGCATCGCCCTCCACCAGCCCCAAAGCGCCGCTGCCGTCCGCGCCATGGATGTGCCCCTCGTCGCTTTCTCCGATGCGCTAGCCGAGCGCCAGCGTCCCCTGCGGGCTTTTCTCTACGAGCGCATGTACAAGCATTACAAGGTCAACCGCATGCGCAGCCAGGCCAAGCGCCTCCTGGCCGACCTGTTCGACATCTTCCTCGCCGAGCCCGAAACCCTGCCGCCGCCCTGGCGCCATGATGCGGCCCAGGTCACCGAAGGCCGCCGTGCCCGCATTGTCTGCGACTATATCGCCGGCATGACCGATACCTTCGCCATGGAAGAGCACCGCCGCCTGTTTGACCCCAGCGGCATGCGCTGATTTGCGAATGAATACAGCGCGCCCGGGGCAAATCCCATGAATGTTCAAGCGTCATTAACGAAACGGCCCCTAATATTAACCTCAGCAAATTGTTCTGAAGGAAGTATTCCATGGGCAGATCACGCAACGGGGGCGATTATTCGCCCTTCGAGGATGACTACCGGGGATTCGAAATCCGCGATGATGAGACCGCCCGTGGGCCGCTGATACTGGCGCTCGCCATCGGCGTCCTGCTCGTTTTCGGCGCCGTCGTCTGGAACACCTACCGGCAGGGCGTCCGTGCCAATGGCGCCGGGATCCCAAGTGTTATCGCCGATTCCCAGCCCTACAAGCGCACCCCGGAAGACCGCGGCGGCGTTGCCGTGCCCGACACCGACAAGCGTTTCTACGACCAGATGGACGCCTCTGACCGCCCCGCCGCGCAGGATGCCGAACTGGCCGATGAAGAGCGCAGCACTGAATTCCTGCAGGGTGGTCCCCCGATAGAGCTCCGGCCGGGAATCGAATCAGCCAGCGCTGACGAGACAGACCCCGAAAACGGCATGCCAAATGCCGTTGCGGATCAGGTGAAGGCGCTCGCCGACCTTGATTCCCGCCCTGCCGAATCGGACGAAGACCTTGAAGTCGCTGCCGTGAACCCGGTTCCGATGCCGATGGCGGCCCAGCCCATGCCCCGGCAACAGGCCATGTCCGAGTTCGAATTCGCGGCCGATGGCGCCTTTATGGTCCAAGTCGCCGCTTTCCGCTCCGAAGAGGCCGCCGAAGCCGCCTGGCGCAAGGCGTCCAGCTCCCGCCCGGATATCTATCAGGGCGCCTCAAAGCAGATCCAGCGCGCCGATCTCGGCGCCAAGGGTGTGTTTTACCGCTTGCGCGTCGGCACCTTTGCCGAAAGATCGGAAGCGGCTGCCTTCTGCGATGCGCTGAAGGCAGCTGGCGAAAACTGCATTGTGGTGACTGGATAGTGAATAAGGCTTGCATCCTCAGCGTCTCTGGCGCGCAACTGACTTCGGGGGAAAAGACCCTCTTCGCCACGCAAAATCCGTGGGGCGTCATCCTGATGGGCCGCTCCTGCGTGTCGAAAACGCAGATCCGCCAGCTGGTCAGCGACATCTGGGATGCCACGGGCCGCGAGACCCTCATCTTCATCGATCAGGAAGGGGGCCGCGTCGCCCGCCTCAAGGCGCCGGAATGGCCGCTTTTCCCGCGCGGTGAAGACTATGCGCTGCTCTACAAGACAGACCCTGAACGTGGCCGTGAAGCCGCATGGCTGGGCCACCGCCTCATCGCCGCCGAACTCGCCTCCATGTCCATCCATGCCGACTGTGCGCCCGTGGTAGATCTGCCGGTGCCCGGCGCGCATGACGTGATCGGCGACCGGGCCTTCGGCACAGAGCCGGAACAGGTGGCAGACCTTGCCCGCGCCGCGCTCAAAGGCCTTGCCGATGGTGGCGTCGCGGGCGTGGTGAAACATATCCCCGGCCATGGCCGGTCGATGTCGGACAGCCACCTCGAACTGCCCCGCGTCACAGCCAGTGAGCAGGAACTGGCCAAGGATTTCGACGCCTTTGCACGACTCGCCGACGCGCCAATGGCAATGACGGCCCATATTGCCTATGACGCCATCGATCCAGGCGTTGCGGCCACCCTGTCGCAAAAGCTGATTCAAGGCATCATTCGCGAGCGAATCGGGTTTGATGGCCTGCTGATGAGCGATGATCTGGGGATGAGGGCGCTGGGCGGCAGCCTGACGACGCGTGCAGACGGGGCAATTGCCGCCGGCTGTGACATGCTGCTGCACTGTTCCGGCTTCCTGAAGGACGACGAAGCGATCCTCGCCGAGATGACCGAAGTGGCCGAAGCCTCGCCGCTTCTGGCCGGTAAGGCGCTCCAGCGCGCTGACCGTGCCGAAGCCATGGCAGCGAATGAACAACCTTTTGACGGTCAGGCCGGATGGGCCCGTTTCCACGAACTCTTTCCTGAATTCAAGGCGATGGCATGAGCGTTGACGCCATCTCCATCGATGCGCTGTCGGCAGACGCGCAGGACGCCGAAGCGGGGGATGTCTTCCGCGTCGATGTCGATGGCTATGAAGGCCCGCTCCACCTCCTGCTGGAACTGGCCCGCCGCCAGAAGGTAGACCTGCTCCACCTGTCCATCCTCGACCTGGCCGTCCAGTATCTCGGCTTCATTGAAGACGCGAAGTCGAAGCGTATGGATCTCGCAGCAGACTATCTGCTGATGGCCTCATGGCTTGCCTATATGAAGTCGCGTCTCCTTCTGCCCAAGCCCGAAAAGCTGGATGAGGACGAGCCGAGCGGCGAGGAAATGGCCGAACGGCTGGCCTTCCGGCTGAAACGTCTCGATGCCATGCGCACCGCCGTTGAAGAACTGGAAGCAGGGCCTGTCCTCAACAATGTCATCTTCCTGCGCGGCCGGCCCGAGCAGCCAGTCGTCGTCAAGCATACCGAGTTCAAGGCGTCGCTCTACGAGCTGACGCAAGCCTTTGGCGCCATTCGTGAGCGCAAGGAAAAGGAAGCGCCTCACAAGATTGAGCAGCAATTCGTCTTGCCGCTGGAACTGGCGCGCACCACACTGCGCGCACTACGCAGCCAGCTCACCCAGTGGTCAACGCTCGACGAGATCCGGACAACGATGACGGATGTCGACCCGGATCTGCCGCCAAGGTCCGTTACCGCCAGCGTCTTTTCGGCGGCGCTCGAACTCGCCCGTGACGGGGAAGTCGACGTGCGCCAGGACGCCCACTTTGCGCCACTATACCTGCGTAATGCAACAACCAACCCCGGGGAGGGCAGGGATGCAACCGCTTGAGAAGTTTGAAATGATGGATGATTCACAGGAAGAGACGCGGGATCCCATGGCCCAGCTGTCCTTCGCCTACAAGCGCTCCGAAGCGGCGCTGGAAGGCGGAATGCAGGAGGCCTTGTCGGAAGGAATCCGTCGCGCGGAGGCCATCCTGTTTGCCGCTGGCGAGCCTCTCTCGGCTGACCAGATTGCCGAAATCCTGCCGCATGGCGTCGAGTCGGCCGAGGTGCTGATGTCGCTGCGCGCGATGTATGCCAATCGCGGCGTGAACCTCGTTGAGGTCGCCGGTAAATGGCGCTTCCAGACCGCTCAGGACCTTTCCTACCTTTTTGTCGAAGAGCGTCAGGTCCAGAAGAAGCTGGGTCAGGCTGCGCTTGAGACGCTCGCGATCATCGCCTATGGCCAGCCTGTCACGCGCGCCGAAATCGAGGCCGTGCGCGGCGTCGCCGTCGCCAAGACGACCATCGACTCGCTGATGGAAGCCGGCTGGGTCAAGATCAAGGGGCGCCGCAAGACGCCCGGCCAGCCGATGACCTATGGCACCACCGATGCCTTCCTTGAGCATTTCGGCCTTGAAAGCCTCGACACCTTGCCGGGCAAGGCAGATCTCGAAGCTGAAGGCCTCTTGTCCGATGTTATCCCATCCGGCTTCCAGATGCCGGACGAGGAAGCCCTCAACGAAGAAGACGTCCTGATCGAAGATCGCCACGAGGCCGAAACCGTCGACGCCTTCGTCACCGATTACATGGATATCGAGGATGCGGACGAGCCCGCCGAGAACGCTGAAGCGGGCGTATCCGACGAGACACAAACAGACGATACCGAATTGGAACTGACTGAAGATGCCATGGCTGGCGAGGCAGAAGACGATGAATCTGACGACAGCTCTGTCAGCGTTTTCACCTACCTGAAGCCGCGCCCGACCACGCCTGAGGAAGACGAGGATTTCGACCGTGCAGCGGTCAAGGCCGCCGTCATTCAGCTCGCCTCCAATCCGCGTGAGCCGGAACGCCCGATGAGCGACTGGGACGACGAGGAATAGGTCACACGCCCGGCGGTTCGAACCGGAACCGCCTTTCCTCATCGAACAGGCCGAGGATGTCGTCCTCAGCCGTGCCTGCGCCGATATTGTGAAGCACATAATGATGCCCCATGGCTGTCACCCGGTCTGAGACGATCCCGATGTGCGGCAGGTTGCCATTCAGGCGCATCGTGTAGAGGTCGCCGGGTTGCCAGTCCGTCAGTGAGGCGGGAGTGGGCAAGGCCTCTCCATGCCGCCGGAAATAGGTCTCAAGGTTCGGCACCCGGCGATGGTCGATATTCCGATCCGTCCGCGTCAGGCCCCAGGTCTTCGGATAGACACTGAACGCCGCCTTCATGTCCTCATGCACGGCTGATTGCAGGTCGAAGTCGAACGCGTCCCGATAGGCCCGGATCACGACATCCGTACACACGCCCTGTTCTCGTGGAACATCGCCGTTCGGATAGTCCAGGCTGACATAGGCCGGGTCATAGCTCACCGTGACGCCGATCTGGCGACGCGCGGCGAGGATAAGCCGCGTCTCCCAGGGCACCAGCCGCTCACCCGTGACGCTCGGGATGAGAGGGAGGGCCACAAGGCCGGACAGGGCAGCACGACGCGTGATCATGGCCCTAGAAAGCACTGCCATGGGGCAGGATTAGGTCGCAAATGGGCCGGGAATGGTCCGGGAATGGACTCGGAAGTCCCCGTTAAGACCCGGGAACGGACTCCTAAAACCCCTTGAGCTCCGCAATTTCGTCCAGATCGGCCCGTTCAGCGCGCAGCGAATTGACCTTGTGATCGGGATCCGGAACGCCAACAGCCATCGCGCACCAGACCATTTCGGTCTCGCCAAGCCCGAAGTGTTCCTTCAGCATCGGCCGCAAAATGCCCCAGCATTCCTGCATGCATGTCCCCCATCCGCGCTCCTCTGCGAGCAGGGCCAAAGTCTGCATGTACATGCCGGTATGGCCCCACTGGCCGTGGCCCATGCGCTCGTCAATCACAATGAATACTGCAGCAGGCGCGCCGAAGAAGCGGTAATTGTTGGCAAACCAGGCGAGCTTCGCGGCACGGTCGCTGCGCGGGATTTCCAGCGCTTCGTACATCATCTCTCCCACACGCCGGCGGCGCGCTTCGTGGGGTTCCCACAGGTCCTTGGGATAGATCGCCCGGTCCGTCGGCTGGCCCGCCGGACTGTCCTTCAGCACCTCAGCCGCCTTGGCGATCACCGCATCCTTCGCATCCCCCGAAACCACAATCACCCGCCAAGGCTGCACATTCCCCCCCGAAGGCGCCCGCTGCGCAGCGGTCAGCCATTCACGTACATCGGCTTCGGAAAGCGCGTCAGGCTTGAAGGCGCGCGTTGAAATGCGCTGGGCGACAGCGGTGGATACGTCCATGAAAAAACCTCCCATCAGGATCTGATGGGAGGCTTATCAGGCTTTGCGCGGCGTCAGCCAACACGCTTATTTCGGATGGCAGATCACCGGCATCCAGGTGTAGCCCTTCACGAAGGCGCCGGACGTCAGCGATGGCTCGTCCAGCACTTCGATATGGCTGAAGCGTTCCATGATCTCCTGCCACAGGATCTGCAGCTGCAGCTCCGCAAGGCGGTTGCCGACGCAGCGGTGGATGCCGAAGCCGAACGAGATGTGGCGGCGGGCATTCGGGCGGTCGATGATATAATCGTTCGGGCGGTCCCAGAAGCGTTCGTCGCGGTTGCCGGAGACATACCACATGGCGACCTGGTCGCCTTTGTGGATGGTTTTACCGCCCATCTCGACATCTTCCAGCGCTGTACGGCGCATGAAGGCCAGTGGCGTTTGCCAGCGGATCGTCTCGGATACCATGTTCGGGATCAGCGAATGATCAGCTTTCAGCTTCTCGTATTCAGACGGGAACTTGTTCAGGGCGTAGACCGAACCCGTCATCGAGTTGCGGGTCGTGTCATTGCCGCCCACGATGAGCAGGATGACGTTACCCAGCAGCTCCATCGGCGTCATGTTGCGGGTCTTTTCGCCATGCGCCAGCAGGCTGATGAGATCGTTCTTCTCATCCATGGCGCCGCGTTCCTGGAACAGGCCCATGAACGTCGTGAGGCAGGTCATCATCTCCTGTTTCCACTGTTCTTCCCCACCGGGGCAGATGTCAGGATTGTTCATGTTGGTCGCGACGTCCGACCAGCGGGTCAGGTCGCGCCGGCGCTCAAACGGATAGTCGAAGAGCGTCGCCAGCATCATGGTGGTCAGTTCGACCGAGACGGTATCGACCCAGTCAAAAGGTTCTCCGACCGGCAGGCTGTCGAGAAGGCCCTGCGTCCGCGAACGGATAAGGGATTCATACTCCTTGAGCATGTTCGGCGCGACGGCCGGCTGGACTGTCTTGCGCTGCTCGGAGTGGCGGGGCTCATCCATCGCGATGAACATCGGCATTTCGAAATCTTCAAGCGGCTCGCCCAACGTGATGCCACCATGCTCCCAGCTTGAGGAGAAGCGCTTGTGGTCCGTATCGATGGCCATGATGTCTTCATAGCGCGTGATGGACCAGTAGGGGCCGACAAAGCTGTCAGGCGTGAAATGGATGGGGTCTTCGTTGCGCAGGCGCTCGAGCAGCTCCCAATATTTTCCCTGACGCCAGATTTCCGGATCAACAATGTCGACGGTCTTGATGTCGACGCTGGAGGCCGGTGGCACTTCCTCGCCAACGCGCAGGTAGCCGGGATGCAAGGGTTCACGGTCCGAAACCTTGGGACGCTTCAGTGCGGGATGTTCAATGCTCTGTGCAGTATCTGCAGCCATTTCTTTTCCTCCGGAGCATCCTTCAACCGGATGCCAGTTTTGATGTCTGGAAGAATTTAACATACCCCGGATAAAAAAACCATGACGCAGGCGTCATTTATTTTTGGTAACCCGAATTCAGGCCAGATACCGTTCACTACGGGCGCGGATAAGCGCTGCCCGGACAGCGAGCAATAGCGATTTGCGCTCCGGCAGCGTCAGGAAGCGACCGATCACATAGGCTGTCCGCCCGTGCTCGATTCGCAGCCAGCTGGTCGATTCGACCGGCTCATCCAACTCAACCCTGGCAAAGGCTGAAGGCAGCTCAACGTGTCTCTCGGAGCCGTCGGCCTTGCGATGAAACAGACGCACCGACTTCGCGGTAATCGTTATGCGGGTCTCTTCACGCTGACGCCGGAAGGACCATCGAAAGGCCAGATAGATCGCCAGGGCATCCAGCCCGAAGAATCCAACGACGGGGAAGGCGCCCATCGAGAGAAAAGCCATGCCGCTGATGAAACTCGCCACGCCGACGACACTCATGATGATGGCAAAGCCGCGCGGGCTGAGTGACCGGTTCGGGGTCAGGACCGCATCCAGATAAACGACTTCTTCGATCTCGCTCATGCAGGAATATCTAGCACGGCCTTGCATGCTGCAAAGTGCGACTTAGACAGTCCTGCATGCCAAATGACGCACCCTCA
This sequence comes from Hyphomonas chukchiensis, assembly GCF_000682695.1. GTDB lineage: Bacteria > Pseudomonadota > Alphaproteobacteria > Caulobacterales > Hyphomonadaceae > Hyphomonas > Hyphomonas chukchiensis. The sequence continues at coordinate 186,466 of NZ_AWFG01000063.1, read as the reverse complement.
AAGCCCAAGCCCCGGAAAAAGCGGGCTCCCCGTACGTTCGGACGGGAAAAGGCGCATGCACTGTATGCGGCGCTCGCTGAAGACCGGCCGGAACCGCGCACGGAACTGAACTTCACAAGCCCCTATACACTGGTTGTCGCCGTCGCTCTGTCTGCACAGGCGACCGATGTCGGCGTAAACAAGGCCACAGCCAAGCTTTTCGCTGTGGCCGATACGCCCGAAAAGATGCTGGCTCTGGGCGAAGAGGGTGTGGCGGAATATATTCGTACCATCGGGCTTTGGCGCAACAAAGCCAAGAATGTCATCGCGCTGAGCCAGATGCTGCTGGATGGATATGGCGGTGTAGTGCCCGATACGCGCGATGAGCTGGAGCGCTTGCCGGGGGTGGGGCGCAAGACGGCCAATGTGGTCTTGAACGAGGCCTTTGGCGTGCCGACGATTGCCGTGGATACGCATGTCTTTCGTGTGGCCAACAGAACGGGTCTCGCGCCCGGCAAGACGCCTGAGCAGGTGGAGGCCGGCCTGGAACGCGCCACACCGGATGAGTACAAGCACGGAGCCCATCACTGGCTCATTCTGCACGGGCGATATGTCTGCAAGGCGCAAACGCCAGAATGCTGGCACTGCGCGATTGCGGATCTGTGTCGGCACAAGCCCAAAACGCCCGACCCTGCGACTGTCTCCCGCCTTGGTCCGCGTCGTTAAATGCCGCCTGTTTAGGCAGGGTTGTCGCAGATTATTCTGAAGGTATACGCGCCATGAAGTGGCCATTGTTCCGTGAGTCGATGGTCTGAATTTGCCGCCAGAACTGATCCGATCAATCCAGGAGTCCTCGCAATGCGTCCACTGAAACAGTCCTCATTCATCCTTGCTTCTGTCGGCGCTGCCCTCGTGGCCGTTGCGCCGGCTCACGCACAGGAAAAAGATGGCTGGAGTGGGGAGGGTGCCTTCAATGCGGGCTATACGACCGGCAATACGGAAACGACCGACCTGGGCCTGGGTATTGATGTCGCGCGCAAGGCAGGTTTGTGGAAGGTCGAACTGGTCGCGGACGGTGAATATGGCGAGCAGGATGGCGTCGAAAGCCGCAATCGTTACTTCTTCTCAGGCGATGTCGATCGTCTGCTTAACGAAAAACTGTTCAGCTTCGGTCGCGCCTCTTATGAAGTCGATCAGTTCACCGGCTTCGATAGCCGCACCTTCGTTGGTGGCGGTCTTGGCTACCACATTCTGGACGGTGAGAAGAGAAGCTGGACCGTGCGCGGGGGTCCGGGTGTCAAGATTGACGAGATCAAGCGCACTGTTGTGACGGACTCAACCGGGGCGATCAGCGTTACGCCAGCAGAAACCGTTACGTCCGTGGGCGCTGTGGCGCGCTCCGAATTCGGCTACCAGTTCAACGAAAATGTGAAACTCGCAGACGAGACTGACATCTTGTACGGCGAGACCTCTACCCAGATCGAGAACAGCATTGCACTGACGGCTTCGGTTTCCAAATCCTTCTCCGCGCGCATGTCCTTCAATGTGCGTTACGACACGAATCCGGCTGATGGATTTGAGGATACCGACACGGCCTTGAAAGTGGCGCTCGTCTACGGCTTCGGGAAGTAGGGGCCTGTATTAGAAGTCCGGGCGCCAGCGTAACGACACGAAGAAATTGTAGCTCCGATTGATTCCGTCGATGTCGCCAATATTGGATTCCACGGCCTGGTCGGTAAACGAAAAATACTCGAAACCGCCTCCGAACCGCAGTTGTGAATTGATGTGGTAGGTCGAGCCTAGGAAGACGTTGCCGTAGGTGCTGATGTTCGTGTCGTTTCCGACGACGATGAAGTCGGGATTGATATCGGCAGGACCTTTGAAGTCGAAGTCGAGAATACCGCCACCAACCCCGACGCCGACAAAGGGCCTGAGCTTCTTGCCAGGCCGAAAGTCACGAAACAGATGCAGGCCGAGCGTGTGGGCATCAAAGTCTCCCCGGACCGTTTTGGCCCCGTTCAGGCCCTGTATCTTGGCCCATCGGCGCGAGTATTCAGTCTCCACACGCCAGACGTCGGAAAACCGGTATCCGACCGAGGCACCAAATTCGCGACTGGCGGCGAAGATGAGATTGTTCTGATCGCTGATTGCGCCATAGCCGCGAAATCCCAGATAGAGGCCGTCCTCACTTTCGATCTGAGCTGAACATGTGCCGGCGAGAAGCGATGCGGCTGTTGCTGACAAGGCAAATCTGATCATGGCTCATTGTGTCCCCGGCGCAAAATTGCACGCTGCGCGGCGTGCCCTTATCATCGGGCACAGCACATCACTTGGATCTTATGAGGCGATTTGCAGTTGCCGTGCAACCGCCGCCGCCATTCGCTTGCCGAGTTCAGGGCCTTCAATGGGGTAGAGATAGGGCTCGATCAGTTCCAGCTCCATGAGAAGCAGTTGGCCATCTTCCGCGCGCAGCATATCGACACGGCCGTAGAGGGGCGCCTGGTCAAGCGTGCCCATTATGGCCTGTGCGGCCGCCAGGTCCTGCAGGGATGGGACAATCGGTTCTTCCCGGCCGCCGTATTCGGATTGGATCCTGTAGTCACCATTGGCCGCACGCTTGATGAGTGCATGACTGAAATCACCGTCGATGAAGATGAAGCTGATCTCGCCTTCGACCTGGATCATGTTCAGGAAAGGCTGGACCATCATCGGGTGTGAAACCGCCGGAATTGCCTCGCCGCGCTTCAGCCGGAACTGGTCCCGGGCCCCGGCGCCGATCTGGCGCTTGAAGACGAGGTCGTCACTGCCAAGCGCGTCAAACGCACTGGACGCAGCTTCAGGCGTTACCCTCTCCATCCAGAGGGTGGGGATAAGGCGCGCGCCTTTCGATTCGAGGTCCTTCAGATAGGTCTTGCGGCTGTTCCAGCGCACCATGTCTGCCGAGTTGAACAGGCGTGTGCGCTTTCCAATGGCCTCGAGGGTGTCGAGGAACGCATCGATCCGGTCCCAATAGTCCCACGTCGTGCCGATGATGGCAGCGCCGAAAGACCCCCAGTCGGCTTCCGGATCGTCCCAGGCGACATCGACAACGGACATGCCCTTTTCGGCGAAAGCCGGCACGAGCGAACGCATCATGTAGTCATGCTCGAACGCATCAGTACGACGAACGGGCGAGTCTGGAAGGGTGACCTGCGAGGCAATGTAAGCGATTTTCATGGCGAGCGGTTTAGCATGGCGCGCAGTTGCGTCCAGCGCGCATGTCTGGCAATCGGCGGACTGGTTTTCAAGGCTATGTACATATGACTTCCACCCGTTTTGATGTTGTCGGTCTCGGCAATGCGATCGTTGATGTCCTTTCCAGCGCAGATGACGCGTTCTTGGAATCCTGGGGCATCCAGAAAGATGCCATGACGCTGATCGAGGAGCCTCGCGCAGAGGAACTTACGGTACAAGCGAGGAACCCGATCATCACGTCAGGTGGTAGCGGCGCGAACACGATAGCGGGCGTATCAAGCTTCGGCGGCAGCGCTGCCTATATCGGCAAGACAGCCAATGATGATCTGGGCCGGCAGTTCCGCGAAGAAATGACCCGGACGGGCGTGCCTTTTGCCACACATCCCCTCGAGAGCGGCCCGGCAACGGCTCGGTGTATCATCTTCGTCACCGAAGACGGCGCGCGCAGCATGAACACATTCCTTGGCGCTTCGGTTCTCTTCTCCAAAGAGGATGTCGATGAAGAGGTTGTTCGCCAGGGCCGCATTCTCTATCTCGAAGGCTATCTGTTCGATAAGGACGATGCCAAGGCGGCCTTCATCCATGCGTCCGAAATCGCCAAGTCCGCGGGCCGCCTCGTCGCCCTGACGCTTTCAGACAGCTTTTGCGTTGACCGCCATCGCGAAAGCTTCCTGCATCTGGTCCAGGGACATGTCGACATCCTCTTCGCCAATGAGGAAGAGCTTCTGTCGCTTTACCAGACGCGCGACTTCGATGAGGCGATTGCGCGACTTCAAGCGGATACGGCGATCGCCGCCGTGACGCGCAGCGAAAAAGGCTCCGTTGTGATCGGTGAAGGCGAGCCGCTCGCGGTTGCAGCTGAACCTGTCGCGAAAGTGGTCGATACAACAGGGGCCGGTGACCAGTACGCGGCGGGGTTCCTGTTCGGCTATGCCCGAGGCCTGCCCTTGGCGACGTGCGCAAGGCTTGGCCACATAGCTGCCGCTGAAGTCATCAGCCACTTCGGCCCGCGCCCGGAAGTTCCGCTTGCGGGTCTCGCTGAAGCAGCAGGTATCAAGCTTTAGGTCGAAACGAGAGCCCGTTACATCCCGAAGCCCAGCCATAACGAATCAGCTTATAGTGCTGTTTCGGAACTTGCTAGGAAACGGCACGGGGTATCCCGCATGAAATGGTCTGAGCTCTCTGATAACTGGTGCCCGGTCGCACGGACTCTATCGGTGCTGGGCGACCGTTGGACGCTTCTCATTTTGAGGGACTGCCTCCTTGGCCTCTCGCGGTTCGAACAGTTTGCGGAATCAAGCGGGATGACCCGGCATATATTGGCCGACCGGCTGAAGCGCCTTGTGGAAGCGGGCATTCTTGTTCGCAATCCGTATTCAGAGGCGCCCAAGCGTTACGACTATATTCTCACCGAGAAGGGGCAGGAGCTTGCCCCGGCGCTGATGACATTGCGCGACTGGGGCAAGAAGCATTTGCCTGTGCGGCGGGCCAGCACGAGCTGATCGCCTCTTTTACAGAATGAACTTGGAGAGGTCAGCATTGCCTGCGAGGCTGGCGACGCGTTCGTTCACATAGTCCGCCGTGATCGTGATGGTTTCGCCGGACTTGTCAGGTGCGTCGAAACTGATCTCATCAAGAAGCCGCTCCAGCACTGTCTGCAGGCGTCGGGCACCGATATTCTCAACCGTGCTGTTCACGGCCTCCGCCAGATCCGCAAGACGGTCAATCGCGGCGTCCTCAAAAACAAGAGTCACATTCTCCGCTGCCATGAGCGCTTCATACTGGCGCACAAGGCTCGCCTCGGGCTCGACCAGGATGCGCCGCAGGTCGTTGCGGGAGAGCGGTTCCAGTTCCACGCGAATGGGCAGACGGCCCTGCAATTCCGGCAGCAGGTCTGATGGCTTGGAGACATGGAAAGCCCCCGACGCAATGAAAAGGATATGGTCTGTCTTCACTGCGCCACGCTTGGTGGAGACGGTCGTGCCTTCGATCAGCGGAAGGAGGTCGCGTTGGACGCCTTCACGGCTAACGTCGGCGCCGCCCCGGTCCTTGCGGGCAGCCACCTTGTCAATTTCATCGAGGAAAACGATGCCATCTTCTTCAACGGCTTTCACAGCCTCGCGGATGATGGCGTCTTCGTCGAGCAAACGGTCGGCTTCTTCCTCCAGAAGGGGCTGGTGGGCCTCCTTCACGGTCGTGCGAACGCGCTTGGTCCGGCCGCCACCCATGGCCTTGCCCAGCATGTCCGACAGGTTGATCATGCCCATGGAGCCGCCTTGCCCCGGAATATCCAGCATCTGCATGGCGTTGCCGGAATCGGTGAAGTCGATGTCCACTGGCTTGTCGTCGAGTTCACCAGCCCGCAGCTTGCGACGGAAGGCTTCGCGCGTGGACGCCTGGGATTCGGCGCCCACAAGGGCGTCCAGAAGCCGTTCCTCCGCGGCATCTTTGGCCTGTTGCGCAACGCCAGCCCGTTTCTGTTCGCGAATCATGCCGATGGAGGCCTCGACTAGGTCGCGTATGATCTGTTCGACATCCCGCCCGACATAACCGACTTCGGTGAACTTGGTCGCTTCGACCTTCAGGAATGGGGCATTGGCCAGCTTGGCCAGGCGACGTGAGACTTCAGTCTTGCCCACGCCGGTGGGACCAATCATCAGGATATTCTTGGGTGTGATCTCGTTTCGCAGCGCTTCAGGCGCCTGCTTGCGGCGCCAGCGGTTGCGCAGGGCAATCGCCACGGCGCGTTTGGCGCCAGTCTGGCCAACAATGTGCCGGTCAAGCTCGGCAACGATTTCACGAGGTGTCAGGTTTTGCATTTGGAGATTCCGGAACTGCTTTGCCATCAGGCCTGCATCAGACGAGAAGGGAAGGCGATTAAAGGTCGAGCGTTTCGAGCGTGAAATTGGCGTTTGTGTAGACGCAAATATCAGCGGCGATCTGCATGGCCTTGCGACCGATGACTTCGGCATCCTCTTCATAATCATACAGGCCGCGCGCGGCGGCCAATGCATAATTCCCCCCGGACCCGACGGCGACGACATTATGCTCGGGCTCGAGCACATCGCCAGCTCCGGTGATCACGAGCGTGACCTCCTTGTCGGCCACGATCAGCAGGGCTTCAAGTTTTTGTAGGTATTTTTCGGTTCGCCAGTCCTTCGCAAGTTCGACGGCCGCCCTTTGGAGTTGGCCAGGGTGGCGTTCCAGCTTCGCCTCAAGCCTTTCGAAAAGCGTGAAGGCATCTGCCGTGGCGCCCGCAAAGCCGGCGAGAATGTCGCCGCCTGCGATGCGTCTCACTTTACGTGCATTTCCCTTCATAATGGTTTGACCCATTGAGACTTGTCCGTCGCTCAGCATGGCGAGCTTGCCGGATTTTCGAACGGCGAGGATCGTTGTCCCATGCCATATCGCTTCAGATTCAGTGCGCTGTTTCATGGTCCCAGATGTGGCCGATCAGGCCGGTAGGTGCAAGAGATGTGCGGTCATCTGTCATGCCTGTCACAATTGTCACATAACTGTCGCGGAGCAGCATTAAGGGAAGCCATATCAACGGGGAATCCGGACTCGATGGTTCAACAGCTCGGTCACTTGCCAATGGGTTGGCTTTTGCTTGCACTGCTTGCAATGCTGGCATCGGGCGGCTTTTTCGTCGGCCGTGTTCAGGCAGAAAGATTCAATGGCGCTGCGGGCTCTGTCCGCGTTCATTCCCGGCCCAATTATCACGGTTATTATGTGGCGATGTGGACCTTCGTCCCGGCGCTGGTCGTTGCGCTGGCCTATGCCATGCTGGGCGACGGGATAGTCCGGTCTTTGCTTGCGGGTGAGCTGCCAGCCAATTTCCAGAACATGCCATCTGTCGAGTTGGACGTTTATCTCGACTCAATCGCGCGCGCGGCATTCGACCACGGCTATGGCGGCGCAGACCGCGTGTTTTCGGCCATCGCCAACCGATTCCTTGAATTGCAGGGCATGGTGAAGGCTTCAGCCATCGCCCTGGCGCTTGCCAGCGCAGCGTGCGGCTTTTTTCTGGCGCGCCGAAAGGTGGCCCCCGGCTTCCGCGCACGCAATCGGGTGGAAGGCGGTATAGAACTCTTTCTGTTCCTGTGTGCCGCCATCGCTATCGCCACAACTGTCGGCATTGTGGCCTCGCTGCTTTACGAAAGCTTGCGCTTCTTCTCGGAGATCCCGTTCTGGGACTTCCTTTTTGGCACGCGCTGGAACGCGCAGACAAGTGCAGAGTTTGGCGCCCTGCCGCTGTTCTACGGCACGTTCATGATCGCCTTGATCGCCATGCTCATCGCGGCGCCTGTCGGCCTGTTCGCGGCGATCTACCTTTCAGAATATGCCGGGCCAACCGTTCGGGCCTGGGTGAAGCCTGTCCTTGAGGTGCTCGCCGGTATCCCGACGGTTGTATACGGGTTCTTCGCTCTGCTTGTGGTCGCGCCAGCGATCCGGGCGGTCGCTGTCTGGATCAACATGACACTGATGTCTGCCGGCATTACGGCAGAGCCGCTTCTGGCGGCACAGCCTACCAGTGCGCTGGCGGCGGGGCTCGTCATGGGCATCATGGTCATCCCCTTTGTTTCATCGCTCTCTGACGATGTGATCAATGCTGTTCCGCAGACGCTGCGCGATGCTGCGTACGCCATGGGCGCCACGAAATCAGAGACGGTAAAGCATGTCGTCCTGCCGGCGGCTTTGCCGGGCATTATTGCGTCCCTTCTGCTGGCTGTCTCGCGTGCAATCGGTGAGACCATGATTGTGGTGATGGCGGCGGGACAGCGGGCGCGCATCTCGCCCGACCCGACCGCTGACCTGACGACGATTACAGTCCAGATCGTCTCACTGCTGACCGGCGAGACAGAGTTTGACAGCCCGAAGACGCTGTCCGCCTTTGCCCTTGGGCTCGTCCTGTTCGTGATTACCCTCTTCTTCAACCTTATCGCCCTTCGGGTCGTTCAGAAGTATCGTGAAAAATATGACTGACGCCGCCCCAGCCCCCTTCCGGAATGAAAAGGCGTTGAAGCGCCTGAAGAAGCGTCGGGCAGCCGATACGCGTTTCAGATTCTATGGCATGTCTGCGATTGCCTTCGCTTTGGCCGCTCTTTCGCTGCTTATCGTTTCGATCCTGTCGCAGGCGATATCTGCGGCGACCTATCATGTCGTGCGCTATGACGTTGTCCTTGACCCAGCCGTGATCGCGCCTGCCGGCAAGGACAAGCCAGCGGATGTGGCGCGCAATATCGACGGTTTCTACAACCTGCTGCGGTCCAACCTGTTGCAAACGTTTCCGGATGTGCAGGGCAACCGGCTTGAAACGCGTGAGCTCGGCGATCTTCTGACACGGCTGGCGGTGCTGCCTGTGGCGAAATCCGTCGCGGCAAATCCGACACAAATCGGTCAGGAGATGACCATCAAGGTGCCGCTCAATGACGATCTGGACCTGTATCTCAAAGGTGCAGTGTCGCCCGAAGCACGGCTCAAGCTGGGCACTGTCGAGCAGGGGACCGAGACGGCACCGGGACGGGTAACGCTTTCAGGGCCAAATGCTTTCAAAGGCCTGCAATCGCTTATCTCTGCCCAGCGCGCAGAAGTGGGCGATGCGGTAGATGCCCGCTCCATTCTTGTCACGTCAGGTCCCGCGACCGGCCGCGTTGTGAGCATGAGCGCCAACAGCTTGGAAATGGATCTGCTCACCGGAAGCGCCGCGGATTACCAAGGCGCCCGTCCCTTGGCGCGTGTCATCGCCTTGCCGGAAGCGCAGCGCAATGTCTCAGACGACCAGATAGCCTGGACGCTGGCTCTGAAGGACATGGGGCGTATTTCACGCGTTCCTCACTTCAGCCTCCTTACCCATACGGACAGCACCTACCCGGAACTTGCAGGGGCACTGGCGGCCATTGTGGGGTCACTCCTGACCATGCTCGTCACGGCATTCATCGCCATTCCCGTGGGCATTTTCGCATCGGTCTACTTGGAAGAATTTGCGCCGCGAAACCGGCTCACCGAAATCATTGAGGTCAACATCAACAATCTGGCCGCCGTGCCATCTATTGTCTTCGGCCTGTTGGGCGCCGCCGTGTTCCTGGGCTTTTTCGGATTGCCCCGCTCAGCGCCGCTTGTTGGCGGTCTCGTGCTGGCGCTGCTGACCCTGCCAACGATCATCATCGCATCGCGCGCCGCGCTCAAATCGGTGCCGCCGTCCATTCGGGCGGCTGCTCTGGGGGTAGGGGCCTCCAAGATGCAATCGGTTTTCCACCATGTGCTGCCTGTCGCCGGGCCTGGTATTTTTACGGGCGCCATTCTCGGCATGGCGCGGGCGCTGGGCGAGACCGCGCCCTTGCTGCTCATCGGCATGGTGGCGTTCGTGGCGGATGTGCCCGGCGGCCCAACCGATGAATCGACGGCCCTACCGGTTTTGGTATATAGCTGGGCGACGCATGCAGAGCGCGCCTGGGAGCCCATGACGGCAGCGGTGATCGTCATCCTCCTCATGTTCCTAATCACGATGAATGGTATTGTCGTATTCCTGCGACGCCGGTTCGAGCGGAGATGGTAATGGAAACCACAATCACTGAAAGCCGCGAAACACTGACGGCAGGGACAAGCATGGACGAGACACAGGGCCTCACTTATCCGCGGATCGAGTGCAAGAACATCAATGTCTCCTACGGCGACAAGCAGGCCATCTTCGATATTTCCCTGCCCATTCCAGACCGTTCGGTGACCGCTTTGATCGGCCCGTCTGGCTGTGGCAAGTCCACCTTCCTGCGATGCCTGAACCGCATGAATGACACGATCGAGTCCTGCAAGGTGACGGGCGAGATCATCATGGACGGCGAGAACATCAACGACCCGGATATCGACCCTGTGCTTCTGCGTTCCCGCGTCGGCATGGTGTTCCAGAAGCCCAATCCGTTTCCGAAGTCGATCTTCGACAATATCGCTTACGGTCCGCGCATTCACGGCCTCGCCGAAACGCGGGAAGACCTGGATGAAATGGTCGAGAAAAGCCTTCGGCGCGCCGGCCTCTGGGAAGAAGTCAAAGACCGGCTCTCTTCGCCTGGCAACAGTCTCTCCGGCGGACAGCAGCAGCGCCTGTGTATCGCCCGCGCGATTGCCGTTCGCCCTGAAGTCATCCTGATGGACGAGCCCTGTTCCGCTCTGGATCCGGTCGCCACGGCACGTATCGAGGAACTGATCGACGAGCTGCGCAAGCGCTACTGCATCGTCATCGTCACGCACTCCATGCAGCAGGCAGCGCGCGTCTCCCAACGTACCGCTTTCTTCCATCTCGGTGAACTCGTCGAAATGGGTGAGACTGACCAGATTTTCACCAATCCTCGCGAGCGTCGCACCGAGGACTATATCACCGGCAGGTTCGGTTAGGATTTGAATCATGTCTGATCATATTGTTTCCGCCTTCACGGACGAACTCGACAAGCTTGCTGCAGACATCCTGCGCATGGGCGGCATCGTCGAGACAATGATCCTCGATGCGTGTTCAGCCGTGAACAAGAATGACGTCGAACTTGCCCGTGAAGTTGTCGCGCGCGACCCGCAGGTCGACAAGCTGGAAGCGGATGTCGAGCGTCAGATCGTCAGTCTTATCGCCCGTCGCCAGCCCATGGCGCACGACCTGAGGGCCGTCTTCTCGGCGCTCAAGGTGGTTGGCGAACTGGAACGCGTGGGCGACCTGTCCAAGAACATCGCCAAGCGCGCCCAGCGGCTTGATGAGAACGTTGGCCCGTCCATGCGCAAGGGCATCTACCGGATGGCGAGCCCCGTATCGCGCCAGCTGAACATGGTGCTGGACGCCTATGCGACCGGCAATGCCTCAGCCGCCAAGGCGGTCTGGGAAGGCGATGACGATATCGACCAGCACTATAATTCCCTGTTCCGGGAAATGCTGACTTACATGATTGAAGACCCACGCACGATCGGGGCAGGGGCGCACATGTTGTTCATGGCAAAGAACCTTGAGCGCATCGGCGACCACTGCACCAATATTGCCGAGTTTGTATATTTCCAGGCGACGGGAGAATACCTTCTGTCAACGGACAGACCCAAAACACCCCAGATAGACGGCTGATGCCGCTAACGAGGACGACAACATGAAACCCTTTGTGCTCATCGCAGAAGACGAGAGCGCCGTCTCTGAACTGCTGCTCTATAACCTCAAGAAAGAGGATTATGATGTCGCCGTCGCCGCCGACGGGGAAGAGGCGCTGATGATGATCGACGAGCGCGCGCCGGACCTGATCCTGCTTGACTGGATGCTGCCCAAGGTCAGTGGCATTGAAGTGTGCCGCCGCATCCGCAATGGCGGCGCAAATCCGAATATGCCCATCATCATGCTGACGGCGCGCGGTGAAGAGAGCGACCGAATTCGCGGTCTCGATACGGGTGCGGATGATTACGTCACCAAGCCCTTCTCGACGACCGAGCTGATGGCGCGCGTGCGGGCGGTCCTGCGCCGCATCCGTCCGGGTCTCAAGGAAGACAAGATCACCGTCGGCGACATCATCATTGATCGCGTCGCTCACCGCGTCATGCGCAATGAAGGCGAAATCCATCTCGGCCCAACGGAATTCCGCCTGCTTGATTATTTCATGCAGCATCCCGGACGCGTCTTCTCACGCGAACAGCTGCTCGATACGGTCTGGGGCTCTGACGTCTATGTTGAAGCGCGCACGGTCGACGTTCACGTCGGCCGCCTGCGCAAGGCGCTCCGCCAGGGCGGCGGCGAGGATCCTATCCGCACCGTCCGCTCTGCCGGCTATGCCCTCCGCGGCGACTAGAAGAGTTCAGCCAGAAAATCCTCAAGATGCTCAAAGCTGCGCCGGTCGGCGTCGGCATTGTAGACCGTGCCCATGTCGGGATTGTTCGCGCCCTGTGTGGTAAAGGCATGCATGGAGTTCCCGTGCGCGTGCAGCTGCCAGTCAGCGCCCGCTTCGGTCATCTCCTTGGCGATGGCGAGCACATCATCCGGCTTTGCCATCGGGTCCTGCCAGCCATGCTCGATCAGCACCTTGGCCGAGATCTTCGGCGAAGAGATGTTGTCCGGTGCGCCCAGCAGGCCGTGGAAGGAACACACGCCAAGGACGTCCATGCCGGCCCGCGCCATGTCCAGCACGGAGAGGCCGCCAAAACAGTAACCGATGGCGGCTGCCTTGCTGGCATCGACGCCTTCCTGCTGCTTCGCAGCGGCCAATCCACCCGCGAGCCGCTTTTGAAGCTCGGCGCGATTACCGGCTAGCGGGTTCATAAGCGCCTGGTTTTCCTCAATCGTCGTGCCGCGCTTCCCCTTGCCGTAGACATCCATGGCAAAGGCGGCATAGCCGAGCTTGTCGACAACGAGCTGCGCCTTCTGGCGCTCGTTTTCCGCGAGGCCCGCCCAGGCGTGCGCGATGACAACGACCGGGACATTCGACTTGCCTGCTGGTTTCAGAAAGAAGCCCTCATAGGGTTTGCCATCAATGCTGTAATCAACTGCGCTCATATCCATGTTCCTCTCGTGGTTTCTACGGGCAGATACACGCTATTCACCGACGGGTTTCAACCCCGGCAGCGATTAGTATGCGCTTTCTAGACTTCTTCCCTATTTCTGGTCCCATCAGATAACCCGAAGGAGCCAAACCATGGCAAAGTCGAAATCCAAAGAGAAATCCAAGTCTCGCACAAAAGCCGAAAAGATCGGCAAGAACATCGAAGCGAACTCCGTCGACATGGCGCACAAGATATGGCTTGCGGGCGTTGGCGCCTATGGCAAAGCCTATGACAGCGCGCTGGCTGGTGCGAATGTCCTGAACACGCAATCGGCTGAGGTTTTCGAAGACCTCGTCAAGCGCGGCACGGAAATCGAAAGCGATGTGCGTGCCCGCCTCAGCGGTGACGAGCGTGTGCTCAAGGCCGGCCAGCAAATGGCCAAGGCTGCGGCAACGGCCCGTGAATTCCAGGTGCAGGCGCGCGACCAGTTCGAAGCCCGCATGGACCGCATGCGCGATCTGCTCGGCGTCAAGGGCCTCGGCACGAAGGGCGAGAAGATCCACAAGAAGCTGGACAAGCTTGAGGACGAAGTTTCCGACCTGACCTCCAAAGCGAAGTCGGCTGCGAGCGATGCAAACCTCAAGGCCCGCCTTGCCCGCCTGACCGCAGAGATCGAGGCTGTTGCCGGCGAAACCGGTGCCGAAGTCGCAAAGACAGCAAAGAAAGCGGCCAAAAAGACCACTGCGGCCGTGAAGGAAGCGATGTCGACGAAAGAGGCTGCACCTAAAGCCGCCAAACCAAAGGCCGAAGCCAAACCAATCGGTTCCGATGACCTGTCGAAAATCACGGGTGTCGGTCCGGCTCTTTTGAAGAAGCTGGCAAAGGAAGGGATCACGTCCTTCGCCCAGATTGCTGCGCTTACGAAAGCTGAAGTCCCCGCGCTCGATGAAAAGATCGGTGCGCGTGGCCGCATTACCCGTGACAACTGGGTGAAGCAGGCAAAGGCCCTGAAGAAGTAGGGCTGACGATACGGAGGGCGATCTCAGAAGGAGGTCGCTCTTCAATCAGTCGATCACTGCCTCATAATGGTCTATCATGCGCGTCAGCGCGCTGAAGCCTGCCTCTCCCATATAGGGCACGATAAGGCACATGACCTGGAACACGGTTTTGTGGATCAGCGCGGGGCCATCATGGTGCGTGTTGCCAATGCTGTCATTTGCCAGCCAGAACGTCACCGTCATCATGATCTGGTCTGTCAGTGCGGTCTTGAGGCGTGGATCCAGCCGAAGAATATCACCCTCTGCCAAGGCTTCCAGCACATGGGTGATGGTCTGACGCTTCTCACTGACAAGCGCCCTGAAACGTACCGCAAGATCCGGGTAGCGTTCCAGAAGCAGGCCAAGGTCGCGATAAAAGAAGCGGAAATCGTAGATCTCTTCGAGGATGATGTAGAGATAGACCCAATTGTCCTCAATCGAGTTTACGCCGCCTTTTGAGCCGCGCAGGATGACCCGCATCTCGTCCTCAAAGGCACCGAACAGGGCACGGATAATCGCGTCCTTGCCCTTGAAATGATAGTAAAGATTGCCTGGACTAATATCGAGTGCATTTGAAATATCGACGGCCGTTTGCGGCGCTTCTCCTTCCTCGTTGAAGAGGAGGAGGCTCACTTGAAGGATACGATCGCGTGTTTTCATGGTCCAACTTGGAGTTTGACACGCAATTATCACTATGGAACGAATTTTCTTTCAAACTTTACAAGTCTATCTTTGCACAATCGCAAGAGAAACAAATTAAGCTGGCGCCGTAGATCCTCGTGTCTGCGGAAGACCGGCACATACGGGGAGACAAGCAATGCCGACACCACAGGAAGAAATTGCCCGGAATGCCGCCGAGAGCACGACGGCGCTTAATCCGCTGACTGGCGGCTTCAACCGGCAGGAACTGCTGGGCGCTGTTGCCATGATGCTGCGCTCCACGATGACCAATCCCGTCACAACGGCCAAGACCGCCGGCAAGATCACCGCCGAGAACGCCAAGATTCTCATGGGCAAGTCGGAGCGCAAATCCGACCGCAAGGATCGCCGCTTCCAGGATCCGGCTTGGGAGCACAACCCGTTCTACAAGCGGGGCATGCAGGCCTATCTCGCGACCCAGGAACATCTCAATGACTGGGTCGGCGAACTCAAGATGACCGAACTTGAGCATGCGCGCGCCAAGTTCGTCATGGGAATGATCACGGATGCACTCGCGCCGACCAATACGCTGCTGGGCAATCCGGCGGCTACGAAGCGTGTCGTCGATTCCGGTGGCCTTTCCCTGCTCAAGGGTATGCAGCACCTCTACACGGACCTGACGAAGAATGGAGGCATGCCGTCCCAGGTGGACAAGCGCCCCTTCAAGGTCGGCGAGAATCTTGCAACGTCGAAAGGGTCGATTGTCTGGAAGAACGAGATGCTGGAGCTGATCCAGTACGCTCCGACTACAGAGAAGGTTCACAAGACCCCAATCCTCATCATTCCGCCGCAGATCAACAAGTTCTACGCCAATGACCTGACCCCGATGACTTCCATCGTACAGTTCCTGCTGGCGATGGAGCTGCAACCCTTTATCGTGTCATGGCGCAATCCGACCAAGAAGCACGCCCACTGGGGCTTGTCGGACTATGTCGACAGTCTCGTTCAGGCAAGCGAAGTCATCCGGAAGATCACGAAGTCGCCCAAGATCAATGTCGGGGGTGCCTGTTCCGGCGGAATCACGACGGCGACCTTCGCCAGTCTGCTGGCCGCGGCCGATGACAAGCGCATAAACGCACTGACCTTCATGGTCTGTGTGCTGAACCCCCAGAGGGATGACAGCGACCTTGGCCAGATCGTCTCGGATGGCAGTCTCGAGATCGCGCGCAAATACTCCAAACGCAAGGGCATCCTGAAGGGTGAAGACCTTGCCCGCATGTTCGCGTGGATGCGTCCGAATGACCTGATCTGGAATTATGTCGTCAATAATTACCTCATGGGCGAGGATCCACCGCCCTATAACGTGCTCTTCTGGAACAATGACACAACCAACCTGCCGGCCCAGCTCCATTCGGACTATCTGGACCTCGGCCTGACCCAGCCCTTCGACCATCCGGGCGAAATCGATGTTGCCGGCCACAAGGCAGACCTATCCAAGGTCAAATGCGATGCTTTCGTCGTGGCTGGCCTCACCGACCATATTACGCCCTGGAAAGCCTGCTACCGCACGCCCGCCTTGCTGGGCTCGGAAAATGTCGAGTTCGTGCTTTCCTCCAGCGGTCACCTTCAGTCCCTGATCAACCCGCCGGGAAATCCCAAAGCCAAGTATTTCCGCAATGCCGAGATCAAGCCAACCGCCGACGAGTGGGCCGCGACCGCTGAGGAGCATGCTGGCTCATGGTGGCCGCTATGGGGCACATGGTTGAAAGAGCGCTCCGGCGCTCTCAAGACTGCGCCAAAAGCTTGCGGCAACGAAGCCTTCCCACCACTTTATGCGGCACCGGGCAAATACGTCTTTGACGAATAAGACGCGCCTATCGCTAGACGACCAAGGAAAACACCCATGCCCGCAACGGAACCACGTCCGAGAATAACCATGCAGGACGTCGATGGCGTGATCCTGCGCACGGCGTTCTGGGCCGCAAAAAACGATGTTGGCAACCGCCCGCTTCTGTTTTTCAACGGCATCGGTGCCAACCTTGAGCTGACTCACGCCCTTGGCGACATGTTCCCGGATCGGGATATCATTACGTTTGACGTCCCGGGCGTCGGCAAAAGCCCGGTTACGCAATGGCCCTATCGTCCCTGGATGCTGGCCCGCTGGGCCCGCAAGCTGCTGGACCAGTTCCATATTGATGAAGTCGACGTCATGGGCGTCTCATGGGGTGGCGCGCTCGCCCAGCAGTTTGCCTTCCAGTATCGCAACCGCGTCGGCAAGCTCATCCTGTGCGCCACAACCGCCGGCATGACGATGATCCCGGGCAAACCAGCCTCGCTGTCCAAGATGGTGGACGCCCGCCGCTATACGGACCCGAACTATATGCGGGACAATTTCGCGACGCTGTATGGCGACGTGGCCGATGGTGCCGCCGATGGCCACATCCACAACCTCATGCCGCCCGAGCCAAAGGGGTATATCTACCAGCTGCTCGCCTTCATCGGCTGGTCGAGCCTGCCCTTCATCCGCTTCCTGCGGATGCCGACACTGGTCATGATGGGTGACAAGGACTCAATCGTACCACTCGCGAACGGGCATATCCTGAAGGTGGCGCTGCCAAATTCCCGGCTTCATGTTGTCGAAGGCGGCGGTCACCTTTTCCTCGTTACGCGGGCCAAAGAGACAGCGGACGTGATCCAGGCGTTCCTTGCCGAGCCGGAAGAGATCGAAAGCCGCGCAGCCGCCTGAGGCCTAGATGGCCATCAGGTCGTCAGCCTGCTTCTGTACGGCGGCATAATCGATCTTGCCCGTTCCCAGGACGGCTATGTCCTTCACATGGAATACACGCCGCGGCACCGCGAAATCCGGTACGCCGTGGTTCTTCGCCCAGGCCATGATGTCTTCGCGGTTGCAGGCTTCGGCATCGCTGAGCAGGATGATCTGTTCGCCCTTCCGCGGATCCGGCATCGTCACCGCCGCATGCAGATTGTCAGGCCATACGGCGCTGGCACAGTTCTCGACCACCGCAAGCGAAACCATCTCGCCGCCGATCTTCGCGAAACGTTTCACGCGCCCCATGATGCGAATGAAGCCTTCCTCATCGATCGAGACGACGTCGCCCGTATCGTGCCAGCCTCCATCGGGGCGCTCCAGCACACCGGGGCGAGACGGCCGCAAATAGCCCAGCATGATATTCGGTCCACGGATCTGCAGCCGGCCGCCATCGGCAATGCCGTCCACAGGCACCAGCTTTGACTCCATGTTGGCCATAAGCTGTCCGACGGTGCCGGGCTTGTTGTTTTCCCACTGGTTGGCCGCAACGACGGGCGACGCCTCGGTTGCGCCATAGCCTTCCAGGATTTCAATCTCGAACTTCCGGCGCACGAGCGCGCGTGTCTCGTCCTTCACGCGCTCAGCGCCGCAGACAGCGAGGCGCACCGAGTCCATGTCGCCCTCAGCGCCAATGCGCGCGTATTGAGAAATGAATGTATCCGTCGCCAGCAGGATGGTGGAGCCGTTGCTACGGATGCGCTTGACGATCTCGCGCGGCTGCAGCGGGGAAGGGTGGAACATGACCTGTATGCCCGCCACGATCGGCAGGATTGCCCCGACTGTCAGACCGAAACAGTGAAAGGTCGGCAGGGGATTGAAGAGTTTGTCCGTATCGGGACTGAGGCCAATATGCGCGCGCACCTGCTCGACATTCGCCATCACATTTTCATGGCTGAGGACAACGCCCTTCGGTTCGCCTTCAGTGCCGGACGTGAAAAGGATAACGCCCGGCGATTTGTAGGCTGCCTTTGACCGGAACAGGGCAGGGACAATCGGACCGACAGCGGCGGCGATCTTGTCGGCCAGCGAGAGCGATTCCCGCACATCTTCCAGGTAGACAATCTCGACAACCTTGCCGAGTTCGGCGATCAGCGCTTCCAGCCCGCCCAGCTCGACAAATTTATGCGCCGTGACGATCCGTTTGACTCCTGCGGCCTTCATGGCCGCTTTGAGGTTGGCCGACCCCGCTGTGAAGTTCAGCATGGCCGGCGTGCGGCCATAGGCGGTCAGGGCGTAGAAGGCGACAACGGCGCCTGCGCCTGTCGGCAGCATGACGCCAACAGCTTCGCCTCGCGACGTGCCCTTCTTGAGGGCAGCGCCGAGGCCGAAGGCACCCCGAACGATCTCTTTATAGGTCAATTCCCGGTCGTCGCCGTCGACCACGATGACCTTGTCAGCGCCAAATTCGCTTTTGGCGCGCAGCAATGCCGAGAAAAGGTCGATTCGTGTACGGGATGGCCGATAGCTGATTGGCGAAGGTATCGTCACGCTATTCATACAAGGGCCCTTTGACTTCGTGAGTTGCACTCACTTTTGTAACATTTTGTCACGTAAGGGCCTCGACGCAACCGATAATGCAAGTTTGCATATGCAGCCTGCGCTGCATTTCCCTTGATGAATCGGGTCGCCGCGTCCATCTTCCGCCCATGGCAACACTTATTGATCTCACCCCATCCGGTCGCAAGCATCGGCATCCGGAAAAGCAGGCGCGCCCTGACACACCTATCCTGCGCAAACCGGACTGGATTCGCGTAAAGGCGCCGACATCGGCCGGCTATGCCGAAACGCGTGAAATCGTGAAGTCCAAAGGCCTTATTACGGTTTGTGAGGAAGCCGGCTGTCCGAATATCGGCGAATGCTGGGAGAAGAAGCACGCCACCATGATGATCATGGGCGATGTTTGCACCCGTGCCTGCTCCTTCTGCAACGTGTCTACCGGCAAACCGCCTGCGGGCCTCGATGCAGATGAGCCGCGCCGCGTAGGGGAAGCGGTCGCCGAAATGGGCCTTGAGCACGTCGTTATCACGTCAGTGGACCGGGATGACCTTGAAGATGGCGGCGCGATGCACTTCGTCCACGTCATCAACGCGATTCGGGCCGCCTCTCCGGGCACGACGATCGAGATCCTGACGCCGGACTTCCTGCGCAAGGATGGCTGGGAGAACCGGGTCATTGACGCGCGGCCTGACGTGTTCAATCACAATCTCGAAACCGTCCCGCGCCTTTACCTCTCGATCCGGCCCGGCGCGCGATACTACCATTCGCTTCGGCTGCTTCAGAAAGTCAAAGACCGCGACCCGTCGCAATTCACCAAGTCGGGCCTCATGGTCGGTCTCGGCGAGACGAAGGAAGAGGTCATGCAGGTCATGGATGACATGCGCTCTGCGGGTGTCGACTTCCTCACCATCGGCCAATACCTCCAGCCGACCCGTAAGCATGCCGCCATTGACCGGTTTGTGACGCCGGAAGAGTTCAAGGCGCTCGAAGAGATCGCCCGCGCCAAAGGCTTCCTGATGGTGTCGGCCACCCCGCTGACGCGGTCGAGCTATCATGCCGGTGAAGACTTCGCCCGCATGCGCGCCGCGCGCGAAGCCAAGCTCGCAGTCCAAACGGCATAAGATGCCCCGTTTCTCCAAATCGGTCCGCGTGCCCTATACGCCGGCACAGGCGTTCGATCTCGTATCGGATATTGGCCGGTATCCCGACTTCATCAAATGGATCACGGCCATGCGTGTTTCCAATGTCAGGCTTGATGAAACCGGCGCCACGCATTGCCAGGGCGATGCAGTGGTTGGCTTCAAGGGATTTGTTGAGCGCTTTTCGACTGGCGTGGTTGCAGACCCGGCCGCCGGCACAGTCGTTGCCAGCCTTATCAAAGGCCCCTTTCGGGCCTTGAGAGCGCAGTGGACGATTACGCCCGTGGAGCGGGGTGGCTCCGACATTGCTCTCGAAATCAAATACGAGTTTCGCAATGTGCTCATTGCCATGCTGGCGGCTGCCAATCACGACATAGCTGTGGACCGCATCATGAGCGCATTCCTCGCCGAAGCGCAGAAGCGTTTTGGTGCAGCGCCTAGCGCATCTGTACCTGTATGAGGTTCAGCGCCGTCTCCACGGCGGCCATTCTGATATCCTGCCGACTGATCTCGCCGACCTGGATCATCTCGTGAACCACGGCGCGGTTCTCGCGGGCACAGGCAATATGAACCGTGCCCACCGGCTTCATCCGCGTGCCGCCGCCCGGGCCGGCGACGCCGGTGATGGCAACGGCAATATTGGCGCGGCTGGCTTCCAGCGCGCCTTCCGCCATCATCCGGGCTACGGGCTCTGACACGGCGCCATAATCGGCCAGCACATCACCCGCAATGCCCAGCATTTCTTCCTTCGCGCGGTTCGAATACGTCACGAACCCGCGCTCGAAGACGCTGGACGAGCCGGGAATGTCGGTGAACAGGGCAGCGAGCAGGCCGCCCGTGCAGCTTTCGGCCGTGCAGATCTTGAGCCGTGCCTGTTCGGCATCATCAAGGATCAGCATGGCGAGATTTCGGAGACGATCTGGAAACATGGCCGGAGATTAGCGCGGCTGGTTCGATGGCACCAGCACCGCGATGGCCTCTGCCGCTATTCCCTCGCGTCGCCCGGTAAAGCCCAATCCCTCCGTCGTCGTCGCCTTCACGCTGACGGCCGAAAGCGGCAGTCCCATCAGTTCGGCTGTACGGCTGCGCATTGCCTCCCGGTGCGGCTTCACCTTCGGCGCTTCGCAGATCACGGTGATGTCACAGCTCGAAACCGCATAACCTTCAGCGCCAGCCAGCCGGATCGCCTCCTGCAGGAAGATGGCGCTATCGGCATTCTTCCACCGCTCATCTGAAGGCGGGAAATGGTCACCGATATCTCCCAGCGCAACAGCGCCCAGAATGGCGTCCGTCAGGGCGTGCCA
Organism: Hyphomonas chukchiensis; assembly: GCF_000682695.1. Taxonomy (GTDB): domain Bacteria; phylum Pseudomonadota; class Alphaproteobacteria; order Caulobacterales; family Hyphomonadaceae; genus Hyphomonas; species Hyphomonas chukchiensis. The sequence continues at coordinate 165,318 of NZ_AWFG01000063.1, read as the reverse complement.
GGCGGCATCCGCATCTGAGTGGCCCTTGAGCTTGGCACTATGCGGGATGGCGACACCGCACAGCGTGACATGATCTCCCGGCTCGAACGCATGAACATCGAATCCCTTGCCCACGCGTGGTGCAGCAGCGGCTGGGCTCATCAGTTTTGCCACCAAGTCGAAATCCTCCGGATAGGTGATCTTGTGCAGGCGCTCGTCGCCAGGGATCAGTTCAACCTTCGCGCCCGTGGCTTCCATGGCTGCAAGGTCATCGACCAGATCGCCATTGGATGCATCGAGCGCCGCGCGGATGGCGCCCAGCCGGAAGGCCTGAGGGGTCTGGACGCGAAACAGGCCCTCGCGGGGCACGGTTTCAAGTTTACCATTCCGCTCGGTTTTGAGGGCATCCGGAACGGGGAGGGCGGGGGCAACGGCATCTGCCGTTTCGAGTGCCGCGATGAGGGCGCTGATCATGCTCTGGCTAAGGCCGGGGCGGGCGGCATCATGGATAAGGACGGGAGTTTCCGGCGGCAAGTCGAGCGCTGCAAGGCCGTTGCGGACCGATTGGGTCCGGGAATCCCCACCAGACACCCATGAAGTGCCCGGGAACGGTCCGAACTTACCCTGACCGGTCCCGGAAACGACCACCAAATGGTCCACATCGGGATGTTGAAGGAAGGCTTCAATCGACCATTCGAGCACTTTTCGCCCGAGAAGGGATTCATATTGCTTCGGCCCTGCGCGACCCGCGCGGATGCCCTTTCCACCGGCAACGATGATCGCGGCTACCTGTGACATAAACGGGTTTCCCGGGGAGGTTGCCAAAACGTATTAAAGGCCTTTCCGAACATGAATTTTTGTACAGATGCGCGTCTTTTGTGCACTTGCGAAGAAATGAAAAGTCGGAACAATAGCCTTATGACTGTTTTTAAGGCACCCCAAGTCTGGCTCGCGCCCATGTCCGGCGCAACGGACGCGCCGATGCGGCGCCAGGCTGTGCGGTTCGGTGCGCCAGCTGTTGTGTCTGAAATGGTGGCCAGCGAGACGCTGGCCTCTGCCCGCCCGGATATGGTTCGTCGCACCTGCCGCCACGATGGGGCAGGCAAGTGGATCGTGCAGCTCGCAGCGCGCCGTCCTGTAGATATGCTTGCAGGTTCCGCTTTGATGCGTGAGGCTGGTGTTGATGTCATTGATATCAATATGGGTTGCCCATCCAAACAAGTGACTGGAGGCCAGTCCGGGTCTGCTCTTATGCAGGATATCCCGCTTGCGACAAGTATCATCGAATCGGCGCTTGAGGGAGCGAACGGAACGCCCGTAACCCTCAAGATGCGCCTTGGGTGGGATGATGACAGCCTGAATGCCCCGGAACTGGCCCGTATTGCTGAGGATCTGGGCGTTCGAATGATAGCGGTACATGGCCGTACCCGCTGCCAGTTCTATACAGGCGCAGCTAACTGGGCCGCCGTGAGACCAACTGTCGAGGCAGTCTCCGTCCCCGTCATTGTGAATGGCGATATCAGTTCACTCGAAGATGCCCGCAATGCGCTTGCGCAATCGGGTGCCCACGGCGTCATGATTGGGCGTGCAGCAATGGGGAAGCCATGGCTTCCCGCTGAAATAGCGGCCGGCCTTGATGCAAAACCCTACAAGCGCCCGGATCTTGCCGAGCAGTTCGATAGCCTCGCCGAGCAGGTGAGAGACTCAGTTGACCTCTACGGCGGGTCCCTGGTCGTCCGAACTGTTCGAAAGCACGTGTCGGCTGCAATAGACGCTCTTGAACTGCCCTTGCCGGACGACCGCCGCAGGGCCCTTCGGTCCGCTCTTTGCCAGATAGCCGATCCGGCTGAGCTGATTAAATCGCTGAAGACACTTTATCTGAAACCCCAACTGCTTGAGGCCGCTTAACGATGGCATCACTTGCAACCCTGAGACCGCCAATGCTGGGTGAACTCTCTCCCGTCGCTCTCGTCCTGATCGATGCGCGCCGCCGCATTCTTGAGGCCAACCCGGCGGCTGAGTCACTCCTAAAAATGTCCCGCCGGGCGCTGGCCGGACGGCCACTGAGCGAAGTCATCTACCATGACTCTCCGCTCTTCGAGCTGATTGATCGCGCGCAGCGACAAGCTGGCGACATCATGGCACCCGGCACACCGATTTCGGGCCCAGGCATGCATTCGCGTATCATCTGCGACATTCGGGTTCGCAGTGCAGACCGCGGCGCCTTTGTTCTGGCGCTCGCGGAAACACCTTCACGCGAAAGCAGTGACTCTGTGGCTGGCGCAGCCGGGTTTGGCCGGATCCTCGGGCATGAGGTCAAGAACCCACTGGCGGGTATCATTGGCGCTGCTCAGTTGCTCGAGCGCCAGGGCCAGGCTGACCAAAGTGAACTGCTGGATATCATCAAGGACGAAGCCCGCAGGATCGAGCGACTGGTCAATCGCCTCTCCGCGTTCGAGCTGTTTTCGGCGCCGCGGTTGCAGCCTTTCAATATCCATGCGCTGCTCGACAAGATTATCGCCGCAGAACGGGCAGCGAATGGTCCGAAGGTCACATTCCAGCGGGTGTTCGATCCTTCTTTGCCGGACGTTGTTGGGGATTCAGATCACCTGCAACAGGCCTTCCACAATATCATGCGGAACGCTGTTGAAGCGGCTGTCGAGAATGGCGGAACTGGCAATGTAACAATACGCACCGCCTACGCAGCAGGGCTTGCCATGAAGCAAGCGCGCCTTGGCGCCGGCCTGCGCCGGGCAATGCTGATAACAATCGAGGACGATGGAAAGGGCATCCCGCGTGAGCGGCAAGCGACGATCTTTGATGTCTTCCAGAGTTCCAAATCAGGTGCGCGAGGCCTTGGGCTCTCGATAGTGAGTGAAGTCGTGACAGCGCACGGCGGACAAATACGGGTAGATAGCGAACCGGGGTCCACCCGGTTCACAGTGCTGCTGCCGCTTGGAGATGGAACAGAGCATGGCTGACAAGACAGTACTTCTTGCTGAAGACGATGCGAGCATTCGACTGGTTGTAAACCAGACGCTGGTGGCGGCCGGATATGATGTCCGCGCGACGAGTTCGACGGACGCTCTTGAGCGCTGGGTGCGCAACGGGGAAGGCGATGTCGTTGTAACGGACGTCTACCTTGGTGAGACGTCGATCTTCGATCTTCTGCCATCCCTCAAACTGGCCCGGCCCGAACTGCCGTTCATTGTCATGAGTGGTCAAAACACAATCCTGACGGCGGCTTCCGCTGCGGAGCATGGGGCGTTTGACTATCTGCCAAAGCCTTTTGATATCGACATGCTGTCCAGCCTTGTGCAGCGCGCCCTGAAATCTGCGCCGAAGTCTTCAAACCGGGCCATCAATCCGGAAGCGCAAAAGGCTATCAGTGACGCGGGCCTGCCTCTCATCGGCCGGTCTGACGCCATGCAGGAGGTCTATCGGATCATCGCCAAAGTGATGAATACCGAGCTGACGGTGCTGATTGAAGGCGAAAGCGGCACAGGTAAGGAACTCGCGGCCCGCGCGATCCACCAACTGGGCGCTGCGAAAGCGGGAAAGTTCGTTGCGCTTGATCTGGCGGCCCTGCCGGCCGCCGAAATCAACAAGGAACTCTTTGGCACAGGCGGGGAGGGCGGCGCGGTCCACCTGAAAGGCGGCACGCTCTATCTGGACGAGATCGGCGATCTGCCTGCGGAAGCTCAGACACAGCTGGTCAAACTGCTGCGCGATTCCAGCGGCGCGCGTTTGATTGCGTCTACGCGGCGGAATCTTGGCCGTCTCGTGGAAGAGGGCCGCTTCCGTGAAGACCTCTACTATCGTCTCAATGTCGTGCGTCTTACCATGCCGCCCCTGCGGCTGCGCAAGGAAGACATTCCGGAACTTGCCCGGGCGTTTCTCATTCGGGCCCAGCGCCAGGGGCTTTCCGCGAAGATCCTGGACAAGTCCGCCATTGATTTACTGACTGCCTATGACTGGCCCGGAAATGTGCGGGAACTCGAGAACCTGATTCTCCGCCTCGCCGTTCTAAGCCCTGACGAAGCGATTACGTTGCGCGATGTGGAACGTGAACTTCGTGCCGGCGCCTCTGAGCAAAAGGGTGTCAGCGCAGGCCTCGAGAAGGATGTTGAAACCTTGCTCCACCGTTACGTGATGGGCGACCTGATTGCGGGTGGCGATTCCGAGGATTCGGCTGTGTATTCACGCGTTATCGATCAGGTCGAGAGACCGCTTATCAAGCTCGCTCTATCGGTTACTGCGGGCAATAAAGTGAAGGCAGCCCAGCTCCTCGGCATGAACCGGAACACGTTGCGTGCGAAGATCAACGCCCTTGGAATTGCAGAAGACTGATTGACGCCGCGAGAAACTGTGGTTTTAGTGCACCACTGTTGCGGATGTGACACTTAAGCGTGTCGTAAATGCAACGGGGCCGGGGTGGCCACGGTAGAGCACGTCGATTTGTCAAATACACTTAGCCAACAGGCGACGAAGGCGAGCTGGGCCCTTTTTGAGGGGCTCTTCATCATAGCGGCGCTCGTTGCCGTTTTCGCAACCTTCATCGCCATTTCAGGCGCGGATCCTGACAATCCCACGGCCGGCGCAACGCCCTGGCTGCTTGGGCTAAACTTCATCGTGATTATCGTGCTCGCGATCATTGTGGCGCGCGAATACTTTTCGATCCAGCGCAGCGGTCGTGGTGAAGGAAAGGGACTTCTAGCCAAGCGCTTTGTGCTGCTGTTCGGCTTCTCCGCTCTGATACCAGCCATGATCGTCGCTATATTTATCGGGGCGTTCATAACGCGGGGGCTGGATAACTGGCTCGGTGAACGTGTCGACACGATCATGGAAAAGAACGCGCAGATCTTCCAAGACTATGTCGACAATTTCGAGAACACGCTCGATGTGGACGTGCGACTTGCTGCGCTCGATATCGAGAACTTCGCGCGGGACGTGAAAACGTCACTCGCAGCGAGCGGCGAGAATGACGAAATCAATGCCGACAGCCTCGCCAAGGATGCTTCCAAAGCCTTCATTGACGGCTTGAGGTCGGAGCTCGGTTTTCGAGAGTTTCTCACGATTGCCGTCCTCGGTCCGGATGGCGTCGAGCTGATTGCGGAACAGAGTGTCCAGCAACCGATCCTCGTTCCGCCCCCTCAATCGGCATTTGAGGAGGCCAATAGCGGCAATATCGCCACCACGCTCTATGAAAACCGGGGTGTCGCAACGGCGCTTATCCGGATCGAGGAGCCCCTGGACGGCTATATCTATGCGGTCAAGAACTTCGACAAGAATGCCGCCGTCCAATTGCGCGAGGCTGAAGCAGCGCTGGCGCAATACAACAACGCCAAGCGGCGCAGCGGTCGCCTTCAGTACATATTCGCCATCGGGTATGCGCAAATCGCGGCGCTCATCCTCCTGCTGGCAGGCAGGCTGGGGCTTGAAGCAGCTGGCCGCATTACCGGCCCTATCGGCCGCCTCGCGGTCGCTGCGCATACTGTCAGGGACGGTGATCTCTCCGTCAGGGTTCCGGTGTCCGGGCCGCAGGACGAGGTCTACGCACTGACGAACTCGTTTAATGCCATGACCGAGCAACTCGCCGAGCAACGCAACGCGTTGATCCGCGCCCGAGAGGATGAGGAGGACCGGCGTAAATTCGTCGAGACCTTGCTAGCAGAAGTCAGCGCCGGCGTGATCCGTATGGATGGCGACATGGTCGTGACTCTGGCCAACAGATCAGCCGGCGAAGTGCTTGGAATTGGTGAAGTTCTGCCCGGCCAGACTTTGGGAGACGTGGCGCCGCTGTTCGAACGTTATGCGCGTGATACGCTTGAGCGGGTGGCCCCGGTTGATGCATCGATCGATCTCAATATCAATGGCGAAGTGCGCCATATTCGCCTCAAGACAGCGCCTGATCCGGCGGGTGGCTGTGTGCTGACTTTCGACGACACAACGCGTCTGGTAAATGCGCAGCGACAGCTCGCCTGGCGCGATGTTGCCCGCCGTATCGCACATGAGATCCGCAATCCGCTGACCCCCATCATGCTATCCACGGAGCGCATCAAGCGTCGTTACGCCGACAAGATTGATGATAGCGATGGCGTTTTTGATCGCTGCATCGAGACCATCCTGCGACAGGTGGGTGATATCGGGCGGATGGTGGAGGAGTTTTCGTCCTTTGCGCGCATGCCCAAGCCGAATGTTGCTCCATTCAATATGCGTTCGCTACTGCAGGGCACCGGCTTCTCCCAAAGCATGGTGTCACCTGATGTAGAAATAGAGTTTGAGACAAATGCGGACGATGCGGTCTACCGCGGAGACGAACGGCTTCTGGGGCAGGCCTTCGGGAATCTCCTCAAAAATGCGGCAGAGGCGATTGAAGGACTTCCAGAGGATTCCGATATCAATGGTCACATCCGGGTCGTGCTGTCTGTCAACGCGGGCGGCGTGGAGGTTACGATCGAGGACAATGGTCCAGGCTTTCCGCAGGATGTGCGCGACCGGCTGCTGGAACCTTATGTGACGACGCGGGAAAAGGGCACCGGTCTTGGTCTCGCGATCGTCAATCGCATTATCGCTGACCACGGCGGCTCCATTTCGCTGCAAAACCGACTGGATGGTTTGCGCGGCGCGCGTGTGCGCGTCTGGCTGCCCGCCAGCGGTCCTGCTGCCGTAGGTGAAGATTCCGAGATGGGCAGCACGCCGACTGCCGATACCCCCATATTTGAAAATGTAGAGGAGCCAGCGCCATGGCGTTAGACATTCTGGTTGTTGATGACGAACCCGATATTCGTGAGCTGGTAGCGGGTGTGTTGAGCGATGAGGGCTATTCTGTTCGTACCGCAGAAACAGCTGAACGAGCGCTTGAGGAGGTCCGGACACGAACGCCGCGCTTGGTGGTGCTGGATGTCTGGCTTCAGGGGAGCCAGATGGATGGCCTGTCCTTGCTCAAGTATCTCAAATCCATCGATCCGTTTTTGCCTGTCATAGTCATTAGCGGTCACGGCAATATCGAGACGGCAGTGGCTGCAATCCGGCGGGGCGCTTATGATTTCATCGAGAAGCCATTCAAGACTGACCGGCTTCTGCATCTTATCGAACGAGCCATCGAATCGGCGGCGCTGAAATACGAGAACGCGGCCTTGCGAAACCGCGCCGGTGAAGATGAGCATTGGATCGGCAACAGTCAGGCTGCCGCGAATCTGCGGGCGGCCATCGAGAAGGTGGCGCCGACGAATTCGCGCGTGATGATCAATGGCCCTGCCGGTGTCGGCAAGGAGCTTGCCGCGCGCCTGATTCATCGGAACTCTCTGCGGGCAGGCGGTCCGTTCGTCGTAGTGAACGCTGCCAGTATTGCGCCTGACCAGATGGAAAGTGCACTTTTCGGGGAAGAGGACCCGCAAGGGCGCACCGTCCGCGTCGGTCTGTTCGAAAAAGCCCACAACGGCACATTGCTGCTGGACGAAGTGGCGGACATGCCGCTTGGAACGCAGAACAAGATTTTGCGTGTGTTGACCGAGCAGCGTTTCCAGCGAGTCGGCGGTCGCTCTGACGTGAGTGTGGACGTTCGCGTGATGTCGGCAACAACGAAGGATCTCAAAGAAGAGATCGAGCAGGGCAACTTCCGGGAAGATCTGTTCTACCGGCTGAGCGTCGTTCCGCTCAGGGTCCCGTCCTTGGCTGAGCGCAGGGACGATATCGGAGACCTCGTGAGTTATTTCATCGAGCGCATATCAGATTCATCCGGCCTGACGCCCCGCGACTTTTCGGAAGAGGCTATGGCCGTTCTGCAGTCCATGGACTGGCCGGGCAATATTCGCCAGCTGCGCAATGTGGTGGAGCGGATTTTGATTCTGTCGCCGTCTGATTCAAGCCGCCCGGTAAGCGTCGACGAGTTGCCGCGTGATACGGGCTCTGGCGCCATGCAGAATTCCAAAGGGGGATCGGCGGAGCTTGTCGGCCTGTCGCTTCGGGATGCGCGCGAACAGTTCGAGCGTGAATATCTTGCGCTCCAGATAACAAGGTTTAACGGAAACATTTCGAGAACCGCGGAATTCATCGGAATGGAACGCTCTGCACTGCACAGAAAATTAAAGGCTTTGGGCGTAGGTTCAGGGCTGACTCGGCAGGACGGCTGAATGACCGTCGGAAGGCAGTAAGAGATGCGCGTTCTTATATGCGGCGCAGGCCGCGTCGGGCACGGCATTGCCCGTCGCCTTGCGCGTGAAAAGCACGATATTACCATTATCGACGAAAATCCGGACCTTGTGGACCAGGTTTCGACCGATCTGGATGTTCGGGGGATCACCGGACATGCCGCTCATCCAGACGTACTGAAGCGTGCGGGGGCGGTCGATTGCGAGATGATTATTGCCGTCACGCACTTTGACGAGATCAATATGGTGATCTGCCAGATCGCCCACACATTGTTCTCGGTACCCTACAAGATCGCGCGTGTGCGCGACCAGTCTTACATCGACCCGGCCTGGAAGAACATTTTCTCCCGGGAAGGCCTCCCGATCGACATGGTCATCTCGCCTGAAGTGGAAGTGGGAGAAGCGATTCTTCAACGTCTTCGCACACCTGGCGCGGTGATGAGCGCGACGTTTGGCAAGGAAAAGGTCAAGCTGCTCGGTCTTGAGATTGATGCCAAGAGCCCGCTTCTCGACACACCGGTTGACCAGATAAGGGGACTGTTCCCGGATCTGTCAGCCAGGATTGTAGGCATAGGCCGCAAGGATGCTGTGCGGGCGCCTCGCTCGACCGACGTGCTTAAGCCGGAAGACCGCGCCTATGTCGCCGTGCTCGATAGCCATGCCGACCGGCTTACAAGCATTTTCAACAGGGATAATGAGCGCCTCGACCATGTCGTCATCATCGGTGGCGGTAATGTTGGTCTTTACGTTGCCAAGACGCTGGAACGCGAAAGCACGATGCGTATCCGTCTTATTGAGAACAGCGTTGCGCGGGCGGATGCCGCTGTCGCCGAGTTGAAGCGCACGATCGTTATCCAGGGAGATGGGCTCAGCCCGGATATCCTGGCCGAGGCCGGCGCACCGAAGGCCGATTTTGTCATCGCCATCACAAATGACGACAAGACGAACCTGCTCATTTGCAATCTCGCAAAGCGTGCCGGCGCCAAGCGCGCCATGGCTCTGGTAAATGCCTCTGAGCTAGCGGGACTTGCGCGGGACATGCGCGTCGATGCCGTGCTGGATCCGCGCGCCCTGACCGTGTCGCAGATCCTCCTGCGCATGCGTCGCGGCCGGATCCTCGGTTTGCAGTCGATCGAAGACGGTCTTGCGGAAGTTGCTGAAGGCATCACGCTGGAATCCTCATCACTGATTGGCAAGACGCTTGGTTATGACGACTTGCCTGACGGCGTGGCGGCAGCGGCGGTCATCCGCGATGGCAATGTGATCATTGCCGGGCCTGACGTAACCGTGCGTGCTGAAGACCATCTGATTGTCTTCTATGAAGAGAGCATGGTCCGGAAGGTGGAGAAATACTTCCGCGTCAGTCCGGACTTCTTCTGACGTCATGAACTATGCCTCGATCGTTCGGGTACTCGCTTTCATCATGCTCATCCTTGCGGGCAGCGCGGCGCTGCCTGTGTTTGTGGCGGTTGTCGCCGGCGAAACCGATCAGGTTATCGCGCTGTCTGTCACCGCAATCAGTATTGCGGTCCTGGCGAGCAGTGTCCTGTTGCTGACACCAAAGCCCAAGCGGAAGGCCCGACCTTCCGATGCCTTGGCGGTGGTAATTCTCTGGTGGTTTCTTGCCCCCTTGGCGGCCGCGTTGCCTTTTGTCGTGGGCGTTGCTGATGTGTCGCTCCTGCACGCAATTCATGAAGCTGCGGCCTGCCTGACCACAAGCGGCCAGTCGGTTATCCGGCTTGAAGGAAACGCTTGGCCTGTCAGCCTGATCGTATGGCGAGGCGTTCTGCATATCCTGGGCTGCCTCGCGTCCATCACCATGGCCGCCAGTGTTTTGGCTGCTCTCAATCTTGGTGGACCCGGCATTCATCGCACAGTTTTGTTCACCTTGCCCGAGACTAGCTTTTTCGATGCCGTCCCACGCGTTGCGAAATCAGTACTCTACATGATGACGGTCTGCCTCATCGTCCTCGTTGGATTGCTGATACTCGCCGGTGTTCCCTTTCCACGGGCTGTAGGGGATGCTGTCAGCGCGATCACGACCGGGGTGGTCGATCCTTTGGCCATGAAGCGCGGCATCCTGCCGCCATTCCCGGGGATCATTCTGGCGGTGGGTATGGTGGTTGGGGCCCTGGGGCTGGCGGTCTGGCTTCCCCTCAAGGACCGAAAACCCCGTACAGCGCTCTTTGATCCCGAAACAATGACGTTCCTTGTCCTCATTCTCGTCTTCGCCGTCATGGTTTTGCCGACAGGCGTTCTATTTGGCGATGGCATTGCCTGGTCTGTCTCGGCAATGTCGACATCCGGACTGGCCCTTTCCAATCCTTCGGTTCGGGACTCCATTCCCTTGCCGATCCTGGTGCTGCCTGCGCTGATCGGCGGTTCGGCTCTGTCGGCAGCAGGGGGCGTGAAGATCGCCAGGTTGATCGTGCTCGCAAGACGGGCCGGCCAGGAATTCCGTCAGCTGGGCTATAGACGATCGGTCCTCGGTTTCCGGTTCAGGGACAGGGAACTCGACGAGCGCAGCGTCATTGGTGTCTGGGTCTACCTTGTCGCCTATATCGTGGCAGTGTTCATGGTCATGATCGGGTTCAGCTTCATGAATCTACCTTTTGACGAGACAATCCGGCTTTCTATCGGCGGGCTAACGAACTCGGGAGGCCTTCTGCTCGGGCACACGGACGGCCTGGATGGCGGGGCTACGGCTCTGCTGATACTCTCCATGGTTTTGGGAAGATTGGAGATTTTAGCAGTAATTCCGGCGCTTTCTCCCAGTTTTTGGCGGGGATAAGCAGCGTTCGCACTTGCACAATCGGCCCAATCCATTTAGCTCGCGACACATAACAAGAACAATTGCAGGAATGGCCATCTCCCATGTCTTCCGAGAAAAAACAAAACTTGCAGGATACTTTCCTGAACGCCGTAAGGAAATCGCGTACACCGCTTACGGTTTTTTTGGTGAATGGTGTTAAGCTTCAGGGCGTAGTGACCTGGTTTGACAACTTCTGTGTGTTGCTCCGCGGCGACGGACGTCCGCCACAGCTTGTCTACAAGCATGCGATTTCGACCATTGCACCCAGCGCGCCAGTTCAACTGTTCGATGAAGAGTTGGAGGGCCAGTAGGTCCCTTTGACTGACAAGCTTATAGATCGCTTGCCAGAGCCCGAAATTGCGGGCGCGGTCATCCCTTGGTTCACGCCAGCCAATCGCCCGTCGGAAGATCGGCTCCAGGAAACAGCAGGTCTTATTGAAGCGCTTGGCTGCGAACTCGCATTTTTGCGGGGGGATCATGTTCGGGCGGTGAATTCATCCGTGCTTTTTTCCGGCGGTTTGCTGGATCGCTTTGCCGAGGATCTGGAGGCGCATAATTGCACCGTTGCGGTTGTCGATGGCGCGCTGACGCCTGTGCAGCAGCGGAATCTGGAAACACGCCTTGGCGTCAAGGTGATTGATAGAACCGGCCTTATCCTCGAGATCTTTGGCCTGAGAGCGCGCACGAAAGAAGGCCGGTTACAGGTCGAACTTGCACGAATACTGTACGAACGATCCCGGCTGGTGCGGACCTGGACCCACCTTGAGCGCCAGCGCGGCGGTGGCGGGTTCCTGTCGGGGCCAGGCGAAAGCCAGCTTGAAGCCGACAGGCGCATGCTTGACGACAGGATCGTTCGTTTGCGCCGGGACCTGGAAGACGTTCGGCGCACGCGGGCCGTGCAGAGAGCGGGCCGCAAGCGCGGTGGCAAGCCGGTGATTGCGCTCGTCGGCTATACTAACTCCGGCAAGTCGACGCTCTTCAACCGGTTGTCAGGCGCAAAAGTGTTTGCCAAGGACATGCCCTTTGCCACGCTCGACCCGACGATTCGGCGCATCGATTTGCCGACACTGGGCGAGGCAGCCCTGATCGATACAGTGGGTTTCATCACGGACCTGCCGACCCACCTGATCGACAGCTTCAAGGCAACGCTGGAAGAGGCGATGCAGGCCGATCTGCTTGTGCATGTTCGCGATCGCTCAAGTGCTTCCGACAGGGAGCAGGCTCACGACGTGAGCGTCGTTCTGGAGCGGCTCGAGAAAGAAACGGGGCTTCCACTCCCGCCCATGATTGAAGCCTGGAACAAGGCCGACTTGTTGCCGCCCGACCGAGCCGAGGCGCTTGCCTATTCAGCCCAAAGTGCCGGTGACATTCCTGCCGTTTTGGTATCTGCTTTGCGCGGCGAGGGCATGGATGCGCTGCTGGATCAAATTGAGCATGCGTTGTTGCGTGGCGCAGTTGACGTTGCCGTGACGCTTGATCCTCAGCAGGGGCGGGCGCGTGCCTGGCTTCACCAGAATGGCGAAGTAAATTCGGAGACGAGCTTGAAAGACGGCAGGCTGGCGATCAGCGTGCGTCTACCGGTAGAACGCGTCGGGCAATTCCAGGCAGAGTTTCCGGACATTGAATTCGAAGCCTAGGCGGAATTCTTTTCCGCTCGTTTGACCCGTTGCCAGTATGATTCCTGTGCTTCTAGATCGAGGCTTCCAAAATCCTTTCCATCATTTGTAGCGGCCGCTTCCATGGCCCGGAAACGACGCTCGAACTTTGCATTCGCGCGGCGCAGGGCGTGTTCAGGGTCGATGCCGAGACGTCTGGCGAGATTAGCCCCGACAAAGAGGAGGTCGCCGATCTCGTCTTCGATTTCGTCCTGGACACCCGTTGCGATCGCTTCACGGACTTCCGCCGTTTCTTCGATCAGCTTGTCGAATATGGGCTCCGCTTCGGTCCAGTCAAAACCGACACGGGCGGCGCGCTTCTGCAGTTTTTCGGCTCGTAAAAGGGCGGGAAGGGACAGGGCCACGCCATCCAGTGCACTTGGCGCAGCGTCATTTGTCGTCTTGGCCGCGCGTTCCTGCGCCTTGATGACTTCCCATGCCTGGGTCTGTTCATCGGCTGAGCGTGCATCCGGCGAGTCGAATACATGCGGATGACGCCGAACCATCTTTTCAGCGATGCCTTGTGTGACATCAGCGATATCGAAGACGCCATCCTCAGAGGCCATCTGGCTATGAAACACGACCTGGAAGAGGAGGTCGCCCAACTCTTCCTTCAGATCAGCCATGTTCCCCCTCTGGATCGCATCGGCGACTTCGTAGGCCTCCTCGATCGTGTAGGGCGCTATCGTGGAGAAGTCCTGCTCAAGATCCCACGGGCAGCCGCCTATGGGATTGCGTAACCGCGCCATGACCTCAATCAGTTTGAGGAAAGCGAGTGCGGAGGAATCGTTTTGAGTGGTTTCAGCCATGGCTTGTCCTAAACCAGCGGCTCAATGCCGAAAAGGGCAGGGTGCGTATCGCGGTCGATCCTCAGCAGAACAGATTGACATTCCCCTCAACGCAAGAGACCTGAGCGGCATGCAATCTTCATATCCGTTTACTCGCGGCCCGCACACGATCCTGACTTTCTCCTGCAGGGCCGAACTGGGGGCATCGCTTTGAACGCTCCTGTTTCCCTCATCGGTGTGTCCTGGAGAGCCGGACGGTTCGAGGCCTGGTCATTCGACGAAGAAGGCGAAGTGATTGCGTCCCTCGTCCGCGAGGGCGCTGCGGATCATGGCGTTGCCATACAAGACATGACGCGTGCCCTGGTGACCGAGTGGCTGGGCGCAGATGTAAAGGCGCCGGTTATTGTTTGCGGCGAGACGCCGGGAAGCAGTGGCAAGCTGCTTCAGGTGCCTGCATTGCTCAGCGACCTTTATGATGCGCTGACGGATTTCGACGGAATTCATGTCGTTCCTGGGCTTCGGCAGCTTGCGCCGCCAGATATACTGCTGGGGCAGGAAGTGCAGCTTTTAGGACTGGGGCAGTTGTCCGGGGCTGTCTGTTTGCCTGGCAGGCATACCAAGCACGTCGCGCTTGAGCAGGGGCGCGTGCTTGATTTCTCAACCGAGATGACCGGCGAAATTCAGGAACTGCTTCTGTCTCAGGGATCGCTGCGAGTACCAGTTGGCATTAAGCCACGTTTTGACGCCGGCATCTTTCGGGACTGGGTGGAACGATCGCTGGATACTGACGACGCGGCATCGCCTTTCGCGGTGAGTGCGGCGCGTCTGATTGGCGTGTTGCGGCCTGAGCATCAGGTGACGGCGCTGTCGGGCCTCCTGATCGGGGCTGATGTTGCCGCGCACTATGATCCCGGTGATGATGTGATCCTTGTCGCTGACGGCGAACTGGCGAAAGCTTATGGCATGGCCCTTGATGCATTAGGCGCGAGCGTGGAAGAGTATTCGGCAGAAGAGGCGATGCAGGACGGCCTGTTCGAAATCGCCGAAGAAGCAGGGTTGCTGGACGCATGACGATTGAAGCGCTGTTCCTGAGCTTAATACAGGTGGCCGTATGATCGTGACGCCGGAATGTGTTGCGCCGACAGGCTGCGCCCTGGGGGAGGGGCCTGTCTGGAGCCCGACAGAGGGTTTTCTCTGGTGGGTCGACATCAAGCGGGCCAAATTGCACCGTTATAACCCCAAGACCGGTAATACGCGCCGCTACGACCTGCCGATTCGGGCAAGTGCGCTGGCCTTGCATGATGGCTGCCTGTTGATGGCGGGCGATCAGGAAATCGGCTTGTACGATCCTGCGACCGAGGCCTATGAGCGCTGGTGTACGCTCAGCGACGAGCCTGAAACAAATCGAACAAATGACGGCGGGATTGCCCCAGACGGATCGTTCTGGTTCGGGACGATGGATGACCGGGAGAAGGACGCGCAGGGCGGGTATTTTCGCCTGGGGCCTGACCGAAAGCTGACCCAATTGCGTCTGCCGTCCGTAATGGTCACGAACACAATGCAGTTTTCGCCTGATGGGCGCACATTCTACACATGTGACAGCGCCGAACAGGAAATCCTGGCATTCGACCATGACCTGGAAACGGGCACCCTGACGGGGCGCCGCCTTTTCGCGTCGACATATGAATTTGGCGGCTATCCGGATGGCTCGGCTATGGATTCGGAAGGGTGTTTGTGGACATGCCTTTGGGATGCTTCGCGTGTCGTGCGCTATCGCCCGGATGGAAGCGTTGATCAGGTCATCACGCTTGCGGCGCCTCGACCGACATCCTGCACGTTCGGTGGCGCGGACCTGAAAACGCTATTCATTACAACGGCGCGCGTGGGGATGAGTTTTCCGGCCCTTGATTCACGCCCTCTCTCGGGAAGCCTTTTTGCCATCCATGTCGATGTCCCGGGCCTACCGGCGCGAGGTTTCGGCGTCGGCGGGTGATTCGCGCCGTCTGCAGACAGGGTTCACGGCTCAAAAGGGGCTTGCGAATTGCACTTTTCGCTCTCACATGCCTTCACAAGTGAGCGTATGCACTTTAACCGTGGACGCGGCGGATCAAAACCGCTAACCCCCCGCCTTTCAAGAAAGTGTCGAAATGGCCGACAAGGACAAGAAAAAACGCGTTGGACCCGTAACCTTCTTCCGCCAAGTGCGCGCAGAGGGAAACAAGGTGACATGGACCACTCGTGCTGAAACGATTCAGGCGACGATTTTTGTGGTGATCATGTCTGTTCTGATCGCGCTGTTCCTGTTCCTGGCCGACACGGCGATCAACTGGGTCGTCAGACTGATTACCGGCCTGTAAAATGCAGGCCGAACAACACGTATTCAAGGAGCGCGTAGGCCCCATGGCTGAAGCCAAATGGTATATCGTCCACGCTTATTCGAACTTCGAAAAGAAGGTCGCGGCCTCTATTCTGGAGCAGGCTGAGCGTAAGGGGCTGCTGGAGCTCATCGAGGACATCCAGGTCCCGACCGAAGAAGTTGTCGAAGTTGCCCGCGGGAAGAAAAAGACCGTCGAGCGCCGCTACTTCCCCGGTTATGTCCTGATGAAGGCCCAGATGACCGATGATGTCTATCACCTGGTGAAAGACACGCCGAAAGTGTCTGGTTTCCTCGGATCGGATGGCGGCAAGAAGCCTCTGCCTGTGCGCCAGCGCGAAGTGGATCGTATTCTTGGTACGTCAACCGATTCGGCCGAGGAGCGTCCGCGTCCTAAGGTTTCCTTCGAAATCGGCGAGCAGGTCCAGGTCAATGATGGGCCGTTCCAGGGATTCGAGGGGGCTGTCGAAGAAATCGACGAGGCCAATGGCCGTTTGAAAGTCACCGTTTCCATTTTTGGCCGCGGTACGCCGGTCGATCTGGAATTCGACCAGGTCGCAAAGATCTGATTCGGAGACGCAGTTTCTCCCGTTCCTGCGCTTGAATCGTCAGGGATTGGGCTGTATCTCCACGAAATAGGCCGCCTTAGCTCAGTTGGTTAGAGCGCTGGTTTGTGGAACCAGAGGTCCTCCGTTCAAACCGGAGAGGCGGTACCATTCCCCGGTAGACTGGGCGATTTATGACAACTTCGCCATCATTTTGCCATACCGCTACGATCTGTTGCAAATGGGTCGCGTTACCAAAAAATACCTTGAAATTAGGTATTTGAGTGTTTGAAAGCACTCGCCGCATCCGGGAAAAAAGTTTATCAGGAACCATGCGCAAACAAGCGCGTATGAACCTGCGGTCGAGGACAATCCCGTCCATCGGCACAAGAAGGGGATCAAGTATGAAGAAAACTCTTATGTGCGCGACAGCCGCGGCCGCATTTGCGTCTGCCGGTATGGTCGCTCAAGCCGAAGAGGGCTGGTACGGCCGCGCTGATGCGACGTACGCCTTTGACGGCACGCTGGACCACGATCCAGTCGTCAGTGATGTCAACGGCTCAATGGGCAGCAGGTCGGACATCGAAGAAGCATGGGGCGGCGACCTCGGTCTCGGCTACGGCCTGGCCAATGGCGTGCGTCTTGAAGGCGTTCTGGGCTACAGCAGTGGCGACCTTGGCGTCCCAACGAACTTCAACGGTGTTGCTCCAGGCACAGTGTCGCTTCCAAGCGGCTACCTGCAGTCGACTGACCTGATGTTCAACGGAATCTATGATTTCAACCGTACAGGCGCTTTCCAGCCCTACATCGGTGTTGGTGTCGGTGCTATCCGCGCGAAAGTTAAAGGCAGCAACCTGGTTAATGCTGTCGGCACGGATCTTTCCGCTGCCAATGGCTTCTCCGGTTCGGATACGGCTTTTGCTTACCAGGGCCTTCTGGGCTTTGGCTACAAGCTGAGCGAAAAACTCACCATGGATGTCGGCTACAAGTACTTCTCTGCTGAGAAGCTTGACCTTGACGGCAATCACGGCGGCATTGCTTACGATGGCGACCTGACGAAGCATGTTGCGACGGTTGGTCTGCGTTATGCGTTTGGTGCGACACCACCGCCACCACCGCCTCCGCCACCACCGCCTCCGCCACCACCACCGCCACCTCCGCCACCACCTCCGCCGCCACCTCCGCCAACAACGGAAACGGTTGCTCCGGAAGTCGTGTGCTCGGGTCTGAACCAGAACTTTGTTGTTTACTTCGAGTGGGACAAAGCTGACCTGACAAGCCAGGCTGCTGCGGTTATCGACCAGGCTGTTGCCAACATCACCGCTGGTGACGGTTGTGCACCTAGCGCCGTTTCGATCGCTGGACACACCGATACGTCGGGTACCAGCGCCTATAACGAAAAGCTGTCCCAGCGCCGTGCTGACATCGTGGCTTCGGCCCTCCAGTCCCGTGGCGTGCCAGCAGCGATCATCACCGAAGTTGCAAAAGGCGAGACCGATCTTGCCAAAGCGACACGCGATGGTGTTCGCGAGCCTCTGAACCGTCGTTCGGAAGTCGTTATCAGCGTTCAATAAGATCGACTGATCTACAGTTTAAGGCGGCCCGGCTCTCAAGCCGGGCCGTTTTTGTTTGGACTGCCAGCGCGCGGCAGGCTTGCCCAGTAACGTAACATATGAAACCAAGCTCACATGACCGAACTTTCCCATATGACACGTGAAGACGAGGCGGCGCGCGAGCGCCTGCAAGCCGCCACGGCTGCGATGCAGGCCCGTACCTGCGCGTGGTCTGACGTAAATACAGGCAGCTGGAATACGGATGGCTTGAAGGCCTTTTCAGGCGATCTTGCTAACGCATTCTCGGAACTCAAAGGGGATGTCCGGCTTCAGGAAGCTCCGGGCTTTGAGACGATTGATTCGTCGGGAAAGTCCGAGACAATTTATACTGGCCCAATTGTTCGCGTTTCGGCCCGCCCTTCGGCGCCTGTCCAGGTCGTAATGACGGGTCACTACGATACTGTATTCCCAAAGGGCACATTTGAGGGCGTGAGGGACATTGGCAACGGAATGCTCAATGGCCCGGGACTGGCTGACATGAAAGGCGGTCTCTGCGTCATGCTCGAGGCGCTCAAGGCGTTTGAATCTGGTCCCCTGATTGATCGTTTGGGCTATCAGATCGTCATCACGCCCGATGAAGAGATCGGAAACCATGCAAGTTCTGACGCGCTGACTGAAGCAGCGCGTTCAGGCGCCCATATTGGAATGACCTATGAACCCGCCATGGAGACGGGCGCCATGTCAGGCGGCCGCAAAGGGTCTGCCGTTTTCGATATCGTGCTGCATGGCAAGGCGGCGCATGCCGGCCGGGCGAAAGAAGAGGGGCGCAGCGCGATAGAGGCGGCAGCAGAACTCGTCGTGGGCCTTGAAGGCCTGAACGGTAAACGGGAAGGCGTAACAGTGAATGTCGGCGCGATCGAGGGCGGCAGCGCCGTCAATATCGTGCCCGATCTTGCTGTGGTCCGGTTCGGAGCGCGCGCGCCCGATGCAGAGGCGGCGGGCTGGACGACCGAGCAAGTTGAGCGCCTGTTTGCGCGAGCAATTGGCCGCGCCGGTATTTCGGGACATTTACATGGAGGTTTCTACCGTCCTCCAAAGCCACGCAACACGGCCCAGCAAGCCATATTCGATGCCGTCCGCGCAACTGGCCAGGCAATCGGGCTTGATCTGGAATTCGTGGACACGGGCGGCGTGTGCGAGGGTAACAATATCTTTGCGGCCGGCGTACCAAACGTCGACACTCTGGGGGTACGTGGCGGGCGCATCCATTCAAATGAGGAATTCGTCGTAATCGACAGTTTTGCCGAACGGGCAACACTGTCGGCCCTCATACTGAATCGTCTGGCTGATGGACGGATGGATGGTCCTGGCATCAAGGCATTGATGGAGCGCTGACATGCCGCCAACCTACGTCATGCGACCTTCACGGCTGGACGATCTTGGCGCGCTTATGGATCTTGCGCGGCAATCAGGTCCCGGATTTACAAGTCTTCCCGTCGATGAGGCCATTCTCCATGAGCGTCTCGAGAAATCGGAGCGCGCTTTCCATAGTCGTCAGAAGCGGATCGAATACGGCAAGTACCTCCTGATGATGGAAGACACAGGAACCGGAGAAGTGGTCGGTTGTTCTGCTGTCAAAGCCGGAACCGGCATTGACCAGCCTTTCTTCAACTATCGCGTCATTACCCTCGCGCAAGCCAGCCATGCGGCTGGTGATATGCGCTTCGATATGGATGCGCTTATCCTGACGAATGAATATGTGGGCTATACGGAAGTCGGCACACTGTTCCTGCAATCTGGGCATCGTGGCGGCGGGGCAGGGCGCCTCGCAGCGCAATCACGTTACCTGTTGATGGCGGCCGCGCCGGATCGTTTCAGTGAGCATGTTCTGGCTGAATTGCGCGGCGTTGTGGACGAAACAGGCAAGTCACCCTTCTGGGAATGCCTCGGGCGTCATTTCTTCCGCATGGACTTTACCGAGGCCGATCGGTTGTCGGCGACAACTGACAATCAGTTCATCCTCGACTTAATGCCGAAATATCCCATCTATGTTGACCTGCTGCCACCCGAGGCACGGGAAGTTATCGGGCGTTGCCATTCCGATGGTGTGGGCGCCTACAAGCTGCTTCAATGGGAAGGATTCCAGTTCGACAGGACTGTAGACATTTTTGATGGCGGCCCGCTCGTAGCGGCGCAAAAGCGCCACATCCGCACAATTCAGGAAAGCCGTGTTGTCACGTTGCGTGCAGGAGATGTTTCCGGGCGAACAGATGCTTTGCAAGGACTTGTGTCGAGCGATGCACTACCAAATTTCCGGGTTTCACTGGCAGACGTGGTTGTCGAGGAAGACGATGTGGCGATCATATCGCCCGCAATTATTGAAGCCCTTCAATTGGATCCCGGCGCGAAGGCGCGGATCTGGCTACGGAGCAAGTAATGGCACTGGGTGTTTATATAGACGGAAAATGGTCTGAAGGCAGCGGACCACGTTTTGCGAATGCCTGCCCGGCAAGCGCAGAAATAGTCTGGGAGGGCAATGCGGCCGGCCCGGAAGATGTCGCAGCTGCGATCGCCTCCGCGCGAAAGGCCTTCGGGCACTGGTCAAGGCTGCCTCAGAGCGACCGTACGCCTGTGCTTGAGCGCTATGCAGAAGAAATCGCGAAGCGAACCGACGCGATTGCCGAAACGATCAGCCGAGATATGGGCAAGGTTCTGTGGGAGACGCGGGCCGAAGCCGCGACCATGAAAGCAAAGGTTGCCGTTTCGATTGCTGCGCAGAATGAACGTGCGGGCTCCAAATTCGAGACGGCTCCTTTTGGCTCATCACACCTGACCCATCGGGCGCATGGCGTGATGGCCGTGTTTGGGCCATTCAATTTCCCCGGGCACCTTCCTAACGGCCATATTGTTCCAGCTCTGCTTGGAGGTAACACCTGCGTGTTCAAGCCATCAGAACTTGCGCCTGGTGTGGCAGCATTGATGGCGGAGGCTTTTGAGGCCGCAGGACTGCCCGAGGGGTGTCTCAATATTGTTCACGGCACACGCGAGACGGGCGGGGCGCTACTTAATGCCGAAATTGACGGGCTCTTGTTCACCGGTTCTGCCAAGACTGGCGTGTTTTTTCACAAACATTTTGCGGGCCGACCGGAGGTCATTCTTGCGCTTGAAATGGGGGGCAACAATCCGCTCATTATCTGGGATCCTGCGGATGTCGAAGCTGCAGCGGATATCGCCGCGCAATCGGCTTTTCTGACGACGGGTCAGCGCTGCTCCTGTGCGCGGCGCATCATCCTGCCTGAGGGAAAATTTGGTGATGCCGTGGTCGATGCGATGGTTGCGCGCGCCAAGGGGTTGAAGATCGGCGCTTGGGATGAAGAGGGCGTCTTCATGGGGCCGCTTGTTTCTGAAAACGCTGCCCATGCTGCAACTGACTTCCAGATGATGTTGTCTAAGGCAGGCGGCAAACCGCTGCGCCGTTTGAAACGCATGGATCGCGGTGGCGGTTTTGTCACGGCAGGCGTCATTGATATTACAGAGGCCCACCACATTCCCGACGAAGAATTGTTTGGTCCGCTGATGCAGGTGATCCGGGTCAAGACTTTTGATGAGGCGATCCAGCGCGCCAACGCGACGCGCTATGGCTTGTCCGGCGGTCTCGTGAGTGACGATGATGCGCTCTGGGTTCAGGCCCACCGCGAGATGCGGGCCGGCATCCTGAATCGCAATCGCCCGACGGCAGGTGCAAGCGGGTCCATGCCTTTTGGCGGTCCGGGCCTTTCCGGCAACTTCCGCCCCGGCGCCTATTATGCGGCTGATTATTGCGCCTGGCCGCAGGCAAGCCAGGTGTCAGACAAGGCTGAACGCCTTGGTGCACAGGGCTTCCCGCAATGAGCGCCTATGAGGTCAATTTTGACGGCCTGATTGGCCCGTCCCACAATTATGGCGGCCTGTCTGACGGCAATCTGGCGAGTGCGACACATGCTGGTGCG
This sequence comes from Hyphomonas chukchiensis, assembly GCF_000682695.1. Lineage (GTDB taxonomy): Bacteria > Pseudomonadota > Alphaproteobacteria > Caulobacterales > Hyphomonadaceae > Hyphomonas > Hyphomonas chukchiensis. Next base: position 143,470 of record NZ_AWFG01000063.1, on the reverse strand, counting down.
GTCTCGAACCCGCGTGAAGCTGCGCTGCAAGGGCTGGAGAAGATGCGAACCTTGCTCCAGCAGGGGCTCATACAGGGCGTGTTGCCGCCCTTGCCACGGCCGAACTTCGATTTTCTCGTATCCGCGGGATTCCACGGCACAGACGCGCAAATCATCGAATCGGCTGCGCGGGTCGCCCCGCATCTTCTCAAGGCGGCCTATTCAGCGAGCAATATGTGGACCGCGAATGCGGCAACGGTTTCGCCGTCTGCCGACACAGCTGATGGTCGTCTCCACCTGACGACGGCCAATCTGTCCACGATGCTCCACAGGAGTATCGAACATCCGGATACGACGGCCACCCTGATCACTTTGTTCGACAATGAGGAGTGTTTTGCGGTTCACTCGGCGCTGCCGATGCATAGTGATTTTGCTGATGAAGGCGCGGCAAATCATGTCCGCCTTTGTGCGGAGCACGGCGCTATGGGCGTTGAACTGTTCGTATATGGGCGCCAGGCAGGTGAGAGCACGGTTGGCTTTCCAGCGCGGCAAAGCCTGCTGGCCAGTGAGGCCATTGCGCGGTCGCATGGGCTGGATGGCACCAGAGCGGTCATGGCGCGACAGTCTGCCGCTGCGATCAATGCGGGTGCTTTCCACAATGATGTCGTTTGTGTCGGCGCGCTGGATACGCTCTTCTTCCATGAGCTGGCGTTTGAAGACACAAGCGGTACGCTTGAGGCCATTCGCCGTGCTGCGGACGGATTGTTCGAGCTCAAACCTGTCATGGTTTCGAATGCCGACGTGCCGATTGAAGATGCGATCAAGTCTTACCTTTTCAACTCGCAACTTTTGCAAATACCTGGTCAGGACCGGCTCGTGCTGGTTGCGCCAGTTGAAGCGCAAGAGATGGATTCCACACGTGCGTTTTGTGAGCGCATGGTGGATGGCAATGGTCCGATCGGACATGTCGAGTTTGTGGACGTGCGTCAGTCCATGCGGAATGGCGGTGGCCCCGCGTGCCTTCGCCTGCGTGTCGTCATGACCGAAACGGAAATTGATGCCTGCCATCAGGGCGTGCTGCTTGATGACCAAGCCATTGATGAGCTTCAGGATGTGGTCCGCGCGACGTATCGTGATCGTCTGGCGCCTGCGGATCTGGCTGATCCAGCTTTCGCCGATGAATGCCGCACGGCACGCGAGCAGCTGCTCGCCGTTCTTGACCTTGAGTCGCTTGCCTGACCCCCTGGAGTGATCGAATGCTGAAACTGTATGACTATTGGCGGTCTTCGGCGGCCTATCGCGTGCGCATCGCGTTGAACCTCAAGAATGCGAGCTATGATAGCATTCCGGTCAACATAGCGCCCGGCAAGGACGAGCAGTTTGCCGATAAGTACAAGCACCTGAACCCGCAGATGCGCGTACCCACAATCGAACAGGATGGGCGCATTTCGGGCCAATCGCTCGCCATAATCGAATGGCTGAGTGAGTCATTGCCGGGACCCTCCCTGTTGCCGGAGGACGCGTGGACACGTCTTCAGGCTCGTGCTTTCGCAAATACGATTGCCTGCGATATTCACCCGCTGAACAACCTGTCGGTTCTGGCCACGTTGCGGAAGGATTTCGGCGCTGACGAAGCGGCCGTGACGCGTTGGTATCATGACTGGATCCGACGCGGGTTCGAGGCGCTTGAGCGTATCGCGCAGGATCTGCCACCGGCCGCACTGCTCTTCAGCGATGCGCCAACCATTGCGGAAATCTGCCTTGTGCCTCAGGTGGCCAATGCCCGTCGTTTCGATATGGACCTGTCAGATTTTCCGCGCCTGCGGGAGGTTGATGCAGCGTGCAAGGTGATCGATGCCTTTGCTCGCGCCGCGCCGGAAGCCCAGCAGAAACCCTAGCCTAGTTTTCACTTGCCTCAGGCTTTGGGTCAGTTTCACCAGGCCGGCGAATATCGATGATTTCGACCTCTTCCAGCGCGCCGAGGGGCTCCGCTGTCTTGGCGACATTGGCTTCCAGCCATTCCTTGTAGCCGGTGAGGTTGTCGCCAGCGATTGGTTCGTCCTGCGAGACGATCATCATGCCGTCCTGTCGTCCAATTTCGACAACCGGCTGGCACGTTTCAGCTTCTGCGTATTGTGGCGGGCAATAGGCCAGGAAGTTGCTGGCTGTATTCTCCGGACCGGCGATGGACGAGAATAGGGCGTCATCGCCACGGGCACGTGTCAGGCGAAGGAAACCTCCAAACCTTTCTCTCAGACTTTCGTCGTCAAGGATGGGAGCGAGCATTTCCGGGGGCAGGGGGTGATCGGTTGCGATCACGAAGGCGCGGCCACGATTGTGATCGTCGAGATAGGACTTCAAGGCTGCAGAGAGGTCTGTTGCGGCGTTAGCTTCGCGATAGAGCGGGGCGTAGACCGGGCCAATAACCGATAGCGATTCGGAGAGCCGCTTGGATTGCTCCACAGCTCTGTCAGTTTGTGAGGAAATCTGGGTTTGTGACCGAGGCGCGAGTCCATCATCGGGCCCGACCAGAATCACGTCCACGGCCCAGCCCTCCGCCCAAACAGCGGGGGGCATTTCCGGCGGCAGTGCAGCCCAGCTGTCATTGGTTCTATAGTCGAAGGCTGGCAAGGCGATCAGATCACCTTGATCGCGGAAGGTTCTATAAGCCCATGGCCCTAGTCCGACACCAACTACAACAATGATTCCGACGATAAGAAGCGTGCGTTTCATGTTGGTTCCCTGCCTGTCGCGAGACGGTCAGCGGGGTTCGGAAAGCGCCGCCTTGAGTCCGGAATAGTTTGGTTGATCTATAGCCAACTGGGAGATTGTGGTTGTTTTTAGATGCTTGAACAACCCTGGCGTCGCAGCATCGAATTGCCCATCCCTTATGCGGGTGCAAAGCTCCCTGTTCATCGCAGCGAGATCAGCATTTTCCGGAGCGTCCAGCAGGCTCCGGAGGCGCTCGGCTTCAGACGCTTCAGCTGCGGGCCTCTGTTCGAGCTCTCTTAGAAGCGTTGCAAGTACGTTGGAGGCGACCCTTGCATGAAAGGCCGCGTGACCTGTCAATTGGGGGGCGGCCGCATCGTCGATAAATGACTTTACGGCGGCGACCAATTCGCTGGGGGAGGGCGCATCATGCATCTCAAACAGCTCCTTCAAGAAGGTTTAAGAGGTCAATCTCAGTTTCCGAGACTCGCCGTCCAATAGCGGCGCGTTCCACGCTCGGGTCACCCCCTGAGCGGTAGGCCTCGTACATGATCATGCACATGATACCCCATTTGAGGCTGCCCAGCATTTCCCACCAGTCAATGTCATGCGGCTCGAACCGGGTGCCGCCGGCTTTCGCGTACGCCTCAAGCAATACGTCCAGCTGGCCGAAGCCACCCACGCGGTTTTCGATCTGGCCGAAGCGCCATGAATTCACGCATATCCAGGCAATGTCCTCTCGAGGATCCCCTATGTGCGCCAGTTCCCAGTCAAGCACGGAGGCAAGCCCTTGCTCATCGACAATCAGGTTCCCCAGCCGGAAATCGCCGTGGACCAGCACTGCTGGTTGGGGCGATGGCTGGTGTTCCTTGAGCCAAGCGAAAGCCAGCTCGAACACGGGCCTTGGCAGGTCAAAGTTTCGATAGATCGTCTCATATTTGCGGATCTGATCCATGCCATCGCTACGCGGCAGGTCTGGCAGTTTCTCCATGTCGATTGCATGAATGCCGGCAAGCGCTGCGCCGCATTGTTCAGAGAGGCGTGTCCGGGCGGTTTCATAGGCTGCGTCGCGTAGAAGCTTTCGGCCGATGGTTTCACCATCGATGCGGCGCATGATGAATGATTCGCCCAGATCACTGCCTGGCTCAAAGACGCCAAGGACACCGGGCACGGGTACGCCAGCGGCGTCTGCGCACGCCAGCAGCATGGATTCCATGCGCAAGGTTATGGCCTCAGAAGACCGGGCTACGGCTTCGCCGCCGGGTGCCCTGCGTAAAATCAGGCGTCTGGTTTTGCCAGCCACGACCACTTCAAAAGCCCAAGTCTCCTGACTTGCGCCGCCGGACAAGCGCTTCAAGTCAGCTATATGGGCCGCGTCACCAAAATCGCGGCGGGCCCAGCTTTCCAAAGCTCTTTCAATCTGTTCATTACTTCCCATCTTGGCCACAATTACGCGGAACAAGTGAATCGCCAAGGTCTGACCCAGAGTAACCTTGAGAATTGCCTATCGGAGATGCCTCATGGCTCGAAGGAACGACCCCGAGGGTGGCTTGCCGCCGCCCGACAAGGCCCCCACGCAAAGTCTCTTTGCGTGGCTCAGGGGGCGCTTTTTCGCGGGCATGGTGATCGCTGCGCCGATCGCCGTGACCTTCCTGATTCTCCAGTTCCTCATCGGCGAGATCGATAAGCGCGTCGTGCCGCTGATTCCGGCTGCGCTGAACCCGGAGACCTATCTTAAATACGCGGTTCCAGGGTTCGGATTGATCGTGCTGGTCGTTTTCCTGACCATTCTCGGTGGTATCGCAACGAACCTGATCGGCCGGTCCGTCATAGGTGTGGGTGACCGTATTCTCAGCCAGGTGCCGATCGTCCGTTCGCTCTACTCCGCTTTCAAGCAGCTGGTTGAGGTATTCGCGAAAGACAATACAGACCAGTTCAGCGAAGTGGTGCTGATCGAGTATCCGAAGACAGGAACCTGGTGCCTCGGCTTCGTTTCCTCACCCGCCAAGGGCGAAATCGGCGCGACGCTTGGCGGGGAGTATTTGGGCGTTTTCGTGCCGACGACGCCGAACCCGACTTCGGGCTTCCTGATGTATGTCGATGCGAAGGAAGTCATCCGGCTGAAAATGACCGTAGAGGAGGGCGCAAAGATGATCCTGTCCGCAGGACTTGTTGTTCCCGAATTTCCACCCGCCCCCAAAGCGGACTCGAAAGCCCCCAAGAAGATCCTTCCATAGGGTTGGAACGGGGACTAGCTGCCGCTGCCCGTTTCGATCTTGGGGGTCAGAAGTTCCCGCACGAGCCTCAGGGATTGCCCCCGGGGTCCGGCAAGGTCTGGGTCAGACTCAACGACAGCCGTTGCGTCTTTCTTGGCAATGGCGAGCAGATCTGCGTGGCGTGACAGGTCAATCACGCGGTAGTCAGTTGCGCCTGCCTGGCGCAGGCCCAGCATGTCGCCGGGGCCACGCAGCTTGAAATCGGCCTCCGCGATTTCGAAGCCGTCTTCTGTACGACGCAGGGTTTCCAGTCGCTCGCGCGCTGTTTCGCCCAGCGGAGGCCGATAGAGTAGCAGGCAGAAGGAAGGCTTGTCGCCGCGCCCGACACGACCGCGCAGCTGGTGCAATTGGGCCAGGCCAAATCCCTCGGCGCGCTCGATGACCATGATCGTGGCTTCGGGCACATCGACGCCGACTTCAATCACGGTGGTGGCAACCAGGATACGGGTGCGGCCCGTCCGGAAATCTTCAAGCGCAGCGTCCTTTTCGGTCGGTTTCAACCGCCCATGAACCAGCCCAACCGGCACGCCCAGCTGGTCCTTCAGCGCGGCATGTCGCCCCACGGCGGTCGAATCATCGTCATCGACATCCACCTTTGGGCAGACCCAAAATGCCCGCTCGCCGCGCCGGATGGCGCGTCCGACAGCGTCGATAACCTCGTCCATTCGTGTGTCAGGTATGGCACGCGTTTCAACCGGTTTACGGCCTGCCGGCTTCTCATCGAGGATGGTTACGTCAAGGTCGCCATGAACGGCTTGGGCCATGGTGCGTGGGATGGGTGTGGCGCTCATGACAAGCATGTGCGGAGATATGCCCTTGCTGACGAGGCGCATGCGATCCTGCACACCGAACCTGTGCTGCTCATCGACGATGATCAGCCCCAGATTGCGAAATGATACTGACTCTTGAAACAGGGCATGGGTACCGGTGACAATCTGGATTGAGCCGTCCGCGATGCCCATGAGCGTGCCCTCACGCGCGGCTCCCTTGTCGCGACCGGTGAGCGAGGCGACGGAATAGCCGAGTGGCGCGAGAAGCCCATCCAGCGTCTCGTATTGCTGGCGAGCGAGCACTTCGGTTGGCGCCATGAAAGCAGACTGGAAGCCTCCGGAGACGGCCTGGACCGCCGCCATTGCTCCCACGAGAGTCTTGCCAGCGCCCACATCGCCTTGAAGCATGCGTCGCATGGGCGACTGGCTCGACATGTCCTCACTGATCTCTGCCACAGCGCGCACCTGCGCGCCTGTCTGCTGATAGGGCAGGGACCGCGCCAGCCGCGACTGTTCCACGGGAGCTTTAGGTATCGGCGGCGCTTTCCGGCGCTTTCGGCTGGCGCGTGCCAGTGCAAAGGCGGATTCCCGTGCAATGGCTTCATCATAGGCGAGCCGGGTCCGCGCTGCTTCAAATGCGGCTTCGTCGTAGCGCACGGGGGCATGCAGCCCGCTCAGAGCGCTGCGAAAGCTCGGCCAGCCTTTTTGTGCCACGAGGTGCGGGTCACCCCATTCAGGCAAGTCATCCGGAATGCTTTCCAGTGCCTGTACGGCGAGCGTATGCACACGCTTGTTGGTGAGTCCGGCCGTCAGCCCATAGATCGGTTCGACCTCCGGTGGCGGATCGCCCCGCTTAGGGTCCACGATATAGTCGGGATGGGTCATCTGGCGTTCGCCATTGAAGTCATCGACACGGCCAGAAACTATACGCGTCGAGCCGATCGGGAACTGCCCCTGAAGCCATCTTCCATCGGCACGGAAGAAGGCCAGCGTCAGGAAGCCTGTTCCGTCGAACAGCTGTATCCTGTGAGGCGCCTTGTCAGAATAGGGTGCCTGATAGGCGTGGACCTCGCCGCTTACCGTCGCGACCTCACCAAAGACGACCTGATCAAAGCCCTCGCGGACGCGCCGGTCGACCCAGCGCTCGGGTAAATGCAGCAACAGATCCCAGAGTGTGTCGCCATCCACCAGTCGCTCCAGCAGCGGCTTCAGCTTCGGACCCACTCCGGACAGCGTTTCCAGCCCTGCAAACATAGGAAAAAGTCGCTCGTCTCGCATCCCAAAACTCTAGGCGCGCCCGCCCGCGCACACAATGCGTGGTTTACCTGTCCCGCGCGCAGCCTATATCCTGCAGAGCAGACAGGTCTGGAGCTATTCATGGAAACAAGACGCCGAAAACTCACGTTCCGAGCCTGGCGGCGCGGTTTCCGCGAGATGGATCTCTATATGGGATCCTTCGCGGATAAATTCCTTCCGGATTTCAATGAGGCCGAGCTGGACGAGTTTGCGCGTCTGCTGGATGTGCCCGATTGGGAAGTCTATGCGTGGCTCATTGGCCAACAGGAAGTGCCTGACAATCACAAGGGGCCGGTGCTGGACCAGCTCATCGCTTTCCGCTACGCCCCGCAGGCTGGCTGAGCGAGTCAGTCCAGGCGCTTCAATCAAATTCTCTGCAAAAGATCAGGATGACACCCGCCGACCTTCTAAAGTCCTTGAGCGGCCCCGCCAGCTTTGCAGGCGCACCCTTCGGTGCGGACCTGATCGCATTCTGTAATGCCCTTGTCGCACGAGGCGGAGTTGGCCTTTACGTTACACGCGACGACAAGAGTGCCAATACGGCCCGGCGCCTCGCGCAGTTTATCACGCCACGCCTCGACAGTATCGACATACCTGGGTGGGACACACTTCCCTATGACCGGATCAGCCCCTCTCCGAGCGTCGCAGCCCGCCGTTGTGCAGGGCTTGCCCGGGTGGCCCGCCATGACGCCTCGCAAGGCCCCCTCCTGGTTGTCACGACGGCCACATCGCTCGTCCAGCGTGTGCCCCCTGTCGCGACCCTTCGGCGCGCGTCCTTCTCCGTTTCAATCGGCCAATCAGTCGCTCAGAAGGACCTGACAGACTATCTCGCGGTAAATGGCTATGTTCGCGCCAGTACAGTGCGCGAACAGGGTGAATTCGCGATCCGGGGCGGTATTATCGATATCTTCCCGCCGACGGCTGGCGAGCCTTACCGCCTCGACTTCTTCGGCGACACGCTGGAGACGCTGCGCACGTTCGATACCGAGACGCAGCGCTCGACTGGCGATGCGCGGTCGGTCGCTTTCGCGCCGGTCAGCGAAGTCCTGTTCGATGACACGATCCTTAGCGGTTTCCGGGAGCGCTATCTGGCCACGTTTGGACCGCCCTCCGGTGACCAGATGTACGAATCGGCCCGCGCCTCCATCCGGCGACAAGGTGTTGAGGCCTGGCTTCCGCTCTTTCATGACCATCTGGAAACACTGTTCGACTATGTCGGCGATAAAGCGCTCATCGGCCTCGGACACCTTGCGCCTGAATCGGCTTTCGAGCGCCTTACACAAGCGCTTGATTATTATAACGCCCGGCTCGACGCTGCTGGTGGCGATGCCCACTCGGCGCGCGTACTCGCCCCACCGACCCTCTATGTCGAGCCAGACGAAATTGACCAACTGCTCGCAACGCATGCTGTCGTGAAATTCAGCCCGGCTGAAGCGTCAGGCGGTGCCTATGACATGGGCGCCCGCATTGGTCGGGACTTTGCCCCCGAACGTCTCCGGTCCGACGAGAACATCTTTGAGGCCGCCATTGCACATGCGCGTGCACTCTATGCGTCTGGCAAGCCCGTCGCCTTCGCAGCCTGGTCAGCTGGCTCTGCAGATCGACTCATCAATGTCATGGCAGATCATGGCCTGCCTGATCTGGCGCAGGTCCATTCACTTGAGGCGGCGCGCAAGACGGACTTCACTGTTGTCGAGATACCGCTCGAGTCGGGCTTCGTTACGCCCGACATTGCCGTCATCTCCGAGGCGGACATTCTTGGTGACCGCCTCGCAGCACCGCGCCGCCGCCGCAAGACGGCCAGCTTCATCACCGATGCGACGGCGCTTTCTCCAGATGATCTTGTTGTCCATGTTGATCATGGTGTTGGGCGCTATGTCGGCCTGAAGACGCTGGAACTGACAGGCGCGCCGCACGATTGCCTTCAGCTGGAATATGCTGGCGGCGACATGATCTTCCTGCCGGTCGAGAACATCGACCTGATCAGCCGCTATGGCTCAGAAGAGTCTGAAAGCCAGCTGGACCGTCTCGGTGGAGCTGGCTGGCAGACGCGCAAGGCCAAGGCCAAGAAACGCATCCTTGAGATGGCGGCTGAACTCATGGCTGTGGCTGCCGAGCGGGCTCTGAAACGCGCAGAAGCGCTGTCGGCAGGGCAAGGCATGTATGAAGAATTCGCGGCGCGCTTCCCCTACGAGGAAACGGATGACCAGCTGAATGCTATCGAGGACGTTCTGGGCGATCTCGCCTCGGGCCGTCCGATGGATCGACTCATCTGTGGCGATGTCGGTTTTGGCAAGACAGAGGTCGCCCTGCGGGCCGCCTTCATGGCTGCGATGAGCGGCAAGCAGGTCGCGGTCATCGCGCCAACTACATTGCTCGCCCGTCAGCACTTCAAGACATTCTCGGAACGTTTCGCTGGCTGGCCGCTCAAGGTTCGTCATCTTTCGCGGCTGGTTGGTCAGCGGGAATCCGTGGAGACGCGCGACGGCCTTGCCGATGGCAGCGTTGACGTGGTTGTCGGCACGCACGCGCTGCTCGCCAAAGGTATGGATTTCAAACGTCTTGGCCTCCTCATCGTCGATGAGGAGCAGCGCTTCGGTGTGAAGCACAAGGAACGCCTGAAAGAGCTGAAGGCGGACGTGCACGTACTGACGCTGTCGGCGACGCCCATTCCGCGGACTCTTCAGATGGCGCTCACGGGGATTCGCGATCTCTCCATCATCGCCACACCGCCCGTGGACCGTCTTTCTGTTCGGACCTACATCACGGAAGAGGACACGGTCACGTTGCGCGAGGCGCTCCTGCGCGAGAAGTATCGCGGCGGCCAGGCTTTCTTCGTCGCACCGCGTATCCAGGACCTCGACAAGCTCGAGCAGTTCCTCTCGACGCAGGTTCCTGAAGTATCCTTCGTTGTGGCGCACGGCCAGATGGCAGCTGGCGAACTCGAAGACATCATGAATGCCTTTTATGAGGGCAAGTATGATGTCCTTCTGTCGACCACGATTGTCGAAAGTGGCCTGGACATACCTCGCGCCAACACACTTATTATCCACCGCGCCGATATGTTCGGTCTGGCCCAACTTTACCAGCTACGCGGCCGTGTCGGGCGATCGAAGCTGCGCGCCTATGCCTATTTTACGACGCCGCGCGATCGTGTCGTCACCGAGATGGCCGAGAAGCGTTTGAGGATTCTCCAATCGCTGGATAGTCTGGGCGCTGGCTTCCAGCTTGCCAGCCACGATCTTGACATGCGGGGCTCTGGCAACCTGCTGGGTGACCAGCAATCTGGTCAGGTCCGCGAAGTGGGCGTGGAGCTCTATCAGTCCATGCTTGAGGATGCTGTGAAGGCACTTCAGGCGGGTGCACGCGGCGAAGACGACGTTGTGGATGACTGGTCTCCCCAGATTAATCTCGGCGTCGCCGTACTTATTCCTGAAGACTATGTCGAGGACCTGACGATCCGCTTGTCGCTTTACCGGCGTCTCGCAGATATCAGTACGGCTGAAGAGCGGGAGTCCTTTGCTGCGGAGCTTATCGACCGTTTCGGTCCACTGCCTGAGCCGACACGTCAGTTGCTTGAGGTCACCGCCATCAAGGTCCAATGCAAGGCGCTCGGTATTTCGAAGCTGGATTCGGGCATAAAAGGGGGTGTATTCGCTTTCCGTCCAGATACAATCATGGATCCTGCGCGCCTGATGGAACTCGTCCGGACACGTCCGAATGTCCTCAAGCTGCGGCCTGATTCCAAACTGGTCCATTCCGGTCTTGGGGGAGAGCCTGAGCGTCGTCTCGTGGCCGTAAAGGCCTTCTTGAAAGAGCTGGAAGCCGTGGTGGGCCGCGTGTCAGCCTAGGCGGCTTCTAAGCGCATGAACGGTCCCGAGAGACCAGCGTCGAGGAACGTCTTGGCGGAATGATAGGCGCGTTTTTCAACCACGCGCCAGCTAAGCACCACATCCGACAATGAAGGCTGTTCCGAGAGATGGGTTGCAATGCGCGTCGCCAACCTCGCCCCGCCCCGATAAGGCGTTGCTGGCAGGGAAATGCCGAAAATGCCCGCCGACAGTGCGGCCGCACAGTCGGTTTCCCGTAAGAGTGGCTGAAGACATGCAGCAAACGCTTTTAGTATCTGGCGCTCTGTTCGCCTCTCGCCGGTCAGTTTGAGCGTAACAAGGCTTAGAGGTTCAGCGCGTCGGTCGGCCGCACGTAACTGGCGCTCGACATGGGATTCGAGAAAACGCCGGGAGAAAAGCCCTGTCGCCAGGTCCCGTGCAGTTGAGGCGAGAGCTGTCGTCGGGCTCACTGGACGCATTGAATAATATTTCCAGGCCAGCGTTTCGATGCGGTTTGCGACGTCTGCAGCCGGGTCTTGGCATTCAATGACTTCGTCTGCATGCGCCTGGATCGATTGCATTGCTTCGGATGCCTGACTGTTCCCGTTTACCAGCGCAAAGACCGGAACGCTGCTGAGCATGTCGCCATCCGGCGCTCCGCCCGCATACGCCGCCTCGAGTGCCTCTTCTGAGGTCAAGTCATACAAGGCTGCCGCGAAACGACGGCTGGAAAGGTAGTCGCGTACCGTGCTTTGGGAAATCGCGGCCGTCAGAGACACCCCTCGTGATTTGAGCGCTCCCTGCAACGACAGGAATAGGGGGGATCCCTCGCCGACATAGATAAGTTCAGGGGGAGAGTCAGAAGAAGAGACCAACGGAGTCATTCCGAATTCGCGCGCTGTTTCTGCCCGGATGGCGACTTCCGTGTTACGCGCTTCGCGTCGAGCCAGCGCTGCGAGACGGCCTTTGAGCATGGCAAGGTCGCGGTCGCGCCGCAGCGTGATCACGTCAGAAAGATTGAGGCCGGCATCCGCCACGTCGAGAATGACTATCGGGCGCGACAGGCCCATCATACCGGCCCGAGCGCATTGCTCCAAGGTTGTGCGCGAAACGCTGGCGATATCAACGAGCAGGGGATCTGTGGAATTGAAGTCCAGGGGTTCGCTTGCCGCATACGGCCTCATACCACTCGAACGCATCCGCGAGACGATTGATTCGAGGCGAGGGCTGGTCGCAGCGATTTCGATAGGCGGGTCCAGATAGGACATATCAGACATGAAACACTCAAAACGCTTCGAAGGGCGACGCTAGGACACCCCTTTCTTTTGCGCGTTCGACACTTAATGTTCCGCTAATCAGGCCTAAAGGGCCCTAATTGAACGGGAGAGAATGATGGCAAGCGGGCCACTGGACGGTGTCAGGATTGTTGAGTTTGCAGGGATTGGCCCCGGGCCGTTCTGCGGCATGTTGCTGTCGGATATGGGCGCAGACGTTATCAGGATCGACCGGCCAGGCGATGGTAAGCCGGGACGCGCTGCCGATGTGATGAGCCGTGGCCGTCGCTCCATCAGCCTGAATCTCAAGGATCCGGCCGATGTCGAGACGGCCCTGAAACTGATGGAGAAGGCTGATGGCTTGATCGAGGGCTTCCGCCCCGGCGTCATGGAGCGCAATGGCCTTGGCCCCGATGTCGTGCTCGGGCGCAATCCGAAGCTTGTCTACGGTCGCATGACCGGGTGGGGCCAGTACGGTTCGCTTTCGCAGGCGGCAGGGCACGATCTCAACTATATCTCACTCACGGGCGCCCTCTATGCGATGGGCCGCAAGGGCGAGCGTCCAAGCCCGCCCCTGAACCTGGTCGGGGACTATGGTGGCGGCGCACTCTATCTCGCCATGGGTCTTCTTGCCGGCATCGTGAACGTCAAGAATGGCGGCAAGGGACAAGTTATCGATGTCGCCATGACGGATGGCGCGGCCTCTCTTGCGACCATGTTCTTCGGTATGAAAGCCATGGGCGTTTGGACCGATGACCGCGAATCGAACCTGCTCGATGGCGGCGCCCACTTCTACGACACATATGAATGCAGCGACGGCCAATGGGTTTCGATCGGCTCCATCGAACCGCAATTCTATGCGCTTCTGCTGGAAAAGGCCGAGATCACCGATCCGGAATTCAAGTCGCAGATGGACCGCTCCAAATGGGGCGACCTGAAAGCCAAGCTGACGGCGATGTTCAAAACGAAGACACGCGATCAATGGTGCGAAATTATGGAAGGCACCGATATCTGTTTTGCGCCGGTCCTTTCGATGGCGGAAGCGCCGAACCACCCACACAATGCCGAACGCAAGACGTTTGTCGAAGTTGAGGGCGTGATGCAGCCTGCGCCTGCCCCCCGCTTCTCCGGCACGCCTGCGGAGATTCAGCGGCGCCCGGCGGGGCTAGGCGAGCATACCGAGGAAATCCTGCGCGACTGGCAGGTCAGCCGTTAAGTGAACTGCGGTACTATTCGCGTCTCAGGTGAACGGAACATAACAGCTGGTCACCGCGCCGTTCAGGTTGCACGCGCTATAACCATAAATGTCGGTGCCGCGTTTTTAGGCTATTTGCCCGAACAAAGCCCGACGTCCTTCTTGCTTTACCTCGGCCGTCCTTCGGGGCGGCCATTTTCTTGCGCTGTTGCAGTTTAGCGATATGGTCGCCCTCATTCAAACGAGTATGAGGGCTGAAAATTGAAAATTGCGATGACGAGCATACTGGCGTTTGCCCTGGTGGCCTGTTCCCAGCAGAAGGCCCCTGCGCCAGCCGAGCCGGAAACCGCTGAGACACCTAAAACGGCAGTAGAGATCCACGATGAGATGCTGGTACTCGATACGCACCTCGATACGCCTGCCAACTTCTCAAAGGCCGATTTCGACATCATGGCCGATAATCCGAGCGTCCTCGGCAGTGTTCAGGTCGATTTGCCGAAGATGACCCGGGGCGGGCTCGACGGCGGCTTCTGGGTAACATTCACCCCGCAAGGTCCAATGGACCCGGCATCCTATGAGGCTGCGAAACAGGCGGCCCTGACACGCAATCAGGAAATCCATGATATGGTCGCGGCTCATCCTGAATCATTCGAGCTCGCTTATACATCCGACGATGCTGCCCGAATCGCTGCCTCCGGCAAAAAGGTCGTCTATATGTCGATCGAGAACAGCTATCCGCTCGGCACGGATATCGGGATGGTTGAGGAATTCTACAATCGCGGCGTCCGGATGATCGGTCCGGTCCACTTCCGCGACAACCAGTTCGCTGACAGCTCAACGGATCTCGGTGCCAATGACTATGGTGGCCTGAGCCCGCTCGGTGAGGAACTGGTCAAGGAAGCCAACCGACTCGGCATGATCCTCGACGGCTCGCACGCATCTGATTCGACGGTAGATGACATGATCGAATTGTCGACGACGCCGATCATCCTGTCTCACACAGGCGTGAAAGCGGTTTACGACCATCCGCGCAACATTGACGATGATCTGATGCGGAAGGTCGCCGATGACGGCGGCGTTATCCAGATCAACGCCTATGGCAGCTATCTGGAGCAACTCACTCCAACTCCGGAGCGCCAGGCTGCGCTCGACGAGATGCAGAAGGAATTCGAGGGCATTTCGCCAGCGACTGCCGATACTGAGACCCGCGACCGCTACATCGCCAAAATGGAAGAAATTGAGGCCAAATTCCCGGCGCCCCGGTCGACTTTCGAGAAATTCCTCGAGCACATGAATCATGCGCTTGAGGTTGTCGGGCCAGACCATGTCGGTATGGGCGCTGACTGGGATGGTGGCGGCGGCGTTACCGGCATGGAAGACGTGTCTTTCCTGCCAAAAGTGACGGAAGCCCTGCTGGCGGAAGGCTATTCCGAGGAAGACATCCAGAAAATCTGGAGTGGCAACATGCTGAAGCTGATGAAGCAGGTGGAGGATGCAGCAGCGCCGAAATCAGAATAGGGAAGGGGAATGCAGAATTCGCGGGTTTGGTGATGTTCAGACCTTGCAAAGCCCGTTGGGCGTCTGTATGAGGCCCGTTCCAATTCAATCGCTGAAAATGCGCAACAAACCGGATACCTGTCATGGCAGTTCCAAAGAGCAAGATCTCCAAGTCCCGCCGCGGCATGCGCCGTTCGCATGATCGGCTTGATATGAACACCTATATCGAGGACGCCCAGTCGGGCGAGCTTCGCCGTCCGCACCATATCGACCTGAAAACCGGCGTTTATCGCGGTCGTCAGGTTCTTGAGCCGAAGGACGACATCTAGTCAGGTTGCGCATTTGCGCGCACAAGACTAAGGCTTCCAGCGCCTCCCGCCGTCCGGCAGGGGGCGCTTTTTACATCTGACATAATGCCTAAGAGGGAAACCAGACTGCCATGAGCGAGATCATCGACATTCACGCCCGCGAAATTCTCGACAGCCGGGGCAACCCGACCGTGGAAGTTGACGTTACGTTGGAAGATGGCTCGACAGGCCGCGCAGCGGTTCCTTCGGGCGCCTCCACGGGGGCCTACGAGGCCCACGAACAGCGCGATGGCGACAAGTCCCGCTACGGCGGTAAGGGCGTCCTTGGGGCAGTTGATGCCGTAAACGGCGAGATCTCGAATGAACTCGAAGGGATGGATGCCACTGACCAGCGCCTGATCGACATGATGATGATCGATCTGGATGGCACTGAGAATAAGTCCCGCCTGGGCGCCAACGCGATTCTGGGCGTGTCGCTCGCTGTGGCGAAAGCTGCCGCTGAAAGTGCTGCCATGCCGCTTTACCGCTATATTGGCGGCGCCAATGCCCGTGTCCTGCCAACGCCGATGATGAACATCATCAATGGCGGCGCACACGCGGACAATCCGATCGATATCCAGGAATTCATGATCATGCCGGTCAGTGCCGAGAGCATGGCGGACGCTGTGCGCATGGGCGCCGAAGTTTTCCATTCGCTGAAGAAAACGCTGCATGATGCAGGTCATAATACCAATGTCGGCGATGAAGGTGGCTTCGCGCCCAATATCGGCTCTACGGATGAGGCCATCGGCTTCATCATGAAAGCCATCGAAAAGGCCGGGTATGCGCCCGGCGAAGACATTGCGCTGGCACTCGATGCGGCTTCGACCGAATTCTACAAGGATGGCAACTATAACCTCGCCGGCGAGAGCAAGATTCTGGGTTCAGAAGAATTCGCGAAATATCTCGCCGATCTTTGCGGTCGTTATCCGATTGTCTCAATCGAAGACGGCATGGCTGAGGATGACTGGGATGGCTGGGTCGCATTGACCGAGATGATTGGTGATCGTGTTCAGCTCGTCGGCGATGATCTCTTCGTCACCAACCCCGAGCGCCTGTCTATCGGCCTCCAGAAGGGCGCTGCGAACTCGATCCTGATCAAGGTCAACCAGATCGGAACGCTTTCCGAGACGTTGGATGCTGTCGAACTGGCGCACCTCCACGCCTATACGGCCGTCATGTCTCATCGCTCGGGCGAAACCGAAGATTCGACAATTGCAGACCTCGCTGTCGCCACCAATTGCGGGCAGATCAAGACGGGATCCCTGTCGCGTTCGGACCGAATCGCTAAGTACAACCAGCTCATCCGTATCGAAGAAGAACTGGGACCGATCGGTATTTATGCCGGTCGCTCGCGCATCAACGCCGCATAGCGCAAACGCACGGTTAACCAATTGTCGTTACAGCTGGGCCTCATGGTATCACGCCTTGAGGCCCTCGGGCTAAGCCTTCTCGTGCTCTACTTTGCCTACCACGCCTTCGCGGGGGAGAAGGGTCTTGGCCGTTGGTCAGATGCCCAGCTGGAGCTTGAAGATCGCAAGGTCGAGCTCGCCAAGATCGAGACGGATATATCGCGCCTGCGCACCGATATCCGCAGACTTACACCAGGCTCTGTGGATCCGGACTTTGTAGAAGCGCTCGCACGCGATAAGCTGGCATTCGTATATCCAAACGAAATCGTCTTGATGACGTCAGAACGTAGCGTTGCAAATTGACATAGATGTTCTGACTTGTCTCTGCGGAAATGCGCAGACATAAGACTCGCAGGGATGGAGCACTATATGGCAACGAAACCGAAAGGTGCCAAAAAGGCACCTTCAAAAGCAAGCAAGGCAGAGCTGCTCGAATTCTATCGGGCCATGCTGTTGATCCGAAGATTCGAAGAGAAAGCCGGCCAGCTTTATGGCATGGGCAAGATCGCGGGCTTCTGTCATCTTTATATTGGTCAGGAAGCGGTCGTGACCGGTATGCAGGCCTGTCTAAAGGATGGCGATCAGGTCATTACCGGTTACCGCGATCATGGTCACATGCTCGCATGCGGACTGGACCCAAAAGGCGTTATGGCCGAACTGACCGGACGCAGCGGCGGCCTGTCCAAAGGCAAGGGCGGTTCGATGCACATGTTCAGCCGCGAGAAGAATTTCTTCGGGGGTCACGGGATTGTCGGCGCCCAGGTGCCGCTGGGTACCGGCCTGGCCTTCGCAAATAAATACAAAGGTGGCGACAATGTCAGCCTGGCCTATTTCGGCGATGGCGCTGCCAACCAGGGGCAGGTTTACGAATCCTTCAACATGGCTTCACTTTGGGACCTGCCGGTCGTCTACGTGATCGAAAACAATCAGTATGCGATGGGTACGAGTGTCGCGCGCGCCTCGGCCGAGGTCGAGCTATACAAGCGCGGTATCAGCTTTGAGATTGAAGGCGAAGCCGTCGATGGCATGGACGTGCTTGCGGTAAAGGAAGCCGGCGAAAAGGCCGTCAAATACGCGCGCTCCGGCAAGGGCCCCTATATCCTTGAGATGAAAACCTATCGCTATCGCGGCCATTCCATGTCCGACCCGGCAAAATACCGCAAGCGGGAAGAGGTCGACGACATCCGAACGCATCATGATCCGATTGAGGGTCTCAAGGGCCAGATTATCGAGGCGGGCCATGCAACCGAAGACGAGCTCAAGAATATCGACAAGGAGATCAAGGGCATCGTGAAAGACGCTGCGGACTTTTCACTCGAGAGCCCGGAACCGGATGCCTCCGAACTCTGGACGGATGTCCTGCGCGAAGTGGAGGGTGTGTAAATGTCAGTCGATATTCTTATGCCCGCCCTCTCGCCGACCATGGAAGAGGGAACACTCTCCAAATGGCTAAAGAAGGAAGGCGACAAGATTGCCTCCGGTGACATCATTGCCGAAATCGAAACCGACAAGGCGACGATGGAAGTCGAGGCCGTCGATGAAGGCGTGCTCGCCAAGATCCTCGTTGCTGAAGGCACTGAAGGCGTGAAGGTCAACGCTGTGATCGCGGTGCTCGCTGAAGACGGCGAAGATGCAGGCGACGTGAAGCCTAAATCCAATGGCGCTGCCGCCCCCGCCAAAAGCGATGCTGAGCCAGTCGCGAAAGAAGAAAAACCGGAACCAAAGGCGGATGCGGAAGCTGCACCAGCTGCACCTGTCCTTTCCGATCCTTCCATCCCCGAAGGCACAAGCTTCACGGATACCACAGTGCGTGACGCCCTTCGTGACGCGATGGCCGAAGAGATGCGCCGCGACGAAACAGTGTTCGTCATGGGCGAAGAGGTCGCTGAATATCAGGGCGCCTACAAGGTCACCCGTGAACTGCTACAGGAATTCGGCGCGCGCCGCGTCGTCGATACGCCAATCACGGAACATGGTTTTGCAGGCCTTGGTGTTGGCGCCGCCTTCGGTGGCCTCAAGCCCATCGTCGAGTTCATGACGTTCAACTTCGCCATGCAGGCCATCGACCAGATCATCAACTCGGCGGCCAAGACGCTCTACATGTCGGGTGGCCAGATGGGTTGTTCCATTGTGTTCCGCGGTCCGAACGGTGCTGCGTCCCGCGTCGGCGCGCAGCATAGCCAGGACTACGCTTCCTGGTACGGCCATGTGCCCGGCCTGAAGGTGATCGCGCCTTATGACGCGGCCGATGCAAAAGGCCTGCTCAAGGCGGCCATCCGCGATCCGAACCCGGTCGTCTTCCTTGAGCACGAGCTGCTCTACGGCACGAGTTTCCCTGTGCCGGACCTCGACGATCACATCCTTCCTATCGGCAAGGCGGCTGTGAAGCGCACCGGCACGGATGTGACGCTGGTGGGTTACTCTCGCATGGTCGGCTTTGCGCTGCAGGCTGCCGACGAATTGGCTGAGCAGGGGATCAGCGCCGAGGTCATCGACTTGCGCTCCATCCGCCCACTCGACACCGCCACCGTCATCGAAAGCGTGAAGAAGACCAACCGTCTCGTTACGTGCGAGGAAGGCTGGCGTTTCATGGGCATCGGCGCCGAAATTTGCGCCTCTGTCGTTTCCGACGCTTTCGACTATCTCGATGCCCCGCCGGCCCGCGTTCACCAGAAAGACGTGCCGCTGCCTTACGCTGCCAATCTCGAAGCCATGAGCTTGCCCGGTGTCGCTGACATCGTCGCAGCGGCCCGCAAGGTATGCTACGTGGATCAGGAGTAGCGCCATGAGTATCAACATCACCATGCCCGCGCTCTCTCCCACAATGGAAGAAGGCACGCTCTCCAAATGGCTCGTCAAGGAAGGCGACACCGTCTCCTCGGGTGACATCATTGCCGAAATCGAAACCGATAAGGCGACGATGGAAGTCGAAGCTGTCGATGAAGGCACTGTCGCCAGGATCCTCGTCGCTGAGGGTACCGAAGGCGTGAAGGTCAATGCCGTCATCGCCGTGCTCGCCGAAGAGGGCGAGGATGCATCTTCCGTGGAGGCGCCGAAGGCATCGCCGGCACCTGCTAAGGCGGAGGAATCGGGCAAGGACGAGAGAAAACCGGACGACAAGCCTGAACCCAAAGCAGCCAAGGCAGAAGCTCCTGCCAGGTCTGAACCGGCGCCTAAAACTGAAAAACTGGCTTCGACGCCGCTCCCCAGCGCTAATACGGCCGACGGTCGCATCAAGGCCAGCCCGCTCGCCCGCCGTATCGCGGACATGAAGGGCATCGAGCTCAAGGCCCTGAAAGGCACCGGTCCCCGTGGCCGCATAATCAAGCGCGATGTCGAAGGTGCCGGGGCGGGCGTCGCCGCACCGGCACAAGCTGGCTCACGCCCGGCTGGCTCGCCTGATGGTCTCATCCTGCCACAGGTCCTCGATGACCGCGTCTACGCGCCTGACAGCTATGAGCTGAAGCCGCTTGATGGCGTCCGCAAGGTCGTCGCCAAGCGCCTGACGACCAGCTTTATGCAGGTGCCGCACTTCCCGCTGACCATTGACCTCGAGCTTGATCACTTGCTTGCGAGCCGCACGGCCATCAACGCGGCCGCGCCCAACGGCATCAAGGTCTCGGTGAACGACCTGCTTATCAAGGCCTCCGCCATGGCCCTGATGGATGAGCCTGATTGCAACGCATCGTACACGGATAAGGGCATTGCCTATCACAAGCACGCCCACGTCTCGGTCGCTGTGGCGATCGATGGTGGCCTGATCACTCCGGTTATCTTCAATGCCGAGGACAAGGGCCTCGGTGAGATATCCGAAGAGATGAAAGACCTCGCAGGACGCGCCCGCGAGCGAAAGCTGAAACCACAGGAATACAGCGGCGGCACATTCTCGATCTCTAATCTCGGCATGTTCGGCATAAAGAACTTCGCCTCGATCATAAACCAGCCCGAAGGAATGATCCTGTCGGTTGGGGCAGGTGAGAAGCGACCGGTCGTCAATGCCAAGGGTGAACTCGCTGTCGCCACCGTCATGAGCGTCACACTCACCTGCGACCACCGTGTCATCGGCGGCGCCGAAGGTGCCAAATGGCTGCAGGCCTTCAAGCGCTACGTCGAAACGCCCGAAGCGATGCTGCTTTAAATGTGGAATGTTCTCAGCACAATAGGTCAAGAGGCCTCGAACTCTCCTGTTAGTTTCTCAGCGGCCGTCGTGGCTTTGGTTTCGCTTATCATCCGGCTCAGTACCGGAACTCGCCCCCGACAAATTCAAGACAATGAACAGCGAGCCGCATTTCGCCGTGAGCCGCGTAAAATACTGCTGGGACTGTTCTGGTCCGGCGCGCTAGCATCATTGTGGGCGGTTGTGGCAGCGTGGAGTATAGCGCTGGCAGTTGCGATGTATTTTGGCTTCTTTTTCTTGATTGTGTACGTGCTATGGATTTCAGGCGTCTTTGATGAATTTGAGCATGAGCACGTTCAACTAGACGCTCTGGTCACGGCCGTTTTGTCGTCACTCCTCTACTTTGGTGTAGTTATTGACGTGGTAAGTAGGAGTTCAAGTAAAATTGAATACTCTCTCGGCGGTGTAATATTGGTTTCCATGGTGTCCTTGATACTTACCGGATTGTTGGTGGCTGCAGTATTTGATTCAGCTGAGAGCGCTGACAGTAGATCCAAAGAGGACTAGTGAACATGAGCACCCAATACGATCTTATTGTCATCGGCTCCGGCCCCGGCGGCTATGTCTCTGCGATCCGCGCCAGCCAGCTCGGCATGAAGACGGCTATCATTGAGCGCGAAGCCCTCGGTGGCATCTGCCTCAATTGGGGCTGTATCCCGACCAAGGCACTGCTTCGTTCGGCCGAGGTCATGCACCTTGCCAAGCATGCCAAGGATTTCGGTCTGAAGATCGACAAGGTCGAGGTCGATCTTGAGGCCGTCGTCAAACGCTCGCGCGGTGTTGCGGGTCAGCTGTCGAATGGCGTGAAGTTCCTGATGAAGAAGAACAAGATTGATGTCATCGAAGGCACCGCGCGCCTCGAGAAGGGTACAACTGCACCCAAGGTCATCGTCAAGGGCAAGGACGGCAAGGATACGACGCTTGAAGCCAGGCACGTCATGCTCGCAACTGGCGCCCGCGCGCGCGATATACCGCAGGCTGGCCTCGTCGCCGACGGCAAGCTGATCTGGACTTATCGCGAAGCCATGACGCCCGACGTCATGCCCAAACGCCTCCTCGTCATCGGCTCCGGCGCCATCGGCATCGAGTTTGCCAGCTTCTATAATGAACTCGGCTGCGAGGTGACTGTCGCTGAAGTTCTGCCGCGCATTCTCCCCGTGGAAGATGCCGAGATCTCCGCCATGGCCGAGAAGGACTTCAAGAAGCAGGGGCTCAACATCATCACGGGCGCCAAGGTCGAAAACCTCAAAGCCAGCAAGAATACGGTCACCGCCGACATCACCAACAAGGACGGCAAGAAGGAATCGAAGGAATTCGACCGTGCTATCCTCGCCGTCGGCATCGTCGGCAATGTCGAAAATCTCGGCCTCGAGGCGCTCGGCGCGAAGGTCGAGAAAACTCACGTCAAAGTCGACGGTTTCGGCAAGACCGGGGTTCCCGGTCTCTACGCCATTGGCGACCTTACCGGCCCGCCATGGCTAGCCCACAAGGCCAGCCACGAAGGCGTCATCTGCGTTGAAGCGATTGCAGGCAAAGGCAAGGGCCACCCAGAACCGTTCGATGCCTCAAACGTCCCCGGCTGCACCTATTCCCACCCACAGGTCGCCAGTGTCGGCTTTACGGAAGCCGCCGCGAAGGAAAAGGGCTACGATATCAAGGTCGGACGGTTCCCCTTCATTGGCAATGGCAAGGCCATCGCCATGGGTGAAACCAATGGCATGGTAAAAACCGTGTTCGACAAGAAGACCGGCGAGCTGCTCGGTGCCCACATGATAGGCGCGGAAGTGACCGAGCTGATCCAGGGCTACGTTATCGCCCGTCAGGGCGAACTCACCGATATTGACCTCGCTCATACGATTTTCGCGCATCCGACCATTTCGGAAACAATGCACGAATCCGTCCTCGATGCCGACGGCAAGGCGCTTCATATCTAGGGCAGGGGCCTTGCCCACGGGCACCGCGCCTTATACGCAGGAGCCAGCCTCAATCGCTGGAGATCCTCGCGTGACACGTCACCTATTCATTGGCCTGACTGCCCTCCTGCTTGTCGCCTGTGCGCCAAAGCGCCCACCTGCAGAGGAGACGCCCGTGCCAGCAACCGAGATTGTCCTCCCGGACTCCCGCGAAGGCGTGGTGACAGACCGGTTTGCCCGCATGGCGCTGCAGTGCGTCCATAAGGAATACCCCAACAAGATCAGCCACGTCATGAATAGCGATGCTGACGCGCAGACGCCGCGCCAGCTTCACCCTGCCTTCTATGGCTGCTTCGACTGGCACTCCTCGGTACATGGCCACTGGTTACTTGTGCGCATCCTCAACACCGATCCGTCGACGCCCTACAAGGATGCGATTGTCACCGCTCTGGGGCAGAGCTTCACACCTGAAAACATCCAGGGCGAACTCGCTTATTTCAAAGCGGAAGACCGCGCGAGCTTTGAGCGCCCCTATGGCACCGCCTGGTTCCTGCAGCTGATGACGGAGCTGCGAGAGTCCGATCTTCCAGAAGCGACGACATGGGTGACCACGCTTGAGCCACTGGAAGAGTTTATCACCGATGAGACATCCACGTGGCTCACCAAGCTTGCTTACCCGATCCGCATTGGCACGCACAATCAGACAGCATTCGCCTTCGGTCTCATGCTCGATTGGGCCAAGGCGTCCAATGCCGGCGCTTTCAATGCCCAGCTGACGCAGAAGATTCTGGAATTCCACGCAAACGACAAGAACTGCCCGCTAGCCTATGAACCCTCTGGAGAAGACTTCCTCTCTCCATGCCTTATGGAAGCCGATCTCATGCGCCGCGTCATGACATCGGATGATTTTGCCAGATGGCTCTCGACCTTTCTGCCGCAGATTCCGACCGATTTCAGCGCCAACTGGCTGCTGCCCGGTGTCGTGCTTGACCCGACCGACGGCAAGCTTGTCCATCTCGACGGCGTCAACCTATCGCGCGCTTGGGCGCTCGACGGAATAGCAAGTGCGCTGCCCGAGGGTGACGGTCGCATCCCGGCGCTGCGTGCCGCAGAAGAAGTCCACAAGCAGACCGGCATCGCCGCCGTTAGCGACGAGCACTACTCCGGCAGTCACTGGCTCGCGAGCTTTGCGACCTATCTGGAAACCAGGCGTGGGATAAACGCCCAATGAAGCTACCAATTGGCCCCGGTGCACTCGTCGCTGCGGCCTTTATTGGGCCGGGAACGGTCACGACCTGCACACTGGCGGGCGCCAATTTCGGCTTCGCTCTCATTTGGGCGCTCGTCTTCGCGACGCTGGCCACAATGATCCTGCAGGATATGGCGGCCCGTCTGGGTGTTATGGGGCGTGTGGGCCTTGGAGAGGCCCTGGTTGGCGGGGCAGGGAACCCGATGCTTAAATGGGCCGCAGCGGGCCTCGTGCTTGCCGCACTCGCGCTCGGTAATGCCGCCTATGAGGCGGGTAATCTCGCTGGCGGAACGCTTGGCCTTCAGGCCCTGATCGGAGAAGGCGATGATTATCGCACGCCCCTCATCCTTCTCCTGTCCCTCATCGCGGCACTCGTCTTGCTCATTGGCCGGTACAAGCTGATTGAGCGGATCCTGGTCGCACTTGTCATGATCATGAGTCTTGCTTTCGCTGGCAGCGCCATCCTTGTGCAGCCTGACTTCGGCGCCATGCTCGGCGGTCTGGTCCCACGCATGCCCGAAGGAGGGCTGTTGACCGCGATAGCGCTCATTGGCACCACGATCGTGCCCTACAACCTCTTCCTCCACGCGGCCTCAGCGCGCGAACACTGGCCAGAAGCGACACCCGAGGCGCTCGCCGAGGTCCAGACGGATACCCGTGTATCGGTAGGGCTTGGCGGCCTTATCTCTATCCTGATCCTCGCTACTGCCGCCGCCAGTCTCTTTGGCAGTGGCCAGCAAATATCCAGTGCGGTCGCGATGGCTGGCGCGATCGCACCGACCTATGGTGAGGCGGCGCGTTATCTCATCGGCATCGGCCTGTTTGCCGCTGGCCTTACCTCGTCCATCACAGCGCCCCTCGCCACGGCCTATGCCCTCAGCGAGATCGCCCGCAAGCCACGCGGCGGCCCATTGTTCAAAGCTGTCGCTCTTGCCATCCTTGTTATTGGGACTCTTGTGGCGCTGGCTGGCTATAAGCCTGTCAGCCTCATCCTTGTCGCGCAGGTCGCCAATGGTATCCTTCTGCCCATCGTTGCAATCTTCCTGCTTGTCGCAATGAACCGTCGGTCATTGCTTGGCGACAGGGTGAATGGCCCGTTCGCGAATTTCCTAGGCGGTCTTGTCATCTTGATCACGCTTGGCCTCGGTCTGCGCCTTGTTCTCCGCGCACTGGGAGTCTGGCCATGAAGAAAACCATATGCCTGAATGCCGATATCGGCGAACTGCCCGGCGCGAACGGCCGGGCGCTCGATCGTGCCATGCTCGATATAGTCAGTCGTTGCAGCATCGCCAGTGGCGGTCATGCCGGCGACCAGGCCAGCATGGTCGCCACGGTCAAGGCCGCAGACGCGCGCGGAGTCCTGATCGGTGCTCATCCCTCCTATCCTGATCGCGAGGGCTTCGGTCGAAAACCCATGATTATGTCGCGCGAAGACCTTGCTGCCAGTCTGTCGCAACAGGTGCGCGCGCTGGCCGCAATCACTCGCGAGCGCGGGACCAGTCTCAGCCATCTTAAGCCCCATGGTGCCCTCTACAACACGGCTGCGCACGATGAGGGCGTTGCCCGCACAATTGTCGATGTCACCATCCAGTCCCGTATCGCACTCCTGATTGGTCCACCTAATTCCTGTCTCGAGGTCGCCGCTGCAGAAGAAGGGGTCGATTTTCTGGGCGAAGGCTTTGCGGATCGCGCCTATGAAGTATCTGGCGCTCTCACTCCTCGCTCAATGACTGGCGCGGTCCTCGAAACGGACGCTGAGCGAATCCGCCAAGCCGTGCAAATCGCGGCAGCTGGTCAGGTCAGCACGCGCACGGGCGAAACCATTGACCTGCCGGCCCGCACGATTTGCCTCCATGGCGATACGCCCGGGGCGCTTGCGAGTGCGCTCGCCATTCGCGATGCTCTGAACGCTGTCGGTATACAGATTGCGGCTGTCGATCCATGAGCAATGCAGCGATCACGTCATGCGGTGATGATGCCCTGCGCTTTGACATGCCTGAACGGGCCATCCGACTCGCTCGCGCGCGCCAGCTGCAAGCCTCAGGGGACTGGATCGAAGTCGTACCCGGTCGGCGAGATATTACCGTTCAGTTTAATCCTCACATTGATACACCGCAATCCGCTCGCGCCCGCCTGTCGAATACCATGTCGAAGGCTTTGCCGTCCGAGGCGCGTTCAATGCAACATGTCAGACTGCCGGTGCATTTTGGAGGAGATAATGGACCTGATCTTGCGGGCATCGCACACAGTCTGGATCTGTCCCAAAGCGATCTCATTGCGCAACTAACCGCACAGCCGCTGGATGTTGATATGCTCGGTTTCACCCCTGGGTTTGCGTATATGTCAGGCTTGAGCGAGAGATTGGAAATCCCGCGACTTTCACAGCCGCGCCAGCAGGTGCCTCCCGGCTCTGTAGGGCTTATAACCGGACAGTGTGGACTTTACGCGCTTGCCGGTCCCGGAGGCTGGCCTCTCATCGGTCGGACGGATGTCTCCCTGTTTGACGCGTCCGCCGATGATCCTTTCAAGTTGCAGCCGGGCATGCAGGTCCAGCTCGTTGATGCGGATGAGTCATGAGCATCTCTGTACTGCAATCAGGCGTCCAGATGACGCTTCAGGGTGCACAACGTATCGGCACCCGCCATCTTGGCGTCCCTGCCAGCGGCCCCGCTGATCCGCTCTCCATGGCGCTGGCCAATCGCCTTGTCGGCAATGCTGCTGACGCTACTGCCTTCGAGATTACCTTTGGTGGGGCAGGGGTTCGCTTCAATACTCCGGTCAGTTTCGCACTTACCGGTGCACCATCCGACCTGACACTCAATGGCAAACCCATAAGATTGCATACGACGTATACAGCCCATGAAGGGGATGAGTTGCAGATCGCCCCTGCCGTGCAGGGTTGCCGCATATATCTTGCCGTTGCGGCGGTGCTGGAAGCAAAGCGCTTCTTGAGGTCTACTTCGACTTATATTCCTGCAGTATTGGGTGGGCATGAGGGCAGGGCGCTCAAGCGCAACGAACTTATATCGATGGCATCCGTCCGCCTTGTTCCCACACAAACCACACCTGAAAGCCTGCAACCTGTTTGCAGCAACAGCTACACGTTGCGAGCTGTCGAGGGACCGGATTATATGGAGAGATCTTCGTCCATCTGGGAAGAAATCTATACGGTCACTCAGCGGGCCAGCCGGATGGGCATTGAATTGAGCGGGGCTTTTCCTGATGCAGGGCAGGGGCCGAGCCGTGCCAGCTCCGCCATATGGCCCGGCGCGCTGCAACTGCCGCCGGGTGGGCGCGGCTTCCTGCTTCTCGCAGACGCCCAGACCACCGGTGGCTATCCTCACATACTTCAGGTCACCCGCGCCGACCGGCACTTGCTTGGTCAGATACGGCCGGGCGACAGGGTGCGTTTTCTGCACAGGACGAATGAGCAGGCGCGGGAAGCCCTTCGCGCAAAGCAAGCTCTTATCTCAAACTGGTTGCCGGATTTCGCGCTCTAGATTCGCGAAACCGAACGGCCTCAGACATAATGCATAAAAGCGTTACGTCTCAGAATCCGGCTCTACAGTCGCAGGCAGGGGCCGGTCCTCATCTACGAGTATGCGATTGGCGGCGCCATCCGGATCGTCGAACTGTCCTGAACGGGCCGCCCATAGGAATGCGAAAAGCCCCATCAGGCCCATTCCCAAGGCAATTGGTATAAGGAATATCAAGCCGGCCATCAGAGGCTCTCCCGCATGGCATTTAGGCGAAGGGCATTGAGCGAGACAAGGATGGACGAGGTTGACATGGCAACGGCTGCAACCAACGGTGTGGCATGCCCTGTAATGGCGACAGGCACGGCAACTAGATTGTAAGCTGCCGCGAAGGCGAAGTTCTCGATCATGACCGAGCGCGCCTGTTTAGCCACGCTTATGAGACGGGGAAGGGCGGCGAGGCCTCCAGAGTAAATGGCGTCACTGGCAGACTGGCTGACATCCATTGCACCGCCGGGTGCCAGAGAAGCATGTGCAAGCGCGAGCGCGCCCGCATCATTCAAGCCATCGCCCACCATGAGGACTTTATGGCCCTGTGCCTGAAGCGCTTCCAGGCGGTTGACCTTGTCACGTGGCGAAGATGCGGCCGACCAGCTATCGATACCCAGTGTCCGCGCGACGATTTCGACCGTCTCAGACCGATCACCTGACACGATTTCGATTCCGTAACCGGCTCTCTGAAGGCGCTCGATCGTTTCGGCTGCCTCGTCCAGAAGGTGATCCCCAAATTGAAAATGCACAGGCTCTTTGCCCGCCTGCGAGAACCAGAGAGAGCTGCGATCCCCTCGTCCTGAATCCACACCGACCCAATCAGCCGAACCGAGCCGGGCAGGTGCGCCCCGAACAATTCCTTCTAGTCCCAGCCCTGCAAACTCGCGGACATTCAGGGCAATAGGGCCAGCCCCTGCGGCATCCACTATAGCGCGCGAAAGAGGATGCCGGCTGGCGCGAGCCAGCTCGGCAGCGACTTGCAGGTTCTCGGAGGAAATCTCGCCAGTCAATTTCGGCGTCCCAAGGGTGAGCGTGCCGGTCTTGTCGAAGATGATGTAGTCGCATTGGGCAAGCCTCTCCAGCGCATCGCCGGATTTAAGGAAAGTGCCCGAGCGGAAAAGTCGGCCCGCAGCAACAACCTGCGTCACCGGGGCAGCAAGTGCCAGTGCACATGGGCATGTGATGATGAGCGTGGAAACGCCTATGAGCAGTGCTTCATTCACACCCGCGCCCGCAAGCAACCAGCCAATGAACGCGAGCAGGGCCGACGTGTGAACAAAAGGCACGTAGAGCGATACGGCACGATCTGCGATACGCCGGTACGTCGACCGGCGTTGTTCGCCCGCTTCAAGCATGCGCGCCATATCAGCGAGGAGGGAATCGCTGGCCGCTGCCAGGGCTGTGCCGGTCAAAGGCTGGGACAAGTTCACTGTGCCCGCAAGGAGGTGCATTCCCGGTGTCGCGCTACGCGCAAGGCTTTCGCCTGTTGCAAGACTTTCGTCGACATCGGATGCGCCCTGATCAATTTTCATATCGACGACAGCGCGTTCCCCGGGGGCCAGCAATATCTGGTCTCCGGGGTTGATCTCACTCGCGCGCACGGAACGTGCGCTCCCGCGGGCGTCCAGTCGCATTACCGTACGATGCGCCATGGCCGCTAGATCGCGGGCGGACGCATGAGCCTTGCGACGCACTCGTGCATCAAGGAACCTACCAATCAGCAGAAAGAACAGTAGCATGACTGATGCGTCAAAATAGGCGTCTGCTCCGCCGCGTAGGGTCTCGGACACGCTCACGCAGAATGCGATGATCAGCGCGAGAGAGATGGGAACATCCATATTGGCGTGACCGCGTTTCAGCACATTCCAAGCTGAAACGAAAAACACACGTCCTGAAAAAATGATCGCCGGAAGGGCGATCACACCCGATATGCCGTGAAGCATTGTCCGTGTCGTTTGACCCATCTCTCCGGCACCCGCCCAGATGGAGACTGACAGGAGCATGATGTTGGCCATCGCAAAGCCTGCAACACCGAGCGCAATCAGCAGGCTTCGCTCTTCTCGCTGTTCGTCGGAAGCGCCTTGGTCCTGATCGCGCGGGGAAACGCCGTAGCCGAGGGCGGTGACAGCAGCGACAATTTTCGGCGCCTTAAGATTGCCGCGCCATCCGACTTCCAGATCTCCAGTTGAGAGGTTTAGGCGCGCGCGCTCAATGCCCGGCAAGGCTTTG
The DNA here is from genome assembly GCF_000682695.1 of Hyphomonas chukchiensis. GTDB lineage: Bacteria > Pseudomonadota > Alphaproteobacteria > Caulobacterales > Hyphomonadaceae > Hyphomonas > Hyphomonas chukchiensis. The sequence goes on along the minus strand of NZ_AWFG01000063.1, from coordinate 113,790 downwards.
ACAGCGCTTTCTATACGGTTGATGCAGGCCCCGCATTTCGCGCCACGAACCGTGAGGCTCAATCGGTTCTGTCCTTCCACACGGCGGACAAACGCCGAAGGATCCGAAAGGCTTGGAGATTCAGATGGCGCCAGTCCGCTAGGACAACCTATGCCAGCATTGGGATCCAAAAGGGTCATTGGAGAATGATCTTCTTGACTGCCTGGAAAGGCACTTCCGTATCGCCATCACGAATGTCCGTGTCGATGATCACATGCCATGCGCCTTCTGCAAGCAATGGAAGTGAAGCCCGGTATTCGCCGCCCCCTACAGGTGCCAATGTCAGCACGATGTCACTGTTCTGGGTCGCTGCGCGCCTGATTTCAGCGGTTACAGGACCGGTAGGCAGCGGGTTGCCGTCGGGCCCCAGGATTCGGCAGACCAGTACATCGCTATCATCACTGGTCAAAAGCCCCACCTCACTACGCCAGCCCATTTTTTCCTGATGAGCTTGCGCAGACAGTTTGTCATTGAAGTGGATGCCTTGCAGGTAGGAGTGATGAACGTCCTCTCCGGGAAATGAGGTGATGGCTGCCCACAGGAAAACGCCATTCACTACAAGCATCAGGCCAAAGAATCCCATCATCCAGAACAGGACATGGTGACCTTTCATGACCTTGGAGGGATGCTTCAATGGGCGTGTGAGGGAGGCCATTATTTCGCTCCTGCAGTGACAAAGGCAGCTGTACTTGTATGGGTTTCGCCCGTTTCCGGATCCCGGATCGTAATGACCAGCGACGTGCGATGGGGGCGCTCAGCGGGTGGAGCGGTGACCAGCATGCGGAACCGGTCCACGCCGTATTGCTCCAGAGGCAACTGAACTTCCGAGCCGGTTTCGGGCTTTGACAGACCGATGATCTGGAGCTGCGCGCCTTCCAGCCCGGATATGGAAATCTCGGCATTGCGTGCGGTCGTTGCCTTGTTCACGAGCTTCAGCGTGTAGCCATTGCGCACACTGCCGTCTGCCAATTGCACAAAAGGTGGCGAGCGGTCCTTCAGCACACTCACCTGGAAGGTAGGCTTTTCGGCCAGTCCAACAAGGATCAGTCCGCTAATCGCAATCATCAGCACTGCGTAGAGCATGGTGCGTGCCCGAAGCAGCTTGTAGGTGGGCTTGCCACCAGCCGCACGCGTCGCGACCGCCAGATCGGTATCGTAGGCGATCAGCCCGGTCGGGCGGTCGACCCGTTTCATCATGTCGTCGCATGCATCAATGCACAGGGCGCAATGGATGCACTCAAGCTGCGCACCGTCCCGAATGTCGATACCCATTGGGCAGACCTGTACGCATTGCTTGCAATCGATACAGTCACCGCGATCCTCAAAGCCCTGACCCTTGTGCAGAGCGCCGCGCGGTTCACCACGATCATAGCGATAGGTCACATTCAAGGCGTAATCATCGGTCAGCGCGCCCTGAATGCGCGGCCACGGGCACATGTAGGTGCAGACCTGCTCCCGCATCCAGCCAGCCAGGAAATAGGTTGTGAATGTCAGTATGCCGGCAAAGAAATAGGCAGTAAGCGGCGCCTCACCCTTGAAGAAGGTTCGCGCGATCGTCGGCGCATCATGCCAGTACAGGATCAAAGCACCGCCTGTCAGGAAAGCGATCAGAAGCCAGACCAGATGCTTGCCGATCTTCCGGGCCGCCTTGTTCAGAGACCAGGGAGCCTTGTCGAGCCGCATGCGCGCAGCCCGGTCACCCTCAAATGCGCGTTCCACCCAGATATAGAGATCGGTCCATACGGTCTGTGGGCATGTGTATCCGCACCAAGCCCGCCCAATCAGCGAAGTAACAAGGAAAAGACCAAGCGCCGCAAGGATAAGCAGACCAGCGAGATAGTAGATCTCCTGCGGCCATATTTCGATGAAGAAGAAATAGAACTTCTCACCCGCAAAATCCGCCAGGACCGCCTGATCCGGAATGCCCTCGCCGCGCGGCCAACGTATCCATGGCAGGGCATAATATACGCCAAGCGTACAAGCCATGACGATCCACTTCACCATCCGGAACTTGCCATGAGCAAGTTTCGGATAGATCTGCTTGCGGCCTTCATAGAGCGAAGGCGGCTTATTGCCATCGTTCACAGATTTTGCCGTATTCGAGATCAGGTTCATGATAAAACCTATTCACCCCCGCCGAGCGAGTGGACATAGACCGCTAGTGCCTTGATCGTGGGGTCATCCAGTCGCCCCTGCCACGCGGGCATATGTGCGTTCCGGGCATTTGTGATCGTTGCGCGGATATCTGCAGGCTCACCGCCGAACAGCCAGTCCGCATCGGTCAGGTTGGGCGCCCCGACCGCTCGGTTGCCTTTGGCGTCTGCGCCGTGGCACGACACGCATTGCGATGCAAAGAGCACTGATCCACGTGCAGCGGCGTCGGTATCTGTCTGCCGCCCCGAGAAGCTGAGCACATGTTGCACGAGGTCATCGATCTCGCCTGACGACAACAAGTTATCACGCCCGAAAGCTGGCATGGCAGACATACGCGTCAGCTCATCTGAATCGTGCCGGATGCCGTGGCGGATAGTTTGCTCGATCCCGTCGAGTGTCCCATCCCACAGCCACACGTCGTCCGCGAGCATGGGGTAGCCTTTTGCGCCTCGACCGCCGGAGCCATGGCATGTCGCGCAATTGTCGCCAAAGGCGCTCTCACCCATTGCCATCGCGAACTGCTGGAGATTCAGGTCATTCTGAATCTCCACCAGTGAGGCGCTCATCAGCTTCTGAGACGCCACTCCACGCTCTGAGCGCATCGTCGACACTTCTTGGGCCACTTCAGCACGGTCTGACTTTCCGAGCAGGCCAGGCGTGTTCGTCCCGCCAAGACCCGGCAGCGAAGGCCATGCAGGCATCAGGATCGTGTAGACAATGGCCCAGAAGATGGTCGCGTACCATACAATCAGCCACCAGCGGGGGAGCGGATTGTTTAGCTCCTTGATGCCGTCCCAGGAATGGCCCGTAGTCTCGACGCCGCTGTGCGGATCATATTCTGTCTTTTCGTCACTCATCACCGGGTTCCTTGTCTTCGAGCGGCAGGTAGGCTGCTTCACGGAATTTCGATTTGTTGGTTGGCCAGAGCGCATAGACGAGCGCGACGGCGAACATCGCGACAAACAGGGCAAGCCCCCAGGTTTGGGCGAAATGGGAAAGTGTCTCGTACATTTTTTGCTCCTAGCGCCGGTTGCTCAGGTCGTCGGCTTCATAGGTCGAGAAGTCGACAAGCGTGCCAGTCATCTGAAGGTAGGCAATCACGGCATCCATCTCGGTGACCCGAGTGCGATCACCGTCGAAGTCGCCGATCGTGATCGTGCCCTTGCGGCCGGATGCTTCTTCATACCGGGCCACAAGTGCATCCTGACTGTCATAGTCAGCGTCAGGGTCGACCTGCGCGACGAGGTCTGCTTTTGCATTCTCGATCATATCGTCGGTATACGGCACGCCTTCGAAACGGAGTGTTTTCAAGTGATCCGCGATATCATCAAAATGAAGCGTATTGTCTGAAAGGAAGGCGTATGGCGGCATGATTGACTCAGGCACCACAGACCGCGGGTTGGTCATGTGGTCGAGGTGCCATTCGTTCGAATATTTACGTCCTACACGGGCAAGGTCCGGTCCGGTCCGCTTTGAACCCCATTGGAAGGGGTGATCGTACATGCTTTCGGCAGCCAGTGAGTAGTGGCCGTACCGCTCCACTTCGTCGCGCAGCGGCCGCACCATCTGGGAGTGGCACGTATAGCAGCCCTCCCGGATATAGATGTTGCGACCCGCCAGTTCGAGCGGCGTGTACGGGCGCATTCCTTGCACTTTCTCGATCGTGTTCTCGAGATAGAACAAGGGGGCGATCTCGACGAGGCCACCGATTGCGACCACGACGAGGATACCGACGGTCAGGAGCAGAGAGTGGCGCTCAAGAGCCTGGTGTTTCTGGAAAAGTCCCATGGGTCCGGCTCCTATTCGGCTGGCTGAAGGGCTGGCGTGCGGTTGGGCTCGGTAATGGCGACATCTGCCGCCTCACCGTGTCCCAGCGCCGTACGCACGAGATTGTAGGCCATGATGAGAGCACCCGTCAGGTACAGGCCTCCACCCACGGCACGGATCATGTAGTTGATGTGCTTGGCATCAACGGTTTCGATGAAGCTGTATTCAAGGAAGCCGTACTCGTTATAGGCGCGCCACATCAGGCCTTCGATGATGCCCGCGAAATAGAGGGCAACGATGTAGAAGACGATACCGATCGTTGCGAGCCAGAAGTGCCACTCAACCAGCGACTTCGAGTACAGGGCAGGGCGCTTCCACAGCCATTGCGTGAGGCAGTAGAGAGCACCAAAGGAGATGAACCCGACCCAGCCCAGTGATCCGGAGTGGACGTGGGCAATGCCCCATTCGGTATAGTGCGACAGCGCATTCACGGCCCGAACACTCATTAGCGGACCTTCAAAGGTCGACATGCCGTAGAAAGCCAGAGACACGACCATCATGCGGACAACCGGGTCCGTACGGAGTTTATCCCAGGCACCCGACAGCGTCATGACGCCGTTGATCATGCCGCCCCAGCTTGGCATCCACAGCATTATGGAAAAGGTCATGCCCAGCGTCTGCGCCCATTGTGGCAGAGCCGTATAGTGCAGGTGGTGAGGACCGGCCCAGATATAGATGAAGATCAGTGACCAGAAGTGAACAATCGACAGACGGTAGGAATAGACCGGTCGCTGCGCGCGTTTGGGAATGAAGTAATACATGATGGCGAGGAAGCCAGTGGTCAGGAAGAACCCCACCGCGTTGTGGCCATACCACCACTGCGTCAGGGCATCCTGAACGCCAGAGAACAGCTGGTAGCTCTTGGAGCCGGACAGGTTCACGGGCATCGACAAGTTGTTGACGATGTGAAGCATCGCGATGGTGACGATGAAGGACAGGTAGAACCAGTTGGCCACATAGATATGCGGCTCCTTGCGCTTCCACAGCGTACCCAGGAAGACGAGCAGGTACGCCACCCACACGATGGTCAGCCAGAGATCGGCATACCATTCAGGCTCCGCATATTCCTTGGACTGGGTTACGCCCATTAGGTAGCCGGTACCGGCGATAACGATGAACAGGTTATAGCCCCAGAAAACGAACCAGGGCCAAAGGCCGCCCGCGATACGCGTGCGGCTCGTGCGCTGGACGACATAAAAGCTCGTCGCGATCAGCACGTTGCCGCCAAAGGCGAAGATCACGGCCGAGGTGTGCAGCGGACGCAGCCGTCCGAAATTGGTCCAGCCAAGGTCCGGAAAGTAGAATATGTTCGGCCACGTCAGCTGAAGGGCAATAATTACGCCGACGAGGAACCCGGCAATGCCCCAGAACATCGCCGCCGCGACGCCAAACTTGACGATCGTGTCCTCGTAGAAAGACTCATCGAACGGATTTCTGCCCGTAAGTCCGCCTGCCCAAATGCCGATAGCCACCAAGGCAAAGGCGGTCAGGAAGAAGAATATCCAGGCATGCGCTTCCATCATTGGATCGACCGCATTCGCGGCGATCAGCAGTGACCCCAGGCATGCGATGCCAACGAAAGTCGCCACGCCGGCAATACTGCCCGCAATTGACGACCGCGGCTTTGTGATTGTGCTCACCGAGTTTGCCCCTTTTTGTAGACCTGTTTCGAACTGGTCGCAAAATGCGGGGAGCCGCGCTCAGGTTGTATACGGGTTGTTACCTATGGGCCGGGCTGTCGCACCTTCCTAGAAAACAGCTTAGAAGAAGGAGGACTCCATGTTCCGGATCGCGCACTTTTTGCCTGGAACCATCTTGTTGCTGGTGGGGCTCACAAAACTTTGGACACATACTCGATCACTGGAAGCTTTCCTCGCTGTGCGCTGCGGCCCTGATGGTATCTCTGCGGCTGGCCACAGCTCAATTTCCCTTTGGTCGACAATGCTCCGCGGTCATTGCTGGGGATGCCCCGTCGCTTTGACGGGGGCTGCTTTGCTTTTTGCTGCCGCAATGGTCTGGGCAATGCCGCCAGCCATGCTTAAGTCGCGTATTCGCTAGGCAGCACGCTGTGCGGGCCTTACCTACATCGCAGCGCTCTGCACAAATAGAAAAGGGAATCTGATGAGCACCGAATCACCTGAAGGTGCCAAGGCTATGCCGTTAAATTCTCCTGATCTCGCGACATTACAATCTCACTTGGCCTCGATCCTGGATTCGGTCCCGGACGGCATGATCGTTATCGATGAGACCGGCAAGATCGTCGCCTTCAGCCGCGCGGCTGAAGCGCTTTTTGGCTATACAGCGGCTGAAATAATAGGTCGGAATGTGCGTGAATTGATGGCCGGACGTGATGAGAGCAATCACGACCAATATATCCAGAACTACCTCCAAACTGGCGAGCGGCGCATTATTGGCATCGGGCGCGTAGTCACCGCCAGGAAGGCAGATGGCACGCTCTTCACGATGGACCTCAAGATTGGCGAAGCGAAAATCGGGGAGCACTGGCTTTTCACCGCATTCGTTCGAGACCTGACCGAACAGCGCAAGGCTGAGATGCGCATGCGCGAGATGCAGTCGGAACTCGTCCATTTTTCGCGCCTTAGCGCCGTTGGCACAATGGCATCAGCGCTTGCCCACGAGTTGAACCAGCCCTTGACCGCTGTCGCCAACTATCTTGAGGCTGGCCGCGATCTCCTCGATCGGCCCGGCGATGCTTCGCGTGAAATCCTGCGCGAAGCCATGGACGAGGGTGCCAAGCAGGCTGTGCGCGCTGGCGACATCGTGAGAAAACTGCGCGGCTATGTGTCCCGTGGCGAGATTGACGGTCGGCCGGTGGACCTTGAGCCTTTGCTCAATGATGCCGCAGCGCTCGCCAGATTGTCCACAAACTCATCTGATGTGCCAATTCTTCTGCGCGTGGCGCCGGGGCTCGAAACTGTCATTGCGGATCCGATTCAGGTCCAGCAGGTTGTCATCAATCTTGTCCGGAATGCGCAAGATGCGCTCGCCGAGACAGCCAGCCCTCAGATATCCATTGAGGCCGCTGCTGGGCCACAGGGATATGTTACTGTCTCGGTTACGGATAACGGACCGGGGCTTAATAAAGAGGTTCAGGCGACGCTGTTCAAACCATTCACAACATCAAAGTCTGGGGGCATGGGTCTGGGGCTGTCCATCTGCCAGACGATTGTTGAGGCGCATGGCGGCGCCATAAGCGCCGAGAATGTTCCGGGCGGTGGGACGTGTTTCCGGTTCACACTGCGCACCGATCCGGCTATTCATGCGTCATGAGCGACCAACGACTGATACACCTTGTCGACGATGACGAAGCCGTACGCCATTCGGCCAGCTTCATGCTGCGCCATGCTGGTTTCGCGGTAAAAACCTATCAGGACGGCGTAACATTTCTGGAGTCGGCCACTGAGGCTCTCCCGGGCTGCATTCTGCTCGACGTTCAGATGCCGCACATGGATGGTCTTGAGGTTCAGGAGCGCCTCAACAAACTTGGGGTCGCGCTTCCTGTGATTGTGCTGACCGGCCATGGCGATGTCGCCGTCGCTGTACGGGCCATGAAGGCCGGCGCAGTTGATTTCGTTGAAAAACCATATGAAAAACAATCTCTTGTGGGCGCTCTCGAGCGCGCATTTGAGCGCCTTGAAGCGCGCAATCATCAGGACGTGCTCATGGATGAAGCGAAGGGCCGTGTCGAGCGCCTTACGCCGCGCGAGCGGGATGTGCTCGTCGGGCTTGTTGATGGCCTCACCAACAAGATGATCGCTGAAGCGCTGGATATCTCGCCCCGCACAGTCGAGATACATCGCGCCAATCTTATGGAGAAGCTCGAAGCCACAAGTCTATCGGCTGTGCTGCGCATTGCCTTCGCTGCAGGCATCGGTCTGGATACGGCGGACGAAACGTAGGGGCTTTTACTTAAAGACGACGCCATGATGCTGAGCCATCCTTGAGGGTAGAGCCGCCCTTAAAGGAAAAGCATGTCGCAATCCGCACAGACAGAGACGCAGTTCTGGATTGCCGTTGTCGATGACAATGAGCCGGTGTGCCGCTCGCTTTCACTCCTGTTGCGATCAAAAGGTTATGGCGTTGCGACATTTCCCAGCGGACTGGACTTTCTCAGCCGGGAAAAGGGGCAGGACTTCAATTGTATCCTGATCGACTTCAAGATGTCGCCTCATGACGGTTTCGCGCTACTGCAAGAATTGCGCGCCGGCGGCAATGACACCCCAGCGATCATGATAACGGGCTGGCAATCACCCGATCTGCTACGTCAAGCTCTGCAGGCCGGCTTTGAGGATCTCATCTACAAGCCGATGCTGGATGACACGCTGCTCGCCGCGATTGATCGTGTGCTGCTTGTTTGAGTCTCTCAGAGATGTTTAGCAGATAGGGGGGAAGGGGGGCTCTGCGGACGAGTCTTAACAACTTCCTAATCCGCGTGTCTGATCGTGTTGGCGTGCCGGCAGGCAAACTTTGGACTGCGTATTATGCACATGTTCGCGAGTTCAAAAATCGGCTTGAATCGCAAACCGTTTGGCCATGGACAATCTCAATCTCTGAGTCGCATAATCATCATTATGGGAAATAATGATGTGCGCGATATCAGGCGCTGAACGGGATTTCCATACCATCATAACCTGGCTCCACGCCTTCAGGCAGCTCCCCCTTCAGCGTCCTGTAGTCCAGATCCACGTGCATATTGGTCAGTACCGCCCGTGCGGGTTTCAGTTCGGCAATCCATCCGAGCGCCTTTTCCAGGTTGGCGTGTGATGGATGTGGCGTGTAGCGCAGCGCGTCGACGACCAGCACATCCAGTCTCCTTAAATGCTCCAGGCTCGTTTCAGGCAGCTCGTTCACGTCGTTGCAGTATGCGAGCCCGCCGATACGGAAACCACAGCAGCGAATGCGCCCGTGCTCCATATCGACTGGCATCAGAGTCACGTCTCCGCCGGCGCCGCGCACTGTAAATGGCTGGTAAGGAATTATGTCCGGCATTGTCTGCAGGATGGGCGGATATCCTCCCATGCCCTCAAAGCAATACCGGAACCGCGCAGACAACGACTGGCGCGTCACTTCATCCATATGTGTCGGTATCGGCTTGCGCATCACGTTCACGAGCGCTCTGACATCGTCAATACCATGGGTCTGGTCTGCATGGTCATGCGTGTAAACAAGTGCATCGAGCGCGCGCACATTGGCGGCGAGCAGCTGTTCGCGCATGTCAGGTGACGTATCAATGAGTATCCGTGTCATCGCGCCATCAGGCCCTGTTCTGTCCACCAAGGCCGAACACCGCGTGCGCCGATTACGGGGCTCATTTGGGTCGCAAACGCCCCAGTCGCCACCTACACGCGGCACACCGCCGGACGAGCCCGTGCCAAGCAAGGTTAGGCGATGGTCCAATCCGCTCATGCGTCCACTCTCGCAAACAAACGCCGCGCATTGTCCTCAGTGATGGATTTCACTGCATCCACCTTCAGGCCTTTGAGCTTAGCGAGCGCCTCCGCCACATACTGCAGATAGGCAGGCTCGTTGCGGCGCCCGCGCATCGGCATCGGTGCGAGATAAGGACAGTCTGTCTCCAGGATCAGGCGGTCCATAGGCACGTCGGCAATCACGTCTCGCACCTCGCTCGCACTCTTGAACGACAGGATGCCTGAAACGGACACAAATGCCCCCAGCGCCAGTGCGCGCTGCGCAAGCCGTGCGCCGCCCGTGTAGCAGTGCAGCAGCGGCACAAATGGCGACACCGCGTATTCCTCTTCGAGTATGTCGCCCATCAGCTCGTCGGCTTCCCGCGTGTGCAGGATGAGCGGCAGGCCCGATTGCCGCGCCGCCTCAATATGTTTGCGCAGGCTGGCGATCTGCGCATCTTCAGCGCTGTAGCCGTAATGGAAATCCAGCCCTGTCTCACCAATCGCCACGACACCCGAACGGGAAGTGGCCTCGACCAGTTGGTCGACTGTCAGATCGGGAAAGTCCTTGGAGTGATGTGGGTGGACACCCACCGAGCACCAGATGTCGTCATTCGCCGTTGCAATTGCGTGGACCGCTTCGAAATTGTCCAACCGGTCACAGATGGCCAGGAACCGGCTCACGCCTGCTGCGCGAGCGCGCGCTAGGACTTCATCGAGGTCCTCGGCGAATACATCGCCGTGCAGGTTCACATGTGTATCGAACATGTGAGATGCCTTAGCCTTGGCCAACCACAGAATAAAGGCCCGCGATCACCTTGGCGGCAGTCTGTGAGGCTTCCATGTTGAGTTCATCCGCTTCACCCAGTAGCCGCGATGCTCTGAGCCACGCATCAGCTGCCACCGGATTGTTGTCGGCCTTGTCCGCCAGCCATCCCAGGACTTCGGCGCTGAACGCCTCCATGGCTACTGCGTCGGCATTCGCTGTCTGGAGCGCAGCCGTCAGCAACGCGTCATTCGGTTTCGGCATGCCGCGCAGCATTGCCCGCGCGGCATTGGCCGCCTGCAGGCCCGCCGGGCTGGATAAGCGAATGCCCAAACCCGGACGGCCGCGCGCGAGGCCAAGGGACTCCTTCGGCGCATCTACGGACTTCAGCACGGCCGCTGTGTCCTCGTCGGACAACCGCTTGAGGCGCAATATGCGGCAGCGCGAGCGAATGGTGGGCAGGATGGGTTTTGAACCGTGATTGATCAGGAACATGATGCTTGAGGCTGGCGGCTCTTCCAGCGTCTTCAGTAGGGCGTTGGCGCCATTCCGGTTCAACTCGTCCAGCGCATCAATGATACCGACGCGCCACCCACCCATGGCAGGTCGCAGCGTGAAGAAGTGGTTCAAATCGCGGATCTGGTCGACAGTGATATCCTGCCGGGGCTTGCCCTTGTCATTGAGTTCGATCTGGACTGTACGCTGGTCCGGATGGCCGCCGGCAAGATAGGACTGCATCACCGGATCGTCCTGTGCCGCGTCCATAGGACTATCGCCGGGCCCGCGTGCGCCAAGCATGTATGCGGCCAGTCGCATCGCGAGCCGCGCCTTGCCAATCCCGGCCGGTCCTTCGATCAGCCAGGCATGGTGCAGCTTGCCGCTTTCATTCGCTGAGATAAACGCGACTTCGGCGTCCCTGTGTCCAATAAGAGGCAAGGCCGCACTCATGGCGCGCTCGCACGCTGCGCTGACAACAAGGGTTCAATTTCCCGCCATGCGGCCTCTGCAACCTGTTCGGCGGTCTCTCCGGCATCGATCAGGTGGCAGCGGCCAGGATCCGTCTGCGCCAGCGCCTGGAAAGCGCTACGGACGGCCTCATGAAATGCATCTGGCCGCGATTCAAATGCATCCGTCGCCGCGCCACGGCCCGTTCGTCGCGCATCGGTCGCAGCTTTTGGCGCATCAAGGACGAGCGTAAGGTCTGGCCGCGTCTCAGCGATCACGGACGCCTCGATTTGCAACAGGATTTCCTGGGATACGCCGCCTTTGACGCTCTGGTACACACGCGTGGAATCCGAGAACCGATCCGAAATCACCCATTGCCCTTTCGCCAATGCAGGGCGGATCAGCTTGTCGAGATGGTCGCTTCGCGCAGCATTCATCAGCAAAGCTTCCGCCATGGGCGTCCAAGCATCATCCTCAGGCGGACGCAGCGCAAGTTCGCGAATGCGTTCAGCCAGCGGCGTGCCACCAGGCTCACGTGTCGTAACGACTTCAATGCCCATGTCACGCAAACGGGTCGCGAGCGCCATCTGCAACGTGGATTTGCCAACGCCTTCGCCGCCCTCAAGGGTGATAAAGCGCCCGCGCAACGTGTCAGCTACCATTTCCTGAGATCAGCGCGCTCAAGCCAGCGATGGCTTTCCCGAAGAAGCCGATCTTCTTGACATCAGCCTCGGCGATTATGGGGGCCTCCACCGGTGGGCGGCCTTCCAGGGTGACAACCAGCCGGCCCACGCGGTCGCCTTTTTTCACGGGTGCCTCAAGAGCCTTGTCGAGAACGATCTCGGTCTTGGCATTTTCAAAAGCGGCTTTGTGCCCAGCAATCAGCATGGGCTCTGCCAGAGAAACCGGCACCGTACCCTGCTGGCCAAGCCAGACCTTTTGTTCCGGAAGCGATACGCTTTCGGGCGCGATCGTCTTCAATTCGAAGCTCTGGAAAGCCAGGCGCAACATGCGCTCGCCCTCTGATGCCCGCGCAGCCATGGACTCCATCCCGTTGATGACGATCGTGCGCCGCACGCCGTCACGTTCGGCAGACCCGGTCAGGCCATATCCGGATGCCTCGAGATGGCCGGTCTTGACGCCGTCCGCTCCTTCAATGCCCAGCAAGGGATTGCGGTTCGGCTGGGTGTACTCGCGCCAGCTATATGAGGGCAGGCTGTACCATTTATAATATTCGGGAAAATCATCGACCGTCATCTTGGCGAGACGCGCCAGGTCTTCCGCCGATATGACGTGTCCGACAGCTTCAAGACCGGTCGAGTTGAGGAAGTTTGCCGACTTCAGACCTTTTTCGTGGGCCAGATCGGTCATGCGGCGCGCGAAAGCTTCTTCTGATCCGGAAATGCCTTCGGCCAGCACGATGCATGCATCGTTGCCGGACATGATCATCACTCCATGAAGCAATTCCTCGATGGTGGGCGTGTCCTTCGGAACCAGCCCCATGGTGGATGTACCGGAAGGGAAGCCTCCGCGACGCCAGGCATCCGCGCTGACGGTCAGGCGATCAGTCATCTTCAATTCGCCACGCTTGACCATGTCGAAAACCAGATAGGCGGTCATCATTTTGGTCATTGAGGCGGGGATCATCGGTTCCGCGCCATCCTTGGAGAAGAGAACTTCACCGGTGGCATTGTCCAGAATGACGGCATGCGTCGCCGGTGTATCGATGATCTGCGCGTTCGCCGGAGCAACCAGAAGGGCGAGGGCGCACATCGCGGCAAGAATAGGTGATCGGCGCTTCATTGGGCGAGGGCCTCCATTGCAAAATCAGGGGCCAAACGACATTCGGCCCTTTTTCCCGTGTAATCGGGAAAAAGGGCCGGTTTGTGGTCAGCGTCAATGGGGCGTTCTGTAGCCGGGCCTAATTGCCTTCGACAATTCGGCCATTGGCGACGCCGCTGTCGGCCAATTCATCGCGCGCTTGGGCGGCCGTTTCGCGGGTAACAAACGGACCCACACGCACGCGAAAGAAGTCTGCACCGTTGACCCGTGCGGGCACGATCACGACTGGTAGCGTGCCGCCGAGACTTGCCTCGAAGTCCTGGGCATTCCCGATGTCCGAAAACGCCCCCACTTGCACAAAATAGCCACCCTGCTCTACCGGAGCGGTCACGGAACGGGCAGGTTGCGGCGCCGAAGCGTACATCACTGGCACGCTGGCTGACTGTGTCGGCTGATAGCTTGCAAGCACAAGATTATCCGGTTTCGTCTCCTGTTGTGTGGCCATCACGGCATCAGATACCGGAGCGGGGCCGAGGTAACGCACACGCAGGTTTGCACGCTCATCTGATCCGAATGCCAGTGCATGCGCGGCCTGTTTGGACAGCTGAAGCATGGCGCCGTCTTCAAATGGCCCGCGATCGTTCACGCGAACGACAACCGCCTTCTGCGTGTCGACATTGATCACCTGCACTAGGCTCGGCAGTGGCAGCGTCGGATGTGCTGCCGTCATGCCTTCTTGCGCAAAGACTTCACCATTGGCGGTCGGCAAGCCGACGAACTCATCCCCATAGACTACACCAACACCCGTTTCATCGAACACGGGTGTGGATGCCGGCGTGGCAGAATAGACGGCGGCGGGGGTCAAATTCATGGGGGCGGGAGTCAAACTCCCCTGCCCTGCAGGAGCAGCCGAAAAAGGCTCGAGCGATTGCAGTGGTTCGGATGCAACAACAGCCACCTGCCGTGTCTCTGCGATCCGGTCAGCCGTAACCGCCGCATCAAACGCTTCTGGCGTGACGGCGGCTTCTGTCATTTCCTGCGCTTGGGACATTTGCGGCGCATCAAGGCTCGCATAGTTTCGTGCGGTCGGCGCTGGCGCAGCCGCGACCGACGATCCGGGATAACGGAAAGCGATACGCTTGCCTTCTTCTCCGGGTGCCGGCGCGGTAATACGTGCTTGGCGCGGTACGGGCATGCGGGCTTCCTGCCCGGTCTGCGGCGCTTGGCCCGCATATACGATTGGCGCAGGGCTGTTCCTGCCGGCGTAAGCCGGTGAAGCAACTGCGAGCGCAACAGCACTGGCGATCAGAGCGCTTGTGAGTTTTGTGGCGTGAACCTGTGTTTGGAAACGCATTGCGTTAAGTCTACCTCGTTCTGCGGTCACGAAATGGCATGGTCTGCCATTTCTAAGCGGCTGTTCTGCCGCGTTCAGGAATTATGGTTAGCAGATCGAGGTGGATGCCTGATGAACCGGGAATGTCGGTTTCGTCAGACTGGGCAATATATCGTTAAGAGGTTCGGTGGGCATCAACGCGCTCCGATGCGCATATCAGGACTTGCAAAGCCCCAGCCGATATTCCAAACACGCGTCGCCGGAGGAGTGGCAGAGTGGTTGAATGCGGCGGTCTTGAAAACCGTTGAGCCTTCGCGGGCTCCGGGGGTTCGAATCCCTCCTCCTCCGCCATTGCGCGTTGTTATTATTGGATAATATTTATTGTTATGAATTCTAGTGCACTTTCTAGTGCACAATCGCAAACGAAATGCAGAATATTTGTGTCCGAAGGCCAGTGCTTACCAAAATGACGGACATGATCGATCACGCTGATTCGCTGAATCTCCGGTGGATTTGGAGGTTGTGCCAATTGATAGGGCTAAACTACTGCCGTGCGTGCCGAACTGCGCATTCACGCAAATATGCAATCTAGTTCGGAGTCAATTTTGGCAGGCAATCCTTGCCGTGAGCTTCGATGTTACAAATGACTGTTACACGGAAACTCCCGTCCCTGCCCTGCTTGACGCTGAACGCGACCTTGTCGCCCTTGGCAAATCCCGCCAGATCAACTCTTGAGAGTGTCTCGAATCCCATTGTCATCGCGCCCATGCCAACACCTTCAATCGGACCATGATCAATTGTCAGGAAGTCACCATCCGGTCCAATCGATATAATCGTACCTTGACCCTCTCCCGATAGCGCTTGTTGCAATGCCGGGTTCTTAGGCTGGCCTGCTCTCGCAGTTTCAGGTCTCGCGGCTGTGGCGTATGGGTCCGGGGCTTGCCCGCAAGCGACGAGCGTCGATGCCAGCCCACCCAAGATGATGCCCGCCTTCATGCCTTTGATCGTTTTCATGCTATTTCTCCTTCAATCGTTTCGATAGGGTCGGCCGGAACCGTCGAATCCGATCCCGCCCGTGTGGCCAGTTTTCGTCCGACCCAGATGTAGTAAATCACGGGGACGACGATCAACGTGAGAACGGTTGTCGAAACCATGCCGCCGAGCATGGGCAGGGCAATGCGGCGCATCACGTCAGACCCTAACCCTTCCGTCAGGAAGATCGGCGTGAGACCGGCCATAACGACTGTCACCGTCATCAGTTTCGGCCGGACCCGCATGGCCGCGCCATGGCTCACGGCGGCGAACAATTGTGCGCGGCTTTCTGGTCGTTCGAGCCTGACCTGCTGGTCGATATAGAGCAGCATGACAACGGCGGTCTCAACGGCGATGCCACCGAGCGCAATAAAGCCCACGGCGACGGCAACTGACAAATTGTAGCCCGCAAGCCAGACCGCCCAAAGTCCACCAACCAGGCCGAAAGGCAGCGACATCATGATCATGGCGGTGCGATCAAATTTACCGAAATGCAGCATGAGCAAAAGAAAAATCAGACCAACAGCCGCCGGAATGGCAATCTTCAAACGGTCATTGGCAGCCTGCATCTGTTCGTATTGACCAGACCATTCCACGGCGTAGCCCGGAGGCAAATCGACGGAATCGGCCACGGCCTTTCTCGCATCCGAGACGTAACCGCCAAGATCGCGCCCAGCGATATCGACGAAGACCCATCCTGTCAGCCTTGCATTTTCCGACCGGATCATGGGTGGGCCTTCCGTATAGGCGACGCTGGCAATCTCGCCGAGCGGGATATGGGCACCTTCCGGAGTCGGCACGAGTATATTCTCAAGGTCCGTGCTGGTTTCCCGGAACGCACGATCATAGCGCAGGATAATATCGTAGCGTTCGCGTCCCTGAACGGACTCCGCCAGTTTCATGCCCCCGAGGGCCGTCTGGATGACTGACTGGAAGACACCCATATCGATGTTTCGGCGTGCGAGTTCGGCCCGGTCCGGTGTAATCTCCAGATATCGGCCGCCCAAGACCCGGTCAGCAAAGGCCGACCTTGTGCCGGGCACATTGGACACGGCCGTTTCGATCTCGCGCGTGACGCGGCTTATGTCCTGAAGGCTGTCACCGGTGACCTTCACACCGATCGGTGTGCGCACTCCGGTCGACACCATGTCCATACGGATCTTGATCGGATAGCCCCACGAGTTCACCAGGCCAGGCATCTGGAGCCGGCTGTTCAGCTCGTCGGTAATCCTGTCCGGTGTCATGCCCGGCCGCCATTCGGATTTCGGCTTCAGCTGGATCCATGTTTCGATCATGGTCAGGGGAGCCGGATCGGTTGCGGAATCAGCGCGGCCCGCTTTTCCAAAAACGCGTTCGACTTCCGGAACGGTCGAAATGAGCCGGTTTGTCTGACCGAGGATTTCACGCATCTTGGTTGAGGAGGCGCCGGGCAAGGCTATCGGCATGTAGAGAAGTTCGCCTTCATACAGCGCTGGCATGAATTCTGTACCGAGACGCTGGACCGGCAGAATGACGCTGGCCATGACCAGCAATGCCAGCCCGATCGTCAGCCATTTGAAGCGCAGCGCCGCATGCAGTATCGGTTTGTACAGCCAGATGAAGAACCGGTTGAGCGGGTTGGCGCTTTCCGGTTTCATGCGTCCGCGCAGGAGCCAGACCATCAGGACCGGCACGACGGTTACCGACAGAACTGCGCCGAATGCCATGGCATAGGTCTTCGTGAACGCAAGGGGCGAAAAGAGACGATAGCTTTCTCCCGTAAGCGCGAAGACTGGCAGGAAGGAAACCGCAATGATCAGCAAGGAGAAGAACAGCCCGGGTCCGACCTCCTGGGCCGCGTGGACCAGGGCTGCTCTTCGCACTTTTGGCGTAGCCGTGTCACCGAGTTCCGACATCTTCCGGCTGGCATTCTCGACCATGACGATTGAGGCATCGACCATGGCGCCGATCGCGATGGCGATCCCGCCAAGCGACATGATATTGGCCGTCACACCCTGCCCCGACATGATCAGGAAGGCCCCGAGCACACCGAGCGGTATCGTAATGATGGCGACGAACGCTGCACGGAAGTGAAGGAGGAATATGAAGACGACCAGCGCAACCACGATTCCCTCTTCCAGTAGTTTTCCCTTGAGATACTCAACGGCGCCTTCGATCAGCGGCGCCCTGTCATAGACGGTGACAATCTCCACCCCTTCTGGAAGGCCGCGCTGCAGCTCTGCCAGTTTGGCCTTCACGCGCCTGATGACATCGAGCGCATTCTCGCCATCGCGCATCACAATAATGCCGGCGACTGTCTCGCCTTCGCCATTCAGTTCGACCACACCGCGACGCAGGGCCGGTCCTTCAACAATCCGCGCAAGATCGCCCAGTGTCACCGGCGCGCCATCCTCGGCCTTGACCACGACCTGTTGCAGGTCCGCACTGCGCTCGACATAGCCGGAGGACCGGATAACGAATTCGGTTTCGCCTTGCTCGAGCACCCGCCCGCCAACCTCGCCGCTCGCAGACCTTACCGCTTCAGCCACGCGCCGGATCGGAACATTGAACGCGCGCAACCGGTTCGGGTCGACCAGAACCTGAAACTCCCGGACGAAGCCGCCGACGGAAGCGACTTCCGCAACGCCCTCGACGCCTGACAGTTCCAGTTTGAGGAACCAGTCCTGCAGGGAGCGCAATTCGGCAAGGTCGGTCCCCCCCGTCTTGTCGACCAGTGCGTATTGGTAGATCCAGCCGACTCCTGTCGCGTCTGGTCCGATCTGCGGCGTCGCGCCTGCAGGCAGTTCCGACCCGAGCCTCGAGAGGGCCTCAACCACGCGCGACCTTGCCCAATAGAGGTCCACATCGTCTTCGAAGATGACATAGATGAAGCTGGTTCCGAACATCGACGCCCCGCGCACATCCTTCGTCCTGGGCAGGCCAAGCAGGCTGGTTGACAGGGGATAGGTCACCAGGTCTTCGACAATTTGCGGCGACTGGCCCGGAAAGTCCGTCCGGATAATGACCTGCGTATCCGTCAGGTCCGGAATGGCATCAAGCGGGGTGTTCTGGATCGCGAGCCAGCCAGCAACCGCAAGCGCAACCGCAAGCGTCATCACAATCAGCTGGTTGGCAACAGACCAGGAAATAAGTCTCGCGATAGAAGACTGCGACGGGTCGCGGCCAGCAAGGTCTTGATCGGAAGACGCGCTCATTGTGGCACCTCCGACATGTCGCTCATATTCATGTTCATGGGATCAGGCCACGCGATCTTCTCTGCCTGGGCTGTCCCATACGGATTGGTCGGCTCGCTCCCTTGCTGCAGCCAGGCGCGCCCGGTTTCTGTCTCACGATAGAATGCAAGACCTGCGTCTCGGTAATGGGCGGGCGCGCCTTCCATGAGCCAGGGGTCAAGCGCAGTCATCAGGGCTGCCAGGGCATTGCGTGTTGTCACCTCATCCGTGGCGTCGGTGGTCGACATCAGCGCAGTTACGGCGCCCTCGAGGACAGGCGCCAGCCTCGTGCCGCTGAAACGTACGCCAAGCGCGTCGCCGGTCTGAATCGCCGGCGCGAGAAAAGTCGGATCGATCTGGTACCCTTCTGTCAGCGCCTCGTAAAAATACAGGGCCATGTCCGTCAGATGGTCGATCTCGGCCAGTGTTCCGGAATCGGTGACGAGTTCGTCAAGTGGCGTGTCCGGATTCCCTCCGGCGGTTGGTCCGCTAAGTTTTGCCAGCCCTTCGCGGAGGCTGACTTCGGAATCGAGCAGGAACTGGCCGCTGGCAACCACCTCTTCATCGGCCCTGACGCCTTGCAGGATTTCCGTCAGCCCCTGGGCGGACACACCGGTTTGAACAGCCCTCGCGTCGAATTTGCCATCGCCCAGCGCGACAACAACATGCGCGCCGGAACTGTCACGCAGCACCGCTTCGCTCGGAACCGAGAGGCGCGCTTCGCCGCCAAGGTCGAACGATATATCGGCATAGGCGCCCGGCCGGAGCGCACCGGATGCGTTGTCGACGAGAATACGCACCTGCGCCGTACGCGTCTTCGGATCGATTGTCGGATAGATATAGTCGACTTGACCCTTCCCTGCCGCCTCCGGTGCACTTGGGATGGAGAGAGATACCGGCAGCCCCGTGTCGATGAAGGGCAGATCCTTCTCTGCGACGGAAGCAATGACCCAGACATCGCTGTATGACTGGAGGCGCAGGACCGGTGTGCCCGGTTTGACATAATCGCCTTCGCGAATGTCGAGAGATTTCACGATCCCACCTGTTTCGGCATAGACCGGGACGCGTTCAATGAGCTGACCGGTGCTGGCCAGCTGGGCGATTGTGGCGGGTTGCATGCCAAGTGAACGAAGGCGCTGGCGAACGGAAGCGATCCGGGCGTCATTGCCAATCTTGACCGATGCCAGGTAGTCCTTTTGTGCGGCAATCAGGTCGGGACTGTAGATACGGTACAGCAAGGCACCGGGACGAACCGCATCGCCTTCCGCCCGCACAGTGAGGCTTTCGATCCAGCCTTCAAGCCGAGAGGTCGACGCAGATTCCGTTCGCTCGTTCGATTGTACGTTTCCATATGCGCGTACCGTCCGACCAAATGACGCATACTGGGCGCGCGCCGTTCGAACACCCATTGTCTGCAACATTTCGGACGGCACGGTGATACCGCTGCCAGCGGCTGGTTCGTCATAGACTGGGATATAGTCCATCCCCATCGAATCCTTCTTGGGAACCGGTGACGTGTCAGCCAGGCCCATCGGATTCTTGTAGTAAAGGACGTCCCCCTTGCCCTTGCCTGCTGTGGGCGTTGCCTTGGCAGGTATGAGATCCATGCCGCAGATCGGACAGGTCCCGTCAGCGTCGGTCGATATATAGTGCGGATGCATTGGGCAGGTGTAGGACTGCACCTCCCCGCCGGAATCGGCTGACACATCCGCCCCACGCATCGTTGCCGCATTGGGGTCAGCGCCGCCACAAGCGGCCAGCAAAAGAGTCAAGGCGAGCAAACTTGTTACAATTGTATTTTTCATGATGTCACCAGAAGGGCATTGAGGCGCTCGGTCGCGCCGTCGCGGCGCGCCGCTTCGGCAGCGGTTTGCGACTGAAGGAGCAGGATAGCGAGTTCGCCATCGATGATCGGGGAATAGTCTCCGGCGCCGGACTCATACACAGTGAGCAAGGCGTCTCGCTGGTCCTCAAGAGAATGGATCTTCTGCTTGAGCACCGCCAGCGATTCGACGGCTGCACGCCGTGTCGCCAGGTAACCCGCATAGTCGGATGCCGCGCGCCTCGCGGCCGCCATGGACAGGGCACGTGCCGCGCTACGGTCGGCTTTGGCCGCGCGCAGCCGGGGCGCCTGGCTCTTCTCAGCCCAGATGGGAACAGTGAATGTCACCATGCCCGAGACCCAGTCATCGCCAGCAAAGGTGGATCCCATGCCTCCGCGCCCGTTTTCACGTTGCTGATAGGTTAGCTGCACGCCCCATTCTGGTTTATATGCGGCGGCCGCCTGATCGACGCCGGCGTCGGCAACGCCGACAGACGCCTGCGCGATACGAACAGCGTGAAAGGCGCCGGCCTCCCCCGTCCATTCAGCGACGACCGGCATAGGCGCATCTGTATCAGGTACCGCGCCGATTAGGTCGACTAGCCTGGCATCGATATCTGCGTTCTCGGCGTCGAGCTCTGCGAGCGCGCGATCAATATCAGCCCGCTCAACATCGACTTGTGCCAGCCGGAACAGAGCCGGGCGGCCCGCATCGATCTCGTTCTGTATGACGTCCGTCAATTCGGCATATTTTTCGCGCCGGGCCAGCGCGAGGCGGCGTTGTTCCCGGATACGCGCGCGTTCGATCAGCGAAATGCGCAGCTCCGCGCGCAACTGGGCATATTGCCAATCGCGCGCCGCATCGGTCTGGGCGGCGCGATTATTCGCTCCCGATGACTGGGCGTTTCGCAAGGCAGCAGACGGAAACTGCTGGCGTACCCCTACAGCCTTGTTGGTTGGCAGGAACCTGTCGAATACCGGATCGAAAACGGGCAAATTGTTGATGCCGAGCGATATGACCGGATCGGGTAGCGCGTGAGCAGCCGTGGCGCGTTCGCGGTCTGCGTCCGAACGGTATTGCAGGGCGTCCAGCGCGGGATGGCGCGCGAGCTCTGCCTCCAGCTGATCGAGACTTTGGGCGCGAGCACCCGAGAAAGTTGAAGATGCGAATCCGGCGACCGCTGCGAGCAGCCAGACGCGTGATGGGTGAGTGAACATGGGTCTTTCCTGGATTTGAATCAGAAGAACAAGGCAACCGCCCGCGAGCCTTCAGGCGCGCGGCAGAGCGATTGTTGTGCTGATCAGATCAGGAAACGTTGTTTCAGGACGAGAGGTGTCTGCGGGCGGGGTTTGTATGTTCCTGCCGGCGGACCGGTTGAGAACCCCTTGATAAGGACTTCTTCCACCGAAAATTGCACCGCCGGAATCGCGATCAAATTCGCTTCATCGGGCAGCGGAGAGACGGTGGGCGCGGGTGAAACCTGATTGATTGCGATAATGCTGCAATCATTTCGTTTAGGGCACGACTCTTCCATCGAATCGGGTCCGGAAGCATCGCGATGAACATCTTCAATGCCAGGGGCTGCCTGAACACTCTTCGACACAAGCATCGCCTCGATGCCGTCGCCACGATTCTGGACATCCAAGGCCATCACCGGGCAGGCGACCAGTGCAGCCGCGACAAGCGCGAGGAAGAGGCGACAGATGCCGATCATTCGATCCCTATGCACACATCAAAATTAATATTCCAATAGTCCGACATGGTAAATCAAGGAGTTGTGATCGCGCTGCCGTAAGACTCGCGATATATTTACGGGCGACCGGATAGCGCTAAATGCCTGCCGGACTAGTAAGCCACCACCAGCCCTGTTGCGTAAAAGTCCTCAAGAGCGTGACATTTCTTAGTGATTTTTGAAGAATTGACTGTTATGGCGCATCACATGCGTTTGTTCGGCGTCATCTTCAATATCAGACTTTGGCTCGCGACTTGTCTGGTCGCGACCATGTTGATTGGCCCTGCGTCGGCGGATGTACATGCGATTGATCCTGAGACGATAGTCTGTCAGGCTTTGGATGACCAGGGCGTCGAAACGAGCACAGAACGCACGAAAGACGGACAGTCGAGCCCGGATCATGATCATCATGTAGATGCATGCGGGAGTTGTCATTTCCATCTGGCCGGGTCCTTTCATACCAGCTCCGTATCTCGCATAATTCCTGACGCTTCCGTGTGGCCAGGCATAAACGCGACCGCGCCTCGCGCCGGTCCCTTCGGCCTCTACCGCCCTCCCCGTGTCTGATCTGACGCCATAGCCACGGCTCTGCCGTCGGCATATTTCAGGTCATCACGAGGAAATTAACTCAATGAATACATTGAAGCAGGGTGCATGTTGTGCCCTGATCGCAGCTGTCCTTGCGGGCACTGCGGTCGCGGCTCCGTGCAGCCGACCAATGGTCGCTGTCTCCGCAATCGAGGCAGGTGCCCCCTTAACATTGGACGCCGTACTGGCAGAAGTCCGCAATGCTTCCCCGGAAGTGCGCAAGGCCGCACTGGAAACACGCGCTCGCCAGGCGGACGCAGATCAGGCCGGTCGCTGGCTCAATCCGTCGATTGGATTGGAACTAGAAAACTTCTCGGGCTCCGGGCCACTCGCTGGCTTTGATCAAACCGAGACAACGTTTTCGATCGCCCAGACATTCCAGCTGGGCGGCAAGCGATCAAAACGGCAGCGCGCTGCCCGTGCCAGTGCCGCACTCGCAACGGCAGAATGTAACGCCATCCTGCGCGAAACAGAATTGGAGGCGGTGACGCTCTTCTATGAACTGGACGCGGCCGCCCAGCTCGTCCGTCTCGCCGATCAATCGGCCGAACTGGCGGACACGCTCAGCGAAACCGTTGGCAAGCGAGTGGATGCAGGCGCGGCCGCGCCACCGGAACTTTCCCGGGCGAAAGCCGATGCTGCAGCCTTGCGCGCAGTGGCCGCACAGACACGCGGTGACATGGAATCCCTTCGCTACGATCTCAGCGCATTGTGGGGAAGCGCCGACCCGGTCTTCGAGGCACCCGTCCAGCCAATGACGGCGCCCGCCGACCCCGGTCCTGCCAACCTGGGCCAACACCCCGCCATCAAAGTAGCCGAAGCGGGCATCGTCGCCCGGCAGGCAGAGCAGGATCTGGCGCGCGCGCAAGGGATTCCTGATCTTACGCTAAGTGCCGGCATGCGGCAGTTTGAACAAACGGGCGATACCGCCTTCCTTCTGGGCGTCAGCGTTCCTGTCCCATTGTTTGACCGCAACCGGGACGCAACCCGCGCCGCGGGTTACAGAACCGATGCCGGTCGCGCCGACCGGGCGGCTGTGGAGGCAAGATTGCTTGCCAGCCAACGTGCGTCAGTCGCTCAGGTCCGCGCGGCCCAGGAACGCCTGGCCCTCCTTGAAAACGATGCCCTGCCCTCTGCCAGGGCGGCCTATGAAGCATCCGTCCAGGGCTATGCCGCAGGCAAGTTCGATCTCACTTCGACCCTCGATGCCCGTAAGGGCCTGATCGAATCCGGCGTGGCCGTGATCGATGCCGCCCGCGCCCTGAATACCGAAAACATGCGCCTGCGAAGCCTGATTGGCGCCCCCCCCTTTAATGGAGACATCCAATGAAACAGTCCCTGATCCTGACAACAGCCCTACTGAGTTTGACAGCCCTGCTGTCGGCCTGTGGCGAGACTTCAGCGGCAGACGGCAAAACCAGCGCCGTCGCTTCGGCCGTAAATGACACGCACGGGAACACCCCGTATGAGGCATTCTCAGCTGCCGACAAGGAGAAGGACTCCGAAGGAAACGATACTCACGACGAACACGGCGAAGACGAAGGCGATGTCGTCAATCTGACCGAAGCAGAAGCACGCGAAGCGGGCATTGAACTCAGTGAGGCGAAAATGGCCGAAATGGGCCAGTCACTCAGCCTTCCAGCAGAAATAATGTTCGACGCAGACAGGGTCGCGAATGTCTCACCAAAGGTCAGCGGCGTTGTCGCAAAGCTCTACGCCAGCGAAGGCGATAGCGTGAAGCGAGGCGAGACTCTGGCGCTGATCTCCAGCCGCGATCTCGCCGGCCTGAAAGCGACCTGGCAGAAGGGTGAAACCAGAAAAGCCCTTGCCGCTCAGGCCCTCGCGCGCGAGGAACAGCTCTGGGCCGACAAGGTCACCTCTGAAGCCGACGTTCAGACCGCACGTGCGGAATTTGAAGCCGCAAAAGCCGTAAGTGATGCAGCCGAAAATGAGCTACACGCAGCAGGTGTCAGTCATGAAGCGCTGGAAAACGTCGCGACAGCAAGAGATGGCGACAATGCCAATTCCTACCTGACTGCGCCGATCGCTGGAACGATTGTGCGGCGCGCAGTGACTCTTGGCGAGACTGTTGCCGCGGGAGACGCCGGCGCCGACACGCTCTTCACGATCGCGGATGACAGCGTGGTCTGGGCAGACATCGCCGTCTACAAACAGGACATTGGTCGTATACGTATTGGCGCACCTGTCGCGCTCAAGACCGACGCTGGAGATGTCCTGGCGCTATCGACTGTCGCTTTCGTGCTTCCCGTCATCAATGAAACCTCTCGCACCGCGACGGCACGAGTGATTGTGGACAATGCAGATGGCCGTCTGACGCCTGGCCAGTTTGTCACGGCTGATCTCAGTGTCGGCAACGCAAGCCCCGTGGTGCGGGTCCCGCAAACAGCTGTCCAGATTGTCGAAGACAAACCGTCAATATTCGTTCCCGTTGAAGGCGGTTTCGCACCCAGGCCAGTGATGATCGGTGCAACGGCCGGCGGCTTTGTCGAAATTCGTTCGGGCCTGGCGGTCGGCGAGACCTTTGTCTCGCAAGGGGGTTTCACCCTCAAGGCCCAGCTTGAAAAAGACGCCTTTGGCGATGGACACGGACACTAGGACCAACAGACATGATCAATTTTATGCACCGTATCGCCGGGGGCCGTCTCCTGGCAGCCATCGCGGCACTCGCCATGACGCTTGGCGGCCTGTTCGCCTTCCGGGCCCTGCCCGTGGATGCCTTTCCGGACGTCACCCCCTCCCTGGTTCAGGTCTTTACCGAAACCGAAGGCCTCGCCCCGGAAGAGGTCGAACGCTATGTCACCTATCCGATTGAAACGGCCATGTCCGGCCTCCCGAAACTCAAGAGCATGCGCTCAGTCTCGAATTTCGGCCTGTCCGTGGTCAACATCTATTTCGAAGACGGGACGGACGTCTATTTTGCGCGCCAGGTCGTTGGCGAACGTCTCGCAGAGGCGCGCGGCAACATTCCGGACGGATTTGGCGACCCGCAAATGGGCCCCATCTCGACGGGCCTGGGCATCATTCTCTATTTCAGACTTGATGATTCCAGCGGGACGCGGGACCTTGTCGAAATGCGCGAGATCCAGGACTGGATCATCAAGTACCAACTGCAAACCGTACCGGGCGTCACCGAAGTGCTCTCGCTTGGCGGCTTCGAGAAGCAATACCAGGTCCGTCTCGATCCGGATGCTTTGCTCGCCTATGATATCCAGATTGGCGACGTGATTGGCGCGCTGGAGCGTGGCAACAAGACCGAGGGCGCGCAATTCCTCGAAATTGGCGCGGAGCAGTACACCGTGCGCGGCGTTGGACTGGCCCGGTCGGTCGATGACCTTGCCGAAATCGTTGTCAATGTTGATGACGGACGCCCCGTCCGCGTCCGCGACCTGGGCGAAATCGTCATCGGCGGCGGCGTCCGACAAGGACTTGCCACGGCAAATGGCCAAGGCGAAGTCGTCGCCGGCCTCGTGCTGAAACTCTATGGCACCAACACGTCTGACGTGATCGCCCGTGTGCAGCAGCGCTTTGAGGAAATCAACGCAAGCCTGCCCGAAGGCGTGACGGCCATCCCCTACTATGATCAGGGCACGCTCGTGAACAAGGCTGCCGCAACGGTGACGACCGCGCTCTGGCAGGGCGGTCTTCTTGTGGCGCTTGTTGTCTTCGTCTTTTTGGGCGGTTGGCGGCCAAGCCTCGTCGTCGTTCTCTCTATTCCCTTCTCTGTCGGCTTTGCATTCATCGCGATGAACGTGCTCGGCATCAGTGCCAATCTGATGTCGCTGGGCGGTGTCGCCATTGCCATCGGGATGATGGTCGATGGCGCGATCGTCATCGCGGAAAATGTCGATCGGAGTCTCCGGGAAAGCGCAGGCACGGAAGATCAGCGCAGCGTCGTTGCACGCTCGACTGCCGAGGTCATTGCGCCCCTGGTTGCCGCTGTCGCAGTGGTCATCGTTGTCTTCCTGCCGCTGTTTTCGCTGCAAGGCGTTGAGGGCAAGACGTTCCGTCCACTCGCCGCATCTGCTGCGCTTGCGATGACCGGTTCGCTTTTTTACGCCGCGCTGATTGCGCCGTCCCTTGCAAATGGCCTGATGCGACGCGGAAAGGCAAAGAACGAAGAGAAGCCTGACCTTATCGCCCGCTATGTCAGCTCACTTGCAGGCTTTTTTGTAAGGCAACGCATGGCAGCCATAGCGATGGCTGCGGTGCTTCTTTTGGCAGGTGGGCTCGCGGGCTCGCAGCTTGGGTCGGAATTTACACCCTCGCTCGAAGAAGGTGACATTCTGTTGCGGGTCACGATGGCCCCATCGATCTCGTTGACAGAAGCCACCGCAACGACAACGCGGGTCGAAAAACGGCTGCTGGATGCGTTTCCCGAGATCAAGTCGATCGTCACCCGTATCGGGCGCGGCGAAGTCGGTGCGCATGCGGACCCGACCAATAGCGCGGAAGCCTTCGTCGAACTGCAACCGCGCGATCAGTGGCGCGAAGGGATGTCTCCCGAGGACTTGCGTACGGCCATCTCGGAAAACCTGGAATCGGTGCCAGGTATCGTTGCAAGCATCGGGCAGCCGATTGCCATGGCCGTGGATGAGCTCATCACCGGAACACGTGCTGAGCTGGCGGTAAAGATCTTCGGGCCAGACTCGGAAATCCTTCTCGACAGGTCGCAGGTGCTACAGACACTCCTGCAGCAAGTTGACGGCGCTGCTGAAGTCCAGGCCGACCAGATCACCGGCGCACCGCAACTCGTGGTGACGGTGGATCGGGCCGCCCTTGGCCGTTACGGTCTCGACGTTGAAGACGCACTGGATGCGCTTCGCGCCTCCGTCGGCGGCGCCGAAGCCGGTGCCTTGTTCGAAGGTGTTCGCCAGTTCCCAATCGTCGTGCGCCTGCATGAAGAAAACCGGGATACGCCCGAAGCAATCAGCCGTATCGTGCTGGAATCACCATCGGGCGCACGCGTACCTCTCGAAACTGTCGCCAGAATCGAGACGATCATCGGACCGCGCCAGATCACACGCGAGAATGGAGAACGCTTTATCACGGTCCAGTCGAACGTGAGGGGGCGTGATATTGGTTCCTTTGTCGAGGAAGCGCAGGCGCTGACGGATGCCCAATTGGAGTTGCCTCCCGGTTACCGGCTTGTCTGGGGCGGCCAGTTCGAACTTCAGCAACAGGCGAACGCCCGTTTTGCCGTGGTCATTCCGATCACGCTCGGTATCGTGCTCCTGATCCTGTTGATAACGTTCGGCCGGTTGAAGTCGTCGGTCCTCATCTTGCTGAATATCCCGCTGGCCCTGACGGGGGGCGCACTGGCGCTCTGGATAACCGGGCTTCCGGTTTCGGTTCCCGCCACAGTCGGGTTCATCGCCCTGTTCGGGATCGCCCTCGGAAACGGCATGGTGCTCGTCAGTTTCATGGATGACTTTGCGCGGGCTGGCCGAAACCTCGACGATCTCGCCATCGAGGCGGCGGGGCTTCGGGCGCGACCTGTCCTGATGACGGCGATGACGACAGCGCTCGGACTTGCCCCCCTGCTCTTCGCGACAGGCGTCGGCGCAGAAGTGCAGAGACCGCTCGCCACCGTGGTAACGGGTGGGTTGGTCTCGTCGACCTTGCTCACCCTGCTGGTGATGCCTGCGCTGCATCGCTGGTTTGCTCCGAAACCGGAAAGCCATCACTCGCTTCTGGAGTCCGAACACCTCCATCCTGCTGTAGCGGAATGAGCCTACGGGCCGCGGGCGGTTTTTCCGCCTGCGGCTCAAGGCCAGATAGGAGACCAGATTGACCTCGCCGAACAAAAATGATCACGACCGCAAGGAAACCAGCCATGTCCACGCGCATGATGGCTGGCTGAACCGACTGCTCGGAGACCGGGCAGAACTGGTCTTTGCTCTCATGTCCGGCACGTGTCTGCTTGTGGGCTGGCTTGGGCCGAAACTCGGTTTGATGCCGGAGAACGCTGGCTTTCTACTTTTGCTCGCCGCCTATGGCTTTGGAGGCTATTTTGCTCTGCGCGAAGCGTTCGGCAGCATTCTCAAGGGCAAGTTTGAGATTGATTTTCTGATGCTGGTCGCAGCCACGGGTGCGGCCATACTGGGCGAATGGGCCGAAGGCGCATTTCTGCTCTTTCTGTTTGCAATCGGCCATGCGCTTGAAAGTTACGCGATGGCGAGGGCACGCAATGCGATTTCAGCACTGGCAGACCTGACACCAGAAACAGCTCTCGTTCGAAGGGGCGCGCAAACCGAAACCGTGTCCATTGACGACCTGGTCGTCGGTGACATTGTTGTCGTGCGCTCCAATGAACGCGTGCCAGCCGATGGTTTTGTGACTGCCGGTACCAGCACCGTCAATCAGGCACCGATCACAGGTGAAAGCGCACCTGTAGACAAGCAGCCTGTCGATGACACCGAGACGGCTGCAGCAAATACGGACAATATAAAATCGGAGAATCGCGTTTTTGCCGGGTCGATCAATGGATCAGGCAGCCTGGATATCCAGGTCACAAGATTGTCGGGGGAAACGACGCTTGCCCGTGTTGTCGCAATGGTCAGTGAGGCGGAAACCCGGCAGTCTCCAACGCAAAACTTTACGAAACAATTCGAGCGGATCTTCGTACCATTGGTCATCCTGCTGGCCCTTGTCACATCTCTCGGCTTCCTGGTTCTGGATGAGGCACCGTCGGACAGCTTTTATCGCGCAATGGCCGTTCTGGTAGCGGCCAGTCCGTGCGCGCTGGCGATCGCGACCCCAAGCGCTATCCTGTCTGGAGTCGCCCGTGCGGCCCGCGGAGGCGTGCTCATCAAGGGCGGCGCGCCGCTCGAAGCCCTTGGACGCGTCGATGCCATTGCATTCGACAAGACCGGGACCCTCACCGAGGGCGAGCCCCGTCTTGTTGATATCGCACCCTACGGCGACGCGACCGAAGCGGAATTGCTGACGGTGAGCGCTGCGGTCGAAGCGCTCAGCGATCATCCCCTCGCCCAGGCCGTTGTGCGCGATGCCAGGACACGCCTGGACACCGTCATCGGCGCGGCGACTGATTTCTCCAGTGTCACCGGGCGCGGCGTTTCGGCAAAGTTTGAGGGCAAGACCGTTCATATCGGAAAGTCCGCTTTGTTTGATGAGGTTGATGGACCGTCGGTACCATCTGACCTGGCTTCCCGTGTCACCGAAATGGCGGCACAAGGCCGCACGACCATGATTGTAAGGCAGGGCGATCGTTATCTCGGCGCAATCGGCCTGATGGATACTCCGCGCGAGTCCGCCAAAACCGTGATCGCCAGACTGCGTAATATCGGCGTGACCCGCATGATGATGATTTCTGGCGACAATCAGAATGTCGCCGATGCCGTTGCAGGAAGTGTCGGCCTTGACGAGGCCTTTGGCGACCTCATGCCAGATGACAAAGTGACAAGGATCAAGGCCCTGAAAGCCGAAGGCGGTGTCGCCATGGTCGGGGACGGCGTGAACGATGCGCCCGCGATGGCCAATGCGACTGTCGGCATTGCAATGGGCGCTGCCGGATCGGATGTCGCGCTCGAAACGGCCGATATTGCCTTGATGGCTGATGATCTGGAAGCACTGCCGTTCGCGGTGGCCCTTAGCCGTGCAACGCGCCGGATCATCCGACAGAATCTCTGGGCTAGTCTCGGTATCGTGGCGTTTCTGGTGCCAGCGACATTGCTTGGTCTGGGCATCGGGCCGGCAGTTATTGCGCATGAAGGATCAACCCTGATCGTTGCACTCAATGCGCTTCGACTTCTTGGATTCAAAGAGCGAAAATAGCCAGAGGCATGATGAGAGCTCGCACAAAATCTTTACGTGGACTGGCAGCGGCCCCGTCAAAACCAACCACGGCAAAAATCCGAACCTCGCTCCTGATCTATTTCAAAGCGGCGTTGGAGCTCCGGACATGCTGCTAGGTTGAAGACTTCTGCGTTGAGGAGTCGTCAGGTGATCGCCTCGCGCCCATCTCTTTTGTGAGTGGTGTATTCGATTTGACAAGATGGATTTCAACATTCAGCTGATCGGACAGGGTGCGGATCTGAAGACGATGCCGCAAGGACGAATTTTTTTCAATTAGATCTTGACCCTCCACTGGCTATAGATTGCACAGTCCGAGTTTCGGTTCCTGGCCAAGACGTCGCGCCATGGCCAAACAGTGTTTGAACGCCGGCGGCGCAGAGGAGATAAATTGTGAACAATGACCATTTGATGATGCGGGACCAATGGATGACGATGGATCCAATCGGCGGTTTATTGATGTTTTTGCTTATCGCTTTTCTTGTTTTAGGCAGCGCGGCCTTCGTCAAATTTTTGTTCTTCAACAAGAAGTAAAACCTTGTCGATCGGGCCGAGCGAGGCATAGGGACAACAAACAGAGGAGACAATCCATGTTTACCCGGAGAACAACGTTGTTTGGCTTGGCCGGAACAGCGCTAGGCTTGGCGGGTTGCGGAGGCGAGGTGAATGGACAGATCTAGGCCACGCGCGTCTCTGATCGAAACCTGCTTCAGGTGCCCGTTCTCTATGCCGGGCAAAAGAATGGTGCGATTACAGAATATGATCTGACGCTACAAAGCGGGCGTACGGCATTTTTTGATAACCAATTCACGCCGACCATAGGTATCAACCAATCCTATCTTGGCCCGACATTGGATATGGTAAATGGTGCCGACGTGCGCATGAGTGTGACCAACACTTTGGAAGAGGATGCCACACTTCACTGGCACGGCTTCCACGTACCTGCGCGATATGACGGGACGCCACATCAACGCATCGCACCAGGCGAAACCTGGACGGCGCAATTTCAGGTGCGCCAGAAACCTTCCTTGTTCTGGTATCATTCTCACGCGCATCGGCGCGCGGGACCACAAGTGTATCATGGCTTGGCGGGACCGATAATCGTTCGTGATGATGAGGGTCGCACTGACTCCCTGCCCCATGAGTATGGCATCGATGATGTGCCGCTTATTGTGCAGGACCGGGCCTTCGGTTCAGACGGTCGGCTTATTTATGCACGCTCAATGCACGATATCATGATGGGTATGCGCGGTGACACGTTGCTTGTGAACGGCGTTATTGATCCTGCATTTGAATGCCAGACAGAGCTGCTTCGACTGCGTTTGCTTAACGGCTCAAACGCCCGGATTTATGATTTTGAGTTTGAAACCCAGCAAAGTTTTTTGATGACTGGCAGTGATGGCGGACATCTTGAGGCACCGGTCCGGATGTCGCGGATCAGACTGTCCCCCGGAGAACGCGCGGAAATAGTGGTCGATGCAAGTCATGGGGTACCTCTGCAACTGCTTGCCAGGTCACTGTCGGGTGAAATGGGAATGATGGATGGCGGGATGATGGGCGGCCGATGGGGGCGCGGCAACTCTCGACGCAGTTCAGAAGGATCGGTCTTCAAAGTCCTGCTTATCGTCCCGAACGAGCAACTTCGCCCTTCGACGGCTACCCCTGCGAAGCTGACAACCCTTCCGGCGATCGACCCAAGCAAAGCCGTCAAGACCCGTCGCTTCGTTTTGGAAATGGGAATGGGAATGGGCATGCGTGGCCGAGGGGGTTTCACCATCAATGGCAAGTCGATGGACATGGCGCGGATAGATGAGCGCGTGAAACTGGATACAACCGAAATATGGGAGGTCGAGAACGCGTCGATGATGGCTCACCCATTCCATGTTCATGACGTGCAGTTCCGAATTCTTGATCGGAACGGCCGCCCGCCACCTGAACATGAGATGGGTTTAAAAGACACTGTTCTCCTGTCGTCGCGCGAGCGCGTCCGGCTCCTGCTGTCATTCAAGGATTATGCCGATTCTGACACGCCCTACATGTACCATTGCCACATACTCGAACATGAAGACGCTGGTATGATGGGGCAGTTTGTGATTGAGGCCTAGAGCACTGTGAGCGCCGATGGGTGGGAAAGGTTGAGAATGGGAACCGAAGCTGATTAAGCCCACGCGCGCCATTTCATTGAGCATCTTCACTCACAGCGTTGCCGGCGGATCAGATCGATCAGCGATCGTATTGCGGAATCCATCAAAGATTATGATTGCGACACCAATGACGATCGCGACGTCCGCCAGATTGAATGTTGGCCAGTGATACCCGTTGATATGGATGTCGAGGAAATCGGTAACGGCACCATCCACCAGCCGGTCCACAGCATTTCCCAACGCTCCCCCAATGATAAGCCCGATCCAAATAGATTCAGTCTTGGTCGTGGCGCGCCACAGCCGCATCGACAGATAAACTGAAATGCCCAAAGCGACAGCGGCGAGCAGCCAGGGCGCCCAGTCGCTCTGCGAACTCAGAAGCCCAAAACTGACCCCGTGATTAAATCCGAGCCTGAAGTCGAAGAATGGCAAAAGGTTTATCAGACCACCTGCTTTTGTGAGCGCCGAAAACATCAACGCTTTGCTGGCCAAATCCAGAGCAAAAACAAAAAAGACAATCGAAAGACCCAGCATTCGCAGATATCTGCTCATTCTATTGCTGTCTTGATAGAAAGAGGATCTGCCAGGCTTGCATTAGCCGTGTGCAGATCGCGAATAGCATGTTGAATAATAGTCCAGGCCGAATGCAAAAAGAGTGCGGCAATCAGGAAGGCCACAATCAAGTCCGGCCACCGCGTTGAGGTCAGCGCCACGAGACCCGCCGCAACTATCACCGCAACATTGCCGATCGCATCGTTGCGGGAAAAAAGCCAAACAGCGCGCATATTGGCATCGCCGTCACGGTACGGCAGCAGCGGCAGGACGGCAACAACATTGATGACCAGCGCAACCACAGCAAATAGGCCCATCAAGCCCGCCTCGACGGGTGTGTCGTTCATGGCCTTCAGAATAGTGGACACAATAACCCAAAACCCCAGCAGACCGAGGAACACACCCTGAATAAGCGCAGACCTTGCCCGCCACACGAGCGACCAGCCTATCGCAAGCAGGCCCAGAAACGTAATTGATCCATCCCCGAGAAAATCCAGCGCATCCGCTTTCAGCGCCTGTGAATTGGCCAGAAATCCGCCGAACAGTTCGATGACGCCATATACAACATTGAGAATAACCACGATTAATAGGGCCCGTCGGTAGCCGGGAGACCGGATCAGGTTTTCATTGACGCCGCAGCACTCGTCCTCGTCAGCCACAAATCATCCTCATTTTGTCAGTCAGTACTGCAACATTCCAGCTAGTTCCGAAGATCGCGCCGCGCGAGTTCGCTGCTGATTATTCTCTCGAGCCTTTTATAAAGGCTCTAGTGACTAGAGGTTCAAGGAGAAAATGTATGGCAACTCAAAGACGCACGATAGGGCAGCTGTCAAAAGCGGCTGGCGTGAAGGTGACAACAATCCGCTACTACGAATCCATCGGTCTGTTGCCGGATCCTGGACGCACAACTGGGGGGCAACGCGTCTACGATACGGCTACCCAGCAACGCCTATCGTTCATCAGGCAATCCCGTGACCTGGGCTTTCCTGTTGAGGCGATCCGTGAACTAATCGCGTTGCAAATGACGCCTGACGAAGATTGCGCGAAGGTGGACAAGGTCGCGCGACACCATCTGGCGGAAGTAGATCGACGCCTCAAGCAATTGAGGGCTTTGAAACGGGAACTTCAGGGCATGATCACGTCTTGTGAAGGCGGCGAAGTGGCCTGTTGCGCAATCATGGAAAGCATCTCCAACGCGGCTTCATATCCCCTGTAGACCTACATCCACAGCAGGTCTGTCATCTTCAAAGAACGGCGAAATTGGCTTTTGACCCTCTATCGGCTGTAGAGAATAAAGAGGCGACAATTGAGAAGTGAACCGCGCTTGAACCCGGTTTTGCCAATCGGGTTTGAAGTGATCGTAGGACACTAAGTGTCGCTGTCTTGTGGGCTGAATCATTCAGCTTGTAGATAAGCACAAAATGCTGGGATCATTGGATGTTCAGGGTCTCGGGTCACTCAGCACCAGCTCATTTCGCTTACGCCAGGTTCCCGCAACAATTCACGGATGTTCACTTCGATGACGCGGTACCCCAGATTTCCATAGAGCTTCTGGCGACCCTGATTGAGCACAAAAGTCGGACTGCCCTCGATCTTGAGCTGATCTCGCTGAAGGTTATCGGCGGCCAGTGAAGCGAACGCCGCACCATTGTTGATCTCAGCCTCCACCGGGGCAATTGGAATGCCGATCTGTTCGGCAATCGCATGCTGAACCTTGCGCTGGGAGACGTCGCGGCACTCATGGAAAAATGCGCGACGCAACTGCCAGATCAATTGCGCTGAAAGAGGGCCACCAACACCGGAATTGCCTCCACCTTCAGATTTCAGCTCCACAATCTGGACAGCTTTGATGAACAGATGTGCACTGTCCGAACTCGCTGGCTTGGTTGTAAGCCAAATCTCGGGATGGACGTCGATGTGGCTGAATGTCTTCCCGACCTCTCGCAGATGCCGATTGAATCCCGCATAGGCTCCTTTGTCGGCCCATCGCCGCGAAATCTTGTCGGCGGAATTTCCAAAGACGGAGCAGAACCTATAATCAACTTGAACGTCCGCCCCGAAGTTTCTGGCAATCTCTTCAAGCCGGATTTGGGACGCATAGGCCCAAATACAAAGAACGTCCGAGAAATAAGTGACTGAAACAGGCATGATCGTTACCACTTCCATTATCCGAGGTTTGAGAAGGTGTGATCGAAACGCGGTCTTCCCGCTCGCAAATTAGCACGTTCGCAATGGCATCCAAATTCTCACCGCCAATTGCTATTGCAGTAGCGAAGAAACACAGCTCGGGGTCATTTTCCAAACGACATTTCATCTGATTCCGATCGACGGGGGAAAAACATGGTGGAATAATGTGGCTCATGGTTTGCGGGGACAGAACGCCAAAATGCCGATAGCGTCCAGCACCACGGCTAGTCTTGGAATGTCGATCCCCCGTAGCCGCCCATCATATTGCCACTCCGGCCAGGTGCCAGCCCCTGACTTCGTCCACCCATCTGCGCCTTCGTCGCGGTCGCGAGGGTGATGCCTTGCGCGTGTTCATCGCGAGCAGCCGCGCCGCTGGCCTACGGCAGGAAGACATGATGATTTTCCTGAAGAGATCGATGCGCGACCGGACTGCGCCAACAAAGAAGCGCACTGATCAAGCAGAACCATTTCCTTCTCTATATACACGCGCAAACCTTATGCATCAGTTTCAATTTTTCATCTCGAATTCGACTGAGTGCGCGCGTGTTCAAATGTCGAAATCGGCATAGAGGTAGCAGCAGCGCCTGAGTTGCGACACAGCCGTACCAGCGTTGGAGAGTCACAGTGAGCGGCGTCCACACGCACGCTGCATAATTTTCCGGCAGGTCGCAGATATGCAGCGACACCGTGACGGTGGTAATACCGGATTCCCAAACGCATGGCCTTTTCGAAGGTAAAAATGATCCATTCGTGTAGGATGGAAAGGGTCAGGCTCCGACAGACAGATGATGGCTGGAAAATTGCTCGCATCCATTGGTCGTCCGCGCTGATCATTGGTGAGTGCGAAGATTGACGACCAAGATCTGAAAAACGTGCGAGACTCAAAAAATTCTGTACAGGATCAGAATCCTGTCACCGTCCATTCGCTCCTCCAATCACAAATCCGAGAGCTCGACCTGCATCAGGGACGAAATACCCTTAGTGGGTATATTGCCTTGTGTATTGGTCTTATCGAACATAGGCTGACGCCAGGTGTACGGTAGCGCCAAATTTTACAATCAATACTGATCAGGCAAGCCTGCTTAATGCAGTCTCGAAACCAAATGGAGATGAATATGACGACCTCTTTGACAATTGGAAGACGTACGGCAGTTCTCGTGTCGGCAGGTATAGCTCTGGCCCTGACGGGCTGCGCCAACCTGAATGGTACGCCAGAAAATATCGACGCCAGCACATCGGAAACACAGTCAATGACATTGGCCGAAAAAGACGCCATGCGGGCAAAGTGCGAAACCATGCAGGCGACCATGATGACGAAGATGGCCGAAGGCGGAATGATGCAAGGCGATGGGATGATGCAGGGTGGCGGGATGGCTGCCGATGACATGATGAGTCCTGAAATGAAAGCGCAGCACAAGGCCTGTATGGAGACGTTTCCTGAAATGAAAGCCGAAATGCGCGCGAAATGCGAAGCGCATATGGCTGGTGGAATGGGACAGGGCATGATGGACCATGGCGCAATGAGTGGATCCTGCCCGATGATGAAATCAGACACCAACACTACTGGAGACGAGCAATGAAGATCGTTCCTTTAGGTCACGCGTTATCGCTGTTTCTCGCGATTACCTTCACGATATGCATGTTGTGGGGCCTGACCGTGCCAATGCACATGATGATGGGCAACACACAGGTCAACATGCACATGCATCAAGGCTGGGCCGCCTTCATGCCGGGGTTCCATTGGTCAATTGCCGGATACGTTGTCGGTCTTGCGTGGGCCTATGCGTATGGCTGGTACACGGCACTTCTATTCGTGCCGCTTTATAATTTCTTCAACAAGAAAAGCCCGGCCTGACCGCAGCGCGGCATTCCCAGCGTGGACATACAATTTGCTTATTTCCTACGGGAATGCTGCCCGCCCGGTGGCAATGTCCCCCCGTGCTGTAGTCGTCGCTTGGGGTGACTGTTGCCGCGACAAGCGTTGTGTCAGCTTAGGTGAGAAGGCTGACGACAGGGCCAGTCGCGGCAGGACAACCAGCCTTCATCCAGCACTTCTGGTGTTCGTCTGAAATCAGCATTACCGAACTTAATTGCGGCAACGTCACTATTTTCGGCGCCCGCCCAGGACTGCGACGAGCTCCTCGATCTTCTCCCGACGCACAGCAACATCTTCTCCTGACAGGGCCTGATGCACGCAGGTGTCCAGGTGATCATCCAGAATCAGCGCTTCCAGCCCACTGAGAGCCGCCTTGATTGCCTGAATCTGACGAACGACGTCAATGCAATAGCGGTCTTCGGAAATCATGCCGCCCACACCCCGCACCTGTCCTGCTATCCGGGCCAGTCGTTTGGTCGCCGCTTCGCGCGTCTTGTCCATCATGAAATATACCTCCGCAGGGTATATAGGACATAATAATTCCAAGACAATAGTCATAGCGGCAGAGCGAAGAAAGCAGCGTTTTGCAGATGCACCGGACACCGTTGAGAGCGGGAGGGTCTACTGATGGGGGCGCCCGGAAATACAATCGAGGCTGCGTTTCACGGAAGGCTGGCGTGTCGAAGCCCTGGAGCTGGAACTGACGCCTTGTCCACTGGCGTTTCATGCGCTCGGATTCCGTTTCGATTTTGGCAACCCTTAAGGGCCCATAATCTCTTTAGCTCGCCCCATCTATGGAGCTGATGACCCGCAAGCACTCATGCCGCAGGTAGAGACACGCCCCTCCCGGTGGAATTAGCAGATTGTCTTGAGGGGGACGGGATTCTCTTACGTAATAATGTGTATCGCCAGCTCTTCGGAACAGGAAACGCCCTTTGCTCCCGCACCATATACTCATATTGCCTTGCCGACCTATCTATCTATGCGAGGTACGTGGTGATGGAACTTTTGGCGACGGTTTTGACTTTCCTGAGTTCCTTGCCCCTCCCCTGCCCTCACCCTGGAGACATTGATGAACCGACCACTCAAATCGATCAGTTGCCTTGCAACGGCGCTCGCAATGTTCGCCGGGGCCGCATCGGCGCAGATGCCAGGCGACAAAATGGATCATGACAGGATGGATATGCCGGCAAGCGCAAGCATGCGCCCATCCCACATGTTTGAAGGTGTGGGAAAAGTCGTCGCAATTGATCTCGAAAACCGAAAGATCGGTCTGGATCACGGTCCCGTCCCTGCCCTTCACTGGCCTGCGATGAAGATGGCCTTCCACGTGCTCGACAGTGTCGACCTGTCCTCGGTCAACCCTGGTGATCGGGTTCAGTTTACGCTGCATAAAGTCGAGAACGGCCCCTATCCGATTGCTGAAATCTGCTTGACCAGCGACACGGAGATCAGTCCGGGCCTCTGTGCGGCAGGTTCCCGGGCCGGTCATGGGGCACACTAGACCGGCTGCGGCCATCACGGCGGCTCCGGAGATGCACACTATTGTCAGACAAATGAATTCAGGGCGTACAATATGATAAACAGACGGAATCTGCTTCAATCAGGTGTGGGCGCGGGACTGGCGCTCGGCGTATCCGGTATCCTGCCTGCCTGGGCTCGGAGCGCGAGCGAAGGCAATCTCGGAATTCCCGCACTTTCAGGCAAGGACTTCGATCTTTCAATATCTTCATTCCCTGTCCGGATTAATGGAAAAGCCGGCATGGCGACGGGCATCAACGGCTCAGTCCCGGGCCCGCTTGTCCGGTTCAGGGAGGGCGACGATATCAGCGTCAACGTCACGAACATGCTGACCGAGGATACGTCTATTCACTGGCACGGACTGCTTGTCCCATTCCAGATGGACGGTGTTCCCGGCATTGCCTTCCCCGGCATCAAGCCCGGAGAGACCTTTAACTATAAATGGAACCTCGCTCAAAACGGCACCTATTGGTATCATTCACACTCCGGACTTCAGGAACAGCTCGGTCATTACGGACCTTTGATCATCGATCCGAAGGATGCCGACCCAGTGGCCTGTGATCGCGAATACGTACTTGTCCTCTCCGACTGGAGTTTCGAAAGCCCGCACCGGATCTTCTCCAAACTGAAAAAAGCAGGACCGACCTACAACTTCCAGCAGCGAACGGTCGGCGATTTCTTCGAAGACGTTTCGGAAAAGGGATTTGGTCAGACCCTTCAGGATCGCGCCATGTGGAACCAGATGCGGATGTCACAGACCGACTGGGCAGACGTCACGGCGGCGACCTATACTTATCTGATCAATGGTCGCTCCACTCAGGACAACTGGGACGCCTTATTCGTGCCTGGCGAACGCGTGCGTTTGCGCATCATCAACGGATCGGCCATGTCGATTTTCAACTTCAGAATTCCCGGTTTGGCAATGACTGTCGTTGCGTCTGACGGTCTGAACGTGAAGCCGGTGGAGACGGACGAGTTCCAGATTGGCGTAGCTGAAACTTACGATGTGATCGTCGAACCGACAGAAGCGCGGGCCTTTGCAATGGTCGCGGAATCGATTGATCGGTCGGGCCAGGTCGTCGCGACGCTTGCGCCGCAACAGGGCATGCGCGCGGCCCCGCCGGAAATGCGTGAGCCCGTCTTGCTGACAATGAAGGACATGGGAATGGGCGGCATGGATCATGGTGCCATGCCAGACATGCAGAACATGGACCCTGCCCCCATGCCAGGAATGGAAGGCATGGACCACAGTATGATGCCGGGGATGGACCACAGCGCGATGCCCGGGATGGAAGGGATGGACCACAGCGCGATGCCGGGTATGGAACATGGCGGGATGTCCGGCATGGAACCCATGGGGTCCATGGACAACCTGGCATCCGGCGTGGAGCGCGGTCCGGGTGTGGTTGGAATTGCCATGAACCCGGTCAACCGCCTTGATGAGCCCGGACAGGGGCTCGGCAATGTCGACCATCGCGTTCTGCGGTATTCACAGCTTCGTAGCCTCGATCGCAATCCGGACCTTCGTGCGCCTGAACGCGAAATCGAACTGCATCTGACCAGCAACATGGAACGGTATATGTGGTCATTTGACGGGGTCAGATTTGCGCACATCAAGGAGCCGATCAAGTTCTACAAGGGTGAGCGGCTGCGGCTGACCATGATCAATGATACGATGATGCCCCATCCGATCCATCTGCACGGCATGTTCTTCGATGTCGTGAACGGGGGAAACGATCACAAGCCGCGTAAACACACGATCGTTGTCAAACCCGGTGAGAAACTCTCGGTCGACATCTCAGCCGAACATGTCGGCGACTGGGCGTTCCACTGCCACCTTCTCTACCACATGCACGCCGGCATGATGCAGGTCGTCTCGGTTCTGGACGAGCCAAATCCCTATGCGAGCTCAATGCCGGACATGATGAACATGGAGGGAATGCCGATGGAAGGCATGGACCATAGCAAGATGGATCACTCCGGAATGAGTGGCATGGACATGCCGAATGTGAACACCGGGGAGAACAAGTGATGCGCATCAAGATCGTTTCTACCATCGCTGCCGGTCTGGCTTTATCGAGTTTTACATTCGGAATGCCCGCATTCGCCCAGCAAGAAGGCAATCAACAAGGGACGCAGACCAGCGAAGAGCCGCTCTGGTCGCAGGCAGATGCCTATTATGACGCTGTGGAGATGGCTAAAGCCCGCGAAGAGGTTTTGTACGAGGGCGGCGCTCAGCCAACATACTACGTGCTGTTCAACCAGCTGGAAGCTCAGAGCGCTGACGGACGTGATGACCTCTATTGGAATGGGCAGGCCTGGTATGGCGGCGATATCAACAAGATCTGGCTCAAGACAGAAGGCAGGTCGTCGTTGAATAATGGCGATGTTGAGGATGCCGAGCTCCAGGCTCTCTACTCCCGGGCAATTGCGCCGTACTGGAACGTCCAGGCGGGCCTTCGGCACGACTTCAAGCCGGACGGCCTGGATTATGCTGTCATTGGCATGCAAGGCCTGGCTCCATACTTCTTCGAAATCGATGTGTCTGCGTTCCTGAGCACCGAGGGGGATGTCTCGGCCCGAGCCGAGATTGAGTATGACCTGCTTCTGACGCAGCGGCTCATCCTCCAGCCCCGTATTGAGGCCAATCTCTCTCTTCAAGACGTTCCCGAGAGAATGTTGGGAGCGGGCCTCAATAACATAGATGCTGGTCTGCGCCTTCGTTACGAGATCAAACGCGAATTCGCGCCTTATATCGGCGTCGAATGGCAAGGCAATTTCGGCGACACGAAAGATTTCATCCAGGCGACCGGAGGCGAGACGGATAAAACCGTCTTTGTCGCTGGCGTTCGAACCTGGTTTTAGGAGAACCAAAATGAACAGTCTCATCGAACCCAATATTCACCCCATTCTGGTTCACTTTGCATATGCCTTGTCGATTACGGCAGTCGCCGCCTACCTGCTCTCCAGGTTTCCCCCCGCTGCGAGGTGGCGCGATACGCTCGCGCCTGCTGCCGACTGGATGCTGGCCTTTGGCGCGCTTGCGATCATCGCAACGATCATTGCCGGGCTGCAGGCCTACTACACGGTGGACCATGACGCGCCATCGCATG
This sequence comes from Hyphomonas chukchiensis, assembly GCF_000682695.1. Lineage (GTDB taxonomy): Bacteria > Pseudomonadota > Alphaproteobacteria > Caulobacterales > Hyphomonadaceae > Hyphomonas > Hyphomonas chukchiensis. The sequence goes on along the minus strand of NZ_AWFG01000063.1, from coordinate 71,902 downwards.
CGGCAATGACGACCCATCGAAACTGGGCCGTCCCTTCAGGAAGCGCGATCATTCTTCTCGCGATATGGCGCTGGACCAACCGGGCAAAGGCTGCATCAGCTGTTTTCATTGCAGGGCTGACAGCAGCGGCGCTGGCTTTGACCGTAACGGCCTGGTGGGGCGGCACGATTGTCTACAGCTATGGTCTCGGCGTTAAAAGTCTACCGACAGTAACCGGTGACGGGCATGACCACGATCATGGTGGCGGCACGCCAACAATGCCCGAAGACCACGACATGAGTACGATGGACGCCATTGGACCAGAAGACGATGATCATGGCGCCGCTGGCGGAATGGCCGGGACGACGGGCCATGACAATTCTGACGGCCACCACGCGCCGGTTGCAGCCGCGCATGACGCTGGCGATGGCCATCATGACACGGAAAGTTCTGTTCCCGCCGACATCGCTCCGGAAACACCAGGCACACCGGGCGGTGTGGTTGACGCGTTCCACAGCGCGCTCAAAACCGGAGACAGCAAGACCATAAGCGGGTTGACAGACCCAGCTGTTATCATAGCGGAGGGGGGCAGTGTCGAGCGGTCCCTGGAAGAATATGCCGGTCACCATATGCCAGCCGACATGGCCTATAAGGCGGCTGTCTCGTTTGACCTGAAGGACCGCCAGGTGCTCCAGTCCGGCGACATGGCGACGGTGATTTCGCAGTCCGACGCCACCGGCACCTACGAAGGCAAGGCGATCCACATGCAAACGATGGAAACGATGGTCCTGAACCGCGAAGGCGGCACCTGGAAGATCACCCATATCCACTGGTCGTCTTCGCCGGTCACCGACGATCATTCACACTGATCGATGACGCAGGCAGATCCCAATTCCGTCTACAATCCGAATGCGGAACTTCACGGCCTGATAAGGGTCGGTTCGTGGTGCGCTGGCATTGTCGCCGCGAAACGCTTTTGGTTGCGGGCAAAGGGACGAGACGCCAACCGTCCGCCAGATCGGGCCAGGGGATGGATTACGATCAGCAGGTTCTTCGTTCTGGCCGCGCGGACAATGCCCTGGCCATTCGTTGGGCAATCAATACAGGGGCACACACTCCGAGGGCCCACGTCCCGACCGTGTTCGGATTCAGTCGGCGTCGTTCCATGACCGATCCGTGGATCGCGCTTCATGCAAGCCTTCTGGCAGCGCAATCGGTATTTCAAAGGGTTATGACGGCGCCTCGGAATTCGCCCCTGGATCGCAGGATCAGCGAAATGGGATTCATGTCGGCAGATATCGGCGTCCTTTTTGCGGAGACCCCGGGCCTATTTGCTGGCGCCGCCTCGGAGAATACCGCCACCCTGGCCGAGGCGATAGCTGGCGTGTTCGCCGCTTTGAAACAAGCCGCCCGACGAACGAGCGGATCTGATATGGAAGACATCGCGGCCGTATGCGACATGTGCGAGACCGCGATCAGCGAATTTCTGGCTGGGAACAGCAAGGTCACCCCGGCGCAATCCCCATGAGTGCGCGCGTATGGTCTGGCGCTTTGGTCATTGGGGTCGGCTGGGCGATGCTTGACGCACAGATCGGCGAAAATGACGGGCACGCGCATTTAGCCCATCAGATCATACTTGGTCTGGATGGCGCGGTCGTGATCACGGCCGCGGGCGAGATAACCGCGCCAAAAGACAGAGCTGTCCTGATCCCCGCAGGGCAGACACACGCGATCGGTCCAAAAGGACGCCAGACGCGCTCAGTCTATGTTGATCCGCGGTTCTCAGGGGTCAGAAACGATCGGAAAGACAGTCCGCTGGTCTTCCTTCATGATGAATTGTCTGCCGCTCTGAGAGATATTGGCAATGCAAACCAGGCGCGCCACTGGGCCAGAATGTTTGCAGGGCGCTTGCCCGGCTCTGCGATAGATGCGCGCCTGCAGACCGCGTTTGAAAATGCCGACGCGCTTACCAGCCCGGCGGCACTGGCGCGCGCCCTGTCGCTGTCACCAAGCCGGCTGCGTGACATCGTGGTGTCAGATTTCGGCGTGCCGCCAAGCAAGCTTCTGCAATGGCTGCAATTGCTTGGCGCCGCCAAGGCGCTTGAGGCGTCGGCCAGCCTGGCTGATGCCGCTGCTGCGGGCGGGTTCTCAGACCAAGCGCATTTCACGCGGCGACTACGCCAATGGTTCGGCGTGACACCGAAAGTCGGCCTGTCTGGTCTGGAGGTCTCCATTGATGACCCCATCTGAACCGTTGATCCATTCAAGACCCGGTTCGGCGTTCAGGCCATTGACGCTCTCCAAATCAAGGAGAGTCGCCATGTTATCCGTGTTCAAGCGTCTGTATGCCCCAACCTTCTTCCTCGGCTTTCTCGCCGCCGCTCTGACGCTGGTGGAAACGGGGGGATCGCGTCTCTGGCTGCCCGCGCTGGTGGTCGTGGCCATCTTCGCGTCTTACCTGGCCGAGAGGATCGCTCCGTACGAACCGGTCTGGAACAAGCCGGATAAAGACCGCGTCCGCGACATATGTCATGCGGTGGTCAATGAGGGCACGATTATTGTGTTGGTCGTTCTGCTTCCGGTCTTTGCGGCGATCATACCTTGGGCACCTCTCTGGCCTTCAAATCTCCCGCTATGGGCTGACGTCGCGCTGTCGATCATTATGCTTGATACCGGAATTACACTGGTCCATTTCGCCAGTCATCGGGTGAACTTGCTTTGGCGTTTCCATGCCGTTCATCACTCGGTCAAACGCATGTATGGTTTCAATGGCCTGCTCAAGCATCCGGTCCACCAAACTCTGGAAATCATGGGCGGCACCCTGCCCTGGCTATTACTCGGTATTCCGACCGAAGTCGCTGCGATAGCAACCTTTGCGGTCGCTGTGCAGCTGCTGTTGCAGCATTCCAATGTCGACATGAACATCGGTCCGCTCAAATATGTCTGGGCAGTCGCCCCGGTTCACCGTCACCACCATGTCGCGTCGGCGCAGGACGGCGACGTCAATTTCGGGCTTTCTCACACTCTGGGATTTCCTGCTTGGCACGGCGCGCTTCTCATCGAGCGACGGGGTACGTGCCGGTGCAATCGGGATCGATGGTCAGCCAGATTATCCAGCCGCCTATGCCGCTCAATTCATCGAACCATTTCACAAAGTACAAATACGGAGTTGAATATACCCCTATAGGGTATTATGTGTATATCTATGCCGATGCCAAGTCGCCCGCTCCATGCCTCAAGTGGAGCGTCCCAGGCAAAGAAGGAGTTCACAATGCGCCTCATCCCGACCGGACATGCCCTGTCAATTTTTCTCGCCCTGACTTTTACAATCTGTATCGCGTGGGGGCTCACCGCGCCGGCTGATCTGCATATGCACGCCGCATGGGAGCAGTTGCTGCCGGGATTCAAATTCATTTCGGTGTCGAGCTTCTTCCTCGGGCTTGTCGAGGCCTATCTCTATGGCTGGTATATCGCGCTCGTCTTCGTGCCACTCTACCGGCTGTTCAATCGCCAACGTGCCTAGCGCGCAATTTCAATGTTCTTCTCTTTGGATCAGCCCGCAGTATTCCGGCGCTGGATCAAGGAACGGGACGCACAGCGAAACACTTCAACCACACCCCGGAGGGGCGGACATGACAGATACTGATCACAAGAATCACGCGCATGGACATCATGAACATCAGCATCACGGCGCTGGTCATGATTGCTGTCATGCCGGGGGCGACACTGATGCGGGTGCCGACGGAAAATACGATCTTGTGCCGCCGGCGTATTCCGGCACAGTCTACACGTGCCCCATGCATCCCAACGTTCGCGATGTACGCAATTCCGGCTGTCCAATATGCGGCATGGCGCTCGAGCCCGAAGGCATCGTCGTCGGCGCGGAGGACACATCCGAACTCGACGATATGACACGTCGGTTCTGGATTAGCGCAATCTTCACCGTCCCGCTTGCCATTTACGCCATGGGCGACCTCATCCCGGGCAAACCGCTCGAAGGTCTGTTGCCAGCCGGCTGGGCCCAATGGGCTCAATTCGCACTGGCAGTTCCTGTCGTGCTCTGGGGCGGATGGCCCTTCTTCCAACGCGGCGCACGCTCCCTCCGGACGATGAACCTCAACATGTTCACACTCATCTCGCTCGGCGTTGGCGTTGCCTTCATATTTTCGCTCGTTGCCACGGCCCTTCCGGGCATCTTCCCGCATGCGTTCCGTAACGAAGCGGGCGAAGTTGCTGTCTATTTTGAAGCAGCGGCGGTCATCACGACGCTTGTTCTTCTCGGGCAGGTGCTTGAGCTGCGGGCCCGCAGTGCCACATCAGGCGCGATCCGTGCGCTTCTGGAACTCACGCCGCCAACGGCCAATCGGATCATGGCTGATGGCCAGGACGAGGAGGTCTCTGTCGATGACATTCAGGCCGGCGACCGTCTGCGCGTTCGCCCCGGCGAGAAAGTCCCGGTCGATGGCGAGGTTGTTGAAGGCCGGTCGAATGTCGACGAGTCCATGATCACGGGCGAACCCATTCCGGTCGAGAAAGCAGCAGGCGATCCGGTCACCGGCGGCACCGTGAATGGCACGGGCTCATTTATTATGGCGGCGACCCGCGTCGGCGAGGATACGATGCTCTCTCAGATTGTGCGCATGGTCGTCGAAGCGCAGCGATCACGTGCACCGATCCAGAAGCTCGCCGACACTGTGGCGGGCCTGTTTGTTCCGGTGGTTGTTCTGACCGCTATTGTCACTTTCATCATCTGGGCGGTTTTCGGGCCACATCCGGCCATGGCATTCGCGATCGTCAATGCGGTCGCTGTGCTCATCATCGCATGTCCCTGCGCGCTGGGTCTTGCGACGCCCATGTCAATCATGGTCGCGACCGGAAAGGGCGCTCAGTCTGGCATTCTGATCAAGAATGCTGAAGCGCTCGAGACGCTGGAAAAAGTCGATACAATTGTCGTCGACAAAACGGGCACGCTCACCGAGGGCAAGCCCAAACTCGTTACGGTCGAGCCAGCCGAAGGTCTCGCTGAAGCGGACTTCCTCTCTTATGCCGCCGCGATTGAACGCGGCAGCGAGCACCCGTTGGCCCAGGCCATCGTCAATGGCGCCGAAGAACGCGGGGCCGTACGCCTCGCCGCTTCAGACTTCGAATCCGTCACCGGCGAAGGCGCGCAAGGGCGCGTCGATGGCAAACGGCTTGCGATCGGCAATGCAAAAATGATGCGCCGGGTCGGCGCATTTGACGACGCGCTGAAAGCCCGCGCAGAATCCTATCGCCGCGAAGGCCAGACGGTGATGTTCGTCGCGCTGGATGGCAAACCGGCCGGGCTGATCGGTGTCGCCGATCCGATCAAGGCGACAACGCCTGATGCCATTGCAGCCTTGCACAAGGCTGGCATGAAAGTCGTCATGCTGACCGGCGACAGCCAGGCGACAGCCGAAGCGGTGGCGCGTCAGATTGGCATTGACGCGGTCCATGCGGATGTCTCACCAGAAGACAAGAACCGGATCATACGCGAACTCCAGTCCCAGGGCGCTGTTGTTGCCATGTGCGGCGACGGGATCAATGACGCCCCTGCCCTGGCACAGGCGGATGTCGGGATCGCGATGGGAACGGGTACGGATGTCGCGATGGAAAGCGCCAGTGTGACCCTGGTCAAAGGGGATCTTCGCGGCGTTGCGCGCGCACAGCGCCTCAGCCGCGCGACAATGGGCAATATTCGCCAGAATTTGTTCTTTGCTTTCGTGTATAACTCGCTTGGTGTGCCGGTTGCCGCGGGCGTTCTCTATCCCTTCTTCGGCCTGCTCCTCAGTCCGATCATTGCCGCCGCCGCAATGAGCCTGAGTTCGGTATCGGTCATCGCCAATGCGCTGCGGTTGCGATCCGTAAAACTGTAATTTGAAAGGAGACTCTCATGTCGAAATGGATTCTTGGATCCCTGGGGGCGGCAGTCTTCGCCATCGTGGCTGGATTTGCCGTTATGAGCGGAACTGCCGGCCCGGCGAATGCGCAGACCATTACCGTCTACAAGACGCCCTGGTGCGGGTGTTGCACAGCCTGGGTCAAACATCTTCAGCGCGACGGCCTGGACGTCCGCGTCATCGAACGCGAGGACCTGGCTCCCGTGCGGGCCTCGCTTGGCGTGCCCGACCAACTTGCATCCTGCCACACCGCCGAGATTGATGGGTATGCGATCGAAGGCCATGTCCCGGCCGCGGACATCCGAAGGCTGCTGAAAGAGCGTCCCGCCGGAGCGGGACTATCTGTGCCTGGCATGCCGATGGGCTCGCCGGGGATGGAAACACCAAATTCGCCTGACGCCTATGATGTGATCCTGTTCGATGGTGAGGCGCAAAGCGTATTTGCCAGCTATGTTGGCCGTTTCCCGGCCGAGCAGGCAGCGGACCAATGACGTCCGAAACCTATAAGAAAGGTTCGCTAAGCCTCGCTGGCACTGTCGCGATGGGCACAGGCGTGATGATTGGCGCTGGTATCTTTGCCCTCACCGGCCAGGTTGCGCAATTTTCCGGTCCCGGCTTCCCGCTTGCGTTTCTGATTGCAGCCTTGATCAGCGGGTTCAGCGCCTACACCTATATCAAGATGTCGAACAAATACCCGTCGGCAGGCGGCATCGCGATGATCCTGCAGAAGGCGTACGGGCCAACCACGATTGCCGCCGCCAGCGCGCTCCTGATGACCATGTCCATGATTATCAATGAAAGCCTCGTCGCGCGTACCTTTGGGGCCTACACTTTGCAGCTCTTCGATGTTGCGAAAGACAGCGTCCTGGTGCCGGTGCTCGCAGTCGGGTTAATCGTCTTTGCTTTTGTGATCAACATATCCGGCAACAAGATAATCGGCGGCGTGTCCAAAGTCGCGGCCGTGCTCAAAGTCGGCGGGATACTGGTCTTTGCTGGCGCAGCGCTCTGGGCGTCAGGCCTCTCCTTCGAAGCGGCATCCTCTGCGACCACTGAGCAGACCGGACCCGCCGGTTTCCTGGCCGGTGTCGCGCTTGCAATCCTGGCCTTTAAAGGCTTCACGACGATCACGAATAGCGGCGACGAGGTCCAGAACCCCAACAAGAATGTCGGCCGGGCGATCATCTGGTCGCTGGCCATCTGCCTCGTCGTTTATATGGCTGTGGCACTGGCCGTCGGCTCTTCGCTGACACTGGAAGAGATTGTTGCGGCCAAGGACTTTTCATTGGCCGAAGCCTCGCGCCCGGCCTTTGGCGATCGTGGCGTGGCGTTTACCGTGATCATCGCGATCATAGCCACAGCGTCCGGACTTCTGGCCAGCGTGTTCGCCGTCTCACGCATGCTCGCCATGCTGACGAATATGAACCTGATCCCGCACAAGCATTTTGGCATGCCCGGTGGCATCCAGACGCATACGCTCGTCTACACCGTCGTGCTCGCTGCCTTTCTGGCCGCCTTCTTCGATCTTGGCCGGATCGCCTCACTCGGCGCGATCTACTATCTGGTCATGGATATCATCATCCATTACGGCGTGCTGCGGTATTTGCGCGAGGATGTCGGCGCCCGCGCCTGGGTCCTGATCGCCGCCATTCTGTTCGACTTGATCGCGCTTGGCGCATTCCTCTTCATCAAGGCCAGTGCTGACCCGATGATCGTCGTGATCGCACTGGGCTCCATGGCGGCAATCTTTGCCTTCGAAGCCCTCTATCTGGGCCGGATCCGCGACAAGGAGGCGCCCGATCATGCGCACTCCCATTCGTGAATTTCCTGGGATACATATCTGATGCGCCTGGTCGATCGCCCCATAATCTGGATTGTGATCTTCGGCGTCCTCACAGCCTTTGCGTGGGAGGCTTTGCAGATGCCTTTCTATGCAATGGATCACCTTAGCCACCGGCAGATGACCATGCCCTGCGCCCTCGCGTCTATCGCGGACGCCGGTCTGATGGCGCTCGCTTACGGTCTTGCGCTGCGGTTTGGGTCGCCCGGCGTCTCGAATCCCATGCCGCTCCTGATCATGGCCAGCGCCGTCTCATTGCGCCTGCAGGCTGGAACGGGCGCCTCTGCGCACTTTCATGAGGGGCGACCGGCTTCGTTGCGTATTAGAACTCAAGAAGCTGTTCTCGCATGACTGATCGCGATCTGACCGAAAAAACGTCTCCGCATCGCGCGAACGCTTTGTAGACCGGCGTGACCGGTGAAATCGTCCCTGCCGATGCTGGATTCCAAATCGGCGACATGGTGCCGCATTGAATATTGGAGCGCGTCGATGACTGTCGAAGATCCCGTCTGCCGCAACATGATTGCGCTGGAAGAAGCGGCTGCGTCAGAGGCGTACGCAGGATGGACCTATTTTTTCTGTTCCAGCCGGTGCCATCAGGTCTTCAAGTCCAATCCGCGCCGCTATGGCGACCCCGGTCTGCCGCCACGGACCCGTCCTGTCGCCGCCTCCCCCGATCCTTCGTCTCACAAGACCTGACCAGTAGGAAAAGATCGCCGCCATGGACCATTCCGCCCACACCCATCAATCCGATCCTGCGGCGACGATTTCAGGGCCGCAAACCAAGCCCAGCGCGCATGGCGGTCATGACCATACCGACATGATCGCGGAATATCGCAAGCGCTTCTGGGTCGTCCTGGCTGCGACCGGGCCAATTCTTGCGCTCGCGCCAATGATACAGGGTTGGCTTGGGCTGACAGACGTCTTGCGTTTTCCGGGTGACCGATACGTGCTGGCGGCGCTCTCAAGCCTCGTGTTTTTCTATGGCGGCTGGCCGTTCCTGAAAGGCTTCTGGCGAGAGATTACCACCCGCGATATCGGCATGATGACGCTGATCTCTGTCGCGATCACCGCTGCCTATGCCTATTCGATGGGCATGGTTGCACTCGGAAGCGACGAGACTTTCTTCTGGGAACTGGCGACATTGATCGCAGTCATGCTGCTCGGGCACTGGATCGAAATGAAATCGGTCCTTGGCGCCGGCCGGGCGCTCGAGAAACTTGCAGCGCTGATGCCAGACGAAGCCCACCTTGTGGCAGAAGACGGCTCGGTAAGCGATGTGTCCGTCTCGACCCTCACCGGCGGCGAGCATTTGTTGATCAAGCCGGGCGAAAAAGTCCCCGCAGACGGGATCATCATCAAAGGCGAGTCTTCGCTCAACGAATCCATGTTGACCGGTGAGTCCAAGCCCATCTTCAAGGGGGCTGATGCAGAAGTCATTGGCGGTTCGATCAATGGAGAAGGTTCGCTCACCATCCGAGTCGACAAGACCGGCGACGAAACATTTCTGTCGAGTGTCATCAAACTGGTCCAGGAAGCCCAGGCCAGCAAGTCGAAGACACAGGATCTCGCAAATACAGCCGCAAAATGGCTGACCTTCATTGCGCTTGGTGGAGGCCTTTCGACCGTTCTGTTCTGGACCCTGTTCACGGGTCAGGGATTCTCGTTCGCAATGGCCCGCGCAGTGACGGTCATGGTCATTGCCTGCCCGCATGCGCTGGGACTTGCCGTGCCGCTGGTCGTGGCACGCTCAACCGCTATTGCAGCGACCAATGGCCTGCTCATCCGCGACCGGACCGCGTTTGAAGAGGCGCGCAAGATCAACGCGATCATCTTCGACAAGACCGGGACGCTGACCAAAGGCGAGTTCGGGATCACCGATACACTCGTGTTCGACACGGCGTTTACCGAAGACGAGGTCATCGCCTATGCCGCCTCGATCGAAGCCCATTCCGAACATCCGATAGCTCAAGGGATCGTCCGGGACGCGCCGGAGACCTGGCCGGTCGACAAGTTCAAGGCGATCCCCGGCAAGGGCGCTGAAGGCGTCGTCAAGGACCGGAATGTCAAGGTCGTGAGCCCGGGTTACCTGCGTGACCAGGGACTGGTCATGGACGATCCGCGATTTGAGACCCTGAGCGCACAAGGCAAGACCGTGGTCTTTGTGCTGATCGAAGAAAAGCTGATCGGCGCTATCGCTCTTGCAGATATAATCCGTGAAGAATCAGCAAGCGCCATCTCTCAACTCCAGGCAATGGGCATTCGGTGTATTATGCTCACAGGCGACAACAAGCAGGTCGCTGATTGGGTCGCCAAGGAAATCGGACTCGACGAAGTCATCGCCGAAGTCCTGCCTGAACAGAAAGCGGAAAAGGTTCGGGAAATCCAGTCACGCGGTCTGATCGTTGCGATGATCGGCGACGGGGTGAATGACGCCCCTGCCCTCGCCCAGGCCAATGTCGGGATCGCGATCGGCGCGGGTACGGATGTCGCTATCGAAACGGCCGATATCATCCTTGTCAGGTCGAGCCCATCCGATGTTGTGGCAATAATCGGACTTGCCCGCGCGACCTATAGCAAGATGATGCAGAACCTCGTCTGGGCGACCGGCTACAACGCGTTTGCTATCCCTGCGGCTGCGGGGGTCTTCTTCCCCTGGGGCCTGATCCTGATGCCGGCGGTTGGCGCGGTGTTGATGTCCGCCAGCACGGTGATTTGCGCGGTCAACGCCCAGCTCCTCAAACTGAACCGGAAGGACGTCTCGGCATGAATGGCGCCAAACCGGGTTTCTGGACTGTTATCGAGCTTTACACTCGCCCGTTTGGGATCGCAGCCATGCTGCTGCTCGCGATCGATCATTATCAGCATTTTCGCTGGGATGACTGGGTCTTTTCGGGCTTCGTTTTTACGAGCCTCATTCTCGGACTGGTCGTGACCTGCCGGCGAATTCTTCATGACGCAACCTCGCCCAGGTCAAGCCGCTAGCAACACACAACAAGAAGGTTTCGTGCAATGCACAATAACAACCATTCCAGTCACGACGAGCACCAGCCCAAAGGGCGCAGGTATTGGTGGCCGGTCATTGCCTTCGCCGCAGCCATTGGGTTCCTGCTTCTGTATGAGCACAGGGCTCACATCCCCGGCAATCTCGTCTTCGCTGCAGGGTTCCTGCTTTTGTGCGGTGGCATGCACCTGTTCATGCATGGCGGGCATGGAGCCCATGGCGGTCATGGCGCAAGCCGCGACGATGAAGATCAAGGAACACCCCAATGAAGGGCGAGATGGCTCATTCTGAATACGGTCTCTGGTTTCTGGTCATTCTGAACTCGGCAATTTTCATCATTTTCGCGTTCAGCTTTGCCAAACCATCCAAATCAAAGGACTGGACATCTTTCGGCGCGTTCAGTGCTTTCGTCATTGCCCTCTTTACAGAAATGTACGGCTTTCCCCTGTCGATATATTTCCTGTCGCCCTGGCTTGAATCCCAATTCCCGAACATCAATTGGTTTGCCCACGATTCAGGACACTTCTGGGAGATGATCTTTGGCTGGAAGGACAATCCTCATTTTGGCCCGTTTCACTTTATAAGCTTGGCCTTTATCTTCCTGGGCTTCAGCGTGTTATCGTCGGCTTGGCCGGTCCTTCATGGCGCGCTGCGCTCGGGCAAACTCGCGACGACCGGCATCTATGCACGGATGCGCCATCCGCAATATGCCGGTTTCGTGCTGATCATGTTCGGCTTTCTGGTGCAATGGCCGACCATTCTGACTCTGGTCATGTTCCCGGTCCTGGTCTTCATGTACGTGCGCCTCGCCCTTCGGGAGGAAAAGGACGCCGAAGCTCAATTTGGCGAGGAATACCGCGCCTATGCGGCTAATACCCCGCGCTTCTGGCCGCGCTGGCGCCGGCCATCCCATTCTGGAAATGCTTCTGGCCCAGGCCTCTAGTCGTATCGGTAGGACAGCGTCGCGCGTTGGCGGCACCTCACTGAAAGACAGCTAACGAATTTGTATCGGGGACATTCAACCCTTTGTTCGAAAGGAACTATCGTGCACCACAAACCCTTCGGACTCGTACTCGCTGGCGGCGGCGCGCGGGGCATGGCCCATGTCGGTGTGCTCAAGGCGCTCAATCATCTTGGTTATTATCCGGATACGATCGCAGGCGTCTCGATAGGCGCGCTGATTGCGGCAACCTACTCTTTGAACAGGGATTGGTACCGGGATCTGGTCGCAATGGACGTGTCGGGATTTCCTGCTGTACCTGATCTCAGGGCACGGCACATGCTGGACAGAATCAAGAACTTCGCGATCGCTGGACGCGAACTGCGCGCGCTTGCCTTTGGCTGGGGCGCCGGCGAGCATACCGTCGACTGGGGCCGCTCTGTCATCGAGGAGCTGACACTTGGCAAGGATCTCGGTTCCGGACGTGTTCGGACGTATATTACCGCTACCGACATTCTGACCGGCGAGCGGGTCGTCAAGACACGTGGCAATGCCGTCGATGCGGTCTATGCAAGTTCGGCCCTGGCCGGCATCCTGCCGCCCTTCAAAGATGGGCCTCACCTCCTGATCGATGGCGGGTACTCAGACAGTTCGCCAGTCGATCTGGTACGAGAGGCGGGCGTTGATTGCGTCATAACAATCGATCCGGGCCAACGACAGGTCGACCAGTCCCCTAAAAACGGTCTGGACGTGTTTTTCAGATCAATTGAAGTGACCCATAACGCATTTTCGAGATCGCGCGACAAGGAGGCAGACCTGGTTCTCAGGCCCGATTATGGCGTATCGGTCGGGGTGCTGGACTTTGCACACAAACGCCGCTGCATCGCTGCCGGTGTCGCCGCCGTCCGACGTGCTGCACCCCGACTGGAAACGCTTCTGACGCCCGTCTGCGAAAGCCTGCAAGTCGTGAGCGCGCAATGATCGGCTTATATTGTACCATACTGTTGGAGCAGTCCATTCCGCTTCACGACGACCGGCGAGGACCAATTCATGACTTATGCCTATAGGGCGCAGGACTCCGGCTCGCCAGAAGCCCCGGCTCGCAATTGGATAAGGATTTTGGCCGCCTATCGGCACCCCTCTACGATCCGTAGCCTGTTCGAATTGACGGTGACACTGGTTCCTGTGTTACTGTTATGGGGCGCTGCGGTTTGGTCGACCTCTGTCAGCTACTGGCTGACCCTCCCGATCAGCGTCATCGCATCAGGTTTTCTGGTGCGATTGTTCATGATCCAGCATGATTGCTCGCATGGAGCATTTTTCAAATCGCGCCGGGCAAATGACTGGACCGGCCGACTAATCGGCATTCTGACCCTGACACCCTATGATCTCTGGAAACGCTCACATCTTGTGCATCACAGCGCTCAGGGAAATCTCGATCAGCGCGGCGTCGGGGACATCCTGACTTTGACCGTGGATGAGTACAATGCCCGCACATTCGCAGGACGCCTTGCCTATCGGCTCTATCGCAATCCCTTCGTTCTCTTTGGGGTCGGTCCGATCTTCATTTTCCTGATCCACCATCGCCTGCCGGTTGGATTCCTGCGCGCCGGTTTCAAGTATTGGGTGAGCGCCATGGGTACGAACATCGCTATCGCCATACTCCTGATTGCGGGGATCGTTGCATTGGGCTGGCTGCCGTTTCTGGTTACCTATCTGTTCATCACCTCATTGGCTGCGATTATCGGCGTTTGGCTGTTTTATGTGCAGCACCAGTTTGAAGACACTGTGTGGGACACAAGCGACAACTGGCAGCTTCACGAGGCCGCGCTTTATGGCAGCTCATATTATGACCTGCCGCCGCCATTGCGCTGGATGACTGCCAATATCGGCATCCATCATGTCCATCACCTCTATAGCCGCATTCCCTTCTACCGGTTGCCTGACGTATTGCGGGATCATCCCCGCCTGGCAGGCACAGGGCGCATGACGCTCGGCGAGAGCTTCAAGACAACCCGGTTGAAATTATGGGATACGCTCGGTCGGCGCCTTGTAACATTTGAAGCCGCGCGGGCCCTGCGGAGAAACGCGGCGCCCCGATCAGTCAAGCCTTGAGGACGGCGATATGGCGAACCACAAGGGCATCACCATTGTTGGCGCCGGACCGGCTGGCCTGACGTGCGCAATTGTGCTCGCGCAGGCTGGAAAAAAGGTAATGGTGCGCGAGTGGCACGCCGATATCGGCCACCGGTTTCATGATGACTTTCAGGGTCTGGAGAACTGGACTAACCCTATGGATGCCCTCGACGAACTGGCTTCAAGCGGCATTTCAACCGGGTTCGCCTATCACGGAATGAACGAAGGCGTCGTTTTTGACAGTCAGGCCAAACCTCATCGTGTCCACGGCGAGCGACCCTTGTTCTACCTGTTGCGACGTGGCGCTGGCGATGGCACGCTGGATCGTGCCTTGCTCGACCAGGCAATTGGTGCGGGTGTCGAGGTTCGCTTTAATGACCGTGTGACGTCGACGTCCAGCGAAATGGTTCTTGCTGGTGGACCGCGCCGCGCCGACATCATTGCAGTGGGGAAAATCTTCGATACCGACATGGAGGACGGCGCCTGGCTTGCCTTCGGGTCTGAACTGGCGCCGAAAGGATACGCCTATCTTCTGGTTCATGAAGGTCGCGGTACGGTGGCGAGCTGCATGTTCTCTGGCTTCCGCGACCAGGCGGAACACCTCGCGGCCACCTTGGCTTTTTTCGAACGTCATGCCGGATTGCGCATGCAAAACCCAAGGCCATTCGGCGGCTTCGGCAATATCCGCCTGCCACGCACGGCCGTGCAAGGCGGCTATCCTGTGATCGGCGAGCATGCGGGGTTTCAGGATGCACTCGCCGGGTTTGGTTTGCGCTATGCCATTCGGTCCGGACGACTGGCTGCCGAAAGCCTGATCAATGGGACGAGCTATGCCGATGCCTGGCAGCAAGCGCTTCGACCCGGCCTTCGTACCGGCGTGGTCAACCGCTTCCTGTTCAATGTCGCAGGTCGGCGCGGCATTGACTTTCTGATCAGGCAGCTGGGACGCTCAGAGACTGGCGGCATGCTTGCCCGTGCATACAGTTCTTCAGTGCCAAAGCGACTTCTGTTTCCGCTGGCGCGTCATCGTTATCGGGGACAGCTGAACGATCCAAGCTGCAATCATCAAAATTGCGATTGTGTCTGGTGCCAACACGGCGAACACGAGACCAGCACCATGGTGGCGCAATGGTGATGCGGACGCCGTCTTCGAGTTGCGTTTCGACCGCAGCAGGCGTCGCGTTCGAGAGTGAGGGTCGACGTGTCTGGCTCCGATCACGGGTACACGTGAAACGTAGCTCGCCAGACAAACGCCTCGATTTTCTTGAAACGGAAAGACGAAGATGGAATGGAAAGTCCGCTGATGACAAGCCCGTCAGGACCAGGCCTCAAATGACTCGGTCCGGTCGATCACACTGGGCAGATGTGCGTCGACAACGGCGCTGGCATGCCGCACGCACTTTCCGGGCCACCTTAAACGTAACGCCCCAAGCGCCGACACGTTTCACCCGCACAATTCTTGACCAGCGCGCCTGTATTTTGACCTGCACGCTCGAAAGATAACGAATAGTTTAAGAACGGGGTTGACCCACACCGGACAGGTTGTCTAGACAGGTACATACTAAACCTAAGAAACCATCTAAACCCAGACAATCAGACATGGCGGGAGTCGGACTATGAAATCTCTTAAGAACAGTATCCTGATGAGTGCAGCGCTTGTTCCTCTCGCGTTTTGTTTGACCTCATTGCCGGCGGCGTCCCAGGAAGCGCCCGCAGATGATGCGGCCAAAGTCGAGGATACGATCACGGTTACCGGTAGCCGGATCAAGCGCAAGGATCTCACCAGCGTTGGCCCCGTAACTGTCCTTGACAGCGTACAGATCGAACAGACCGGGATAACAAATCTCGAAACGCTTCTGCAGCGCCTCCCGTCATCGGCAGGCTTCGGCGGCAACTCGAGCAGTGCGTATTGGGTGTCCAATGGTTGGGGTACGCCGCAAATCAACTTGCGCGGTCTTGGTGTCAACAGAACCCTGGTCCTTCTGAACGGCCGCAGGATTGTCTATGGCGGCACCGGCGCGAATAGCGCTGTCGATCTGTCCATGATCCCGATGTCTCTGGTGTCGCGCGTCGAAGTCCTCAAGGATGGTGCGTCTGCAACCTATGGCGCCGATGCAGTTGCTGGCGTGATCAACCTGATCACCAAGGAAGGCTATGACGGGTTCGAGGCATCTGCCAAATATGGCATGACGGATGAAGGTGACGGCGAGGAGTTGCTTCTGGATTTGAGCTGGGGAGTGACGAGCTCCAAGGGCGATGTCATGTTCAATATGAGCTATCAGGACTCGGGCGCAGCGCCTCTCTGGGACGAGAGCCGTGCACCTTGCCCAGGCACGCCGGGCCCCAATGGATTTGTGTGTGACGGTTTGAGCTCATCGACCATTGGCGGAAGAGGCACATTGCCAGCCGGCTATGTCATGCCCGATGGAACAGTCCTGACCGGACCGACCCGAGTGAACTTCAATCAAACCCTCGGCGGCGACGGCGATTC
The DNA here is from genome assembly GCF_000682695.1 of Hyphomonas chukchiensis. Classification (GTDB taxonomy): domain Bacteria; phylum Pseudomonadota; class Alphaproteobacteria; order Caulobacterales; family Hyphomonadaceae; genus Hyphomonas; species Hyphomonas chukchiensis. The sequence continues at coordinate 55,597 of NZ_AWFG01000063.1, read as the reverse complement.
CTTCCAGATATACGACGGCAATCGCGATGGCTTCAACTACAACCGGTATTTCAACGCATCCAACCCCCTTGAGCGTCTCAGCTTCGCGACTTTTGGCACCTATCACCTGACCGATAGCGCCGACCTGTTTGCCGAACTCCTGTACACAAAGCGCTGGTCGACGCAGCCGGCCTCTCCGGCCACGCTGGTCAATATTGGGTTTGATGCATCGCACCCAACCAACCCAACAGGCGTCGATTTCGTCCTGGAGCGTCGCAGACTGCTCGAAAATGGTGCGCGCACATTCGAACAGGAGACAGACACTTTCCGGATTGTGACCGGGCTCAAGGGAACGCTCGGAGACATTTGGAGCTACGAGGCTTCCCTGAACTGGGGACGTAACACCGGCTCCGATTCCATCCTGAACAACATCAATACCGGACGCCTGGCGCAAGCCCTCGATCCGGCCTTGTGCGGCACGGGCGGCATCCCGTGTGCTGACCTGTTTGGATACGGGGACGTCACACAAGAGGTACTCGACTATATCGTGTTCACGGAGACGGGCCTTGGCGGCAATGAACAAAAAGCGATCAGCGCCAGCATGAGTGGTGAAGTGTATCAGCTTCCCGCCGGAATGCTTGGTGTCGCGTTCGGCGCAGAATGGCGCGAAGACAAGGGCTGGCGCAATCCGGATTCCCTGTCGGTCGCAGGTCTCGCGCTCGGAAACCAGCAGGATCCGATTTCTGGAGCAACCAAAGCGAAAGAAGTCTTTGCCGAAGTCAGCGTCCCTCTTGTCAAGGACATGCCTCTTGTCCAGTCACTGGATTTCGATGGCGCTATTCGCTATTCCGACTACGATCTGTTCGGAAGCGACACCAACTACAAGGCCGGACTGAACTGGCGCATCAATGACGGGGTCAAGCTCCGGGGTACCTTTACGACAGCTTTCCGTATCCCGAACATTCCGGAATTGTTTGGCGGCGTGTCGGAGGGCAATCTGACGACGGTCGACCCATGCTCTGGATGGGCATCCCTTTCGCCGACAAGCAACATCTACCTGAACTGCCAGGCGGCCGGCGTGCCGACCAATTATATCCAGCTTGGCAATACAGTCCTGACAGATGCGGGTGGCAATCCGAACCTTGAGCCGGAATCGTCGGAATCATTCACCATCGGCACAGTGCTTCAACCCATCGAGGGACTGTCTGTTACGCTCGACTACTTCGACATAAAGATTGACAATGCCATACGGACGACCCCGGGATCGACCAAACTGTCACTCTGCTATGAATCGTCAAACCTGTCCCACCAGTTCTGTGCTCCCGAGCATCATACCCGGAACCCATTGAATGGTGATGTCAACTATCTGTCGACGCAGAATGCGAACACTGGCAGCGAGACAATGAAAGGCCTCGATATCGGCGTGGTTTACGGTTTTGAGAAATTCGGTCTCGACCATTCGATTGATTTCAACGCCACTTATCTGTCCGAGTATGAAACTGTCGCTTTTGAGGGCGATAACCCCACAATGATCGCAGGCTATATCGGCGGCGGTAATGGGGGGTACCCGGAGTGGCGCGCAATAAGCTCCTGGACAACAACATCGAGCAAGTGGTCGGGAACCTATTCTGTCCAGATGATCGGCGAAGGCGACGATTTCTATGCGACATCAGGACCGGGCTCTCATATTCCGGCGCAATTCTATCACAATGCGCAGTTTTCCTACGATGTAACTGAAGCCTTCCGGGTAACCGCCGGAGTGGACAACATCTTCCAGAATGACCCACCTTTCGTCGCCAGCTGGACAGATGGAAACACGGACACGATGACCTATGACCTGCTTGGCCGTCGCGGTTACATAAGACTGAGCTACAGGAAATAGGCCGAGGGCGTATTCTGCGGACAGGCCTCTCGCCTGTCCGCAGCGACGCTCCCTGGAATCGAACTTTTTCGGTTTTCAATCCTCCGGGCAAACGAGGAGGGCGAGACCAGAAACGATGCTACGCAGACGCGCCAGGTCACCGCGTTCGGGGGCGGGTCTGCCTCGCTGGCCAATAGCAAGAACCTGGTCCAAGCATCACCTTCGTCCGAAACGGACCAATTCAGCTGGGAGATATTTATGCATACGAAGCATCTGCTTTTGACTCTATCCGTGTTGGCGCTGGCGGCCTGCGCAACCCATCCTGAGCGCAATGACGACCATGGTCATTCGCATGGGTCCGAGGCGATGCCTGATGCCGATGGGCATTCTGGCTCGAAAGTGCAGGACGCGCGGCTTGTGGATGCCACACATGACGCGCCGGCCTATATTCAACTGGCCAATAATGTCGAGATCATCGAGGACGTTGCCGAGGCGATGCAGAACGCCAGCAGCACGTTCACCCATGAAGGATTTTTTGGCCCACTGCTCTTCGGAGAAGAATTGCGCGCATATACTTTGCGGCTTGAACCCGGAATGTTCCTTTCCGAGCATCCCCACCCTACCGAGAGCATTGTCTATACGATGGCAGGGCGATGGGTCCTCAGCAGCGAAGGCAAGCGGCAAGTCATGCAGGCCGGCTCGATTTTTCACTTCGGTTCCAACATGCCGACAGGATGGGAAGCCGCGTTTCCAGAGGGCGCAGAGATATTGATTTTCAAAAAGAAGCGGGAAGGTGAAAATTATCGATCCTTCACCGATGGCATGCACGCGCTGGCGGCGGATCTGGATAGACAGTACAATGAGGGTGAGACTTTCTATTATCACCAGCTCGACGCCGATCACCCTGCCATAGCATTTGCCAGGCAGCACAATCCTGAATTCGATCAACTGGTTGAAGCATCCAGGACAGTCTCTGTCGAATGACAGGACCGCTCTTGATACGCACAATTCGTGACTTTGATTAGGAAGTCCCCATGATCAATAAATTGATATGCGCTGTGATGCTGATCGGGGTTTCGTCGGGATGTACGTCACCATCTGTGTCCCCGCCTCCAACGGACGTTATAGCTGAACCCCGGACGATTATCTGGACAACCATTAAAGCGGCAGAGGTCGCCGCCCTGAACGCTGACTTGCAGGCCGGGAAACCGACAGTGGATGTCGGACTATACTACCCGTCCAATCTTCATGAGGATGCTAGAGCCATATTGCCTCTGGAAGGGCTCCTGGAGGAATTTGCGAACGCGAAGCGGGTCTTCGAGCCGACGGGAATCCAACTTAATCTCCTGTGGCTAAAGACCGGCACAGTCGATCCGGGCTTTCTCGCTATCAACTCAACGAGCGACCGTTCGCAAATGCCTTCAGGCGGCTATGGCAACTTGTATGTCCAACGCAGCCAAACGCCCTCGGAATTGTCGGACGGCGCGCTTGCGGCTTTCGAAGGCATTATCGAACCAGCCGACAACAATAGCAGGACGGTTTACCTCCTTGCATTGCAGAACGTTTACATGACCTTTTTCGAGAATCTGGATGATACCGGACGCAATTGGGCGCCCAAGGTTGTCAATACGTCCGGACTTTCATTTCCGTCCTACATGTACGGGGACACCATCCCGGATCGCATCCGTGGAGTCATAACGCTCACAAAGCATGACTCAAAGAACAAGCTTACGATCGCCCATGAGCTTGGACACAAGCTGATCAATGTAAGTCATGAATACAAGGCGATTGGTCCGCAGCACGAGATACGTTCCGATGAAGGCTTGATGCTTTACGGTTCTGGATCCCAGATCCCGTCGGGAAAGGAGGGACGCTGGCATCAGGAACGTCTGTTGCTTTCCCCTTATCTCTATCGCCTCGACAAGACCGGCAAGCAGATATGGAATGCCGATTATGAAGCGGGAGGATTTTACTACGACCCGCTTTACGGAGACTACACGATTGCCTTCGAATGATAATTTGTGAGGCGCTCGTGGACCTGCTTCCTGGCTCTGCGGCCTTCGGCCATGAGAGCCACCATTACAGAGAGTGACAGATGACCAGAATGATCGCGTTCAGAGTTCGGCAGTGGCATAAATGGGTGTCCTTGATTATTGGCGCGCAGGCAATGATCTGGTTAGCAAGCGGCCTCTATATGGTCGTCATGAACCTCGACTTCATACATGGCGACCATCTGGTTCGGAACATGTCAGACACAATTTCCAGTGGCTATGAGCCCAGAATTACATTTTCGGATGTCCTTGCTGGGCATCCGGACGCCAATGAGATCGTTTTGACGAATTGGATTGGGAAACCCTTCTACAGGATATATTCGCCTGCGGGCGCGCATCTCGTCAACGCAGAGACTGGGAACGAACAGTCCCCTCTCGGAGAAGCTGATGCGATCTCCGTAGCGCGCTATCATTATGCGCGGTCTGGTGAGGTCAGTGCAGCAACACTGCTGGAAAATGACGCCGAGGCTCCGAGTGAAATTCAATCCCGGAAACTGCCTTTGTGGAGGATCGATTTTTCTGACGCTGGTTCGACGTCTTTTTATGTGTCTCCAGACGACGGCTCCCTGATCACGCGGCGGCATACCTATTGGCGAGTATTCGATTTTGCCTGGATGTTGCACATCATGGACTACAAGGAGCGCGCCGATGTGAACAACAATCTCCTGCGAATTGCAGCGGGACTAGGCCTGTCCCTGTCAATTCTGGGATTGTGGTTGCTCTGGTTCAGCTTCAAGCGCCGCCAGGGAGACCGATAGATGATGGGGATCGTTCGACAGGCGCACAAGTGGATTGGCCTCGTTCTGGGCTTCCAGCTCGCTCTCTGGATGCTCAGCGGGCTTGGTATGGCAATTCTGCCCCATGACAAGGTCTCCGGGGAGCACCGCAAGGCAGAACATGCCGAAACAGCCTCGCTTGAATCAACAAGGGATCAGGTCAGGTTCCTGCCAGAAGTAGATGACCGCGCTGTCCGTCAGATTCGGCTCCGGACTTTCAATGGTCGGCCTGTGTACGAGATCGTCGCCACTGACGGCAACTCGCTGTTGGATGCTGAGACCGGACGACCCATCGTCATAGACGAAGCGCTTGCAATCGAAATTGCGCGTAGCGATTATTCCGGACCGGGACGAATTTCGAAAGCCATATATGTAGCAACTCCCACGCTGGCAATCCGAAATCACGCCGCCCCTGCCTGGCGGATCAACTTCAATGATCCTGAGCGTACAAGCATCTATGTTTCCGCCGCCACCGGGCAGGTCTTGGAGAGGCGCAACCACTATTGGCGAACATTCGACACCTTGTGGATGCTCCATATCATGGACTACCAGAACCGGTCCAATTTCAACAACCCGCTTGTCGTGATATCAGCGCTTGTTGTGTTCTGGTTGGGATTGAGCGGGATAGTCCTGTGGTGGGACAGTTTCCGGCGCCACGACTTCAATCTGGTTGCAAAATGGCGCAACCGCAAGAAACGTCTCACTCTGTCGCTTACCGACAGTGAAGGCGGAGCGGTCAGGGCGTTCGATGCAAAGCCGCAGCAATCCTTGTATGCCGCTATGGAAGAACAAGGCTATCCCCTCCCCTCCTCATGCGGAGGCGGCGGCACGTGCGGCCTTTGCAGGGTGAGGATCAGTCCTGAAACGCCCATCACGCCTGCTGATCGCAGACAGATCCCGGAATCGGAGCTTGATTCGGGATACCGTCTGGCTTGCCAGCACCGGGTCGACACAGCCCTTTCAGTCATACTTCCTCACGGTCTGCTCGACGCGAAAACCTTTACTGGGACAATTGTGTCATCTGAGTTTATCGCTCCTGACATGTACGAACTTCGAATTGCGCTACCGGAGCCTCTCGCATTCAGGGCGGGGAGCTATGTTCAGGTGGAAATTCCGCCTTTCAGATCGCATCTGGACCAGCTGGACCTGCCTGACACAGTCAGGCGTCAGTGGCAGGCGTCAGGGACGGCAAAAGCGTTCGGAACCGATACACCACTCCATCGAACATATTCACTTGCCAACTCTCCCGGCGAACTCGGGAGCGATATTTTGTTGAACATCCGTCTCGCGCTTGCGAAGCCCGACACGTCGGGCGTTCCTGTCGGCATTGGCTCTGCCTACCTGTCCACGCTTCGTCAGGGCGATACAGTCCGGTTAAGAGGGCCGTTTGGAGACTTTCATGTTTACGACGATGGCGCTGAGATCGTGTTTATCGGGGGCGGCGCCGGCATCGCGCCCATACGATCCATGATCCACGACCAATTGGTATCGCGAAGCAGGACGTCGAAAGTGTCGTTCTGGTATGGCGCCAGGACACAAGAGGATATTGTGTACAAGGAAGAATTCGAGCACATCGTAGACAATTGCCCGAATTTTTCCTGGCATGTCGCGCTTTCGCACTTGAACGAAACCGATGCCTGGACCGGAAAGCGCGGGTGGATTCACGAAATTGTGCGTGACCAGTATCTCGCATCCCATCCCGATATCGCTCAGTGCCGCTTCTATGTGTGCGGTCCACCACCGATGCTTGAAGCGGTCCTGATGCTGCTGAATTCGCTTGGCGTTTCTGAAGAAAGGATTGCATTCGACGACTTTGGCAATTGACATGACAGATCGGTGGAGCTGCTGAAGTTGTCTTGAAATTGCCCCACCATGCGAGATATCGACATTTCAGCTTTGATCCGTTCGCCCGGAAAGGAACAAAATTCGGTGCGCCGCGACTCAATCTTCCGATAAATGGACCAGACGTTCCTTCTGGCCGATTCAATCCGCCATAGCATTAGATCATTGCGACCTTATTTATTTCGACACGATACAACTGTTTAAGACATTCATTGAGGATAGATCACGCGTGCCAGCCCCTCTTTACGAACAAATCAAGCGTCATATTACGGGCCTCATCGAAACTGGTGAGTTGAAGCCGAATGATCGCGTTCCGTCGGAAACAGATTTGGCTGCCGAATTCAAGGTAGCCCGAATGACCGTACACCGCGCTATCAAGGAGCTGAAGGATTCCGGCGTAGTATTGCGGATAGCAGGGGTCGGAACATTTGTCGCCGAGGCGCAGTCACGCGGCCAGCTTATCACCGTCAATAATATCGCCGACGAAATACGCGGTCGGAATAGTTCGTATTCTGCAATCATGGTTCAAAATTCTCTTGAGCATGCATCTCGCATCGTTGCACAGCAGCTCGAAATCGAACCGGGTTCCGAAGTATTCCATTCGATCGTCATACATGAGGAGAATGGCTTGCCCTTGCAGCTCGAGGAACGCTTCGTGCCCCAGGCCATATTGCCTGGCTACGGAGAACTGGATTTCAGCAAGGGGACACCGAACGAGTATCTGATGAAGAACGCGCCGCTTCAGAAATTTGAGCATAGGGTCAGATCCATCATTCCTGATGCAGAGTCGCGCAAGCTATTAAAGATAAACAAAACCGAGCCCTGCCTTTTGCTGCTTCGCCGAACCTGGAGCTGTCGCCGAATCGTTTCGTTCGCCCGCATGATTTATCCAGGATCTCGATATGAGTTCCTGGACCGTCTGGCGACGTCCTGACAGGCCGAGCGCTGCAAACCTGTCATTCCGACCATTCGAATCTCAGGCCATCGTCCGACCGGATGGTGCCACCGTGGGCCTGGATCACAGGCAGATCCTGAGCAACTATTGCCGATCGCCTTCACAATATTGCCGGAAGATTCAGACCGTGTTCACGAGCACAATCAATGGCAGTTTCATATCCGGCATCAGCGTGGCGCATCACACCGCTCGCCGGGTCATTCCAAAGGACGCGAGCGATCCGGCGGTCTGCGTCCGCTGTTCCGTCGCAACAGATCACCATGCCGGAATGCTGAGAAAATCCCATACCCACACCGCCGCCATGATGGATTGAAACCCAGGTTGCCCCCGACGCGGTATTGAGCAAAGCATTGAGGAGTGGCCAATCTGATACGGCATCAGAGCCGTCCTTCATGGATTCCGTCTCCCGATTGGGGGATGCAACCGAGCCGGAATCGAGATGGTCGCGCCCGATAACAATAGGTGCGGACAATTCGCCCGTCCTCACCATCTCGTTGAAAGCCAGGCCGAGCTTGTGGCGCACACCAAGGCCGACCCAGCAGATACGTGCGGGCAGTCCCTGGAAGGCAATGCGCTCGCGCGCCATGTCCAGCCACTTGTGAAGGTGCGGATCGTCGACCAGTTCGCGGACTTTCGCATCGGTCTTGTAGATGTCTTCAGGATCTCCCGACAGCGCACACCAGCGGAACGGACCGATGCCGCGACAAAATAATGGGCGGATATAGGCTGGCACGAATCCGGGAAAAGCGAAGGCATCTTCAAGTCCTTCTTCCTTGGCGACCTGCCTGATATTGTTGCCATAATCGAGGGTCGGCACGCCTGCGTTCCAGAAATCCACCATGGCCTTGACGTGCACTTTCATGCTGGCACGCGCCGCCAGCTCCACTACCTTTGGTTCGGATTCCTGCTTCTCGCGCCATTCGGCCAGACTCCAGCCTTGCGGCAGGTAGCCATGCAACGGATCATGCGCGCTGGTCTGGTCGGTTACGATATCCGGGCGGACACCGCGCCTGTAAATATCGGGAAAAACATCAGCCGCATTGCCGATAAGCGCAACCGATTTCGCTTCACCTGCCGCGGTCCAGTCTGCAATAATTTCCAGCGCCTCGTCGAGGGAATCCGTTTTGGCATCGACATAGCCCGTGCGTATCCGAAAATCGACACGGGTCTCATCGCACTCCACAGCCAGGCAGCAGGCCCCCGCCATCACGGCCGCGAGCGGCTGCGCTGCTCCCATGCCGCCGAGGCCGCCCGTCAATATCCAACGTCCCGAGAGATTTCCCTTATAGTGCTGGCGCCCGGCCTCAACGAAGGTTTCGTACGTTCCCTGAATGATCCCCTGGGAGCCGATATAAATCCACGACCCTGCGGTCATCTGGCCGTACATGGCCAGACCTTTGCGATCCAGCTCATTGAAATGGTCCCATGTTGCCCAATGGGGCACAAGATTGGAATTTGCGATCAGGACACGGGGCGCATCGGCATGTGTGCGAAACACGCCGACCGGCTTGCCGGACTGGACAAGCAGCGTTTCATCCAGCTCCAGATCCTTGAGACTTGCAACAATCTTGTCGAAATCGGCCCATGTCCGTGCCGCACGGCCAATGCCACCATAGACAACCAGTTCATGCGGATTCTCGGCCACGTCCGGATGCAGGTTATTCATCAGCATACGCATCGGCGCTTCGGTGAGCCAGCTCTTCGCGGTAATCTCTGAACCCGTCGCGGGATAGATGTCTCTGAGGTTGTGTCGGTTGTTTATCATTACCTGCTTTCCAGTTTGATCGTCATGAATTCTATTGCCCGGAGAACCGCGCCGATATGCTCACGCAAATTGTCGGCCTTTCGGGCATCATATTGGAAGGGAGCCGTCTCGCTTTCGAGATAAGTCGATTGCGCCAACTCCATCTGAATCGCGTGCACGCCTTGCGCAGGCCGCCCATAATGACGCGTCGTCCAGCCGCCGCGAAAGCGGCCATCGCGCACCATTGTATAGCCCGGCGCCCGACGACAGACATCCTCCACGCCATCGGCGAGACGCGGATCGCACGCCCGGCCGGAATTCGTCCCGATATTGAAATCCGGAAGGCGACCCTCGAACAGAAACGGCACTCTGGAACGAATTGAGTGACAATCGTAGAGCACGGCCACGCCATGCATCCCCAGGACACGCTCGAGTTCGCCTGCCAGCGCAGCGTGATACGGCGCGTGCCAACGCACCCGGCGCGCTTCGATCTCCTCGGTGCCGGGCGCGTTCGTCCAGATGGGCTCACCTTCGAAGCTTGTCACAGGCACCAGGCCTGTCGTGTTCTGACCAGGATAAAGGCTCGCGCCGGACGGATCGCGGTTCGCATCAATCACGTAGCGATGAAAGTTTGCCCGCACAGATGTGGCTCCTGGCAGGATATCCGAATAAAGCCGGTCCACGTGCCAGTCGGTGTCGGCGAGCGACTGGCCGATCGGCGTGAGCCGCGCGAACACATCCGGCGGAATAAATGTACCGCTATGGGGAATTCCAAGGACGATCGGTCCCTGCCCCCGTTTGACATCAACGGGGTTCACAGTGTCACCGCATCGACACTGTCTGGCAGTCCTGCGGCCCGGGAAAGTACGGCGCCCTTTACCAGGGCACATGCGCGCTCAAGATCAGGCGCCATGAAGCGGTCAATATCCAGAGGCATGATCGATTGACGAATTGCTCTGACGACATTCTGCAAGGCCGGGCTGGTCTTCAGCGGCGCACGAAACTCGACGCCTTGTGCGCCGCAAAGAAACTCCACAGCCAGGATCATGCTGAGATTCTGGTTCATCCGGACCAGCCGCCTCGCACCGTGCGCCGCCATGGAAACGTGGTCTTCCTGGTTCGCAGATGTCGGCGTGGAATCGGTGGAACAGGGATTGGCCAGGTGCTTGTTTTCGCTCATCAGGGCGGCGGTCGTCACTTCGGCAATCATCATGCCCGAATTGAGACCCGGAGCCGAGGTCAGGAAGGGCGGCAGGTCAAAGGACAAGGTCGGATCCACCATCACCGCTACGCGCCGTTGCGCGATGGCGCCGATTTCCGCGATGGCCAGAGCAATCAGGTCCGCCGCGAAGGCAACCGGCTCGGCATGAAAATTCCCGCCGGACACAATCTCGCCCCGCTCCACGAGCACGAGCGGGTTGTCCGATACGGCGTTCGCCTCAATCTCCAGGGTTCGCCCCGCGCTGTCCAGCAGGTCAAGAGCTGCCCCCGTCACCTGTGGCTGGCACCTTATGCAGTAAGGATCCTGAACGCGTGCATCACCGACCTTGTGGCTTTCGCGTATTTGCGAGCCTTCGATTATCTGTCGCATTGCGCCTGCAACCCGTATCTGCCCGCGATGTCCGCGCAGTTCGTGAATTTCAGCGAGCAGGGGCGCCGTGGATCCCATAATGGCGTCCGTCGAGAGGGTGGCCGAGACGAGGCTTTGCAGAACGCTGGTCTTGGCTTCGAAAAGTCCGACGAGTGCGCAGGCTGTCGAAAACTGCGTTCCGTTGATCAGGCCCAGCCCCTCCTTGGGACCGAGCGCGATCGCCGACAGCCCCGCAGCAGCCAAGCCCTGGCTTGCGGGCATGCGTTCGCCCCCGAAGAAGACTTCCCCCTGTCCGATCAGGGCCGCAGCCATATGGGCCAGCGGCGCAAGGTCGCCCGACGCTCCAACGGAGCCCTGGACGGGAATGACCGGCGTCACATCCATTTCCAGCATGGCTTCGATCTGAGCAATGACGGGCCATGAAACACCTGACGCACCCCGACCGATTGATAACAGTTTCAGGACCATCATGAGCCGTGATGTTGCGATATCCAGCGGCTCGCCGACCCCGCAACAATGCGACAGGACGAGGTTGCGCTGGAGTGTCGCAGTGTCGGCCGGGTCGATCTTGATGCTCGCCAGTTTGCCGAACCCGGTATTGACCCCGTAGACGGCGGCGCTCCCGGCCGCAATCCTTGCGACAAGCTCTGCGGCGCGGTCCACAGGCCCGCGCGCCGTCTCAGCCAGCCGGGCCGGCCTGCCCTGTCGCCATATCTCTTCCAGGAGCGCCAATGATGCTGTTCCAGGTTGCAGAACAATCATGTGATCTCTCCCTCAAACATGCGCAGGTGCAAGGGATTGAAACCGATGCGGTATGACAGTTCTGCCGGGTGCGCGACATCCCACACGGCCAGATCTGCCTTTTGGCCGGATTTGATTTGTCCGACATCGGCAAGCCCCAGTGCGCGCGCGCCATGTATCGTTACACCGGCAAGGGCTTCCTGCGGTGTCATCCTGAACAGAGTGCAGGCCATGTTCATGCTCAGCAATAACGACGTCAGGGGTGACGATCCTGGGTTACAGTCGGTGGCAAGCGCCATGGCTACACCGTTCGCGCGTAAGGCGTCCAGGGGAGGCAATTTGGTTTCACGCAGGAAATAAAAGGCGCCGGGCAACAGCACGGCGACCGAGCCCGAGCGTGCCATTGCGATGGCATCAGCCGGTGTCGCGTATTCCAGATGATCGCATGACAGGGCATCGAAGCTGGCGGCAAGCGCGGCGCCTCCCAGCCAGGACAATTGTTCCGCGTGCAATTTTACCCGCACCCCAAGCAAACAGGCTTTTTCGAAAACCCTTTGAATCTGCTCAGTCGAAAAAGCTATGCCCTCGCAAAACCCATCGACCGCATCCACAAGTCCTTCATCATAGGCGGCGTCCAAGGCAGGCAGGCAAACCTCATCCAGATACGCGTCGCTGCGACCGACATATTCCTCCGGAACCGAATGTGCGCCGAGAAAGCTCGTGCGCACGCGTAAGGGGCGAAGCGTCGCGATCCTTCGGGCCACGCGCAACATTTTCAGCTCGGTCTCGACATCCAGTCCATAGCCGGACTTAATCTCAATCGTTGTCATTCCTTCAGCGATGAGCGCGTCTACCCGCCTCAGAGCTGATTCCAGCAAGCTCGTTTCGCTTGCCGTGCGTGTCGCAGCAACGGTCGCAACAATACCTCCGCCAGCCTGCGCAATTTCTTCATAGCTCGCGCCTTGCAGACGCATATCGAATTCGCTGGCACGATTACCGCCATGCACAATATGCGTGTGGCAATCGACGAGACCCGGCGTGAGCAGACGGCCTTCCATATCTAAAGCGTCAACCTCGCGTGCATCTTCGGGAATGTCCGCCATCCGACCGACCCAAGCCAATCGGTCCCCCCTTGTCCAGACCGCCCCGTCAGGGACAAGACCGTAAGGCGCGTCTCCATCAAGAGTCGCAAGCGTAGCATGGGTCAGTAACATGATTTTTGTTGCCTGTTGTCGTCAGCCATTTTATATGTGCGTACATAAAAATGAGTCAAGGAAGAACATAATGGCCGTAATCTGGGCTCGGACAGCGCTTCTCTCAGACGGCTGGGCCAATGCGGTTCGTATCGAAACCAGCCTCGATGGAATAATCCGTTCTGTCACCGCAGATACGTCTCCCCAGGGACAGATAGTCGGCATACTGCTTCCGTCGCCAGCCAACATTCATTCGCACGCGTTCCAGCGTTCCATGGCAGGGTTGACCGAAAGGCGGGGCCCCGATCCGCGGGACACTTTCTGGACCTGGCGGCAACTGATGTTTCGCTTTCTCGATCGACTGAATCCGGACCATGTCGAGGGCATCGCTGCCTTTGTCCAAATGGAAATGCTTGAGGCAGGTTATTCGGCCAATGTCGAGTTTCACTATCTGCATCATCAGCCAGGCGGTGCTCCCTATGACAGACTTGCAGAAATGTCGGACCGCATTATTGCGGCCGCATCGACAACCGGAATCGGATTGACCCTCCTGCCCGTTCACTATCAATATGGCGGCTGCGACAAGCGCCCACTTGGGCCCGGCCAGGTCCGCTTCGGAAACGACTTCGACCGATATGCACGTCTTGTAGAAGATGTTGCAAAATCCGTTTCCAGCTTGCCAGCCGACTGTCGAACCGGCGTAGCGCCCCACAGCCTGCGAGCCGTGGCCGCCGAGGACATTCAGTCGGTCGAGCGACTGGCGGGCGATGGGCCCATCCACATGCATCTGTCGGAACAACAGGCCGAAGTCGATGAAGTGATCGCCCGCTACGGCGCACGCCCCGTAACCTGGTTCCTGGATAATTGTAATGCAGGACCCAGATGGTGCCTCATCCACTGCATCCAGATGCAAGCCGAAGAAACAGAAAGGCTCGCCCGGACCGGCGCCGTGGCTGGTATCTGCCCGGTGACTGAGGCCAGTCTGGGAGATGGTATCTTCAATGCAACCGGTTGGCTCGGCGCCGGCGGCGCGCTGGCGATTGGTTCGGATTCGAATATCCGCATATCGCTTACCGAAGAACTGCGCGCGCTGGAGTATTCCCAGCGTCTTCGGGATCACTCCCGTGCGGCGCTCGCAGCACCGCCTCAGTCAACCGGCCGCCATTTGTTCGAGCTTGTCAATCAGGGCGCGGCGATCGCCGCCGGCCGAAATAGCGGAGAGATCCGGGAAGGTGTCCTGGCTGACCTTGTCGCGCTCGATGATGAAAGTACCTGTCTGGACAGCCGATCGGGAGATGCGCTGCTCGACAGCTATATCTTTGCCGGTGATGATCGTCTCGTGACGGATGTCTGGTCTGCAGGTCGGCATCTGGTGCAGAACGGACGCCACCGGGATCATGACCAGATAACCGGGCGTTACCGCGAGATCATGCGCGAACTCGGAGACGCAATATGAAACGTGAGACGCTCAAAAACTGGCAATCGGTGCGCAAGGAAGTGCTCAACCGGATTCATTCGCGACAGTGGAAGCCCGGAGAACTCATACCCAATGAAGCCGACCTGGCACAGGAGTTCGGCTGCGCCCGGTCCACAGTGAACCGCGCGCTGCAAAACCTCGCAGACGACGGTTTGCTTGATCGCCGGCGCAAGGCCGGCACACGCGTCGCAATGCATCCGGTGCGCAAGGCGACAATGTCGATTCCCGTGATTCGCAATGAGATCATCGCGAGGGGAAGCGCTTATGGATACGACCTGATTTCTTCGGAGCGCAGTACGCCCCCCCCCCACGTTGCAGCTCTGATGGGATTGGCGCCACGCGCCGGCGTTATTCATATTGTCTGCGTTCATTCGGCAGATGACACACCCTATGTTATTGAGGATCGCTGGATCAGTTCTGATTGGGTTTCGCCCGACGATATGGTCAACTTTGCCAACCTTAGTCCCAATGAATGGCTCGTCACTCATGTCCCGTTCACTGCAGGCGACATTGCTTTTTCGGCCATATCTGCAGGCGCGTTTGAGGCAGCCCTGCTCGGGTGCGAATTGGGGGCGGCTTCGTTCGTCATTGACCGGACGACCCGTAACAACGAACGGACAATCACGACAGTTCGGCTCATCTTTGCCCCAGGGTACCGCATTGATACGGAAATCTGAATCAACTTTAGCTTCAGGTGGAATACTCTGCGCCTACCACCACTCGAGCACATATCCGGTCAAGAACCGACTGAAGGCGCCGGAATGGTCCTGAACAGATCCCAGGTGCATTCGTAATTGTCGGTCGTCAGCATCCCCCGGCCGGTTTGACGAAGGACAATTGGTCTTGTGACAGAGCGCCTCTAGAGCGAATCTGACGCTCAAATCGAAATCGTTACCAGGTCGTCGGTCACGTAGACGTAATCGGGAACAGGCAGGTTGAGCGGTGCCGGGCCCTCCCTGATTCTTCCGGAAATATCGTATTGCGAGCCATGACAGGGGCAATACCAGCCGCCATATGCGCCAACATTTCCCTGATTCGGACCAAGCGGTACGCAACCAAGATGGGTGCAGATACCAGACGTGATCAGAATATGGGGGTTTAGCGTCCCATCGGGTTTGGGACGCAGTCTGGCCTCGTCAGTTTCAGGATCGCGGAGGCGTTCAACGTTCACAGAGCGCGCTGCTGCAATCTCCGCGTCGGTCCTGCGACGGATGAACCAGGGCAAGCCACCGATCAGCACCCGGATTTCACTGCCTGCCTCCAATTTTGAAATATCCACGTCGAGCGAACTCGAAGCCCGTGTATCGCCGGCCGGGTTCATCTGGTCGACAAGGGGCCAGGCTGCCATGACAGCCCCTCCGAAAGCAAAGGCTCCCGTCGCAATGAAGATGAAGTTGCGGCGTTCGCTATCTGGAGAAGATAAATCTGTCATGGGACATTACCCTGTCTTTCATGGACGCTTGAGCTGACCCCGGAGGGCGTCTTCGGTTGCGTGCCGGACTAAGGCTCCGCAGCGCGTCGCCGATATTCGGGGGACGCGCGACAGCACTGCGGAGCCAGAGCGAGAAGGCGGGGGAACACATTCTCGCCCTGTCCGAATAGGCACTCATCGGTTTGGTTCTGGCTCGGGACCCTCATTGAGGGGGAAGGGAGGGCTACACAATGAAGGCCCCGAGCCAAGGGCGGCGACACCCGTAACGGATGCCGGGCATCCGCCCTATTCAGTTTGAGCGGTGTCCTTGCCATCAGGCATCATCGAACAATAGTCGTCGGGGTTGTGCCCCATGGCCTCATGCTTGGCCTGGCAGTCTTCGGCGTTCATCTTGTCATGATCCATCATGCTGCCATGGTCCATCATCTCACCCATCGTCGCATCGCCCATTTCGTGACCTGCGCCTTCACCGTGTTCCATCATGTGACCATCAGCCATTTTCTCCTTCATGCCTGCCATGCAATCGCTTGATCCGTCCTGTCCTGGCATGCAGGACTTCGCCGCGTCGGCCGGGGCTTCGACTGCAGGTTTATCACCATGGTCGTGTGAGGCGTGACCTTCCTGCGCGAGTGCTGCGGGCGACAAGGCGAATAGAGCGACGGCGGTAATCCAGATTGGTTTCATTGATGTCATCCTCTTTTTTCAGGTTGCCGCCCAAGGGGTATCGGGCGGTTGCTACGTATTACGCAGCTCGCGCGCAGCACCCTCAGGACCAGATGCAGCTCCCTGCACAATTCTTCAAAAGGCAAACCATGTTCGACCCCCGTTTGCTCGCCGCAATTGTCATGGTTCTGTGGGCGTCATGCTATCCACTGATCACGCTGGGACTTGATGACGCACCACATCTGACCTTCGCAGCCCTCAGGGCGATAATTGCCGGCACCGTACTGATCACTGTAGCCGGGCTCAAGCACGCGCCCCTGCCCCGTACGCCTGCCGCCTGGGGCTGGATTATCCTGGCGGGCCTTAGCATGACGACTTTTGGCTATTTCGGTATGTTTCATGCCGCCGACTTCCTGTCGCCAGGCCTCGCAACGGTGATTGAAAGCCTCCAGCCCCTGCTGGCTTCGCTGCTGGCGATCGTGTTCTTGCGCGAACGGCTCGGCCCGGCGGCGTGGTTTGGCCTTGTCCTTGGCATTATTGGTGTCGTACTTATCGCCGGCCCGCGCATTTTTGCGCCTGGTGGCGCCTCTACAGCACTTGGCATTGGCTTTGTCGTTCTCGCAACGAGCGGTGTCGCTATCGGCAATATTGCAATAAAGATGCTGTCGGTCGAAGTCGATGCCGCCATGGCCATGGGCCTTCAACTCCTTGTTGGGGCGCTTCCGATCACATTTCTGGCCCTGGTAACTGAAACACCCTCAGCAATAAACTGGTCGCCCGTTTTCATCATTTCGCTGCTTGGTCTCGCATTGCCCGGAACGGCTCTAGCCTATTGGCTTTGGCAAACCACTCTCAAGTCACTTGATGTTTCAAAGGCGGCCGCTTTCAGTTTCCTGGTCCCGATCATTGGCGTCAGCCTGGGTGCCGGCTTCTTCGGCGAGCCGTTAACCGCAAGCGTCATAAGTGGAGTGATCTTCGCCGCGATTGGCGTGTACCTCGCTTCGCGTCCGCGAAAATCGCGATCCCGCTCTGCTTTGACACCGCCTGCGTCTTAATTATCGGCATTGACCTGGCTCTGAAGACTCTTCCGGGCGCGATAAACGCGTGTCTCAACGGTCTTGACCGATACACCCAGGATGTCGGCGACTTCGCTCTGGGGCAAGTCCTGCAGAACTTGCAGTGTGAAAGCCTGTTTCAGCTTTCCCGGAAGCGCGTCAATCAGGGCACTTACCCTTGCCAGCTCGTCACGACGTTCATATTCCTCCGAAATATTTTGCGAAGGGTCGGCGATGTCGGGGCGATCAGGCCCATCAAGCGGCGCGGCGGTAAAGAAGAAGCTGCGCACAGCGCGTTTACGACCATGATCGCGCACCTTGTTGAGCGCGATATGGTAGAGCCATGTCGAGAATTTACGCGAAGGGTCGTAACGGGCCAGACCGCTCCAGGCAGCCGCGAATGCATCCTGCAGCACGTCATAAGCGTCGTCACTCCCCTGCATGCAACGATGTATGTAGCGATAGAGAGGTTCTTTATACCGGCGCATGAGTTCGGTGAAGGCGCGCTCGTCGCCCCCTGCTGCGGCTAGAGCAAGCTCCGCGTCGTTTCGCTCGGTTTCATGCACCTGGCTAAGCCTAGTCCCCCGTCAGTGCCCGAACGACTTCTGCATCGAAGACTGCCGCCTGCTCCTCTGTAAGCAGTTCTCGCATTTCAAATACATGTTCGATGGTCAATTTCTGCAATTCCCCCATTGCCTGATGAAACTCCTCAATTGCCGCCTGAACCCTCGGCGAGTTTGTCTTGTCTGCGCTGATCGCCTCTGCGAGCGCCCGATTTGCTCCCTTGAGCCGGGCTTCTAGCTCGGATTTGCGGATCGCAAACCTGTCTTCAATCACGTCCAGTTTCCCTGCCTGATCCTTGCTCAGGTTCAGGTCGTGATGGACCAGATCATGCAGTCCCGCCGCTGAGCTGGACGGACGGGCATTGTTCAGAGGTCCCGATAAAAATACTCCCGTCATGCCCGCGCATAGAGCGATGAAGGCGACGATAATCCAGTGTTCCAGCTTCATCCGCCTGTGATTATCCCAGGAGACCCGATGGCGCAAACGGTGCCTGCGTCGAAAATACTTCAAATCCAGAGGCTGGCGGGCCCGATGGGGCGGCCAATATACCGACAGAAAGTCCAATAGCGACCGCGAGGGTCATCGCGCCAATTCGGCTCATCAGGGGCGCGGCCATCAAACCGCCGCCGGCAGGAAAAGAAGCGGGCAGCTCTGCGAACACGCCTTTCTGGCGGGCATCTATCCGGTCCCAGACCTGAGGCTCAACATTGCGCAGGTCCCTGTCAACGGGACCTGATTTAAGCCGAGCGAGCAATTGGTCGAGATCTTTGGACATGTATTCACCTCATATCACAAACGTTAGGTATCATTGCGTATTGCGTGGTACGCCCGGCCTGCGCTTAGCCCTCAAAAAAGAGTCAGACTTGTCTAGGGCTCATCAAGACAAACTGCAATTGGCGCGCTGCTGGATACATCTGAACCGGTATGATCGTTCAACACGCTGGGATCAGTCCTCAATCTGCGATAGCCTGACCCCATGGCAATGAATTTTCGAGTTCCGGTCTCTCGATGGCGCACAGCGGGCGTTTACATGTTATTGATGGCCGGTTTCAATACCGTCTGGGAAATCGCGCAGTTTCCACTCTATCAGATTTGGCTCGAGGGCTCGTTTCGCGAGCAAACCTTCGCCATAGTCCACTGTACAATCGGCGACATCATGATCGCGGCCGCCTCACTTGCACTGGTATATGCGCTGATCGGGCGAGGAGAATGGCCGCATCGAAGATTTTGGGCGACGGCGCTGGCGACAACCGCGTTCGGGGTCGCCTATACGGTGTTCAGTGAATGGCAGAATGTATCGGTACGTGGCAGCTGGGCGTATCGCGATATCATGCCGCTCGTGCCGCCGTTTGGAACGGGCCTCGCCCCACTCCTGCAATGGACAATCCTGCCCTTGGCGGCGTTCGTCCTCACGCGCCGGGTTTCCCGGGCCTGAAACACCCGCGATTTTTTCTCTCGGGTGGCATCATGTGTGGACATTGGCTAATCACGGTTCGATGCGCTGGTCGGTCGCGTCGCAGTGCGCGCATCGCAGCCGCGCACGTCGAGCCGGCCAGCTTCCTACAGGGAAAATTGGACGCCAGATCATGAGGCGTGGGAATCGAGTGGATGACCGAATGGGCTGATCGCTACATGGCCACCGGAACGCATCGTCATGAGATATCGAATGCAATTGAAGGACAAGGTCGCAATCATCGCGGGTGCCATCAGCGGCATTGGCAAAGCTGCCGCACTCCTATTTGCCAGAGAAGGCGCGAAGATGGTGCTTGGTGCTCACCGCGGGAGCTTTTGGGCAGGATTGCTGATGAAATTCACGAGACCGGCGGCGAGGCCACCGCACTTGTCGGGAACGTGAAGGAAGCAGAGTATGCAAAGCGCCTTGTCGACCTGGCGGAGTGCGCATTCGGCGGACTCGATGTCGAATTCAACAATACCGGCATTATCGGCGACGTAGGACCGATAACCGACATGGCACCGGAGAATTGGCACGACGTCATCGCGGTATGGTCAAAGGAACGAAATCAAACTGCCTTTTACGGCTTCTGCACCCTGATTTCAGGCGAACTAGCACAATGCAACTACAGTGTGAAAGCGAGCGGCAGGAAACAACTGGCTCCCCCTTATGCCAATTCAGTTTCCGCTGACAATGCCAGCTGAAGAACGGAGTTGAAGATGCCGACGTTTATCTCGACTCCATAAATTCCTGGCAGACAGTAGGCGCACCAATTGTTCAGTCACATATTTTGAAACAATCGTGATCGGTATTCGAGCGAAAGTCATTCCACAATTTGCGACGCCGCCTTAATATTCATTGAAAGGCTGCCGTTACCGCGTTGCCTTTCCATGAATACTGCTGCCCGCGTTTGGTAAAGAGGATAGAGGCCCCATGACGATCAGACAGACCCTCAGAGCTTCACTGCTCGGCATTGCACTGATCATGTTCAGCGCGCCAGGCCCAGCGCTTGCGCAATCGTCGCAAAGCATCGCCGGAAATCTGTCAGAGGAGGATTTTGCCAAACTTCGTGCCGATATCGAGAATGACACACTCGCCCCCATGGCCAACGCGGATACCTACAACGTCACTGTTGTTGTCTTTTCCGACTATCAATGTCCATACTGCCGAAAGATTCATCCGGAAATACAGAGTTTGATTGACAGTGATTCTGCCGTGCGCGTTGTTTACCGGGACTGGCCCTTGTTCGGTGAAGGGTCTAGGGAAGCGGCGCGTCTTGCCATTGCTTCAACCTTCCAGGGCAAGCATGAGGAAATGAACAGAGCGCTTATGTCGATTCCCGGTAAACTAACGCCGGACAAAATCCAAAATGTAGCTGTCAAAGCAGGCGTGGACTGGTTTAGACTTCAGTCAGATGTGGAAGCACATGAACCAGAGATAAACGCGCTACTTGCGAAGAATAGCCTGCAAGCGGCTTTGCTCGGCTTGAACGGCACACCTGGCATTTTGATCGGCCCGTATCTTATCCCAGGAGCAGTTGATCGGGCAACGCTGCAAGCGGCCGTCAAATCGGTCCGTGAGTCGTCTGCTCAGTAGCGACAATAGTTGAGTTCCCTCAGTTTGCTCCTGTGAAGCCACCTGTGGCCGTCAAATATGCAATTACCCTAATGATGGCGGTTGCGCCTGCCGTAACCCAGTAATTACCGTGTGCGACGTAACCACCCGCCGCGCCGACCAGAGCGCACACGCTGCTTACCACAAGAAAACCGGGCAGGCTGAACACGCCAAGCCCCAGCCAGAAGAAGAGCGACAGCCCGAATGAAACCAGTATTGCAAGGACAAGTTGGCGTACAAAGATCATCTTGAGACTCCTCAATGCGTTCGTATCACGAAGTGTGGGTGCGTCGAAATTGCGACCTGCTTCCGAAAAACCGGACCACTTCAATGGGGCAGACTATTTTCTTGCAGACGCGATGGCATTGTCAAAAGAAACGACATTGCTAATGTGTCGTAGCCGATTGTTTCCTGCTGCTCGTTTCCGCGCTGTAGCTGCCGAAGCATTGTTCGCCTGAAATTAGGGCGACGGGGCCAGGAGAGACGATCCGAATTGGTTCCCTTGACAAGGCCTGCATCAGCACGGCGAGCTGCATGATTGCGGGCGACGTCTTGAAGTACCGGAACGAGTTTTTCGACATGAATTGAGGCTAAGCGCCCCTGCCCCGCGTCTCAAGGCGTTTGCCCTGACAATGCCCCCTTCAGGCGACCAGATCGAGGCTCAGCTTGTGACCAACAGCATCAGCCGCGCGCATCAGCGTCGCCAATTCAACATGGTCATTCTGAGGGTCAAGGATCCGGTCAAGCTGGCTGCGACTGGTGTTCATGCGCTTGGCCATTTCGACCTTGCTGATCGCCTTGGCTTTCATGGCCTCGCGGATTTTCCAGGCGAATACACGGAGAAGTGCGACCTCCTGCGCTTCCTCATAAATGCCCTCCTCTTTCAGGAAGTCATCGAAGCTGGAGCCGATACCGGCCTTGCCCTTTTGTGCACTCATGATTCAATCTCCTTTTTGCGAGTCTTAGCCAGATCCAAGTCTGCTTTCTGTGTCGCCCGGGTCTTTTTGATAAACCCGTGCAGCAACACCATTTGCCCGTTCTCCACACAGAACAGCACCCTTGCCATGCGGTTTCCGGGGAGATTGGACCGCACTTCATGTAGGCCGCTCCCCATCGGTCGGGACACCGGCATCCCGATGGGCCAACTATATTCAACAGTCTTGATATCGGCTCCGATGATCTTGCGCTCATCCTCACTGACATCTTCCTTCAACCAGTCCCGCACAGGCTCACTGCCTGCTGCGGATTGGTAGAACACGACCTCAATTTTCTTGTCTGTCTCAGGCAACCGGACCTGTCCTCTTCGTGGGATATGTACCGCACATGGTGCATTGTCAAGATTGGCGGAATCTTACTTTCTCGTGATTCGCCCGATTTTCTGCGCTGATGGTTGCGGTCAGATTGCTCTGCAACTTCATGCTCCCGGCATGCGATGAATCCTATCAGGCGCCTGCTCTGGCATATCCCCCTCCTGACATTGCCGATCTCGATCAGGGGGCGAGCCTGTTTGACGATCATATCGGCAGCTGGATTGCTGCCGGCTGGGCCTATTTCGTGTCCGGCGACTTAGACGCCAGCCGGGCCCGGTTTGAGCGGGCGCATGATATTGACCACAAATTTGCGGAATCGTTCGGCTCACTGGCCGTGCTCGATGCCGTGGAAGGCAACACGAAAGAGGCCCAGCGCAAAGCGCTGACGGCCGTGCGGCTGGATCGGGAATGCTTTTCCGCCACGCTGGCCCAGACACTTCTCCTGTCAGGTGCCGGGAATGAACACAGGGCAAAGGAATTGTTCGAACAGGCGCTGACCACGCCGATTGGCAAGGACGCGCGTGATCTTGCCCATAATTGGTGGACACTTAGCAACGGGAGTTTCGTCTCCCTTGGAGGTGTCAGATGACGAAACGCAAGCCGTACCGGCGTTACAGCGCTCAGTTCAAGAAAGAAGCGATCCGACGCGCGAATGATCAGAACTGATAGACTGGCGCAAATCCGCCGCCACTCGTCCGGAAATTTGTCGTCTGTCCCTGGTAAACGCGTGCGGCCAGCAGCAGAGTTTCCCCGGCATAGGTATATAGCCGAACATCATATTTGAGCGTTATGCGCTGGCCAGCCACAGTGACGGCTCGCATTGTCGGCGCGATCAGGGCCTGGGCAATATAGTTTCCAGCCAGAATATCCGCCCAGACCCGTTTCGTCAGCTTATCACCGCGATAAGTCGCCCGGCTGCCGAAGCCAGCAGCGGGTTTGAAGAAATATCCGCGTCGATCGGTCCAGAGTTCGTCGGCGACATCTTCTGTGACGCGCCGTGTACCAGGAATCTTCGAGAGCGCCGCGCGATGAGCCGCATCGGCGCTCCAGGACTCAAGCAGATCTGCATCGCTAAGCCAGATCAGGTTCTGCTTGTCGGCATAGAGCGCGTGATGGCGGGGCGCCGGACTGACAATCGCCGCGTCCTCCAGGAGTGCGGCGCGCAAGTGAGCGTTACCTGGCTCAGACAGATCAAAATCCGTGAGCCTGTTATAGACCATGTCGATCGTCTTGCCGCCGGAGGTCAGAACGCCATTCTCGAAAGTCAGCGCCTCGGGGCCAAGGATCAGGGTTTCGATACCATTGCGCGTCAATAAATCCCGGGCGAGCAACATGTCCGGATAGAGGTATTGCTCAGAGGCATCCTCATCGACAATTGCCACTGTGTTCGGACCGCCTTCTCGTCCCGCCGCCTGCCATTCTGCGATGAAGCTCTCCACCAGGAGTGTATCGATCGCGTCTGAACTTGTGAGGCGCGCATCCCCGCAAGCTACCGCAAGTTCTGCGACGGCACGCTGGAGCGCGTTGACCAGGAAAGCCCCACCCGCATTCGTGTTGACCTCGATGAGCTTCGGCCCGTCTTCAGAAATGTGAAAATCATACCCCATGAACAGACCGCGCGTGCCCGTCTGAACGCCGGTAATCCTGTCGCTTGACCGAGCCAGCGCCGCGTCCTGAAACGGCGCAAGTGCGGCAACCGCTTCAATTGCCGCCACCTGGGCCTGCATTGCGGCCAGGTCTGCAGGCGAGACGAACACAGCGGTAGCGGCGAACAGGTTTGGCCGCGCGGCCAGCAGCGCGCCGAGTTCATGATTGCCGGCATGCTCCAAAATAGCTGCATCAAGTTCCGCCCTGCCAAGCGTCATACAAAAGCAGGACTGGTTGAGGGCGATCAGGTCGGTGGCGCCGTCAAGTTCGCAGGTCTCATCGCACCTCATGGCGAATCCTTTCTGGGCGATGATCTGCGTCTGCAGATGCAACCCGTTTCCTGCTTATAGGCGCCGGTCCAGGCGCGGGGAAGACGGCTCATTTTGCGCCAGTCTGATCCTGAGGGTTTGACCGCCACGCGCCGTATCAAAACCGTTCACCTCATTTCTGACGCGTGAACTGGCAAGGGGATATCTGCGATCATGACAGCACACTGGCCCAGCGGATATGGCGTGATTGTCCATACCAGAGAGACGCAGCAACGGCTTCAGAGTATTTGCAGGCTGCCGAGCGCGGAGACCTGGCGCTGGCTCCCGCTGACGTGCCGGACATATTCTCCGCAACAGACAGGCTCGCGAATGCGGCAATGTGGCTCATCGCACACATGTCATATGCGCGCCGTTTTGACCTCACTGGCGCGGCGCTGGAGGCCAAGGATTTCAAGCAAACGCCTGAAGGGCATATGGGCGGATCGCTCAACATGGCGGTTGCGTTTGCAGGCTATCTCGCCGCCAATGCACTGAGTGGCCATACGCGCGCCTGGACCCTTGGGCAGGGTCACTGCGTTGCCGCCATCGAAGCCATCAACGCGCTGACAGGTGACGTGTCAGCGACGCAGCGTGGTCGCTATGATCGTAGCGAAGCCGGGCTGAACGCGCTCGCCCGCGACTTTTACAGTTATGCGATCACCCCTGATGGCCGCCCTGGTGTTCCGCTGGGTAGTCACGTCAACCCGAATACGGCCGGCGGGCTGTCAGAGGGCGGGTATCTTGGCTTTGCCAGTCTCCAGTATGTCCACATGCCTTTGCCGGGCGAGCGCCTTGTCGCCTTTCTGAGCGACGGGGCGTTTGAAGAGCAGCGCGGGTCCGACTGGGCGCCGCGCTGGTGGCGGGCCAGCGACAGCGGCTTCGCCATACCCGTCATGGTGCTGAACGGTCGCCGGATCGAACAGCGCACGGAGATCAGCCAGGAGGGCGGGCTTGATTGGCTGGTCAAACATCTTGAGCTGAGCGGGTTCGACCCAATCATCGTGGATGGCCATGATCCACTGTCTTACGCCTGGGGCATTTTGGAGGCTGAGGCGCGGCTCGCAAAACTGGTCGAAACCGACGGCCCCTACCCTGCGCGACTGCCCTATCTGATCGCGCCTTGCATCAAAGGATTTGGTTTTCCCGGGGCTGGCAGCAACAGGGCGCACAATCTTCCGCTCGACGGTCATCCACACGAGAACGCTTCGGCACGAGAGACTTTCAACGCAGGCGCGCGGACACTCTTCACCCTGCCGGAAGTCCTGGATGATGCTGTCCGGACCCTGAGTGTCCACACAGCGCAAAACCGTCCCCTTGAAAGCCACAACGCGCTTGCTGTTCGCAATGTAGCCAGCCCGGACCTGCCCGCGCCTGCAGCGGTTTCAGAGCGCAGCCCAGCCCCGAATTGCGCCATGGACGCAATCGACCGCTGTTTCACTGATATTGTCCGCGCCAATCCACGCTTGCGGGTCCGCGTTGCAAACCCGGATGAGCTGCGATCAAATCATATGCCGCTAACGCTTGAAATGCTGAAGCACAGGGTCAACGCGCCAGAGCCTGGCACGCCGGAGGCTGTCAATGGCAGTGTCATTACGGCCCTGAATGAAGAGGCGGTAATTGCAGCGGTCTTGGGAAACAAGGGCGGGCTCAATCTTGCCGTCAGCTATGAAGCCTTTGCGATGAAGATGCTGGGCGCGCTGCGCCAGGAGATCATCTTTGCCCGCCACCAGA
Organism: Hyphomonas chukchiensis; assembly: GCF_000682695.1. Taxonomy (GTDB): domain Bacteria; phylum Pseudomonadota; class Alphaproteobacteria; order Caulobacterales; family Hyphomonadaceae; genus Hyphomonas; species Hyphomonas chukchiensis. Next base: position 29,610 of record NZ_AWFG01000063.1, on the reverse strand, counting down.
AAGAGCTTGGTCAGTCTCCGGGCTGGATCAGCGTCCCGCTGATTGCAACCTCGCATACCTGGGAGAATGCCAAGAATGAGCAATCCCATCAGGATCCGACCCTGCCCGAAGCCTTGCTTGGTGAAATGTCGGAGACTGCCCGTGTGATCTTTCCGGTCGACGCAAGCAGCGCTGCGCAGGCCCTGCGCGTCGTCTATCGCGGACATGGCGAAATCGCCTGTCTCGTGACACCGAAACGAGATGTCCCGGATATCCTGTCTCAGGAAGAAGCTGCAGCTGCCCTGGATATCGGGGCAATTCACATTGCCGGAGATGTCACAGCGGCGCGTGTCCAGCTGGTCGCGATCGGCGCCTATCAGGCGCAGGAAGCCCTCGCCGCACATCGGCGCCTGACCGATCGCGGCCTGCCATGCTGCGTCACCCTTATCCTGGAGCCTGGCAAGTTTCGCGCCGGGCGCGACCCGCTGGAACGCGCTTTCACGGCAACGGACGAAACGCTTCACACCCTGTTTCCGGTCGGACTGCCGCGCGTGCTACTGACCCATACCAGGCCGGAGCCGATGACCGGCATCCTCCGGCGAATCGACGGCGGTCCGGATCAAATGCGCGCGCTGGGCTATATCTCGCGCGGCGGGACTCTGGATGTGCATGGCATGCTATTCGCCAATCACTGCACCTGGGCTCACGCCGTTGATGCTGCCATCACCGTTCTGAAAGAATTACCCTCAGACCTTCTGTCTGCAGATGAGCGCCGGGCCATTGAAGGCTCCGGCAACCCGTCTGTGCTGACACATGCAAAACCCATTCACCGCGAGGAGACCGCACTATGACCCTTACCCTGACCAGCCTTGGCGGCGCAGGAACCGTTACCGGTTCACGCCATCTCCTCGAATGCAACGGCCAGCGCCTTCTGATCGATTGCGGCCTTTTTCAGGGTTACAAGGCTTTGCGCGAACGCAACTGGGCGCCATTTCCAGTCGATCCGGCATCGATTGACGCGATCGTACTCACCCACGCTCATATTGATCATAGCGGATACCTGCCGAAACTGGTCCGGGAAGGTTATCGTGGACCGGTCTTCTGTTCGAGCGCGACCAAGGACCTTTGCGGAATCCTGCTACGTGATAGCGCCTATATTTCAGAGCGCGACGCCGAGCGCGCCAACCGTTACCGCTACACCCGGCACACGCCAGCCAAACCGCTATATACGATCGCCGACGCCGAGGCGGCCATAGAGCTGCTCACGCCGATAGAGTTTCATCAGGACATTCATCTCGCCATCGGTGCCGATATCCATTTGCGGCGGGCCGGCCATATTCTCGGTGCATCAACAGTCGAGGTGCGCTGGGGCGGCAAAACCATCGTCTTTTCCGGGGACCTCGGACGCTACGGCGATCCATTCATGTTCGATCCCGAGCCCGTGCGAAAAGCTGACTATGTCGTCGTGGAGTCAACCTATGGTGATCGCACCCACCCAAAGGTCGATCCCATGGAACAATTGGGCGAAGTGATCGATCGTACAGTCAGACGCGGTGGCACGATTATTATTCCGGCTTTCGCCGTCGGGCGCACCCAGCTTATCCTCTACCACATCTGGATGCTCAAAAAGGCGGGTCAGTTCCAGAATGTTGCAATCTATCTGGACAGTCCGATGGCGATCAACGCGACAGAACTGCTCTGCGCGCATCTCGAAGACCACAGATTTGCACCGCAGGTTTGCAAAGAAACCTGTTCGATCGCGACATATGCCCGAGATGTCGAAGCGTCCAAGGCGATCACCCAGGACCAGATGCCAAAAGTCGTGATCGCGGCAAGCGGGATGGTGACGGGAGGACGCGTGCTGCACCATATTCAGGCCTTCGGCGGAGACCGGAAGAACACGATCCTGTTTGCCGGATATCAGGCCGCCGGCACGCGCGGCGACAGGATTCTCAAAGGTGCGAACACGGTCAAAATGTTCGGCCACGATGTTCATATCGGCGCGGAGATCGCCAATCTGCCCGCCCTGTCAGCCCATGCTGACGCGGATGAACTGATGACCTGGCTTGATGGGTTTGAAACGCGCCCGACACGCGCCTTTGTTGTTCACGGCGAACCGGACGCGTCAGATGCGCTGAGCGCGCGCATGCAGGATGAGCTTGGTTGGCGCAGCGACGTCGTCGAGAGCGAGAAAACCTATGATCTGGGTGGAAACATGTGATGGGGCGCGACAACCGCTCACAACACCCCGGTCAACTGACCGCCCGGCGACTCAAATGGCATACCCAGGATGATGCGATTATCCTGATGCGGACCGACTGCCCGGTTTGCCGCTCAGAAGGCCTGACCTCGCGCTCGCGCGTGCTGGTTGGTTGTGGCGAGACGGAAGTGATCGCGACCTTGCACCAGATTGAAGATGAGTGGCTCGCCCTTACCGAAGCGGGACTCTCAGAAGCGGCCTGGAAACGGCTCGGCGCGGAGCCGGGCTCGGCCCTCAAAGTCAGCCATGCCCCGACGCTACCCTCGCTCTCCGATGTCCGCCAGCGCATGACGGGCAAGCGCCTTCCAGGCGATGCCTTTGACCGCATCATCACTGATGTCGCAGCAGGATTGTATTCTGATGTGCATCTGGCCGCCTTTGTCTCGACCTGCTCGACCCTGCCTCTCGATATTCACGAGATGACATCCCTGACCGGAGCCATGGTCAAGGTGGGCGAGCAGCTCGACTGGGACCGGGAGATGGTCCTGGACAAGCATTGCATTGGCGGCCTGCCTGGCAACCGCACAACGCCCATCATTGTCGCTATCCTGGCCAGCCTTGGCCTGATCATTCCGAAGACGTCTTCGCGTGCAATCACGTCGCCTGCCGGGACGGCGGACACGATGGAAACGCTCACACCCGTCGACCTCTCGCTGTCTGAGATCAGGCGGGTGGTCGATGCGGAGGGCGGATGCCTGGCCTGGGGCGGCGCCGTGCGGCTCAGCCCGGCCGATGACATTCTGATCCGCATCGAACGCGCCCTCAACATTGACGCGGAAGGCCAGCTCATCGCATCAGTCCTGTCAAAGAAGATCGCCGCCGGTGCAACCCATGTGGTTCTGGATCTTCCCGTCGGGCCGACAGCAAAGCTGCGCAGTCAGTCTGATGCCCGGGCGCTTGCCCAGCACATGACGATCGTTGCAGGCGAATTTGGCCTGAAGACCAGGTGTGTATTCAGCGATGGACTCCAACCGGTTGGCCGGGGCATCGGACCTGCGCTCGAAGCCCGGGACGTGCTGCATGTCCTGCAAAGGAGCCAGAATGCACCGCCCGATCTTCGCGAACGCGCAATATCACTCGCCGGCACAGCCCTGGAACTCGCTGGCACGGCTGTACCAGGAACAGGCGTTGCGCTCGCCCGCGAGGCACTGGACAGCGGCTCTGCCTGGACGAAATTTCAGGCAATCTGCGCTGCTCAGGGCGGCATGCGCGAACCGCCCAGAGCACAACAAACAGTACCCGTCACGGCAATCCGAGCCGGCAGATTGTCGGCGATTGACAATCGCAAACTGTCTCGGCTCGCCAAACTTGCCGGAGCTCCGGCACGGCCAGCGGCAGGGCTGATACTCCACAAACGCCTTGGCGACGAGGTTGCATTCGGCGAGCCGGTTGTGACGATCCATGCAGAGGCGCCAGGAGAGATCGCTTATGCGATGGCCTATGCCATCTCCAACGCCGACATGTTCACCATCGAGAACTGATCCATGACGATTTACATTCCGCTTCCCGGAAACGAGGCGATGGCTGCGCAACTCGCCGAGATCACGAACAGCGCGCTCGGTGCGCTGGAATTGCGCCGGTTTCCAGATCAGGAGACCTATGTCCGCATTGCCTCGGAAATGGCGGGTAAATCCGTAGAACTGGTCTGCACACTGGCCCACCCCGATCCACAATTGCCGGGACTCCTGTTCGCGGCCTATACAGCACGCGAACTTGGCGCAACGTCAGTCGGGCTGATTGCGCCCTATCTCGCCTACATGCGCCAGGACAAGCGATTCTCTGATGGTGAATCGGTTTCCTCGCGGCACTTTGCAAGACTGCTGTCCGGGGCGTTCGACCGCGTTGTGACAGTCGACCCGCATTTGCACCGCATTCATGATCTGGACGAGGTTTTTTCGATCAAGACGAAAGTCGTGCACGCCGCTCCAGCGCTCGCCGACTGGATCACGACACATGTCGAAAACCCACTCATCATCGGGCCTGACTCTGAAAGCGCGCAATGGGTCTCCGATGTTGCCGGACGGATTGGCGCGCCTCACCTTGTGCTTTCGAAAATCCGCCACGGTGACCGAAATGTCGAAGTCACGGCACCGGGTCTCGAGAACCGGACCGGCTACCAACCTGTTCTGGTCGACGACATCGCTTCGTCGGGCCGCACCATGATTGAAGCAGCACGCCATTTCGAAACGACAGGCTTTCCCAAACCCGTCTGCGTCGTGGTCCATGCACTGTTTGCCGGTGATGCGTATGAAGCCCTCAAGGCGGTATCGTCACGAGTCGTATCGACAAATACTGTGCCGCATGTATCCGCCGATATCTCGATCACCTCGTTGATTGTCAGCTAGGCTGCCGGTGGAAGAGGCCCTCCCGGTCCCATAGTCGGTCGAAGCAACGAACACTCAAGACCGTCTGACCTTCAAGTGATTCAATCTCTGCCCCGGTCACGTCCAAGCCAAAGGCCTGGCAGAACTGAAGGCAAGGTGTCCTGCTCACCTGTGTCGGGAACCGCAGGGAACCCCCAGAGCGCACAGGCGTTTGGCCAGCATGGCCCCACACGTAAACTCCGGGAGAAGAAAAGCGAATGAATAATTACACAAAATTCGGCGCCATGATCGCAACATCAACAGTCGTGATGCTGGGCCTCATGTATCTCAATACATACGAATGGGGACACGTTTTCTGGAGCGAGACCCGTTTTTACATGGCCTTCCTCATGGGCGCGGCAATGGCGGCTATCATGCTCGCCTTCATGCTTGGGATGTACAAGAACCGGCGTGCGAATATCGGCATCTTCGCCACAAGCGCGGCGGTGTTCATCCTCGCATTGTTCCTGGTCCGGAGCCAGGCGACCATTGGGGACGAATCCTGGATGAGCGCCATGATCCCCCACCACTCGATCGCGATCCTCACCAGTGAGCGCGCCAATATCGACGATAGGCGTGTTCGCGAACTGGCCGATAGCATCATCGAAGCCCAGCGTCGTGAGATCAGGGAAATGAAATGGCTGCTGGACGACATCCGCGCAAATGGTGAAGCGACGACACCTGCTGAGGCGGATGCACGACCGGTGCCCGGGTTTGGCGAACAAGATTAGGCCCGGCCAGGTGTCGAACTTTGGACTGGGATACCCGTACTTCGCAGAACCCTCGAGCGTTGGACATTATTCAGCACATCAGCGGCACGCGCCCGGCTGAAACCATCTATTTCGAGATCGCGCCTCATCATTTCAGGGGCTGTCGCGAATGACTTTGAGAATCCGGGCCATCAGTTCGAGTTTTGCCGGGGACTCTGTCTGGTTCACAATGGCCTGGCACATCCGCCGGGATGTGTCGGCCGCAGAGCGGGAGCGATCCTGTTTGGTGACACCCGTCTCGAACAGCTCGGTCAGGGAAACATCCAGCAATTTCGACACATCCATAAGGATGCCGGCACTCAGACGGTTCATGCCCGTCTCGTACTTCTGGAGTTGCTGATGACTGATGCCGAGCCCGAGACTGAGCTCGGCGAGCGTCATTCCCCGGGCATTCCTGAACCGGCGCACATTCTCGCCCACAAGGCGGTCGACATCGGTCACGACCCGGGCTGCTCTTCCTGTTGGCTTGGGCGTCTTCAAATGCTTTCCCCGGACCTTCTGGACGCAGACCAGATGTCATTCAGACCAGGCCTGAATGCTGCCTCCAGTCGCAGAATACACGTCCTTCCGGGTACGGCGAGACAAAAAAGCTGCTCCCGAGCGGGCAGGAACAGGCGCACCTTCTGCCTGAGCTGATCGCTGGTCCGGAGACTTGTCCAGGAGGCACCCTGCCCCTCACGCCTTGCCGGTCCGGTCGCCGTCCAGGACGTCAAACGCCTCGGCGAGACAGAATCCGGGCCAGGGTTTGGGCCAGACAATGGGATAGTCAGCCGAAAAGAGCCGGTCGCCATCGCTGAGATCATGCGTGACCCCGACCTGGGCGATCGCGCCTTTCCGGTCCAGGTACCGGACCTGGTCTCCGCAATAGCGAAACGATACCGCACGGCGCCAGGTATCGGACCTGTTGCCGCCGGCGCCGTGGACCGTCATCACATGATGGATGATGACATCCCCGGGCTCCACCGCGACGGAGACGATGTCATAGTCCTCCGGCGCTAATTCTATGTCGGGACAGCGACCTTCAGGAGATGATTGGAAAGGTGTCTGGGACACGAACACGTTCGGTGCGAAGACCTGGCCCCACTTGTGCGAGCCTCTGACATATTGGGTGACGCCATTGTCCAGGCTTGCAGCGTCAAGCGGGATCCAGACGATCACGCATTGGTCGCCCTCGATCTGGAAATAGGCGAGATCCTGGTGAAAGGCTGTCTTCTGGCGCGTATGGGGCGCCTTCACAAATGTCGTGTCTTCCCAGAAATTCAGGTAGCGCGCATCGAGCAGGCTGGCGGCAATTTGCGGGAGGGCCGAGTCGAAGGCGACCTTCCGGACCCCGCGATCATGCCTCCAGGCTGCAACATCATAGAAGAAGAGGCCGGTCTCGGCTGACGGGTCCGCCTCCAGCAGTGGTCGGGCCGCGGCGTCGGACCTGATGAGCGCCTTCATGGCCTGCATGTCGAAACGGTCCGCCTCGCCGGTATCGACGCTCCGGCCCTGGTCCCAGACCTGGCCTGCAAGCGCTTCGAAATCATAGCCTGTCGGCGAGTGGCCGAGCCGGCTCATCTGTCCTGCAACGGCGTGTCGCAGGTGATCCACCTCGTCCATGGTCAGGACATTCCTCAGGCAAATGACACCATCCCGGTCGAAAGCCGACTGCTCGGCGTCGCTTATCCTGTCGCGCACGCTGCGGCTCATGCGACCTTGCCCCGCCGGGCCTCTGACCGTGCCGCACCATTTGCCGCGACGATCGCTTCGGCATTGCGATAGCGGTCAAGCTGGCGGTCGAACGTCGCCTCGTCGATGGTCGACACGGCAGGTATCCAGGCCCAATTGTCACCGTCCCGCTTTGGAAGACCGAGGGGCTCGGTTTGCCAGACCCGCTGGACCAGGTTGAAGAATTTCTGGTGCGTCAGCCAGCTGAGCCGGGATATGTGATTGTCGAGGCAGTAGGCTGTGAGGCCAAGACCGACCCGGCACCGGACGCGGAAAGCGTCGACCGGATCAGTTGCCAGGGACCGGTCCGTCACGAACCGGGAACACTCCCAGACATCGCGGCCGACCGGATAGGGCTGGAGATCGCAATAGTCGGCAAAGAGTTCGCTCAGCATATGCGGCCCGACGGTCGGGTTGAGACGCGACGTGCCGACAAGCTCGCCTGCGGCGGTCAACGCGATGACATAGACCGTGTCGGCGGTATCGAACTGGTCCTTGTCATAGCCCGGTTCGATGCCCGGTATGTCCCACCCCCATTCGCCGACCACGATGCGGTAGCGCATCTTGTGCATCTCATCGATGAGGTCTGAATGCTGATGGCAGTTGTCCGGTGTGATGATCTTGAACATGCGCTCTACTCCTCCTTGGGCATGAGGAGCATGTCGCGGATGCGCGTGCGGGTAATGTCCCCTTTAGGGGACTGGTCAGGGCAGAATCTGGTGGCGGGCGATGGCGCTTGCGACCAGATGCGCCCGGTTCACGGCATCAAGCTTGTCCCTTGCCCGGCGCAATGTCTTTTTGACCGTGTCCTCCTGGATGCCCAGGATATGGGCAATCTCCCAATTGGACTTGCCGGCGGCGGCGAACTGGACGCATTCGGTCTCGCGAGGCGTGAGTTCGGCAACCTTCTGATAGGGAAACGGTCCCAGCATCGTTTCGAGATGATAGTAGGCGACCTGGCAGACGATTTCGAGTTCCGCGATCTCGGTCGGTGACAGGTCAGGCTTGACGCCGCCGCCCAGCGAGACACCACCCGATACGCTCTCGAGGGCATGCATGGGAAACATCATGCCATGGGTGATGCCGAAATCATGCACCATGTCGACGGTGCGCCGGCCAGCCCGCGTGGCATGGGCGCGCGCTTCGGCCCAGCTGAAAGGCCGTTTCGATCTCACGGCGCAGAAGGCAATCGGATCGTGAAGGATGGCAGCCCTGGTACGCCTGGCCGCCTTGAGTTCCTCAGGCCAGTTGGAGAGGTAAAGTATGTCCTTCAGCGGAACATTCACCGGATTGACGAGCTGGCCGAGGAATATTTTCTCGAAGCCATAGGCTTCAATGAAGACGGCAAGGGCTTCGATCGTCTCGGCACTCGTCGCGGTCGCCGAAATCAGGCGGATGGCATGGAGCACGGCAGACCCGTTATAATCATGCATGGACATCTTTCCTGTTCGGGAAACCGCTTCTGACTGACCCTTCCGGCACGTCCCGGGCCATGGGTATGGCTTGCCCGCACTGCCTTCAGAATCCTCTTTAATGTTGCATTTTATTCCTACTTATGGTTTAACGTGTGTGTATTCAAAAGTACATGTTTTTTGCGCGTCCACGGGAATGGACGCGGGGTGACGCGAGAGCCTGAACGCAGGATTCCCGGAGCTCGGCGCTTGGTCCGATCGCGTCACGCCTCCGCATCCGAATACGATTGCGCCCCCATTCGGCACGAGAGGACAGAGTGTTCCCTGCAAGACTCCATGATCCGGAATTGTCCCGTGAATGCTGGCGGTACGAGGTGCGACGCGAGGCAGCTGAATCGGCATTCCCATGCCGCAGGATGCGCGCCTCCCATTCATGGCTTGGCCCGGAAGACCTCCCATGAAGTCCGGCATCTCCCAATCCTTGCCGGCCGATCAATACCCGCCCGGGTCCTGGCAGTATTACCTGCGGGCGGGTCAGAAATGCCTTGCGGCCGGGCGATCTGAGGCCGCCCTGCCCCCTTTACTGGCGGCGAACCGCCTTCGCCCCGGGCACGCCCCTGTCCAGCAATCGCTCGGCGCGGCCTTCCTGCGCACCGGCGCGCCAGACCTGGCTTTGGCGTGGTTCGATCAGCTTCTTTCCCTCAATCCGGTCGATGGGCGCGCCCTCCACGGACGCGGTCTGGCCCTGCATGCCCTCATGGACCGGCCAGCGGCCCTCGCCGCCTTTCGCCAGAGCGTCGACTGCCATCCCGATGCCTGGCAGTCATGGGGATCCCTTGCCGACATCACACCGGATGAGGATGAGCGGATTGGCGCAATCCAGTGCGCGGCTGATGCGCGCCTGCGCCTATGCGGCAGCGGGCAAAACCGTCCGCGTAATTTTGCAGACTGCGCAAAGGCCCTGCTCGACGCCCGGCGCGGCCACGAAGCGGTCGCTTTCATTCGCCGCAATGCCGCGAAGTTCGAGGACGCGTGGGCAGCTCATGACCAGCTGGCCCGTGCCTTCTACGAGACCGGTAACTATCACGCGGCGCTCAAGCACAAGCGGTCTGCACTGTCTCTCGGGCAGCATGACTTTTCCGGCAGCCCATTGCCGCCGCCGTTCAGCCCCGACGCGGCGGCGCGCGCCCTTTGCGGGATCGCGGAGATTCTAGACGCCGCAGGCCTCCGATATTTTCTGGCGGCCGGAACATTGCTGGGAGTCCACCGCAGCGGCGCGCCGCTGGTCCACGACAGGGATATCGATGTCGGCGTCCTTGCCGACGAGAGTGGCGGGCCGGACCTCGCCCGCGTCATCCGCGAACACTCAGGCCTCCTGCTTGATCGACGGGCCCGTCCGGGCGACCGCTATTTCGCCCTGACGTTCCAGGCCATTGCCGTCGACATATTCCTCTATGAGCCGTGCGATGGCGGCCTTCAGTGCGGGCTCGGCCGGCTTGCCGGAGACGTGGCCTGGCGGTTCACATCCTTCAATGTCAGGGCCGCTGATTTTCAGGGACGGCAATGGCCCATCCCGGACGATCCGGAGCGCTACCTCACCGAGACATATGGACCCCGCTGGCGGACACCGGATACGGGGTTTGCCTCGGTTCTCAGTTCGCCGGCGCTCTTCGAGGTCGATCCTTATGTACGGGCCTATTATGCGCTGTCACGCGCACACACATGCAGGCTGACGGGTGACCCGGCAAAGGCCCGCGCCCTCTTGCGACAATCACCTGTCCACCTTGACCTTCCCGGCCAGTACGAGGCTTTCCCTTCCACGGACAATGACGCGGAGGACGCATGATCTGAGCGCGCCAGACTGCCTGTGAGAGAGGGATTCTAAGTCACGCCGCGCAAAGCGCGATCGGCGGAAGCGGCGCTTTGCTATCTATCTGTTTTATATATATTTTTTAACATTATCGCCGTTGACTCTACTTTAGATAGGATGCATTTTCTACGTGTCGTCCGGCCAGCGACACACCCTCAAACCAAAAGGAGTCAATGCCATGAATACGCAGACAGACGACCATCTTGACGATGATGCATTCGAGCCGATCGAATTGGGATCGGTGTCGGAAGAGACCCGGGGCGGTTTCAACCAGGGCGCCGAATTCGCCGTGGGGCCGAACTCGCGGCTCATCCCGATCGGCTGACAGGAAGGGGGACTTCGGTCCCCCTTTTTCGGCGCGGCGCAAAATCGGACGCCTCGCCGGGCAGCAGGAACCCTCTGGTGGAGACCCGCCCATGCAGGACGACTATCTGTTTCGCAACGGCATTCACGCCTGCGCTGTCGGCGGCGACTATGTCCTCCTCGATACCGCGCTTGATCGCTATCTTTACCTCTCAGGCTCACAAGCCGCGTGGTTTTCGGATATCGCCGCGGCGCCAAAGGCGGGAATGTCCGGCCTCGCCGGCCAGTTTGCCGAGCGGCTCTGTGACAAACATGTCCTCACCCGGAGCAAGGATCTGGGACAGCCCATCCATCTGACCCCACCCTGTGGCGTGCACGCCTCTATCTACGATCTTGACATCGGCCAGGGCCATGCCCCTTCCCTCAGGCATCTCGCGACCCTCGTGGCGCTTCGGGCAGCCTGGGGTCTTGCGCGACGGGTCCGTGGCGGGCGCCTCGCGGCCACGCTGACAGCAGCCCAACAGTGGAAACAGACGGCTCGCGCGAAAGCGTCCGGCTCTGACGCGCGCGCAATCGATCTCGCCCGCAGCTTTCATGCCCTCACACCCTATTGCGTCAGCATACACGATGCCTGCTTCCTTCGGAGCATGCTCCTCCTGCAGTTCCTGGCGCATTACGGGGTCGATGCCGACTGGATTTTCGGCGTTCGCCTGTCACCCTTCGCGGCCCATTGCTGGGTGTCGCGCAATGGTATCGTCCTCAACGAGGAGCGGGATACCTGCGCCGACTATCAGACGCTCATGGTGATCTGAGAGGTTTGCAAGCCCTTGCCGTCCTGTCTTGCCCTCATCTGGGATCCAGCCGATCCGGACGCAGCCGCCGCCGCCAGCGACATTGACCGTTGCGTTCGTCGCGGCGCGCCGGAAGCCGCCCGCCACGCTGTCAGCGCCGGATGCGTGCTCCACGATCTTACCTCGGGTACAACCGGGCGTCATGTCCTGTCCATTCCAGCCGGCGAGGTCTCTGGCGCCGTGTTCGGAAGACTGTTTCGCCGCGCCTGCGCGCGCATCCCCGTCCCGCCCCTGGCCATCCTTGACCAGGAGGCAGGCAGGCGGATTGCCAGCTCCCGCGGCGCGAGCCTGATGACGGACTATTGGGGCGCATACCTGGCCTTCCTGGCCTGCAGTGACGGCACGGTCGTGCTGACCGAGCCGACCTCTTCCATTCCGTGTTTCTACTGCCAGACACGCGGCGTCACCCTCGTCTTCTCCCATCTCGAAGTCTGCCCGCTGCCTGACTGGATCCGCTTCGACCCGGACCTGGATTTCATCGCGAACCTTCTGGCCTATGACAAGATCCAGCCGGGCCAATCCGGCCTCAGGGGTGTCCGTGAGCTGGCCGGCGGATGCCGGTTACATGTATCTGGCGGCCGGGTGCGGAAAGAAGCGCTCTGGGATCCGAGACAGGTCGCACGGAACGCACTGGAGCCCGCGCCGGAGGAGGCCGCAGCATGCCTGCGCGAGACGACGTCCTGTGTCGTTCGGACCTGGGGCCAGGCGTGTCCGCATCTCGCGCTAAACCTGTCGGGCGGTCTCGACTCCGCAATCGTCGCCGCCTGCCTGATGCAGGAACCTGGCGCGCTGGACATGCGCGCCGTGCATTTCATCCTGCGAGGCGGCGATCCACCGGAAGCCGCACAGGCACGAGCGGTCGCCCGCGATCTCGGGATTGAGCTCGCGGAATGCCTGATTGATCCTGCCGACCCGCTACCGCCCCCCGACTGTCACCCGCTCTCAGCTAGGCCCTTCCGGGAATTCCTCGGGCGACGCGCGGATGCCGAACGTCGACAGGCCCTTGGCCTGGCAGGCCGCACTGTCTTCACGGGACAAGGGGGCGACCACCTGTTTCTCGAAACCCGCGACCCGCTCATCTTCGCCGACTATCTGCGCCGCCACGGGCCTGGCCGGCGGGCGGCGCATGAACTCCTCGCCGCAGCCCGCCTGTCTGGCGAATCGGTCTGGCACGTGCTCGCAGAAAGCCTTTCACACCTGGTTGCAGGACCGCGTGAGACCGCCGCGATCCGCAGCATCAGGGAGCGCCAGACAGGGCTCAACCGGCTGACCCACGAGCGGCTCGATGCTTCCGATCTCCTGCCTGTCTGGGCATGCGTTCCTGAAGGCTTGCCCCCGGCCAAGTTCGCCCAGGTCTCCGGCCTCGCGCACATGATCCAGATACGCGAGAGCCTCGCCCTGCCCGGCACGGACGAGACCGTCCACCCCCTGATATCCCAGCCGCTGGTCGAACTCTGCCTGCAACTGCCCGCCTATCTCCTCTGCCATGGAGGTCGCGGGCGGGGTCTGGTCCGGCAGGCCTTTGCCGGACGCCTTCCTGACCAGATACGCCTGCGCCGATCGAAGGGCGATGCCTCCCGCTTCTATACTGAACAGTTGAAGGCGAACCGGGATTTGCTCGCAGACACGCTGATGAATGGCGCCCTTGTCGCGAACGGACTGATTGACCGCGCTGACGTGGAGGCGGCCTTGCGGCCGGGTTCCTATGGGGTCGACACATTCGGCCGCATGATCCTCGTTTGCTATGTCATTGAGGCATGGCTCGGCCGCAGGACGCGCCGGAACGCCGCTCCGTGAAGTCCCTGTCGCCAGGCCTGAGGCGGGTCAGCGCGACCGGTCCGGTTCCGCCTGCGAGACGGCCACGCCACTTTCGGCGAGGAACGCATCGATCCGCATCCACAGGTCCCTGATATTGGCCGGCGAGGAAGGCCCGTGGCCCTCGCCCCAGTAGCGTACGTAGCGTGCGTCCTTGCCCGCCCGATAGAGCGCGCCAAACATTTCATCATACTGGGCCATGCCGAAATAATCGAAATCCGAATGGACGAGTAGAACAGGGGCAGTGATGCTGTCGGCTTTTGCGACGGGACTCGTGCGCGCATAGCGCTCCGGATCGGCGAGTGCCGCGACCCCGAATCCGAACGGACAATCATGACTGGGCCCCTCGCGGGCACATTCGTAGCGCCAGCGGTTGTCGCCCCCATTCTGATCCAGGTGAAAATAGCGCATCAATCCCCGCGCCCCGAAATAGTGGCTGAAATAGTCTGCCCAGCCATTGATCGATATGACGGCTGCAAACCGGTCCGACTGGGTGGCGCCAACCAGCGACGCGATGCCGCCCTGACTCATGCCGAAAAGGACGATCCGGTCCGGATCGGCAGGACCCGTATCTGCAAGCGCGTCTACGGTCTGGCCAAGCAGGTCGCCCAGCCCGCCGAGCGGATCGTCCGGTGTCCTTGCAAGATCGAGGGGAATTGCGGGCAGGACATAGATGAACCCGCGCGAGGTCCAGAGCTCCGGAACGACGGCGCCCGGTGCTGGATAATCCGTGAACGTGCGACAGTTCCCGCCAATCCCGATCGGATAGACTTCCATCAGGACAGGATAGCGTTTGGCGGGATCATAACCGGGCGGCAGGAGCAGGCAGGCTGTCACGGGCCGGGGCGGCGCCGCGCCCTGGGGATCGTGAAGCGCGTAGGAAATTGTCCGCGTCCCCGGCGAATGCACCGCATTCAGGTGTGCGTTGATCCGGGCCAGTTCGGTGGAGACTGAGTCTTTGCCGATCAGCAGGAGACGCGTCGCGCGCCCCTCCTTTACCGTGATGACGGCCGCTTGCGCCCGCCCGGACGCTGCGAGGACATGAGCGGCTGGCATGTTCAGGGCAAAGTGGCGCCAGGAGGCCGAGCCAGGCCGGACATCGCCAAACCAGATTCCGGTATCTCCGGTGCGAGATTCGCTTTGCGCCAGTATCAGGTCCTCGCTGTTGTCCTCACCGATCCGCGGCGCTGTGGGCGTGAAATCCACGAACCGGGCATCGGCCGGATTGGCCGCATCGGCAACCGGACCCGAAAACCGGGTCCCCTCCGGCGTCAGACGCGCAGGATCACCATCGGCGGTCAGCCGGTACATTGCGCCGTCCGCCATGAGCGTGATGCCGCTGCGGTCGACAGTGAGAAGATCACCGGACGGCTCATCCAGCCCAGCCGACAGGTTGAGCGGTGCGGCACCGCCCCGCAACAGGTACCAGTCCTGCCGCACGTCCCCGACCGGCCTGGCAAGAACAGCGAGGCCCGATTCCAGGAGGGCGGCACGGGCCGGACCCGGCCACCATTTGAAATCCGGATCCTGCCTTCTGTTGGTAAGGGCCAGACCGGCATGGCTGAGCGGGTGCGCATTGAGTGTTGCGGTATCGACAATGTAAAACCGCCCGTCCTCCGGCTTTTCGTCCTGGTCCCAGCCAAAAACGGCAAAGCGTTCCGGCGTTTCCAACCAGGTCAGGGAGCCCGGATCCACGTTGAATGGCTGCCCCGCCTGCCTTACCGCACCGCGCGTCCGGTCGATCAGGCTCAGCGCGTAGTGCCTGTCGAAAATCGGGTGGGTTTCGCTTGCAATCGGGCGCGCGTCCGCCGGGGGCCGCTCGCGCTCGGCGACGCGCGCCGCCAGCAGGAACCGGCCGTCCGACGAGGCCCGCACGCCTGTGTAGCGTCCCGCCGCGAGGATCGCCACCCGGCCGGTCCGTATGCTGAATTCGACCAGGTCGCCTGCGGCCCAGTCTGCCGAACGGTCGCGGCCCGTGCTGATAGCTTCGGACGCAGTCGCCCCCTGGCCCGACCATGCCCTGTTCCACGCCTGCCAGAGAAAGGTACCGGTTGCGGCACGATTTCGCATTTCCGAACCCGGAAGCACGTCATCGCGAACCGGCATCACGAACGTGTCCTCCGATGTCCAGACCAGATGCGCATTCCAGTCCTCTGCCCTGACATACCGGTCCCGGATGTCCGGCATGGGATCGAACCGGACGCAGCTGGCCTCGCCGGTGCGGCACGCCACCAGCCGGAAGCGGCCGCTTTTGTGCTCAAGGACGACAACATGCGTGCTGCCGGGCGAGAAGCCCATCAGGAAACTGGTGGCGCCCGGATCGAGACCTAGCTGCAGGGAGGGCGCGGCGCCATTGTCCATCGCCTTGACCCAGAGCTGGTGTCCGCTGAGGCCATAGGCCCGCATCCAGTAGGAATAATCCGAAAGCCGGGCGTAAGGCGGCACCAGGTTATAGGCCAGCCAGCGCCCATCCGGGGAAAATTGCGCTGCGCCGATACCTTCCGTAGCGAGGACATCCTCCAGCCTGAGATTGTGGCGCTGGACAGGCGCGGGATCTGCGCGCAAAGCCCCTGCCCCTCCGATCAGGCTCACGGCGATCGCGGCGATGAGAACACTCCAGGGCCGGAGCCGGCCGCCGCGTTGCTGCCGAATTCTGGGGCGCGGCGGCCGGTGATATCGCGACAGGACCGGGACGCGCATCTAGAAGGTCTTGCGCAGTTCGAGCGCGACAAACCGCCCGAGCGGCGAGGCATTGGCGGGGTCGAACCCGGTAATGGTAAAGCCTGTCAGGGGCGGCGTCCGGGGCGGCATCTTGTCGAACAGGTTCGTGACCGACAGGCTGAGCGCGCTGCCGCTGAGCCAGCCCGGCGTTGACGGTTCGAAGGCCCATGACAATGACAGGTCGACAGTCGTCCAGGAATCGATCCGGCTCGCCGCAGCGGTCTTGTCGGTCGCATAGCTGTCGACATGGTTGAGGAAGAGCGAACTGGTGAGATTGCCGCGCGCAAGGGCCACCTGTCCCCGCATCTGAAGGTCGACCGGATAATAGAGCGTGTTGAGGGTTTCCACAGCAGGCGTCGTATCGGACGCGCGCTGCACGAAATCGAGGATATAGTTGCCATTGAGCGAGGCAGACAGGTGGCCGGCATCCGTGTCCGTCTCGTAAGACACTTGCAGGTCGAGTCCGCTTGTCTCTGTCGAGGCCAGATTACGGGTCAGGGATACATTGTTGATGAAGCCGATATTTTCCAACGCCGTCGCACCGCCCGCGAAGATTACCGGACGGCTGAGGGAGTCAATCACGGCCGCAATTTGAGCCTCGCTCGGGAAGAAGATAACCGTTCCTTCGGGGAACAGACCTGGATCGGCGAAGGCGAATCCCGGCGCATAATTCGCGTTGAGATTTCCCGGGACAGGCGTCACACCGAGCCGGTCTTCAAAACGGATGTCATAATAACTGCCACTCAGCGTCAGCGACTGGCGACCGCGCATCAGCTCATAGTCAAATCCGGCCGTATAGGTCGTTGACGTTTCCGGCTCCAGATCAGGCGCCGTGCCGATCGTGATCATGTAGTTGACGCCCGCCAGTGACGGATCGGGGAGCGGAATGGCGAGTATGTTGCGGATAAAGTCATAGGGCAGAACCCCCACGGCCCGGTCGTTCGCACCTGATTGCCCGAGTGTCGGAGGCGCAAAGGACGTACTGTAGGACCCTCGGAGCTTGAGCCTGTCGACGGGGACCCAGAGAAGGCCCGCCTTCGGGTTGGCCGTCGATCCGAAGTCGGAATAATCATCTATCCGGCCAGACAGGTTCAGCTCCAGCCGGTCAATTCCGGGAATCCGGTTCTCCGTCCCGACAAGCGGGATGAGCAGTTCGGCAAACACGGCCGAGATGTCGCGCGTGCCATCGCGCAGGGGCGACATGCCGACCTGGCGAAGCGCGAAGTCCTCCCGGCGGAATTGTCCGCCCAGTGCGGCATGAATGGTTCCGCCAGGCAGTGCGAACAGGTCGCCCCTCGCGAGAAGGCCAACCGACCAGAGGGAAGACTCCGTCTTTGCCTCGGAGGGCGTAGCAACGGCGGGAAGAATGATCTGCTGGACATTGTCATTCCGGATCCGGCTATATGTCCCGTCCAGTGTCAGGCTCCAGTCAGGCCGGAGCATATAGTCGGCAGAAAACGTCGCCGAGAGGCTTTCCGATTCAATCCAGCTTTTCGCAACAGAGGTCGTATTGGCAATACCGACTGAGGAACTTTCGACCTTGCGGTCGGAATAGAGCGCCGTCGATGCGATCTCCAGTCGGTCGCCCAGGGCCTGACGTCCTGACAGGACCAGGCTGTGGCGGGTCTGCTGGGGAAGGAGGTCGAAGGCATCAATGACATTGATGGGACCGCCGTTCAGCAATGTCGGCGCGGCAATATCCGGACGGTCCGACAGACCGAGGGCGTCACGGTCCATATATTCGTAGGTCCCGATTATGTTGCCACCCGCCCAGTTCTTGCCAAGCGTCTGGCTGAACCGGACCTCCTCCATGTCGCCATCCGTCACCGCACCATATCGCAGTCCTGTCTCCGCTCCGTCGAAATCGTCGCGCAAGACGAGGTTGATGACACCGGCGACAGCGTCCCCACCGTAGATCGATGATGCGCCGTCGCTGAGGACATCGATCCGTTCGAGCGCCGACACGGGGATCATCGACAGGTCGACGAAATCGCCGATGGTGGAGGTCGGTGCGACCCGGTTGCCATTCAGCAGGGTCAGGGTCGCGCCTGAGCCAAGTCCCCGAAGGTTGGCGCCGGAGCCATAGGTAGAATTGCGCTGGGAATTGCCGTCCGTCGGCAGGCCCTGCGAGGTGAATTCGGTCGACCCACCGCCGAAATTCTGCGGCAGGGTGCGGATGAATTGCTCTGTTGTCGTCACGCCCGACCCGAGAATATCCTCCCGGCTGTAGATCTGCAGCGGCGAGCTTTCCGGCGCAATGCCCCTCAGGCTGGTGCCCGTCACAGTGACTGTATCGATCCTCAGTGTGCCGGGGTCAGCCTTGGCGCGGGATGAATCAGGCAGGGTCTCGGCGGGCGCTTCCTCCCGCGGCGGACGTGCAGGCGGAACGACCGGCTCAGGCGCGTCTGTTCGTTTCCGGATGATAACCGCCTGGCCCTGCCCTTTCACGGCTTCGAGCCCACTCCCCTGAAGGAGGCGGTCCAGCGCGTCGGCCGGCGCGAAGGTCCCGTTCAGTCCCGGCGCCGCGCGCCCGACCACAAGCGATTCGGAAAACAGGATGGGCGTGCCCGACTGGGCGCCGAACGCGCGCAGCGCGTCGCCGAGCATGGGTGCATCGATGTTGAACGCGACCTCACCGCCCGGCGCTGGCGTTTCGGCATTAACACCGCCCATGCCGGCTGACAGGATGATGGTTGAAGCTGCAGCGCTGAACAGCCGCGTTTTGAATAGTGACGGATTGAACATGGACCCCTCCGGATTGCCTGACCCGCGTCAGGGATCGCCCCGGACGCTTCAGCCTGTTCAACGAGTGGGGGAGCGGAAGTGGCAGTCCAGTTTTTACCTGTCCGGGGAAGTCCGCAATCAGATCACGTTGCGCCGGGCATCTGTTTAGGATGCAATTGATACTCTCCGTTGGATGGGACGCTTGAAAAGGAACATGCCGGGCTCGAGTCTCAGCGTTTAGCTACGCAACTCTCCTTCAAACAGAAGGGGGCTGACCTCGCCTTCGAGTAAAGGCACTGCTCGAACCCTGTACCGCCACGACAACGTGTTCGAGGATGCCGGTATTGTTGGTCAACTCAATCTATTCAGACGAATCCGGTGCAGCGGCAAAACTGCCGCCAGGAGTATCTGACCCCCGTCGATCGCATGGATTGCCCCTGCTTGCCGGCCCGATTCTTGGCGCTGACTGCCCGGAAACTGTAGCCCACCTTATCGAGTATGTTCTGTGGAACGACCCGGCATCTGGCGTGATAGGCCCCGCCGACGCAGGATATGACGACGTACCGGATTGTGCCTGTGGAAAAACGAGATTCGCTCCCAAGATATCATGGATCCTATGACTGTTTCCTATGAATAAGTCTGAAAAGAACACGTTCAATGCTCTAGTTGCATACGACCGGACGGGAAATAGATCTGCTTGTTTACACATCATCGCAATTCACCTACATGGCCCTATGCGTCAGGTATGGGTACTTGTCTTTTGCATAATGTTTTCCGTCTCGGGTGCTCTTCTTCCAGTCGAGCACGCCGCCGCGCACACACGCGCAGCTGACTCCCTGGAACAGGCAAACCACGATGATCACGGCAGTGATCACGTCTTCATGCCTGTTGACGCCCAAGCAGGGGCCAGTCCGGCCCATCAAGACCATATGACTGGAGACAGCGAAGATCATGCCGCTGATCTGCACTTTGTTGGCGTGACGCTACCTTCGCCAGCTACAGCCCGTCAGTTTCCGGCATCGCAGCTGGGGTCTCGTCTGGCGATTCTGGACTATCCGGCGCCACTATTGCCTCCAGATCCGGACCCCGACCGCATCTGACATGGAACGTCGCTGGCTGCTTCCGAGCAGGCCGGCTTGTTGTTCTTTGTCAGGAGCTTGTACTTATATGTCACTCAAATATGCCGGCCTCGCGTTAGCGATGGCCTGGTCTGCGCCCCACGCGCAGGCTCAATCCAATCCGTGCGGCGCAGCAACGTCTGATCGTCAGACGCTGACACTGCCCGAAGCCACCCAACTGGCCTTGGCGGTTGACCTCAGGTCCGATGCCGCTAAATCCGAAATCGCCACCGCGCATACTGCAACAGCGATTGCTGCGCTGCGTCCGGCGGACACAGTCGCGCTCGATATTGAGGACTTTCCCGGGATCGGAATAGCGGGAGACATTGACAGCCTTCAGGTGACGGGACGGTTTTCCCGCGTCTGGGAACGCGGCGGCAAGCGCGAAGCGCGCCAAATGCTCGCCAAGCGCGGCGTGGGCGTTGCCAAAGCGTCTCTCGCGGCAGCCCGATACAGCGTCGCTGAAGAAGTTCAGATACTCTATGTGGAAGCAGCGGTCGCCCAGCAGCGGGTTGCGCTCGCCTGCGAGCGTGTGAAAATCTCGCTCGATCGCGAAGTCGCCGTCAAGAAGCGGGTTGATGCCGCCAGGGACCCGCTCCTCTCCGGTGCGCGCGCTGCGTCTGACAGAATGCAGGCGGAAGCGGATGCGAGACGCTACGCAATACAGGCGGACAATTTCCTTGCGGCGCTCGGGGCCTATTGGGGAGCGCAAGGTGAATTTCTGACTGACCCCGACTTTCTGGAAGCCCGCACATCCCTCCGCAGTGTAGATCCAGGGTCCTTGCAGTCACCGGAAATCATTCGCCTTGAAGCCAGGCGTATGGAGGCAATCTCCCGAATTGAACTTGAGCGCACCCAGGCCAAATCGGATGTGACCTGGAGCGTGGGCGTGAGGAAATACGGTATCGAGGATGACATCGCGGTTATCGGCGGCGCCTCGATACCCCTCGGCGCACATGTACGGAGTGCTGCAAGCGTCGCCCAGGCCCGCGCCGAGCAGCGTCGGATCGACATAGAAAGCCAAGCCCTTCGACAACAATTGTTACGTCGAGCCGTGCAGTACCAGCGCTCTGCTGCCAGCGCGCTCACTGAAATTGATACGATCGACGCGATGCTTCTGCCTGGTGCCAGGCGCGCGCTGGATCTTGCGACCGAAGGATATGCGCGCGGCGCGCTGTCCTATCTCGACATCATCGATGCGCAACGCACACTGACGGCGCTGCGCGAGGAACGCCTCTCTCACCTGCGAACCTATATTTTGAGCGAAACAGCATTGGCCCGTCTGACGTCAGTCAACGACACACCTGGCGTCCGCGAGGAGATACAAGAATGAAATATCAATTGCAATTTGTCTACGTCGGCATAGCGGCAGCCACCCTGGTCGCCTGCGGTGACCCCTCAAACGTGAACGCACCATTGTCCAGCCATGGAAACAATGCCGAAGCCGCCGAAGATGGTTACACCCGCGGCCCGCATGGCGGACGACTGCTTGAGGATGGTCAATACGGACTCGAAGTAACGATTTTTGAAACAGGTGTCCCTCCACAGTATCGCATCTACCCGTTCCTGGACGGCCAGCCGCTCGATCCTTCAAAGGTGGATTTGACGATTCGCCTCCACCGCCTGGGCGGGATGACAGACACGTTCAGCTTCACGCCACGTCAGGACTATCTGATGGGCGACGGCGTCGTAACCGAGCCGCATTCCTTCGACGTAGAGGTGGAAGCGCGAATTGCGAACGCAACGCATAGCTGGCGTTTTGAATCCTTCGAGGGTCGCACCAGGATTGCCGACACTGTCTCGATCGAGGCGGGCGTGGAAGTTGCGGCGGCTGGACCTGCGACCATCCGAGACGCCCTGACATTGTCCGGAGAGGTGACGCTTGCGCCGTCGGCGACCTCCGAAGTCAGGGCGACATATCCGGGTCCCGTGCGGGCCGTCAGCGCGAATGTCGGAGATACCGTCCAGCGCGGACAGACGATTGCGCGGATTGAATCCTCGAGCAGTCTGCAAGAATATACCGTCACCGCGCCACGTTCTGGCACAATTCTCGAACGCCACACCAATCTCGGTGATGTTGCTGGCACTGAAGCATTGTTCGTGATTGCAGACTTCAGCCAAATGGAGGCCTATCTGCACGTCTTTCCCCGAGACGTTTCACGCGTGAAGACCGGACAGGATGTCCGTCTCGGCGTTGCTGGCGGCGAGTTGAACGTCGACACGACGATCTCACGCTTCCTTCCAATGGCCGGGGTGAATTCGCAAACGCGTGTCGCTGTTGCGAAAATTCCCGCCGGATCCGGCCTTCAACCCGGGATGCGTCTCATGGCGGAGGTCATAACGGCCGAAACCGACGTCCCGCTCGCTGTGAGAGAAACCGGCCTGCAAAGTTTCCGGGACTTTACGGTTGTCTACGCCAAGGTCGACGAAACGTACGAGGTCAGAATGCTCGAGCTGGGGCGGCGGGATGGCGAATACGTTGAGGTGCTCGGCGGCCTTCGGTCCGGCGAGGTCTATGTCACGGAAAATTCCTTCCTCATCAAGGCGGACATCGACAAGTCTGCCGCCAGCCACGATCACTAGGGGGGCTTAAACATGCTTGCTCACATTATCGAATTCTCGATCCGCCAGCGCTGGTTGGTGATGGCTGTTGTTCTGGGTCTTGCGGGTCTCGGAATCTGGAACTTCAATCGATTGCCGATCGATGCTGTGCCGGACATCACCAATGTCCAGGTCCAGATCAATACCGAGGCGCCCGGTTACTCACCCCTCGAAATGGAACAGCGCATCACGTTCCCGATAGAAACCGCGATCTCCGGCCTGCCGGGTCTCGATTATACGCGATCCGTGTCGCGCTACGGCCTCAGCCAGGTAACCGTGGTTTTTGACGATGGATCCGACATCTACCGCGCCCGCCAACTTGTCACGGAGCGCATTCAGTCGGTCCAGGGCGTGCTGCCCGCCGGGGTCACGCCCGAGCCTGGCCCGATTTCCACGGGTCTCGGCGAGATTTATATGTACATTCTGTCCGCAGAACCCGGAGCCCTGAAGGAGGACGGCACGCCGTGGAACGCAATGGACCTGCGCACGCTCAATGATTGGGTGGTCCTTCCTCAGTTGCGCAGGGTGGAGGGCGTCACCGAAGTCAATACGATTGGCGGCTTCAAAAAAGAAATTCACATTCTGCCTGACCCGGCTGCAATGGCAGGTTTCGGCATCTCCCTCGACGACATTTTGCAATCCGTTGAGCGCAATAATGCCAATTCTGGCGCAGGTTACATTGAGAAGAGCGGAGAACAGAACCTCATCCGCGTTCCAGGCCAGGCGACGAGCCTTGATGACCTGCGTGTGATTACGATCAAGGATACCGGAATCGTCAGTGTCCGGCTTGGTGATGTCGCGGAAATTCGTGAGGGCGAAGAACTGCGCACGGGCGCCGCAACCCAGAACGGCGAAGAAATTGTGCTTGGCACAGCCTTCATGTTGATCGGTGAAAACAGCCGGACTGTGTCGGTCGCCGTCGATGCCAAGGTGGATGCGGTCCGGCCCGGATTGCCCAATGGCGTTACGATCACACCGGTCTATAACCGAACGAACCTGGTGGACGCGACGATCAAGACTGTCGAGAAGAACCTGGCCGAAGGAGCGCTTCTCGTAATCGTCGTTCTCTTCCTCCTGTTGGGAAACATTCGCGCCGCGCTGCTCACGGCCGCCGTGATTCCCCTCGCGATGCTCATGACCGTTACCGGGATGGTGGAGAACAAGGTTTCAGGTAACCTGATGAGCCTGGGTGCACTTGATTTCGGTCTCATCGTCGATGGCGCTGTGATTATCGTCGAAAACTGCCTGCGCCGGTTCAGCGAGGCTCAGCATCAGCTTGGCCGTCTTTTGACTCGCGATGAGCGCTTTTCGCTTGCCGCATCTGCATCAAGCGAAGTTATCAAGCCGTCGATCTTCGGAATTATCATCATCACTGTTGTGTACCTGCCAATCTTTGCGCTGACCGGAATCGAAGGGAAGATGTTTCATCCCATGGCGTTCACCGTGGTCATTGCCCTGACTTCGGCATTGCTGCTCTCTCTGACCTTCGTGCCCGCGGCCGTAGCCTTGCTGGTCCGTGGCAAGATCAGCGAAAAGGAAAGCTGGCTCATGCGCGGGGCCACATCGCTATATCGTCCGGCATTGAGTTTCGCATTGCGGGCACGCTACGCCATCGTGATTGCGGCATTCGTGCTGGTCGGTTTCGCTGGCTGGGGCGCCACGAAACTTGGCTCGGAGTTTATTCCGAACCTGGATGAAGGCGATATCGCGCTCCATGCACTCCGGATACCCGGTACCAGTCTCACCCAGGCAATCGACATGCAGGAAATGCTGGAACGACGGATAACAGAGCTTCCTGAAGTCGAGCGCGTTTTTGCCAAGATCGGCACCCCGGAAATCGCGACAGATCCTGTGCCGCCCAGTGTGGCAGATACATTCATTATTCTGAAAGCCCGCAAGGACTGGCCTGAACCTCGCAAACCCAAGCCACAGCTGATTGCGGAATTGCAGGCGGCCGTCGAGGAAGTCCCGGGAAGCAAATATGAGATCACACAGCCGATCGAGATGCGCTTCAACGAGCTGATCTCCGGCGTCCGTGCTGATGTTGCCGTCAAGATCTATGGAGACGATCTGGATACGCTCGCGGACCTCGCCAAATCCATTGAAGGTGTCGTGGCCAGCATACCCGGCTCGGCGGATGCCCAATCCGAGCAGGTGACCGGATTACCCATACTGTCCATCCATCCCGACCGTGACGCGCTGGCACGCTACGGGCTTGATATCGCGGACGTACAACGCGTGGCCGGAATCGCGCTCGGCGGAGAGGTCGCCGGTCAATTCTTTGAAGGGGACCGCCGGTTCGACATTGTTGTCCGGTTTCCGGAATACTTGCGGACCGATGTCCGCGCGATCGAACGCCTGCCTGTTCCCCTTCCGGAAAGCCGCAGTGGCGGGAATGGACTGATGTTCGTTCCATTGTCGGAAGTGGCACGTATCGAAATTGCTCCGGGACCCAACCAGATCAGCCGCGAAAATGGCAAACGCAAACTGACCGTAACGTCGAATGTCCGCGACCGCGATCTCGGCTCGTTCATTACAGATCTGCAGACGGAAATGGACGCCCGAACCGATCTTCCATCTGGCTACTGGATCGAATATGGCGGCACGTGGGAACAGCTTGTTTCGGCGAGCAGGCGTCTCATGATCGTTGTGCCCATCGCGCTCCTGACGATCTTCGGTCTGCTCCTGCTACTGTTTGGCACATTCAAGGATGCCGGAATCGTCTTTACCGGCGTCCCTCTGGCCTTGACCGGAGGCGTTGCGGCCCTCGCGCTGCGCGGACTACCCCTATCGATCTCGGCAGGCGTCGGATTCATCGCCCTGTCCGGAATCGCGGTGCTGAATGGCGTTGTCATGCTCAGCTTCATCAAGCAGCGTCGTGAGGCGGGTGAAGCACTGGAGCCCGCGATCTTCGACGGTGCCCTGCAACGCCTGCGACCGGTCCTCATGACTGCGCTGGTGGCCAGCCTGGGCTTTGTCCCCATGGCCCTGAATATCGGTCTTGGAAGCGAAGTCCAGCGCCCGCTTGCCACCGTTGTAATCGGCGGAATCGTGTCAGCCACCTTGCTGACGCTACTCGTCCTGCCTGCGCTTTACCGGATTGTGCATGATGGCAGACTGGTCCGAAATTCCGCATCCGCCAACAACCGGCCGGCGACAGTCGTATAAGGGCATTTCATGGAATCGTCGGATAAAACTGCATGCTGAGCATCCTTGCCAACCGAACCTATCGCCACCTCTTTGCCGCTCAGGTCATCGCCCTGATCGGAACCGGGCTTGCGACGGTTGCGCTCGGTTTGCTGGCCTTCGATCTTGCCGGGGCAAATGCAGGGGCTGTGTTGGCCACAGCCCTTGCCATCAAGATGGTCGCCTATATTGGAATTGCCCCTGTGGTCGGCGCGTTTGCAAACCATTTGCCTCGCAGGGCATTCCTCATCTCCATGGATATCCTGAGGGCGGGTGTTGCCCTCTGCCTGCCGTTCGTTGACCAGATCTGGCAGGTCTATGTCCTGATATTCGTCCTGCAATCAGCATCGGCGGCGTTCACGCCGACCTTCCAGGCAACGATCCCGGACGTCCTGCCAGACGAGAAGGACTATACACGCGCCTTGTCGCTTTCACGACTTGCCTACGATATGGAGAACCTGACCAGCCCCCTTCTGGCAGCGCTGCTTCTGACAGTCGTGAGTTTCCACGCCCTGTTCAGCGGGACAGCGATTGGATTTATGGCCTCCGCGTTCCTGGTCTTCACGACGTCTCTGCCGGCACATGGGTCTGTGTCAGCTCAGGAAAGAGTTCTGTCCCGCATGACGCGCGGCATACGAAACTATCTCGGCACCCCGCGTCTGCGCGGCATGTTGGCCGTCACGCTGTCGGCGGCCGCCGCCAGCGCCATGGTAATCGTCAATACCGTTGTCATCGTCCAGGACGGGTTGGGGCTCGACCAACAAGTCTACGCCATCACACTCGGCGCCTATGGTGCCGGATCGATGCTTGTCGCGTTGCTGCTTCCAACGCTCCTGGATCGGGTCAGCGATCGAACGGTCATGTTAATGGCGTCCGCCCTGCTTTCCGGAACCCTTTCAGTTCTGACTTTCGCCGCATTTGCATTGCCCGGCGGCCTGAGCTGGCCAACCGTACTGGGTGGTTGGCTAGTACTTGGCGCAGCCTATTCTTTGGCGATAACACCGGGCGGGCGCCTGCTGCGCCGGTCGTCGGTACCCGACAATCGCCCTGCCCTGTTCGCCGCGCACTTTGCCCTCAGCCACGCTTGCTGGCTGATTACCTACCCAGTCGCAGGGTGGGTTGGCAGCCGGTTCGGTCAACCCTTCGCGCTCGCAGCGTCCGCAGGTCTTGCCGGCGCCGGTCTGTTACTCGCTCTTCGATACTGGCCGTCGGTCGCCGATGATAGGGTTGCCCACGCGCATTCTGACTTGCCGGCGGATCACCCTCACTTGAGCGAAGGACACAAGTTGGGAGAACCGGTGCATGAATTTGTGCTGGATGATCTCCATCGACGCTGGCCCTAACCGAAACTGTGATGAAGTAAAATGTTGAAAGGAACGAACATGATAAACATCTCCGCAAAGCCAGATGGCCGCGCCGACGGTAAATACCCGGTGCCATGTACCCCGGGAATGCTTGCCCTGCTCGGTGCGCTGGTTAGTTTTGGTGGCTGCACATCTGCCAACAACATTCTCAAGCCGGCGAATGCCGAGCGAACCGCAATCATAGAACAGGCTTGCGGGCCCTATCCGGTCTCCGGCCTCAAGAGCGGCGAGTCTCCGCGAAAGATCCGGTACCGGATCTGCAGGCGCTCGACCATTCAGACAATCGACGCAAAGCCAGAAACCGCAAATGACTCGTAACCTCCAAGTCATCAATCCAGGCCGCTTTTCAAGAACATCCCTCTTTCGGGTCGCTGCGGTTATGCTGGTCTCGTCGCTCCTCATTGGTGACGCATTCGCGCATGCGGTCGCAGAGGGTGACAAGGGATACATACAAGAGATCACAGGTGTGAATCTGGTCGCGTTTCTCTATCTAGGCGCCAAGCACATGATGACAGGTTATGACCACATCCTCTTTCTCCTCGGTGTCATCTTCTTTCTCTACAGGATGAAGGATATTGGCATTTATGTCAGCCTGTTCGCCGTTGGCCACTCAACGACAATGCTGGCAGGTGTGTACTTCAATATCGGCATCAACAGCTACCTCATCGACGCCATCATTGGATTGTCGATTGTGTACAAGGCGCTCGACAATATGGGTGCCTATCAGCGCTGGTTCGGAATTCAGCCAAACACCAAGGCGGCAACTCTGATATTCGGCTTTTGCCACGGACTCGGACTATCGTCCAAGATACTTGATTACCGGATTTCTCCTGATGGTCTTTTGCCCAACCTGCTGGCCTTCAATGTCGGGGTTGAACTGGGGCAGCTCCTGGCGCTCGGCGCGATCCTGATCGTGATGGGATTTTGGCGGCGCACACCCAGTTTTCTCAAACACGCCTATACCGCGAACATGGTGGTGATGGCCGCTGGCTTCCTGCTTATCGGCTACCAACTCACCGGCTACTTCGTCTCATAAGAGGATCCAGGTATGTACAACACAGATATGCCCACGCGTGCCGAACTTCCCAGTAGTGCCCGGCTTTTGCGCTCTACCCTGATCGCTGTGACCACCGCTGTCGCTCTGCTCGCTACCGTCATCCTTCCCGCAGAATATGCCGTTGACCCTACCGGGATAGGGGGGATATTGGGTCTTACGCAGATGGGAGAAATCAAACAGCAGCTCGCCGACGAGGCAACAGCGGATTTGGTTGTCGAAGCACCCGAACAGGAGCTTGCGGCGCAGCTGGGCGAGATCGTTCCGGACAGTGCGACCCAGGTCACAAGTCCCGACTGTGCGGATTCCGCACTCGCTTCGGTGACCGACGCTGAAAATACAGCCTGGCGTGACGAAGTCAGTCTTACGCTCGGGCCAGGGGAATCGGCAGAAATCAAACTGGTGATGAAAAAGGACGATACAGCCAGTTACGAATGGACCGTCGATCAGGGAAACCTGAACTCAGACCTCCATACCGATGGTACAGACGGCAATACAGTCAGCTATCGACAGGGGCGCGCTGAAACCAGCGACACAGGCGAGCTGACCGCTGTCTTCGATGGGGCGCATGGTTGGTACTGGCGCAACCGGAGTGATCTGTCTGTAACCGTAACGCTGCGGGCCCGGGGTGCATACAGCGAATTGAAGAGGATGCTTTGAGAGCAAGTTCGTTCCAGGTGCCAACCGATACCAATCGATTGTCAATCCATGGCCCCTCCCCCAAGCAACCAATCGCGTAGCAGAACATGCTATACAGTCCTCTGTGAGCCTTGTCCCTAATAGCCAGAATGGCCTGCCCTTCGAGGTGGTCCACGCGCCGTCCGGCGCGAAGGTTTCGTTCAGGCCCGGCGCGGCGCGCCCGGCAACCAGCGCCTCCGAACACAGGATGGACGTGCTTGACGGAGCGCCGAACCCGCTGCGCGCCGCCTGACATGCCTGCACCATTGATGAACGCACCCTCCGGCGTTTCGCCCTGGACACTGCGCATCCTGAAACGCCAGGATGATGGATGCTGGCGCCGCGCTGAACAGCCGCGTTTTGAATAATTTATTGTTGAACATGGCCCCTTCCGGATTGCCTGACCCGCGTCAGGGGTTCGCCCCGGACGCTCAGACTGTTCATCGAGTGGGTGAGAGGATGTGGCAGTGCTTTGTTTGCTCGTTCCGGCCCACCCTGGCCATGCCGGCCTGTCCAGCGCGTTTGGCAGGGGAAGCGAGGGCCAGAGGCATCGCTGCGAGACGGAATGTCTGCGCTTGTGATCCGGACACGTATTAGCGTCTTGACGCCGATCTCGCGACTCGCGCACGCCGCGGACACTGAACGCTCAAATTGCACCCAAATGCTTAACAAGGCGGACACCCTGACTGCCTATGCATGTCGGGGCGGAATCCAAACCATAAACGAAACACTTTCTGAAATGCACACACGTTTTCGAGACACTTTGCGGACAAAATCCCTGCGATTTTGGGTGACCCTGGGGATGCTTTTCGCCCTCGCACCGATCGCGCT
>NZ_AWFG01000062.1 GCF_000682695.1 Hyphomonas chukchiensis | reverse complement strand
TAGCCAATTCCATTGTCGGCGTTCAATATGGCGCAAGACGCGTGGACGCTTCGCTGGCCGGCATGGGTGCCGGGGCCGGAAACGCGCCGCTTGAAGTGTTCATCGCAGCCGCCGAGCGAAAGGGATGGAAGCATGGATGCGATCTTTTTGCGCTCATGAATGCTGCCGAGGAACTTGTCCGCCCACTCCAGGACCGCCCCGTTCGCGTTGATCGCGAAACGCTTTCACTTGGCTATGCCGGCGTGTACTCATCCTTCCTCCGGCATTCAGAGAAGGCAGCGAAAGATTATGGGATCGATACGCGTGAAATCCTGGTTGAACTAGGACGTAGGCGTATGGTTGGTGGCCAGGAGGATATGATCGTCGACGTAGCCCTGGACATATTGAAAGAACGAAAATCCGCTGAATAGTTGCGACGTGAGAGACCAATCCTTATTGACTGTTGCGAGCTCCAATTTGTCTGGACGAACGACGCAGTCAGAACACGCTCAATCAGCTTTTGTGTGTTCAGTGCTTTTAGTCCGGTAAGCACACATTTGCGTGCCCTTTTGCCTTAGGCAAGCAACCTTGCAATCTCCATGATAGATTGAAATTGGCACATGTCCTGCATTCCCCTGACGCGGGAGGCTGATACATGCTTATTCGCACGATAGAAGACCTGAGCGATATGCTCGTCAGGTATAATTACACCGCCAATCTCTCGCGCGGGAACTGGGCGTGGGAGTTTGCAAGGCGTAATCCTGCCCTGAGGGACGATGCATACGCCGTACTACCTCAGCTGGAAACGGGGACCGCATGTCATGGCATCAAGCTGTTGAAGCTGGTTGAGCAGGACCTCGCCGCCGAAGCCTGGGGGCTCCTGTACTTTCCCGATCCCGACCAGACTGCGCTTTCAACAGATGTCTTCTGGTCCGATCAGACATTCCCTCGCAAGATCGCGGTCCATGTCCGTGAACGTGATCCTGACGAGATTGACGAAATCTTCGAGAAGGGCACACGCCTTTGCAGAATTGTGCACCTGACCGATTCTGCCGGCCGCGAGCACTTCCTCGTCAAAGGGGCAAACTGCTCCGTCCAGATCCGCTGCAGCGGCAAGTCGCTCCTGTGCGGCGAGCCCGTGAAAATGGAGTTTTCCGTTTCCGGCTTCGATTGCCCTGACGAATATATCGAGACGCTCAAACGGGCCCACCGCGTCTATGATGCCGAAGCGACGTCGCCGACATGGTCACGCAAGGGACTTGGCTACCGCAACGCCTTGATCGCGCTTGATGCCTTTGAGGCTGGTATGACCTATCGCGAAACGGCGATGATCTTCTATGGCGAGGCCCGCGTCACACAGGACTGGTCCGGACCGTCCAGCGCCATGAAGTCGGAGATGGCCCGTTTGCTCGCAAAAGGCCAGCGCTTGCGTGACGGGGGATATCGCGAGTTGCTTGAGGAAAACCTCTAACCCCTATCAGCCAGCAAAAAGCCGACCCGAATGAACACCTGAGTTCATGAGCCTGATGCAGGAGTTGCCGAGCGTCTGTTCGAGGCGTTGGGGGAGGATCTGAAGGCATCGCCCCTCCCCTGCCCGCTGACGCGGGGCTGTCCGGGCGGCGAGAGCCCTTAACCTTTTCCATGTCGCCTGACCGGCCCGGCTCGTCTCCGGTCACGCGTCCTCCCGTTCGGGAGGCCGCGCGCTGCGGGGGCTCGCCGGCGGGGGCCGCGCTTTGCTTCCCACTGGCCTTGCGGCCAGAGGGGTCAGGCGCGCGTGGCCTGTCGAAGCCTCATTCGGCCTCAGGCGATGGCGTAAGCCATTTGCCGAGGACGGTGACATCCTGGCGTTCGTACCCAAGCGCAGTGTAAAAGGCGGCTGCGGTCTCATTGCCTTCACGTACCATGAGCTGCACCTTAGGCGCGCCGCGGGCCGTCAGCCAGAGCTCCGCCTCGGCCATCATCTCGCGTCCATGACCGCGTCCCTGCCGCTCCGGACTGACAGCCAGGTAATAGATCCAGCCGCGATGGCCGTCATGACCGGCCATGACACTGGCGACGACCACGTCATCCACCGCGCCGACGAGGATCGTGGCATCGCGTGACGTAACCGCTCTGTCCACGTCGGCATTCGGGCATTCCACGGCCGGGTCAGCGCGCACGCCTCCCAGAGCGTGATCAAGGCGACGCGGTTAGCTTCCAGGAACTCTCGTATATGCATGGCCATCAGCAAGATGTCTGGAGGGATTCGTGCCCACGGCGCCAGCCTGCCTGTCTGGCGCTTGCAGGCTTGGACAAGCTTTCCCTGCAGCCGTGAGGGGGCGGACGGCGCGTCTGCCCGGGCGCGGCCCGTGCGCAAGGCGCCGGTGACCTGGAGCCGCCCGCGTCGGTCCATGCCTCCTACCTTCCCGCCTTGCCCCCGGTCCTCATACGCCCGGGCGCCCGCACCTTTCGTCCGCCCCCTCCCGCCTGCCGGGAAAGGTGCGCGGGCGAGGATTCATTTTTGCGAGGCTGACATGACCCTTTCACCTGAGACACCTGCACCCCTTGGAACAGCGGACGGACCGGATTTGCGGGAGACACAACGCATCTATGTCGCCTTCTCTAATCGGACATGGTT
>NZ_AWFG01000061.1 GCF_000682695.1 Hyphomonas chukchiensis | reverse complement strand
GGCGAAGATGCGGTAGTCCGGCTGGGCCTCTTCAGCTTTGTCCGCGTTCTTTTCGATGCGGATGGCGGCTGAGAGGTTCATCATTGCGAGGGCGCCTTCGAAGCCGGTTTTGGTTTCGCTGACATATCCGAGTGCGTTTGCCATGGGGGTCTCCTTTTCGTTTCCGTGGCTGTCTTCGAGGGACACCTTGTCCCCGTCGACGCCGGACCGCCCGGACGGCGCGGGGCGGGCCTGAACCTGCAAGGGCGCAGCAAAGCGGAGCACCGGACAGGCGCATGAATTTGTCTCGCGAGGAGCCGCAAAGCGGCGGGGAAATTCGTGGGACTGTCCGGTTTCAGGGCCGTTTCGTGTCGTCCAGGTCACACGGCAATAGACGGGAACAAGGGGTCTTTCGGGGCAAGCGGAGAGCGGAACAGACCGCTTTGGCAATCGCACTCGGAGGCAAAAAGAAACCCACAGACGGGCGATTTTTCGGAGGCGCATCTGTCTTGATCTGAACCGCAGGAGTACACACTCATCCGGTAGAAGCATGTGGAAATGCCGCCCGGCATGCTGCCGAACGGCTTTCGCTTCCACGGACAAGGAGACTGCAACATGTCAGGCGGCGTCCTGCTCTGCGACAGACTGGTCTTCGGGAGAAGCTTCGTCCTCGCCAGAGGTAAACAGGCTGGCGATCCGGACCCATGCATCTGCTGGCGGCGACCCTGCGTTTGTAACAAGGCGCGTAGGCGGCACCTGCATCCATCCCGGACGCCAGCCCGGATTGGCCTCACACTCTTCGCCAGTGATCCGGTTCCAGACCAGTTCCTTCTGGGCTTTGCCCGTGTCTGTGAGCGCTGCTTTCGCCGTCGATGGAGACGCAATGTCTGCCACCATGGCGTTAATGGCGCGCTTGTCCCGAACGAGATCAAGGAAGACACGCTCCGGCTTCCAGTAAGCGGCCATGTCGGTTTCGGTGGCGACAGCGACGGCTTCCACAACCGGGCCGCCCGCTTCCAGCGTATCCGCCATCACAAAAGCCAGCACGGTCAGGGTTTCCGCATCGTTCATTTCGAGCAGCGCCGCAAAGACCTCGCTGAGGTGATAGGCGTCCCCGTTTGCGCGCAGGGATGCGACCCCATGGGCGTCAAACAGGCTGCGGACATGGTCCCCGGCGGCCCGCATTTCTGCGGCGGCGCGTGATGCCTCCACGCTGGCCTGTATGTCCTCCTTCCGGGCGAGGAAGTCGTGCCGCCTGACAGTCCAAAGAGCGGACCCGACCATGGCATGCGCCACCATCAGCCGGAGGGCGATTCCAGGGTGTCCAAGCAAGGTTGTACGCGCTGCGCCATGGCGGTGGAGGGCAATGTATTGTGCGAGCGGCCCGGACATTTCGGGCTTGGTGTCGGCTGCTTCCGCATCACCGTCCGGCCTTGCGCGCTTCTCCAGTTTCCGGGCTTCGGCCTGCGTAATGTAGCCCTCATGGAAGGTCACAGTGCCATCATCGCGGACTTCGACAATCACGCTGCCGCCCTTCGTCCGGGGGCGCTTCAAATACTCCCAACTGGCAAAATATTTCCCGCGTTCGAGAACCTCTACATTGCGCCACCCGGCGTCAATGTAGGTCTCGACCTTGGCCGCAAGCGCTGCCGATTGGGCTTTCCAAAACGTGTCGGCCTCTGCGAAGACACCTGTCTCACCGAAGAGGTCAGCTGCCACTTTGCCTTCATAGATCGCCAGATCAAACAGCGCCTTGTCGGTCGTGATGGTGGCCCCGCCCGTGATCCATGCCTTGCAGGCGCGGCCCATGGGCGCGCGCTCTGTTTCACTTCGAAACAGGGCCAGCCAGTCTGCCTGCTGGTCCTTCGTAGCAAGTGTGAGCGCGCGGATTGTCTCCGGGTCGATTTCGTCTTTGGCGTAAAGCGCACGGATCGGGCTGGAGAGATTGGCGAGGGCGAGGATACGCCGGACTTTCAGGTCCGTGACCCCGAAATGTCCGGCAATCTCTTCCACCGTCCGGCCTGCATGCGCCAGCTTTCCGAACGCATTGTATTGCTCCATTTCCGTGGCGGGCAGGCGGGCGACATTTTCGATGAGCGAGGCCTCCACCGCTGCGGCGTCGTCATCCGCTTCCATGATTGCGCACGGGACGGCGATTGACTTGCCGGTCTCAGCGGCAATGACCTGCAAGGCATGGAAGCGCCGCCGTCCCGCGACGACGCCATAGCCATCACCTTCGGGGCGCACCAGAAGTGTCTGGCGGATTCCTTTCTCCCGGATGGAGGGCAAGATGTCGGAGACATCAGGCGCCTTGCGGTTGTGCCGCATGTTGAGCTTGCTGATATGGAGTTGCTCAAGGGGAAGTGTTTTCAGTGCGGGTTGTGCCATGGGATTGTCCTCCTGTTCTGGCGGGTAAAGTGAAAGGCCAAGCGCCCATGCCGGGCCTTTCCAGTTGATCGGGCTGAAGGGGAGGCCTTCCGCGTCGCGGTTTGCGTCCGGATCGGTCTCGCCCCAGTCATAGTCATGCAGGCCAATCAGCGGCGCGCGGCCATCGACCCAGATTTCGACGACGCGGGACTCCTCTATGACGAGGGTCATGTGCGGACGTGGCCCTAATAGGTCATCCAGCGCGCTCATGCCTGCGCGACCCGTGCAGGTGCGGACGCCATCAAACGCGCTAAGGCTCTGTGCCCGGCTTGCAAGGCTTCGGGGAGCAGTTCGCATGCGACTTCAGTCAGGTAGGCGTTCTCCGACCTCGGATCGTTGGCCTCTATACCCCAGATGCTGGCTTATGTCGCGTCCATAG
>NZ_AWFG01000060.1 GCF_000682695.1 Hyphomonas chukchiensis | reverse complement strand
AAAAGCCGCCCGACATACTGCCGGACGGCTTGCACTTCTATCGACAACAGAACCGCAATCCGTCAGGCGGCGTCCTGCCCTGAGACAGGCACATCTTCGGAAGACCGTTCGGTCGCGTCTGAAGTAAACAGGCTGGCGATCCGGGCCCATGCATCGGCGGGCGGCGACCCTGCATCTGTCACAAGGCGAGACGGCGGCACCTGCATCCAGCCCGGCCGCCAGTCCGGATTGGCCTCGCACCCTTCGCCAGTGATCCGGTTCCAGATCAGGTCCTTCTGGGCCTTGCCCGTCTCGGTGAGCGCTGCCTTTGCCGTCGCGGGCGACGCGATACCTGCCACGATGGCATTGATGGCGCGCTTGTCCCGGACGAGGTCAAGGAAGAGAGGTTCCGGTTTCCAGTAAGCGGCCATATCGGTGTCGGTGGCGACAGCGACGGCTTCCACAGCCGGGCCACACGCTTCGAGCGTATCTGCCATCACAAAAGAGAGG
Organism: Hyphomonas chukchiensis; assembly: GCF_000682695.1. Classification (GTDB taxonomy): domain Bacteria; phylum Pseudomonadota; class Alphaproteobacteria; order Caulobacterales; family Hyphomonadaceae; genus Hyphomonas; species Hyphomonas chukchiensis. The sequence continues at coordinate 2,571 of NZ_AWFG01000060.1, read as the reverse complement.
ACGGCCATCGTCTCCGTATCATCCATTCCGAGCAACGCGGCAAAGACCTGACAAAGATGATAGGCGTCTCCGTTTGCTCGCAATGTCGACACACCATGGGCCTCAAACAGGCTGCGCACATGGTCCCCGGCTGCGGTCATTTCAGCGCTGGCGCGGGAGCCAGTCACGCTGGCCTTTATGTCATCCTTTCCGGCGCGGCATTCATGCCGCCGGACGGTCCAGAGGGCCGACCCGACGATGGCATGCGCCACCATCAGCCGGAGTGCAATTCCGGGGTGGCCAAGCAAGGTGGCCCGGGCCGCGCCATGGCGGTGCAGGCCGATATATTGGGCAAGCGGACCGGACACTTCAGGCTTCACGTCGACGGCTTCACGCGTGTCACCGGGCCGCGACCGCTGGTCCCGTTTCCGGGCTTCGGCCTGCGTGATGTAGCCTTCATGGAATGTCACGGTGCCATCATGGCGAACTTCCACAATCACGCTGCCGCCCCTGCTGCGAGACCGTTTCACATGGTCCCAGCTGGCAAAATATTTGCCGCGCTCTAGCACCTGCACCTCGCGCCACCCGGCGTCCGTATAGGTCTCAATCCGGGCCGCAAGGGCAGCCGATTGGGCTTTCCAGAATGTGTCGGCATCTGCGAACACACCTGTCTCTCCGAACAGGTCAGTCGTGATCCGGCCGTCATAGGTCGCCAGGTCAAAGAGCGCCTTGTCGGTGGTGATCGTGCTGCCGCCCGTGATCCATGCCTTGCAGGCTCGGCCCATGGGGGCGCGTTCCGTTTCGCTCCGGAACAGGGCGAGCCAGTCTGCCTGCTGCGCCTTGGTGGCGAGCGTAAGGGCGCGGATCGTTTCCGCGTCGATCTCGTCCTTCGCATAGAGCGAACGGATCGGGCTGGAGAGATTGGCGAGGGCGAGGATGCGCCGGACTTTCAAGTCCGTGACTCCGAAATGTCCGGCGATTTCGTCCACCGTCCGGCCTGCGTGCGCCAGCTTCCCGAACGCGTTGTACTGCTCCATTTCCGTTGCGGGCAGGCGGGCGACATTCTCGATGAGCGAGGCTTCCACGGCAGCGGCATCATCATCGGCTTCCATGATTGTGCACGGCACGAGGACCGGCTTGCAGGTCTCAGCGGCAATGACCTGCAGGGCATGGAAGCGCCGCCGTCCGGCGACAACGCCATAGCCATCACCTTCAGGCCTAACCAGCAGCGTCTGGCGGATGCCCTTCTCCCGAATTGAGGGGAGGATATCGGAGACATCCGGGGCCTTGCGTCCATGCCGCATGTTGAGCTTGCTGATATGGAGCTGTTCGATGGGGATCGTTTTCAGTGCGGGCTGTGCCATGGGATTGTCCTCCTGTTCTGGCGGGTAAAGCGAAAGGCCGAGCGTCCATGCCGGGCCTTTCCAGTTGATCGGGGTGAAGGGGAAACCTTCTGCGTCGCGCATCGCGTCGGAATCGGTTTCGCCCCAGTCATAGTCTTGCAGGGCGATCAGCGGCGCGCGGCCATCAACCCAGATTTCAACGACGCGGGATTCCTCCACGACGAGTGTCATTTGCGGGCGCGGGCCAAGCAAATAATCAAGCGCTTTCATCCGCGTGACGCCTGTGCAGGTGCAGACGCCATCAGCCGCGTCAGGGCTGTGCGGCCTGCCGCCAAGGCGTCCGGGAGCAATTCGCCCGCGACTTCACTCAGATAGGCATTGTCCGACCCCGGATAATTAGCCTCGATACCCCAGAGGCTGGCTTGTGTTGAGTCCAGTTCCACGCCTTCGCATTCAATCGCGAGCACGATCCCGCAATAGAACCACTCATCCCTGCGCCACGCTTCCATGACGGCTTCGGCCTCGGCTTGTGCCTTCGCCAGCCGCTCGCGAAAATTGTTTCCCGGGCCAATGAAACCCGGATCATTGATGTAGAGCGACGGCCAAAATCCGTCCTGGCGCTGGTCGGGTGCGTCCATGCAATCGTCACGGACAATCCGCGCGGTGACGCGAAAGCCGTCAATCTCGCAGGCAATGCTGTCACCTTCGCAGACATAGCAGTCAAATCTCTCCCGGAAGGCCATGGTCAGCGGCTCCAGAAAATGTGGACTTCATCAAAGCCCGTCTGGAACACCATGATCTCGCCATTCAGCGCCATGTCGCGGGCGAGCGCGGTCCAGTCGATATAATAGTCGAGTGCAGCCGGAATCTCCGTGCCGCTGTCGCGGATCAGTTCCTCGGCAAAGTCTGCGGCGCTGTGATATGAACCCGCATAATCCTCGAACGCGGCTTCGGCTTGTGTAATGTCGTCGCCGAAGTTGCGGTAGAGTTTCGCGCCAAGCGCGCCATGCTCGGCGATGAAGGCCGCCAGAGCGCACACAGTCTCGAACGAGGCATATTCCGAGAGGCGCGCCCCTTCGAACCCTTCATAATCATGGATGGCCCATTCATCCCCGTCTGGCTCCGGCGACGCCGCCAGCATGGCGCGGATCTTGTCTCTGACCTCATCCGGCGAGGTCGCCTCGATCCAAGCCCCATGCAGATGCCCATTATTGTAGGCGGCAAGACAGATGGGATAATCGGACGCTAC
>NZ_AWFG01000059.1 GCF_000682695.1 Hyphomonas chukchiensis | reverse complement strand
TTATGTTGAGCTCTACATAAGCTCGCGGCGCAGTCAAGCAATTTTATCTCGGCGAAACTCACTGACAGGACGACGCCGCAGTAGAACCAGTCGTCCTTGCGCCACGCCCCCATGATGTGTTCGGCGCGCGCTTGAGCGTCGTCGAAGCGCTGGCGAAAGTTCTTTCCGGGTCCGATGAAGCCGGGCGCATCCTTGTAGAGCGAGGGCCAGAATCCGTCCTGGCGCTTGTCCGGCGCGTCGGGGCAATCATCGCGGAAGATGCGCGCGGTGACGTGATACCCGTCTTTTTCGCAGTGGATCGCATCGCCTTCGCACACGAAGCCGCCAAAGGTTTCGGTGAAGGTCATGGCGCCCTCCTGAGGTCAAAGCCTTCGCGGGCGCAAATCTGCGTCAGGGCGCGGGTTTCAACCGTCTTCAGATCATCGCCCATCTGGCGGTAGATCGAGCCAAGGCGAAACCCTTTGCTTGAACGGACCACATGCGCCCATCTGTAAGGGCCTTTGCCGTCCTCTCTTGGTTTGGCTTGAAAGCGGGCCATCGTTCTCGCCCCCTCAACGCGACCAGAAGACGTGGACTTCTTCAAATCCCGTCTCAATGGTGAAGACGTCGCCCGACAATTCCATGTCGCGGCCCATCGCCTCCCAATCGATGTAATATTCGTAGCGTTTCGGAATGGCGGGGCCGCATTCCAGATTCAAATCCTCGGCGAAGTGCGCGAGGCTTTTATGTTCGCCCGCATAATCCTCGAAGGCGGCGCGCGCCGCTTCCAGATCGTCGCCGAAATGGCTGTAGAGTTCCGCGCCAAGACGGCCATGTTCGCCGATAAACTCGGACAGCGCCGCAACGGTTTCAAAGCTGGAATATTCTTCAAGGCTTGCGCCCTCGAAGCCTTCATAGTGTCGGGTAACAGGCCGGTGTTGCCACCGGCCCGTCCCCTCAGAACCGTGCTTGCAAGTTTCCCCGCACACGGCTCAAGCAAGTCCCTGATTAGACGCGCGGCGGCAGTCGGCATGGACAAGTCGCAGGTTCCGGTAGGAACCGTTCGTCCTGTCCCCATCCACATGAGACATGCGGATGGTTTCGCCATTGTAGAGGCTCTCGCGGCAGGTCGGGCACTTGTGCCGTTGCCGCTGCGCGACCTTCTGCCAACTGCGCGTGAGGTCAGTCCCTCCCATCCGGCGGGCCCGGTTTCGCCAGTAGTCGGCGAGGGCCGGATCGTCGGGGGAGTTGCGGTGTTTCACCATCGTCCAGCGCACGATTTTGATCGCGGCTGGATGGATCATGAACGCACCAGACTGCTTGTCCATAAAGGTGTAGCTGAAGTTCGGGCAGTTATAGTGCCGCCCGAAGTATTTCCGCATCCACCAGTGTTTCAGCTTCCTCGCATGGGCGCGGTGGCACCAGCGACGTTGCCGGACATGGACATAGTGTTCGATCCCTGAGAAGATTTTCCCAGCGACACTGTAACGGTAGTAGTTGCACCATCCACGTATCACCGGATTGGCAGCTGCAAGCAGTTGCCCCTGATCCGAGCCGACATGGGCGCGGAACAGGTCCCTGAGCTTCTTCCTGAACGCTTTGACGGCGTCCTTGGAAGGTTTGATCAGGGTCTTCGTGCCAGCGGCGCGGTCTGCCACCTTGTAGGAACGGACATTGAAGCCGAGGAAGTCGAAGCCTTCCCGTATGTGCCGGATGCTGGTCTTCTCCTCGGAGAGGTGAAGACCGCGCCCGGCGAGAAAGGCCGCAACCCGTGTCCTGGCCTCAAGCGCTTGCGTCTCAGTGTGGCAGATGACGACGAAGTCATCAGCATACCGCACAAAGACAGGGCAGTGAGGTTTCACGTATGAGGCGCTCGTGCCTCCGCGATACTCAATGCCCAGCGCTTCTTCCATTCCATGCAGGGCGATGTTGGCAAGAAGGGGACTAATGACCCCGCCTTGCGGTGTGCCCTGCTCGGTGGCGTGGAACACGCCATCTTCCACATAGCCTGCCTTCAACCAGCGGCGGATCATTCCCCTTGCGGGGAAGTTGCCGATGGCCTCCATCAGAGCGTCGTGGTCGATATTGTCGAAGCAGCCTTTTATATCGGCATCGAGAACCCAGACCCGTTTGGACCCGGACTTCGTTGCCAGATGTATCCGCTCGATGGCGTCATGAACGCCCCGACCGGGCCGGAACCCATAACTTGTCCCCTCGAACTGCGCTTCCCAGCAGGGTTCAAGTGCATTGAGCACAATTGCCTGCTGGCACCGATCGATAAGAGACGGGATTCCAAGCGGTCGCTTCTGCCCGTTGGCTTTAGGGATATACACCCTCCGGGCTGGAAGCGGTTCCCATGCCTTCAGGTTCACCAGTTGGTTCGCAAGGTCCGCCCGCTCGGTCGGCGTCGGTGCGGTTTTCGCATCGACACCGGGAGAGGCTTTCCCGCGATTGATCTGGCTGACCCTTCGGATGGAAACGAGCAGGTTCGCCCGGCTGCGCAGCATAAGCTTTTGCAGCGAGCGGACCGTCTTCCAGTCCCGCATTTCAGTCGCCCGATAGATTCTCCGGCGCAGCGTCCTGACCGTTCGATAGGCGGCAGGCCAGTCAATGGTCTGCCAGTGAACAGTTCCGTCGCTTACGATCAGGCCTTGCGGCCCGTCCATCTTTTCACGAACGGTTCGGTTGCTATTCCACGAGATTACGGGGGACTCACCAGTCATCTGTCAGCACCCTTTCAGGTTGGGCATGGCCCTATCCGCCGGGTTATGTATTCCCCGTGCCTTTCGGCTGGCGGCATTCGCTTGTGATGACATCCTCCACCCGCTGAGGGATTGGGCGACTCTTGCGAGCCGCTTACCGAATGCTGTTGCCAGCACCCGGACCTCATCGGGGTTACTCAGTTCCGCATCTGCGAGATGCGACCGGGACAGGTGCCTGCTATACGCCGGGGAATATCGACCTTCCGACTGAGGGATCCACGTGCCCCCAGCCCATTCCCTTGCTCCCCGTAAAAGCCACTTCCGGGGGACTGATGTGTAACGACGCATCAACACAGATTTACTTTCGTTCACCATACCGGTCTTCTCCTTGGGCGGTTCACCGGCGTGTGGCTGCCAGCTCCCCGCTCGTTTCCGGAGGCTTCGCACCAGCCGGTTACCCAGCTCGCACGCTCCGGCTAGAAATGGTCGAGAAGGCTCGACCAGAGGCATCCCTGCCTCACTCAACAGATGCGACTTTCTGGTCGCACCGTGAATCGCCCATTCCTCCGCATTCGGAATAGGCGAGGCGGCAAGCATGGCGCGCGTCTCACCCCAGATATGGGCTTCGCCGCTGGCGGCGTCGATCCAGCGCCCGTGCAGAATGTCGTTATTGTAAGCCGCGAGGCAGATGGGATAATCGGACGC
>NZ_AWFG01000058.1 GCF_000682695.1 Hyphomonas chukchiensis | reverse complement strand
TATCCGACCGCCTCATTAGTATGCTGTCAGACGTTCACTCGCGGCCAGTCACGCGAAGCAAGCCGCCGACAACGTGATGCCTTGGGTGCCAGAGATTATGTGGAGCTTGCCGATGACAAAATCATATCGATACAGAGGGTTAAGCGGAGTGCTCCACATAATCGTGGACTCAACACAAGCCAGCTTATGTAGAGCTCAACATAAGCTGGCGGCATGAGATTCCAGTTCCACGCTTTCGCGTTCAATGGCGAGCACGATTCCGCAATAGAACCACTCATCCTTGCGCCACGCGTCCATGACGGCTTCGGCGTCTGCTTGCGCCTTCGTCAGCCGCTCGCGGAAATTGTTTCCGGGTCCGATAAATCCCGGGTCGCCAATATTGAGCGATGGCCAGAATCCGTCCTGGCGCTCGTCTGGACTATCCGGACAGTCGTCGCGGACGATCCGCGCGGTGACGCGAAAGCCGTCAATCTCGACGGCAATGCTGTCGCCCTCGCACACATAGCGGTCAAATCTCTCCCGGAACGCCATGACTCAGCGGCTCCAGAAAATGTGGACTTCATCAAAGCCCGTCTGGAACACCATGATCTCGCCATTCATCGCCATGTCGCGGGCAAGCGCGGTCCAGTCGATATAGTAATCGAGCGAGGCCGGAATCTCTGTCCCGCTGTCGCGCGTCACTTCCTCGGCAAAGTCTGCGGCGCTGCGATATTCGCCTGCATAGTCTTCAAACGCGGCGTGAGCCTGTTCAAGGTCATCGCCGAATTCGCGGTAGAGTTTCGCTCCAAGGCTCCCGTGTTCGGTGATGAAGTCCGCAAGGGCGCAAACTGTCTCGAAGGAGGCATATTCGGAAATGCGCGCGCCTTCGAACCCCTCATAGTCATGAATTGACCATTCCTCCGCACCCGGTTCAGGCGACGCCGCCAGCATGGCGCGGACGCCCTGCATCATCTCGTCCGGTTCTGTCGCGTCGATCCACGCCCCGTGGAGCCGTCCATTATTATACGCGGCAAGACAGGCGACATAGATGCGGGGCGTGTCCCGCAAATCTGGTCCGGTCGCTGTTCCAAGGGGAGCGGGAGTCTCGTGTGAAGGGGTCATGTCAGCCTCGCAAAATTGAACCTCGCCCGCGTGCCTTTCCCGGCAGGCGGGAGGGGGCGGACGAAAGGTGCGGGCGCCCGGGCGTATGAGGGCCGGGGGCAAGGCGGAAAGGTAGGAGGCACGGAAAGAACCGGCGGACCCAGGTCACCGGCGCCTTGCGCGCGGGCCGCGCCCGGGCAGACGCGCCGTCCGCCCCCTCCCGGCTGCTGGGAAAGCTTGTCCACGCTTTCAAACACCAAACAGGCAGGCTGGTGCCGTGGATACGAATCCTTCCAGACCCGACAGCCATGGCCTTGGATATACGAGACTTCCGGGAAGCTGACCGCGCAGCGCTGATTGCGCTTTGGGAGGCGTGTGCGCTGACCCGGCGATGGGACGACCCGAATGCAGACATGGACCGGTCGATCGCATCCCGCGATGCCACGATCCTCGTCGGTACATTAGATAACGATGTCATTGCCAGCGCCGTGGTCGGCCATGACGGCCATCGCGGCTGGATCTACTATCTGGCTGTCAGCCCAGACCGTAAAGCCTGCGGCCATGGGCGCGAAATGATGGCCGAAGCCGAGCTTTGGCTGACGGCGCGGGGGACGCCGAAGGTGCAGCTCATGGTGCGCGGGGAGAACGAGACCGCGACTGCCTTCTACAATGCCCTCGGCTACGAGCGCCAGGATGTGACCGTTCTCGGCAAATGGCTCATGCCATCGCCCGAGGCAGATTGAGGTATCGAGAGGCCACGCGCGCCTGACCCCTCTGGCCGTAAGGCCAGTGGGAAGCAAAGCGCGGCCCCCGCCGGCGAGCCCCCGCAGCGCGCGGCGACCCGAACGGGTGGCCGCGTGACCGGAGACGAGCCGGGCCCGGTCAGGTGACGTGGACGAGGTGGAGGGCTCTCGTCTCCCGGACAGCCCCGCGTCAGCAGGCGGGGGAGGGGCGATGCTTACAAGTGCTTTGAGATACTAAGAGGTGTCTACCAGTTCGTAAGCCGCTAATCGAAATAGAGCGTTCGACCGGATGACGTCGTATGCGCTCTTCGATGTGCGGAGGGGCAGGTCAAAGGTTCTCTTCCAAAAGGGAGAAATATTCGCCGTCCCGAAGGCGCTGGCCCTTGGCGAGCAGGCGGGCCATTTCGGACTTCATGGCGGACGACGGTCCGCCCCATTCTTCCGAGATGCGCTTCTCACCATAGAAAATCGTCGCGGTTTCACGATAGGTGAGTCCCGCGTCGTGGGCATCCAAGGCGACAAGAGCGTTGCGATAGCCGAGGCCCTTGCGTGACCAGACAGGAGGCGACATGTCGTCGTCGCCGTAGACCTTCTGGGCACGGTTCAGCGCATTCACGTGATCCTGCATTGTGCTGAATCCCGAGATGGAGAATTCCATTTTTACAGGCTCGAGGGACAAGAGCGACTTGCCACTGCACCTGACCTGGATCGAGCACTTCTTACCTTTGACAAGGATGTGTTCGTGCTCGAAGGCATCCACGAGATGGATGATCTTGCAGAGGCGCGTGCTCTTTTCGAAGATTTCGTCGATCTCGCCGCGCTCTCTTTCACGCACGTGAACGGCGACCTTGCGGGGATAGGTCTTGTCGGACCAGAAGACATGCGTGGTAAGGGCCGACTGATCTGGGTTCGGAAAATAGAGAAGTCCCCAGTCTTCGGCTTGGCGGTCCTGCTCGCAAAGCCGGAGAAGCTGTATGTCACAACATGCCGTTCTTGTTTCAAAGTCAGGTTGCGCAGCATAGGCGGCGGCTTTCAGCGCGGAATTGCGCCGGGCGAATTCCCAGGCCCAGTTCCCGCGTGAGAGATTGGCGGTGTAGTCATACCTGGCGAGGGTATCGTTCAGGTCTTCTATCGTGTGAACAAGCATGGATCTGCCTCCCGCGTCAGGGGAATGCAGAAGGCGTGCCAATTTCAATTTATCATGGAAACTTCAAGGTTGCTCGCTTAGGTCAAAAGGCGATGAAAAAGTGCGCTCACCGAGCCAAAAGCACTGTACGCACATAAGCAGATTGAGCGTGTTCTGACTGCGCCGTTCGTCCAGACAGATTGAATCTCGCAGCCGTCACAATTACAACAGGCTGCATCGAGAGATTGATACCAGATAGATGATTGTAGTCTCGCATCGTGACCGCGATGCAAGACAACAGTCAATAAAGATTGGTCGCTCACGTCGCAAGTTTTTGAGTGGATTGTTGTTCTTTCAATATATCCAGGGCTACGTCGACGATCATATCTTCCTGGCCACCAACCATACGCCTACGTCCTAGTTCAACCAGGATTTCACGTGTATCGATCCCATAATCTTTCGCTGCCTTCTCTGAATGCCGGAGGAAGGACGAGTACACCCCGGCATAGCCCAGCGAGAGCGTTTCGCGATCAACGCGGACGGGGCGGTCCTGGAGTGGGCG
>NZ_AWFG01000057.1 GCF_000682695.1 Hyphomonas chukchiensis | reverse complement strand
TACCTATGTGTCCGGGTCGGACAAAGGGGGAGTGGCTCCGCGAGTAGGAGCCACCCCAGTATTTCATGCCGTTCCATGTTGTTCCAAAAAATGTAAAAAAATTCATTTAATACAACTCATTGGAGAACAGGCTTGTTTTGTGGTGTTCCATTTTATATCACTCTATCGAAATTCTTTTGTGGGGCGGTTTGTGGGGCGAAACCATATGCCAAAGTTACTTACTCCTCTTTCAGCCAAAGCTGTCGCGTCTCTGAAACACTCAGGTACGGGCGAAAAATCGAGGCATTCGGTGGGCGGCATTGCCGGATTGTATCTCGTCACTTATGCGAGTGGGGCTCGGTGTTGGTTGCTTCGGGGTACATTGAACAAACGTCGCAAAGAAATCGGTCTGGGCTCGGCATTCGAGTTGTCACTCAGCGAAGCGCGCGAGAAAGCACGTGAGTACCGCAGGCAGTTGGCAGATGGGATTGACCCCACTTTCAAGGAAGAAACAGTTGAGCAAAAGCGAATTATCTTTGCCAAGGCTGTCGAACAGTTTTTCGAAACTGAATTGTCCGAGGTTAAGGAGAAAGAATTTAAAGCGTGGAAAAATACGCTCCATACCTATGCTGTTCCGATCATTGGAAAATTGGACGTTGAGCATATTACTACGCTTCACATCGCAGATGTGCTCAAGCCAATTTGGTCGACGAAGCGCGAACTCGCCAAGAAGATTAGGGTACGCCTCGACAAGATATTTGTCTGGTTGAAGGCAACGGGCTATCGGGAGCAAGACAGTCCCGCGAAATGGGTGGACCTGAAACCGATTTTGGATCCCCTGGGACGGGATAAGAAAGCCGCGCATCGGCCAGCGGTGCCATTCGTTGACGCGCCGAGGTGGTTCGAATTGATCCGCCAGAAGAAGAGCTTGGCTGCGCGAGCACTCGAGTTTCTGTGTCTTACGGCGGTAAGGTCGGGTGATGTGAGATACATGTCCTGGAGTGAGGTCGATTTCGACACGAGAGTCTGGACGATACCGCCGAACAGACAAGGGACAAAACTCAAGACCCGAGACCACAAGGTGCCGCTTACCGAGCCGATGCTGGCGCTACTGCGAAAGGTAAAACAGGAACAGAACGGCGAGTATGTCTTCGCGGGACTCAATGGTTGCCCTATGAGCGAAAATACGATCGCCAAACTTATGCGGGAAGTTCACCTGGAGGAGATCGCAGCCGGTCGAAAGGGCTTCCTGGATCAACAGACAGGGAAGCGCGCGGTGCCGCACGGGCTGCGGTCAACTTTCAGGGATTGGATTGCTGAGTGTACCAACTACCCGGGCGAACTCGCTGAAATCGCAATTGCTCATAAGCAAGGGTCAGAGACAGAACTGGCCTATAAGAGGCTTTCCCAAGTAGAAAAACGCCGCCGCATGATGGCTGACTGGAGTAACTATTTGGGCCATCGCTCAGCCAAGGTTTCCGCACGTTCGAACGCACCTCGCCAGTCAACTTATAGCCTGCACTATGATCCAGTGTAAGTCTGCCCTGTCGCGCCATTAATCCATTCGACCAAAAGGTAATTATGCGCTGCAGGTGATAAAGCTTTATCATACGCCGTAGCGTATATTGACATTTTATACGCTGTGGCGTATGGGGGTCATGAATAGTCAGGAAGCTCGCCAATGTCCCAACTCGTCAGATCACCCAAGCAGCTTGGCGTCGCCTTGCGGCGTTCTCGTCGTACGCAGGCGATGACGCAGGCTGACCTGGCCAGCCGAGCCGGCGTGAGACAAGGCACCATATCACATGTGGAGAACGGGCTTGAAACGGTCAAGCTCAACACGGTGATGGACCTGCTGCGGGCACTCGACCTTGAGATTGTTGTCCGCCAGCGGACCAAAGGCTCGCACAGTGACATTGAGGATCTGTTCTGATGTCCCGGCCGCGGCGTAGCGCAGGACTGGTCGTCGCTCTCAATGGCCGCGTCGTGGGGTTGCTTGATCGCGCCCCGAACGGCGCAATCTCATTTGCGTATGACAAGGAATGGCTCGCCGATGCGCGCCGGGCCATACCTGTCTCATTGTCGCTTCCGTTGCGTGAGGAGCGTTATACCGGGGCGGAAGTGTCCGCCTTCTTCGACAATCTTCTTCCCGACAATGACCAGATCAGGCGCAAGGTTGCCGAAAAGGTGGGGGCGGAGGGCACCGACGCGTTCAGCCTCCTGAATCAGATCGGCCGTGACTGCGTCGGGGCTCTGCAATTCGTACCGGAAGGTGATGAGGTAACACCGCCCACACAGCCTGAGTATCTCCAGCTGAGCGACGCAGACGTCGCTGAGATCATTCGCAATCTGGCCACAGCGCCGCTGGGTGTCAGGCCGAGCGGCGAACGGGAACTGCGGATCTCCATTGCAGGCGCCCAGGAAAAAACGGCCTTGCTTTGGAATGATGGCTGGTGTTTGCCAAAGGGCACAACGCCAACCACGCATATTCTGAAGCCCGGACTCGGCAAGCTTCCGAATGGACTCGACATGACCCAGAGTGTCGAGAACGAGCATTTCTGTCTCACGCTTTGCCGGGAACTCGGGCTTGAAGTGGCGCAAAGTCAGATTGTTGATGTCGATGGCATCCGCATTCTCGCTGTGGAGCGCTTTGATCGCCTGAGAGCGAGTGATGGCCGTTTGCTCCGCATTCCCCAGGAGGATTTCTGCCAGGCGCTCTCGGTGCCGCCGACACGCAAGTATAACAATGACGGCGGACCAGGCATTCGCGAATGTCTCGGTCTCCTGGCTGGCAGCGACTATGCTGAAGAGGACAGGCTGGCCTTCCTGAAGGCCCAGATCGTGTTCTGGCTTATTGGCGCTACTGATGGCCATGCCAAGAATTTCAGCCTCTTTCTGACACCGGGAGGACGCTACCGAATGACGCCGCTCTACGACATCATGTCCTTGCAGCCGAATTATGCGGCGAAGCAGCTCAGGCGGAAGGAATTTCGTCTCTCCATGGCGATTGGGGACAATCGATACTATGCGATGGAAAGCATCCTCCCGTACCACTTCCTTGAGGACGCGAAAGCGGCCGGAATGGCGCAAGATCGGGTCAGGAGTCTCTTTGGCAGTCTTGGCGAAACTATTGAGGGTGCCCTCGAGCGAACCGCCGCAATCATGCCAGACGATTTTCCGAAGCTTCTGGTTGAAGGAATTGGCCATGCGATGCGTAAACGCTCGGCCAAGTTGCTGACTTGAGCGGGAGTATTCACGACCTGGTATATGTCTGCCGGGGAGCTTCCTCGATCCAGTCCTGAACTTCCTGTTCGCGCCAACGAACGGCATCGCCTGGAAGCTTCACCGGGGCAGGAAAGACTTTCGCTCTGACCTTTCTCCACAGTGTTGTCCTGCTGCGATACCCGGTCAGTTCGAGAACCTGTTGCGCTGTAATCAACTTAGCCATTGCGTTTACTCCACTATTGATACTGTTTTTGAGCGAAGACGCTCCTTCAAGATTTCTTTGCTCTTCGAAATCCGCTGTCACTCGCCAGAAAGGTCTCCAGCATCAGCGGCACCAGTGCCGAGGCCGAAACGTCCGTTCCGTACTTCTGCGAATGGATCCGCGCATACGCGTCCAACTCCGACGCAAGCAGGGGATCGACGAGCACCGTCAGTTTCTGCGGCGTCCGGTCCGGCAGCGGCCCGATCTTCAAATTGACGTCACTCATGGCTGTCTACCTCCTTCATAGGGTTTCAGG
>NZ_AWFG01000056.1 GCF_000682695.1 Hyphomonas chukchiensis | reverse complement strand
GCTGGCTTATGTCGCGTCCATAGTTATGTGGAGTTGTTGCGCCGCCGCCTTGATTTTAAGGTCCTCCGACGAGACTCCACTCAACATAATCGCGAAGCTTCTTCCGCACTCAGCAGAAGGAGACCGATCATGTGTGCAGCACTTTCACGACGGGCTGAAATCCCGTCCCTGTCCGGGGCAGAATACTTCCACCCGCTTTTCGACAATTTCGCCGAATGGCTTCGAAGCCAGGGTGCTTCCGACCGGACAATCTGCTCGATGAGCGGCGCGATAAAGCACTTCATTGTTTGGTTGGACTGTGAAGGCATCGGCCTTTCCGACATCGATAGCGCCGTGATCCGGCGCTTTTTCCGGCACCGATGCGAGTGCCCGCGTCCGCAGGCTGAACGGTACCAGAATGGGATCGCCCGCGATCACGCATTCCAAGGCCGCGTTGTTCGCTTCGTTACATTCCTTATCGAGACCGGGCATAGGCCCGCTCCATTCGACCGTTGCTATGGTGATCAACTGGTTGCGGATTTCGTTGGACGGCTTGAGGTGCCGGAACGTTCAGCGTCGCGAGTGGCATCATATAAAAGCCAGGTATCCCACTTTCTCGACTGGTGCTGGTTTGACGGGCTGGCGCTCAGCGAGTTCAAGGCAGATGTGCTCGACGATTTCCGTAATCATCAATGCGTGTGTCCCGGCCATTTCGTCCACAAACCCGTCAGGACGAAGGACCAGATCGCGCAAGTCCGCAACTTCTTCTCATATCTGACCCATCGCGGCGTTATCAACGGCACGCACCGGTCAGCTGGCCACGAGCCGGACCTGGAGGGTTTTCGCCGCTGGCTTTTCGAAAACCGGGGCGTTCGCGACATTACGGTGGATGGTCACGTGTTCCGGATCAACAAGCTGATCCGAGACCTTGGGACTGATCCTGATACTTACACGCACAAACTCATCTCGCAGGCGCTTTTGCGGCACCTGAAGGGCACGTCCCGCCATTGGGTTACGTCAATGACGACCAGTCTGCGGATGTATCTACGGTATCTGGCGACCATGGGAAAATGCGCGCCCGAACTCGTCGATGCCGTTCCCACTGTTCCGCATTGGCGGCTGTCGACACTGCCGCGCTACGTGGTGGCCGATGATGTTGAAAGGATTATCGAAACGGCAGACCCGGCGACGCCGACGGGTGCGCGCAACAGAGCGATACTCCTGCTACTCGCCCGGCTGGCGTTGCGCCCGCGTGAAATCCTTGAACTCCGGTTGGCCGACATCGACTGGGACAATGCGATCGTCCGCATCAAAGGCAAAAGCCGCGTCGAGGTCGGGTTGCCATTGCCGCAGGATGTCGGTGACGCGCTTGTTGCGTATATAGAGCACAACCGACCAGGCACGGTGGAATCCAGCGTCTTTCTTTGCGCAAAGCCACCACATGGCCGCATGTTGACATCGTCGGCGGTGACCAGTGTCGTCCGCGAAGCGATCAGGAAGTCCGGCATCCGAAATCCAAACCTCGGCGGGGCCTACCTCCTGCGCCACTCTGCGGCGACCAACATGCTTCGCGGCGGAGCGACCATGGAGACCGTCGCAACGCTCCTGCGTCACCGCTCCATACAAACAACGTCAATCTACGCCAAGGTCGACACCAACCTGCTGTCAGCGGTCGTCCAGCCATGGATGGGGGGCGAAGCATGCTGATCGAGGATCGTGTCGATGAATACATCGAACTGAAGCGCGCGCTGGGATACAAGTTCACCGAGCAGGAGGGGACGCTTCGACGGTTTGCGCAGTTCGCGGATGGCCATGGCGACACCTTCGTTACGGTGGATCGCATTGTGCAGTGGGCATCAACGGCACCATCGCCAAGGCGATCTGCTGCCTGGCTCAGCGTCGTGCGCAACTTCGCGATCACGCTGCGCGCAGAAGATGATCGCCATGATGTGCCTTCGCCAGATATCTTTGGCCGCCAACGAAAGCGACGTCCCCGACCGCACATCCTCGCGCAAGACGATATCAGCAAAATACTCGAAGCCGCGCTAGAGATCGGACCGCACGCTTCAATCAACCCCTACACCTATCACTACCTGTTCGGGCTCGCCGCTGTCTGCGGGTTGCGCGCTTCGGAGCTGGTCAATCTGCATATGTCGGATCTGACGAGTGACGGTCTGCTCATCCGGGAAACGAAGTTCCGCAAGACGCGCCTCGTCCCCGTTCACGAAAGTACGCGCGATGCTTTGCGGCGCTATCTCGTGCTGCGCCGGAAGATCGGCGGTGCTGATCCGCATCTCTTCGTGATCTCCACCGGGGATCCGACAGACCGGTCGGCCATATCGAAGCGCTTCGTGCAACTGACTCGGAAAGTGGGCCTGCGAGGACCAAAGGGAGAAAGCGGTCCCCGGTTCCACGATCTCCGTCATAGCTTCGCGGTAAGATCGTTCGAGACCTGTGGCGAGGGAGCCGACGATGTCCGTCGGCACATGACCGCGCTCTCCACCTATCTCGGTCACGCCAACCCGCATGACACCTACTGGTACTTGGAGGCGACACCCAAAATCTATCGACAGATCGCGCAGGCCGCCGAGGCGCTTCACCATGGGAGGGCGGTATGACTGATCTTGCCAACCATCTGAGCCTGTTCCTGCGGGAACACCTTCCGCGCGACCGCGGCGCCAGCCGGCATACGGTCGACAACTACGCCCATAGCTTCAGGCTGCTCGTAACCTTCGTCGCCTCTGAAATCGGCAAGCGCCCGCATGCGCTCAGCATCGCCGATCTGGATGCGCCCATGATACTGCGCTTCCTTGATCACATTGAAAATGATCGTGGAAACAAGCCAAGAACGCGTAACGCCCGCCTGGCAGCGATTAAGTCATTCTTCCGATACCTCGAATGGAGAGCGCCTGATCGCCTCGATCTGGTGAAGCGGGTGCAGGCCATCCCGGCAAAGACTTACGACAAGGCGCTGATCGATTATCTGAGTCGCAGCGAGTTGCAGGCAATACTCGACACCCCCGACAGGCGGACTGTTGGAGGTCTGCGCGACCGCGCCATGCTCCACTTGGCATATGCTGGCGGTCTCAGAGCATCGGAGCTTGTTCAATTACAGGTGCAGGATCTGGAGCAGCCGGGCATGACGGATGTGCGGATCCTCGGCAAAGGCCGCCGCGAGCGTGTCCTGCCGCTCTGGGCGGAAACGCGCAGTGTTCTGCGAGACTGGTTAGCCGTGCGACCGGACGCTTCAAACACGCATCTGTTCGTAAATGCCAGACATCAACCGATGTCGCGCCATGGCTTCGCAAACAGACTTCGCGTGCATGTCGCCAAAGCGACAAGACGAGCGCCTACACTATCGTCGAAGACGGTCACCCCGCATGTCATGCGTCACTCCTGCGCTATGCATATCCTGGAAGCGACAGGGGATATCCGAAAGGTAGCGCTCTGGCTGGGGCACAGCTCGGTCCAGACAACTGAAATGTATCTTCGCGTTGATCCGGCCGAGAAGCTTGATGTCCTGCATGCTTCAGCGCCGCCCGCGATCCGGAAAGGATCGTTCACAGGCGTATCCGACCGCCTCATTAGTATGCTGTCAGACGTTCACTCGCGGCCAGTCACGCGAAGCAAGCCGCCGACAACGTGATGCCTTGGGTGCCAGAGATTATGTGGAGCTTGCCGATGACAAAATCATATCGATACAGAGGGTTAAGCGGAGTGCTCCACATAATCGTGGACTCAACACAA
>NZ_AWFG01000055.1 GCF_000682695.1 Hyphomonas chukchiensis | reverse complement strand
GTCATAGCGTCCGATCAGGCGCGCACCTTGCGGCACGAGCACGGTCTCGCCGGTGACCGTGTCATAGACCGGGCTCGTCACCTGCACTATGACCTGCCCCGGAAGGTCGGAGTTCACCACTGTCAGCAGGGTTGCCGGAATAATCGTTCCAGCCATCAGCTGGTAGGGAGAAACCGGTGTCTCCAGCCGATGCGGATTGTAGATCGAGGGATCGGTTTCTGCGCCCAGAAAATCAAGCTTGCGAACCTGACGGTTTGGATCCTCATTTAAGGATGACCCAAACGCGCTGCTGTCAGATGGCGCAAATGCCGACAAGTCCGAAAAATTCAAGGAGGGAGCCGTCGCTCCCGAAACCGGGCTGCCAGTATTCTTCACGCCCGTACCGGCCCCAACCTGGAAAAATACCCCGCTCCCACGTGCTGCATCAGAAAACGCCGATTCCCGTGTGCGGAGCTCTGCCTCCATCGCCGTCAATTGCTCTCGCATGGGATCAGATTCAGGCGCATCCTGCTCAGGCAATCCCATCCGCCCTTCGCGCTGCGCCTTCAGGATGGGCGTCCCCAGATCCCCCGGCAGTGGCGGCCCGAGGATGTCCTCTTTCGGCTCGATCTCACTATAGGATGATGGCAGGGCTTCGAGCCCATCCGCTGTCGGATTATGTCTGGTATTGTAAAGTTCTCGCGCCGGGCCGTCAGCGCCACTCTTCGGCCCTTGCAGTGCGAGCGCTAGAGATCCGAGCACGATCGCACTACCGGTGCCGAGGAGGACCATCAGCGCCCGTTTGGAGAACCGTTTGACGGGTCTTGGTCGCCCGCGAATTTCGAGCGGCTGTGTTGGTGGGGAGGTGGTCTCTGTCATGGCTTCGCGCTGCCAAGGTCATTGCGCGCGATTTTCACGATATACTGGCGCTTCTGGCCAAGGCGCAGTTCGGCGCGGGCGAACAGGCGGTCGACGACATAATAGTCGCCGGACATGCGATAGTTGACGAGCTGGGCCTTACCGTCCCGTCCGATGACGAAGAGAGCCGGGGCTTCACCCTGGTCGAGCCGGGCCGGGAACTGGATATAGACCTTGCGGCCATCATCAAACACGCGATCCGGGCGCCAATGTGGTTGATCGCCAGTCACGTCGTACCGGAATTTCAGCCGTTCCAGCTGCAAGCCCGCCGGCGAGGAGGATGCCGCAGCCCGTGAACCTGCCACCCGCGTCACCAGTTGCTGGTCTGCATAGCGCCATGACACGGCCGCCATATAAGTCTCTTCGAATGCCCGTAGCTCCAGATGATAGGCGCGCAGGCTGGTCGTTATGATGAGGTTGGTCTTCAAGCCCGCTTGTGTCGGTTTGATCAGGATGTGCGCCTGGGCGTCCGTTCCGGTCCCTGAGACCGTATCCCCGAGTACCCAGCGAACTGTGTCACCGGCTGAGACGGACACGAGTTCCTCGCCAGGCTGCAGGACAATGTCGGTGACCTGCTCCGGCGCGCAATAGACCTGGTAGAGCGCACCGACAGTATAGGGATAGACCTGGATTGCGTTCATGTAATTGTCGAGCGAAGGCTCGATCGCCGCCTTGCCGTTCGCCGCCTCTATGGCCTGATAGGGTTTGAGGGACGGCGTCTCCGCCTTGGTCGGCATGGGCTTCAGCTGGCCAGGTACCGCGCCTGACACGATGGTTGGCGTATAGGTGCGGTAGACGACTGGTTCCGGAGCAAGCTCTGCGTCAGCGACCTCCGTCTCTTCCACATCCGGGGCGAGATAGAGATCTTCGACATAGTCCGGTTCATCGCAGCGACTTTCTCCCGCAAGCGCCCCACCTTTTCCTCCGCAACATCTCCCTCCTGCGCATCGGCGGCATCGAGCGACTGCAGGTAACGCCCGATGCTGGTCTCGACCTGCTCGATCCGTCGCTTCAGCTTGCCTCTCGTGAAGTTCCGGTCGCGGGCATTGACGGCCTTGAACTTCGCCCCGTCGATAGCCGCCACGGCTTTCGCGAACAGGCCGATCTCTCGGCACAGGGCGATGAACTGCGCACACACCGCCTGGATCGCCGGGCCATTATCCTTCCGGAAGTCTGCAATCGTCTTGAAGTCCGGAACCAGCCGCCCGGTCAGCCACATCAGTTCGATATTGCGGCCGGCCTCACGCTCCAGCCTCCGGCTCGACTGGATGCGGTTGAGATAGCCATAGAGATAAATCTTGAGAAGCGTCGAGGGATGATAGGCAGGTCGGCCAGTCGCCTTCGGCATCACCCGCGCAAACCCCATTGCGACCAAGTCCAGTTCGTCGATATAAACATCGACGACCCGGACCGGATTGTCATCACCAACATAGTCCTCAAGACTGGGAGGAAGCAGCACCTGCTGTGCGCGATCCTCGCCTTCGACAAACCGTCCCATGGCAGCCTCCTGTTCGGATCCAAACACCATGAACTGATTTGCGTCGTTTTCACACAGCCACGGGATAATCGGGACTTAAGCTCTTCGGCCTCAAGGGGAAAAATATTTGAGGAGACTATCGATACTATGTTCTGCCCACTTGTGCCGATTCGTATGTGCTCAGCATTGAGCGGCACACATTGCGAACTGCTCATTTGCTAGTTCGCCGCTACTGCTAAGCCTTGTCGGCACCAACAAGCTTCAGCGTAGAGCGTCCAGCATCTTGCGTGCGCGAAGTAGCTGTCTGTCATTCAGGTTTGCGAGCACCCCATTTATCTCGGCCAGCAGTCGTCCGCGCTCTCCAGGAGGAAACGATTTCGCTCCAAACAAAGTCTGAGGTGCTACGTCGAGCGCCTCCGCGATTTTCTCCACAGTGTCGAAAAGCGGCGCTGAGATTCCACGCTCGATCTTTCCTATCGTCTCTCGAGAGACGCCGACTTCTCCGGCAAGTTGTTCAAGCGTCCAACCCACAGATTTCCTGTGGTGCCGAACATTCGCCCCGAAGAGTCTTTGAAGTTCCATGCATGAGTCTCCCCACCTGAGTTAGAGGTTCGGTCGACGTGCAAATCGAGAAATGAGAACTTTACATTCTCAATAAAGAGAACTAGAAGTTTACAATAGTTATAATGTAAGGTTGTATAGCTAAAGAATTATAGGCTCGCGCCTATTCCGCAGGTGATCGTGTGATGGCCTTAGCACTTAACCCTCGGGTAGGACGAAAACCGCAGCCGACACCTTTACCCGTAGACCACGAGCCCCCTATGCAGGATCGAAAACAAAACCCCGGTTTTCCCCGCACATCACCGTTGCGCCACTCCAGCCTGGCCACCGTTGCAGCGGGAACGTCACGCGTTTCCGGCCCCGATCGCGCGTTATCGCGCCACGCCGCAGGCCAGGACCCTCGTGTCAGTCCCACCCCCCTCCATCACCTCTACCACCTCCACCATTCCGAACTCCTCCGCTTCAGCCGGTCCCGCATCGGCAATGCAGAAGACGCCGAAGACCTCGTCCAGGAAGCCTTCATCTCCGCGGCCCGCGCCTATTCCGACAAGCCCGTGGAGGAGCTGCGCCCGCTATTGTTCACGATCCTGCGCAACCTCACGCGCGACTACCTGAAATCGGGCTATGCAAGGAGCCGTCGCATTGATGCCGAAATCACTGAAATAGGCGACAGGCTGGCCTGTCACCGGACAGTGAGCCCCGAACAGAAGGTCATGGACGCGCAATTGCTGGCGATTGCGCAGGCAGCGATTGATGCCCTGAAGCCGCGCCAGCGCGAAGCCCTGCAGCTGCACCGGCTGGAGGGCCTGACCCATGACCAGGTCGCCAGGCGCCTCTCCGTGTCGCCAAGAACCGTCCGGAGTGATATAGCCGAAGCGCTGGCGGCCATTGCGAAAGCCCTCTCGCGATCGGGCGCCCCGCGTCCCGACAAGGCTGAGTGACACGCACGTGATGAATGACAATGACGAGGAGACGGGCCGGCTCGATGCTGCGGCGCGCTGGTATAGCGAGCTGCAGGACCCGGACGTGGACCTGGAGACCTGGGACGCCTTCCGCGCCTGGGAGCGCGACCCTGACAA
>NZ_AWFG01000054.1 GCF_000682695.1 Hyphomonas chukchiensis | reverse complement strand
CAGCATCGAGCGCCCGGGTTGGGTAGGGTTAAATTGTCAGTTTCGAGGGAGCGTTCGCTAATTAAGCGCGGCCTTCCCGGCGAATTGGTGCTTCTATGGGAAGGAATCGCACAGGTCAACAGCCGAAACAGGGAATTTGCAGACCAAATCCGCACAGGGGCCGGGGCGCATCAAGCCTCTACCCCTACCCCCGACGCAAACCCCTTAAAAGCCCCTCTCCCCCGGGAGAGGGGTTGGGGTGAGGGGCTACTGCGAATCCCTCACGTCAAAGCGGCTAATCCTTGCTCATGCGGTCACGGCGCAGGCGAGCGAAGATCATCCGCGAAGAAGATTCCCGCATCCGCCCCATATGAGTCGATGCCCAGAAATCCCCTTCTGATCCCCTCTTCAAGCTTGGAAGGCTGTAGCATCGTCGTGCCGAGCGATAATGGGGCATATGTAACTGGCCCATAGCTTGTCGGCGTCGATGTCCATATGTCGCGTGCATCTTCGACGACGACCGCATAGGGCACCGTTCGCAAGGCAACGACAATATCTGATGCCGTCCCGACATCCTGGTCATCGAGATCGCGGATGAAGACATCGCTGGGAACACCCTTGGTCCACGATCGAACAGTGCGAGTGTACGTGGCGGCGGATTCAGTCTCGCGATAAATGATGATCAGCTTATGCGTGCCATCGTGTTCGCCGGTGGTGGTGACAACAGCGTGCACTTCGTGCCCCTGGTTATCCACCGTCGCCGCATAGGCCACGACCTGCTCACCGGACTGAAGCTCTAGATCAATGGGCGTGCGCTCTGTGAGCCCCGAGCCAAACTCGCTATCCCAGACATGCAATGTATTGCTGCTCGTATCGATGGCGCTGAACCAGCTATAGTACGCGCTGGAAATGAAACAAAAGTCGCCAGCCCCATAGAGACGTATCGGAGGGTCAAATGACCCCGGCGGAGCAGAATTATTACTATTATTACTCTGATTATAATAGACAGCGATACCGCCGCCTCTCTGGCCGACTATGAGATCACCTCTTGGGAAATCCGACAGTTCTAGGCGCGACGCTTCCACCGCGCATGGCGCATCAACCTGCACCTCGTTCACAACAGCGTAGGCAGGTGAGCCACCCGTATAATTTAGAATCAAAACCTTGTTCGCCTCTTCCACCGCTATGAGAAGGGCTTGGGTTGAGGTGTTGCCAATATATACAGCCTTCAGCGTCCTTCTTGAGCTGGCCGGAACCTCAAGGTCATAGACTTCCACGTCAGCGAAGCTGTCGTCTATTCGCACTTCTCGTGAGACCTGGCTTGTGATCAGTTCGCCCCCCACCGCCGCAGTCCCATCCGTCAGGCTAAGCAGACCATGGATACTCGTAGTACCCACATATCCCCCGAGCAGCGCATTGTCCTCACCGGCGGAATCTGCAAATCGCAGGTAACTATCACTCAGCAAAGTAGTGGTTGGCGACAGGACAATATTCCGCGCCGTCATCGAAAAGGATTGAGTCGTCGTGTCTGTGCCGTCGCTGACCGAAACTTCAAATTCCAGTTCGGTGTTTGCCGTGACTTCCGGAACCGAAAAGTCTACCCGCGCGGCGTCAAAGTCGATCTCGGTCTCGCCCGGCAGAGGCAGCACGGCCGGACCACCGACCTGACGGATTTCAAATGACAGCGCGTCGCCATCGTCATCTTCCGAACCGGAAACATCAATCCATGCCGGTTGCCCTTCGTCCGTCGCAACCGCGCTCGACTCGATAACAACAGTCGGCGCCGTGTTCGCGGGTGGTGGTGGTGGTGGCGGTGGGGGCGAAACGGGGGGCGGCGGTGGAGGTGATTGCACAGGTGGGGCTCCGGTGCCACCGCCACCCCCGCCGCATGCACTAATGCCCAATGCCAGAACGGCGCTCGCCAATACCCATTGCTTCATTCCACTACCCTCTCAGAACCTGCTGCAGCCAACACTAGCGGCGCTTTCCCCGAATGACATTGCTTTACATCCAGAAGGCGAATTTTTGCGTCCTGCGATTATAGACTGTTCATCTGTCGCCCCCTCTCTCCCCCTCCCAATCCAACCCTAAACCCGCCCGTGCCATACTCCCGGCATGCAAGTCTCTGATGCCTTCATTGCCCATGGTCTCGAGCAGGCGCGTTACGTCCTGTTCAATGTACGCAACCTGACCGACATGGTGCGCGCGCCGGTCACGCTGCGGCGGGGCACGGCGGCGCGGGCGCGGGCGCAGCTGAAAATCCTGGAGACCATCGTGCGGCGGCGGCTCTGGCTGATCGCGCTCGGCCTGACGCTCGCGCCCGTGCGGCCCCGCGCCGCCACGGGCCCTGCGCCCCTTGCGCAAGGCGTCGAGGACGTGACGCAATCCTTCCCCTCCATGCCCGCCTGCCGCATCAGCCTCGCGGGCCGGGCCATGGACATGCAATTGCACGAAGGCTCCGTGCATTTTCCGTGCACTGTTCGTGCATCCGGCCCGGTGCCCGCCGCGCCCATTTTCGCCCGCATCATCGCCCTGCACGGCCTGCTATCGGCGCCGCAGGCCCATGCCAAACGCCTCGCGCGCAGCCTTGAACGCCTCCGCCGCAAGGGCGAGGCCCGCCCCGTCTGCATGCCGGATACCGGCGCTTTCCGCCTGCGCGCAGAGCTTGGCCTCGTCGCCACCGCCCTGCCCGGCCTGATCAATGCGCGTCTTGAAACATGGGAAAGCTCGGGCTGACTCCGCCCCGCTTTCCACACTTTTTGCCGGGCGCAGCCATGCGTGCCGGTCGCTGGCGCAGGCTCAGGCGAGCTTTGCCAGCTGCGCGCAGATCTCATCCGTCGCCGTGTGCAATATGTTCGAGCCATGGCCCGGCAGAATCCGGAAATCCACGTTCGCGCGGGGCCGCATATGCTCGGCCACATCCGCAGCTGAAATGATCGTGCAGTCTGCCGCCTGAAGCCAGGTCTGCTGCGCCGTCACCGCCTCCAGATCATCGCTCCAGTCGGCCATCGCCGCCGCGCCATCGCGCAGCCAGGCTTCAGCCCCCTGCTCCACCGCATGATACAGCCCCTCGGCCTGAACCTTCATCAGCGCCGGGTTATCCAGCGTGGCCAGATCCCCCGGCGAGCGCACATATTGCGCCTTCAGGAACGCTTTCGTCCCCCGCCGCCGATAGACCGGCAGGCCCACCGACATCACCATCTTCATCACCGACGGCGCATGCCGCGTGGCCATGGCCGCAAACCGCGTCTGCCGGTCCATATGGGCAAGGTGGCGCTCCTCATCGATCGGAATGCCCCCGCCCAGCACCAGCATATCTCCCAGCCGGTCGCCCAGCGCCTTCGCGATCCGGAAGCCATGCGACGAGCCTCCCTGATGAATGCAGAGGCTGACCTTCGACAGCCCCAGATGATCGACCAGAGCCACCGCGTCTTCCACAACTGTCTTGTCGAAATCGGCCCGTGAACGGCTCGGGCTCGTATAGCCAAATCCCGGCCGTGACGGCGCAATGAAATGGACATTCGCCCCGGCCAGTCCCGCCAGCATCTCCGCCGTAAAGAACGGCCCCTGAAGGTAGCCATGAATGAACAGCACAGGCTTCTCCCCTGCCCCAGCCTTGTACCAGGCCAGCTCCCGCCCGCCCGGCCGCGCCAGCATCTCCATGCCGCATTTCGGCGTCACCCAGGTCTCCGCGCTCGGCGGATTGGCCTGCTCCGGCAATTGCCGCATCAGATAGGCAATGCTGGCGGAAAGCTGCACCACATCCGACATCCGCGCGCAGCCGGTCTTCCTCAGGATGCTCTTCGACTGGCCCTTGATCGTATCCAGCGCCCGGTCCCGCTCACGGGCGATCTCCTTCTGGCTGAGATTGCCGAGATAGCCCTCCAGGATTTCCGTCTCGCTTGAGGTCAGCCCGAACGCCTCGCCCAGCCGCGCCATCAGGCCCGGCGACCAGTCGATATAGGACAGGGACACATGCAGGAGATCGGCGCTGTCCTTCGGCCGCTGGATCAGCGCCAGGCAAGCCCGCGAAGGGCCGGTCTCGATATTCGCGAGAATGATCCGGTCCTGCGCCTGCGCCGTCGTGGCCCTCATCGCCCGGCGGATCTCACTCAGCGCGCCGGGGTCCAGCGGCAGCTCGTCGAACGGACACGGAAAGGTCCGCCCGGTCAGCTGGGCGGCTGCGGCATTGCCCGAAACCAGCCCATTGCGGGCCGAAACATCCAGTATCGCGTGGAACCGGTCCGCATTGGAAGCATCCCGCCGCGAGGCTGCCTCCACCAGCGCGCCAACCCGCTGGCCATGCGTATCCAGGGTATCATCATCCCCCTCATGACGCGGCACATCGCCAGCCAGAAGGCCATCCTCGGCCTCGTCAAAGAAGTAGGCCATCGCCGCATCGAGAAAGCCTTCAAAGCGCGCCGTTTCGTTCGGCACGTCATAGGCGGCTCCCAGCATGTCGAAATAGCGTTTGTTGAGGGACATGGGCTCTCTGCAATGGAAACGTCAGGACGAGCCTCTAGTCTAGATTGCGTCGCCCTCATCACAAGCGCCGGTTTCAGTCACAGGCAGAAATCTGTCGCTTATCCCCCCTGCGGGGCATGAGCCAATTCCCGCTTCCCGCTATCGAAATGCCTGCAGACTTGCAGGCTGGGTGGGGATCCGGCCGAATACCAAAGGATATGACCGATGAAGACCTTACCGCTGACGTCCCTCGGACTCGCGCTTATCACCCTCCTCGCTGCGCCCACCGCCCGTGCAGATGCCCTTTCAACCAATGAAATCGCCTGTTCGAAAGGCGGCGCCGAGGCCTGCTTCTATGCGGCCGCCGACTATGCGAATGGCGAAAATGGCATGCCGCTGAGCAAGCCGAAAGCTGCCGAGCTCTTCATCAAGGCCTGCGACCTCGGCATTCCGGATGGCTGCTTCTATACAGGCAAGATGTATCGGTATGGCGTCGAAGGCATTGCCGCCGATCCGGCGCGTGGCGTCGCATTATACGAAAAGGCCTGCACGATGGGGCATGAGGATGGCTGCAACGCCACCTATGCTGTGCTCGGGAATGACGAGAAGGGCGAACAGGATATTCCCCGCCTGGTCACGGCTTTTGAAAAGGGCTGTGCCAACGAATCGCTGAAAGCATGCAGCTGGGGCGCGGACTTCTTCTTTGACGGCATGCGCGGCAAGCATCCGACCGTCATCGACTATGTCCGCGGCGCTCCGCTGGCTGGCAAGGCGTGCGAACAGGTTGACCCTTATTTCTGCGTCACGGCGGAGCGCATGTATGCCGATCCATCGTCTCCGGCCTTCGACGCGTCCAACGCGCTGAAATTCACGCAGATAAACTGTGACGCAAACGTCAAGGAATCCTGCGCCAACCTCGGCCGTATCTACGCGATCGTCGAAGACTTTGATTTCGCGGTCGGGCCGTACGAAAAGTCCTGCCAGCTCGGCAATGAGAAGATTTGCGACTATGCCAAGGACGTGCGCCGCTATGTCGACGAGCTCGCTGCATGGAATGCCAAGCAGGAAGCCCGCCGCGCCGAGATGGCCGCCATGCTGAATGCCGGCGACTATAACGGCGCCGTGGCAACAGCTGTCTCGGTCTACAGCTCCACTGTCTATGCCGAGCAGGCGGTCAAAGCGGCATCTGCAGCGGGCCGCATGTCAGCTGTGGATGACTATGACCTGAAAGTCCTGGAGCACTGGTTCCAGTCCGGCCCCGTCGGGTCCATGGTCCGCGCCGAAATGCGCAATCGTGGCCTCGCGATTTCCGGAGAGGACAATTCCTGGGCCAATGACATGAAGATGATCAAGTCCGCCAATGACCGCTTCAACGCCGCCCGGACCACATCCAGCTACCGCCCGATCGAACAGGCGCCGGCGTCCGTCACCCAGGGCCTCAGCACCGCCGATGCCCGGGCGCAGACACGCGAAAAATATCGCTACGCCCACTGCACGATGAACAACAACGCCAATCGTTACCTGTGCAACTAGGCACTCCTTGCGTCAGGAGAACCTGTTCCAAATGCAAAAAGGCCGCCTCCTTCCGGAAGCGGCCTTTTCTCATGTCAGTGCCTGAAAGGATCAGGACTTATTTCTTGATGGCGGAGACG
>NZ_AWFG01000053.1 GCF_000682695.1 Hyphomonas chukchiensis | reverse complement strand
TTACACGATTGGTCGTGAGCCAATCTCTGACGGCTCGACCTTTGTGCGTCCAGCAGCGCTACGTGGTCTGTCATCGGACAAAACACTCGTGCTCGTAAATTCAAAGCGTCGTCATCGTGCCGCGCTGGTGTCGATTGGCGGCTCGGGCACGCAAGGTCCTGATGTTGCAACGATCCCAGCGTCAGCATTGAAAACAGTTGAAATTCTCCGCGATGGCGCTGCGGCACAATATGGCTCCGATGCCATTGCGGGCGTTATCAACTTCATCCTCAAGGACTCGGCCGAAGGCGCAGAAATCACCGTTCAAGGTGGCCAGTATTATGAGGGCGACGGTGAAGACCTGCTGATCGCGGGTAACATCGGTCTTCCGCTCGGTGAGAATGGCTTCATCAATATCAGCCTTGAAGGCACGAGTGCTCAACCCACGAGCCGCGGCAAGCAGTGGGATGAGACTACGTCGTTCGATGTGGACGCTTATATTGCTGCAAACCCGGACAAGGCCTATCTCTACGGTCCTGGCGGAGACTATGACTCAAGCAACGTGCAGATCTGGGGGCAGCCTGAATCGGAGGCTTTCCGTTCGTTCGTGAACATGGGTTACACACTTCCCGGTGGCCAGGAACTCTACGCTTTCGCCAACTATTCGAACTCATCAGCAGACGGCGACTTCAACTATCGCTACCCGGGAAACTCTGTAAACGGTCCGCTGATCCGTTTGCAAGACGGCTCAACTTACAAGTTTGACAGCCTGTTCCCGGCCGGCTTCACGCCGCGCTTCTTCGGTAACGTTGTCGACTATTCAACGACCGGCGGTATTCGCGGTGAATTCACGCCTGACTTCACATATGATTTCTCGGCGCGCTACGGCAAGAACCAGATCAATTACAAGCTGGGCAATACGGTCAACCCCTCCCTCGGTGACAGTTCACCCACTGTCTTTCACCCCGGCGACCTGATTTCCGATGAAGTCGCGGTTGCTGCTGATTTTGTCTATTCCTATGAAATGGGAGGGTTTGCCAGCCCGGTCGATTTCAGCTTCGGCGCTGAATGGCGGGACGAAGGCTATGAAGCTGTGGCGGGTGATGAAGCCTCCTACATCGCTGGACCCTATGCGTTCGCCGATCCATGGAATTTCTGCGATGGAGCAACCCCGACAGCAGCAGGGCTTGGGGTGATAGCTGATGGCTCCTCTCTTGATTGTGCTGATCCTTCGGATCCTGTTTACACACTCAACGGCGTCGGCTCGAACGGCTTCCCGGGCTATTCGCCTGATTATTCCGGTTCGCTCAATCGGGACAGCTACGGCATTTATGCCGGCGCGTCGGCTGATCTCACTGAGGCTCTGTTTGTTGAAGTTGCAGGCCGATTTGAGAACTATTCTGACTTCGGCGAAACGACTAATGGCAAGATTGCCGCGCGCTGGTCGGTTACTCCGAACATCAACATCAGGGGTTCCGTAGGCACAGGTTTCCGGGCACCGACGCCGGGACAGCTGGCTACTACGAACGTGTCGACCCGTTTCCCGGCTGGTGAACCAGTCGCCTCGGGTCTTTTCCCGGCGTCCAACCCTGTATCCCAGTTCCTGGGCGCAGAGGAATTGAAGCCAGAAAAATCGACGAACTACTCGCTGGGTGCCACAGGTACATTTGGTCCGTTGAGCGTCACGCTTGATCTTTACAAGATTGACATCAGCGACCAGTTCTACGCATCGCGCTCCATCACCGTGACGCCTGAAATCCGCGATCAACTGATTGCGGCGGGCGTTCCGGGAGCCGATACGATCGGCGCGGTCCAGTTCTTCCAGAACGCATTCGACTCCTCGACGGAAGGTGTTGATCTGGTCGTGACCTATGTCGCTGACTGGGGGGCTCCTGGCACAACAGCCTTCACGCTCAGTTCGAACTACAACACGTTCTCCGTGGAGAAGGTGAACATTGATGGCCTGTTTCTCGAAGAGGATGTGTACGACTTCGAGAATGGCACGCCTAACTACCGTACAACCTTCACGGTATCGCACTCGATCGGGGCATATACCTTCCTCGGTCGCGCAAACTATTACGGTGCTTATAATCCGTCGCAATGTCTGACGGGCGTCGACGCGGACGGCTATAGCTGCCCAGGCGGCTTGCTGACTGAGGATTCCGGTAGCGAGGTCCTGTTCGATATCGAGGCAACTTACGCCTATGATGACACGACCAAGTTCACCCTTGGTGCACGTAACGTGACAGACGAATATCCCTACGAGCCTGACTACAATAACCTGAGAGAAACCGGCAACGGTCGGATTTATCGCTCCGACTCAATTGTCGATTGGCAAGGTGGTTTTGTCTATTTGAAGGCAACCAAGAGCTTCTGATGCTTATGAGCACAATCTGACCGTCCTTTAGGCAGATGACAAAAAATACAGGGAGCGAGGCAACTCGCTCCCTGCTTCGCTTTCAGGACTGTGCTTATCGTCCTTGCGAGCCCCCATCATCAAACAGAAGCACTCAATTACATGTCATTATCAAATCTCGATCTGGCTCACATCAGCCAGCTGATCGCCGTTTTGCTTGCTGCAGGCCTTGTTGCAGGATTCGTCGCAGGACTTTTTGGTATCGGGGGCGGCTTCGTTGTTGTTCCGGCCCTTCTGCTCACTTTCAACGTATTCAATGTCGACAGCGATGTGATCACACACCTGGCGATCGGCACGTCGCTCGCCACCATCATCGTCACGTCACTTCGGTCGCTGCATGCGCACAACAAACGCGGCGCCGTTGACTTCAAGATCATTCGTGACTGGACCCTCTGGCTCGTGATTGGTGCCGTTCTCGGTATTCTCATTGCGCGTTACATGGATGGCCGTTCGCTGAAATGGATATTCTCTCTCGGCGTCTTCCTGATGGGCGTGCATTTCATTGCACCTGTCTTGCAGCCGAAAAAGGCCATCACGACAGATATGCCACAGGGGCCACTTCTTGCCGCCATAGCGACATTCCTTGGAGGTTTCTCGGCTCTGCTCGGCATTGGTGGCGGGACAATAGCGGTGCTTGTCATGACAGCGTGTGGTCGTCCGATTCACCAAGCTGTCGCAACGGCTGCAGGTTTCGGCGTGATCATCGCTGTACCGGGTGCGATCGGCTTTGCCATTCTCGGGCTTGGCGAGCCGGGCTTGCCATTCGGCTCGATCGGCTACGTGAACGTGATTGCCGTTCTGGCAATTACTGCTATGTCTTTCATTACCGCGCCTCTTGGAGCGCGCGCCGCGCACAGTCTCAACGCCGTAGCACTGAAGCGCATTTTCGGGATTTATCTCGTCGCAACGTCTGCGATCGTCCTGTACAATTCGTTCACTTCCTGATCCTTCACTGGGAGCCTCGGAACGCCTGCCGGGGAACATCCCATTTATAATCAACCAACGACTGGGGAAATAAAATGGCATTTGATATTTCACGACGCTTAGTCCTGACGGGAGCCGTCGGCGCTACCGTCGCGTGCGCAACGGCGTGCACGACAACACAAACGGCAGCAGCCGAAGCGGCTTTTCCCGCCAATGCTCCGTCTGCTGATCCCGACCCGGAGCTGCTTGGCCCGCGTGGCGGTGTGGCGCTCCTTTCGCGCAACGAAAACCCTTATGGTCCGGCGCCATCAGCGCTGAAAATGATCGAATATGCTGGCAAGAAAGGCGCCTACTATCCGGACATCGCCGGTGCGAAACTGGCTGAGATGATTGCCGAACGTCATGGCGTGACACCCGACATGATCGCGATCACGACCGGTTCGGGTGAGGCGCTCAGCGCCATTGCCCTGATCTATGGCCAGAAAGGTCCGATCGTTGCTCCGCGCCTTTTCTGGGACACGACGGCCCTCTACGCCGTGAATCTCGGCATGGCTGAAATTGATCGTGTTGCGCTTGCGCCTGACATGAGCACCGACCTTGCTGCCATTGAAGCCAAAGTGACAACCGACACTGGCCTCGTGCAGCTTTGCAACCCGAACAACCCGACCGGCCTCGTCGCTGATCCGGTTGCCCTGAAGGCTGCCGTGGTGCGCATGTCCAAGCTCACGACGGTACTCGTCGATGAAGCCTATATGGAACTGGCCGATGATCCCGAGGGCAACACCTGCATTGGTCTCGTGAAAGCAGGACACAATGTTATCGTGTCGCGTACCTTCTCGAAGATTTACGGCATGGCCGGCATTCGCGTTGGTTACACGATTTCATCGCCTGAAACTGCCGCCAAAATACAATCGACCGCCATGTCGTGGATTTCCGGTGTCGGCCTCGCTGCTGCAATCGGCAGCTACAATGACACGGCCTTCCTTGATTTCTCGAAGGGCAAGATTGTTGAAGGCCGCAAGATGGTCATCACGACACTTGATGCGCTCGATCTGGAATACCTGCCGTCGCAAACAAACTTCGTCTACTTCAAGTCAGGCAAGCCGGCGAACGATGTGGCCAAGGCCATGAAGGATCGCGGTATCTACATTCGCGGTCAGTACATGGATTACACCGACTGGACGCGCGTCTCAATGGGCAAGATTGAAGACATTGAGCGTTTTTGCAAAGCACTCCCGGAAGTCGTCGGCGCCTGATCGCCATAGACCTAAACCGATTGAAAGACCGGGGCGAAAGCTCCGGTCTTTTTCGTTTAAGGGAAGGGGAGGTGTTTTGCCCAAACTTCGAATCAGTGGTGACCCCTGCAGGACTTGAACCTGCAACCGTCGGATTAGAAGTCCGGTGCTCTATCCAGTTGAGCTAAGGGGCCAAGCGGGTGACGCGCCTTAGTGCGTCCAGGGCTGCTTGCGGTCAAACGCGAAATTCTCGCTGTACGTCTTTACCAGACGTTTGCGCTCACGTGATTCTTCAACCCGGAATGTCATGCCTTCGCGCTGGGCATATTCGACGGCTTCATCTTGTGTATCAAATTCGAGGCGGACTTGACCGGATGTGTCGTCAATGCTGGTCCAGCCCATGACAGGGTCGGCACTGCGATGTGCGCCGGGTTTCACGAATTCGAGGATCCAAGCCTTGGTCTTGCCGCGACCGGACGTCATGGCGCTTTTGCTGGGTCTGTAGATCCGCGCTTCCATGTGACCGCCTCGTCTCGTCGAGAAGTTGTTGGTCGGAGCGAGAGGATTCGAACCTCCGACCCTCTGGTCCCAAACCAGAAAGTTGGTGGAACGAGCCTTTCGCAAGACCCCTGAAAAAACAATGCATTAAGTGGGTTTGGACCCCGCTTGCCGCAATACCTCCAAACGCCAAGCCACCAATAAGCCACCGTCTGAGTTACAATGCAGCTGGAATAGCGAGGCTTGGCCCCGTGCGCAACCATTATGGTGTTTTCAACTATTGAATTGCCCCCTCCAAGAATTCCACCGCATGAGGCGAAATTTTCGACAGAGCAGGTCAGTTGTCTACTTCCAGGAGTGATTGAATGATTTCCCGTGATTCCCAAGACGTGCAGCGCCATGGCTGAGCCTTTCGGAAAGTCGGAAGCTTTGGCCAGCCGCGGCTGGTCTTGCAGCTCGGCGTAACTGGTCCGGATGACGAGAGGAAGTTCTTGGATAGTCATTTACCGGCAATACCGGCAAAATTCAAAAATGCCGGTAAAAGCCAATACTTACTGCTTTATCGCAACTGGAAGACCTTTAACCTCGGTAAGCATACCGGGCCGCGATCTTGACCATACGTCCGCTAAAATTTGTCGCTAGTAGTCGACGCCTGAACGGTATTGGTCACCACTGCCTCGGCGAATTGCCGCCGGATATAGTCTCCAGGATATCGCGGACGACCGGCGCGCATGGAAAATGGGGGCCATTGACCGCGTAATCGGCGCTTTTCGAGACCGGACACGGTCCACCCGATAAGGTCGGCGCACTGTTTCGGTGTCAGCCAGCTTGTCTCGCTGGTGAAATCGGCTTCACTAATCTTACCCTTTGCCATTGGGCATACTCCACAATCTGATGTTGATCCGGCGGCACTGCAATCAAGATTTCTTTGCCTTTCGGAATCCGGTGTCACTCGCCAGAAAGGTTTCCAACATTAGCGGCACCAGTGCCGAGGCCGGAACCTCCACTCCGTGGACCTCCGAATGGATCCGTGCATAGTCTTCGAGATCCGCCGCTATTGGTGGATCAACAAGCACTGTCATTTTCTGCGGTGTCCGGTCCGGCAGCGGCCCGATCTTCAAACTGACGTCCCTCATGGCTGCTTATCTCCTTCATAGGGTTTCAAGACAATGTCCTTGTTGACGAGCACGCCGAGACGCCAGCCGGGCCGGATGGTGATCGAGGGCTGGACGTCGAGATTGCGGCGCACGATTTCCTGACCGGCTTCATTGGCGCCGGTCTGCGCCGAGCGTCGCAGCGCCCGTGCGATGTCACCCTCATCATC
>NZ_AWFG01000052.1 GCF_000682695.1 Hyphomonas chukchiensis | reverse complement strand
CAGCCAATTTCTCAGGCTCGACCATGTGGGACATCATAAGAAAGCCAACCGTGTCCATACCCAGATCTCTGGCAACACCGATATGCTGTTTCGATACGTCGGCTTCCGTGCAGTGTGTAGCGATCCTGACAGACCTGACGCCAAGCTTGTAGGCATGCTTCAGCTCCTCGATCGTTCCGATCCCAGGAAGGAGGAGCGTCGTCAGTTTCGCCGTTTTCACTGAATCCGCGACGGCTTCAATCCATTCCCAGTCGGTGTGGGCGCCAAAGCCATAATTGAAGCTTGAGCCATTCAGGCCGTCTCCATGGGCAATCTCGATTGCGTCGACTCCGGCCTGGTCAAGGGCTGCGGCAATCTTGCTGACGTGCTCGATACCGTATTGGTGCCGGATCGCATGCATCCCGTCGCGCAAAGTGACGTCCTGAATGTAGAGATTGTCGGATTTGGGATCAAATGCCATCAGGCAGTCTCCTTGGCTCGCCGCCGTGCGGCGATCTTCTCAGCGGTCGCAATGCCAGCTGATGTCATTATGTCGAGATTTCCCGCGTATGCAGGCAAATAGTGGGCGGCACCCTCGACTTCCAGGAAAACGCTGGTCTTGATACCTTCGAATGTGCCCAGGCCGGGAATCTTGACTGGGTTGTTCGAAACGAGCCGTTCGAACTGAACCTTTTGCTTCATCCGATAGCCGGGCACATAGGCGTTGACCTTTAACTAGACCTCTCTATCAGCACGTGCAATATTATCGATAATTAGGATCACAGAGCAATCGGACCGGCACTATGGCTGCAGCAGCTAGTCGGCAATAAGTCATTTGCATCATAGCGCCAAGGATACTGGGAGCAACAATGAACAAGGGCAGACCGTTCGGCTTGATCATAATGCTTGCCTGTTTGCAGGCGTGCGCCTTGGGCATGGCCGCGGTTGCTCAGCCCCCACAGGTTCAGATTTCGCAGGGCGTGATTGCCGGAAAGACCATCGGCGAGGTCGATGCTTTCTTTAATATGCCCTTTGCCGCCGCACCGGTAGGCGAGCTGCGCTGGCGCCCTCCGGCAGTGGCCCCGGGCTGGGAAGGTGTCCGGGACGGCACGCAGATGGGCCCCGCCTGCTCACAGCCATTGCGGCCTGCTGTCGTTGCCGGCGGTGTGGCAAACGTCCAGTCTGAAGACTGTCTGCAGCTGAACGTCTGGCGGCCGGAGGGCGCGTCGGGCTTGGCTGTGATGGTTTGGATTCATGGTGGCGCGCATGTGATCGGTTCCGGAACGTTCCCGATTTTCGATGGAACAGAGCTCGCCCGGCAAGGCGTGATCGTCGTGACGATCAACTATCGCCTCGGCCCACTCGGTTACTTTGCGCATCCGGCTCTGACGGATGAAGCGACCACGGATACTCCGCTCGGTAATTTCGGATTGATGGACCAGCTGGCAGCACTTCGCTGGGTGCAGCAGAACATCGCTGCCTTTGGCGGTGACCCGGCGCAGGTCACCGTGTTCGGGGAATCCGCCGGCGCAGTGAGTACCATGGCGTTGCTCTCGATGCCGGAAGCATCCGGATTGTTTTCGGCTGCCATTGTGCAATCGGGCGTCAACCTGCTTACCCCTCGAACGCTCCCGGAGCAGGAGGCGCTCGGGATCGCAGCCGCCGGCGCGTTGGCTATCGCGCCTGACGCTAGCGCAGATATACTGCGTGCAGCCAGCGCAGATGATTGGGTGAAAGCGGCTGGTCCTCGCAGCAGCGGCGCAGTCAATCCGTTCATCGATGGCCGGCTGTTGCGAGAGGCGCCTTCGCGGGCGTTTGAAGACGGCGGGGCGCTTGATGTTCCGCTTCTGGTAGGCGCAAACAGCAATGAGGCGAGCGTTCTGCTGGCCATGGGCATCAGCCCGCAATTGGCCGTCGCTTACTTCGGAGATCAGTTGGCTGAAGCAGAGGCTGCCTACGGCCTTGAGGCATCCGATCCTGAATTCGCACGGCAGGTTCTGGGGGATGCCTGGTTCGTGGCACCGGCCCGCTGGCTTGCCGACGCTACACAGGACGGTGCACCGAGTTATCTCTATCACTTCGACTATGTTGCAGAAAAGCGACGGACGAACTCTGCTGGCGCGGCGCACGGATCCGAAATCACTTATGTCTTCGACACGGTAGACTACTTCGAAAGCGTCGTCGGTGAGATGACAGAGGCAGACCGTCGGTTTGCGGAAGGAATGTCGGCGTGTTGGGTTTCATTTGCCAAAACCCACAAACCGGATTGTGAGCTGGTGCCTGCTTGGGGGCCATATGACACAGAGCGCGATGAACTCGCTCTCTTTGGGCCAGAAACACGAGTGATACCGGGCTTTCGGAAAACCATGCTGGACCTGATCCTTGCCCGCTACGAACATCAGGCGCCCTAAAGACTGAGCCCGATGTCACTGTCGATACGCATAAGGAGTGTTTTTGCATGATCAACCGGCGACATGCCTTGCTGCTTCCAGCCGCGCTTGGCGCATGTGCAGGATTGCCGGCCGCGCGAACCGGACCGGAAGAGTCCCTCGAGCGTGATGCGAGCGCGCTTGAACGCGCGGTGGTGACTTATGCCAGTTTCGGCTCTCATTATTCTGGCAGCGCAGGCGATCTTGCGACGACGGATTGGATGGAGGGCGAGCTCTCGACCGCTGGATACGAGACGCGTCGGCAGACGTTCGAAGTACCTGCCTGTGACGGCGAAACAGGAACGGTGTTACTGCCTGACGGGACACAAATTTCAGGACCGGTCCAGATGCCGGCTCGGGCGGCAGAGGCCGAGGCGGAGCTCGTCTACTGGAATACGGATACTCCGCCGCCAGCCTTGACCGGAAAGCTGCTGGTTTATGACGCAGGGTTTCGGCGCCATTCCAGCCTGATATCGACGGAATGGCAGCGCGTACTGAAAACCTCACGGGAAGCGCAGGTGGCGGGTGTGGCGGCAATCACCAATGGGCCAACACGGCTCGCTATTCGGCTCAATACCCCGGCCGACGGCGATATTGCTCCCATGCTGACCCTAGCGCCCCGTGAGGCAGGCGCCCTGCGCGCGGCAGCAACCCGTGGCGACACGGCCAGACTTTCCATCGCCCCAGCCCGGCCGGGCCGGTTGGCTGACAATCTGATTGCCCGGCGGACTGGCCCCGGTGCACGGATCGTTATCAGCACGCCCAAGTCCGGCTGGGGCATCTGCGCCTCGGAGAGAGGTCCCGGCATTGCGATTTTCCTTGAACTGGGGCGACGGTTCGCCTCAACCTGGCCGACGGCGGACATTCATCTGGTGGCAACGTCAGGACACGAGTACGAGAACCTGGGCGCCCACAGATTCCTGGAAAGTGGCGCACCGGCGCCGATGGACACAGCGCTTTGGGTGCATCTCGGCGCCAACCTCTCGGGAGTTGATTTTCATGACCTGGGTCCCACCCTACTGCCACTGCCGTCACCTGACCCGCAACGTTATCTTGGCGTGACGGAAGGAATTGAAGGGCTGGCCAGAGAGATGTTCCGCGGCCGGCCAGGACTGGAGGCCGCCTATGTCATGACTGCAGAAAATGCGGCGGGAGAGCTCCGCGAGATTCTTGGCGCCGGCTATGCATCCGCTTTCGGCGTCTTCGGCGCAGGACGCTTTCATCACACCGATCAGGATACGCCGGACAAGGTAGACATGCGTGAATTGGCCACAACAAACGCATCCTTCCTGCGCCTGATCGAGCGCGTTCTCAGTAAGGCCTGAAAATGACGCCTGCCGGAATGCCGGCAGGCGTTTAGGTCTTCGGGAGGAAATCCGTAGCCAGACTAAAAGTCGTAGCGAAGCTCGATTCCTGTCAGCCGTGGCTGGCTGTAGCGATTGATCGTGGGAGCTCGCGCCACAAAGTGGACTTCATCGGTCAGGTTGCGCGCAAAAGCCGTCACACTGACCTTGCCGAAGCGCGCCCCGAGGCGAAGGTTGATCAGTCCGAAATCGTCGAGCGGCGCGGTTGTGGCAGACAGTTCCTGAACGCCGCCAGTCTGCGCTGTGTAGACGAAATTGGCGAACGCTTCAGAATCAGGGCCAATTGGCCGGCGATAATTCAGGGTGGCCGAACCGAGCCATTCAGGAACCTGGGCCAGATCCAGCCCTTCGAATCTGCCGCTGATCACTTCACCCTCCTGATAGGAGAGGCTGAAACCGGTGGAGAGTTTGCCGCCAGCAATGTCGAAGAGTGAGGAAATCTCGCCTTCTACACCACGGCTTTCGGCGTCACCCGCGTTCGTGAGAAAGGACGTCGCCGCCACGGGACATGTCGGGTTTGTCAGCGCACATCCATTGTCCGTCTGGGCAATAAGA
Source organism: Hyphomonas chukchiensis (assembly GCF_000682695.1). GTDB lineage: Bacteria > Pseudomonadota > Alphaproteobacteria > Caulobacterales > Hyphomonadaceae > Hyphomonas > Hyphomonas chukchiensis. The sequence continues at coordinate 222,122 of NZ_AWFG01000052.1, read as the reverse complement.
TTTTCCTGATCGTTCATATAAGCCGCAATGGCGAAATAGGAATGGCTGCCAAGCGTACCCTTGAGGCCGATTTCATAGCTCTGGGACGTTTCGTCGTCGAACGCTGCATCAATGGGTCTGGGCTGCCGCGGATCACCAAGATTGGTGTTGAAGCCCCCAGCCCGGTAGCTGGTGCCGGCCTTGGCGTAAGTCAGGATACTGGAGGTCAGCTTGAAGGCGGCGGTGGCGTTGTAGGATAGGTTGCTCGGTTCGATGCTGCCATCCACGACCCGCGCGGCTCCGCCCAGGGGCGCCCCGGTGCCCCGGTCAAACAGGCGGGAACTGAGGGAGCGGTCATCCTGCGTGTAGCGAAGCTCACCTGTGAGGTTTAGCCGCTCGGTCAGGTCATAGCCGAGCGATCCGTACGCGGCGTAAGAATTATATTCGAGGTCGACGGGGGAGATACTGCCGGTCGAAGGGTTAGCGAGTGTGGGGGTTCGGGCATTCTCCACCGAATAATCGCTCTCAAGAAGCAGGAGGTCGATGCCCGCGAGCCAATTGAGCCGGCCATCGATGGCTTCGCCGGTGAGATGGACATCCTGGTTGAAGGACGTGGTCGTATCCCGCACGAAAGCTGCCGAGTTCACATCCAGCGGAACGACGGCAAGAATACTGCCAGCTGCAATGGCATCGGCGCGCTCCTGCGCATTGATCGCATCTGCATCGAGATCATATGCGGAGACACGCTCGCGATAGAGCGTGGTGGAATTCAGTTGCGCCCAGTCCAGATCGTACTTCGCGACGATCTGGTAGGAGTCAACGTCCTGCTCGGCAGAGGGCGGGGTGTTCCAGGGATAGTTGAACCTGTCCTGTATATAGCCGCCCGGGAAGCCTGGCGTGCCTGCAGGAATTTCGATCTGGTAGTGGATCGAGGGTGTCTCGAGAACTTGGGTTTCTGCAAGGAAAAGCAGATCGAGCGGACCGGAACTGTAGCGTAGCTGCGCGCGCAAGCCGTGGCCCTCTTCCCGGTCGAAATAGACGTCATTGACGGGGTTGTAGAAGAAACCGGACTCTTGACCCACCGCGAAGCCACTGAAGCGAACTGCCAATGTGTCGCTGAGCGCCCTGTTGACGACACCCTCGCCGCGCAGGTTCTCGTTCTCAATTCCATATTGCGCCTTCAGGTATCCGGATGTTTCAAATTCCGGCTGCGCCGAGACGATGTTGACGGCGCCGCCGACAGCGTTGCGGCCGTAGAGCGCACCCTGGGTGCCGCGCAGCACCTCAACGCGCCCGATGTCGAGAAAATCGATCAAGGCAAAGTTGCGCCCGCCGATGCCGCCACCGCCGATGTAAGAGGCATTGCGGTAGAGCCCGACGCTGGGATCGCCGTTCGTTGCGCGCGCAGTCGACGAGGCGCGGATCGAAAGTTCCGAGGTGACGGACGAGTTGAGGTTGTTGAAGCGAACGCTTGGCTGGTCGGCCAGCAGTTCGCCGCTGGTGCTGGCGCCGCCGCGCTCGGTGAGCGCGTTCCCGCCGATGACGGAGGCCGCCGTCGGAACTTCGGAAAGCCGCTCCTCCCGGCGACGCGCAGTCACCACCACTTCCCCTAGCCGAACTTCCTCTTCCGCGCCTTCGGAAGGCGCTTGTGAAGCAGCATCTTCAACAGCCTGGGCCGAGGCCGGCGCGATTCCATTGACAGCCACCGTCATTGCGGTTGTCGCAAAAAGCATAAAGCGAAGCATGTATTCCTCCCTCAAAGGCCCATCTTGGGCTTATTATCGATAATTTCAGATTATCGATAATATTTGGGGCGAGGTGTCAAGTACTTCATGCTGGCGAGCGGCAACAAACGGTAGCCTCGCAACCGAACGGGCGGCCGCATAGGATTGGCTATTTTCGGCGAGGCGGTTTCCGGCGCGCCTGTTCGACGGCCTGCGCATCAAGGTAAGTCGCCAGCGCTTCTTGATAGTAGTCCTGAAGGTTTCCGATCAGGGCGCGCGCAAGTTCGTCGGCCTTGTCCGGTTGGCGGGCCTTGATGGCGGCGCAGAGCCGCTCGTAGATTTCGGCAGACTTCAGCGCCGGAGCGACCGGAAGGTCTTCGAGGAACTTCTGCGAGATGATCCTCTGCTGCCACTTGGCAACAATCGCCACGCGGTCCAGCAAAGTTTTGGACTGAGGTGCACGGGCGCAATGCGCAATATAGGCACCGATGCGGTTGGAAACGGCAAGATGGTCGAACGTATTGCGCGTCGCATGCGCAATGGCCGTAAATTCCTTGACACGCGCGACAAGCTGTTCGGCCTCGCTGTCAGTCATGCGCTGGCTCGCAAGGCGACACACGACGCCGAACAGGGATTTCCAGAGTTCGAGGATCTCGATAGTCGCCTGCTTGTCAATCACCGCGACGCGGGCACCTCGCCAGGGCACGACCTCAACGAGTCCTATATTGGCGATTTGACGGAATGCTTCGCGTACGGGCGCGTGAGAAACCTCAAACCGTTTGGCAATTTCCCTTTCCCGGATCCAGGAACCCGGCGGGATCCGCCATTCAACGATGTCCTCAATCAGCGCTGCCGCGATGACCCGGTCCTGCGTCAGAGCATCAGTTATAACTTCCTGCGGCAATTCTTCTGGCTGGTCTGGCACACTGATCACCTTCATTTTTCGAGATTCCATCTAGCCTTGATCGTCTTCAAAAGGCAGTATTATCGATAATTCAATAAGGGAGAGTTTAAAAGTGCCTCGATACTTGCTTTTTTGGCTGGCCTTAACTGCTGGCTCGTGTGCAGCACAGCCTTATCCGACCGGACATTCTGATCAGAGCAATGCCTGCCAGCAGGCCATTGCATATTCAAATGCAGACCGAGGTCTGGCGGTGCTTGTGCTCAAAGACGGCGAGCCGGTCTGTAACAGCCCTGACCACGACATCAACGAACCTCACGAACTTTGGTCCGGCACAAAAAGCTTTCTTGGCATAATGGCCGCCATCGCAGCAAAAGATGGTCTATTGTCTCTGGACGAGCCGGTCGCCGTAACGCTCACTGAGTGGCAAGGAGACCCCCAGCGCAGTAAGGTAACTCTCCGTCACCTTCTGTCGATGACGAGCGGGCACAAGAGCCGCATCGGACGTCCGCCGGGATACGAAGCTGCGGTTGCAAGCGATATAAACTCGCTAGCCGGGTTGAAATTCCAGTATGGCGCCGTTCCGTCTCAGATTTTCGGTGAAGTCATGCGCCGCAAACTTAAAGCGGCTGGCCAGTCGGGTGGACCAAGAGCGTATTTGGAGCAGCGCTTGTTTGCGCCCTTGGGACTTGCGGGATACCGGTGGAGAAACGGCCCGGACAAGCAACCCCTGATGCCTCAGGGAGTCATCATGTCTGCCAGCGAGTGGGCGAAATTCGGCGAGTTCGTGCGCCTTGGCGGCAGGGTTGACGGCATACAGATCGTTGACCAGGAAACTTTTGAAGCGCTGTTCGAGGGAAGTGCAGCGAATGCCGCATACGGGCTATCCTGGTGGTTGCCGAGGCCCTCATCGTCAAAGGACGTCGTTACAGCGACGACAGATATTGACGATCATGCCGATAGTCTGCCTGATGACATGGTGGTGGCTGCCGGAGCGGGCAATCAGCGGCTCTATGTAATCCCGTCGCTTGGTCTGACCATCGTGCGTCTTGCAGATCTTGATCTGGGCGCAGCCTTGCGAGGTGATAAGGAACGCTGGTCGGATTATGTATTCTTGGAACTAACCTTGAATGCGGCACATTCCAGAAGCGTACCACAGAATAATTGATGTCCGGCGCACGAAAAATTGAAAACTTGTGTGGAAGACTCCAATGCTGCAAGGGTTTTTTCGTTTCGGCAAGCCCGGGTCGGAAGCTGACTTGTGTCCGACCTGTTAGCGCGACGTAATTGTCGCAGGCCTGAGTTTCCGCGAACCGAACCCCATTCTGCAATGCGGGCAGTTGAAGTCCTTGTTACTATGAGGGTTGTCTCGATTTCCGAGTGCCAAGATTGTCATTACTATTCATCGTCCTAACAAGTCTTTTGTGGCTATGTGTTTTCTCAGAAGTTCAGGCTTTGGCCGTTGCCCTGAAGGGCTCATTGCGGGAAAGCATGGCTCAAAAGATCCGGGCTGTTTTGTTGGCAGTTACAACAGTTGCAAATCTTGCGGGTTTTTTCTGGAGTATGCTGACTACCCACGGACCCGCCATTTCAGGATGGGCCTTGTCGGCTGCCGAGTTCGAAATGGCAGGACAATGAAGCCGCAGGGCGTCTACATTCTTTGGGGTACATCAATTATTCTCTCGACGCTATCGCGAGAGACTTTATTGTAATTGGTGAACGCGTAGCAGGTGGGAGGACGCGGCCGCACATAGTCGGCGCTTCGCTTGCAGGCTTGCAGCCATCATTACTGCGGGCATGCTTGCACGTGATGCATTTGCATGGACAAGACCATACTCACCATCCCCGGGGACGCGAAATACGACCCCAATCACAAAATCATGTGCTAAGGCCCAGCATGCGACCCGGGAGGACTTCACTCGTGGTCAGTAACCGGACAAAGCGGCGTATCGATCCTTAAGCCAGGTCGTCGAGCCGAAGCTCGCCTCGAGCACGCGTGCGCGCTTCAGGTAAAAGCCGACGTCATATTCGTCGGTCATGCCGATACCGCCATGGAGCTGTATGCCCTGGTTGCTGATACCGTGCAGTACGCGGTTGGCCTCGGCCTTGGCGATGGTCGCAGCGCGCGCTGCGCCGAACCCACCATCGACCGCCTGTAGTCCCGCCTCGACTGCCGAGCGCATCTGTGTGAGGTCGGCGAAAAGGTCCGCCATGCGGTGCTGCAGTGCCTGGAAGGTGGCAAGCACCTGGTTGAACTGCACGCGCTGCTTGAGATAGTCGAGCGTGGTGTCGAACACGGCTTGGGCCATGCCGAGCATCTCGGCTGCCGTTAGCACGCGCGCGCGGTCGAGCACATCGCCGAGCAAGCTTTCGCCCCCGCCTTTGAGCTTGTTTGCCGCTGCACCAACGAAATTCACTTCGGCATGGCTTCGCTGGTCAGAGAGCTTACGGGTGATGAGTAAGACGCCGTCACTCTTTTCGACTAGGTAAAGCCCATCCTTGGCCGCAACCACGAAGAGGTCTGCGCCGTGTGCCTCGTGAACGAAGGCTTTCCTGCCGGTCAGTTTGCCGCCGGAAACACTTGTCTCGATCCTGGCCGGATCATGAGAGGGCCCTTCATCGACCGCTAGCGTCGCGATGGCTTCACCGCTCGCGAGCTTCGGAAGCCACAATGCTTTCTGCTCGTCGCTGCCGCCCAGGATGATCGCCGATGCCGCCGCGGTGTTGAGGACGAGCGGGCTTGCGGTCAGCGTCTTTCCGAGCTGCTCAATCACGAGACCCGCCGAGAGCCAGCCAAAGTCTGACCCACCATACTCTTCAGGAATGATGACCCCGGCCCAACCCATTTCCACCATCTTGGCGTAGGCAGCGCGATCAAACGCCTCCTCGGAGCCGCTGGCGCGGACCTTACGAAATTCTGTCAAAGGGCTTTCGTTGACGGCCCAGCTGCGAGCCATGTCGCGTAGCATTTCCTGTTGTTCGTCGAGAACTGCCATTGTCAGTACTCCCCTCCTTACGCGTGATCGAGCATGCCGAGCACGCGCTTGGCGATGATATTGTTCTGGATTTCGGTCGAACCACCATAGATCGTTGCTGCCTTGCCGAAGAGCCAGGTGCGCACGTCCTCGAGTTCCCCCTCGGAAAAACCGTCGCCTTCCCAGCCAAGGCCCTGCAACCCACGGATTTCGATCAGTAGTTCCGAGCGTTCCTGTGCCAGCTTGGTGCCCGTCTTTTTGAGAACTGAACTGATCTCAGAGACTCCGCCGGGCGCCTTGCTTTCCTCGATCGCGCGGCGCGCTGTAAACAAGAAGCTGCTCCAGCGGATTTCGAAATCGGCGATCTTGTCGCGCAGCACATTGTCGGTCAGCCGACCATCCGCGGCGGTTTCGCAATATTTCTTCGCGATGTCGCCGAGGCTCTGCGCCATCATCAGAGCCAGATTGCCGCCACCAGAGATGTTGGTTCGCTCGTGCTGGAGCAGGCGTTTGCCAATGGCCCAACCCTGACCCTCTTTTCCAACGAGATTTTTCTTCGGTACCCTTACATCGGTTAAGAAAGTCTCGCAGAAAGGGCTGGTGCCCGAAATCATGGTGATCGGGCGGACTTCGACGCCGGGCGCATTCATGTCAATCAGCATGAAGCTGATGCCCTTGTGCTTGTCGCGCCTGTCGGTGCGAACGATTGCGAAGCACTTGTCGGCCCATTGCCCGCCGCTGGTCCAGGTCTTCTGGCCGTTGATCAGGTAATGGTCGCCTTTGTCCTCGGCGAAGGTTTGCAGATTAGCGAGATCGGAGCCGGCATTGGGTTCGCTATAACCCTGGCACCAGCGGATTTCGCCACGGCAGATCGCCGGAATGTGCTCGCACTTTTGCTCCTCGCTCCCGAATTCAAGCAGGGTTGGGCCGAACATCATTACGCCCATCCCGCCGATGGGATTGTAGGCCCCCGACTTGGCGAATTCCTGAGTGACGATTTTGGCCTGGGCCTTGGTCAGCCCGCCACCGCCATATTCCGTGGGCCAGGTCGGTGTACCCCAACCGCACTCGGCCACGGCCTCTCGCCATTTCTTCTGCTCATCGGTCTCGTTGGTCGGCCCTTCGAGTCCGGCAAGCAGATTGCCCTTGCCCTTGAGTTCTTCGGGGAAATTTGCGGCGAGGAATTGTCGCACTTCGGTGCGAAATGGATCGTCGTTCGCATGGGCACCGGATTGAAGCTGAGTTGGCATGGAGACCTCCGTTCAAAAATCGAATTGGCGTCGCCCCGAGCGGACGACGATGCATCACTCCGACTCGTCAGTATTGCTGCGCGGGAACGTGCAAAACCAAACCCTCCAACGTGGTCACGATGGGGATCTGGCAAGCGAGGCGGCTATATTGGTTCGCTCCCTCTGCGAATTGCAGGAGCTCGGCCTCCGCAGCGCCTTCCATGAGGCGGCCCACAATGTCGATCCATGCCGGATCGATATGAACGTGGCAGGTCGCACAGGCGCAGACGCCGCCGCAATCGCCGTCAATGCCCGGCACGCCGTTGAAGAGCGCCGCTTCGCGCGCTGTTTCGCCTTCGGCTACCTCGACCTCCCTCCGCGTTCCATTACTGGAAACGAACGTCACTTTGACCATCATAAACTCCGTATTTTAGTCCAGCCCATCAGCGAGCGTGCAGCCGCACCGGCAGTTTCGTGATCCCTCGCACAAGGTTCGAAAACAGACGCTCGGGCTCGCCGGTCACTTCGACCTTCGCGAAACGCTTGTGGATCTCTTCCCAGATGATCCGCAGCTGCAGTTCTGCAAGCCTGTTGCCCATGCAGCGATGGATGCCATAGCCGAAGGACAGGTGATGACGCGGGTTCTTACGGTCGATGATGAACTGGTCAGCTCTGTCGATGACGGTATCATCCCGGTTGCCTGACAGGTACCACATCACAACCTTGTCACCTTTCCTGATCTGCTTGCCGCCGATCTCCCAGTCCTGGAGCGCAGTGCGGCGCATATGGGTAAGTGGCGTCTGCCAGCGGATGATCTCCGGCACCATGCTGGTGATTAACGAAGGATCGTCATTGAGTTTGCGATACTCGTCGGGGTTCTGATTGAGGGCGAGCACACCGCCGCTGATCGAGTTGCGCGTGGTGTCGTTGCCGCCCACAATAAGTAGCAGGAGGTTGCCAAGAAATTCCAGAAAGGGCATGTCCCGTGTCGCTGGAGAATGCGCCATCATGGAGATGAGGTCGTTCTTTGGCTCCTGATTGATGCGCTGCTCCCACAGCCCTTTGAAATACATCGCGCATTCGATGAGCTCTTCGCGCCTTGCCTCATAGGATTCGACGATGCCGGTTTCAGGCGCGGCCGTTGTGATATCGGACCAGCGCGTGAGCTTGCGCCGCTCCTCCCACGGGAAATCGAACAGGGTCGCAAGGGTCATTGTGGTCAATTCGATCGAGACCTTGTCAACCCAGTCGATATCCTCGCCTACCGGCAGATCATCGAGGATATGGCACGCACGTTCACGGATTGTCGGCTCAAGTAACTGCAAGTTTGACGGCGCGACTGCAGAGGTAACGGCCTTTCGTTGCTGATCGTGCTTGGGCGGGTCCATGGCGATGAACATTTCAAGTTCAAGTGCACCTTCCGCCGAATGCATGTCCTGAATGGCAATTCCGCCGAGCTTCGCCTCCGACGAAAAGACTTTGTGGTTGGTATCGACGGCCATGATGTCGTCGAACCTGGTAACCGACCAGTATGGCCCGACTTTACTTTCACGGCAGTAATGGACCGGCTCCTCCTTGCGTAACCGGTCGAAGAACAGGCCAATCGTGTCCTTCTGAAAAAGGCTCGGCCGCGAAACATCGATTTGCTCGATCGGAATGGCTGCGATTTTTTCGACCGTATCCATTTCCATCGTTTCGATACTCATGTCCTGCCCTTCGATCCCATCAATAAGCCGCTAGTTGCTGAAAAGGTAAATCTTCCGCGAGGTGCAGTCAAGAAAGCTTATAATGATTTCTTGACGAGGAGTTGCAATCATGGACGTATTGGGTAGGTTATAGGCAAATGAATAGATTAAATCTTATAAGATAAATATCACAGGAGCGAGTCCTACGAAATGCAGCCGACGGTCGATAACGTGAAGAAAGCCAAGCGTGCGCTCTCGCTCGCGCAGGACATCGTTCGCGATATCGAGGCGGGGGCACGCGTTGCGGGGGACAGGTTACCGCGCGAAGAAGAAATGCTTGCGCGATACGAAGTCGCCAGAGCAACCTTGCGTGAAGCGCTCCGCTTCCTTGAGCTTCAGGGCGTAATCCATCTTCAACTGGGCCGTAGTGGCGGCCCGGTGGTCGCACGCCCCCAGACCGGCGATTTTGCGAATAGTCTTTCTCTCATCTTGCATTTCATGGAAGCAGACCTCAGGGGCCTGCTCGAACTGCGCGAAGCCATAGCGCCGGATGTCGCAGCCTATGCTGCCCAGCGCGCGACCACGGGCGACCTCAGCGCACTCGCCGATTGCCTCAAAGAGCTTGAGCGCAATGAGGCAGGAAGCCAGTTCGAGGAACTGAACCGCCGTTTTCACGACCTACTCGGTTGGGCCAGCGGCAATCCGCTCTTCGGCCTTCTGACTTCCTCTATGCATTTGCTGACCCGCGAATTCTCGCGCTCGCTCGGGTATTCGGCGCAAGAGCGGGCGGTCCAGTTGCGATTCCTGCGCCGTGTTCTGGAGGCCGTGCGCACAGGGGATGCTCAAGCGGCGCGGCAGGCCATGGCCAAGCTTGTGTCGGGTTCCGCGTCTTATCTGGCTGGACGAAGTCCCGAGCTTGTTTCCCAGAAGGTCAAGTGGGGACAGATTTAGAAAACTTGCGTCCGTCAAGGTCGCGGAATGGAGGATGTAAGGCGATGGCGCTCAAAAGCCGCATTTGTGAAATTCTCGGGATCGAACACCCCATCCTACTGGCCGGAATGGGCGGGGCGAGCGTTCCCGCGCTTGCTGCTGCGGTGTCGAATGCCGGAGGGCTTGGCGTTCTGGGGGCTGCGGCATGCTCGCCAGACCAATTGCGCAGCTGGATCCGCCAGACACGCGAGATGACCGACAAACCATTTGGCGTCGATACCCTTCTTCCCGCATCCGTCAGACGCGGCTCGGCCCCGCAGGTCGGGGGTTCGTCCGAAAATCCCACGGCACTACTTGGCGAATACCAGGAATTCACCCGCGACTTCATACGGCGCGAACATCTGCCCGAAGTGGATGTCGAATCGGCCATGCGAGCGGCGGGCGTGCCGAAGATGGGCAAGGCAAGTCCGCAGCTTTTCACGAAGGAGTTCTTCGAAGCGCAGATGGAAGTCGTGATCGAGGAAAAGGTACCCGTCTATGCTGCCGGCCTCGGCAATCCCGGTCCTTGGATGGACCGCCTGCATGCCAACGGCACCAAAGTCATGGCTGTCATCGGCAAGGTCAAGCACGCCCGGCAGGTGGTCGAAACCGGCGTCGACATGATCGTGGCGCAGGGGCACGACGGGGGCGGCCACAACTCGCCAGTCGGCACGATTTCGCTGATTCCCCAAGTGGTTGACGCGGTGGGCGACCGCGTTCCAGTGATTGGTGCCGGCGGCATTTCCGACGGCCGGGGTGTTGCCGCCGCGCTGATGTTGGGTGCCGAGGGCGCGTGGATCGGGACGGCGTTCCTCGCGACCGAGGAGGCGGGCATCGAACGATTCCAGAAAGAAGCGATCATCGAAAGCGGCGACGCCGATACGGTCGTCAGCCGCTCGATCACCGGTAAACCTGCGCGAATGATCCGCAACAAATGGGCCGATGCATGGATCGAGGCAGGCAAGGATCCATTGCCTATGCCCTATCAGTCGATGATCTCGGGGCCCGTCATGGCGTCGGGCGTCAAGGCGGAGCGCAAGGACGTGATCCCGGGTTTCGCGGGCCAAGGGATCGGCCTTATCCATTCGATCCGGCCCGCAGCCGACGTGATGCGCGAAATTGTCGAAGATGCGGAATTCGCACTCGCCCGCGCGAAGTCTTACTGCTGAATTGTGGTAAAGGTGGACATGACATGAGCAACGCGCTGAACCAACCGAAGGGGCATGAACTACGCCTACCTATTCGCCCGGGCGAAGCTATTGCGGCCATGCGCCGACTTACCCGGGACAAGGAAGACACTGCGCAGGTCTTCCGTATCGTCAAGGCGCTGTCGGGCAATTCCTATTATCGCAATTTTCGACGGTTCGCTGCCTCTTCCGCCGGGAAGCGTATCCTCCTGGAACGCGCGGACTTACTCGGCACCTTGTGTGATCGTGATCGCTTGAAAAGATGCGAACCGGGAACGCTGGGCCGGGCCTATCTTGATTTCGTTTATGGAGAGGGGTTGACCGCCGAGGGGTTGGTGGATGCCAGCGAAGCGGGAGGGATAACCGACTTCAACGATCCGGAAGTCGCACGCTACCGGAAGCGCCTGCGCGATTCGCACGACCTGTTCCATGTCGTGACCGGATATGGACGAGATGCGCTGGACGAATTGTGCGTGCTCTCGTTCTGCAACGCACAATTCTTCAATCACGGAATCGCCTTCATCGTTGCGATCGGAATTCCGAAGATGCTGGCCGAATGCGCCCGTTTGCCGGTCTCGCGTGCCGCGTTCGAAGCGTGGCGACGGGGTAGGAATGCCGCCGACCTGACAACCTTCTATTGGGAGGCGCATATCGATACGCCACTTGAGGAGGTACGCTGGCGTTTGAACCTGAAACCACCCGTTTGCTATCTTGGGGTTCAGGACCTGTCCCGCTCGTTTGAGCGAGATTTCCAGGCCAGCCGGCGGAGCAAGCTTCACGCATGAGTGCCTCATCCACCTTCAATTTCAGTGACAGGTCCGCGATCACCGGCGTCGGCGAGACAGAGTTCGTCAAGGGGACCGAACGGACGGCGGTCGACATGATGCTCGATGCCTCGCGCCGGGCGATTGCAGATGCCGGGCTAAAACCGTCCGACATAGACGGCATGGTGCCTCCGCCGATCTACACGACGTCGGAGGAAATGGCCGCCAATCTTGGCATCGACGTGCTGCGTTTTGCGGCGACGGTGCACATGGGCGGTGCGAGCCCTATAACGGCTCTGCAGAACGCGGCCATGGCGATTGCCAGCGGGCTATGCGACCACGTTCTGGTAACGCTTGGCTGGAACGGATATTCTGCCCTGCGGGCGAAGCCGGGCGCGCCGACGACCCGACCCATGAACATGAATACGCTGACCAACACAATCCGGGGCTATTATATGCCCTATGGCGTGTTCCTGCCGGTGCAGATGTATGCTTGGCTCGCCATGCGTCATTCCAAGCTCCACGGTGTCGGACCGGACGCGATGGCCGCTGTCGCACTCGCCTGTAACCGTCACGCGCAGTTGAATCCGAGAGCCTTCAACTATGGACGTAAACTCGACGTCGAGACATATCACTCGGCGCGCTGGATATCCGAGCCTTTCCGGCTCTACGATTGCTGCCTGGAAACCGATGGCGCCTGTGCGGTCGTCGTCTCGCGCATGGAGCGAGCCAAGGACATGCCGCATGTGCCGGTGAGCATCGCCGGCGCTGCTGAAGGTCACCCCTATCCCGCCGACGACATCCCTTCGCGTCCCGACCCCTTCAAGATCGGCCTCAGCTATGCAGCCCCGCGCGCATTCGAGATGGCAGGTGTCACCCGCGAGGATATGGATTTTCTACAGATCTACGACTGCTTCACTTATATCGTGCTGCTGCAACTTGAGGCACTCGGCTACTGCGAGCCCGGCGGTCAGACCGAGTTCGTCGCCAGTGGCCAGATCGAGCTGGGTGGACGCTTTCCGATCAACACCCATGGCGGCTTGCTCAGCGAAGCGCACGTCTGGGGCCTCAACCATGTTGTGGAGGCCGTGCGCCAGCTGCGCCACGATTGCGGCGAGCGCCAGGTCGTGGGTGCCCAGACCGGCCTCGTAACCGGCTGGGGCGACCTAGGCGACGGGAGCATCGCTATCCTCAGGAGGTTTGCGTGAGCGACGAGAACGAACTGCCACCGAAAATGCGCCTCTCTGCGCAGAAGGCGCCGCCCAAGCCGAAACCGCGCCCGCAGGACCCGATCGAGCAGGAATTCTGGAATCGGTGTCAGGACGGCCATCTCTATTTCCAGTGTTGCGGCGATTGCGGCACCTTCCGCCACCTGCCGCGCTATATGTGCGCAAAGTGTGGCTCACCGGAATTTTCGTGGGAGCGCAGCAGCGGGAAGGGTACGCTTTTTTCCTGGACCGTCACCCACCAGGCCCTGCACCCGGCGTTTGCCGCCGACATCCCCTTCGTGGCTGCGGTGGTTGAACTGGAAGAGGGCGTACGCATGGCCACTCGCCTGATCGAATGTGACCGCGACAGCCTCAAGCTCGACCTTCCCCTGGAATTGAAATTCGAACCGATCGGGGACGACTTCCGCCTGCCAGTTTTCCGTCCCCGCAAAGAATAGAAGCGACATGGATCTCGATTACGGACCCGAATACGACGCGTTCCGCAAACAGGTGCGCGATTTCATCGAAGCGCATGGCCATCTTGCGCCACCGTATGCGGCTCGGGCGGCCCGCCCCTCATCCAAAGCTGTCCAATGGCAAAAACTGCTGATCGAGCAAGGGTACACAGCCCGCACGATCCCGGCGGAGTACGGCGGTTACGGAGCCGAACCGGACATCCTAAAATCGCGCATTATCTCCGAAGAGTTTTCACGGGCCGGGGTGCCGGGCGGGCTCGCGAACCAAGGTATCTCGATGCTCGTCCCGACTTTGCTCGAACTCGGCACTGAGGAGCAGAAGCATCGCTGGATCGAACCCACGCTGAAGGGCGAGGTCGTCTGGTGCCAAGGCTATTCTGAACCCGGTGCCGGATCGGACCTGGCCAGCGTCAAGACCAGCGCGCGGGTCGAAAATGGCGAGTTCGTTATCAATGGCCAGAAAATCTGGACCAGTACGGCGAAGCAGGCCGACATGATTTTTTGCCTCGTCAGAACCGAACCCGACGCATCAAAGCACGACGGTATTTCCTACCTGATCTTCTCGATGGACACACCGGGGATCGAGGTTCGCCCCCTTAAGACAATGACGGGCGACGCCGAATTCAACGAAACGTTCTTTACCGATGTCCGCGTTCCGCTGGACCAGATCGTAGGCCGGCGGGGCCAGGGCTGGCTCGTGGCGAATGCAACCCTCGGCCATGAGCGCGGAATGCTGGGTGATCCCGACGCGCTCGAAAACCGGCTGCAGGCGCTGATCGCACTGATGCAGGACGAGCCCATCGGACAGGATCGCGCAATCGACAATCCGGTTCTGCGAGACCGGCTGGTGGCGCTCCAAGCCGAGGTGTCAGCGATGAAATGCAATGGGATGCGTAACCTTTCGAACAACCTCAAGGGTGAGCCAGGCGGCATGGCGAAGCTGATCGTCAAGCTGCAAAGCTGTGAGATTGCCCACCAGATTTCCGCACTGGCGATCGACGCTATGGGCGAGATGGGCACTCTCTATCATCGCAGCCCGCGCGAGCGAGACGGAGGCGCGTGGCAATGGAACTACATGTTCCAGCTCGGTCTCATAATAGGCGGCGGCACCGCGCAGATCCAGAAGAACATCATCGCTGAACGTGGCCTCGAAATGCCGCGCGAACCGAAGCTGGCGAAGATTTCGGATGCGGCGAAAGCAACCGCAGACATGCCGCGTCACAAACAGGGATCAGCCTAATGGATTTCGGACTTTCTCAGGACCAGCAGATGTTGCGCGATGCGGTTGCGCGGTGTCTTGCGGATACCTGCCCGCTCGATCATGTCCGCGAATGTGCCGAGCGTGACAATCCGCTTAGCGACAAAGTGCTCCGCGCCGTGCAGGACCTGGGAATTCCCGGGATGCTGGTACCGGAAGAGCATGGCGGCCTCGGCATGACCCTTCTCGACGCTGCCATAGTTGCGGAACAGCTCGCCTATGCGGTCGCGCCGGTACCTTTTCTCGCCAGTCATGTTCTGGCGCCTATCGCGCTGAGCGAGGCAGGCAGCGAGGAGCAAAAGGCCCAATGGCTGCCGAAGATCGCGAGTGGCGAAGCGCGTATAGCTGTCGCGATTTCCGAGACGATCGAGGCGCGCGACGGTGCGGTCGTTTCCTCTGCCGATGGGAGGCTCAACGGCACCGCCCTGTTCTGCCTGGATTTCGAGGGTGCCGACGCTTACATTGTAGCAGACGCAGGTGGCAGGCTGCACCTCGCTGCAGCCGATGCATTCAGGCTGGAGACAATCCCGCTGACTACCATTGATCGTACCCGCAGCGTCGGAGAATTGCGTTTCGGAGGGACCGAGGCAGAACTGCTTGCCGACGACAACGGAACGACCACGGCCCGTTTGCGCGATGCGGGCCGTGTGATCTTGGCCGCTGACAGCCTTGGCGCAGGCCAGGCCATGATCGAAAAAGCTGTCGATTATTCTGGACAGCGCGAACAGTTCGGTCGTCTTATCGGCAGTTTCCAAGCAGTGAAGCACATGTGCGCAGAGATGGCCGCACGTCATGAACCATGCCGCTCGCTTGTCTGGTATGCAGCTCACGCCTTTGGCGCGATGCCGGAGGATGTATCGCTCGTCGCCTGCCACGCGAAATCACACACCGGCGAAGTCCATCGCTTTGTCGCCCGCACTTCCACCGAAGTGCATGGCGGGATGGGATTCACGGACCTGATCGGTCTGCATTACTGGTTCAAACGCATTGGATTCGACCGGCAGGTGCTTGGAGGACCCGAAACGGTGCGGGCCGAGGCGGCAGCACTGCAAGGCTGGATCAAGGCCGCGTAATACACTCATTGCGGGGGCCTGCGAGACTGGCTGTCCCGTCCGGAAGGGAGAAGGAACATGATCGACTGGAACCTCGGTGACATTCTCGACGCAGTCGAGCCCGCCATGCCTCAGGACGCTCCGGCGCTGATACACGGCGACCGGATCGTCACTTGGCCCGAAATGTCCGCGCGCTCGAATAATATCGCGCGCGCGTTGCGTCAACGCGGAGCGTGCGATGGTGCCAAGGTGGCCTTCTACATGCGCAACCGCCCCGAATATGGCGAGCTGATGGCGGCTTGTTTTAAGGGGCGCTTGACCCATGTGAACATCAATTACCGCTACCGCGCCGAAGAAGTTTTCTACATTTTCCAAGATTCTGACAGCGAAGTGATTGTTTACAGTTCGGAGTTTCGCGAATGTATCGTCGAACTCAAGGATAGGCTCGAGAAGGTTCACACTTTCGTCGAAATTGGCGACCCTTCCGAAATCGCGTCTTTTGCGAGTCCCTATGAGACGCTGGCGGGAAAAGGGGACGGATCGGCGCTCGGCATCGAACGCTCACCCGACGATTTGCTCTTCATCTATACCGGCGGCACGACCGGGATGCCGAAAGGCGTGATGTGGCGGCACGACGACATGCGCAAGGCCCAGTTGGACGCGCAGAAGTTACTTGGCCCGGTTCCGCAGACGCTGGAAGAAAATGTTGCGCTGATCGAGAAAGAGGGGCCCGGCAGGCGCACTCTCTCCTCCTGCCCGCTCATGCACGGGACGGGCTTCATCACCGCGATAGGTGCGCTCATGTCGGGCGGCGCGATCGTCACGCTGACGGCCCCTTCCTTCGAAGCTTCAGAATTGTGGGAAACGGTCGAAAAGCACCAGGTGGAAAGCATCGCAATTGTGGGCGACGCCTTTGCTAAGCCAATGCTTCGCGCGCTCGAAGAAAACGCGGGGCGCTGGGATACCAGGAGCCTCGTCTCCATCATCTCGTCCGGCGTGATGTGGAGCAAGGAGATTAAGGCCGGTCTATGCAAGCACATTCCCCAGGTCGTGCTGATGGATAGTTTCGGCGCCTCCGAAGGGCTCGGCTTCGGCCTCTCCGTCACGACTGCACAGGGCGGTACGAACACCGCGAAATTCGGGATTGGCGAATTCTGCGATGTCTTCGACGAAAACGACCAGAAAGTCGAACCAGGAAGCGGCGTGCCTGGCTTTATCGCCCGCAAGGGGGCCATCCCCATGGGATATTACAAAGATCCCGAAAAATCCGCCAAGACATTCCGCACAATCGATGGCGTGCGTTATTCGATTCCGGGTGACTGGTGCCGGGTAGAGGCCGATGGAAGCCTTACCCTGCTAGGCCGCGGCAGCGTATGCATCAACACTGCTGGCGAGAAGGTATACCCAGAAGAAGTCGAGGAAGTGCTCAAGACCCATCCCGCCATCGGTGAAGCGCTGGTCGTAGGTGTAACGGACGAAAAATGGGGCCAGGCCGTCACCGCCGTCGTCCACCTCAACCACGACGTCCCGTTCGACGAGCAAGCCGTCAAGGACCATGTGCGCGATCAGCTGGCAGGATACAAAACGCCCAAGGCCATACATCCGACGGAAAAACCCCTGCGTGCATCCAACGGCAAGGCCGACTATGCAACGGCGAAAGCAATCGCCGAACGTTTGACGGTCGCATCGTGAGCAATCGGGTTTCTCCCGATTACGACGCTGTAATCGTCGGTGCCGGCTTCAGCGGGATCTACCTGCTCCACAAGTTGCGTGACGCTGGGTTCAACGTGTTGCTGGTGGATGCTGCGGCCCAGCCCGGCGGCATCTGGTACTGGAATTGCTATCCAGGCGCACGAGTGGATTCACAGGTTCCGCTTTACGAGTTCTCGATACCTGAAGTGTGGAAATCATGGGCCTGGAGCGAGCGATTTCCCGGTTGGGAAGAGCTCAGGGCGTATTTCCGGCATGTTTGCGATACGCTCGACCTGTGGCCCATGATGCGCATGGGGTCAGGGGTCAGAGGCGCGCACTATGAGAAGGAGACGAAGCAATGGCGTCTGCAACTCGACAGCGACAAAACTGTTTCGACACGGTTCCTGTTGCCCGCTCTTGGTTTCGCATCAAAGCCGTATGTCCCCAATTTTCCCGGCCTTGAGGATTTCGAAGGCCAATGGTTTCACACGGCGCGCTGGCCGCAGCAGGGTGTCGATCTCAGCGGACGTAAGGTTGCCTTGATCGGCACCGGTGCAAGCGGTGTGCAAGTCGCGCAAGAAGCGGCCAAGTCCGCATCGAAGCTGACCCTCTATCAAAGAACACCAATCCTGGCGCTGCCTATGCAGCAGAAGAAGCTTTCGGAAGAAGACCAGGAACGGGACAAGAAGGGCTATGCTGCTATCTTCGAAACGCGCAAGCAGACGAGCGGAGGGTTCGAATGCCAATCGCTAGACGTATCGGCGCTCGAAGTTGACGAGAAAGCGCGCACCGCGCACTTTGAAGATCTGTGGCAACAGGGTGGCCTCAGGTTCTGGTATCACAATTTCGCCGACCTGCTTATCAATCGCGAAGCTAACCGCCACGCCTATGATTTCTGGCGCGACAAGGTTCGCGCAAGGATTGTCAACCCCAACCTTGTTGAGCTGCTCGCGCCTTCCGAACCGCCGCATCCATTCGGCACGAAGAGACCTTCGCTCGAGCAGGGATACTACGAGATTTTCGCGCAGGAGAATGTCGCGCTGGTCGATCTCAAGGCAACTCCGATCATCCGGGTCAAGCCGCACGCGATCGAGACCGATGACGGCGAGATGGAATGCGACCTCATCGTTTTCGCCACCGGCTTCGATGCTGGGCGCGGCGGGCTGATCGATATGAACATCACGGGGACGAACAGCCTATCACTTTCCCATGCGTGGGAAGACAGAGTACGCGCCTATCTGGGCATGGCAGTAGCGGGCTTTCCCAATATGCTGTTCGCATACGGGCCACTCAGCCCGTCGGGTTTCTCAAACGGCCCGACCAGCGCAGAGATACAGGGTGACTGGATCTGCGACTTTCTGGTCTGGATGCGGGAAAATGGTGTCGATCTTTTCGAAGCCGATCCGGCAGCTGAAACGGGCTGGACCGAAATGGTTGCCCAAGCAGGCGCGATGACACTCTTTCCCGAAGCGGATTCTTGGTACATGGGCGCAAACATCCCGGGCAAGAAGCGTCAACTGATCAATTTTCCAAGCGTGTCTGGCTATGTCGCACTCTGCGAAGATGTAGCGAACGAGGAGTATCGCGGCTTCGTGATCGACAAACCCACTAGCAAGGAACACTTAACGAAATGAACGTATTGTCCAAGATTGGAGATTTTCCCGACGACATCGACCCTGTCTGGGCCGGCGATGGTTCGCATCTGCCGGAATGGTTTGTGTCGGCCCTCAAGGTGCCGCGCGAAGAAGGTTATGTTGAGATCGACGGTGCCAGGACGCATTACTTTCGCTGGGGCGACCGGAAAAAGCCGAAAGTGCTTATGACACATGGCTTTCTCTCCCACGCCCGTTGCTTTGCCTTCATCGCTCCGTTTCTCGCGGAAGATTACGACGTGGTGGCGTTCGATCTCGCCGGCATGGGCGACACGGAGATGCGCGGGCAAGCCGATCCCGCGGCAAGGGGGCGCGAGTTTGATGAGATTGCCGAGGCACTCGATCTGTTTACAGATGGCCACAAACCCACCATCATCGCGCACAGTTTCGGCGCGGGCGCAGCGCTGACAGCCGTGACCCTGTCGCCCGATGCATTCTCCGGCGTCGTGATTTGCGATCTCATGGTCATGCGAGCCGAGCTCCTGGAGCAATACTGGAACCATCGCCGCTCCAGCCCGGGATCAGGTGATCCTGACAAGCCCAACCGGCCCTATGCGAGCTATGAAGAGGCGCGCAAAAGATACGTCCTTTCCCCGCCCCAGCCGGTCGGCGAGCCGTTCCTCCTAGATTACATGGCGTATCATTCAATGCGGCGCGACGGTGACGGTTGGACATGGAAGTTCTCACCTGAGGTATTCCGACGAAGCAATAAGTCCGACGAATGGCTCACAATCGGCCATCGACTCGTGAATGCGCCGGGCCGCAAGATCATCGTTCATGGCGGAAAGAGTCAGCTCTTTACCAGGGACTCGGCTGACTACATCCGCGAGCTGGGGGGCGGTGACATTCCGATAATCGCCGTACCTGAGGCGCGCCACCATTTGATGCTCGATCAGCCATTAGCTTTTTTAACTGCACTCAGAAGCATTCTCTCCCTTTGGGAGGAGCAGGCACACCCAAGGTGTGTGTGAAGGACAAGCGCGCCGAGATCCACGGGCGGATCACGGCGTACCAGGCTCAGATCGCGCAGGCGAAGCACGACCTGGCTCATATAAATGCGTCGATCCGGCTGTTCACCGACATCTGTGTGCGCCATCTTGAGGTCGATGGCGAACTCACAACCCGGGATCTCGCCGAGCGGGTGATGATCGAGCGCCGACTTGACGCGACGGATGCCACGCTGCGCAATTCGGTCGTCTTCAAGGTCGTCCAGGCCCTTCGCCATGCCGCCCGGCGCAAGCATGTCCGGATGGTGGAGAAGCGCAAGGGCATGTGCGTCTGGGCACCAGGCGATGCCGTCACGTTGCGGGTCGTTGCCAGTAGATGTTGGCATCCAATACCGGTTCGATCAGGACTCAAATCGCTTGCACCGGGAGAGCCGTCCATAGATATAGAAGTTGGCCGAGCTGACACCATGACGCCGGCACACGTCTGCGGTTGCCACGCCTCGTTCCTGTTCAGCCAGGATCGCGATGATCTGTTCCTTAGTGAATTTGCTTTTGCGCATTGTCTGTCTCCGTTGCGACAGACTCTCCATTCAAATGCGGGACCAAATGGATATCAGGTCACATTGTATGAATGCATACCATATGCAAGCAAATGGGCCGTCGGGAGGCCGATGAAGGGTCGGCAAAAGTCCGTTTGCTTACATACAGTATGGACCCGTGCGGAAATTTCGTGTATTAGGGTTGGCAACAGCCGGTAGCACGAGTGCCTGCGGCTTGTCTGAGCGGTGGAATGTCAAACCAGTCGCCCTGACGAAGTGAGGAAAGTATCACATCGTCAGGAAGGCCTCCTCCTACATTCCGCAGTTTCGGTAGACTTGCTGGCTAGATTAATCTAGCCAGCACTTTTTTCCTGCTTTGAATATAGCGGTTGAATTTCGAGCTGCACAAAGCCAGAGTGAACTTTTGACACCATGGCTAGGTTTGGTTGGAATGCCCCAAGAGAAAATTCTGAGATTCGCTGACAATGATTTCTGGAGCGATGAGCGAGTTGAGCTGGCTTTTCTGATAAGCCGTGTTACGCGCGTGCTTCGGCGTCGATTTGATATGGATATGGCATCCTTGGAACTCACGCGGGCTCAATGGAGAGCGATGCTGTATGTTTTTCGGCTTTCTAACCCTACGCAAACCGAGTTAGCCGAGATATTGGAGCTGGGGCGAGCTTCTGTCGGGTCTCTGATAGACCAGTTGGAGCGAAGTGGATATGTATCCCGGGTCGCGGACAGCGATGATCGTCGTGTGTGGAGGGTTGTGCCTTCTAGATTGGCAGTCTCCCGGCAGTCCAAAATTGATCGGGCCGGAAGACGTGCGGCCGCTGAGTTATTTGCGGATTTCGACGAGAAAGATCTTAGAGATTTCCGTCGATGTCTTGAAAAGCTAATCCCAAGCGCGGAATGAGCGTGGTGAACGGTAATCATCCTATTTTTAAGCTGCCAGGTTCCTGAACTTTACGCAGAAAGTTTCAGTTCCATGGCGGGGTAATCCCGCCGATGCCCATGTCCGGGCGCTGATTGTTGTAAATCCAGAGCCACCGCGTAGCGTGTTCCTTGACCTTCTTGATCGCATTGAAGATGAACCGTCCTGGCCATTCCTGCCGAACGGTCCGATTGTAGCGCTCGACATAGGCATACTGCTGCGGCTTGCCAGGCTGGATGCAGAAGATGCCAATGCCGCGCTTTGCTGCCCAGGTCTGCAGCTTGCCACTGATATTTTTCGGCCCCGTTGTCCACGCGCATGCCCATCGGCTTTCCGAGCCCTTCAATGATTTGCTCAAGCATGCGAACGACACGGGCTGCAGGCAGGGAGAAGTCTACTTCGATACCAAGGCCTTCGCGGTAAAAGTCCTCGAGGACATTTAGCGTCCGGAAGGACCAGCCATCGCCGAGTTGGTCGGCCATGAAGTCCATCGACCACATTTCGTTCGGCCGCTCCAGAACCGCCAGGGGCCCGGAACTTCCCGAACCAGGCGTTTCCTCGGCTTGATCTACAAATTCAGCTCCAGTTCGCAAGGATATGCGCGTCTGTGAATCGCGATTTCTTCATTCTCGTCTCCGTCGATAATCAACGCCGGAGAAGTCCAGTTTTCAAGTCGCTTATTTTCAGGGATGACTACCTTTCCAGGTGAAGTCCGGCCCCTGATCGACCCGGATAGCTCAAGTTTTGAGCAGACCCGTTCGAGTGTTTCAGCGATATCGGCACCGGCGTACGTCCCTCGAAAGTCAATGGCTGGAACAAGTCTGGTGAAGGCATCGATGATGTTCAGGGTTCTGATCTTGCAACCGTCGTAGAGTGGGACGTGGACGAAACCTGTGCTCCATGCCTCGTTCGGTCGCGACAGCTGGCAACGCGCTTCCTGATGAGACGTCAAATCGTCGCGCCTTGGCCGTTACGCTGGTAAACACGCACCCTTCCCGCGACAATGCAAAAAGACAAGATGCTTGCCGACGTCCGAGCCTTCACAAATATGGGTCAATGAGATTGCCTTGAATTGAGCCGACTGTCGCGCGTTCGGTCTAGCGCTTACATCTATTGCAAATTTGCATCACATTGCGACGATTTCTGGCAGTGGGCAAAATGAATATTCACATCGCAGAAAAGTAATATAGCATACAGTACGCTATAAACATAAGGAGGAAACCAGGTGCATTATTTTAACACGCTGTCTAAGACAACTGCTTCGGTATCTTTGGCGGCATTGCTGCTCGCCGCAGGTGCTCATGCACAAGTTGAAGTGGACGAGCAGGGTACTACATCGACAACCGAAAACGCAGAGACCACACGTCGTCTGGGCGCAATTACAGTTACGGCGCAAAAGCGCGAGCAAAGTCTGCAAGATGTGCCGATCGTTGTGACGGCTTTGTCCGGTGAACTTCTCAGTGATGCGGGCGTTAAGGATATTAAAGATCTGACGGTCGTTACGCCCGGCCTGCTTGTGACTTCGTCGTCAAAGCAAGCAAATACGACGGCGCGTATTCGCGGCATTGGCACGGTAGGAGACAATCCTGGCCTCGAAAGTTCCGTCGGCGTCGTTATCGATGGGGTTCCGCGCGCCAGGAATGGCGTTTCCTTTGGAGATCTCGGCGAAATCGAGCGAATCGAAGTGCTAAAAGGGCCGCAAGGCACCTTGTTTGGCAAGTCGACTTCTGCGGGCGTTATAAATATCATTACCAAGAAACCGTCTGACGAGCTTGAGTCTATCTTCGAGGTCGGGATCGGCAACGAAGGCTTCCTTCGCACCTCTGCAGAAGTTACCGGACCGCTTTCTGAAACAGTGAGCGGTCGCCTTTTTGGGGTCTATGAGGAGCGCGGCGGTCTTCTCGACGTAAAGACGGGCAATGGTCCGCGTACCGAAGACGAAACGAGTCAGTATGACTTCTACTCCTTTCGAGGCCAGCTTCTTTTTGAGCCTTCGGGCGACCTCGAAATCCTTCTCTCGGCTGACTATACTGACCGGGAAGAAGATTGTTGCATGGGTGACTATGTCTCGGTGGACCCGGCCAGAGGCCCGCTGGTTACGCTGTTGGCCGGCGGCGATGGTGCCTCTGCTTTCCCGATCGATCCGTTCGATCGCGTCGCCTTTGCGAACCGCGACGCCACGCAGACGACCGAAGACTGGGGCGTGTCAGCCAATATCAAGTGGCAGACCGGATTCGGTGAACTGACATCCATCACATCGTATCGCGACTGGGAAAATGGCTCGGGTCAAGATACCGATTTCAGCGCGGCTGATCTTTGGTATCGTGATGATGAAACTTCCGTGGATGCTTTTGCGACTTTCAGCCAGGAGTTGCGGTTCGCAGGTGCCACCGACAACATTGACTGGCAGGTGGGTGCCTTCTACGCAAATGAGACTCTCGACCGTTCAGATTTCATCCGTTACGGCAATGATTACTTTTTCTACTTTCAGCAATTGCTGCTCGGTGCGAGCGGTGGTGCGTTCAATCTCGCTGCGCTGCCCGGTAACATTTACACGGGTGAGGCCAATGCAACTGCGGACGTTTATGAACAATCTTCGGACACATACGCGATCTTTACGAACAATACGTTCAGCTTGACCGATCAGTTCGACCTGACCGTCGGCCTTCGTTATACGATCGATGAGAAGACGCTGGAATCCAATTTTGATGGCAATGCAGGTAGCTGTGCCACAGCCTTGACTGTATTTGGGGCTGCAGGTGGGTTGACCCCAACGCTTTGCTTGCCTTGGACGAACGACAACTTCGTCGGTGTGAGATCCACGCAGGATCGCTCTGACGACGATTTGTCAGGTACAGTGAAGGGGGCATATCGGGTCAATGAAAATCTGATGTCCTACGCGTCCTATTCGCGCGGTTACAAGGCCGGTGGTTTCAACCTTGACCGCAGCCAGTTTGGTCCCTCAGATCCCACGCCGTTTCAACCGAATCTGGACACCGGTTTCGATCCCGAAACTGTGGATGCGTATGAGGTCGGCTTCAAGACCAACAATGCGGCAAATAGCTTGTTCTTCAATGGTGCGATATTCTATCAGGAATATAGCGACTTTCAGCTCAACACGTTCACCGGTACGAGTTTCATCGTGACATCCGTTCCCGGTGTGATTTCCAAGGGCGCTGAGTTCGATATCCGATACCTGCCTGAACAGCTTGAAGGACTGACGCTTCAGGGCGGCCTCGTCTATGCGGAAACCCAGTATGACGATTTCGAAGCGGTAGACTTTTTTGCCCCCCCGCGTCTGCCGGGAAGCACGATTTCGTTCGCGCCCCGCTGGTCCGGAACGTTGGCCGCAACTTATGAGACCCCGTTTATCAGCGACTGGGATGCGAGATTCAATGTGTCGAGCCGATTCACTTCACGGTATAATACAGGGTCGAACCTCGATCCGCTCAAGGAAGTTGACGATTTGGTCGTGGTCAATGCGAGGATGGCATTCTATAGCGACAATTCACCGTTTGAGCTGGAGGTTTGGGCGCAGAACCTGTTTGACGAGGACTATTACGAGCTGGCTTTCGATACGCCCCTCCAGGGCAATGCTGCCACGCAAACAGCGCCTGGAACCGCTGTTGGAGCGTTCCTGTCGCCACCTCTGACCTTCGGAGCAACCGCCCGTCTTCGTTTCTGACGTTGATGTAAGCGTAACTGACCTTGAGGCGGCTAGGTAGGTTCGTTTAACATTTGAAAGTCAGCGAAATACCGTTAGGTGCTTCGCTGACTTTGCTTAAGACGATTCAGGTCGTCGTTCTGCCGCCGAATGCCGGAATTGTTCGCTGGTGTTCAGGGCCTTGTCTGCATTCATGGCGAATACCACTATGAATGCAGACAGTTCCGGGCTTATTGGTGCTGGGATAATTCCGTGAATAATATCCGTAATCGCAGATTGAGACAATGCGCCAGGTCAACTTGTGGGGTGGCGTCTAAAGGCGAACCAACATTCTCTTTGTGAGTGATTGTGTTGAAAAAGTCCCCAAAATCGAAAATCACTAATTTTGAACATTTCTCGAAGAATTTTGTTGAGCCGATACAGTGACTTATAGCTATCCGTATACGGTGTGAACTGCGATTTTTGACTTTTCAGCACAATCTGAGTGGAAAAAGAAGTTTTCGCAGCCCGTTTTGGGGTTACTTGAAAAGCGCGGATACCCAGACTTGATACTTGGCTCACGATCCGCGCTAGCAATTCCCGTCTTTTTCCAGTCGGTCGGGAGTTGGAGAGATCAGGTTCTCGCGGAGGGTTGAGAGCAAAGCCATGGCCGCCGATAGATCTCGGTCTTCTATGGAAGCAAAGACTTGCGTCGCAACGCGTTCGGCAGACTGCGCAAAGGCTTCCGCGCGCTGGCTGGCCAACTGGGTTGGCATGATCCGCCAGACGCGCCGGTCATGGGCATCACGCTCACGCGAGACATAGCCCGAGTTCTCGAGCTGGTCTATGAGTGCTCCAACTGATGGGCGCGCAATATCGAGCGCTTCTGCAAGTGCAGTCTGCGTCGGACCATCCATTTTCAGAACATAAACAAGTACATGCCATTGCGATCGTGTCAGACCAATGGCTTCCATTTCATGATCGAACGCTCCGCGCAAAAGGCGGGTGACCTCGCCAAGAAGGAAACTGAAATCAATCCTTGGATCCTCTTTGATATCTGTCCCGTGCGATCGTGTGGAAACCGCCATCGAATTCTCCGTTTACAAAAACAGTAAGGTAACTTAACAATAGGAAACTTACAAATATCTAAAGTGGAGACACATATTGAGCAACAGTGATGGGTATCTTCACGCAAATAGACTGAAACTGGCGCAGAGTTCGTTCGGTGATCCTGCCGCACCCCCGATAATTTTTGCGCATGGTGGAGGGCAAACCCGCCACGCCTGGAGGGGCGCAGCCAAAGCGCTCGCATTTGAAGGGTATCGCTCAATTGCGTTGGATCTTCGCGGACATGGTGAAAGCGATTGGGCCGCTGACGGAGATTATTCGCTCGAAGCCATAGCGAGAGACCTTATTGAAGTTGGTGAACGCGTGGCAGGTGGGGGCGGGCGGCCGCACATCGTCGGTGCTTCGCTTGGAGGACTTGCCGCCATCGTTGCTGCGGGCGTGCTGTCAAGAAATGCATTTGCGTCTGTTACACTCGTCGACATTGCGCCGAATATGGACGCCGCCGGTGTGGCCAAGGTTGTCGAGTTTATGGGCGCTCACATTGAAGAAGGCTTTGACTCGCTGGAGCAGGCCGCCGATGTGATTGCCACCTATTTACCGCATCGTCCCCGGCCGAAAGATATGGAAGGGCTGCGCAAGAATTTGCGGCAAGATAATGACGGTCGCTGGCGATGGCACTGGGACCCCGCCTTCATCACCGGCGTAATGCGGCGCTCTGCTATTGCCCGCACAGGTGATTTGGAGCAAGCGGTACGAGACATTCGCGTACCGCTTCATCTCATTCGTGGCCGCATGAGCGAGTTGGTTTCGGAAGACTCGGTCACGGCATTTCGATCACTGGCTCCGCAAGCTCACTTCACCGACGTTGCCGGAGCGCGACACATGGTGGCGGGAGACCGGAATGATGTGTTTACCGAAGCTGTTGCGTCCTTCCTGCGTCAGATACGAGAGGAAACCCCTGCATGAATGCCTCATCGCTTACTCTCGACCAGGTGCAGACTGCGCTTGATGCGGCTCCGTTTCACCGTTGGCTTGGACTCAACGCCGTAAGTCTGGACACCGGAACGATCATGCTGGAAATGCCTTGGCGGGACGAAGTTGTCTCCAATCCACGCACACAATCTGCGCACGGCGGTGTTCTCGCTGCGCTCATCGATCTGACGGGCTTTTATGCCTTGCTGGCCGCAGGAAATATGCCAATCGCGACCGCAGACTTGAGGGTTGATTTTCACAAGCCTGCAACACCTGGAACACTTATTGCGACGGGAAAGATTGTCCGTCTGGGCTCGACACTCTCAGTCGCCGAAGCCTCGGTTATGAACGCAGACGGAGCCCTGCTTTCGAGCGGACGCGGTGCTTATCAGATGCCAAGGCGTTCATGATGATCCGTCCGGTGATTGCGCTCTGCTTTATGCCTGTTCTGCTCCTGGGTTGCCGAGAGACGGAGCCTGAAGTCCAGGTTGCCGCGCCGGCAGACGATTTGATGTCTGAAGCCGAGACGGCGCTCGTTTTGGTTGAAACTGTATCCGCAGAAACGACCATGTTGGTCGAACCTCTGATAGCTTCTGGGACGATTGCTGCCAAACAGACCAGCGATATTGGCGCGTTGGCAGAAGGGGTCGTCGACCGAATCTTCGTGCGTGTCGGAGACCGCGTCAGTAAGGGCGATCTGCTTTTTCGCACGCGTCAAGTTGATTTTGAACGGAGGCTTGTCGAGGCTGAAGCTATGCAAGATGTTGCTGCGGCTGAAGTTGACCGCGCCCAAACGCTCGTGAACCGGTACGCGCCGCTCGCTCCCGAAGGTGTGGTTGCCGAGGTGGTCTTTGATGACGCCAAAACCGGACTATTAGTGGCGAAAGCCAATTTGCGTCTCAGGCAGACGGAAGTGGAAACCGCAAACCAAATGCTCACAGATACGATCGTGCGGGCGCCGTTTGATGGCTCCATAACAGCGCGGTATATTGATGAAGGCGTCTTCATGGCGAACAGATTTTCCGGAATGGGAAATTCTGCCGTGGTTCAAGTGCAAGAATGCAGGATCGCGGCAGGGATATTGTTTGCGCCTGAGGCTGAACTCACGCGTTTGCGGCTCGGCTTGACGGGTCGTCTTTTTGTCGATGGCCGGAGTGATCCGATAGAGTCAGAGATTGTTATTCTGAACGACCGCGTGGACCCAACGTCGCGCATGATTGAATTTCGCATGGCGTTCGTGAACCCTGATTGCGGTGTCAAGGCCGGGCAATCGGTGCGCGCAGAAGTGGATGTCGATCCGCGATCAGCCACAGTCCTGCCACGGTCAGCAGTCCATGGCACAGGCGATGCGCGCTACGTATACATCGCCGCAGACACTCAGGTGCACCGACGCCCTGTCAAAGTATCCGATATCGACGCGGATCGTGTTGAAATTATGGGTGGACTGACGGACGAAGACAAGGTGATCGTGACCGCGTCCGGGCCACTTTACGATGGTGCGAAGATTGAGCCTTCATCCTCATGATGTGGCTGGTTGATCTATCGATCCGTCGCGCCGTATTCGCCGTAATGATCATCGCATCATTAGTTGGTCTTGGCTATATGTCGATAGGGCGCCTGGGCGTTGACTTGTTCCCCGATGTAGAATTTCCTTATGTGAATGTGACGGCCGTGTTGGACGGCGCATCTCCGGAAACCATGGAGTCGGAAGTCACCGACATTCTGGAAGAGTATATCAATACAATCGATGGAATAGAGACGCTGCAATCCTTTTCGAGTGAAGGGCGCACGCAAATTCTAATCGAGTTCGATTTAAGTTCGGACGCCCGCGAAAAAGTTCAGGATGTGCGAGACAAGGTGCAGCTTGCCCTGGCAGAGTTGCCACCGGATATGGACCCGCCAATCGTGGACAAGGTCGACCCGGATGCGGCACCGATCATTTCCGTTATGATTGCAGGCGATATACCGATTGCTGAGCTGACGGCCTTTGCAGACGATGTCGCCAAGGAACGTCTTCAACGCCTCGATGGTGTGGGCGCTGTGAATTTGGTGGGAGGTCGTGAACGCGCCGTGCGCATCTGGCTCGACAATGAACGCCTGCGCGCCTTTGGTGTCACTGCCGACGATGTGAGTCAAGCAATACAAAGCGAGCACGCTGAGCTTCCCGGTGGGCGGCTGGAAACCGCTGCTGGCACGCGAGAATTTGGTGTCAAAACCGTCGCCGAAGTTACCCATGCAACCGGCTTCATGGATTTGCCTGTCGCGTACCGCGAAAACGGCGTCACAATCCGAATTTCCGACGTGGCACGCGTTGAGGATGGGCTTGAGGATGAGCGCTCTGCAGCGATGCTCAATGGCAGACGAGGTATCTCACTTGATATCAGGAAGCAGTCAGGTCGAAATACTGTGGAGGTCGCGCACAATGTGAAGGCCGCCACAGAAGAATTGCGTGAGCTTGCGCCCGCCGGTGTGACCATTATCGCGACACGAGACGTGTCGAAGTTCATTGAGAGTTCAATCGAGGATGTGGCCCATGACGTGGTGATCGCGATTGGGCTCGTTGTTGCAGTGACTTTTATTTTCCTCCTTAAAGTCAGAGCGACCATCATTGTTGCCATGGCGATCCCGACATCCCTCGTGGCGACCTTTTTTGGTTTTTACCTCCTCGGCTTCACAATCAATGTCCTGACCCTTCTGGCGCTCACGGTTGCGATTGGGTTGCTCGTTGATGACGCCATCGTTGTTGTCGAAGCGATCATGAAAGAACTTGAAAAGGGAAAGTCGCCTCATCAAGCTGCGCTGGACGGCACACGCAAAGTGGGACTTGCTGTATTTGCAGGCACTGCCGCCACGCTTGCTGTTTTTGTTCCGATTGCTTTCATGGATGGCATCGTCGGACGTTTCTTCTACCAATATGGACTGGCAATCGTACTTTCGGTGTCGGTCTCTTTGCTTGTTGCGTTGACACTTACGCCGATGCTTGCATCGCGCATCCTCGCATCGGGTCGCGTTTCGCCATTATTTCGACCTCTGGAAGCCTTTTGGGACAGCGTTGACCGGGCGTATGCGGGGCTCGTCAAGCTCGCGGTCCGATTGCGCATTATTGTCATTTTTATCGCGGTCGCCTCAGTTGTTGCCGGTGCCTGGTACGCCGCTCGCGTACCTTCAGGCTTCACGTCGCGCGCAGACAGAAGTGAGTTTCAGGGTTCAATTGAGCTGCCACTTGGCACTGGAATGGTTGCCGCGCTCGACGCAGCACAAAAGAGCGATGCTGAACTCCGCAAGATCGAAGATATTGAAGATGTGTTCATATCTGTCGGATCCGGCGCGCAAGCCGACATTCATGTCCTTGAGTTATACGCATCTTTGACCCCGAAACAGGCCCGCCAAACCGGTCAGTTCGAAATCATGGATAAAGCCCGCAAGGCCATCCGAATAGCATCGCCCGAGGCGGTCAAAATATCCGTTCTTGAAGTCCCGTGGGTCGGCGGGACGACGTCCGGCAGTTCGGATATCGACTTGTTGTTGAGAGGATCCGATCTCAACTCCCTTGCGCAATATGCCGATAGTCTTGTGCGCGAGATGCGCGCCAACCCCAATTTTGCCGATGTAAGAACAAGCTTTGAGAGCGGTCGGCCGGAAGCACAAATCCTGTTTGATCGACGGAGAGCCGGGGATCAGGGTATCTCCGCTCGTGCGCTGGCAGAGACAGCCCGAATTGCCCTTGGCGGACTTGATGCAGGCACTTTTGAAGCGGACGGAAAGCGTTATGACGTGCGGTTGCGGCTGGAGGAGGATCAGCGGGAAAGCGTGCAGGACTTTAGCCGAATACAAGTGCGCGGCGCTGATGGGCGCCTTGTTGATATCGGTGCCGTATCACGCGTTCAGTTCGCTTCCGGTCCTTCGCAAATCGATCGATCAGACCGAGCCCGGAAGATTTCAGTGCTGGCGAGTTCTGCAACAGGTGTTTCACTGGGGGAGGCGACAGACACGCTGCTGGAGCTACTTGAAGCCAACCCGCCGCCCGTAGAGGTTGCCTACTCGATGGGCGGCATGGCGGAACGTATGCAAGAAACTGCTGGCGCGATCGGGTTCGCATTGTTGCTCGCCTTGATTGCGCTCTACATGGTACTAGCCAGCCAGTTCAATTCCTTCGTTCAGCCGCTTGTGATCATGGTGACGGCACCCCTCAGTTTTTCGGGGGCATTCGCAGGGCTCTATTACTTTGGACTGGAGTCCTCCCTGTTCGCACAAATTGGTCTCATTGGATTGATGGGGATCGTCATGAAGAATGGCATTCTGCTCGTCGACCGGGCAAACCAGTTGATAGCGGAAGGCATGACAGAAAGAGACGCGATCCTTCAGGCGTGCCCTGAACGTCTGCGCCCCGTCCTCATGACAGCCTTGTCGGCAATTTTTGGCATGGTGCCCGTCGCATTGGCGACGTCTGATGGAGCGGAATGGCGGAACGCCCTCGGCGCACTCCTTATTGGTGGGTTGACCTCTTCAACGATCCTGACGCTAGTCGTAGTGCCTGCGGTTTTTATGATCCCCGGTGATGTTGTAAACTTTTACCGAGTGCTTAAGCGTCTAATCCTTTGGCCATTCAGGCGATCGAAACGTGGCGACGACGCTGCGCAGAATGTAGCTATTGCTCATTCCTGATAATCAAAATTGCTTTGTCGATGTCAGTTTGCTCGGTTTAGGCCGTTGCGCACGGATCCAGGCAATAGCGTCCGCATTGGTGGCGCAATGGTAAGCGTCTTGGATGGGTTTAAGGTCGGTCGGATCGGTACTGTCATGTGTAGACGGCCCGGGTTCTGCGAGCGCAAAGCTTGAGGGACGTTGATCTGACGGGATGCGGTCATGTGTCCGACCTTTTGGCGCGGCGTATGCGACCGCTGGCCCTGATGAAGTCCGCTAGGGCGTTTTCCGAGCGACCTGAATCATTAGGGATTCCCAAGGCAGGCGGATTCTGATTCACCATGGGGGCTGGTGAAGGAGGTCAGCCTGTCATGGGGAAGCCGCTTTCGATTGATCTGAGAGTTCGGGCGTTGGCTGCGGTCGATGCCGGATTGAGCCGCCGGGCTGCGGCAGAACGCTTTGGCGTGAGCGCATCGAGCGTCATCCGCTGGGACCAAGCCCGGCGCGAGCGCGGCGATCCAGGCCCCAAATCCCAGGGCGGCGACCGCACGTCACACAGGATCGAAAAGCATGCCGATTTCATCTTCGCGCTGTTGGAGGAGCGTGGCGACATCACACTTGAAGAGATACGCACCGCCCTGTCGGCGCGCGGCTTTCATACGGCGATCTCGACAATCTGGCGGTTCTTCGATCGCCACGCCGTCACGCGTAAAAAAAGACCGGCCATGCGAGCGAACAGGACCGTCCGGACGTCCTGATCCGGCGCGAGGCGTGGTTCGAAGCCCAGCCCGTTCTTGATCCGGACCGCCAGGTGTTCGTCGATGAAACCTGGGCCTCAACGAACATGGCACGCACCCATGGCCGCTGCCGGCGTGGCGAGCGGCTGCGCATGAGCGTGCCATTCGGGCACTGGAAGACCTCGACGCTGGTGGCAGGCCTTCGCACCAGCGGGATGGTCGCGCCCTGCGTTTTCGACGGGCCCATCAATGGCGAGGCCTTCACCGCGTGGGTCGAGCAGTTCCTCGCGCCGGCCCTCAAGCTCGGCGACACAGTGATTCTGGACAATCTCTCAAGCCATAAGGGGACGAAAGCACGTGAACTGATCAAGGCTGTAGGGGCCGAACTCGTGTTTCGGCCGCCCTACAGCCCCGACTTCAACCCGATCGAAAAGGCCTTCGCCAAGCTGAAGGCCCTCTTGAGAAAGGCCGCCGAACGCACCGTAGATGCCTTGTGGAACACCATCGGAAGCCTCGTCGGTCTGTTCAGCCCGAACGAATGCGCAAACTACTTCGCAGCCTGCTAGGCAAGTAGGGTTGGCGTCCTGGTACAGGCGTCGTCCGGGCGATCAGCTTTACATATGATGCAGACTGGCTCGGTTGGGATCAAGCCATGCAAGTGTCAATTTCGCCGCCGATACGAGATGAAACCTATCGCGGCGCGCCTGTCATAAACGTTTTCAAGAACCGATTGCCAGGATGCCCCGCGTGTACGGGCCAGTTTGGCCGCGCGGCTCAGAGCCAAAGGGACTGATGCAGTCTCTTTGCTGGCAGTCGCGGGCAGGGATTGCGTAGGCACTCTGCAATTTCACTCAGAAGACGAAGCCCCGGTGTGGCCGGTTATGTAGCGGGTGGACCGCTGACAGAAGCGGAGATTGCCGAGATAATCCACAAGCTCAAGGTCAACCCGCTCGGGCTGGATCCGGACGACAATGACTTCCGCATCTCCATCGCTGGTGCTCAGGACAAGACGGCGCTCTTGAATATGGATGAGGGCGGAAGGCCCGATTGCCACAACACATATGCTGAAGCCGCCCATTGGTATTCTCCAGAACGAGATCGACATGACCGATGGCGTTGCGAACGAATACGTATGCCTTGAGCTCTGCCAGGCCTTTGGATTGGACGTGGCCGGGGCAGAGATAGAATCATTTGAAGATCAGACTGTGTTGAGTGTTCGTCGCGTCGACCGACTATGGGACCGGGACCGATAGCTGCGCCTGCCGCAGGAAGAATTTGTCGCTGCCCATGTGCGACGACTGGAGGCTTTGCGCCGCGCCGGCCAGCAGGTGCTCACGCAATCGTCAGGACATGTGACGTCTGACTGGCTATTTCTCTGCTATGGATCCCGTGATGTTCAAGCAAGATTGGCGGAGTCCCGCGTGAAACTGACATATCTTTTTGCCGCTGTTGGTTTATCCCTGTTTGGTCTTTGCGCCTGTACGCAGAAATATGAGAGTCAGCTGACCGCCCGGCACGACGTGCTGGAGGGCGATCGCGTCGCGGCAGTCCTGATCTTCGCGGAATGGTGCCCGAGCTGCAAGGTGCTCGATCCCAAGGTTGAATCGGTGCGAGCCTCCGAAGACTGGACTGGCGTCAGCTTTGTCTTGCTCGACTTCACAGACAAGAATGAAGGCGCCCTGCTCAAAGCAGCTGATGAGGCGGGGATTGGTCCTGCAATCCGAAGGGCCACATTGGACGGCATCCGGACAGGCCAGCTGATCCTGATGGATATTGCGGCACAGGAGGAGATGTCCCGGATAGGGAAGGGCACATCGGTAAAGGACATGGCAGAACGGATACGTTTGGCCCGGGACGAAGTCTCTTGAGCCTGTGGAACCGGTTCTCGCGTGGGTCAGTCTGACTTGGGGCCGACAGCCATGGCGCTGAAGACCGACACGCAGAAAGGTACAATATAGCTGAGGCCCATTTTCCACCAGTTCAGGGGTTCAACCGCCACGACCCGTTCGAACTGGTTGATCAGGGTCAGGAGCGAACCGACCAGTATCGCGACAATGAGACCTCTGGTCAGGATGGGGCGCATGATGTCGTCAAACTCTCTTCAAGCGGTGGCAGGCGGTCAATTCGCCCATGTCAGACTGCTGCCTTGCGGAAGGTAGTAAAAGGCGCGCCGTTGATCCATGCCGCTGCTGGCGTTGCTGCGCCCCAGAAATAACCCTGACCATACCGCGCTCCGAGTTCAAGCAGCCTTTTCCGGTCTGCATCTGTTTCAATGCCCTCGGCAATCGTGACGAGCCCAAGTGAGCCGGCAAGGAGCAGGATTCCCTTGATAAAGGCGTCCTCGTCACTCTGGACAAAGGCCCGGTCGATCTTGAGATAGTCGAACTCGAATTGCTGAAGGTGGGCCAGCGACGACATGCCGGTGCCGAAATCGTCCAGTGACAATTCAACCCCGGCGTCTCGCAACTGTGACAGGACCGACCGGGCGCGGACAGGATCCTCGGCCACACCACTCTCGGTGAGCTCCAGTTTCAGCCGGGCAAAGCGCGTACGCGCCTTGTGGACGGCTCCCACAAGTGTAGAGGGCTCGTTGAGCTGAAACGGGGACACGTTGACGCTCATGAAGAGGTCTTTCCGGCCGAGCGCGAGCGACATGCGGCGCGCGTCTTCAGCCGCAACGATCAGGATGCGGCGGCCGACCTGGTTGATCAGGCCAGATTCTTCAAGCAGCGGAATGAAATCGACCGGCGGCACCGGACCCAGCAAAGGGTGCGTCCAGCGCAGCAGCGCCTCCCAACCTGCGAGCAGATTGGTCGACAAGCAAACGATCGGCTGGTAGGCGACCCACAACTGGCGGCTCCGGATGGCTGTGTGCAAGTGGGATTCCAACTGAGCAAGGCGCTCGGCGCGCTGGCGTTGCCCCTTGTCAAAGTCAACCGACCTCTGGCGCCCGAGGCGCTTGGCCTCGTTCAGGGCGAGGCTGGCATTGTGCATCAGCATCGGGATATCCCGAGACTCCCTCGCCCATGCGGCACCGGAATTGGCCCCCCCTGAGAACGTGAAGCTGCCAGCGTCAATCGACCGGCCGAAACTCCCAAGGCTCGGAATATCCTCGCCTTCCAATTCATCCGGGTGCACGGACGCAAGAATCGCGAATTCGTCTGCGGCGATCCGCGCGATGAATGTCGAAGGCCGGGACGCGCCACGCAGGTCCTGAGCCGCGCGCACAAGCAGCGCATCCCCGGCAACCCGGCCCATTGTGTCGTTGAAACGCCTGAAGCTGCAGAGATCAACGAGAACAAGCCGGAGCGGGCGAAAGGGGCGCTGCCTTGCCCGCTGATCGAGTTCATCATTCAGTGCCTGCCGGCTGGGCAGCCCTGTCAGGGCATCTGTGTACAAGGCATCATGCAGCTGACGCGCTGTCTGCTGTCGTTCTTCAGATTCCTGCCTGAGCTTTGCGAGAAGGCGCTTTTCCTTTTTCAGCAGGCGCACGAGCTGGCTGGCATAATCAGTCACACGCCCCATGAAGCGCTGTCCTCGCCGCATCGCAATCGCGAGGCTGAACGAGAACAGGAGAATGGCGAGGACTTTCTCGACTTCGGCGCCGACAAGAATGGACGGTCCGGACATATAGGCCACAAAGTCGTGCGTTATTGCACTCGGCGGACTTTGCCAGACAGCCCACAGGGTCAGGCCGGTCCATCCGGTGGCAGCCATTGCGCCGGCTGCGAGAACCTCCAGGGGATCTAATCTCAGGGCTCGCAGGCCAATCAGAACGAAGAGCCAGATGACCGTCGGTGATTTCAGCACAAAAGCAGGAGGCTGATCATACTTGGCTTCAAAACAGACGATCAGAGTGAACAGGACGGCAAATTCGCCAGCCATTGTTATGTATGAAAGCCAGGACGGAAGCGGTCGCCGACGTGACATGTAGATGCGGAAAAGCGATAGGATTGCGAGCGCAGACATGGCCGGCCAGACAGGATCCAAGCTTTTCGAACTTGCATCACCGGGCGCCGGGGTCATCACGTATACCAGCGCCATCAGGATCAGGAGTATGGCTGTTACAAGCGCGATCGAGCGATCGCCTATCCGGATTTCATTCTCGAGTTGTGTGTCAGGTGCGGCTGGTCTGGTTTGCATATGCACGTTCCCTTCGAGAGCGCGATGAGTGAGGACGCCAGGCACGTCGCGGCTCAATGGCTTGACCCTCCTGAGGCGCGACTTTCAGATGGATGGCTGCTGTAAGTCCGGGCAGGCAGAGCGGATCTGGATCGTCCCGACTCAGCCTGGCCTGGCCTGTAGGTCTGGTCGATCTGCCAGAAATTCAGGTCAATATGTACAAGCCCACGCTCGCGGTCGCCAGGACGGGCGCCGGTACGGAGTGTGACGGCGATGTCTGCGAGGACGCCTGGATGTAGCCGAAAATAATTGTGCCTATCAAACTGATTGGCGTCCTGGACCATGATGAAGTGAACGGATTTGACGCCCTGAAAAACAGCCCGCGATTCAGGCGACAATTGATCGGGCCGGGCTGCGCCAAATCGCGGCGACCCAAATATCCAGCCAGCAAGACCAAGCGCGTTGTCGCCTGGGTTGAGATAGACATCGATCTGGCCAAATCCGATGCCGAAGGCTTCGGCGACAAGACGTTGCTCCATCACGCCAAGATCGATGTCTGGCGCAGCCATGATCAAAGTGTCGATCCGATAAGTGTCGCGCATCGATACTCCAGCACCTCGGGATTCGATCAACAGTTCCCGCAGGGCTGACGTCACAATTGATGCGCCGTGACTGTGCGTAACAACAACTAACTCATCGACCGCTCCTGTTGCAGAGATGAGTCGCAGCGTTTCTTTCAGATGGTAGACTGAAAAGTCACCGCTTTGCGTGTCACTGAAGTAGCCCAATGCCTTGTGCCCGCCCGTCGGCCAGCTGAACAGTATCGGGACGCCGGCCCTGCCGGCAGCTGACCAGAGTTCGAACAGGTTGAACGCACCATCATCGAACGTATTGTTGAAGCCGTGAACATAGAGAATGACTTTGCCGGTGTCGTTGTCTTCCAGCTCCTGCGTGAGTGCGGCTTGAAATTGTGCGCCTGCGCCCTTGTAGGCGGCCATTGCGCTTCTATCACGGATGAGCACGCCCTTCTCGATCGCAAAAGGCAGGGGCGTTCCCGGAAACCGAACGATTTCATCAGTCAGCGTCGCGGCATAACGCGGTCGCTTGTCGCTGATCGCGTGTCCCGACATGTAGGCGTCGAAGTCTCGCTGCCCCATATTGGTGGTGTCAATCCTGACATGGCCAAAAGCCATCGCGGTCGACCGGTCGGTACCAAAGCCTTGTTCGGTCTCGAGCATGTTGCGATCCGTGACATAAAGCATCTGCGAGGTGTTTTGTGGCACGCCGTCTCCCGGCCGCGACGCCGCTGCACCTGAAGTCTCCCAGGGCGTCGGCGAAACGGCTGCAGGGTAGACGCTGACGCAACCGCCCAGCAGAGCACACAGGGCTAGCAAGCAAAGGCGTTTCATCTTCTTGACCTTTCGAAGTATCGGGCTTTGCGGTGACGCAGAATTCCGGTCACCCAGACGGCTCCGATGAGCACAGATAGCAGCAGGGAGAGGAAACACTGTGGCAGAAAGCCAAATGCACGTGGACAGAAGGGCCCGTTGGCGATCTCGAGAACCGTCGCGAGAAACGCAAGAAAAGCGACAGGCAACCATCCGGCCAGGAACGCCAAATGTCTCTTCCATCCCCATGCCATCGCGGAATAGAAAATGAGACCATATCCAGCGAAGACAAGAAGGCAGGCAGGTAGCGGTCCGATCAGAGGACAAGCGGTACCCGTCGAGAAATGTTCTCCCGTCAACAAAGCTGCCGGAATCAGTCCAAACATGGCGACAATGGCCAGAAACAACCGCGATGTCATTGTCCTTCAATCCGGCTCGTCGTGAGGAGGGACAATGTGAAAAGTATGGCGTGTGACGTGTTCATGGCCGTCGGCAATACCAGCCATCCGATCACGGGCGCCGCGGCATATAGGCCAAAAATCAGAGCGAGCAAAAGTGCCGGACTGAACAATGCCATCCAGCGCGGGTAGCGTGTCTTTCCCGAAAGGATGCGCCGTATCCAGATAATCGAAAAGGCCGCCATGACGAAGCGAAGTGCATTCACCAAGGGCTCGTGAAGCAACCTCTGGTGAACCAGAAGATCCAGGCTGGCTCCGTCCGAACTGAGATCTTGCACGGTTTCAGCAATCAACGCGCGTTGACCGATCCAGACCGTTGCGAGAATGAACGCCCAGGCGCAACATACGAAAATTCCAAAACGCCATTTGGGCGCTTGCGGCAGGAGATGACCTGTGAGGTGCCAATAACCGGCAAGATAGAGAGGGGCAGCCGAGACGCTGAGGAAGTGCCCAAACGTCAATCTTGCCCGACTGACATCCAGAAAAAATCCATAGTCCGGGTCTGTGTAATTGCCCCCCGGGACAAGTTGCAAGACCCCTTCGCCGATCCCGGTCAGCAGGGCGCCGACAAGGCCGGCAATTCCGAACCAGACAAGGTTTTGACGAGGATTGGTGTCGACACAAGTCATGGCGCATCGACCCGCCAGTCCAGGACGGTGTTGGCCGCGACTTGCTCTGCTGAGCGTACCTCGCCATCCGGAAACCGGAGGGTAATTCTCCCGGCGGTCGCGGCATCGCCCAGTCCGATGAAAATATCCGCCGTGCTATCGGAACACAGTCCCTGAGCCGGTACCGCCTGGCGGACAAGTGTTCGACCATCGACAAGAACCTCAATACGGGCCGAATAGGCTGAAACCGAGTCGTCGAGCCGAATGCGTATACCATGCCGGTCGGGCGTTGCATTGAGGAAAGCCCTGGCCGGCCCCTTGAGATTGGCCCAGATTAGATCGGGCAGGCCGTCGCCGTTAAAGTCACCGACCAGTGGGGAAATAGCAAATAGCCGATTGGCCACGCCTGCGCGCTTCTCTACCGGGTTGAATTTGCGCCCCCGGGTATTTTGCAGAATCTTTCCGGCATAGCGGTGGATCAGTGCCGGTTGTCCGAACTTGGCGTAATTCTGGGCGACGGCGATGTCTTCCCAGCCATCGAGATTGAAATCAGCCGCAACCACACCCCAGCCGAAACCCAACCGTGCGGCGTTCATTTCAGCGGCATGGTCGCTGAAGCCTCCCTGGTCGTTGCCGACAAACAGCATGTAGTTGGAATTGAATGGCGCTGATTTCGGCAAGTCACCGCGCAGAAGCGAGGACGGCAGAGTGTTCCCGACATTCGAGAAATAGAAATCGAGGGCGCCGTCACCGGTAAAATCGCCTGCTGCGATCCCCATTGGATAGGAATTCACGGATGGGCTTTCGAGCCGCTCGAAAGGCGGCGCGTCGTTGTTTCTCCAGATTTCGACATGTCCTGTGTCCTGGGCAACGACCAGGTCTGGGTCACCATCATCATCGATATCGGCCAGGACGGCCGTGAACGTGTTGTGCTGGCGGCGTAGGCCCCACAATTCCGTTGCGTCGGTGAAGTCGCCTGCCGCATCCCCCAGCAACAGATAACTGTAGCCTCCGTAAGGGCGCGTGAAGATGGTCTGACCCTCGACGCGATCATTGCTGATATAGCCGGAAACGTAGAGATCGACATGCCCATCGGCATTGACGTCTCCAGGTGTCACCGAAAGAGCGGTGGTGCCGGCTTCCGGCTTGAAAATGGTTCTTCCATCACCGAGTCTGCCACTGGAGTTGAGATACAACCAGACGCCGCTCTCGCGGGCAAGAATCAAATCGGTCCATCCATCCCGGTCGACGTCGACGGAGACGCCGCCCATTGTTGCATCGCTTGAAGGTTTTGAGAGATCATGATCTGCGCTCTGATTTACAAACCTCCCGAGCAAGGCGCTGTAGCTGAAAAGTGCATCCGGTTGATCACGGCCTCCTCCCAGGAACACCTCGTCGTAGATATCACGATCAGTATCGATGACCACGCCCGCCATGAAGGGCAGGGATCCCGACTTTGCCTGGATGTCTGACTGGTTCTCGAACGCCAGATCAACGGATACAAATCTGAGGTCTGTGCTGCCTTGCGTTTTCCACTCAAGTTGCACGAGGCGAAAACCGAGCCAGCCTGAGCTGAGGAGGACGACCAGGACTGTACCGATCCCCAGTGCGCCACAGCCAAGCCAGAACCATTTTGGGGTGGATCGAAACATGCTGGCCCCCAAGGCTCTCACGTTCTCGAGGATTCGAGCTTGAATAGTCGGTCAAGAGAGAATCGGCCGGGACCACGGGCGACGATCACAAACAGGATGGCCGCCCACCAGACGTGACTACCCCACCAGCTATCGGCATCCGGGAAGACAAGGCGTTCGATCACCAGGGTCATCGTGAGCAGTCCGGCGGCCGCCAGTCTTGACGTCAGTCCGAGGACAAGAAGGATCGGCAGAAGGATTTCCATGATACCGGCCATGTTGGCGAAGCGCTCGACAATCCATTGTGTTGTCGGTGCGTATGTGCCCGCCGCCTGGTCTGTGCACAGCACGAGGGCGCCAGCGCGCTTATCTTCCGGGCAGAAGAATTCGAACAGGAAGAGGTCGTATTTGTCAGGGTTGAATGACAGGAAGCCATTCCATTTTGTAAGCCCTGACATGAAAAATACCCGGGCCACGGCCAGGCGCGCGATAAGTAGCGCAAACGGTTCCAGCATGTTGGCCTTGCTGGTAAGCCAGCTATAACCAGCCTGCAGCCTCTGAATGAGTATCATGATTAGCTCCCCCTTGTTGAGCGATGGTGATGAACAATCCCGACGAGACGGCGCCGGCAATGAGATGCGAAAGATCAATAGACGGCTCGGCAGCCAGGGCGGCTTCACATGCATCCCCAAGTGGCGATTGGGACATGGCCGAACTGAGAAACGCGTGTTCTCCGGGATGAAGAACGCGCATCCTGACCTCTCCTTCGGGACGCCAGAAAAGAACGTGTTCAGATCGGCACGCCAGGTGCATCTGGCGGTTCGGAAGCTCGCCTGATTTCAGGTCTGTCCAAAGGGATGCCACCGCCCATTCGATGTCGATAATATTAAGGCTCGGATGCATGGTCAGGGTGGATACCATCAGGGTCGAGCCATCGATCTCGGCAAGCGCGCCCGGTGCCAGCGGGTCTGCATCTGGTGCGAGGTGGGCATTGAGCCAACCCCGGTCCAGCCGGGCGATATCTGCGAGCCAGGGCAGTCCATGTTCAGATTCAGCTGCGGCGATAAAATGAGCGAGCGACACACCGTATCCGACCAGACTCCGGGTCGAGGGCGGTTCCGCATCGGCATAGGCCCGTGCCAGGGCACTGAAAAACGCGTCGCCCATGACGGCTGCCAGTCGTAGATTGTTGGACCTGAGGGCCTCAACGCAGGCGAGGATGCCAGAATTGCGATAGACTTGCGCGCGCTGGCCCGGGTGCGCTCTGGAGTCCATCAAAGGGGTAAGCGCAGCGGCGCCGGCGCGGCCAGCAGCGAAGGACGACATGGCTTCGATATGCTGCTCAAGCCGCATCGTGTGCCGCCTCTTGTGAAGCTGTCAGTATCCGCGTGGCGTGGTGAAATTCGGCAAGCAAGTCGTCAAACGGTGGGATATTGCCATCACGTTCAACGAGGACCGGCCTGGCCCCCCATGCGTGAAGCGCAACGGCCAAAAGGTGCCACACGCCCTCACTGACGGGCGCGTCATGACTGTCGATCAGAAATTTGGCGCCAAGCCCAGGGTCTTGCGAGTGCCCTGCAACGTGAATCTCGCCGACGAGCTCGCCAGGGATTGCGCGAACATAAGCATAAGGGTCCACGCCGACATTATTTGCACTCACCCAGATATTATTGATGTCCATCAGGAGACCGCATCCGGATCGGCGGGCGACTTCCACAAGAAATTCAGGTTCGTCGAGCTCGCAGGCGAACGGCAGGTAGTTGGTGGGGTTTTCGATCAGAATTCGCCGACCGATCAAGGCCTGGAAAGCATCGACCCGGTCTGCAAGATGTATCAGCGCTTCCTGTGTACGGGGAAGCGGCAGCAGATCTGCATGGTAGCGCGTCTTGTGCGCGGAGAACGTTGCGTGCTCGGACACCTGAAACGGATCGAACCGCTCGATCAATAAACGTAGATCATGGGTGTGCTGCCTGTCGAATGGATCCAGTCCGCCGAGAGACGCGCCGACGCCGTGAAAGCTGAGCTGGCGCTTTTCGCGGATAGCAGTCAGCCAGGCCAGGCGTGGGCCGCCTTGGACCATATAGTTTTCAGGGTGAACCTCGAACCACAATCCTTCAACTTCGGTCTCGAGCGCCGGAGCAAAGTGCTCCGGTTTTAGCCCGAGACCCGCAGTGGACGGGGGGGACGGTGGAAGTTGCATGACTGTGATCCGAGGAACTCTGTTGCCGGGCTGGGATCAGGCCGGTGTATTACGATCCAGTTCGTTCAACGCAGCAGGACCTTCGGGCGAGACGATGAAGTCGCAGGAGCCTTTGGGCGCGAACGTCCAGGCATTTCCCTGGAAGTCGACGGTGGATGTGCCTTCGCAGCTTGTTCCTTTGCCGGCCTTGCAATCGTTCTCGCCAGCAAGGGCAATACCGTAACATTTGTCCTTGCGGCCTTCGATTCGCTCACCAGCCTGCCATGCCGTGAAGGCGGACTGAACGTCCGCGGGCGCATTGTCGGCCAGGGTAAGTTGAGCGTTTGGCTTCGCGTTTGCGGCGCCAGCGGCTGCGGCGAGTGCAAGGCCAGCGATCAGGGATTTTGCAATGAACGTTGTGTGCGACATATGTCTAGTCTCCAGGTTGAAATCAGCTCCGCAAGTTTGGCGGCGCAGGGTCTGAATACGTGAAGCCCTATTGAACTGAAACTCACGAAAGCGTGCGGAAGGATCAACGATCCGGCATTCCGGACTGTTCAGTCCACTATTTCTTATGCGGGGACTGACAATCCTCGCTTATATGCAATGCTGTACCACTCGCCGTGAAAGGAAATCCGACATGAGCTATTATCCGAGCCTTCCGGACCGCGCGCATCTGAGCGACCTGTTCAAACGATTCCCAAGGGGCGTCGAGCCACTGCTCGCGTTCCACGACGCTGTCCTGCGAAGCGATAGCGAGCTGTCAATTGGCGAACGGGAGCTGATAGCAGCCTGGGTCTCAGGCCTTAATCAGTGCAAGTTCTGCTATGGCGCACACAAGCTCATGGCGCACGCGTTCGATGTTGATCCGGCACTGGTCGACATGTTGTTTGAGCGATTTGACGAGGCCCCGCTTCCAGCCCGATTCCTGAAATTGCTCCGGTTCCTCGAAAAGCTCGCCCTGACTCCGTCACTTGTGCGCCGTAGCGATGTCGCGGGACTGCTGAAGGCCGGCTGGTCAGAAGAGGCGATACACGATGCCGCGCTCGTTTGCGGGCTGTATGCGTTCATGAACCGGGTGGTCGATGCCGCGGGTATTCTTCCGGGAGAAGAATATGCCGACCCGTCGCCTGAAGCCATCGAACGACGCAGGAGCGGGTCGTACCTGTCCTGGGGACGGGATGCAGGTATCACCTGAGCGCCAGTTCGGAATAATTCAGTTATCCTGTTCTTGATCGGTCAGTACAGAATACCCAGC
Organism: Hyphomonas chukchiensis; assembly: GCF_000682695.1. Taxonomy (GTDB): domain Bacteria; phylum Pseudomonadota; class Alphaproteobacteria; order Caulobacterales; family Hyphomonadaceae; genus Hyphomonas; species Hyphomonas chukchiensis. The sequence continues at coordinate 178,243 of NZ_AWFG01000052.1, read as the reverse complement.
TAGAAGGGCCTCAAGGAGAAAGACCCATGGCATTATTTGATTTGCATACCATCGACACGGCGCCTGAAGCCGCAAGGCCACTTCTGAAAGAATCCGCCAAGGCCTTCGGGAGAATCCCCAACCTGCATGCCGTCATGGCCGAAAGCCCTGAGCACCTTGAAGCCTACAAGAACCTGCATGAATTGTTCGAGCGGTCAGACCTGAGCAAGGTTGAGCGGAATGTGGTCTGGCTTACGATTAATGTTGAAAACGCCTGCCACTATTGTGTGCCAGCCCATACCGCAATCGCCATGATGCAAGGGGTCGACGAAGCGACGATCAATGCTTTGCGTGCCGGTGATGCGCTGGATGACCCCAAACTGGAGGCCTTGCGTCAATTCACGCTGGCGATTGTTCGCCAGCGGGGCGTGTTGGATACGCAGCAGGTGAGCACGTTCCTTGAGGCAGGTTATGCGAGGCGGCATGTGCTGGATGTGCTACTCGGGGTCGCCCAGAAGACCCTGTCAAATTATGTGAATCACATAGCCGATACGCCTGTTGACCCGGCTTTTGCCCGTTTTTCCTGGGTCGACCCTGTCGCGGACTAGGGGCGCAGAGGCCGCCAGAATCCGGAAATTGTGAGAAACGTCTGCAGCGGTCCCTTGCCGAAGGCTGCTGCAGACGACATTTAGGGCGCATGGCAGGAAGACCTCGCAGCTTTGACAGAGATCTGGCGCTGGACGCGCTCGTCGACGTGTTCTGGACCCACGGCTATAATGGCGCCGACGTCGACAAATTGCAGCAATCTGCCGGCATCCAGCGTGGCAGCTTCTATGCCGCCTTCAGGGACAAGCCGACCGCCTTCCTCGACGCCCTCCGCCGCTATATGGAATTCACGCTCCTTCCCCGGCTGGACATGCTTGAGGGCGAGGCTGGCCAGCGACGCGAGCTTGTGGAATTTCTCGAAGCTGTTGGCGCATTTGTCGCAAAGCAGGGAAATCGGGGGTGTATGCTGTCCGAGGCGCTCGTCCAGTCGCCCCAGTTCGACCCGGCCTTGCGCCGGCAGGTCCGGCGCATCCGTTCTGATTTGTTGCGCAAACTGAAAAGGTTGAGTGGTGGTGACGAGGCGCTGGCGTCTTTCGCTCTGGCATCCGCGCTCGGATTTCACGCACTCGCCAGATCTGGCGCGTCAAAAAAGCAGATCCTTGCTGCCTCGACCTTGGCCGCTAAGGCGATTGGGCAGCGTCGCTGAGATTTTGTCACGTCCTCATTGACGATGATATTTTAACATCGCTACCAGGTCACAGACATTGTCTTGAAACAGTCCATTTTCAGACGAATGTTTAGACCCATAGAGTGATGGATTCGCTTTATGCCGTGAAGTGTCAAGGTCGCTGTCGGGGAACAATCGCTGCAGGATGCTGGACGTGAGGGTGATCTTCACTTCGTTTACTCGCCTATCGCGCACGCGCGGCACTTTCACCGGCACTGGATCAGTGCCGGTCATTACTTCGCTTTTCGGTAAGTGACCATGACGGACCAGACGTGCCCGCCCATTCACGCAGGGTGGCCTGTCGGGGCGCAATACATCTCTTCGAACCGGGCCAGGTCTTCGGTTTTGTACGCTGGCGCTGTGATAGCTTTGGCGCCCAATCCGGCGCATTCTGGTTGCCGAGGCAGGTCAACCCGTAGAGCAACTGACCCGGACTCCTGGTATCATAACCGGCGCACATTTACTGCTCCACGCCTTTGGCATGATCCGCTCCAGGCGTGCCCTGCGTGCGATTGACGTTCTCTCAGACGCTCACATTCTGCACGAGACACATCCTGCTTATTGGCGTCATGCTCATGCGCAGTTCACCGGGCTGGGTCAGCCAGAGCGTCGTCAATTCCTCGTTTGACAGGAACTGGTTGCCCGGTTTGCCCTTGGACCTCGTGGGAAGCTGTTCGGCGATATCGTAGGTATTGCTGTAGTCCCGCGCGCTACCACGATAGTCATAACGATTCTTCACCGCCCATTTCCAAGCCGTGACGATGCTGGAGCGAATCTGACTTCCTTGACGCTGACACGGCCGCTTTACAGTGGCTTTGCGACGTTCCGTCACGAATGTCGGGCGCTCACCTAGTCTACAGCTTTAGCCTGACACCTGGACCGCCATCTTTATTTTCTTCCGGGGCTAGGAAAACAACTCCACCCGCTTCCAGCGCCCGGCACACTGCGTCCACATTGGCCGGAGTACTCGCTGAAGGCCCGCGAGCACTCTCCATCCGGCGGACGGTCGGCACAGACAGTTTCGCCATCTCAGCCAGTTTCGGCTGCGTCCAATCCAGCAGGGCGCGCGCTGCGCGAATCTGAGCGGAGGTGAGATCAGTCATTTTCTTTTTACGATCATATTTACTTAAAACGATCACGCTGTTATGGTGCGTGACACTAAACGACTCACATGTACCATAAAGGTAAACCAATGTCGCGACGCCCTCTTGGTGCGGCGGATGCTGATTCACGCGCTATTCTTGAACTCTCGCGCCGGCAAATTATCGCGGGATCAGTTGCCGTCGCAGCCGTACGAGATATCCCCGCACGGACGGATCCATCTGTCGACGCTTGCAGGGCCTGGCTTGCGCTTGAGGAAACACACCAGGATCTGGTCAGGCGTTGGCAGGCGCTCGACACCTACCTCATTCGGGAGCGCTATTGGAGCGACCTTTCCCGGCAACGATGCGCCGCCATGCCTGAAGCTGTGGAACTAGATGCAATGGACCACCGTCTGGAGGCTCTATATGAGACGCGGCAAGAACTTCTCACTGCCCTGCCAGAAGTACCGGCAAGTACCCCTCAAGGTCTCGCTCTGAAGCTTGCCATCCTCGCGATCATCGTGATGCCGGACGAGAACGAACAAGCCTACAACCTGATCACGAGCGCGCTGAAGGATCTGCACACTTTAGCATTGTGATATGCACGCCTCAGCGCGCAAGGCCTTACCTGGCTTGATCGTCATCTGGCTGGCGAGACCAGCCAACAGGTGGGCTATTCCGGGTTTGGCGGCGAGGCGCGCGAGCTTATCCGACAGCGCCGGGCCGTGCTCGTCGCGCGCGGTATCGCGCAAGCGGGCCATAGCGGGGCACTGGAACCGCAGGCGATGGAGATGCTCCATATCCGGTCGATGCATGACTATGGCCGCGCCTATGCCGGAGAAAGTGGTATGGCCTACGTTCCGTACCAGCCCGGCAGGGAGGTCTCCGGCAGGGTGATGCCCGTCAACGATGGGCAAGCTTGAGCGGCTCGAGACATAGGTGACAGATTGTACCGGACACATGGGTAACACTTTCCGCTTTGGCGGGAGGTTGCGATGCCATGGAAGGACCCATCGAAAATGGACGAGAGACTGCGTTTTGTTGCCCGGCGGCTTGAGGGCGAATCGATGACGGATCTTTGCCGGGAGAAATCGGGATCGTCTCCCTGGAACGTCGGTGGGAACCTCGCCTCGACAAGGATATTCATGAGATAAAGCGCGGCGATGAGCACATCATGGGGGTGCTTTTCCAGTGGTCGAAATTGCGCCGGGCAGGTAGGACAAGATGGAGGAGAGTCCGGAAGATCGACAAGTATCGCCTTGTATAAGTTTTCGTGAATTTAGGGACGAAGTCCTCTATCGTCAGAGATATATCCGGTCACAGACCTGCGACGCTTTCCTGAGCTGGATCAGACGAAGTCTGCGTGACCGGATAGAGGTACTCCCGGTAGGGGAGGCATTTTGGCGCGCGCAGATTGGCCGCGACTGGGAATCCGGTGATGAAGAGGCACAGCGTCGGCGCGTGCCGCTTCAGAATGAACGGACGAAGCCTTGGATCGACAAGGCATTTGAGGGCCGGGTAAATCCCAAGGGTATTTCCTGTCTTTATCTTGCGACCTCAGAATATGTGGCCATGTCCGAGTTACGGCCCTGGATCGGCGCGACGCTGTCTCTGGCCCGCTTTCGGACTGTCCGGGCGCTTAGGATCGTCGACTGTTCCCTTTTCCACACGCTCACCGAGACCGCTCCGGACAGTCGTTCAGCCAATTCGGACGAACAGGTATGGCGGGACATCGACCGGGCATTCGCGCACCTGTCCTGCGCAGTGACAACACAGCCTTCTACGCGCCAACCCAGCTGATCGCCGAGTTCTTCCGGCTGGAGGGCTTCGACGGGATTATCTATGGCAGCGCGTTTGCCGAAACAGGCCGGAATACGGCCCTGTTCGATCTCAACGGCGCCGAGCAGGTCGACGCGCACTCGTTTGAAGTGATTGGCTGACAGAGTATTACCGGAAAAGCAGCAGCGGGATCGCGCACGACCGGATGAGCGCGGTCGTTGTTGAGCCAATAATCAGGCTGCGAATGCGCGAATGGCCATAAGCGCCCATTATCAGCAGGTCTGCATCGTCGCGTTCGGTTTCCTCGGCAATGATCTTTTCTGCATGGCCGGGCCGTTCTTTTGCAACGGCCTCATAACCCGCCTTGATGAGGCGGGCTGCTGCCGCGATCCCGCCGCGGGCGATATCTGAGCCCGCTTCGGCAACGCTGAAGACGGTGATACGCGGGCGATCGGCCAAGGGAGACTGGACCAGGCTGTCGAGTGCCTTACGCGCGCTGACTCCGTCATCGAACGCGAACACGGCATGCTGGATCGGCTTGAACGTCCGGCTGGCGATCAGAACCGGCCGGTGGACGGCTCGCACGACGCGCTCAAGATTTGAGCCAAGATGGAGCTTCTCAAAGTCTGCGCCTTCGCCGCGCTTGCCCATGACGATGAGGTCGCCGGCCCGCTTGACGAGGGAGTCGGCAATCTCCCCGGTGCGCAAGGCGAGGCTGACGTTCCCGATGCCCTGGCTTTCGAGGCGCTGCTGGGCAGCGTCGAGAATGGCACGGCCCCGCTCCTTGTCGAGCTGCGCGGTGCGGGCATCATGCTCAACAAGATCATCCAGGAGCGATGAACGGGCGCCGAGGCCGATGGCGCCTGACAGGTCCGTTGGCAAGGCGCCGGATTTTTGGGTGCTCAGAACATGGAGAAGCTCAATGTCCCCGCCATACTGGCGGGCTGCCCAAGCGGCATGGTCGCAGACGCTGTGGGTATAAACCGAGCCATCGATGAGTGCGAGAATATGGGTCATTGTCGTTCCTCCCTAGTGCGACATCAGCTTGTCGATCGCACCAGGCTTGTCGTGGATGGCGAGCTTGTCGACGATGGTTTCGCTGGCTTCGTTGAGGCCGATGATTTCAACTTTAGCACCTTCGCGCCTGAATTTCAGCACGATCATATCGAGCGCGGCCACGCTGGAAATGTCCCAGATATGGGCCTGGCTTACATCAATGATCACCTCATCGAGCGCTTCCTTCAGATCGAAGGCGGCATTGAAGGCCTCCACCGACGCGAAGAACACCTGGCCTTCCACCCTGTAGCGGCGCGTGCGGCCGCCTGCGGACAGTTCCGATGAGACCCGGAAAATCTGAGAAATCTTTCCGGCGAAAAACACGCCGGACAGTAGCACGCCGATCAGTACCCCGATGGCGAGGTTATGGCTGAAGATAACGCCGGCAACAGTCGCTAGCATGACGATCGACGAGCTGCGCGGATGGACCCGCAGGTTTTTGAGCGACGACCAGCTGAACGTGCCGATGGAGACCATGATCATGATGGCGACAAGGGCAGCCATCGGGATACGGCTCACCCAGTCTCCGATCAGGAGGATCATGGCCAGCAGGAAAATGCCCGCAGATAGCGTCGAAAGTCGTCCGCGGCCGCCTGATTTTATGTTGATGATTGACTGGCCGATCATGGCGCAGCCCGCCATGCCGCCGAAGAAACCGGTGATCGTATTGGCAACGCCCTGGCCAACACATTCGCGGTTCCGGTCGCTCGGCGTGTCGGTGAGTTCATCGACTATCGTGGCCGTCATCAGGGACTCAAGCAGGCCGACGACGGCGACGGCGAGCGCATAAGGGAAGATGATTTGCAGGGTTTCCAAGGTCAGCGGGATGTCCGGGATCAGGAACATTGGCAGGGTGGCGGGCAACTCGCCCATATCGCCGACGGTGCGGACATCCAGGCCGAAAGCAATGGCGATGGCCGAGAGCGCAATGATGCAGATAAGGGGCGAGGGCACCGCACGCGTGAGCAGGGGGAAGAGATAGATGATGGCCAGGCCAAGAGCGACCATTGGATAGGTCAGCATCGGGACACCCACGAGTTCGGGAATCTGGGCGAGGAAGATCAGGATGGCCAGGGCATTGACGAAGCCTGTAATGACCGAACGTGAGACGAACCGCATCAGCTGGCCAAGTCTGAGGAGGCCAGCTAGAATTTGAAGAAGACCTGCCAGGACGGTCGCCGCGAGCAGATATTCAAGACCATGATCCTTCACCAAGGTGACCATGAGCACGGCAGTTGCGGCGGTCGCCGCTGAGATCATACCGGGGCGCCCACCCGCGATGGCGGTGACGACCGCGATACAGAATGAGGCGTAAAGTCCAACCTTTGGATCGACGCCCGCGATAATTGAGAAAGCAATAGCTTCGGGAATGAGGGCGAGAGCCACGACAAGGCCGGCGAGCAGGTCACCGCGAATATTGAAAAACCAAATGTCCTTTAAAGAGGTGAGGGCTGGCAGCGGCATTGGGGTTATTTCCCTCTTGCAGATCGGGTGCGCTTGCACCTCTCAAGGCGGCAAACGCGAGCGTGTGACTTCGATTTCGGATAATTAGACTGAACGCATCCAGCAGCATGCAGCGGCGCAGCACATGCACCGGATAGAGCGTGCGGACACGTTTTGCAAGATCCTGCGCCATGAGCGGCTAGCAAAAGCTGCATTGGCCTGTCAGCAGGTAGGTTGGCGAGGGGCAGGCCTTGTTGTGCCAAGGCTAGATTGATGGCGCTAATTTGGTACAGCCGCAGATCCCAAGCTTAAGCCACGCCATTTTGTAATCACAGGGGCGGGAGTTCGAGTCTCCCAACCGGCACCACTGGAAACAAGGGCTTGGCGCCTTTTGAAATTGGTGGCCGCGATGCGAGGAAGCACACAGGGAGGCCCCGCATCACCCCTTAACGTGTGAAAGCGGCCAGAAGATGGGAATGATGACAACGGCGACGATGAGCATAAGATTGGAGGGGGGGGTGAAGAGAATTGAACCCTCGTATTTAGATTGGAACGGTTAAAACTCGGTCCCGAATCCTGCGGCAACGATCAATCTCGTTCATTACGGTTGCACCATACCCGGCTTTTTTGTGGGGCGGGTTGTGGGGCGAAATTGTTTAAAAATAGAAATAACACAATAAAAACAATTAGTTGCGTGAGGTTGTTGGCTCCGCGAGTAGGACTCGAACCTACGACCGGGCGATTAACAGTCGCCTGCTCTACCAACTGAGCTATCGCGGATCAGCCGAGAGCGGGTGAATAGCAGACCGATGATCCGGTTCAAGCCCCAACATGCTGCTCCTGTCCAAAAACTTGTGTTCGGACAAAAAAATGGCGGAAGCTGAAAGCTCCCGCCGAGGCGTTGGGTGATGGTGGGTGTCTCCAAGAGAAGACATGCCCAAGATCGCCCGAATTGGTTAACGCGCCGTAAATGATTAACCAGCAAACGCGCAAAATTAGCGCAAGAATGCGTTAAGAATGATCCAAATCTGTGGATTGGGTCTGGAGGCTCCACCCGGAATCGAACCGGGGTGCGCGGATTTGCAATCCGCTGCGTCACCACTCCGCCATAGAGCCTGACCAGAGGCGCGTCACTAGCAAGCAAAAGGCAGGCTTTCAATCAGCGTTTTCAGCCCCCGTGCGTTTATCGCGCATTGCGCGGGGCGCGGCCCATGCTAAAGGGCGGTTCTGATCCGTTTTTACCAGAGGGAAGCATGCGCCCATGAGCTATGACGCAGCCCGTGAAATCATGGTGGATAGCCAGATCCGCCCCAATGATGTCTCCGATGCGCCGATCGTCTCGGCCTTCCTTCGCACGCCGCGTGAGGCTTTCGTGCCGAACTCCCGCAAGTCAGTGGCCTATTCCGAACTGGAAATCGCGACATCGCCGGGCCGTTCGCTCTGGATTCCGCGCGACACAGGCAAGCTGATCAAGCTGGCCGGGATTCGTCCGAGCGATATCGTTCTCGTGATCGGGGCAGGGGCCGGCTATGAGGCCGCCCTCATCAGCCACCTGTCGGAAACCGTCATCGCACTTGAGGAAACGACCGAGCTGGTCGACGCCATGTCTGAACGCTTTGCGACGCTTGGCCTTGACCGCGCCGTGGCCGTTGAAGGCGGTATTGCGGCTGGCCTGCCTGACCAGGCGCCGTTCGACGTGATTTATGTGTGTGGCATGGTCGAAACCGTTCCGGACGCGTGGACAGCTCAACTGGCTGATGGCGGACGACTCGCGGCCGTTGTCATGGAGCGCGAAGGCCTTGGCCGCGCGAAAGTGTTCACGAAGGCGGGCGATACGGTTGCGGCGCGCGACGGTTTTGACGCCTTCCCGCCCAAGTTCGAGCAGTTCAACCGCAAGCAGGCCTTCGTTTTCTAGGCCGGACTGCGCTGATTGCCCGCATCACCAGAATTATATTCAGTGTTTAAGACTCCAGGAAAGTGAACAGTGTTCACTATCTTTGGGCGTCGCTATATGATGCTGCTGAAACCGGGTTATCAAGGAGCTCAGGATGCGTGTGAAGTATCGTTGCCTTATGGGTGCGGCGGTCGTTGCGATGATTGCCGGAAGCTCTGCATCAGCGGAAACGCTTGATCAGGCGATTGCCTCGGCCTTTGCGACGAACCCCCAGCTCGATATCCAGCGTTATGAGACCGATGTGGCACGCGAAAGCCTGGAGCAGGCCCGGTCCGGGCGGCGCACGACGGTGAACGTCGTTGGCAGCGCCGGTTATGAATATGTCGATACGACGTCGCCATTTGCCTTCGGGCTTGGCGACCGTCCGATTGCCAGCGCGCAGGTCCAGGCCGTGCAGCCGCTCTATACGGGCGGGCGTGTCAGTGCCGGGATCCGTCAGGCCAAAGCGGGAATCAGTGCGGCCAAGTCGCAATATGATGCCGCCCAGCAGGACATGATCCTGCAGGTCGTGACGGCCTATGTGGACGTGCGTCGCGACCGAGAGGCGGTTACGATTCGCAAGAACAATGTCGACGTCACCGGCGAGCAGGTCCGCGCCGCAGATGACCGATTCGAAGTGGGCGTTGTCACACGGACCGATGTCTCGCTGTCCAATGCGCGCCTTGAAGGGGCCCGTGCCGCGCTGGCCGGGGCCGAGGCGCAGCTTGAGGCGAGCGAAGCCAATTACCAGTTCCTCACCAGCCTGAAGCCGGGCGACCTGCCCCCGCCGCCACCCGTGCCGCCCCTGCCGGGTTCCATTGAAGAGGCCATTCAGATCGCGCTGGACGGCAATCCCGACATCCAGGCTGCCCGGCATTCCGAGCGCGCCGCGAACGAGGCTATTTCCGTCGCCAAGTCGCAGTACCGGCCACAGATCAACCTTGTCGGCACAGCCGGTGTCGAATCGACCTATGGCGATCCGGAGCAGCGCAACACGAGCGTTTCGGCCGTCGCGCAGGGCTCGATACCGATTCTCTCGGGTGGCCTGATCAAGAGCCAGGTCAGCGAAGCGCGCCTGCGCCGCGACCAGGCGCGCCAGCAGATCGACGTGCTTGAGCGCCAGGTTCGCGCACAGATCGCACAGGCCTGGTATGGCTATGATGCGTCGCTACGCTCGATTGAGGCCTCCAAGCGCCAGGTCGATGCGGCCGAAATTGCCTATGATGGCGCCAAGGAAGAACTCGCCGTTGGCGTTCGCACCACGCTGGACGTTCTGGACCAGGAACAACAGCTGTTCGAGGCGCGTCTGGCGCTCGTGCAGTCCGAGCGTGACGCGTATGTTGCCGCGTTTCGACTTCTGCGTGCGGCTGGCGAGCTGGACAAGCCGGTTCCCACTGGCGCCGCGCCGGAAATCGAATAAGGTTAACATCGTCAAGCGGTTGTTAACCGATACATCTTACCCATTAACCTGTACTGATTCTGATGGGTAAAGAGTAAGGGGCTGACATGGCCAACGAAGCGCACAAGGAACCGACGATGGAGGAAATCCTCGCGTCGATCCGCAAGATAATCTCAGAGGACGATGCCAGCACGGCCCGCCGTCCCGGTGCGCCGACTCCCGTTCGCGAGGAAGCACTCGAAGAAGCGGATGATGGCGGTTTCTCCGACATGACGTTCGACCCGGTTGAGGAAGATGCCGATGACAGCATCTTCGAGGCTGAGGAAGATGACACGTTCGTTCTCGAAGAGCCGGAACAGGTTGCCGAGGAAAGCGAGCCGGAGCCTGCCGATTCCTTCGAGGACCTGCTCAGCGCGGCCCGCTCTGTCGAAGAGCCTGAGCCGGCCCCCACGTTCCGTCATGAACCTGAACCCGAGCCGGAACCCATTCCGGCACCTGCCCCCCGTCAAAAAGCCTATGCTCCCGTGGAGAATGAAATGCCCGCCAGCGCCCGCTACCAGCAGACCGTCCTGACTGACGAGTCGACATCCGATGCCGCCGCCGGCGCGCTCGGCAAGCTGATCTCCCGGATGGATTTCGGCGGCGACAACACGATCGAGGGCCTCGTTCGTGAGCTGCTCAAGCCGATGATCAAGGACTGGCTCGACGCCAACCTGCCCGGCATTGTCGAGGAAAAGGTCGAAGCGGAAGTACAGCGCATCGCCCGCATGGCGCGCTAGCCTCTCCCGCCAAATTGTTTATAGGGAAGGGCGCGCTGCCACCGGCGCGCCCTTTTCTTTTGCCCTGGAATACGCCTGACCCATGCTCGACCAACGATTTGACCCCGCCGAAGCCGAAACACGCCTCTACAAGGCCTGGGAGGCGCGCGGATGCTTCAAGCCTTCGGGCGACACCAGCGCACAAGCCTATTCCATCGTTATCCCGCCGCCGAACGTCACCGGCGTGCTGCACATGGGCCACGCGCTGAACAATACGCTGCAGGACGTTCTGGTCCGCTTCGAGCGCATGCGCGGCAAGAACGTGCTCTGGCAGGCGGGCACCGACCATGCGGGCATCGCCACGCAGATGGTCGTCGAGCGCCAGCTGGCCGAGGCAGGCAATGAAAGCCGCCGCGAGATGGGCCGTGACGCCTTTGTTGATCGCGTCTGGGCGTGGAAAGAGGAATCCGGCGGTGCCATCGTTGGCCAGCTGAAGCGCCTTGGCGCCTCTTGCGACTGGTCGCGCCTCGCCTTCACGATGGGCGACCGGGCCGAGCCCGACAACAATATGATGCGCGCCGTCACCAAAGTGTTCGTCGAACTCTACAAGAAGGGCCTGATCTACCGCGACAAGCGCCTCGTGAACTGGGACCCGCATTTCCAGACGGCGATCTCGGACCTCGAAGTCGACCAGCGCGAAGTCAACGGCCATTACTGGCACCTGCGCTATCCGCTCGCAGACGGCGTGACCTATGAGCATCCCGTCAAGGACGAGGACGGAAACGTCACCGGCACCGAGACGCGCAACTATATCGTCGTCGCCACCTCGCGCCCTGAAACCATGCTTGGCGATACGGGCGTGGCCGTGCATCCGGATGACGAACGCTATGCGGGCCTCGTCGGCAAGTTCGTGGAGCTGCCCATCGTTGGCCGCCGCGTGCCGATCATCGCGGACGACTATGCGAACCCTGAAAAGGGCTCCGGCGCGGTGAAGATCACGCCTGCGCATGACTTCAACGATTTCGAAGTCGGCAAGCGCGCTGGACATACGCCGCTGAACATCCTGAACGCCACGGCGCACATCGTTGATGGCGCGGATGCGGACGCGGCTGGCATACCGGCGGACTATCGCGGGCTTGACCGGTTCGATGCACGCAAGAAAGTGGTGGAGACGTTCGAGGCGCTTGAAATGCTGCAGGAAATCGAGAACCTCAAGATCGAACAGCCCTTTGGCGACCGCTCCAACGTGGTCATCGAGCCGTGGATGACCGACCAGTGGTATGTCGACGCCAAGACCATGGCCCAGCCTGCCATCGCTGCGGTAAAAGAGGGCAAGACCCGTTTCGTGCCCGAGAACTGGGAAAAGACCTATTACAACTGGATGGACAACATCCAGCCATGGTGCGTCAGCCGCCAGCTCTGGTGGGGACACCGGATCCCGGCATGGTTTGGTCCAAACGGATCGATATTTGTTTGCAATACCGAGGGTGATGCTTGGGCTTCTTTGCTGCGGGAGGAAGAACGTCCATTTACTCAGGACCCATCGTCACGAGAAGTGACAATTCCCCACTCGGAACTGGCTTGGGTTCTTTCGAGATTCTCGCCATCGGCACGGTCGCTGCTTGAGGAAAACGAATCTGATCCCGATGCTTCGGATCCAACCGACCTCATGTTGAATTCTGCAATTCTACGATCGTCGGGGCGAATTGAGGAGTTTCGCAAAGAAGTGCTGAAACAGGACGAAGACGTCCTCGACACATGGTTCTCCTCCGCGCTCTGGCCGTTCTCGACCATGGGCTGGCCAGACAAGACGCCTGAGCTGGAAACCTTCTACCCGACTGCCACGCTCATCACGGCCTTCGACATCATCTTCTTCTGGGTTGCCCGGATGATGATGATGGGCATTGAGTTCATGGGCGAAGTTCCGTTCAAGGATGTCTATATCCACGCCCTCGTTCTCGACGAGAAGGGCCAGAAGATGTCCAAGTCCAAGGGCAACGTGATGGACCCGCTGGAACTGGTGAACGAATATGGCGCCGACGCGCTGCGCTTCACAATGGGCCGCATGGCCGGTCAGGGGCGCAATATCCGCCTCTCGAAACAGGCCGTCGAAAGCAACCGCAACTTCGCAACCAAGCTGTGGAACGCGGCGCGCTTTGCCGAGATGAACGAATGCGGCGCGCCGGGCGAGATCGATTTCGCCAAGGTGACGAGCCCCGTGAACCGCTGGGTTCTTGGCGAGCTTGACGCCTGCGAAGCCGAAGCCACGAAAGCCATTGAGGAATACCGTTTCAACGATGCGGCGGGCGCGCTCTACAAGTTCATCTGGAACGTACTGTGCGACTGGTATCTCGAACTCATCAAGCCGCTGCTGATGGGCATGGACGATACGGCCAAGCAGGAGACGCGCGACGTTTGCGGCTATGTGCTGGACGAGACGCTGAAACTGCTCCACCCGTTCATGCCGTTCGTGACGGAAGAGCTGTGGGAGCGCCGCGCCGCGGGCCGTGTGGACGAACAGGGTTTCCTGATGCTCCAGTCCTGGCCGCAATATGATATCGCGCGCGATGCGGGAGCCGATGACGAGATCCAGTGGGTGATCGACCTGATCACGGAAGTGCGCTCGCTGCGCAACGATCTTGGCGTGCCGGCAGGCTCGAAGATTCCGCTGTCGCTGGTCAATGCCGGGCCGGTCATCGAGGATCGCGCTTACCGACACGAAGATATCCTCAAACGCATCGCGCGCCTTGAAGACATTGTTGTCAGTGAGGCGGTTCCGGATGGCGCCGTCTCCACGGTTGTTGGCGAAACGGTCGTGGCGCTCGGTATTGCCGATCAGATCGACGTGGCCGAAGCGCGCAATCGGCTCGACAAGGAGATCGGCCAACTCGACAAGGATATCATGTCCACCGAGAAGAAGCTCGGCAACGAGGCCTTCGTTTCGAAAGCGCCGCCCGAGATCGTGGAAGAGAACCGCGAGCGTATCGTCGACTGGACGGGCCGCCGTGAAAAGCTCAAGGCCGCCCGCAAAAGCCTTGAAGACCTCTAGGTAATCAGTCCATCCTGCCTTCAGCAAACTGGAGGCGGCGATGACACTGAAATCCCTGACGATCCTGGCGGGTGCTGGCCTGTTCCTGGCGGCGTGTGCAACTCCGGTTGAACCTGAGCCCGTTGCGGCCCCCAAATGGCATCTTGCGATCCATGGCGGCGCAGGCGTGATCCTGCGCGAGAACATGACGCCGGAAGAAGAGGCGGCCTATACTGCGGGTCTCAACGCGGCGCTGGAAGCCGGGGCGGCCGTGCTGCGTGAAGGCGGCAGCGCGGTGGACGCGGTGCAGGCCGCTGTCATTCCGATGGAAAACAATCCGCTGTTCAATGCCGGTTATGGCGCCGTGTTCGCGGCCAATGGCACACATGAGCTGGACGCTTCGATCATGGACGGACGCGACCGTGATGCGGGCGCCGTCGCGGGCGTCATGCGGGTCAAGAACCCGATCCTCGCGGCGCGGGCCGTTATGGACAAGTCAGAGCATGTCATGTTCGCCGGGCCGGGCGCGGATGCCTTTGCTGACGGGCAGGGGCTTGAGATGGTTGTAAACACCTATTTCGACACTGACAGGCGGCGTGAGGCGCTGGACCGGCTGCTTGAAGCGCGGGAGGCCAAGCCGCTCGCCGCACTGCGCTCGGATGAAGAGCGCTTCGGTACGGTTGGCGCGGTGGCAATAGACAGCGAAGGCAATTTGGCGGCGGCGACCACGACGGGCGGCATGACAGCCAAAGCGCCGGGCCGTGTGGGCGATGCGCCGCTGATCGGTGCGGCGACCTATGCCGAGAATGGCGTCTGCGCCGTGTCAGCCACAGGCCATGGCGAGTACTTCATCCGCGTCGGTGTTGCCAAGACGATCTGCGACCGTGTGAAGTTCCGGGACGAACGAGTGGGGACAGCCGCTGGTGTGGCGCTAGGCGAAGTCGCTGCGCTGGGCGGCGATGGCGGCGTGATCGTTATCGATGGGGCCGGGAATGTGGACTTCGTATTCAACTCGGCCGGCATGTATCGCGGAGAGATCAGCCCCTCGGGATCATCAACGGCCATATTTCGTGATCCGCCAGCAGGAGACGAATAGATGCAGACGCGAAACGACGACCTATGACGGACGAGACACCTGACCTTCCCGGCGGCGAGCCGCCACGGGTGGATCCCGAAATCACGGTGGCCCTTGCCGGCCTGCCGGATGGCTTCCATCATTTCGGACAAGTCTTCCAGGACGAGATCCGCCCCGCGCTGCAGGCGCGTGAGGGTGACCGTCTGGCGGCCGTCGGCAAGGCGCGGCAGGCGCGCTATGTCGGCGGGGCGATCGGTGTCGTCGGCGTTTTGGTTGGGCTCTTTGTGGCCAAGATGCCATTTGTTGCATTCATCGCGGCCATTGTCGGGTTCGGCTATGTCTGGTGGGGCTCGCGGGACGTCACGCAACTCGCCAAGGAGGCCAAGACGCTTCTGGTCACGCCCGTCGCGCGCCAGTTCGAGCTCAGCTTCACGGCCGATCCCGGGCAGGTGGATGCGATCCACAAGCATCGGGAAATCGGTCTCGTGCCCAGCTGGGACAGGGCCAGCTATGAGGACCTGGTTACCGGTGCGCGCAAGGGCGTGGAGTTCGAGCTGTTCGAGGCGCACCTTGAAGAGCGGCGGCAGACAACCGATTCCAAGGGCCGTTCACGCACGCACTGGGTGACCGTGTTCAAGGGCCAGTGCCTGCGCTTCGAATTCGACAAGACCTTTTATGGTCGCACGCTGGTGACGCGCGATGCGGGATTCTTCAACCGGTTCGGCGGTGGCAAAGGCATGCAGCGCGCGAGCCTTGAGGATCCGGTCTTCGAGAAGATCTTTGAAGTCTACACGACAGATCAGGTCGAGAGCCGCTACTTGCTGACGCCCGACCTGATGCAGAAGCTGGTCGACATGGAGACGACTTTCCATGGCGGCAAACTGAAATGCTGCTTCGATGGCGGCGACATGTTCATCACGGTGCAGGGCGGCAACCTGTTCGAGCCGGGCACCATGTTCAAGCGCCTTGATGATCCCGACCGGGTGCGCGAGCTGCTGAGCGACTTCGCGGCCGTGTTCGACATCATCGACTCGGTCGTCGCCAACCGCCGCGCACAGGACCCGCGCGCAGGCGGCTGACGGTTGACCGGTCAGGCCACATGCGTGGCGGCTGTTCCAGTCGGGGCGTTTGCGTCCACGGGCAGGGCAGGGATGGTGAAGGCTGCCAGCATGGCGATGGGCAGGATCAGCGTCCATTTGGGGGCCCAGCGGGCGCGGCTCAGGTCAGCGGGTATTTCGAGCGGGGCGACAAGTTGATCCAGCGTGACAGCGACGTCCAGTGCGGGATGCTTTGAGGCGGTGTCGATCTTCGGGGCAGTCATTGGTCTATCTCCTGAATGTGCGCTATGTGAGCGAGCAATCACAAAATCATCTCGGAATGCGGCAAAAATACGGCGAAGTGAGCATTTGATCATTTTTAATTTGCGGCACGTGCCGTCGCTTGAACGATGGCGGAAATGGACCCAATTGGGGCCAGTCTGTGACGGCTTCATTCAGGTTTGCTTCAGTCGCCATCGGGCATTAGGCAGGAAAATGAAGAAGGACCCCGCCATGATCCGTTTGCTCCTTGCCTCGCTCGCTTTGACCGTTGCCACGCCGGCGGCCGCCGATTCGCTCTCGCCGAAGCAGGTGGAGCGCTGCAAGGCCATGCAGGTGACGCTGGCGCCGAAAAAGGCCGAGCTGGAAGAGGCGACGGCCAAGCGGGACGCACTCGCGGCCAAGGCCGAGGCGCTCGGCGAGGGATATGAAGACGCGCAGGTCATGCGCCTCGCTTCGGCGTCAAATGCCGAGGCCGCCGATTCTGCGAAGGCGGAGTTCGATGCCGCCAAGCGCGCCTTCGCGCAGGCGGAATTCGCGCTGCAGGCCAATGCGCGGCAGTTCAATCAGGACGTCGCTGACTACAACCAGTCCTGCACGCCTAAAAAATAGGCATCAGTCCTGAAAAATGCCGATCACGGGAACGTGGTCTGAAGGTTTTTCCAGCTCGCGCGCCTTGCGGTAAATCTCGACGCCGCTGAGGCGGTCTGCCGCCTGGGGCGAGCAGAGCAGGTGGTCAATCCGGATGCCGTGATCCTTCGGGAAGGCGCCGCCCTGATAATCCCAGAACGTATACTGGTGCGCACGTCCGTCGCACATGTCGAACACATCGGTCAGGCCGAGATTGCGCAGGCGCCGGAAGGCTTGCCGCGTTTCAGGCAGGGCGAGGGCGTCTTCGGCCCAGACCGTTTCGTCCCAGCTGTCATTGATACCGGGGATGACGTTGTAGTCGCCGCAGAGAACAAAGGCCTCTTCCTGCTTCAACAACTGGCGCGCATGGCCTTCAAGGGCCTCCATCCATTCCAGTTTATAGTCATATTTCACGCCCGGCGCAGGGTTGCCATTGGGCAGGTAGATTGCGCTCACGCGGATCGGCGTCTCGGCCATAACCAGCGCCTCAATATAGCGTGACTGGTCGTCTTCCATGGTCGAGAGACCCTTCTGGACGTCGTCCAGCGGGTATTTCGAGAGGATGGCGACGCCATTATAGGATTTCTGCCCGTGAACGGCGCAGGTCCACCCCAGTTCCTCAAGCTCCATATAGGGAAAGCCGTCAGTCTCACACTTGAGTTCCTGAAGGCAAACGACGTCACATTCGATTGCGCCCAGCACTTCCAGAACAGTGGAAAGGCGGGCCTTGATCGAGTTGACATTCCAGGTCGCGATACGCATGCCACTTCCTTTAACAGCTTCGCCCCATTGTTCCAGCAGGAACGGAGCGCTATGCTGCAATGCGAAACACCTAATCAGGAGGCCCCAATGGGCTCAGTCGGACCTCTCCAGATCGTTCTCGTCATCGTAGTGGCATTGCTGCTGTTCGGGGGGCGTGGACGGATTTCTTCCATCATGGGCGATATGGCCAAGGGTGTGAAATCGTTCCGCAAGGGTCTTGCGGATGATGATGAGCCCAAGGCCGTCGACAAGGATGACCTCGTCGACGTGACCCCGAAGAAGAAAGACGAGTCGAAAGTCTCGTCATAGTGTTCCTGGTGGAGGGCGCATAATGCTGCCCGGCGTCGGATTTTCCGAACTCCTTGTCCTGGCCCTTGCGGCGCTCATCATCGTGGGCCCGAAGGACCTGCCCTTGATGATGCGGAAGGTTGGCCAGATGGTCGGCAAGGGCCGTGCCATGGCGCGTGAATTCCAGGCAGCATTCGAAGACATTGCCCGCCAGAGCGAGCTGGAAGAGCTGCGCAAGGAAATCGAAGATCTCAAGCGCACCAACATGATGACCGAGGCGCAGGCCGACCTCGCCAATATGGAAGGCGAGATCAATTCCGCCGTCATGAAGAAGACAATGGCCGAGGAAAAGGCCGCGGCTGAGGGTGCTGCAAAGCCTGCTGCACCAGCCCCCGAAGCGGCCGAGGCAACGGCGGAATCTGCATCGCCTGAAGCGCCTGCGCCCAAGTCCAAGGACGATGCTGCGTGAACACCACCCCGCCCAAGGACGAACAGCCTGAAATCCTGGATGATGAAGTTGAGGCGAGCCGCGCCCCGCTGCTCGAGCACCTGTCCGAGCTGCGCTCCCGCCTGATCATTTCGCTGAGCGTGCTGGCCATCGCCTCGCTTGGCTGCTTCTTCGTCGCCCAGCCGATCTATGACTTCCTGCTCGCGCCCTTTGCCGCCAAGGCCGAAGCGCTGCGCGGCGCGCCGCTGGAACTGATCTTCACGGCGCCGATGGAATTCTTCTTCGCCAAGGTGAAGCTCGCCTTGTTTGCGGGCATCTTCCTGTCCTTCCCCGTCATCGCCTGGCAGATTTACGCCTTCGTTGCGCCAGGCCTCTACAAGAACGAGCGGGGCGCTTTCTGGCCCTTCCTCGTCTTTGCGCCGTTGCTGTTCACTGCTGGCGCGGCCTTTGTCTATGTGCTCATGCTGCCCATGCTGGCGCGCTTCTCGATCTCGCAGGAGCAGATCAACAGCGGCGTCGCGACGATCAAGCTGCTGCCCAAGGTCTCGGAATACCTGTCGCTGGTTATGGCCCTGATGCTGGCCTTCGGCATCTCGTTCCAGCTGCCGGTGATCCTCACGCTGCTGGCCAAGATCGGGCTCGTTTCCGCGCAGACGCTGATCAGTGGCCGCAAGTATGCCATCGTCATCATCCTCCTGTTCTCGGCGGTGTTCACGCCGCCGGATGTGATCTCCCAGCTCCTGCTCACGGGGCCGGTCTATTTCCTGTATGAGATATCGATCTTCTGCGTGAAGCTGATCGAGAAGAAACAGGCCGAACTGGACGCCGACTCTCCCGCTGAATAGTTAATTTTGGTGCGGTGCAAGGTTGCTTTCCGACCTCGGATGTAGAACATCTGTCACTCGCTCCGTCCGCGAATCAGGGAGAAACCCTTTTGTCACGCGTTAACAGCGTCCTGCTTGTCGATTTCGACAATATCCACGCTGCGACGGGCGAGGCCTTCACCGAAAAAGTGGCGAACTGGGTACTCTGGCTGGAGGATGGCGCGCTGTCGCACCGCCAGAAACGGCGCAAGTTCCTGAGCAAGCGTGTCTACTGGAACCTGCAGCACGATATACACAGGCAGACATTCGAGGCCGCCGGTTTCGAAGCCTTCAACTGCCGGGCCTTCGCCAAGAACAAGATCAATTCCGGCAAGAGTTCGGCCGATATCGTGCTGACTATGGATGCGGTCGAGATGGCCCTGCAGCGCAAGGGTCTCGAGGAAATCATCGTTCTGACGACCGACTCCGATTTCGTGCCTGTGGTGAATCGTATCCAGTCTCCCCGGTTGCGTGTCGTTGTCGGCGGCAAGGAAACCGACCCGACTTACGACCTGTACAGCCAGCATGCCGATGCGGTTGTGCACATGTCGGCGCTAAAGGCCGCATGCGACTATGAGCGCACCAAGCGCAAATGGTATCGCTTCCGCAGTCCGCCGCCCGAAGTGCCCGAACCGCGCCTGGTTCACGAGCGTCGCTCGCCCCTGATGATGCGGGTGCGCAGTGCTGTGCGCGACGAAATGGATTCGCGCAGCGACGAGCCCCGGTCGGACGACGCGCACCCGCACCTTACCCGCGCTGCGGAACTCGTCATGCAGCTCGGCGCCCGCACGCCGGATCAGCCCATCGCGCGGGAGAAGATCATCAAGGCCCTCGGCGCCATTCCGGATTTCACGCCAACGCCTCAGAAGGGCAAACCGGCCTGGTTCGGCCTGCGCAATTTTGCCGTGATGATGATGCGGCTGCGCGCCCTTGAGCCCTGCATTGAGGTGCGCCCGCAAAAGCGCAACGGCACGCAGGTCATCTGCCGCATGCCTGACA
Organism: Hyphomonas chukchiensis; assembly: GCF_000682695.1. Classification (GTDB taxonomy): domain Bacteria; phylum Pseudomonadota; class Alphaproteobacteria; order Caulobacterales; family Hyphomonadaceae; genus Hyphomonas; species Hyphomonas chukchiensis. The sequence continues at coordinate 158,132 of NZ_AWFG01000052.1, read as the reverse complement.
AGGCCGTGAAGTCGGCCGTGACACAGGCCGAAGCGCGCGCCTGAGACCACTTCGAGCAGTGGACGCCGCGCGCCGCGCGCATTAGAGCGAGTGGCAAAGCCAACTCAGGACCGATCCATGTTCGATATCCGTGCCATCCGAGACAATCCGGACGCTTTCCGCGCCGCCTGGAACCGCCGCAAGCCGGGCCTTGGCGACTCGGTCGCCGAAATCCTCCGGCACGACTCGGCGCTGCGCAAGGCGGTGACCGACAAGCAGGATGCCGAGAAGGTCCGCAACGAGAATTCCAAGCTCATCGGCCGCGCCAAGGCGGAGAAGAACGAGGAAGAGGCCGCCCGCCTGATGGCGCTGGTCGCCGAGGCCAAGAGCACGATTGAAACGGCCGGTGAACAGGAAGCCGCCGCCAAGGCGCTGCTCGACGATCTGCTGATGGGCCTGCCCAACCTGCCGCTGGCCGAGGTGCCGGAAGGCAGCGACGAAGAGGGCAATGAGGAACAGCACCGCTGGGGCGATCCTGCGCGCATCAACAACCCGAAAGACCATGCCGATCTCGGCGAGGCGCTGAAGAGTGATCTCGGTTTCTCGCAGATGGATTTCGACAGCGCCGTGAAGATGAGCGGCGCCCGCTTCGTCGCCCTGCGCGGCAAGCTCGCCCGGATGGAACGCGCGCTGGCCGCGTTCATGCTCGACCTGCAGACGGAGGAGCATGGCTATGAGGAAGTGAGCCCGCCGCTATTGGTGAAAGATGATGCCCTTGTCGGTACGGGACAGCTACCGAAGTTCGCTGAAGATCTCTTCAAGACAACGCTGGACCATTACCTCATCCCCACCGCCGAAGTCCCGCTCACAAACCTTGTCCGCGAACAAATCCTAGACGCATCCCGTCTTCCCCTCCGCTTCACCGCGCACACGCCTTGCTTCCGTTCGGAAGCGGGTAGTGCGGGGCGCGATACGAAGGGCATGATCCGGCTGCACCAGTTCAACAAGGTCGAACTCGTCTCCATCGTGGAGAACGAAGAGGCGGGCCTCGAAGAGCTGGAACGCATGACCGGCTGCGCCGAGGAAGTGCTGAAGCGCCTGAACCTGCCGTTCCGCCGCATGCTGCTCTGCACCGGCGATATGGGGGCAGGGGCCCGCAAGACCTATGACCTCGAAGTCTGGATCCCCAGCCAGAACACCTATCGCGAGATCAGCTCGTGCTCCTATTGCGGCGACTTCCAGGCCCGCCGCATGGACGCGCGTTTCCGTAAGGAAGTCGGCGCCAAGCCCGAATTCGTCCACACGCTCAACGGCTCCGGCCTCGCCGTCGGCCGCACGCTGGTCGCCGTCATCGAGAACTACCAGAATGAAGACGGCTCCATCACGGTGCCGGACGTGCTGCGCCCCTACATGGGCGGGCTGGAGGTGATTTCGTGAGAATCCTCCTCACCAACGATGATGGCATCAACGCGCCGGGCCTGTCGGTGCTTGAAGACATTGCCAAGGAACTCAGCGACGATATCTGGATCGCCGCGCCGGAAGAGGAACAGTCCGGCAAGGGCCGCGCCATTTCGCTGACCCAGCCCGTGCGCGTGCGAAAGGTTGGCGCCAAGGCGTGGGCGATTGCCGGCACGCCGTCCGACTGCGTGCTGCTAGCAACGCAGGACCTGATGCCCGATGCGCCGCACCTTGTGCTCTCCGGCGTCAATCGCGGCCAGAACATTGCCGAGGACACGAGCTTTTCCGGCACGATTGCGGCCGCCATGTTCGGCATGCAGCTGGGCATTCCGTCCATCGCGCTTAGCCAGGCGCAAAGCTTCCGGGAGCGTGGTTCACTGCCCTGGGATACGGCGCGCGCATGGGGCGCCAGGACACTGAAGCCGCTGCTCGCGCAACCCTGGCCGAAGGACGTCGTCATCAACGTCAACTTCCCCGACCGCGAGCCGGAGGACGTGGCGGGCATCCAGATCACCCGTCAGGGCTTCCGGGACGAGAGCATTATCCATACCGACCGCCGCGAAGATCTGCGCGGAAACGACTATTACTGGATCGGCCACAAGGCGAGGCTGTCCAAGCCCGATAATGGCACGGACCTGCGTGCCATATATGACGGCTATGTCTCCGTATCGCCGCTGCATGTGGACCTGACACATGAGGCCTATCTCACGAAACTCCGCGAGACATGGCAGAGCTGATCGCCGATCCCTTCCGGGCCGCGCGCCTCGTGTTGCACCTGCGCCAGGAGGGCATCACCGACGATGGCGTGCTTAAGGCCATGGAGACGATCGATCGCGGCGCTTTTGTAGACACACCCGGCCTCGACAAGCTCGCCTTTGAGGATTGTATCCTGCCGATTCCGTGTGGGCAGATCATTCCACGCCCAGCTGTGACCGGCCAGCTGCTGCAGGCGCTACAGATTCGCCAGATGCGGGAAGCCCGTATCCTGCTGATCGGCATGGGCAGTGGCTACACGGCCGCGCTGGCGGCGCAGCTCGGCGCGGATGTCTTTGCGATGGATCGCTTTCGCCGCCTCTGCGACGCGGCGCGCATGCGGATGCTGGACCTCGGCCTCGGCAATGTGGCCGTGCGGCATGGCGATGGTCTGGCCGGCTGGCCTGAGCGGGGCCCTTATGACCGGATTCTCCTGACAGGTGCCGTGGACGAAGTGCCGGATGTCCTGTTGCAGCAGCTGGCCAAGGGCGGTGTGCTGATCGCGCCCTATGACACGGCCGACGGTCAGGTCCTGTTGCGCATGGGTGCGGACGGCTCTCAGGAGCGGCTTGCCATCGCCCACCCGCTCGCGCCGCTGATGGAGGGGCGCTCGCGGGCGCTCTAGGACAGATTCGCGCGACCTGCAGGGCTTGTTTGCCAAGGCTTGCGGCCACAGCTATAGGGGCATGACTTTCGCGGGTGCCTGTGGGCGCCATTGCGGACAAGGGTTACAGGGAGTTGGACCATCATGCTGAACAAATTCGCCGCGGCTGCCGTAGTTTTCGCGGGCCTGTCCCTGCCGGCCCTCGCGCAGGCCACACCGCCAGCCGCAGGCCCAGGTGTCCTGACGCAGGTCATGTTCTTCCTGCCACTGATCCTGATTTTCTACTTCCTCCTGATCCGCCCGCAGCAGCAGCGTGCCAAGAAGCACAAGCTGATGATCGAAGCCGTCAAGCGCGGCGACACGGTGATCACCTCGGGCGGCCTGATCGGCAAGGTGGTCAAGGTCGGGGAGACGGAAGTTTCGCTTGAACTGGCCGAAAACGTCCGCGTCCGCGTGATCAAGGCCATGGTTGTTGACGTGAAGGGCAAGAACGAGCCCGTTGCTGCCAACGACTAGGCCGCCGCTTTCCGGCTGTTTTACCGTCTCAAGGACTAGACCATGCTTCAGTTTCCAGCCTGGAAAATCTGCCTGATCCTCGGCATCATGTTGTGGGGCACGATGATGGCGCTGCCCAATGTCGTGAACATGTCCGGCGCGCCTGCCGGTGTCCCCAAGCAGGGCGTCAATCTCGGGCTCGATCTTCAGGGCGGCGTGTATCTCATGATGGAGATCAACCCGGACGAAGTGGTCGCCAACCGGCTGGAAGTGTTCGCCATCGATGTGCGCAATGCGCTCGGCAACAAGGATGGCAAGCCGCTGATCGGGCACCTGTCCACGGTCGAAGGTCGCACGCTGAATATCGAACTCACCCGCCCGGATGCCGACGGCAAGTTCCCGATGGACGAGGCGCTCACACGCATTCGCAAACTGAACAGCAGCGTTGAAGGCGCCATTGGCGGCGCCAAGACCTATGAGGTTGAGCCTGCGGGTCCGGCGCTGATCAAGGTCACGGTGCCGGCAACGGCCGAAGAAGCGCTGATGAAAGACGCCTTGGCCAAGACGATGACCATCGTGCGTCGCCGCGTTGACCCGGAAGGCGTCAGTGAAATCTCGATCACACCGCAGGGTAATAGCCGGATTATCCTGGAAGCTCCCGGTGAACCCGACGCGACCCGCCTGAAAAACCTGCTCAGCCGTGACGGCAAGATGACATTCAACCTGGTCGAAAGCAGCCCTTCGGCGATTGCCGCGGCTGAAAAGGGCGTTGTGAAGCCGGGCTATCGCCTGCTCAGCGGCCCGCAGACAGGCCAGCTCCTCGTCCGCAACATTCCTGAAGTGACCGGCGCTGATATCGCCACGGCCAGCCAGGGCTACGATGACGGCAACCGTCCGCAGATCAATTTCCGCCTGAATGGCAATGGCGCGGCGAAGTTCTACCAGACCACCCGCAACAATTCCGGCAAGCTGTTCGCCATTGTGCTCGACGATACGATCATGTCTGCGCCCCGCATCAACGAGCCGATCCCGGGCGGCAGCGTTCGCATCACCGGCGATTTCACGCTGGAAGAAGCGCAGGATCTCGCCGCCATCATCGAAGCCGGCGAAATGCCTGCCAAGGTCCAGTTTCTCGACCAGCGCACGGTCAGCGCCACGCTGGGGCAGGACTCAATCCGCGCCGGTATCCGGGCCTCGCTGATCGGTCTGGCCCTCGTCGCCATTTTCATGATCCTGGCCTACGGCCTGATGGGCATCTTCGCCGTCGGCTCGCTCGCTGCCAACATCATCCTGATTGTCGGCGCACTGTCCGGCCTTGGGGCGACGCTGACCCTGCCGGGTATCGCGGGTATCATTCTCACTATCGGTATGGCCGTGGACGCCAACGTGCTCGTGTTCGAACGCATCCGGGAAGAACAACGCGCAGGCCGCTCGCCGCTGACGGCCGTACAGGCGGGTTATGAACGCGCCCTGTCGACCATCCTCGATGCCAACATCACGACCTTCATTGCGGCTGCAATCCTTTACCTCCTCGGTTCGGGCCCGGTGAAGGGCTTCGCAGTGACGCTGGCCATCGGTATCGTCACCTCCGTGTTCACCGCATTCGTGCTGACACGCTGGTTCACGGTCATGTGGCTCAAGGGCTTCAAGCCCAAGAAATTCGCGCTTTAGGCGGACAGGAGAGAGACAATGCTACTCAGATACTGGCCTGAAAGCACGAACATCAAGTTCATGAGCCTGCGCATGGGCGGTGCGCTCCTGTCGGTGATCATGATCACGGCGTCGATCTTCTTCCTCGCCTCACGTGGCCTGAACCTTGGCGTCGACTTCGCCGGCGGCACCGTCATGGAACTGCAGCAGACCGAGACCGTCACGGTTGAGTCCGTGCGCGCAGCCATGCCCTTCAATGCGGAAGTGAACACCGCTGTGGGCACAGATGCCCGCCCCATCGTGGTGGTGAAGTTCGGTGCGGCAGATCCCGCACAGCTCGGTGACGAGTTTGCCAATCTGGCTCCTGCCGCACAGGCAGAGCGTGCCCAGCAGGTGACGAACGACATTGTCGCCAGGACGCTGAAAGACAAGCTCGGCCTGACGGATTCGGATTTCCTGCGCGACGATTCCGTCGGCCCGAAAGTCTCCGGCGAACTCTTCCGCTCAGGCATCATGGCGCTGGTCGTCGCGCTTGGCCTGATGCTCGCCTACATCTGGTTCCGGTTCGAGTGGCAGTTTTCGGTCGGCGCCGTTGCAGCACTGGCGCACGACGTCATCATCACGCTCGGCGTGTTCTCGTTGCTTCAACTTGAGTTCAACCTGACCACGATCGCGGCCCTGCTGACCATTATCGGTTACTCGATGAACGACACGGTCGTCGTGTTCGACCGGGTGCGCGAAGAGCGTCGCAAGTACAAGAAGATGCCCGACCGGCAAGTCATCGACCAGTCGCTGAACTCCACCCTGTCGCGGACGCTGCTGACCTCGGGCACGACACTGCTCGCCCTGTTCGCCATCTTCTTCCTTGGCGGCCCGGTCCTGCGCGGCATGAGCTTCGCGCTGATCTGGGGCATCTTTATCGGTACTTACTCGTCCATCTTCATCGCGTCCGCGATCGTGTTGTCGCTTGGCATGGACCTGAACAAGAAGCCGGCTGAGGAAGTCACCGGCTTTCAGGGCATACGCTAGACGTCGATAACCACCACGCGGTCGTCGAGGGCAGCAATGGCTGTCTGGGGTGAGTCCGAGTGAACGAGCAGCGACCGGAAGCTTTCCGGCGTGAACCCGCCGTCGATGATCTTTTCCATCAGGTCGAAGAAGGGCTCCCAGAACCCGTCTTCATCAAGGAAGGCCATTGGCTTCTGGTGCAGGCCAAGGCGCGCCCATGACAGGATCTCGACGGCTTCTTCCAGCGTGCCGATGCCGCCCGGAAGAACGATAAACGCGTCCGATTCGTCAAACATCATCTGCTTGCGCGTGTGCATGTCCTCGACAATGCGGTGCTCCACGTCTTCGAAGATACGCTCTTTCTGCAGCAGGAAGCGGGGCATGATGCCCAGCACTTCGCCAGCTGATTCGTGGGCCGCGCGGGCGCACGCACCCATCAGGCCGACGCCACCGCCGCCGTAAACCAGGCGGATGTCTCGCTTGGCAAGTTCCCGGCCAAGCTCAACGGCCAGCGCAATATATCCAGGGCTTACGGCATCCGACGCGCCGCAATAGACGCAGATCGATTTCAACTTCTTCATGGCAAATCCGGCTCTTTTCTCGACGCGCAGAGATAACGACTGAGGCGCCCGGGCGCCAGTTCCAATGTCTGTGCGGTTTCGGGAAGCGCATTTGGCGTTTTGTCTTCAACCGATTCCGCCCCATATGGCGCCAATGAGCCCTCCCACAGATACACAAGCCAATCATGACAAGATCGACAGTGCCGACGGCGGTATTGGCGTATCGATCCTGCGAATCCTGAAACTGCTCGGCCGGTCGGAGCTGGCCAAGTGGCGTCCTGTCATGGCCATCGCCGTGATCGTCACGTTGGCCGCTTCCGTGCTTGAGGTTGTCTCGCCACTCGTCCTTGGCCACGCGATCAACCGCGCCGCACCTGAGGGCGGTGAGCCACCGGCCTTTGCGGCCGCTGCGATGTGGCTAACCATCGGCATAAGCGTGCGATTCCTTGCTGCCGCTCTGCCGCAGATGCGGGACTTCCTGTTCGCGCCGGTCAGCCAGGATGCTCAGCGCGTCGCCAGTGTCGATGCCTTCGGCCATGCCCAGCTCCTGTCGCTGAACTTCCACCAGACGCGCCGCACCGGCGCGCTCAACCGCGTCATTGAGCGCGGCGCCGGCGCCATCGACTACCTGATCCGCTTCCTTGCGTTCAATATCGGGCCGACTTTCATCCGCCTTGTGCTCGCGTCCATTGCGCTTGGCGTTGCCTATGATTATCGCCTCGCGCTGATCGCGATCAGCACGATCATCATCTATGTAATCGCCACGGTCATCATCACCGAATGGCGCGTGCGCCAGCGCCGGCGCATGAACGAGGCCGACACGCATTTCCGCGCCATGGCCGTCGATATCCTCACCAATTTCGAGACGGTGAAATCCTTCGCTGCCGAGCGGCGCGAGACCGGCCGCTTTGACAAGGCCATGGGCAACTATAACGACCGCTACGTTGAAACCGTGCGCAGCATGTACGTGCTGAATACGGTCCAGGCGCTTGTCATGAATTTCGGCTTGCTGGCGGTCATGGTCCTGTCGGCATGGAACGTCATCGACGGCAGGATGCAGATTGGCGACCTGACGGCCGTCATGTTGATGCTGCTATCGCTCTATGCGCCGCTGAACATCCTCGGCTGGGCCTGGCGTGAGATCAAGCAGGGCGCGGTCGATCTGGAAAAGCTCTTTGGCCTGCTCTCGATGACGGCCGACATTTCCGACGCCCCCGATGCGGTTCCGCTCACGTCGCCCAAGGGCGAGGTGACCTTCGAGCATGTCGGCTTTTCCCATGAAGGCCGCGCCGTCGGCGTCAGCGATGTCAGCTTCCATCTGGCGCCGGGGCGCAAGATCGCCTTTGTCGGCACATCGGGCGCCGGCAAATCCACACTGCTCAAACTGCTGTTCCGCTTCTATGAAGTGGATTCCGGCCGCGTGCTGGTCGACGGCAAGGACGTGCGCACGCTGACGCAGGAATCGCTGCGCAAGGCGCTCGGCCTCGTGCCCCAGGATGTCGTCCTCTTCAACGACACGATCCGCTACAATATTGGCTATGCCCGCCCGGATGCGAGCGAAGAGGAGCTTCGCGATGCCGCCCGCCGCGCCCAGCTGCTCGACTTCATCGACAGCCTGCCGGACGGCTGGAACACCCGCGTCGGCGAGCGCGGCCTCAAGCTTTCCGGCGGCGAGAAGCAGCGTGTCGGTATTGCTCGCGTCATTCTTGCGGACCCGGCTATCCTCGTACTGGACGAGGCCACGTCTGCGCTGGATAGTGCCACAGAAGAAGCTGTTCAGGACGCCCTCGAAGAGGCCGCCAGCGGCCGTACCACGCTGATGGTCGCGCACCGCCTGTCCACGGTGAAATCTGCAGACGAGATCATCGTACTGGAGGCAGGACGTGTTATCGAGCGTGGCAACCATGCGACCCTGCTGGCCAAAGACGGCAAATATGCTGATATGTGGGAACGTCAGGCCAAGAATGCCGATTTGGCGTTGGTAGACGAATAGGAATTGCCCGGGGAAGGGGCCCATTTGAATGTCTGAAGACCTTGATCGCAGAAGCACACCCTGGCTCACAGTCGGTCTGGACTGGGAAGGCGTCGCCGCCGCGCTCGGCGCGCTTCTCGTTGCGCTGTTGCTGGGCCTGATCTGGTCACCGCTGTTCTGGATCGGATTTGCCGGCGTTATCCTGGCGCTCATGGCCGCGCGCTGGTCGCACCGGACACCGCCTGATCTCGCCAATGGCATCGTATCGCCCTGTGACGGCGTGGTCGTTTCGGTCGAGCGCGTTGAGGCGCCTTCAGAATTGCGCCTCACCGAGTCTGCCACGATGCGGATTCGGGTCTCATCGGCGCCATCGGCCACGAACAAGGTTTATACGCCGATCGCGGGCAGCCTCGAATCCCTGATCCTCGAAGCTGGCGAAAACGGCGTGCCGCTGGCCACCCGCCCTGAGGATGACGGCCTGACGCGCGCCTATCTCACCTTTGAAAGCCGCGGCCAGCAGGTCGGTGTGCGGCTCGCCTCAGGCGGCTTCGGCCCGCGCATCGAACTCAGCACTGAAGCTGGCGATATCGTCCGCCTTGGCCGCCCCTTCGGGACGCGGCGTCTTGGTGGCTGGTGCGATATCTACGTGCCAAGCAATACGGGCATTCTGATCTGGCCCGGTCAGACCCTCATTGGCGGTGAAACTGTCCTCGGCCGGCTGAAATCGCAGGGCGATCCCGACCTGTTTGACGGCATGACAGCCGAGGAGCAGGAAGAGGCGCCCGTCCTTCAGGTCGAAACGGAGGCGGAACCCGAGATCGAGGAAGAGGAAGACGACGATTACCCGTCGCCTGACGAAGTATCCGTTCCCGAAGATCCCGCCGAAATCTTCGCTCGCCTGCGCGAAGCTGCCCGCAAGCATGGCGAAGAGGACTAGTCGTCGGTTTCTTCCTGCGGCCCGCTGTTCATCCATGCGAACAGCGGTTTCAGCGGGATGATCCAGCCAAACCCTGCCACGATATAGAACACCAGCTGTGCCCAGCGCGGCCATGTGCCGATCATGCCGGACAGGGTGCCCACGATCACGATCCACGCGACAATGAAGGCAAGAAGGATCAGGCTGGCGATCGGTTTGCGCATGGTCTGGCGGGCTTTCATTGGGCGGGGGCAGGGCTCTGCGACACGGTTGCCTCTTGCCGTCCCGCCTGAATAGGCCATTTAGGCCGCATGTCCCATACAGGCAAATCCCCGCAGGCGACGCGCTGGATGCGCAACTGGCTCGTGCTCGTTGGCCTGCTCGTCTACGCCATGATCCTGATCGGCGGCGCCACGCGCCTGACAGACAGCGGCCTGTCGATCACCGAATGGGACCCGATCAAGGGTGCCCTGCCGCCACTGAGCGATGCGTCCTGGGCTAGCCTGTTCGCGAAGTACCAGCAGACCGCCGAGTACAAGCTGCAGAATTCCGGCATGTCACTGGGCGATTTCCAACAGATTTTCTGGTGGGAATGGAGCCATCGCCTGTTCGGCCGCTTGATCGGCCTTGTGGCCATGGGCGGCCTCGCCATTTTCGCGATTCGCGGCTGGCTGACACGCGGCCTCGCAACCAAATTCGTAATCCTTATCCTGCTCGGTGGCCTTCAGGGCGCCATCGGCTGGTGGATGGTGTCCAGCGGCATCGGCGAGACAACCCGTGTGGATGTCGCGCCCTACCGCCTTGCCACGCATTTCATGCTGGCTTTGCTGATCATCGCCTACACGTGCTGGCTCTGGCTGGACCTTGGCGGCAAGTCGCGCCCGGTAGTCGCGCCGGCAATTCGCACAGTCGCGGTTGTCCTGCTCGGCCTCATCTTCCTGCAGATGGCAGCAGGCGCACTCGTCGCCGGGCTGGATGCCGGGCGCACCTATAATGACTGGCCGCTGATGGCGGGCGAGTTTGTGCCTCACGGTTATCTCGGGGAGGGGCTTGGCCTGCGTAGCCTGTTCGAAGGCCGGGCAACGACCCAGTTCAACCACCGCATGCTCGCCTATGCTATCTGGGCCCTGTCGCTGGGGGCCGCATGGGCTTTCCGCTCAACGCCGCTCAAGGGCGCCTTTGCAGGCCTTGCGGTGTTGGTCAGCCTTCAGGCCTGCTGGGGCATTCTTACGCTCATGAACGCCGCCCCGATGAACCTGGCGCTGCTGCACCAGGCCATCGGTGTGATTGTCACGCTGGCGGCGGTCCGGCTTGTCTGGCTGACGCGCCGACCAGCCTAGTTGGTCTCCAGAGTCAGCGGGCTCGGATCCACGAACACGGCGTGATATTCGCCAGGCTTGGTTTCGCCCGCGATCACGATCAGCCCACCGGGATAGCCACCCGACATCATCGTGCCCATCGCGGCCATCGCATCCGGCGTATCGGGCGCCACGACGGTTATGCCGTCCTTCACGTCGATTTCGGCATTTGTCATGCCCATGTCGGTCGAAATGCCGAGCTTGCCATTCTCCAGCGATACGAGCGCGTCGAGCGGGCCGCGTACCAGAGAGGCGGCATCAGACGCGCGCGGCGAGGCGACGAGCGTATCGCTCGTGAAGGCGCACGACTTGATCGGAAAGTCCGTGAAGGTCGATTCGCCGGGCACCCAGCGCAGGTCGCCCTCATCTGTCTTGATGATTCCATTCTGGAGCACGCTGCTGTTCACGTCGGTCCAGAAGGCAAGGCGCATCAGGCCCGTTCCCGGGGCCGGGCCGGAGCAGACGCCGACAACCGCATGGTCACTCGTGACGGGCAGGTCGATCTGCGCCGGGGCAATCAGGCCTTCGCCATAGATATAGCCCTTGAGCTCGCCCTCGCGGGTGATTCCCGGAAAAACGGTGATCGACCGGTCATCAATGACGGCAGACTCGCCGCTGCCTAGTGCGGAGAGGCGGAAATTGGCTTTTTCGCCAAGCTTTTCAGCCTCCATATCGAAAAATTGCACGCCGCCTTTCTCATAGGCGATGGCCAGAATGCCACGTAGGCCGCCAGACAGGCCTATGGACGAAACCTGGCCTTCCAGAGGGCGTGTGGCCCAGACGGCAGGTAGCTGTGTCCCTGCAGCAATGACGGGGGTTTCAGGCTTGGTTTCGGCCTGTTTGTCTTGTTTTGAACACGCCGTTGCTGTAAAAAGCAGGGCAAGTCCAAGCCCGGCGTTGACAAGGGGGGACACGGCGCTTAAACGCCAGCGCTTGAATTGCATTCCATGAACTCCGAAGTCGAGAGGCTCTGATTAGAGCGATGAAAACCTATAACGCACCAGCAGATGTGGAGCACAAGTGGGTCGTGATTGATGCGACTGACGTCGTCATCGGACGCCTTGCTTCTTACGTCGCAAAACGTCTTCGCGGCAAGCACCGCGTCGATTTCACGCCGCACATCGATACGGGCGATCATGTCGTCATTATCAATGCGGATAAAGCAAAATTCACAGGCAAAAAGATGACGGACAAGATCTACTACCGTCACACCGGCTACCCGGGCGGCATCAAGTCGACCACGCCTGAGAAAATCCTCAATGGCAAATTTCCTGAGCGCACCATCCAGATGGCTGTGAAGCGGATGATGCCAAAGGAAAGCACGCTCGCTCGCACCCAGTTCGGCAAGCTGCGCGTCTATGCCGGTGCAGAGCACCCTCACACGGCCCAACAGCCTGAAGTCGTCGATTTCAAATCGATGAACCGCAAGAACATCAAGGCAGCGTAATCCATGACCGATACTGCAAATTCCCTCCAGGACCTCGGCACCATGTCGGGCACGCCAGCCGCTGAAGCGCCTGCCGCGAAGATCGAACCAAAGATCGACGCTCTTGGCCGCGCCTACGGCACAGGCCGCCGCAAGGAAGCCACGGCACGAGTCTGGATCAAGCCGGGTTCCGGCAAGATCACGATCAATGGCCGCGACCAGGAGCAGTATTTCGCACGTCCGGTCCTGCGCATGGTTATTGCCCAGCCGCTGATCGAAGCCGGTCGCGACAGCGAATTCGACGTCATCGCGACTGTCAAAGGTTCGGGCCTCATGGGTCAGGCCGGTGCAGTGCGTCACGGCATCTCGCGCGCGCTCGTCAACTATGAGCCAGGCCTGCGCGCCGTGCTCAAGCCATTCGGCTTCATGACCCGCGATCCACGCGTCGTCGAGCGTAAGAAGTACGGCAAGGCTAAAGCCCGTCGTAGCTTCCAGTTCTCCAAGCGCTAGGCCGTATTCCGGTTTACCAATTCCGGCGGGCGCTTCGGGAACGAAGCGCCCGTTTTTTATTGTTCTGTGGTGGGAGGCGGCCATGCTGCCAAAAGTTTTCATTGATGGCGAAGCCGGCACGACCGGCCTTCAGATTGCCGACCGGCTGCGGGCGCGCGACGATATCGAGCTGATCTCGATTGATCCGGCCAAGCGCAAGGATATCGATGCCCGCGCCAGCATGATGAACTCGGCCGATGCCGTCATCCTCTGCCTGCCGGATGATGCGGCCCGGCTCGGCGTGTCGCTCGTCACCAACAAGAACACGATCATCATTGACGCCTCCACGGCGCACCGCACGGCGCCGGGCTGGACCTATGGCTTCCCCGAGATGGACAAGGGGCAGCGCGCCGCCATCCGTGCCTCCACCCGTATTTCCAATCCCGGCTGCTATCCGACAGGCGTGATCGCGCTCGTGCGGCCGCTTGTGGTGCGGGGCTTCGTGCCGCCGTCGTATCCGCTCACCGTGAATGCCGTTTCCGGCTACACCGGCGGCGGCAACGCCATGATTGCCGAGTTTGAGGACGCATCCGCCGCGAACCATACCAGCGACAATTACCGCATCTATGGTCTTAGCCAGAAGCACAAGCACCCCCCGGAAATGATGCGGCACGGGCGCCTCGCAAACCTGCCCATGTTCATGCCGGCCGTTGGCCGCTTTGCGCAGGGCATGATCGTCGAAGTGCCGCTCACTCTGCGCATGTTGCCCAACACGCCGCGCAGGACAGACCTGCACGCCGCCCTGACGCAGGCCTATGAGGGCGAACGCTTCGTCAAGGTCGTGGCACTGGCGGAGTCCGACAAGCTGACAGGCCTTGAGCCTGAAGCCTGCAACGGCACGAACCGGCTCGAACTCTTTGTCTTCGGCAATGATGAACAGGCGCGCCTCGTCGCCCGCCTCGACAATCTGGGCAAGGGTGCCTCAGGCGCCGCCGTCCAGAACCTGAACATCGCCCTCGGCCTTGATGAGTGGACGGGGCTGGAGGCCTGAGCCGGTCTATTTAAGCGGCAGCTTGATATGCTGAAGGCGCACTTTGACATAAGTGCCCGGCGCCGCGCCGAGTCCCATGTCTTTCGGTTGCACGGCCTTCTTCTTGGCGCCCGACTTCGGCTTCAGCCAGTCCCACCAATAGGGCCACCATGAGCCTGGGGCCTCTTGGGCCGTCTCCAGCCATTCCGCGCCCGTCTCTGTGATCTTGCCGCCCGTCCAGTGCTGGTATTTCTTCGCGTCCGGGTGGTTCACCACGCCCGCGATATGGCCCGAGCTCGACAGCACGAACTTGGTATCGCCGCCGAAGACGGTTGCCGTGCGATACACGCTCTCGAACGGGCAGATATGGTCGTCGCGGCTGGCCTGGACCATCACGGGTATGGTCACGTTCTTCAGGTCCACGGTCTCGCCCAGCAGTTCGAACTCGCCCTTCGACAGCTTGTTGTCGTAATAGCAGTCCTTGAGATAGCGCTGGTGCACCTTGCCCGGAATATTGGTCTGGTCGGCGTTCCAGTAGAGGAGGTCGAACGGGCGGGGCGACTTGCCCAGCATGTACTGGTCGATCACATAGCGCCACACGAGGTCGATCGGGCGAAGCCAGTTGAAGGTCTCGTACATCATCGCGCCCGGCATCACGCCGCCGCTCTTCTCGATCAGGCTGTCGATATAGCTGCGGCCCGGCCCGTCGGTGAACACTCTCAGGTCGCCGGCGAGTTCGAAGTCCGACTGCGACGCAAAGAAGGTCGCCGAGTTCACCCGGTCGTCGCCATTGGCTGCCATATGCGCCAGCGTGCCCGACAGCAGCGTGCCGCCGATGCAGTAGCCGACGGCATTGAGCTTCTTGGCGCCGGAGGCCTGCAGCGCGGCCTCAACGGCGGCATAGACGCCATTCTTGCTGTAATCGTCCCAGGTGTAGTCCTTGGTCACGTCGTCCGCCGACCGCCACGACACGACGAACACGGTCAGGCCCTTGTCGACCAGCCAGCGGATCATCGAATTCTCTTCGCGCAGGTCGAGAATATAGAACTTGTTGATCCAGGGCGGGAAGATCAGCAGGGGCCGCGAGTACACGGTTTCCTGTGTCGGCGCATACTGGATCAGCTCGATCAGGTCATTGCGGAACACAACCTTGCCGGGCGCGGTGGCGATGTTCTCGCCGATCTCGAAGGGCGTCTCGTCGGTCTGGCTGATGTGCAGCTTGCCGCCGGCTTTCTTCACGTCGGCGCGCGCAAGGCGGATGCCGTTCAGCACGCTCTCGCCGCCGCTTTCCATGAAGGCGCGCAGGGCTTGCGGGTTGGTGCCGAGGTAATTCGTCGGCGACATGATGTCGGTCAGCTGCTGGGTAAAAAACTTGGTCCGCAGGTGCAGGTTTTCCGGCAGGTCCGTGGCGTGGTCAGCGAGGCCCATCAGCCATTTGGTATTCACCTCATAGGCCTTGCGGATAAACTTGAAGCCCGGATTGGTCTGCCATTCAGGATCGGAAAACCGCTTGTCCGTTTCCGGGGCAGGTTCGGCGCCCAGCGCCTCCTGGGTCATTTCATTCCACAGGCCCATCCATCCGCGCATCAGTTCCATATTGGCACGCATAAGCGCTGCCGGATTCTGCGCGAGGTTCATGCCGACGGCGCGAAAGGCTTCGCCAGCGCCCATCGGGTCGCCTTGTGCCATCGTGCCGACCGGCCCTGAGCCCATCAGGACATCGCTGATCAAGGCCTGTGATTCCGTATTGGCGAGCGCGAGCGTTGTCATCAACACCTGCATCTGCAGTGGATTCTGCTCAGCCATCAGCGATTGAAGTGAAGGAAGTGCAGCCTTTTCTTTTTTATTGCCGCTCATCTGTCCCAATATCGCCTGTTTGTAGTTGCGTAACTATTCATGAGAATGTTTGTGATTTAATGAGTTTAACGATGAAAAACACGACGATTCCCCTCATAGGCGTTTCATGCTTGCTTCTGGCAGGCTGTACCGGCTCGTATTCAAAGATGCGTGACGCCGTAAACCAGGCTCCGGACTGGTATGAGACCCGTCGTGCCGAAATTCGGGGTGAAGGGTATCCAAAGCTTGTCGAGGTGCCCACGATTGCAGAGGACGACCTGCCCGGCAAGACGCTGCCGGCATCTGCTGAACGTGTGAATGAACTTACGGCGGCATTCGCGGCCAACGCGCGAGCGGAATTGCCGGCCAATGGGCCGGCCGAAATCGCAGCCGTTGGGGCCGAGATCCGCCAGCAATTTGCTGGCCTGGACCTGTCCTCGAATTTTTTGACTGACGCCGAGATCACAGCCATCAGGGAATCCTTCAACGTCCCGCGCGTCACCCAAGGTCTGAAAGGCCAGAGATGAACACCGATTTTCACAAGATCCGTCGCCTGCCACCCTATGTGTTTGAGCAGGTGAACCGGGCTAAGGCGGCTTTGCGCGCTGAGGGCGCTGACATTATCGACCTCGGCATGGGCAACCCCGATCTGCCGACACCGACGCACATTGTCGACAAACTGGTTGAAACCGCCCGCAAGCCTGACGTTAACGGCTATTCCGCCTCGCGCGGCATTCCGGGCCTGCGCCGCGCGGTCACCGATTATTACAAGCGGCGCTTCGGCGTCACGCTCGACAAGAACAAGGAAGTCATCGTCACCCTTGGCTCCAAGGAAGGCTTTGCCAACCTGGCGCAGGCTATTTCCGCGCCCGGCGACGTGATCCTGTCGCCGGACCCGTCGTATCCGCTGCATTCCTTCGGCTTCATCATTGCCGGCGCGTCGATCCGCGCCGTGCCGGCGCCATCGCCGGAACAATACCTGCGCAACCTTGAAAAGGCCGTGAAACATTGCGTTCCGCCGCCAACCGCCATGGTGCTCTGCTATCCGTCAAACCCGACGGCGGACGTCTGCGACCTCGAATTCTACAAGGATGCGGTCAAGTTCGCGAAAAAGCATGATCTCTGGATCCTGTCCGACCTCGCGTACAACGAAATCTACTTCGAGGAGCCGACCCCCTCGATCCTGCAGGTTGACGGCGCGAAAGACATCGCGGTCGAGTTCACCACCATGTCCAAGACCTATTCCATGGCCGGCTGGCGCATGGGCTTTGTCGCAGGCAACGAGACGCTGATTGCGGCCTTGGCACGTGTCAAATCCTACCTCGATTACGGCGCCTATACGCCAATCCAGGTCGCAGCCGTGGCTGCGCTTGATGGCCCGCAGGACTGCGTCGAGGAATTCCGCCAGATCTACAAGCAGCGCCGTGACGTGCTGGTTGAGAGTTTCGGCCGGGCAGGGTGGGATATTCCCAGCCCGAAGGCTTCCATGTTTGCCTGGGCGCCCATTCCGGAGCCGTTCAAGGAGCTTGGCAGCCTCGAATTCTCGCTCATGCTGATGAACGAGGCTCATGTCGCCGTCGCGCCCGGCGCCGGCTTTGGCGAGCACGGCGACGGACACGTCCGGATTGCGCTCGTCGAGAACGAGCAGCGTATCCGGCAAGCTGCCCGCAACATCAGGAAATTCCTGGAAAAACGCGGCGTGAAGGAGATCAAGCACGCGGCCGCCGCGGCGGAGTAGGCGCCTTGCGCGGCGACTAGCTGATCAGCTCTCTCAGCAGGTCGGCCATCACCTCCGGTTTTTCTATCGGCGGCAGGTGGCCGCAGTCCGGGATTATATGAAATTCCGAATGTGGAATGGCGTCGTGGATTTCGCGCGACTGGTCCATAGGGGTCATCATGTCCTCTTCGCCGACGATCACCTTCGTGCGCAGAGGAGCATTGGCCACGAACGGGCGCAGGTCGCGGCGTTCGATCACGGCGGTGTTCTGACGGACATAAATGTCGACCGTGATCGACTTCGACATGCCCAGCAGCTCTTCGCGAACATCTTCGGTGGCAGAGGAGTGAATCAGGAATTTCATGCCCTCGACGGACATGTATCGTCGTTCCTCCGGGCTCGCAGCCGAGAGGGCGGCATTCTGCGCCTGGCGCCTCGAGATCTCATCCGGCGCATCGGGTCGGATGCGGGTATCGACCAGCGCGAGGCCTTTGAGCCGGGCCGGCGCCAGATTCAGTATCTCAAGCGCGATCATGCCGCCCATTGAGACACCCGCCAGCCAGAATTCCTGCGGTGCCTGATCCAGAATGCGCCGGGCCATCGCAGTCAGGCTGTCATCCTGCAGTGTGTCGCCCACCAGGCAGTTTACCTCGTCGCCCAGTGCAGCGATTGTTCTTTCCCAGACGGCCCGGTCGCTTGCGAGGCCCGGAATCATTACCAGCGTTTCCATCATGTGTGCCTTTACTCGTCCTGAAGGCATGGTCTACACCTTCAACTACGGTTGAAGGTCAAGCACATGCGGATCGGCGAACTGGCAAGGCGGGCGGGGGTCAGTACATCCCGCATCCGTTTCTATGAATCACGGGGAATTCTCAGCCCTCCGGAACGGCTGCCGAATGGGTATCGGGTCTATGGAGATTATGACCTGAAGGTACTCGTGTTCATCAGCCGCGCCCAAAGCCTCGGCTTCACCCTGGAGGAGGTTACCCAGCACCTGCGCTCTCCGTCTGGGGCAGCACGGAAACCCCGATTCCTTTCCCGGCTCGAAGTAAAACTAGTCGAGATCGACGCGCATCTTGAAGAGGTGCGCGCACGACGGCAGGCGATTGCTGAAATTATCTCGCAACTGAAAGAGGCAGGTTACTGACGGGAGACCTCAACTGTAACTAAACCCGCCATTGTTCAGCACGACACGTCCGTCGCCGCCGACGGTTTGGAAGATGGCTGTTCCCGCGTCCCCTTCACCGGTCCATATGCGGATGGTGAGGGCTTCACCGGGCAGGACAGGCGACGAGAACCGTCCCTCCATCGCCTTGAAGCGTGCAGGCTCGTTCCCGCACAATGCCGACAGCAGCGCGCGCCCTGTGAAGCCATAAGTGCACAGGCCGTGCAGGATGGGCTTTGGAAAGCGCCCCACATCGGAGAATTTCTTGTCCGAATGCAGCGGGTTACGATCGCCGCTCAAACGGTAGAGCAGGGCCTGGTCCTCACGCGTCTGGTACGTAACGGAGTGATCCGGCGCGCGCTCCGGCGCGACATTGGTCTTGTCCGATGGCCCCCGGTCGCCGCCAAAGCCGCCTTCGCCCACAATAAACACCGATGAGGTCAACTCGAATAGCGGTTGGCCGTCGGCGGTCAGCGTCGCTACCGCTTTGGTTGCCACCACCGCGCCTTTTCCCTTGTCATAAATGCCTGTGATTTCGTCCACGAGCGTGATCTCGCCCGCGACAGGAATGGGCCGATGGAGCCTGATTCCCTGTTCGCCGTGCACCAGCATGCGCGGATCATAGGTGCCGATGCCGGACATGGCGCTTTTCCCGCCCTGTGCATTGAATCCCGCCAGAACGCCAAAGGTCGGCAGCACCTTCTGGTCGACGCCCATCGTGTTTTCAGTCGTGAACTCAAGCTCGCTCCCAACCGGGTCTGCAACGCCGCAGCCGACACCCAGCGCGTAAATCAGCGCGTCCCGTGAATCCCACGCCCACGTGCGTGCTGACCCCTTTGATCCTACGGCATCCTTGTTGATTGGCATTGCGACGGTGCTCCCTTGGTTTCCATTATTGGCATCGATTAAACACGACTTTCCGATCCACTGTAATGATACGGGTTTGGGCTGTCTGCCCCTTCCACACGAGCGCCAAACCCGCTAGGCACCTGCCGGAATACTCAGAACCGTGAAGGGGAGGACTTTGGGACCTCTAAAGATAGGCATCGCAGGTCTCGGCCATGTTGGCTGTGGATTGATCGAACTGGTCGAACGCCAGGACAAGCTTCGCTTGCCCGGTGTTGTCGAGATTACAGGCGTGAGCGCGCGCAGCCAAAGCCGCAACCGGCCGGTCGATACCGACAAGTATCGCTGGTTTGATGATGCGGCCACGCTCGCTGAAGACCCTGATGTCGACGTGTTCGTCGAGCTGATCGGCGGGTCTGATGGCCCGGCCAAGTTCGCCGTCGAAAGCGCCCTCAAGGCTGGCAAGCATGTCATCACCGCCAACAAGGCCCTGATGGCCAAGCATGGCATGGCGCTCGCCGCGCTAGCCGAGGAAAAAGGCGTCGATCTCCTGTTCGAAGCCGCGGTCGCTGGCGGCATCCCGGTGGTGCGCGTCCTGCGTGACAGCCTCGCCGGTGTCGAGATCAAGCGCGTTGCGGGCATCCTCAACGGCACCTGCAACTACCTCACGACCAGCATGCTCGAAACCGGCCGGTCCTATGACGAGGTGCTCGCCGAGGCCCAGAAGCTCGGCTATGCCGAAGCGGACCCCACGCTCGACGTTTCCGGCATGGACGCGGCCCACAAGGCCGCCATCCTCTCCGCCATCGCCTTTTCCGCCGATCTAGACTTCTCCAAGGTCAAAGTGTCTGGCGTCGACGGGATCGACCTGCTCGACCTCAAACTGGCTGATCGCCTCGGCCTGCGCATCAAACTGATCGCCGAAGGGCTCCTCACCGAAGACGGCGTCGTCTGCCGCGTTGAGCCCATGGCCCTCTCGGCTAATCATCCGCTCGCCCGAGTCAATGGCTCGCTCAACACGGTCCGCATCGAGGGCGACCCTGTCGGCGCGATCACGCTGACTGGCCCCGGGGCAGGGGCTGGCCCGACGGCCAGCGCCGTCATGGGTGATGTTGCCAAGCTTTTCCGTCCGGCGATCCGGCCGGCCTTCGGCCGTGCCGAGCACCATGTCGCGCGTCCCTTCGTGGCCGCAATGGGTGACGAGACGTCGGCCTTCTTCCTGCGGGTTCGTCTGGCTGACCAGCCAGGCGCGCTCGCTGCGCTTACGGAAGCGCTGGCCGCCGAGGGGGTTTCGGTCAACCAGCTGGTTCAGGATTCTGCGGATGATTCCGGCGCCAGCCCGGTCGCAATTGTCACTCACAGATGCCCGCGCTCCCACATGCAGGCCGCCCTAACGCGGCTCGGTAAGCTAACAATGCTGATTGACGCGCCGCGCCTGATCCGTATCGAAACTGCAAGCTAAAGTGTGAAACACGCCGTACTAGCCATGGAGTCAGTACGTTTGGGGGCAATAAAACGATGAAAAACAACGTTCTTACGCCAGGTCTTGCAGATGCCATGGTCCGTGTGACCGAGCTTGCGGCCATCGCGGCTGCCAGCGAAGTCGGCCGGGGCGACGAGAAAAAGGCCGATGCTGCCGCGGTTGATGCGATGCGCACCGCCTTTAATGCTGTTGAATTCAAAGGCCGCGTCGTGATCGGCGAAGGCGAGCGCGACGAAGCCCCCATGCTCTATATCGGCGAGGAAGTCGGCACAGGCCGCGGTCCCGAGATCGATATTGCACTGGACCCGCTTGAAGGCACGACACTCACGGCAAAGGCCATGTCCAATGCGCTGGCCGTGCTTGCCATCGCCCCGCGCGGCGGCCTGCTGCACGCCCCCGATACGTATATGGACAAGGTCGCGATTGGCCCGGGCTATCCGGAAGGCATTATCAGCCTCGATGCCACGCCTGCCGAGAACATCACGGCCTTGGCTGAGTTCAAGGGTGTCCCCGTGTCCGACATGACCGCTTGCGTGCTCGACCGCCCGCGCCATGAGGCCATCATCGCGGGCCTGCGTGAAGTCGGCTGCCGTATCGCCCTTATCACGGACGGCGATGTCGCAGGCGTTATCGCGACGACAGACCCGCAAACGGGCATCGACTTCTATGTCGGCTCCGGCGGCGCGCCTGAAGGCGTTCTGGCGGCCGCAGCCCTCAAATGCGTTGGCGGGCAGATGTTTGCACGTCTCGTCTTCCGCAATGATGACGAAAAGAAGCGGGCCACCCGCGTCGGCATCACCGATTTCGCGCGCACCTATTCGCTGAACGAACTCGCGTCCGGCGATACCGTCTTCTGCGCAACCGGCGTCACCAGTGGCAGCCTGCTGAGCGGCGTGAAGTATGCTGGTGGACGTGTCCACACGCACACGCTGGTGATGACCTCGGTGGATGGCATGGTCCGCCACGTCCGATCCGACCGCAAGGTCTGACACAGACGCTGCCAAGCCGGGTCACAGCGCCCGCATTCTGCGCTAGGATGGGCTTTCCGATTCTCTGAATGAGGAAGCCCGCTCCGCATGGCCCAAGCCGCTCAACAGTCCAGTCCCCACCTGTTCGAGGTTGACCAGTCGGCCTCAGGCCGCTTCTGGACGCTGGCTGACGCGGACGAGGCGCTGGTCCGGCGGCTTGCTCCCAGTGTCGGCGGTTCTGACCTGCTTGCCCGCCTGCTGGCCTCACGCGATGTCGATCCGGTACAGGCGGCGAGCTATCTCGCCC
Source organism: Hyphomonas chukchiensis (assembly GCF_000682695.1). Lineage (GTDB taxonomy): Bacteria > Pseudomonadota > Alphaproteobacteria > Caulobacterales > Hyphomonadaceae > Hyphomonas > Hyphomonas chukchiensis. The sequence goes on along the minus strand of NZ_AWFG01000052.1, from coordinate 136,112 downwards.
CCACACTGCGTGACTATTTCCCTGACCCCTCCAGCTTTGCTGACATGGACAAGGCCGCGGGCATCATCCTCGATGCCATCCTTGCCAAAAAGCGCGTCACCGTCTTTGCCGACTATGACGTCGATGGCGGCACGTCCTCGGCCATCCTCGCACGCTATTTCCGCGCGTGGGGGCAAGATCTCGGCCTCTATGTGCCGGACCGTCTGGAAGAGGGCTATGGGCCATCGCCCGCTGCCTTCCGGCACCTGAAAGACACCGGCTCGGACCTCGTCATCACCGTCGACTGCGGCGGCGCGGCCGTGGATGCGCTCAACGAGGCTGAAGCCATTGGCCTGCCGGTCGTCGTGATTGACCACCACCTCATGTCAGCCGAACTCCCGCCTTCCGCCGCGCTCGTCAATCCGAACCGCCTCGACGATACATCCGGCTGCGGCCACCTCGCGGCGGCGGGCGTCGTCTTCGTCTTCGTCGCCGCCCTCAACCGCCTCGCTCGCGAGCGCGGTCTCGCGCCAGCCGATGGCCTGCCGGACATCATGCCCTTCCTCGACCTTTGCGCGCTCGGCACGCTCTGCGACATGGCCCCGCTGCACGGCGTCAACCGCGCCTTCGTGCGTCAAGGGCTCACCATCATGGCGCGTGACCAGAACCCCGGCCTGCGCGCCCTCGCCGATGTTGCTGGCATCGGCAAGACCGAGACCGTCTATCACGCCACCTTCATGCTCGGGCCCCGCCTCAATGCTGGTGGCCGCGTCGGCGACCCATGGATCGCCGCCAAGCTGCTCGCCACGGATGACCGGCAGGAAGCGATTGAACTCGCCGAACGCCTCCACGCTCTCAACGAGGAACGCAAGGAAGTCGAAAGCGCCATTCTCGACCTCGCCATGGCACAGGCTGAACAGGCGCTGGCCCGCAACCCTGATCGCGGCATAATCATCGCCAGCGGCGAAGGGTGGCATCCCGGAGTCATCGGCATCGTCGCCGGCCGCCTCAAGGAACGCTACCACCTGCCCAGCATTGTCATAGGCTGGGGGGAGGGGCTCGGCCCCGTCGCCAAGGGCTCCGGCCGCTCGGTGAAGGGCGTCAATATCGGCGACGCCATCTCCATGGCCGCGCGGGAGGGCGTGATCCTCTCAGGCGGCGGCCATGCCATGGCAGGCGGCCTCAGCCTGGAGCCCGATCAGGTCCAGGCTTTTGACGACTGGATGGTCGCCCATATGGCGCAATTTTCGGCCGAGCGTACCGCCGCGCTTGAACTCGCCATTGATGCTGTGCTCGCCCCCGGCGCTGCCAGCCCGGCACTTGTCGACCAGATCGCGCAGATCGGCCCGTTCGGCATCGGTTCGCCGGAGCCGGTGTTTGCGCTGAAATCCGTGCATGTCACAGGCGTGCGGCAGGTCGGCGTCAATCATCTGCGTTTCATCGCCGAAGATGCCGGGGGCCGGATTGAATGTATCGCCTGGCGCGCCGCCGACACGCCCATGGGCGATGTGTTGCGAAACGGCGCGCGTGTACATATTGCGGGCAAACTGAAAGCTGACGAGTGGAATGGCCGCCGCAGAGTCCAGCTGGATGTTGCCGACGTGGCGGCTGACTGAATATTCTGCATATACCCATCAAAGACGGGTTGCTCTCGTCCGAAACAGCCGCTATATCGCCTCTTCTTCAAACCGGTGCGGTCCCTTCGTCTATCGGTTAGGACGTCAGGTTTTCAACCTGAAAAGAGGGGTTCGACTCCCCTAGGGACTGCCAGGTTTTTTTCATCCGACAATCAATGGCTTAAATCCATAAATGCCGATGTTTCCGGCATTTGTTGTGAAGATCGCGTGACAAGCGCGCCATCGCATTTTAGGTTGCTTCCTTGGGGAATTTGGGTTGATGGCGAAAGCAGTGGCGACATCCGAATCAGATATGCCTGCGGCTGAGCCCGTGGTGCGTGTGATCGGCCGCGTTAAGTGGTTCGACAGCGCCAAAGGCTATGGCTTCATCGTGGCCGACTCCACGTCGGACGCTGCCCTGACGGGTGATGTGATGCTGCATGTCTCTTGCCTGCGCGACTATGGCGAAACCTATGCTGACGAAGACGCTCGCATCGTCTGCGACGCCGTGCAGCGCGAGCGTGGATGGCAGACCGCCCACATCATCGAGATGGAGCGCCCGCGTGCGGTCATCGCTCGCGAGAAGGGCGTCGATTTCGAGTACACGCCCGTCACGCTGAAATGGTTCAACCGCACGCGTGGCTATGGCTTCGTGCAGCGCGACGGTGTCGAGATCGACATCTTCGTTCATGCCGTGGCGCTGCGCCAGGCCGGCTATGAGGATATCGAGCCCGGCACCCGGATCGAGGTCGTTCTCGGCAAAGGCTCCAAGGGCGAAAATGTCACCCTCGTGAAGCCCCGTCAGGGGTGAGCGGCAAACAGCCAAGAGCGCTTGCTCCGCCTCGCATGCGCGGCTAAACCAACCCGCATGACCCGTTTGATTGCCAGTCTTTTTGCCGCCGCTCTTTTCCTTGTCCAGGGCGCTTTCGCCCAGCTGGAGACGGGCCCGCTCGCCATTGATACAGGCGACTCCGTCCACAAGTTCACGGTGGAACTGGCCAATGATCCGGAAGAGATCCGCATCGGCCTCATGAACCGCCCTGAAATGGCGCCCAATGCCGGCATGCTGTTCGATCTGGGAGAGCCGCGCGAAGCCAGCTTCTGGATGAAGAACACCCTCATCCCGCTCGACATGCTGTTCCTCGACACTGACGGCAAGATCATCGCCATTGCCCGCAATGCCGTTCCTGGCTCGCTGCGCTCCATCGGCCCCGGCGTTCCGGTCAAGGCCGTGCTGGAGCTGAACGGTGGCCGCTCCGAAGCGCTTGGTATCGAGCCGGGCGATGTGGTCGAGCACGCGCTGTTCGGCAATCTCGCGCAATGATCTGCGCGGCCTCATGAAGCCGCCGCCATCGGGCTTTGCGCCAAATCCCTCACGCGGCAAGTTCACCCTGCACAATGGCCCCACTTATCGGGCCAGCGCAGAGGGCGACATGCGCACAGGCATGTGGGTCCTCGACCGCCACTGCAACGGCATGGGCTTCATGCATGGCGGCATGACCTGCGCTTTCTCTGACAGTGCGCTGGCATGGGCCGTTTGGACGGTCACAGGCCGCATGTCCGTTACCCTGAAACTCACGCTCGAATTCATGGATATTGTGCCCGAGGGTACATGGCTCGAAGCGCATCCCGAAGTGACCGCCGTGGACGGCGATATTGTCCACGTCACGGCCCGCCTTCTCAAGGAAGATGGACATATCGCGGCCCGCGCCGATGCGGTGTTCCGGTCCCTGCGGCGGCGCACCACATGAGGCAGGATGGCGCGCGACAACGCTAAACGCGCGCAAGACCGCAAACTATGTTATCCCGGCGCTAAGTGAAGTTGCCGTAGGGATACCTGGCCGATGGAATTTGACGCCCTTCTCCTGTCACGCATCCAGTTTGCGTTCGTCATTGCCTTCCACATCATGTTTCCGGCTTTCACCATTGGCCTCGCGGCGTTTCTCGCCGTTTGCGAGGGTCTGTGGCTGAAGACGGGCCATGAAGCATTCAAGCGGCTCTACCTGCACTGGGTGAAGATTTTCGCGCTGGCCTTCGCCATGGGCGTCGTGTCCGGCGTCGTCATGAGCTACCAGTTCGGCACCAACTGGAGCGTCTTCTCCGAAATCGCCGGCAGCGTTATCGGTCCGCTCCTTGGCTATGAAGTGCTGACGGCCTTCTTCCTTGAGGCGACCTTCCTGGGCGTCATGCTGTTCGGCTGGAACAAGGTCGGCCGCAAACTCCACTTCGTCGCCACCTGCGCTGTCGCCATCGGTACCACGATTTCCGCCTTCTGGATCATCTCGGCCAATAGCTGGATGCAGACGCCGCAGGGGTTCGCGGTCGATCCGGTCACGGGCAACTTCTACGCCACCGACTGGATCAAGGTCATCTTCACGCCCAGCTTCCCGTCGCGCCTCGCGCACATGCTGGTCGCCGCCTATATCACCACGGCTGCAGTCGTTCTTGCGGCCGGTGCCTGGCAGGTGATCCGTGGACGCGTCACCAAGCCGACGCGCTGGCAGATGCGCATGGCCTCGGGCACGCTCGCCATTCTTCTGCCCCTGCAGATCATGCTCGGCCACGAGTCGGGCCTTGTCGCGCACGAGCATCAGCCCGCAAAGATCGCCGCTGCCGAAGGCTGGTGCGAAACAGCGCCCATCCAGGGCACGATGCTGCTCGCCTGGCCCGCCGACAATGCCTGCGGCCATGCCGGCATTACCATCCCGGGCACCAGCCCCTATCTGTTCGCCGGCAAGCCCGAAGGTGAAGACCTGAAAGGCCTCGACCAGTTTGCAGCGGAAGACACGCCGCCCATCTGGCCCGTCTTCTACGGTTTCCGCATCATGGTCGGCGCAGGCCTCGTCATGCTCGGCATAGGCCTCTGGGGCTGCTTCCTCTGGTGGCGCGGCCGACTGGACGAGAAGGGGCTCTTCCACTGGGTCGCTGTTCCCGGTGGCGCGCTTGGATTTATCGCCGTCATTACCGGCTGGATCGTCGCCGAAGTCGGCCGCCAGCCCTACACGGTCTATGGCCACCTGCGAACGGTCGACAGTATCTCGCCCGTCTCGACGGCCCAGGTCGCCACATCGCTCCTCGTCTTCATGGTCACCTACGCGATCATCTTCACCGCAGGCACGGTCTACATGGCGCGTATCGCCACCCGTGGCTTCGATGATGATCCGACGGGTCCGAAGGAAGGCCGCCGCGCGCCCGGTTCGCCGCTTGGCTCCGTGGAGGATCCTGCCGAGTCCGGCGACGATATTGTGGCAGCGGAATAGGAGAGGCCCATGACACTCGACCTTCCAATGATCTGGGGTTTCATCCTCGCTATCGGCGTCTTCATGTATGTCATGCTCGATGGCTTCGATCTTGGCGTCGGCATGCTCACCTTCCACGCCAGCTCCGATGAGGAGCGCAACATGATGACCGCCACGATCGAACCTGTCTGGGACGGCAACGAGACATGGCTCATCATTGGCGGGGGCGGCCTCTTCGCCGCCTTTCCAAAAGCCTATTCCATCATCATGCCCGCCTTCTATCTGCCGGTCCTTATCATGCTGGCCGCGCTCATCTTCCGGGGCGTTGCTTTTGAATTCCGCCACAAGGCCGTCCGGGTGCCCACGCGCCTATTCTGGAACGGTGCCTTCTTTGGCGGTTCTGCCATCGCTGCCTTCGCGCAAGGGCTCATGCTCGGCGGCATGATCCAGGGTATCAATGTCGAGGGCGGTGCCTTTGCCGGCGGCGCGTTCGACTGGCTCACGCCATTCTCCATCCTTGTCGGTGTCTCCGTCGTGATTGGTTACCTGCTGCTCGGCTCTTGCTGGCTGGTCCTCAAGACGGAAGGCGAGCTCTACAAGCGTGCCCGCAACTGGGCGCGCATGTCCCTTATCGGCGTAGCCATCGCCTTCCTCGCCGTCAGCCTCGCCACGCTTGCCATTGATCCGGCGGTTGGTGATCGCTGGGGCTTCACCATGACCAGTATCGACTTTTCCCGCCTCCTGCCGCTTGCTCCCGCACCGGTCGCCGGCATGGCGCTTTGCGCCTGGCTGTGGCGAGACTTGTCGATGAAGCCGGGGCAGGGCGCCGCGCCGGACTGGCGCCCCTATCTGCTCGCCATCGGAATCTTCCTCAGCGGCTATATCGGCCTCGGCGTCAGCATTTATCCTTACATCGTACCGTTCGAGTTCACGCTGCACGAGGCCGCCGCGCGCGACAACGCTCTTGCATTCATGCTGGTCGGTGCGGCCATCATGCTGCCGATCATCCTGCTGTACACGGCTTATGTGTATTCACTCTTCTGGGGCAAGGTGAAGCCCGGCGATGGCTACCATGGCTGATCCCGTCTTCCGCCCGACCGAGCCGCTGCCGGAAGATCAGCCGGAAGGCCCACTCGTCAAGCGCCTCGGCTGGTTCGTTGGTATCGCGCTGGTATCCATGCTGGTCGTAGCGGCTGTCGCCTATGCCCTGAGGGCCATGCTCTTCATTGGCTGAAGCGTGCCGCCATCCAGTCGGTCACTTCCTTGACGGCCTTCGGCAACAGGTCCGGTCGCTCAATATAATAGTGATCAGCGTCCTTGATCGTCACCATCTGCTTGTCCTCTGAGCCGACAGCCTCGAACAGGCGCTGCGCATGGCTCGGCGTGCACGCCAGGTCAGCCGAGTTGCTGATGACCAGCACAGGGCAGGAAACGCGCGAGGCATTCCCGGTACCGTCCGCCCGGCTCTTGTCATAGCTCCACTGCGACAGCCAGGAACGCAGCGTCGTGAACCGCCCGAGCCCGACCGGCCCGTCATTGGCAATGCGCGGATCGCCGAGGTAACATGTGCCCGGTTTGCGGTCTGACGGGTCCTGCGTGGGGTCCAGCCAGCGCACATCGCTCATCGTGCCCTGCACCACAAAGCACCGCTCGGCATCCGGGTCATCGCTCGCCTTGATGGCTGCCAGTTGCGTCAGCACGCGGTCTGTAATGCGCCGGTTGCGCGCGACCTGCGCTGCGCGGAACCGCGTCACGAATTCATGGGAATAGGGCGGCTGGTTCGGGCAGTCCGCCGCATAGATGTTCAGCTCCCTGTCGCGTTCGAACGGCTTGTCCTCGTCAAGGATCGACGGGTCGATCCATTCCGTCATCGTGTGCGACCGGCTTATATGGGCCGCCAGCAGAAGGATCGCATCGGCCGCGATCAGGCCCGCGCCGGCAATGTCCACTGGGTCGCCCGCCGGCGTTTCCGTGATCGTCGGGTTCTCGGCCTGGTCCTGATAGAACAGCGACAGCGATCCGCCGCCGGACCATCCGCCCAAAACAACCTTCTCATAGCCGAACCGCTTCTTCGCGTCGGCAATGCACGCTCCGAGGTCCAGCACGCATTTTTCCATGATCAGCGCCGTGTCATTGCCGCGATAGCGCGGATTGCAATAGATGACATGATGGCCTTCACGGGCGAGCGCCGTCACCAGCGGCAGGAAGCTCCCGCCGCCAATCGGATGGCTGAACAGGATGACCGTTTTCGATTCCACATCGTCCGGCCGGATGCGCATGCACTCCACGAAAACCTGCCCCGCCGGTCCGCCATACGTCTCCTTCAGCCGCCCCGAATCCGCGTGCACAAACCCGTAGGGTTCCCTTGCGATAGCCATTTGCGTGTTTCCTTGCCCTTGTTTTTTATGAGGCGCATACTTGCGCAAACACTCTCAAGGGGAAAGCAGGAAAGGCCCGAGGAATGACTGAACAGTCCCGGCCGCAGCCAAGCGGCATACACCACATCGCCATCATGTCGTCCGACATCAAGAAACATATCGCCTTCTTTTCGGAGGTCATGAACTTCCCGCTGGTCGCCCTGTTTGACATGCACGGCGTGCCGGGCGGGCTGCATGCGTTCCTGCGCATGAACGATCACAGCTTCTTCTCGATCGTCCAACTGCCGGATGTCGACAAGATTCCGGTCACGCTCGGCGTCACCCATTCCGGCAATGGCGCATTGCCCAGCGCCGCTGGCACGATGCAGCATCTGGCTTTCCGCGCTGATGATGAAGAAGGCCTCCTCGGCATGCGCGACCGTCTGCGCAGCCACGGCATCAACGTCATCGGCCCGCTCGATCACGGCTTCTGCAAGTCGATCTATTTCGCCGGCCCCGACCAGATGACGCTCGAAGTCGCCGCGCCCGCAACGCCTGTCGACCCGAAACAATGGATCGATCCGACCGTGCTCGAAAAGGCCGGCATCTCGGCCGCAGAAGCGGAAAGCTACAAGGCGCCAGCGCCTTATGCAGGGAAGGGCAACGAGCCGCAGCCGCCCTACGACCCCGCCAAGCCGCACATGGTCTACCCGCCGGAAATGTACCAGGCGATGCTGAAGACGCCTGACGATGTCATCGCCAATGCCGCCAAATTCCCCGGCCCGCCGGTGCCCGTTCCGGCCTAGGCCTCTTTTGGACTCGTACTCGGATCGCGTTCTCGCAATATAATGCGGTTATTCCGGGAGAATCGTCCTGCCCAACAAATGGCAAAACAAGGCTGAAAAGAAGGTGGAGCGAGACCCCGCGCTCACCGAGAAGATCGCCCTCATTTTCGATCATCCTGAGGGTGTAGACTGGCACTGGGAAGATGCAGCAGATCGGATTGCGGCCGGAGTGCCGGTTGAGCCAGAATCCTTCGATATTCTGGAAGCGGTATTTGTTCACTTCGCGACATACCTCGCTCCCTATTCACCTTGGCAAATAGCCATGGGAACGTCGTTCCTGTTGGACTCCATCCTGTCACCCCATGTCTCTCTTTTTTCTGACGAACGGCTGGCTATCGAAAGGCGTGTTGCAGTCGTAAGGGGGATCCGAAACATCTTTGCCGACACGTTCAAACTGCATGCAGAGTGGGAATACGACGGCGGGGCTGGCGTGCAGAAAGACATCAACAACAAGTGCTACATGTTTTGGGAAACCTGCCCTTTACCATTTTCGCCGTCCCGGCCAATTGCTGAAGCCTGTATCGATGTAATGGAATCCTGCCTGACGATCCCGAACATGGCAGTGATCGAAAGTGGGCTTCACGGTCTTGGGCATTCTGCACGCAGCTATCCCCGCGCGGCTCAGATCGTCGAACAATACATTGCCGCGGGAAAGTGTCCTGCTGATCTAGTCGAGTATGCTCAGACGGCAGCAAAGGGTCGCGTGCTTTAGGCGGGGCGGCCCAGCCAGCGCTCAAGGATCGCCGCCGTATCCTCGCCCACACGGTGCGGCGCCTGCTTGCGGATGGAGCCGGGCGTCGCCGAGAATTTCGGGAACGTGTTCTGCATCTTCACCGGGCCCAGTTCCGGGTCATCAACTGTCACAATGGCCTCACGCGCCGCGTAATGCGGATCGCTCACCATGTCTGCGGCCGTATAGATCTTGCCCGACGGCACCGCGTGTTCCAGCAGCAGCGATTCCAGCTCCGCCACGGTCAGCGTGCGAGTCCAGTCGCTGATGATTCCGTCCAGCTCCGCCTGGTGTTCGCCGCGCGCCAGATGCGTCGCATAGCGCGGGTCAGACGCAAGATCCGGTCGCCCCATCGCATCGCACAGGCGCTTGAAGATCGGATTCTGGTTGCCGCCAATCAGGAATTCTCCATCCTTGCACGGATAGACATTCGAGGGTGCAATCTTCGGCAATATCGCGCCGGTCCGCGTCCGCATGAAGCCGCTCGTCGAATAATCCGCCACATAGCTTTCCATCACCTGCAGAACGCTCTCATACAGCGCCACGTCGATGATCTGTCCTTCGCCACTCTGGTTGCGGTGATGCAGCGCCGCGAGAATGCCCATGGCGCCATAGGAGGCCGCCAGCGTATCCCCGATGGAAATGCCCACGCGTGACGGCATCCGGTCCGGCTCGCCGGTAATCCCGCGCAGGCCGCCAAAGCCCTCGCCAATCAGGCCGAAACCCGGCCTGTCTGCATAGGGCCCCGTCTGCCCATAGCCCGACATGCGCGCCACGATCAGCCCCGGATTGGCCTCGCGCAGCTTGACCGGATCAAGTCCCCATTTTTCCAGCGCGCCCGGCCGGAAATTCTCGACCAGCACATCGGCCTCGCCGATCAGGTCGCGCGCCAGCTGCTGGCCGTCTTTGGTGCGCAGGTCCACCGCCACCGAAAACTTGTTGCGCCCGATCACGCGCCACCAGGCCGGCTTGTCGCCCTGGCCCCATTCGCGCATCGGGTCGCCCTTGCCGGGCGGCTCGATCTTGACGACTTCCGCGCCCATGTCGCCCAGCAACTGGCCGCAGAACGGGCCCGCAATCAGCTGGCCCATCTCCACGACGCGCAGGCCATGCAGCGGCCCATTCGGTTTCGGTGTATCGGTCATGCCTGCCTCTAGCGCATTCGCTTACGCCACAACAAGCGCGCCGTCGGCCTCAAGCCTTCTCGGCCTGTTCCACCGCAAACGCCTTGATCGTCTTGTAGTCGGCTTTGCCATTCACGGCGCGGCCAAGGTCCGGCTTGAAGAAGATGCGCTTGGGCGCCTTGAAGCGGGCAATCTTGGTCGCCACAAACGCGCGCAGCTCATCCTCGCTCACCTCGCCGTCCGTCGACACAACCGCCGTCACGGCCTGTCCCCACTTGTCGTCCGGCAGGCCGACGACCAGCGCATCGATCACCGCATCGTGCAGCTTCAGCGCCTCTTCAACTTCCTCGGGATAGACCTTCTCGCCAGCGGTGTTGATACAGTTCGATCCGCGCCCCAGCAAAGTCATCGAGCCATCGGCTTCCACCGTGCACCAGTCGCCCGGAATGGAATAGCGCATGCCATTGATCGTCGGGAAGGTCTTCGCGGTCTTCTCCGGGTCCTTGTAATAACCGAGCGGCACCGCGCCGCCGCGCGCCACAAAGCCCGCTTCGCCGCTGCCCGGCTGGATCTCGCGATGGTCTTCGCTGAACACCCTGCAGTTCGGGCCGAGTTCGAACTTGGACGTCTTCACCTCGCCGTCCGCCGTCATCGCGGAGGAGCCAAAGCCCACAGCCTCAGACGCGCCGAAACTGTCCATCATCGCCGCCTGAGGCATATGCTTCAGCAGCCCGCGCTTGATCTCGACCGACCACATCACGCCGGATGACACGACCGCCACCACCGTCGAGAGGTCATACTTGCCCGGGTTCTCTTCCAGTTCCTTCAGCATCGGCTTGCCGAACGCATCGCCCACGATGGCCATATTGGTCACGCCATTCCTGTCGACCGTCTCCCACAGGTTCTGCGGGCTGAAATTCTTGTTCTCGGTCAGTGTCACCACGGTGCCGCCATTCAGCATCACGCCCATGGCCGTGAACAGGCCCGTGCCGTGCATCAGCGGGCAGGCCGGAATGATCCGCGCGTGCCGGCCAAGCTCCAGTGCATTGGCGACATGCTCTTCAAGGTCCTTCGGCACAACGCCGCCTGCCTTGGCGACGCCCTCCATGCCCGCCTGCCGCCATATGCCGTGCGACCACATCACGCCCTTCGGCATGCCGGTCGTCCCGCCCGTGTAGAGGAACAAGAGGTCGTCGCCGGACCGTTCAATGCCCAACGGTGAGGCATCGCCCTTACTGGCAAGGTCTTCATAGGCCACCGCAAAGTCCGGCACGCTGTCGCCGCCAATTTGCACCCAGGCGATCACGCCGGGCAGGCGCCCGCGCACGCGTTCCACCTGCTCGATGAACTCCACATCGTAGAACACGACCGTCGAATCGGAATTGTCGAAAATGTAGACCAGCTCGTCGTCGAGATAGCGGTAATTGACGTTCACATGCGTCAGCCGCGCCTTGAAGCACGCGGCCAGCGCCTCGATATATTCCGGCTGGTTGCGCAGGTAGAAGCCGGCCTTGTCGCCCGTCTTCGCGCCCATCTCGCGCAGGTTCCGCGCCAGCCGGTTGGAGCGCGCCGTCATCTCCGGCCAGGTCACCACCCGGTCACCATGGATCAGGGCAGGGGCATCGTCACCGAGCACCTCGCCCAGCGCATCCAGCATATCCCCGAAATTCCAGTCAAAAGCCTTGGTCACGGTGTTTCTCTCCCTGAATGTTATTATTTCGCGCGACTCTACGACCTTGCCGCTGGGGCAGCAAAGCCTGAAAAGTCGATGGACGCAGCGTCCGTGCGATCAGCGCGGCGCCATCCGGATCGCGCCGTCGAGGCGGATCGTTTGGCCGTTGAAATAGCCGTTGCGCGCAAACTCCATCGCTAGCGAGCCGAACTCCTTCGGATTGCCGAGGCGCTTGGGGAAGGGCACCGAGGCCGCGAGGCTGTCCAGCACGTTCTGCGGCGCGCCCAGCATCAGCGGTGTCGCAAAAATGCCCGGCATGATCGAGTTCACGCGAATGCCAAGGTCCATCAGGTCACGCGCCAGTGGCAGCACCAGCCCGTTCACGCCCGCCTTGCACGAGCCATAGACCACCTGGCCAATCTGCGCGTCCATCGCTGCCACGGAGGCCGTCAGCGTGATACAGCCGCGCTCGCCATCCTCGGTGATCGGCTCGGCATTCGCCATGCCAAGCGCAGAGATGGAAGCAACGCGATAGGAAGAGATCAGGATGCCTTGCGCGCCGAATGCGTAGTCTTCCGTCGGCAGGCGCTTGAAGGCATGCGTTTCCTTGTCGAAGCGCAGCGTCTTGCCGCCCTTGGCCGTCATCGCGCAATGCACGGTCACGCGCTCCTGCCCATGCGCCGCGCGGGCTTTCTCGAACCCGTCCAGCACGGACTGCTCATCGAGGATGTTCACCTTGCAGAACAGGCCGCCAATCTCCTTGGCGACGGCTTCGCCCTTTTCCTCATTGATGTCGAAAATGGCGACAGGCGCGCCAGCCTCGGCAAAGGCTTCGGCCGTGGCCCGGCCAAGGCCGGATGCGCCGCCGGTGACAACGAGCGGTGTGGTTTTACTGATCTGCATGGGGTCTTCCTCCGGTTCATGTTTTACCGAATTAGTAGACCCACTCCCACGTCCTGAAAACGCCTGCCGCAGCGACAGGCCGTAGCGTCAGCTCATTCCGGCAGCGCCACCACGGGCAATTCGATCCGAGACAGCGCCATGGGTCCGTGATGAACCGCATTCGTCGCCACAGCCGTTTCGGTCGTGGTGTACTGGTCGCCCGCGGTGTTCAGGCTGCGCGCGTAGGATGGGAAATTGCTCGACGAGACTTCAATCCGCACGCGGTGTCCCTTGAGGAACACGTTCCCGGCCAGCATCGGGGGCGGCGTGATCGCATAGGTCTCGCCCTCCGTCATGAACACCGCATGGTCCATGCCGTCGCGATAGCGCATCCGCAATATCGTGTCGGCAATATTCCAGGCCGTTCCGTCGGGCGCGACATCCACCAGCTTCACCGTAAAATCCGTGTCCGGCGCATCGGATGAGACAAACAGCTCCGTATTGATAGAGCCGAACACCGGCAGGTCTTCTTCCAGCACGTCGCTCGTATAGACCAGTACATCCTCGCGGGCCTCGATTTCGCGCTGGTCATAGGCCCCGTCTTCCTGGTCCGGTCCCATGCCGGAAATCTCGCCGCCATGGGAGATCACCGGATCAGCCGGATCATATTCAAACGTATCCGTCGCTGCGGCGTCCGGCGCATCCGTCAGCAGCGCACCATCGCCTTCCAGCGTATTCGCCGCGCCGCCGCCCGAAAGATAGAAGGTCTTTGTCTCGCTCGTCCCGGCCTTGGGCACCGCATCGAATGACACCCAGCGGTTCACGCCCGCCATGTAAACCGTCACAGGCTGCGCGGGCAGGGGCGCCTCGGCGTCGCCCTTCATCCAATGGTTCAGGAAGGACAGCTCACGTGCGTCATAATCAAACCGCATGTCACCAATCGGCCGCTCGCCAATCGTGCCGTCTTCGTTCTGCCGCCGGTAGGAACAATGCTGCCCATTGATCAGCATCAGCGCCTGCGTGCCGGGCGCGCTCGCCGCACGCGTCTGCTCGAAGCGCGCCGTGCCCGACCGGGCCGAAATATCGTAGAGCGCCTCGGCATAGAGCCCCGGCACTTTCGGCGTCTCGCCATTGGTGATCCGGTCATCGTCCCAGGCCGGGTCAGACGGCCCACGCCTCAGATAGTCTTCCAGCTCCGTCTGCGGCGCGCCCAACACTTCGCCCAGCTCGATCACCGGCAAGTGCATCCGTGCCTTGAGGTAATCTTCCTGCGTGATGGCGGAGTCCTGCTTTATCGAGAAATCCCGCATCAGCCGCTGGCGTTCCTCATCCGACAGCCCGGCGGGCAATTGCGGCTGGTTCACCTGCATTTCCCCGAAGAAATAGTTGGCCCAGCCCATCTGCCACACGCCACCGCGCCAGAAATTGCCCTGCTCGCGGAAGGGGCCAGCCTCTGCAATCCCCACACCCGAGGAATAAGCAATCATGGCTTTCAGCGCCGGGTGGCCGAGTGTCGACAGCTTCAGCTGGTTTTCCGCCGATGAGGAACAGCCGGACGTCGCCACGCTTCCGTCAGACCAGTCCTGTGCTGCAATCCAGCTCAGCGTGTCCCAGCCATCCTCATCGGCATTGCCCAGCATGTGCATCTCGCCTTCCGACAGGAAGCGCCCGCGCTCATGCTGTTGCACCACGGCATATCCGGCATCGAGAAAGGCATCATACTGGTTGCCCTTCAGGCTCAGCTCACGTTCATAAGGCGTGCGGATCAGAACGGTCGGGAATTTGCCCTCCGCCTCTGGCAGGTACACATCCGTATCCAGCCGTGCCCCGTCGCGCATCGCCACCTGCAAATGCTCCATCCGCACCTTCGCAGCGGGCAGCAGCTCCGTCGCCATCGCAGGCGCCGCAGCGGGTTCGGGCGCTTCAGGCGCAACCGCTGCTTCCGGCGCCGCGACGCAAGCGCCCAGGGCGAAGGCAGAGCAGGCGGCCATCAACCAGCGAAGACGGATATTTTGCATCAGGTCAGCTCCCACCAGTTCACCCATAAAACCCTAGCGGCAGTCGGTAATCAGCGTCCAGTGCCTGACCATGCGGCACCCATAGGCAAGCGCTCACATCCGCCTTAGCCTCTGCGTCAGAAAAACAGGGAGTAAATGACAATGGCCATCGATTTCACCATTCCGGACGACGCAAAGGAAGTCCGCGAGCGCGTGCGCCAATGGGTGCAGGATGAATGCATCCCCGCCGAAAAGGAAATGTCCGCCGGCAAGCCGTACAAGACGGTCCTCGCCGAACTGCGCAAGAAGGCCCGCGCGCAGGGCCTCTGGCTGCCCTTCATCCCGACGGAGCATGGCGGCATGGGACTCGGCCCCCTTGCCAACGCCTTGGTCCAGATGGAACTCGGCCAGAGCCACCTCGGCGCCCTTTCGATGAACTCGCAAGGCCCCGATGACGCGACAATGCTGACGCTGCTCGCCCACGGCACCGATTTCCAGAAAGAGAAATATCTGAAGCCGCTCTTCAATGGCGAGAAGCGCATCTGCTATTCGATGACCGAGAAGGCCGCAGGCGCCGATGCCACCGGCATGCAGACCACGGCCGTGAAAGACGGCAAGGGCAACTATGTCCTCAACGGCGAGAAATGGTTCTCCAGCGCCGCCAGCGCTGCCGATATCGCCGTCGTCATGGCCAAGACCAATCCCGACGCCCCGCGCCACCAGCAATACTCCACCTTCATCGTGGAGCTGCCAAACCCTGGCTACAAGATCCTCCGCGACATTCCCACAATGGCCGTGCACGGCGCACATTATGAAGAGATGGGCGGCGGTCATGCCGAGGTGAAAATCGAAAACCTCATCGTGCCGGAAGAAAACCTGCTCGGCGGCGAGGGCGGCGGCTTCTCCATGGGGCAGCACCGTCTCGCCTATGGTCGCCTGCGCCACGGCATGCACAATGTCGCCATGGCCCAACGCGCGCTCGACCTTGCAACAGAGCATGTCACCAAGCGCTCAACCTTCGGCAAGGGCCTCGAAGACCGTCAGGGCGTCCAGTTCATGCTCGCCGAATGCGCCAGCGAACTCTACATCGCCCGCCTCATGCTCATGCATATCGCCTACAAGGCCGAGAATGGCATGGACCTGCGCCAGGAGAACGGCATCGCCAAGGTCTTCCTTGCCAACATGGTGCACAAGGTCGTCGACACGGCCATCCAGCTCCACGGCGCCCTCGGTTACAGCCTCGATACGCCGCTCGCCGCCTGGTACACCCACATCCGTTCGCAGCGTCTCGTCGACGGCCCGGACGAAGTGCACAAATGGATCACCGGCAAGAACGTCATCCGCGCCTACAAGAAGGACGGCACGACCGCCGCAGCCGCCGGCGGCGACCTGCTTTAGGCCGAACCCGGGCGATCGTCAGGCGTCGGTGAACTTCAGTGTCTTTCCGTCCCTGATGATCGTTTCCGTACGGATAACGTCCGTGCGGTAATCGGGCAGCAGCACCGTGTCCATGGCCACAAAGGCCACGTCCGCCTTGTCCGGCGTCAGCACGACGCGCACATAGCCCTGGTGCATGTTGTCGGTCCAGCGCACTTCGTCCAGCGCCTGCGCAAACACATGGTCCAGTTTCACTGCGCTGTCGGCGTCCCAGCCTGTATCGTCGAAATCACCCGGTGAGGTCACGCCCGCCGTGCCGAGTTCCAGCCCGGCCGGCCGGCCCTCATCGTCAAACAGCTCATTGGCCCAGAAGCTGTGGCTGTCACCGGTCAGGAATAGCAGGTCACCTGCGCCCGCCTCGCGGCTCAGTGCATAGAAGGCCTCGCGCGCCGCCGGATAGCCGTCCCATGTATCGGTATAGAAGGGCAGGTTCCATTCGGCCTTCCAGAGCATGTTCGGCCCGTCGCCCGGCGCCTCACCTTTCGGTGCCTTCGCGGCGTCTACGCCCATAGCCACCAGATCCGGCACCAGCATCCGCGCAATCGGGCTCGGATTGCCGATCAACCGCCAGGGCTGGCCAGCTGCCACAGACTGCGAAAGCCCCTTGGCCAGCGCCGCTTCCATATGCGGCGAGATCATCTTCCGGCTTGGATCATTCATCACGTCCCGCATGAACGCATCGCGCGTTTGCGCTGAGGTGATCGTGCCGTAATATTTGCCATAGTCCACCTGTTCGCCCCGCGCCGTGTGGCGTGTTTCCAGCGTCACAAGCGTCGCCAGGTCGCCGAACACGTAAGTCCGCCAGAATTCCGAACGCGTGAAGCCCGGCTCCGGTTCGCGGATCGGCATCCATTCATAATAGGCGCGGATGGCCCCCGTCCGCCGCGTCGGCCAGTCGCCTTCGGTCTCGGGCTGGTGGTTCGCCGCGCCGCCGATCCACGGATTATTGGCACTCTCATGATCGTCCCAGCTGGCAATGAAGGGGTGGGCGGCATGCATCGCCCGGCTTCCGGCATCCGTCTTGTACTGCGCATGGCGCTGGCGATAATCGCTCAGCGACAGAATCTCATTGGCTGGCGCATGCAGCCGCCCGATGCTCGTGCCGGTCTCACTGCCCCAGCCATCGGCGCCATATTCATAGATATAGTCGCCCGTGTGCAGCACCACATCCACGTCCGGGTCTTTCGCGATCGCGTCATAGGCGTTGAAATAGCCGAACGGGTAGTTCGAGCACGAGATCAGCGCGATGCCCAGTTTATCAAGCTTGCCAACGGGCAGCGTCTTCGTCCGGCCCACCGGCGACACGGCTCCATCAAAAATGAAACGGTAATAATAGGTCGCGCCGGGTGTCAGGCCGTCCGGAATAAACTTCACCGTATGGTCCGCATCGGCAAAGGCCGTCACAGACCGCTCGGCGACGATGTCGTTGAAGCCATTGTCCCGCGCGATCTGGCACGTGCCAGCCATATCCGCTGCATCCGTCGTCACGCGGGTCCACAGCACCACGCTGGTCGCCCGCGGGTCGCCACTTGCCACGCCATGCGCGAACAGGGGGGAGGGCGGCGAGGCGATGTCCGGCGCCTGTTCCTGCGGCGTCGCGCACGCGCCCAGCGTGCTGGCGGCCATCAGGGCCAGGGTCTGTCGGCGGTCCAGTTTCGGCATATCGGCCTCCCAAGGCTTTGCCGCACACTGCGGCCATACAGTCTGATTGTGAAACGGAAAAAGGCGGGCCCTCGCGAGCCCGCCTTCTCACTCTACGTACGTGACTAGAAGTCCGCCGTGACCGTGAACACCACGGTCCGCGGGGCCGAGATCCAGGCGCCATTGCCCGAGATGCCGGCGAGGTAGTCCTGGTCGAACAGGTTGTTGACGGTCAGTCTGAAGTCGACATTCGACAGGTCGTCCGAGATCGCGGAACCGGAGACGCCCGCATAGAGGTCCGCCTCGTAATGGCTGTCGGCCACCCAGGTGTTCGACAGGTTCACGAACCGGTCATCGACCCATTTGGTCGACAGGCCTGCATTGAAGTTGCCCTGCGTATAGTCGGCGCTGAGCACGAACATGTTCTCCGGAATGTTCGGCACCTTGTTGCCGACAAAGATGCCCGCAGCCGCGTCGAGGGCCGTGTCACCCGTGCCGAGGATCGTGGCGTCATTGTAAGTGTACGATGCAAACAGCGACAGGGCGTCCGTGGCCCTGAACTCGCCAGCCACTTCCACGCCGCTCGAGTCGATACCGCCACCATTGATGAAGCCGCCATTCGACGATTCCAGGTAGTCGATGCCGCCAACCGACTCGGTCGGGGCAGGGAAGAGACGGTTTTCAAACTTGGATTCGAAATAGGTCACCGAACCGCGCAGGCGGTCGCCGACATAGCGCACACCGGCTTCCATGTTCTTCGATGTTTCCGGGTCCGGCACGCCGGTACCCCCCAGCACTTCCAGAACGCCGTCCGGAATGGCCTTGAAGTTCTCGGCATAGCCCGCAAACAGTTCCACGCCTGGCATCGCCGACGGGGTCCATGCTGCGCCGCCCGAGAACAGCACGTCGGAATCGCTCGATACCTTGAAGTTTAGGGTCGGATCATTCGGCGTGAAATTGTCGACGCGTTCCAGCTCGTTGGAGAATTGTTTCATGCCGACACGGAAGGTGAAGTCAGAAACTTCCACCACGTCCTCGACATACCACTTGAACGTGGTTTGCGGGAATTCGCGGTTATACTGTGTCCAGTAAGGCGTGCTGTCATAGCTGTCGCCGATACGGGCATCGATCAGCTTGTGCCAGTCGCGATATTCGTACCGTGTCGCGTCTTCATACCAGAGGCCGCCGCGCACCGTGTTGGCAAACATGTCGCTGATCGGCGTCAGCCATTCGAAGTCGCCGTAAACGCCGGTCCGCTCTTTCTGGTAATGCGTGTGGCGGTAGGACTGCACCGGCACAGCGCCGTCCGCGTAGCAGGCCGGGTCATATTCCGGGCCCGCGCCGCCATAAGGGAACGTGATTGACGAAACGCAACCTGGCGTCGGGTTCAGCGGCGTGCCGCTCGCATCGACATAATAGACCAGCGGATTGGTCGAAGCACCAAACTGGCCGACATTGACGAGGTAAGGCGGCACCCAGTCGCCGCGGCCATCATTGTCATGACGGTAGACGCCAACTTCCAGGTTGAAGCCGTCGAACAGTTCCTTTTCGCCCTTCAGGTAGAACAGGCTGTTCGTGCGCAGCGTGCCCCAGGCCTGGCGATACAGCTGGTCGATATAGGGAATGCCCGTCCAGTCGGCGGTCAGCTGGTCCGAGTTCGGATCGGCCGCATAATCGGCTGGCGAGAACAGGCGCTGGTAGTTGTTCTCGTGCGTGTCGTCATAGGAAAAATAGCTCGTCCAGTCCACGCCGAACTGCTCGGTCTGCAGCTTGGCGGCGAGGTGGTCGCGGTTATTGTCAGCCGACTGGTTCACATGGTCTGTGGCCGACTGCGTCGACAGCGAGATCCAGAACTTGGTCTTGTTGTCGGCCAGGAAGCCACTGTCATAACGGCCATAGAAACGCTGGGCATCATAGTCGCCCAGTGAGGCCGAAACACGCACGCGGCGCTCGTCGAGCGGGTTTTGTGTTGTGAAGTTCAGCGTGCCGCCGAGGGCTTCGTTCGAGCGCGAGGCAATGTCGGCCGTGCCCTGCGCCACTTCGATTGACCCGGCATTCTGCGTGTCGATAAAGCGGTTGGCTTTCGAGCCGCCACCATAACCCGAACCACCGTTCGGAATGCCGTCAACCGTAATGCCGACCTGTTGTTCGCCGAGGCTGTTCTGGAAGCCGCGAACGGCAACGCCAGTCGACCAGTCGTCAAAGCCGAACGCGTCGCCTTCCGTCACCAGCACGCCCGGCAGGTTGTCGATCTGCGCCAGGAGGCTCGTCACGGGCGACTGTTGCAGCGCCATGGCTTCGGTCGATTCGGCTGACGAATAGGTCTGCTGCGAACCGAGTACGATGATCGTGTCGAGTGACCGCGACTCGTCCTCTGTCGGTGCGGCGTCGTCGGCATAGGCGCCCAGTATCAGGCCCATGCTGACCCCGGCCAGAAGGCCGGCTTTCCAGTAAGTATTCATCACTATTCCCTCGTTTAAGACGTATGACCCGCGCACGCACGTTCCCGTTCACGCAGACCACTGGCCTGCGCGTGGGAGTCCCCGCCGCGACTCTGCGACGGGGATGATCTGTGCTGCTGATCGGGTCAGCTACGACCTCTTGGTGACGAAGGCGTGACAGTTAGCTTACAAGTATCTGTCGCCACAATTTATTGTCCGTTCCGTCACGAAACTTCCGCTGATCGGGCCTCAGCGTTTCGCAGTCGCCGCGCGCCATGCCGTGTCCAGACCAAGTGCCGCTAGCAGTGTCACGCCCGCCATCGGCAGGAACAGGGCAAGCGCAACAATCAGTATAATGACGCCTGCTGCGATCCGCCGGTCCGCCGGCATGGGCGGCACGCCGATATGGCCTTTCGGGCGCCGCTTCCACCACATAACGCCGCCGGTCACGCTCAACATCACCACGCCTAGCGCCGCGATCACGCCCAGCACCTGGTTTGCCCAGCCGAACAGCGCTCCCTCGTGGAAGGCCACGCCATAGGCCACGGTCCGGTCCGCCACATTCTGGTCGGCAAATCGGATGCGCATCACTTCATCGCCCGTCCATTTGTCATAATGGACGGTCTCATAGCGCGGGCGGAACTGCGGCATCGCCCGCACCGTCCACACGCCATTCTCGCCGCGCGGCGGCTGAATGTTCACCGGCGCCCACAGGCCCTGCGGCACCACCTTGTCCACCACGTCCTGCAGCGAAATCCCGGCAGGCGCCATCTCGCCCATCCCGGCGATCATGGCATTCTCGTCTGCCTCACTGCCGGTCTTCCAGAGGGCTGCACCGCCCATGTCGTGCCCCGCATGGGCCCCGCCGGACTGCAGCGTCACGAACCATTCCTGCCCGGGCGTCTTCAGCCCCGCCAGCGCCTTCGCCCGCGTGAACCCTGCGCCCCATACCTGTGTCCACGGCAGGCCCGACAGCAGCATTACCAGCACCAGCGCGCCGATCCACGCACCCGCACTACCATGCAGCTTCTTCCACATGTCCCGCCGCCCGAGGCGCACCGAAAAGTCCGGAACAAACACGCGCCACCACGCGACACCGCGCGGCCACCAGAGATACAGGCCCGTCACGATCAGGATGATCGTCCACGATGCCATCGTCTCCACCACGAGCGAGCCGCGATTGCCCCCCAGCAGCGTGCCATGGATGCGCGACACAAATGTCATGATGCGCCCATCGGATTTCACGTCATGCAGGATGGCGCCCGTATGCGTATCGAGCCAGAGATAGCGCGCCGGCCCGTCGCCAACGATCTCCACTTCCGCCGTCAAATCCTCCGGGCCGTCCGGCAACACATAGCGTTTGAGAACATAGCCCTCATGGGCAGCGAGCGCAGTCGCGACCAGCGCGTCGGCGGGCAGCATCGCGCCCGCCGCCCCTGACGCCTTTGCATTGATCCCGGCCTCCACGGCGGCCTCCACCTGCGGCTTGAACAGGTAGGTCGCCCCCGTCAGGGCCAGGATCACAACAAAGGGGATGACCACCAGGCCGGCCATGAAATGCCAGCGCCAGACGCGGTGCTGCAGCCCTGATCGGAATGCGCTCGCCATGGTCCTAGAACCTCGCCCGGATGCCGCCGAACACGGCCCGGCGTTCCACAGGATAGTAGATCGCCGACGCATCGGTCGCGGTGATCGCCGCGCTGACATCGCCGATGGCCTTCTCGCCGCCGAGGTTCCTTGCATCAAGGAACAGGTCCATGCGGTCATTCACACTCCAGCTGGCTGTCGCGCCCAGCAGCACGTAGCCGTCGACCTGCTTCGTGTTGTTATAGTCGGCATAGGGCCCCTCCGGAACCCATTCCACACTCGGCGCCACATGCAGCCGGTCCGTGCCCACGCGCAGCTCGGCGCGGTAAACATGTTCCGGCACAACCGGCAGCCGGTTGTCGCCATATTGCACATCGTCATCGAACCTGAAGTCCGAATAGGTGTAGACCTGCCGCAGGCGTAGCCAGTCGTTCAGCTGCAGCGACAGCCCGGCCTCGACGCCCTGATGCACCGTCTGGTCACCATTGAACGTGGAAGCGGGAATGTCCGCATTCACCGTATACTGAAGCAGCTCGCCATCAATCTCGGACCGATAGACAGACACGTCCCATTCCGCGATGCCCTTCCTGCCGCGCGTACCGGCCTCCAGGGTCCACGCCGTCTGCTTCTCCACCGGCACGAACGCCGCCACCTGCGCCAGCTCACCATAGCCGGGGAATTCGGCCGACTTGCTCAGGTTGCCATAGACCTGAATGTCCGGCGTCGCCGCATACAGCACGCCAAGCTTCGGCGAGAAGGCATTGAATTCCTTCTCCCCCTTCACGCCGGTCGCGCCACCCGAGAACAGGTTGAACTTCTCGAACTGCTCGCGCTTGCCATTGGCATAGATGCCGCCACCGATCAGCGTCAGCCTGTCGGTCGCGTGATAGCGCAGTTCGGAATAGACATTGCGCGTATAGGCCTTCTGGTCCGCATCGAAGGCCAGCGCGGCGCTCGCGCCATCATTGTTGATATAGCGCTGGTAATCGACATCGCCGAAGCGGGCCTCGCCGCCAATCGTGGCTTCCCAGCGGTCGCCCGCCCAGTCCCAGCGCGCAAAGGCGCCCCTGTCCTGCGTGTCCTGCTCGATCACTTGGAAGATAGGGTGATGCAGCGACTTGTCGTTCAGGAACACGCCGAGCTTAAGCTCGCTATTGTCGAACGCAATGGTCGTCTGGTTCTGCAGGCGCACGGACTCGATATCGCGGCCCTGATCACCCGTGAAGTTGCCGGTCTTCGGTTCATTCAGCGCCACCGTTTCGGTCAGCGCGCCCGGCAATTCCTGGTTCAGCTGGTTCACACTGGCATAGAAGCGCGTCGTGATCCGGTCGGTCACCGCGTAGCCCACATTTCCGTTGAAGCGCACGGACTCGCGCTTGGCATGGTCGCGGTCACCATCGGATGTATCCGCGCTCACAGCCCCCCAGGCGTCCAGCCGGCCCCCCGCCATGCCGCCCGAGACAAGCAGGCGCGCCGTGTCATTGCTGCCCACATCGGCCCGCACATAGACGCCCGGTGCCGTCCGGCCCGTCGGCGTCACGCCATTGATCGCGCCGCCCAGCGTGCCCGATCCATAGCGCAGGGCGTTCGATCCCCGGAACACTTCCAGATGGTCGAAGAAGATCGGCTCCAGCTCCTGGAAGTCGCCATTGTCGTCGGCCAGGTTGATCGGCACGCCGTCCTGCAACAGCGTCAGGCCGCGCATGTGATATCCGCGGCTGAGGCCCGATCCCCGAATTGAAATCCGCACTTCCTGCCCGAAGCGCGGCTGCGTGTAGACGCCCGGCGAGAAGGCCAGCGTATCGCGCAGGGAGACCAGAAAGCGGTCGGCATAGTCCTCGTGCGGCACCACGTCCGCGCCGCCCGGCGTCTTCGCCACCAGCGCTTCGGCTTCCAGCGTGCTGGCATTGTCGGTCACGATGATCGTGTCCTGATAGAGCGTCGCATCATCCGCAGCAGCGAATGGCGCACAGCCGAGCACGGCGCCCAGCGCGAAAAGGCTCACGCGGGAGCCCGATTTGAGATGTTTCATTGAAAGGTATTTCTCTTCTGGCGCGGCCATGGGCGCGCGCTTGGTCTGACAGGGTTAGCGGTTCAGTGTCAGCTGAAGAGAGGCGGCCCGCGTGCCGGCAGGGGAGCGGTAATGACGCGTGCGGCAGGTGGTGCCCGCAGCGGCGGCAGTGTGCGGTCATTGTGGCGCAGAATCGCAGGCACATCGAACGCATGGCCCGCATCCGCCTGCACCATGATTGACGCGGTCGCAAACGGACACGGCGCCATATGGCCCGGATCGCCATGGTCGCCATCAGGGGCGCTGTCGGAAGGCTGATCCGGCTCTTCGTCGCCATGCAGGCCGGTCACCTTGCGGCTCACCGGGTCGACCACAACGGTCCGCCCGGAGCACAGCTCGATCGTGAATCCGCCGCCCGTCCCGGCCGGCGCAATCATCCAGCCGGTCGGCACAGCAGCGCGCACCAGCAGGGCCACCAGCATCAGCGTGGCGACCGCCCGGAACATGGCAATACGAGAGAGCAGGCCCTTGCGCATGCCGCTCACTTAGCCAGCCGCCAAGAGGCGGGCAATTGCGCTAGTGTCGCACATGGCAAAACGGCCCTCCGTTTCCGGAGGGCCGTCTGTTCGTTTCGGTAGGCTTGGGGCCTGGACTAGAAGCCCATACCGCCCATGCCGCCCATGTCAGGCATGCCGCCACCGCCGCCAGCCGATTCTTTCTTCGGCGCTTCGGAGATCGAGCATTCCGTCGTGATCAGCAGGGCTGCGACCGAAGCTGCGTTCTGCAGGGCAGAGCGGACAACTTTAACCGGGTCGATGACGCCCATGGCAACCAGGTCGCCATATTCTTCGGTCTGTGCGTTGAAGCCGTAGGAGCGCGACTTGTTCAGCAGGATCGCATTGACCACGACCGAACCTTCGACGCCTGCGTTTTCGACGATCTGACGAAGCGGAGCTTCCAGTGCCTTGCGGACGATGTCGATGCCGGCTTTCTCGTCATCATTCAGGCCAACGACCTGGATGTTCTTCGAGGCGCGCAGCAGGGCCACGCCACCGCCGGGAACAATGCCTTCTTCAACAGCTGCGCGCGTAGCGTTCAGCGCGTCGTCGACACGGTCTTTCTTCTCTTTCACTTCGACTTCGGTCGCACCGCCAACCTTGATCACGGCAACACCGCCAGCCAGTTTGGCCAGGCGCTCTTGCAGTTTCTCACGGTCATAGTCGGAAGACGTGTCTTCGATTTGCGCGCGGATCTGCGAAACGCGTGCTTCGATGTCTTTCTTCTTGCCGGCGCCATCAACGATGGTCGTGTCGTCTTTCGTGATCGACACGCGCTTGGCTTTGCCGAGCATTTCCATGCCGACGTTCTCAAGCTTGATGCCGAGGTCTTCGGAGATGACCTGGCCGCCTGTGAGGACAGCGATGTCCTGCAGCATGGCCTTACGGCGATCGCCGAAGCCCGGTGCTTTGACGGCAGCGATTTTCAGGCCGCCGCGCAGCTTGTTCACGACCAGCGTGGCAAGCGCTTCGCCGTCGACGTCTTCAGCGAT
This sequence comes from Hyphomonas chukchiensis, assembly GCF_000682695.1. GTDB lineage: Bacteria > Pseudomonadota > Alphaproteobacteria > Caulobacterales > Hyphomonadaceae > Hyphomonas > Hyphomonas chukchiensis. Next base: position 111,005 of record NZ_AWFG01000052.1, on the reverse strand, counting down.
GATCAGCAGCGGCTTCTGCGACTGAACAACAGCTTCGAGGATCGGCAGCATTGGCTGGAGCGAGGAAAGCTTCGACTCGTGAAGCAGGATGAGGACGTCTTCGAGTTCGACGTTCATCTTGTCAGCATTGGTCACGAAGTAAGGCGACAGGTAGCCGCGGTCGAACTGCATGCCTTCAACGACATCAAGTTCGGTTTCGAGCGACTTGGCTTCTTCAACCGTGATGACGCCTTCATTGCCGACTTTCGCCATGGCTTCAGCGATCATCGCGCCGACTTCAGTGTCACCGTTTGCGGAGATCGTGCCGACCTGGGCGATCTCTTCGTTGGTTTTCACTTTCTTGGAGCTATGTGCGAGGTCGCGAACGACTTCCGCAGCGGCTTTCTCGATACCGCGCTTCAGGTCCATTGGGTTCATGCCAGCGGCAACGCGCTTCATGCCTTCGCGAACGATGGCCTGTGCGAGAACCGTGGCAGTCGTCGTGCCGTCGCCGGCAACGTCGTTGGCCTTGGAAGCGACTTCGCGCAGCATTTGTGCGCCCATGTTTTCCAGCTTGTCTTCAAGCTCGATTTCTTTGGCGACGGTGACGCCGTCCTTCGTGGTGCGCGGTGCGCCGAAGGATTTTTCGATGACGACGTTACGGCCTTTAGGGCCGAGCGTGACTTTCACGGCGTTGGCCAGCGTGTCGACGCCTTTGAGCATCTTTTCGCGGGCGTCGGAGCCGAAAACTACATTTTTGGCAGCCATAGTGAGTTACCTCTTTGAATGGTTTGGAATTTCAGGAGATCGCGGCAGGGGTGGGAGCCTATTTGGACTCCAGCACGCCCATGATGTCGCTCTCTTTCATGATGAGCAGCTCTTCGCCTTCGACGGTGACTTCGGTACCGGACCATTTGCCGAACAGGACACGGTCTTTCGCTTTCACGTCGAGCGGGATGCGCTTGCCGTTATCATCAAGAAGGCCAGCGCCAACGGCGACAACGACGCCTTCCTGTGGTTTTTCCTTGGCGGTGTCGGGAATGATGATCCCGCCTTTGGATTTCTCTTCTTCCTTGACGCGGCGCACGACAACGCGGTCGTGGAGGGGACGAAGTTTCATATTGAGCCTCTCGCTTTTCTACGTAGGTTCGGGGTTGAATCTGGGGCGTTGGCTCTGGAACGGAGAGGAGTGCTAGCACTCACCCGGCCCGACTGCTAACGCTGCAGCGGAGTTAGGAGGGCTTAAGGCGCGCGTCAACGGGCCAGCCGTGAATATTTTGTTCGCCAAAGGGCCAGGGATGCTATGAAATCAGGCATCTGGAGGGGCAGGGCATGGTTAAACTGGCATATGACGCTTCGGGCCAGCCCGTTAAAGTGCCCGCACTGGAAGCGATTGCGCTCACACGGCCCGAATTCTTCTCCGGCCCGCGCATCTGGGGCGAAACTCTCGCGCCGGCCCTTCAGGCCCGCGAAGCAGACCGGCGCACCACTGTCAAAAAGGCCTGGCGCAAGACGATCATCGCCGCGGTGCTGCCCATGCTCCTGCTGCTGGTCCTGTCGGTGCCATTCCCGTTCCTGCTCGGCGGCTGGCCCATCGTCCTCTTCTTCGGTTCGGGCATTTCCGTCGTCCTCGTCTCAGGGCTCGACTGGCTCAAGGTCTACCACATGAAGGCCACCACGAAGGAACTCGTCCTCGGCGCGGCCTGCCAATGCTTCGACTTCACCTACGAAACACTCTCGCCGGACGTCTCCCGCGTCACCGACCTGAAAAGCTTCGTCGCCGTCGGCCGCGCCTACCAGAAGACATACGGCACGCCTGGCGCCAGGACGGGCAGGAAACGCAAGCGCGGCGGCCAGACGCGCATCACCACGCCCTTCGGCAGCGCCAGTTTCGGCAGCTCCAATGCCACCGGCCCGGATTGCCCGACCCCCGCTTACGACATCCTCGAAAGCGCCAGCCTCCTGCCGGGCCACGATTCCCGCGCCTTTGAAGACCTGATCAAGGGCACCCGCGCCGGTGCCAACTTCGCTTTGGTCGAATGCCGCCTCGAAACGAGCGGCGACAATGGCGGCACCGTCTTTCAGGGCCTCCTCTTCCACGTCGAATATCCCCAGCGCTTCCTCGGCCGCACACTCCTCGCCCGGTCGCGCTGGTGGAAGCGCGGGAAGGCCTCGAAAGACCTCAGCAAGGTCCGCCTCATCTCCGCCGAACTCGACAAGGCCTTCACCGTCTATTCCAATGACCAGGTCGAAGCCCGGCTCCTGCTGACGCCCGACCGTCTCGAACGCCTCCTCGCGCTGGAGCGCCACTTCTCCGGGGGAAAGCTGCGCGGCGTGTTCGAGGACGGCCACATGACAATCGCGCTCGAAGCCCCCAACCAGTTCGAGGCCGGCTCCATCTTCAAACCCCTTGTCGACCCGGCCCGCTTCACCACCGCCCTCATCGAACTCGGCTTGGTCTGCGACGTCATCGACGGCTTCCTCACCCGCGACTGGGCGGCGGACAAACTGTAGGAAAACCGCGCCTCTCTCCGCCCCCTGCAAAATCATGCCTACAATGCTTGCATGTTTCCGCTCGATGATCAGGACATGGAGATTGTGGCGCCCGAGAGCTGGCTGCGCCTCGGCTCGATTGTGGGCATGGCGCTCGCCTTCTTCGGTGAAGCCCTCGACGTCCTGCCACGCGGCCTTGCCGCGAAAGTGTTGGCGGTCCTCAAACCCGGCGAAGCCATGGCCCGGCGTCTCCTCTACCTGATTGCGCCTGAAGTGTCCGTGCCTCCTGCGAAAGCCGGACCCTCCGGCCACGCGGTTCACGCTCCGACTCACCCATCTCCCGTATCCCCTGCGCAGGCAGGGGCGGCGTCCCGGAAGGCTGCATTCCGCTTCACCGAACCCCAAAGGCCCCCGCATCCGCTTCCTCGACGGCCCGCCGCTTCCGCCCAGGCCGCAACGCCCCCCGCGGGCGCCGCAGTCTGGTGCAAGGCTTCTGGCCCGCATCATGGCCCTGCAGGATGTCATCAATTACCCCGACGCCCACGCCAAACGTCTTGCCCGCTGGCTCGCCCGGCGCCGCGCTGCCGGCGCCAAGCGCCCCGTGCCCTTCAATTTCGACAATGTTCCGGGCCTCAACCGCCAGCGCCTCGACCCTGACCTGCGCGCCGACGCCGAATTTCTCAACGCCGCCGCCCACTACAAGGCCACCGCCCCACCGGGTTAGGTCCTGCGCCACTTGAACCCATCTCCCGTTCGCGGGAGAGGAGGGGCCCATTGCGCAGCAATGGGAGGTGAGGGCCCTTAAACCCTACCGCCCCGTATCAAACTTGTCGGTCTTTCGCTCGCCCAGCAACATGCGCTGTTCGAGCCGCTTGCGCAGGGCCGCATAATAGGCCTCCAGGAAAGCAAGGTCGGTCTCGCCAGCCGTCCGTGCCCAGCCGATCTTGCCCCGGATCCGCTCGGCCACCTGCAGTTTGATGTCGGGCGTGGACTGCCGCAGCACATCCTCGAGGACATGCAGCTCGTGAATGCCATAGGCATCCGCCTGCGCCGGCGTGAAGGCAAAGCGCGCGCCCTGTTCCGGCGTCATGATCGCCGACGTGATGTCGCTCATCAGCTGCGCCTTGGGCGTCTTGATCACCCAGGTCCCGGCCAGCAGGTCGCCGACCCGCATCTTGTCCCTGTTGAACACCGGGAAGAACAGGAACACGCCCGACCAGGCCAGCCCGAACAGCGCCATCCAGCCGCTGATCTGGTCGCTGCCGAGCCCCATGGCCACGAATTGCAGCGGCAGGCCCAGCTCCACCTCGCGCATGAAATTGCGCGCCAGAACGGCGTCCGCCGTCAGCCGCCCGCCATCGCGCGTCGCCACCCTCAGGCCAAGCGCCCGCTTGCCCGGCGTCGCCGCCTTCCGGCCGATCTCGAAGAAGATGTAATAGAAGTTCCGCACGAAGAAGTAGAACACCATCCAGAAGGCAAAGGCGAAATTCGCCTGGTCCATGCCCATCGCGCCCAGGGTGTAAATCATGCCCAGCAGCACGCCGATCACGATGGCCCACTGGATCGCCACGTCGATGGCAAAGGCCCCGGCGCGCTCCGCCACGGTGGCCAGCTTCAGGCGGATCTCCGCGCCCTCCGGCGTTACCAGTGTGCGCGTCAGCTTGCCCACGCGCATCTGCTCGGCCAGGCGCGCCCGGCGGCGCTGGGCGGCCTCCATGCTGATGCCGGGGCGGCCCGGCGGAACGGCGGTATTCGTCATGTGTCACGCCCCGCACGCGGCAGGTAGAAATAGGCGCACCAGAGGAAGAGGGAGACCGCCGCAATCGTGTAGCGCGCCACGTCGGAATTGATCAGCTGCCGCCCGAAACCTTCCAGCAGCGCCGCGATCACCAGCATGATGACGCAGCCCATCGCCATGGTCGCCGCCTTCTGTCCCGCCGCCCGCGCCGAAGCGAGCCGCGTCATCCGCCCCGGAAACGCCACGGCCCCGCCGATCACGAAACCGGCCGCCCCCGCCAGCGTGATCGCGAACAGTTCCGTCACGCCATGGATCATCAGCCAGCCGGTGAACTCAAAGCCGAGCCCCTTCTGCCAGAACACGGCATAGAGCGATCCGATGGTCACGCCATTGTAAAGCAGCAGCCACGCCGTCGGCAGGCCGAACGCAAAACCGAGCGCAAAGGCGAACAGCGAAATCTGCGCATTATTGTTGAACAGGAATCCCGAGAACGCGGCCAGGTCGCTCTGCCCATGATCATTCGGATCAGTGTAAATCGTCGAGCGCAGATACTCGACCGTCGCATCCGGATTGCGCCCGTCGAACAGGCTTTCATTATGGAAGGTCCAGAACCAGTCCATGTCCTGCATGCAGAGGAAAAAGGCGAGTCCGATGCCGCCGAAGAAGAACAGGAAGGCCAGCAAGGTGGTCCCCACTGCGCCACTCACGGCCTCCGGCCAGCCGCGCCGCAGGAAGTCCATGATCCGCTCGCCCAGTGTCGTGCGCGCGCCGTAGACGAAGAAATAGGCCCGCGTGCACAGGCTCTCCAGATAGATGATCACGTTCTGGTCCAGCGAGATTGACTTCGCCACCGACAGCGAACTCACCGCCTGCCGGTAGAGCCGGGGCAGGGCGGTCATCTCGTCATCGGAAAGCGCATTGACGCCGCTATTCTCCGCCCGCGTCAGGATCAGGTCCAGCTTGCGCCAGTCGCTCTCGCGCTCCTCACGGAAGCGGTAGGATTTCAGCGTGTCGCCTCTCACAGCATGTCCCTCTGCTTGATCTGCAGGTAGCGCGAAATCAGCGCGCCGCCAAAGGCCTCCGGCGTGGTCTCGATGATCTGCACGCCCATCCGCTGCAGGCGCCGGAACACGACGTCCCGCTCGGCCAGCAGCCCGTCGGCAATCACGGCGCGCGTTACATCCAGTGTCTCTTCCGGCGGCGCATCCACCATGCCGGAAAGCGCCGCGTCCTCGAACGTCGCGAACAGCACGAGATGCCGGTCGGTCAGCCGTTTCACGTTCTCCAGCATCAGCTCTGCCGAGATCGTGTCGACGAAATCGGAAAAGATGATGACCAGGCTGCGCCGCTCCAGCCGGCTCGCCAGCGTGGAAAGGGCCAGCGTGTAATTGGTTTCCTGCGTCGAATAGTCGAGGCTCGCCGCCATGCCCTGCGCCTTGGGAAAACCGCGCGGCCCGCTCAGGAATCCGGTCGTCAGGCCGGGCCGGGAATCGAACCCATAGAACATGGTCCGGTCGCCCTGGCGCAGCGAGACATAGGAGAGCAAGAGCCCCGCATTGATCGCCCGGTCGATCTTCGGCACGCCGCCCAGCGGTTCGCTCATCAGCCGCCCGGTATCGAAGGCGAACACGATATTATGGTTGCGCTCGGTCCGGAATTCCTTGGCCAGCAGGTTGCGGTGCCGCGCCGAATGTTTCCAGTCGATGGCCCGCCGGTCCATGCCGCTGGAAAACTCGCGCAGCGCATCGAACTCGCTCCCGTCGCCCCGCTCGATCTGCGTCTTGATGCCGAAGGCCGCGTCGCGCGAGAACAGGCGGATCGCCTCGTCCTTCACCCAGCGAATGTTCGGCGTCACCGGAATGTCCCGGTCCAGCTCCAATATGTGCCGCTTCTGAATGAGGCCCAGCGGCCCCTGCCACCGGCTCCACAGGCGCACCAGTTTCGCCATGCCCCGCCGCTTCGGCGTCAGCTCAAATTCATAGGGCCGCTCATTGCCCTCCCAGCCGCGCAGGCCCTTGGCGGGGATATCTTCCAGAAGCGCATTCATCTCCAGCTGCACCTGCACCCGGCGCGGCAGCGGTCCTTCCCTGAAACGCAGCACCAGCGGCAGCGGATCGCTCCCGCCGACATAGAGCAGCGGCGGCACGTCAAGTTCGGCCTCATAGGCCCTGAGCGACGCGCCAATCATCGCGTCCAGCAGGATCAGCGCACCCACACCGACAATCCAGCCTGCGGAGAGGATCCACAGCGCAGGCGCCATCAGCGCCACGGCCAGCATCAGCGGCACGCCGAGCAGCATCAGGAAAATTGCGCGGGGGGTTGGCGAAATCACCTTGGCGCCGCCGTCTGATCGATAATGCCTGCCAGTGTCTCGTCGGTCGTCTTGCCTTCGATCTCGGCACCGGGCGAGAGAAGAATGCGGTGGCGCAGCGCCGGCAGGGCCAGCATCTTCACGTCATCCGGGATCACGAAGTCGCGCCCGTCAATTGCCGCCCGCGCCCGCGCCGCCGTGGCCAGCGCCGCCGCTGCTCGCGGGCTCGCGCCGGTCTCCAGCGCCGGGGTCTCCCGCGTCGCCCGGATCAGGTCGACGATATAGGTGATGATGTCATCCTTCAGCTTGATGCCCGCGACCGTATCCACCGCCGTGTCCAGATCCGCCGCACTGATTGCCGACTCGATGCCGAACGAAGCGGGCGTGTTCATCCCGGTCCGCATGCCGTGCTGGGCAACGATGGCGAACTCTTCCTCGCGGCTCGGATAGTCCAGCGTATGCTTGAACAGGAAACGGTCCAGCTGCGCCTCGGGCAGGGGATAGGTGCCCTGCTGCTCGATCGGGTTCTGCGTCGCGATCACGGTGAAGCGCGGGTTCAGCGGATAGGTGTCGCCGTCAATCGTCACCTTGCGTTCCTGCATCGCTTCCAGCAGCGCGGCCTGCGTCTTCGGCGGCGTCCGGTTGATCTCGTCGGCGAGCAGGAGGTCGGTGAAGATCGGCCCCTTGGTCAGGCTGAACTCGTTTGTCTGGAAGTTGAATAGGTTCGTGCCCAGAACATCCCCCGGCATCAGGTCGGGGGTGAACTGGATGCGCCCGAAGTCCAGCGAGATCGCCTTGGCAAAGCATTGCGCCAGCAGCGTCTTTGCCGTTCCCGGCGGCCCTTCCAGCAGCACATGCCCGGACGAGAACAGCGCCGTCAGCAATATGTCGACCGTCGTGTCCTGGCCGACCACGGCCTTGCGCACCTCGCCGCGTATCTTCGCCGCCAGGTCCTTGATGTCACTTACGTTCATGTGTGCCTCTCCTGAGAATGTCGCGTCGCCAGCGATAGAGTTCGCGGGCTTTTGTCATGAGCTCCTCGCGGTTCGCGGAGGGGCCTCTGAGGCCCGCCTCCATCTGCGAGAACCGCTTGCCGGATTGTTCCTCGGGGCCCAGCCGGTCGAACAGGTCCGACAGCTGTGCCTCGGTCATTGTCTTTGGCGCCGCGATCTCGCGCGCCACCCGCCGCCGCATCATGGCGAGATAGCCCGGCGCCATCCGCGTCTCCCGCCGCGACATCGTGAACAGGCCGGCCGAATTGTCCACCAGCGCCTGCTTGCCCAGCGCGATCACGCGGCCATCGCGCACCGTCGGCCCGAAGCGCACCAGCGCAGCCCAGCCGAGCAGGAAGGCCGCAGCCAGCGCCGCCAGTGTCGCGCCGACATAGGGAATGTCGAACATCATCTGCATCAGGTTTTCAGAGCGGACGAAGCCGTGCAGCGTCGCGTCAAAGATGATCGGCTCGGCCGCGTCATAGCGCACCCAGTCCATCAGCTGCACCGCGAAGCGCGCATTCTCCCGGTCCGCCAGGCCGAACGTGTTCAGCATGTCGGGGTCGGCGAGGATATAGATGTCCCGGTCAGGCATCTTGCCCAGCAGGATGCCGTCCTCGGTTCCGGCCAGCTCGATCAGCGTGTCCGACTTGATCACCTGCATCTTCACATCGGGCTTCAGCTTCATGTCGCCAAACGGTGTCTCGGTCAGGCGCGGCACGTCGATACGGCCGATCTCGCCGGTCACGTTCAGCTTGCCCAGCAGGTCGTTCACGGTGCTCGCATCGGTGAACCGGGTGTCGCGCTGGCGCTTGGCGTTGAACGGGTCGACCGTGCCGACCCATTTGGGCAGCACGATCAGTGTGGTGGGTTGCAGGTCTGTCTTTTCAATGTCGCCGGCGCCCCAGGCCGGCAGCGTCACCACCATCACGCCCCAGTCCCGGTCGGTCAGCCGGTGTTCCAGCCGCGAGATCTCGACCGGATAGCCCTGATCCTCCAGCAGCTGGACGATGCCATTATAGCCGATGGCAGAGGTCGAGAAGGGATGGTCGCCGGCATGGTTGCGGTCGCGCAGCTCCGGTGACCAGCCGGCCAGCACCATCACGGCGCCGAACGAGACAATCGCGATGGTCAGCATGATCGCCACGGTCCGCGCCGCGAAGGGAGAGCCTGTATTCGTCTCGCTCATGCCCAGCCCTCACCGAAGGCAAAATGCTCATAGGATTCGCGCGCCGTCTTCCAGCCCGCCGCGTCGACCTCGCGTCCGCCGAAGAAGCTGTGCTCCACGATCTGGATGATCGGGCCGAGCCCGCGCTTCGCCCGCTCCGGCAGATGTCGCAGGCTGCCGATCTCCCGCGCCGTCAGCGAGCGCGGCACGCCGCCTTCGAGGCGCTGCTGGATATCATTGATCGAGCGGAAGAGGAGCAGGTGCACGGCCTCGGCAAACTTGCCCGCCCTGGCCAGCGCATCGGCCTCTTCCAGCAGGGTCAGTGCCTCCTGCGCATCGGGGCGCAGGTCCGGCAGCACGTCATCGGGATTGTCCACCTTTCCCTTGCCGTCACGGCCAAAGCGCACGCGGAGTGCCTCGCCAAACAGGAAATAGAGCACGCCCGCCACCACCAGGCCCACGGCAATAAAGAAGACGACCTGCAGGAGCGGCCCGAGGCTCCCGAGAAATTCAAAGATCGCCTGCAACCAGCGCGGCGGTGGCTTGGGTGGCTTGAAGTCCTCGGGCGGCGCATCATATTCCGGCCGCTTCAGCTGCAGGTCCGTTTTCTTCAGGTAGGCCGCATGGGCCCGGTCCAGCGCCTCGAGATCGGTCTGCGGACCGTAATCATCGTCTTCATCATAGACATAGGTGTCGTCATCATAGGTGTCGGCGCCATCATCGTGCAGGCCGCCCGTCTCCGGGGCGGCGGTCATGTCCGGCAGCGTGTTCTGGGCCAGCCCTACAGGCGTTGCCAGCGCGGCGCAAAGCGCGAGCAAGGCTGCCATCCGGACCGGAATGCTCACGTATCGACCCTCCTGCCTCAGGCACCCTGTTGCCTGTGCGTGTGACAGACTATTCCAGAGGTTGCCCGCTGCTTCAACGACCTATTGCCCTATTGGCCTGGCCATCCGATATAGCCGCTCCACGGCAAGGATGAGGCGGAATATGGACAAGGCTGAACACTATCGCGATCTTAAGGCGGAAATCGACAGCGTCGTCGCCGGTGAAACCTCTGTAACGGCCCGCTATGCCACGGCGGCCTGCATCCTGGCGCAGGCCATGGCGCCGCGCTTCTTCTGGACCGGATTCTACGTTGTTGACCCGCTGAAGGACCGCGAACTCGTCGTCGGGCCCTATCAGGGCACGCTGGGCTGCCTGCGCATTCCCTTTGGCAGGGGCGTCTGCGGCCATGTCGCGGCCACCGGCGAGCCGATCATCGTGCCGGATGTGCACGCCTTCCCGGGCCACATTGCCTGCGATTCCGCCTCGAATTCCGAGATCGTCGTGCCGGTCTTCGATGGTGACGGAAAACTCGCGGCGGTTCTGGATGTGGATTCAACGTCGCTCGACGCGTTCGACGAGGTGGATCAGGCGGGCCTAGTTGCTATCTGCAACAGCCTCCTCGTCGCCTGACACGGCGGCCAGCGGGTCCACGTTCAGGGCCATGTCGCGCGGGGCGAGCACTTCGGTCACCATGTCGATCCGCTCGTTGAGCTTCTCTTCAAGGATATCGAGCTTGCGGGCGCGCAATTCGCGGTGCGGCTCCAGCGGATAGTGCAGCTCCATCCACGTGTCCGTTTCGGACGTGTAGGGCGGCCATACCGGCACGCCATCGCTGTTCGGATTGCCCGTCTTCGCGAAATTGGTCCAATAGGTCATCATCGTCTCGGCCAGTTTCTCGTCGCTGTGCGTGACCGGCAGCAGCGGGAAGGGCTTGCCGAACACGAACGGCACTTCGGCCGCATGATAGGCGCCGAGCGTCTGGTGTTTGGAGGGCGGCACGCGCGAGAAAATGTACATCCAGGTCGGCTGACCGGTATCGGCATTATGCTTGCCGAGGAAGCGCATGTGGACGCCGAACACGTCGTCGCCCAGCATGTCGACCGCGCCGCGGTCCCAGGTCTCAAGGCTTTCCATGCCATAGAGCGACTGCAGCGCCTTGGCCGGGTTGGCGCCGAACACATCGGCCAGCGCCTCTTCGCGTTCCTCCAGCGTGCCGACCATCGGTCCCGCCATCAGGGTCGGCGAGCGGATATCGTCGTAGAACAGCGTGCCTTCATCGGCATTGTATCCGGCCAGCATTGGCAGGTGGGGCACATTGCCGTCACGGATGGCCTTGCCGATCATTTCAGGCAGCACCTTGCCGTCAACGACCGGCAGGAAATAGTCGCCGAGGTCGCTGCGCACCTTGGCCCGCGAGATGATCGCGGCGGCCGGGATGGCGCGCAGGTCAGCCGCTGTCGCGGCGGGCGGTGCGAGGGTCGAGAGGAATTCGGTGCCGACGTCCTCGGCGCTGCGCACGCTGGCGAGCGGGGATTTCGACAGGTGGATGGCATTGCCGCTGCTCGATCCGCTTTCGAGGATCACCTTGTCGAACAGGCCGGCCGACATGGGCGAGGCCATGAGTTCGCTGACCGATCCTGCGCCGGCGCTCTCGCCGAACACGGTGACGTTATTCGGGTCGCCGCCAAAGCTCGCAATGTTCTGGCGCACCCATTTGAGCGCGGCCATCTGGTCCAGCAGGCCGTAATTGCCGGACGTTCCGTCGACTTCCGTCAGCGCCGGATGCGCGAGATAGCCAAGGGCGCCGAGGCGATAATTGATCGTGACCAGAACGACGCCTTTTTCGACAAGGCCGTTCGCCTGGTAGAAGCTGGACGAGCCGGAGCCGGCCTTGTGTGCGCCGCCATGGATCCACACCATAACGGGCGCGGGCTCTGCGCCGCCCATGTTGCCGGTGCGGACATTCAGGAAGAGACAGCTTTCGGATTCCTGCGGGGCGGGCTGGGCGGCGAGGTATTTCTCGGCCACGAACCGTTTCCACCAGGGCAGGCCATTGCCTTTCAGGATGTTGTCGACAAAGCCGGCGAGGCTGTCACGGCCCTGCAGGCATTCGGGGCCAAAAGTGCGGGAATCCCGGGGAATGGCGCCCCATTGCGGCGGTATGTCCGGCGCGCTCCAGCGCTGCGCGGTGGCATAGGGCAGGCCGTTGTAGACCTGGATGTCCGGGTTGTCGTGGTCCACGCCGCCGATGATCACGCCCTGCGCAATGCGCAGCGGTTCTGTCCGCTCCAACGGCGCGGCCGGCTGGTTCAATTTGAACCAGCCCCAGGCCACTCCGGCGACCAGAACAAAAAAAAGTACTATACTAAGACGTTTCATTGCGTGGTTCCCACCTGCAATTCGCAAGAACTATACCAGATTTAGAGCCGTGTCACGACAACCGGTCCGTCTCAGGACAGTGTATCGAGGGCCTGTGTCACGGCGGCCACAAGATCTGGGGTCGGCTCAATGCCGGCGGCAAACCGTATGAAGCCCTCCGGCACCTCGTCGCCCCACCGGGCCCGGCGCTCCGCACTCGAATGGACGCCGCCGAAACTGGTGGCGGGGGAGAGCAGGTGGCAGTCTGCGATGAAGCGCTCCGCATTCGCCTTATCGGCGAGTACAAAACTCACAATCGGCCCGAAACCGTTCATTTGCTTCAGTGCCACCTGGTGAAACGGGTCATTCCCCAATCCGGGGTAATGAACGGCCTGCACCGCCTTGTGGCCCTGAACGGCTTCCGCCACGGCCAGCGCATTGGCGTTCATCCGGGCGAGGCGCACCTCCACGGTCGCGAGCCCACGATGCAGCAGGAACGCGTCAAAAGGGCTGACAATCGCCCCCGCCAGCCGCCGCCATGTCTTCACGCCCTCGAACAGTTTCGCGTCGCGCGTCGCCACATGGCCGCACAGAACGTCCGAATGACCCGCCATGGCCTTGGTGTCCGACATGACGCTGAAATCGGCGCCAAGATCGAGCGGCTGCTGGATCAGCGGCGACGCGGTCGTATTGTCGACCATCACCAGCGCGCCCGCCTCTTTCGCGCGCCCGGCGGTTTTGGCAATGTCGCATACGGCGAGGCCCGGATTGGACGGCGACTCGATCAGGACCAGCTTGCAGTCCTTGAAATCCGCCTCGGCCATCTCCGCCGTCGGACAGGTGCGCATCGTCACGCCCATGGGTTCGAACTGGGCGCTGAGCAGGTTGCGGACATTGTAATAGCCATCGGACGGCACGAGCACCGTGTCGCCGGGCCGCAGAACCGAATAGAAAACCGAGGCAATCGCCGCCATGCCGGACGGGAAGCAGACCACGTCTGCCGCCTCCAGAATACCGATTTCGGCCTCCACCGTCTCCACGGTCGGGTTGCCATTGCGGCCATAGAAATGGCTGCCGTCCGGGTCGCCGGGCAGGTGGAACGTGGATGAGGCATGGATCGGCAGCGCCACCGCCTCGCCCTTTGCGAGGCGTTCGGTGCGGTAATGCAGCAGCCGGCTGATCGGCGATGGGGTGTCAGTCAAGCAGGGAGGCTCCTTTGCCAATGGCGGCAGAAAGGGCTGCCTTGGCAGCGCTGTCCAGTGCGGCCCATTCGCGCTTCAGCGCCTCAAGGCATTTTGCCTGATACTTGAACACGCCCTGTTCATAGCGCCCGCCTTCGACTGTCAGGCTGAACGTTTCCGCCCCGGCCGCCAGTGCCTCTACATTGGCCTGCAGGAAGGGCAGGTAGGTATCGCCGCAAATCGTCAGCAGGTCATTGACCGGGTCGCTGAGCCCCTCCGCCCAGCCGCCTTCAATGCCGCCCGCATCATCGGCATGGTCCAGCCAGCGATAGAGGTAAGGCGTCTGGGCGCGCAGCCAGGCCATCGGCGTCGGATCATAGGACATGACTTTCAGCTGCCCGTAGAAGCCGAGGTCCGCCAGCGACACCGCATCGCCGAACAGGAAGCGCGTCGGCCCCAGCGCCATGGCCTCCAGCGCCCGGTTCGCCCGCTTCCAGCTCGCCTCGATCAGCGGTGCGGTCTCCGGCGTGCAGCCGACAAGGGCCATGCGCGAAATCTGCCGCGCACGAATGCCCGCAGCGGTGTCCTCCACGTCCTTGCGACCGGCATTGGGCAGCGTGTCGAAGATCAGCCAGTTAGCGCACCATTCGGCATCTTCCTCATAGAACCAGCGATAATGGAACATGGCCTTCATGAACCATTCGTCCGCCATGTCCTCCAGCAGGAGGCAGGCAAAGCGCTGCGCGGGGTCCGGCGGCAGCAGGGGGCGCCCCTCGTCTTCGATTGACAGGAGGAAGGGCGTGGAATCATTCGTCCACGTCCCATCGGGGCGCTTGATGACCGGGATGACCGGCGCCTTCACGTTCGGCATGATCTGTCCGCGCTCCTCGCCCGTCATGCCGGTCCATGTATGCGGCAGGCGCTTCGCCCGCATCGCCGCGCGCACCTTCATCGAATAGGGCGAGCCGAGCGCGCCATAGACCTCGTACCCGCTCATACCTTGTCTCCACTCACCCAGCTCGGCCGCGTCACGATCAGTTCCTGGCAGAGCAGACCCGCCTCGCGGTGGCGCGACATGGATTTGTAATCCTTGTGGTTCAGCGTCGCGATGAAGGCCTGCCGCGTCGGGAAGTGGTTCACCAGCACGCCGTCCCAGTCGCCCTGTCCGATGAAGTAGCGTTCGGTCGAGGCCAGCAGCAGGGTCGAGCCGCCGACTTCTTTCGCGGCTTCCGTAAAGGCCTCGGAATAGCGCATATAGGCCGCTTCGCCGCTGATCGCCTCGCCATGCTCCGGGTCGTCCGGGGCGTACTCCGCCTTCACGCGGAACTTGAGCAGGTTCACCTGCGCGACGGGCCCGTCATACGGGTCGTCACGGAAGGCGCGGAACTGGTCGGCAGTGGGCTGGAAGGCTGGCATGGGGTTTCCTCTTCTGGCGCGTCTAAGGGCGTTTATCTGGATGCTTGCCGAAATAGCGCTCGGTGTAAAACAATGCCGCCGCGTGAAGGCCGTGCTGGGCGTCGAGGTTTTCGTAGGCAAGAAATTCCTCATACGGCATTTCCAGCACTTCGATCTCCTCGTTCGGGTCGAGCGATTGATCGTGGGTCTTCGTGCAGCCGGTGGCGAGGAAATAGTGGATCTGGTTGTTCTGGATGGCCGGGTTCGGGTAGCAGCTGCCAACCGGGATCATCTCGCGCGCCGTATAGCCCGTCTCCTCCTGCAGCTCGCGCCGCCCCGCTGCTTCCTTGTCGGTTTCGCCCGGATCCATCACGCCGCCCGGCACACCCAGCAGTACGACACCGCCCGCATGGCGATACTCGCGGATCAGCACCACATTGCCTTCATCCGTGACGGGTATCATAGTTACCCATTCGGTGAATTCCAGAACATGATAGGTCGGCACGACATGGCCATCCTCGCGCTCGCACTTGTCGGTGCGGAGGGAGAGGAACTTGTCCTTGAAGGTCTGGTGGCTCTCAAGGGTCTTCCAGGGTTTGATCATGTGGATTTGTCTTTCAAATGCCGCTCCAGAAACGCTATGCGGGTCTTCATCAGGTGTACCTGGAGTTTCTCGCCGCGAATGCCGTGGCGCTGGCCGGGATAGGTCATCAGCTCGAAAGGCTTGCCCTTCTCCTGCAGCGCGGCCATCAGCCGGGTCGTGTTGTCGAAGGTGACATTGTCGTCGGCCATGCCGTGCATCAGCAGCAGGGGCGTCGTCAGATTGTCGACATAGGGGAAGACGCTGGAGGCTTCGTAGCCGTCCGGATTGTCCTCCGGCGTGTCCATGTAGCGCTCGGTATAGAACGTGTCATAGAGCCGCCAGTCGGTGACGGGCGCGCCGGCGGCGGCAGCGGCGAACGTGCCCTCGGGGGCCTGCAGCACCGTCATCAGCGTCATGTAGCCACCGTATGACCAGCCCTGGATGGCGATGCGGCTCGCGTCCACGAAGGGCTGGGCTTTCAGCCAGTCGACGCCGGCCAGCTGGTCGCGCACTTCCGGCCCGCCCGTGCGGCGATAGATGACGTCCTCGAACTGCTTGCCCCGGTTGGCGCTGCCGCGATTGTCCAGCCGGAAGAGGATGTAGCCCTCGCGGGCATAGAACTGGTCCGACACGCGGGCCCATTCATTCACCACGGTCTGCACATGCGGCCCGCCATAGACCTCGACAATGACGGGATACTTTTTGGCGGGGTCGAAACCCGGCGGCTTCAGGATGGAGTAATGGAGGTCCTGCCCGTCCTCGGCCTTCAGCGTGCCGAATTCCGGCAAGGAGTGGTCTGGAAGGAAGGGCGCATAGGGATGGCTCTCGTCCAGCCTGTTTTCCTCGATCCACGCAATCAGCGACCCGTCGGCCCTGTAGAGCCCGACCTGCGGCGGCTGGCCGGGCGACGAGCTTGCACCAACAAAGGACTTGCCGTCTGGCGCCATCGTGATCGCCCATGTCTTGCCGGGTTCGGTAATGCGCGAGGGCGCGAGATCGGCATCGCGTGAAATTAACTGGGCATTGGCACCGCCGAGAGCCGGAATTCCGGCATGGTACAAGTGGCGTTCGAGGGGAGAGTCCTTGAAGCCCGTGAAGTGGATATCCATGCGCTTGGCGCTGGCCATCTTCAACTCGTCGACCGCCCAGTCGCCACCGATGTGACGGGGCGGCGCGCTGCCTGAAGCGGGAAGCAGGCAAATCTGACGATAACCATTCGTTTCGTCGCTGAGCGCGATGCCCCAATCGCCGAGGCTCTTGAAGTCTGTTGAGAGATTGATCCAATTCGGCTGCCGGTCGAGCGTTCGATGTGAGGCTTCGTAGAGGCGCACGCCTTTTGACGGATGCTGGAAGACCATGAATTGTACAAGATCGAGATCCGTCTGATCGCGGTTCACACGTTGTACGAAGAGCGTATCCTGCGCCCAGTTCACCCGCGCGAGATACTGGTCCGTCGCAGGTCCCCAATCATTTCTCCGCCAGTTGATTTCAACTGTCTCGCCCGTCGCCATGTCCCGAACGAACAGGTCCACCACGGCATTTGGCCGACCGGCGCGCGGGTAGCGCTGCTCGATGACGCTCACCTTGTCCGCCTCGATGTCGAACCGGGGGATGATATCGACCGGGGACTCATCCACGCGCGTATAGGCGACATAGCGGTCGTCCGGGCTCCACCAGTAGCCGGTGAAACGATGCATCTCTTCCTGTGCCACGAATTCGGCGACGCCATACGAAATCGCTTTGTCCGGCTCGGCGGCGGGGGAGAGGCGGGTCTCCTCGCCGCTCGGCAGGTCGATCGCGTAAAGCGCCCCGTCGCGCACGAAGCTGGCATAGCGGCCGCCCGGCGAGACCTTCGCGTCGGTCTCGAAAGCATCGCTATCCGTCAGCTGGCGAACCTCAGGCGCGCCGTCGCCAAGCGTCACCAGGAACAGGTCGCCGCCCATTGGCACGAGCAGCGTGTCCGCCGTGCCCCAACTGTAGTCGACAATGCCTTTTGCGCCCGCGATGCGCTTTCGCTCCCGCGTGGCTTTCTCCATTTCCGAGAGTTCTGCTTCGACAGGTTGAAGAAGCTGCGAATCGATCAGGCGGCTCTGCTGGCCCGTTTTTACGTCAAACTGCCAGAGGTCGTAGCGGTCCTGCTCGTCGGGGCGGCCTTTCAGGAAGGTCACGCGCTGGCCGTCCGGCGAGAATTGAACGCCCCTCGGAGCCGGTCCTGACAGGGAGGGGGAGCCATAGAGGCGTTCAATCGTCAGGACTTCAGGGGATTCAGGCAATGGTGCTCTCCGCGTGTTCTGTAGCGCACACTAGCGATCATCGGGCTTGTGTCATCCCGCCGACCGGAAATCGCGCACAGATTGATAATTTGTGGCGAAACTGTGTTTCGTGTCTGGTCAGGTTGAAGACGTGAATTAAAGTACACCTATGGATGAGGGGAACGCCATCTACGAACACGCTCAGGCACTGCTCGCGGGCAGTGAGGGAGGCGAGTCGCTGGTGAAGGCGGCCGAGGCGATGCGCAAGGCGGCGAATGCCGGCCACGCGGCGGCAGCCAACAATTTCGGAACAATGCTCCATCATGGCCGGGGGGTCCACAAGGACCTCGCTGCGGCCCGGGCCTATTACCATCAGGCGGCCGAAACCGGCCTGCCCACGGCGCGCTTCAACCTGGGTTTCATGCTGGTGCGCGGCCTTGGCGGCGAGAAGGATTTGCCCCGCGCGCGCACCCTGTTCCTGCTGGCGGCTGAGGATGGCGAGGTCGACGCGATCACCCATCTCGGCGCAATGATGATGACCGGAACGGGCGGCGATCAGGAATTCAATTCTGCCCGCGAATGGTGGACACGCGGGGCCCGCTTGGGCGACAGCCGCTGCGCCTTCAATCTCGGCATCGCCCATGCCGGCGGCCATTGGGGCGAGTCCGACTTCATCGCCGCATGGCACTGGTTCCGGGAAGCTGAGAGGCTCGGCAATGCCGGGGCAGTCGTAGAGCTTGAGCGGCTGGAAAGCGTCATGTCCGACGAGGAACACGCCGCCGCCAAGGCCTGCGCCGCCCGCTAGACCGGGCCGCGCTCATAGAGCCAGGCATAGCCGATCACGAAGGTCGACAAGGCGATGAACAGGTCGCCGCAAAGCGCAACACACGCGAACAGGAGGCCGCGCGACGCCCGACCCATCTTGCTCACGGCCGCAGGCAGCCCCCGGAACACAGTCAGCGCATAGATCACGCCTGTCAGTGCAAGCGCCGGCATGAGCGTCTGTTCGAACAGGGCTGCATCCAGCAAGGGGATGGCGAGCGTCGACAGGACACCGAGCAAAAGGCCCGGCAGCAGGGCCGCGAAGTAGAGGCGCAGCCGAAGGGGCGCCCGTGTGCCCTTGCCCCATATCCGCACCACAAGGGCCAGCAGGCCGTGCACGAAAAAATAGCTGAACGGGAACATGACCAGCCACAGGCCGAGATAGTCCTGCGTGAACTGGTCCATGTCGCCATAGCCA
This sequence comes from Hyphomonas chukchiensis, assembly GCF_000682695.1. Classification (GTDB taxonomy): domain Bacteria; phylum Pseudomonadota; class Alphaproteobacteria; order Caulobacterales; family Hyphomonadaceae; genus Hyphomonas; species Hyphomonas chukchiensis. The sequence goes on along the minus strand of NZ_AWFG01000052.1, from coordinate 92,490 downwards.
AGCACATCGGAATCGGTGAGCCCTGCCTTGGTCATCTGGTGCAGCGCGCTGTCTTCGCCGCCCCAGAGGAAGCGCAGGAAGACCATGGCGGCGATCAGGGTGAACACCAGCCGGATCGAGGGCGTGTACTTGCCCAGCCAGTCCGCATCGCGCGCCGCCGCGAACACTTTGCGCGGCGTGGCCAGGACCGCCCACATCGAGCCCAGCGCACGGACATTCAGGCCGAAAAGGTCGTCCAGCAGCGCGTCCCAGCCGGAAGCGCGGCTCATGTCGTCATCGGCACCTTTTGCCTGTTTCACCGGTTCACTCATGGCGGGACTCCCGATGCCATTGGGCGGCATTTGAGCGTGAAATCAAGCGCGGGGTAAACCGGTCTGAACGATAAACAAATTTCATTCCGTTCAGAATGCTGTTAGGTCTCCCCCAAAGGGGAGGACATAATATGCTGAAATGGATTCTGGGTATCGCCGGAGCGCTTGTCGTCGTGGCGGCTGCGGCTGGCTGGTGGCTGTTCGTTGGCTTCAGCCACGCGCCCAAGGCAGCGGCGGGGCTGATGGACATAGACCAATGGCGCAGCATGGTGCGCGAAGGCGGCGGTACGCTGCCGACAGAGGTGCGCATACTGGAAGTCGGCCGGGATTCTGCGCCCATGGTGGCGGCGCGCGCCGGAGCGTGGGGCGGCAAATGGGAGACGAGCTATAATTCCGTGCAGCTGGTCTATCCGGACAAGACAATCGTCATTGGCGGGGCGCTGGATCGCCTCACCTCCGAGGGCATGGTGGCCGCACCGGACGACTGGTCGTTCGATGACGCCGCCTATGAGCAGCTGACGGCGGCCATGCTGCGCGCCGACCAGGTGCTCATCACGCACGAGCATCTCGATCACGTCATGGCCATCGCGCGCCACCCCCAGCCGGACGCGCTGGCGCCGCGCCTTGTGCTCAATGCGCCCCAGATTGCCGCCCTGCCGCTGTTCGCGATTGGCGAGCTGGCGCCGGCCTTGCGCGATCTTGCCCCGCGCCTTGATGGATCGGTCCAGCTGGTTGCGCCGGGCGTTGTTGCGATCCCCGTACCCGGGCATACGGCGGGCAGTCAGTTGTTCTTCATCACGCTGGAGAATGGCCATGAATACCTGATGATCGGCGATATCGTCTGGACCATGACCTCGCTCGACGAGCTGGTCATGCGGCCGGTCTTCACCCAGTACGCCGTGATCGACCCGAACGAGGACCGCGCGGCCGTCAAGGACCAGATCCGCGCCCTGCACGACCTCTGGGAAGCCAATCCGGAGGTGACCCTCTTCCCGAGTCATGACCGCACATGGCTGGAAATGCTGGAGCAGGAAGGCCTGATCAGCTGGGGTTTTCAGGACTAGCATTGCCATTGACGGCTTGATTTTCCGCTGCGCGCGCGCGAGTAGAGCGCATTCTCCCTCCCGTTCGAACAGGAATACGCGCCATGGCCGGTCCCCAGATTGTTTTTCACATGCAAGGCCTCACGAAGGCCTATCCTGGCGGCAAGAAGGTGTTCGAGAACATCCACCTGAACTTCCTGCCTGACGCCAAGATCGGTGTCGTCGGCGTCAACGGTTCGGGTAAGTCGACCCTGCTGCGCATCATGGCCGGCGAGGACAAGGACTATCAGGGCGAGGCCTGGGCCGCTGACGGCATCAAGGTTGGCTACCTGCCACAGGAGCCGAAGCTCGACCCGACGCTGACAGTGTTCGAGAACGTGGCTTCCAAATGCCCTGAAAAGCAGATGCTGGAACAGTTCAACGCCATCTCCGAAAAGCTCGGCGAAGACTATTCCGACGAGCTGATGGAAGAGATGACCAAGCTGCAGGAGCAGATCGACGCGGCCGATGCATGGGACATCGATTCCAAGATCGACATGGCGCTGACGGCGCTCGGCTGCCCCGAGAACGATGCCGACGTGTCGGCCCTCTCCGGCGGTGAAGCGCGCCGCGTGGCGATCTGCCAGCTGCTGCTGTCCAAGCCCGACATGATCCTGATGGATGAACCGACCAACCACCTCGACGCCGAGACGGTTGCCTGGCTGCAGAACTATCTGATCAACTTCCCCGGCTGCGTCATCCTCGTGACCCACGACCGTTACTTCCTCGACGATATCACGAGCTGGATCCTCGAACTCGACCGCGGCCGCGGCGTGCCCTTTCAGGGCAACTATTCCGGCTGGGTCGAACAGAAGGCCAAGCGGATGGAACAGGAAGCGCGCGAAGACACCGGCCGCAAGCGCACGCTGGCCAAGGAACTCGAATGGGTCCGCTCCGGCCAGAAAGCGCGTCAGGCGAAATCCAAGGCCCGTATCAATGCCTATGAGGAAATGGCCTCCAAGGCCGAGCGCGAGCAGGTGATGACCGCGCAGATCCGCATCCCGCCCGGCCCGCGCCTTGGCGGCGTCGTGCTGGAAGCGGAAGGCCTGAACAAGGCCTTTGGCGAAAACGTTCTGATCGAAGACCTGGACTTCAAACTGCCACCGGGTGGCATTGTCGGCGTGATCGGCCCGAACGGCGCCGGTAAATCGACGCTGTTCAAGATGATCCTCGATCAGGAAAAGCCGGATTCGGGCAGCCTGCGCGTCGGCGAGACTGTGAAGATCGGCTATGTCGACCAGAGCCGCGACAAGCTCGATCCGAACAAGAACGTCTGGGAGGAAATCTCGGGCGGTACGGACATGATCGACCTTGGCGGCGTGCAGGTCATGTCGCGCGCCTATGTCGGCGCCTTCAACTTCAAGGGCACCGACCAGCAGAAGAAGGTCGGCCTGCTCTCAGGCGGTGAGCGCAACCGCGTCCACCTCGCGAAGATGCTCAAGGGCAGCCACAACCTGCTCCTCCTCGATGAACCGACCAACGACCTCGACGTGGAAACGCTGCAGGCCCTCGAAGAAGGCCTCGACAATTTCCCCGGCTGCGCCGTTATCATCTCGCACGATCGCTGGTTCCTTGACCGTATGGCCACGCACATCCTCGCCTTCGAGGGCAACAGCCATGTCGAATGGTTCGAGGGCGATTTCTCGTCCTACCTCGAAGACAAGAAGCGCCGCCTTGGCGAAGACGCGGTCAATCCGAAACGCCTGAAGTTCAAGAAGTTCGGACGCTAGGGGCCGCAAAAATAGGGATCGTTTCTTGAGAAGGGTCTAGACGATTGGCCTCGGACTCAGGGATTTTAGCATGGAGAGGGATGGCGCAAAAAAATACTCGCCGCCTTTCATGCTGACAAAGTTGCGGAAATCGAATTTCATTTTTTTGGTTTTTTCCCCACCGCCCCATTCTACGGGACAAGCCTGCCCGCCTGATGGACCTTGCCCTATCACGGGATCAATGCCTGTGTCGTCATGAACGAAATTCTGATTGTTGGCCCAAAAGCGCTGCGTGAATTCGAATTGGTTCTGTATGTTATTTTGATACGCCATGAAGAGAAGGCCAACGCCCTTTGTTGGCATCTCGTCGATGGTGAGAGATTTCGAATTCGGGTGTGTTAGGCGCTTCCCGTAAGTTATCCCACGACGTGCCATTATGTGGCTTCGTTCATCTTCCAGAGGCGCACCGAGGATACCAGAATCTCCCCGCGGGTTGGTTTTTCGGATGTGTGAATGGAAAGGACATTTAGAACCGAATTCGTCATCCTTATAATCGAAATTATTCATCACGGGGGCGTTGATCCCGTCTTCCTTCTGCAGAACGACCGGCGTTCCGTCCTCGAACCTGCCGACGATCATGGCCCCAGCCAGTTCTGCCTGCTTGGGACGAAGATTGAGTGCCTTTGCGAGATTCTTCTCCGCTTTCTTAAAAGCTCGCACATTTTGCTCCAGCTTGCGATAGACGAAATAGCTGCCGAAGCTGAATTCGGATTTTCCTCCCGGATCGTTTACAAGAGCGGTCTTGAGAGGGAACTCAGGATTCCACACAGAAATTCCATCTCGCGCGTCCCGCTCCCGCTCGACGTCCTCGCGAAGGATAAGAGGCTGACTACGTCCGTCTACATAGCCAAAATGCTCTATTCCTTCACCCTCGCTTAGCAGAGACTTCATGCCTAGTCCGATGTCGGTGCCCAGATGAACGACCCCCTTGGACTTAGTTTTCAATAGTAATTTAAGTGCAGCCTGAACATTCTCGCCATGCGTATCGGCGAGAAGTATCATAGCGTGAATGTTGGCGCTGAGGTGCTTGTCCCAGCTTGATTTGTCTGGATCATTCAGCGCCTCTTGACGGGCGGCCATGCCATCAACAAAGGCTTCGTCAGTCGGCGTCTGGTTTGTTGGAATGCCAAGTGCGCTGTATCCTGCATGTGTCAGAAATACGAGCAAGACGGGGTCACCGGGAGTCCCCTTTTGTCTGAATGCGACGGTCTCTTGCAGCTGTTTGGAGGCGCTCGTCACTGACGACGCGAGACCGCCGAGGAAAGCGCGACCATCATCTGCATTATCAAATTTGAAGAATGCGTTTGCAGTGTGAAGCCGTCCGTGACCCTTTAATATATTTGCCTGAAGGTCATCCAGCATGGCATTTTCTGCCGCATTGGCCGACGTCCATGCAAGCGAACGATTTAAATCGATAGCCATCTGTTGTCCCTCCACACAGATCACTTAGGGTCGCAAAAAAATACCCAAAAGGTAGAAAAAGTCAATTATATCTAAATAAAAGCGATTTCTCGAATTATGTTTGTGCAAGGAAATAATTATTGCTTGCGATTTAGCGAGCGCATTCGGGTTTTATACAAGGGCTGCTCAGCGAAGATGAGAACATAACGCCTATTCGACAGGACGGTCGGAATCGAGGAGGTCTGTCTCCTTGGTTTCGGCGCGTTCTTCGTCGACCTTTTTCTCGATGTGATCGTCGGGCGTGACGCTGAGGGCTTCCGAGCCGGCGGGCACGGCGGGGCGTTCCGGCTTGCGGCGCTCGGTCGGCGTGCCGCCCATGTCCTGCACGATCTTGCCGGCATCGACCGGGCCGTCGAAGCGGAGACGATAGATGGGTTCGGGCAGGGTGAAGCCGCCGGTTTCGAGGGCATCCTTTGTGGCGCTGATGGCAAGGCCGCGGGCCTTGTTGAAATCGGTCTCGTTCTGATTCACCCAGCCCTGGAAGCGCAGCACGATATTGGAATCGCCAACCGTCTGAATGAAGGCGCTCGCGTCCGGCTGTTTCAGCACGAAGGGCAGCGTGTCCAGCGTGCCGAGGCCAAGGTTCATGGCGGCGACCGGATCGTCTTCGGCATCGACGCCGAGATCGAACTCGAAGCGCCGTTCCGGGTTGCGGCTATAGTTCAGGATGACGGCCTTGAAGACCACGGCGTTCGGAATGCGCAAATGGTTGCCGTCGAGCGTCATCAGCACCGTAGCGCGGGATGTGAGGCGGACCACCTTGCCCTCCTGATCGCCGATCACGACGTGCTCATTGGCGCGGAAAGGCTGGCGCAGGCTGAGCATGATGGACGAGATATAGTTCTCGAGGCTGTCGCGCACCGCAAAGCCCACAGCGATACCGAGCACACCTATGCCGCCGAGCAGCGTACCCATCAGCGCGGTGGCGCCGACAAGGCTGAGCGCCAGTACCAGCGCGATACCGATGGCGATGACGCGCACGGCCTGTGACACGAGTTCGGCCAGGAAGACGTTGCGCAGGAGCCGGCGCCACAGCCACATCCAGCTGGCGAGCAGGTGGCCCAGCAGGCTGACGATGAGGAAGAGCGCGAGGCCGAGGCCGAGGAGCGGGAGGGCGCGGTAATAGCTCTTGAGACGGGCATGGAACGTATCAACGAGGGGCGAGACGTTCCCTTCAATGTCCAGCGTGCGGTCCATCTTGTCCTCGACCGTGACAACGCCCACGAGGCGCCCGGCAATGTCGATGGCGCGCGTGGCGGCCGCTGAATTGGAGACCCCGCCTGAGAGCGTGACGACGCCTTCGCTGACATCGACCTCCACCCGTTTGAGCGAGTCGATCTCCGAGAAGATGGCAATGATTCGGCTCTCGATGGCCTTGTCGTCCGGGGCATCACTGGCCGTCTGAACGACTTGCGCCGGGGGCTGCTCGGTGGGTGCCTGCGCGTGGGTTGGCAGTACAGGAACAATGGCCAGAAGGCACAGGCCGGCCAGCAAGTGGATCAGTCGTCTTGTCATCATGGGCATTGCGCCGGTTCCCTCAGCCTTGATCTACAAAGGCATGAGCGACGCAGGTGTTCCGCAGGTTTGCCCGCGTCGGCGTCAGGCCAGTTGGTCTTCGATATCCGAAATCGTCGGCGATGACACATCCAGCGGGGTGTTTTGCGGATCGCTGGACGGTTTTTCGGCCGCAACGCGCTCGTAGAACGGGTCGTAAAAGGCCCCGGAAACGGCGGGGGAGAACATCTTCTCGGCCGTCAGGCGGGCTGCCCGGCGCATGGGCAGCAGCTTTTCAGGGGCACCGATATAGGGCCGGATGGCAGCCAGCGCGTGATCGGCCAGCCTTTCGATCTCTTCGGCAAAGAAAGCCTCGTAGGCTGCGTCACCGTGTTTGACGCCCTCTGGCTGTACCCAGTGGCCGAGTTCATCGACATCAAGGGGCAGCATCAGGCCATTCAGGCCGTCCATCACGAATTCCGGGATCGCCTGCACGGGCGTGGCAATGGAGGGGGTGTGTTCCGCCATGGCTTCGATGATCGAGTACCCGAATGTATCCGAGAAGGTGGGCAGGAAGCTGAAGTGAGAGCGGCCGAGCAACTGCCTGACGGCGCTATTCGGCAGGCCGTCAAATCGCGTGACATTGGGCAGGTCGAGCAGGTCCAGGTAGGGCTTGAAGAAGGCTTCGGACGTCGGGTCTGTCCATACCGAGGCGCCAACCGTGAGGGATGACACGATCTGGATGCGTACGGGCAGGTTCTCTTCAAGCGCCTTCTGCGCAAGGCGAACAGCCACGCAGCCGCCTTTGCGCGCAAAGTGTGAGCCGACGAAGGTGATGACGAGTTCGTCCATACGGCCCTCGGCCAGCTCTGCGGCGAGCGGGTCGACATCCGGTCCCATGAGGACGTTCGGGTGGCGCACCAGCAGCTTGGCCTTCAGCGCTTCCGCAGTGCACGCGTCTTTCGTCTGGTCGATGAACTGGTTGCGTGCATAATGCGAGAGGGCGATTATGCGGCGGCAATGGCGGCTGGATATCTCGCGTGTCAGCCAGTCGGTATAACTATTGTCCCGCGCAATTCCGAAACGACGGGGCAGGTGGCTCTCAAACGAGATGACATATTTACGCTCGCCAATGGGCACGCGGTTGAAAGCGTGAACCAGGTCGGCATTGTGGAACGGGGCCATCCAGGCGATGCCGTCGAGCTTGTTCAGCAGTTTATCGAACGGCAGGAACAGACGGCTATCGATCTGGTGCCCGCTGCGACGGGGCACCACGAACGACGTGGGGTATCTGTCCCTGTAAACTGAAACTCTCATCGCGGCGTTGTACCCATCCGGAAATTCACCCCCGGGGTGTGCAGGAAACGGGCCAAGCTGGCTATATCAAAGTAAACGCCACCCTGACCATTCAATGCCCGAATGATAGCCCAAGTATATGACCAAATCGCGAATTTTTGCCGGAAATGCCACTTAATGCACTGAAACGTATAAAGTTTAACAGATTTTAGGTGCGTTTTGACGCTTTCAGGTCAGCTGTCATGCTTTCAATCTTTTTGATTAATACTTCAGCCGATCCATTCGAACGGTCCAGCAAGGCAATAAATTGTGCCCGCTGTTCTATACCAAGCCAGATCAGATTTCCGTCGAGATTGAGGGCAACGTCGACGACCTGATACTTGCCGTCGCGATAAAGAACGCGCCAGCGAACATCCATATCCTTGCCGTCCTGGCGCTTGATGACCGTATTCACGATGGAATCGGTGGCTGAACGGTCAACGGAATCCTTCACGATGACTTCCTTGCCGCGATAGTCATCGAGCTGGTTCTCGTAAACGGCGAGCGCGTAGTCGCGGAACGCCTTGCGATAGGCGGCAAGCTCTGCATCCGTGAAGCGGCGGCTATACTTGCCGATCACGAAATTGGACACCGCGTCGAGGTCGGTGAACTTGTCCATATACACGCTGAAGGCCTTGGTCCGCTGGTCAGCGGTCAGCGCAGGGTCGTTCAGCGTTGCCAGGACTTCGCTTGCATTGGTCTGGACATAGGCTTCGGTTTTTGCGTCTGCTGCTGCAGGCAATGCGCTCAGGGTCAATCCGACCAGGGCCAGACCTATTGTTGTCATGCGTTTCAAGCGGCTGCTCCTGCTTTTCGTAAGCGTCCTGTTAGGTCCCAAATTAGTCAAAATCAGGGAGATCTTCGTACGCATCTGCGTCATCGACCGGCTTACCATTACGGATGTCTGCCTGACGCTGAGATGAATAGATCCGACGAAGGGCAATGTAGGGCTCGGGCTGCTCGTTCAGGGTCTTGATCTGATCGTCGAACTCAACGCGTGCATTGAGGGCGCCCAGGACGCGGCGGCCCATGGCGATCTGGTCGTCGAGATCGGGTTGGCCTTCGAATTCGGTCCAGTTCAGCGGATCGAACGCCACATCGACGCCGCTTCCGAGAAGATCGCGGGGATTTGTCGGGCCAAGGATGGGCATCACCAGGTAAGGGCCGCTGTCGACGCCCCAAACAGCGAGCGTCTGGCCAAAGTCTTCCGTGTGGCCCTCAAGACCGAAATAGTGCGCCGCGTCCCAGAGGCCGACGAGCCCGATCGTGGTGTTGAGGGTGAAGCGGAAGAACGTGTCGCTTGCGCGTCCAGGCTGAGCTTGCAGCACGTCATTCACGAAGATGACGGGCGATTTCAGGTTGGCAAGGAAATCCCCGACGCGATCGCGTGCGAACGAGGGCGTGACCGTCTCGTATACGTTGGCAGCAGGGGCGAGGGCGTAGCGATCGACGCCATTATTGAAGGCGAACATCTGCCGGTTGAACCCCTCATACGGGTCGGCAATCATGCCTGGCTCTGGCGGTGGTGTCGAAGCGCAGGCGCCCAAACCCAGTGTCAGGGCGGCGCCAAGGAAACGTATTTGCATGAGGAAAGCCCTCTGGGAGGTTAGGTTGGATTATTAGAATGGTAATTCGAAACCGCTCCATCAACACACAGTTTGGTAAATTCATTCTGCATGAACACATGAAATGTTTATTGCAGAACATATAAACCCATGTTTATATACTGATATGAAGTCTGATCTCGTTCCCACTCTGGACCGGCTGCGCGCGGCGGGCGAACCGACGCGCTTGCGGATACTTGCGCTTCTGCGCGGCAGGGATTTGTCAGTCGGCGAGCTTGTGCAGGTCCTGGCGCAGTCCCAGCCCCGATTGTCTCATCATCTGAAGGCCCTGACGAGTGCGGGACTGGTTGAACGTATGCCAGAGGGCTCGTTTGTTTTCTATCGCGCGGCCAGTCGAGGGGAGGGGCGCGCCTTTCTCGATTCCCTATTCGAGCAGATTGCGGTCGATTCGCCGACATTGCAGCGCGATTCGCAGCAGCTTGAGGAAGTGACGGCCCTGCGCGCGGCCTCGGCGGAGTCTTACTTTTCCGAATTGGCCGGTACATGGGACACGATCCGGTCGCTTCACTATCCGAATGAGGCCATTGAAGCGGCGCTGCTGGAGCTTGCCGGACCCGGCCCGTTCGAGCGGGTCGTGGACTTCGGTACGGGGACAGGCCGGATGCTGGCGCTTTTTGCGCCGCTGGCGCGCGAGGCCGAAGGTATCGACCTCAGCCACCAGATGCTGACCGTGGCCCGGGCAAATCTTGAGCGGGCGGGCATCACGGGCGCCCGTGTGCGCCAGGGCGATGTTACATCCGCGCCGTTTGAGGATGCCTCAGCCGATCTCGTCATCATTCACCAGGTGCTGCACTTCATGGATGCGCCGGGGAGGGTGATTGCCGAGGCGAGCCGCGTGCTGAAACCCGGCGGGCGCCTGCTGGTGGTCGATTTTGCCGCCCATGATCTGGAGTTCCTGCGGTCCGAGCATGGTCACCACCGGTTGGGCATGCGGAACGACAATATGGAAGCCTGGGCCCAGGATGCGCAGCTGAAGCTGTCCGCGCCCGCTTCCTTCGCGCCGCCCGAGGCCACTGGCCCGGGACTGGTGGTCAATATCTGGGTCGCCGAAAAGGCGGCCCTGCCCGAGGAGGCCAAAGCATGAGCAGTCTTTCGATTGCCAACCGTCAGAAGCATGCGGCGCCGTCCGTATCGTTCGAGTTCTTCCCGCCCAAGAGCGAAGCCATGGCGGCGCGCCTGTGGGAGACCGTGCAGCGGCTGGAGCCTATGGCGCCGGAATTTGTGTCTGTGACCTATGGCGCCGGCGGGTCCACGCGTGAGCGCACGCATGACACGGTGAAACGAATTGCCAGTGACACGGCGCTGCGCCCGGCGGCGCACCTGACCTGCGTGTCGGCGACGAAGGCGGAAGTGCTGGACGTAGCCGATTCCTATGCAGCGGCGGGCGTGCACCATATCGTGGCCCTGCGCGGCGATCCGCCCGAAGGCATGGGCGCCGCTTTTGCGCCTCATCCCGATGGCTTTGCCAATTCGGTGGAGCTGATCGAAGCGCTCTCCGAGGCTGGCAAGTTCGAGATATCGGTGTCGTGCTACCCGGAGCCCCACCCGAACAGCCGGGGCTGGGACGAAGACCTCGCCTTCCTGAAGGCGAAGCAGGATGCAGGCGCCAAGCGGGCGATCACGCAATTCTTCTTCGAACCGGACACTTACCTGCGCTTTGTCGAAAAAGCGCGCGCGAAGGGCATCACCATGCCGCTCGTGCCAGGGATCATGCTGCAGCCGAACTTTGCCGGCCTCAAGCGCATGGCTGGCATGGTGCAGGCGACAATTCCTGCCTGGCTCGACCGGCTGTATGACGGGCTCGACAGCGATGATGAGACACGAGACCTTGTAACGGCGACTGTGGCCGCCGAACTGTGCCACAAGCTGGCCGATGAAGGCGTCAGCGACTTTCACTTCTACACGCTGAACCGGGCGGGACTGGCGCTGTCGACCTGCCGCCTGCTCGGCATGAAACCCAAGCCTGCACAGGCTGCATGAGGCCCTGACATGACACGCAAAGACCGCATCGCCGCACTGAAAGCCGCCGCCAAGGAGCGCATCCTGATCCTCGATGGGTCGTGGGGTGTGATGATCCAGCGGCGGGGGCTCGACGAGGCCGATTTCCTCGGTGAGCGCTTCATTGGCCATGAGGGGCAGATGAAGGGCAATAATGACATCCTGTGCCTCACCCGGCCGGATATCGTGACTGACCTGCACAACGCCTATTATGCGGCCGGCGCCGATATTTCCGAGACGAACACGTTCTCGGCGACGACGATTGCGCAGGACGATTACAAGCTCGATGCGGAGGCCGTGCGCGACATCAATCTGGAAGGTGCGAAACTGGCACGGGCGGCAGCCGATGAATGGACGGCGAAGACGCCGGACAAGCCACGCTTTGCTGCCGGCTCGATCGGACCGTTGAACAAGATGCTGTCCATGTCGTCGGACGTGAACGACCCGGGCCATCGCTCGGTGACGTTCGATGAGGTCTATGAGGCCTACCGGATGCAGGTTCAGGCGCTGAACGAAGGCGGGGTGGACCTCTACCTGATCGAGACGATTACCGACACGCTGAACTGCAAGGCCGCGATCAAGGCGATCATGGACCTTGAAGAAGAGGGCATGGAGAAACTGCCGATCTGGATTTCGGGAACAATTACTGACCGGTCGGGGCGTACGCTGTCTGGCCAGACGGTCGAGGCGTTCTGGAATTCGGTGCGGCATGCCAAGCCGTTTGCCATCGGGTTCAATTGCGCGCTCGGGGCGGACCTGATGCGGCCGCACATCGCGTCGCTGTCGCGGATTGCCGATACGCTGGTGGCGGCCTATCCGAATGCCGGCCTGCCGAACGAGATGGGCCAGTATGACGAGACGCCGGGCCAGACATCGGGCTCTGTGGGCGGCTGGGCGAAGGACGGGATCGTCAACATCCTCGGTGGCTGCTGTGGCACGACACCGGAGCATATCGCGGCGATTGCCAAGGCGACGGCTGGCCTGAAGCCGCGTGACCCTGCGCCGACCTCGCACGACATGCGCCTTGCGGGCCTGGAACCCTTCGTGCTGGCGTCATGACGGGCGGAACGGTCAAAAAAGGCGACCTGTTCGTGTTCTATGGCCTGCTGAAGCAGGGCGCTGCGGGCATGCCGTCAGACCTGCCGCTGGAAGCGTCGGGCAAGTTTCTCGGCGCCTGCCGGTTTCGCGGAAGGTTGCTGGATCTTGGCGGCTTTCCGGGCGTGGTGGACGGCGAGCAGCTTTGCCATGGCGTGCGCTACGCGCTGGACGATATTTCAATCATCGGTGCGATGGATGCATTCGAGGACGTCACGGACGACCCGGATACGTCGCTCTATACAAGACAGAAAATTCCGCTGCTGGATGACCAGGGCGCGCCGACCGGCGAGCAGGCCTGGATCTACTGGTACAATCAGCCCGCAGAGGGCTTCACTGACATTCCGGACGGCAACTGGCCGCTCGACAGGGGACGCACCCGCAAATGACTTCATCTGCCTCCACCCGCTTTATCAATATCGGCGAACGCACGAACGTGACCGGCTCTGCCGTGTTCCGGAAGATGATCACCGAGGGGCGCTACGCCGACGCAGTGGAAGTGGCGCGCAACCAGGTCGAGAATGGCGCGCAGATCATCGACGTGAACATGGACGAGGGCATGCTCGACGGCGCCGAGGCCATGCGGACGTTCCTGAACCTGATCGCCGCCGAACCGGACATTGCGCGCGTACCGGTGATGATCGACAGCTCGAAATGGGAAGTGATCGAGGCCGGCCTGAAATGCGTGCAGGGCAAGGCGGTCGTCAACTCGATCTCGATGAAAGAGGGCGAGGAGATTTTCCGCAAGCATGCCAGGGCGTGTCTCGCCTATGGAGCGGCCGTGGTTGTGATGGCCTTCGATGAAGACGGGCAGGCCGATACGGCGGCGCGCAAGATCGAGATTTGCCAGCGGGCCTACAAGATACTGACCGAAGAGGTCGGCTTCCCGGCTGAAGACATCATCTTTGATCCGAACATTTTCGCGGTGGCGACGGGGATCGAGGAGCACAACAATTACGCGGTGGACTTTATCGAGGCTGCCAAGGTGATCCGCGAGACGTGCCCCGGTTGTCATATCTCGGGCGGGCTTTCGAACGTGTCGTTCAGCTTTCGGGGCAATGAGCCGGTACGCCGGGCGATGCACTCGGTGTTCCTGTATTATGCGATCCCCGCGGGCATGGACATGGGCATCGTCAATGCCGGCCAGCTGGACATCTATGACGATATCGAGCCTGCGCTGCGCGACGCCGTCGAGGACGTGATCCTCAACCGGAACCCTGAAGCGACAGAACGCCTTGTCGACATTGCCGAGACATATCGCGGCCAGAAGGGCAAGGTTCAGGAGAAGGACACGCGTTGGCGTGAGGCACCTGTAGCCAAGCGTCTGGAGCATAGCCTTGTCCACGGCATCACGGAGTTCATCGAGGTGGACACCGAAGAGGCGCGCCAGTCTTTCGAGCGCCCACTGCATGTGATCGAAGGGCCATTGATGGACGGCATGAACGTGGTCGGTGACCTGTTCGGATCCGGCAAGATGTTCCTGCCGCAGGTGGTGAAATCGGCCCGCGTGATGAAGGCGGCTGTGGCCTATCTCGAGCCCTATCTCGAGGAAGAAAAGATCCGTCTCGGGACGGTCGATGTGTCCAATGGCAAGGTGCTGATGGCGACCGTGAAGGGCGATGTGCACGACATTGGCAAGAATATTGTAGGCGTTGTGCTGGCCTGTAACGGATACGAGATTATCGACCTGGGCGTGATGGTTGCGGCTGAGAAAATTCTCGACACGGCCATTGAGCAGAACGTTGATATCATCGGCCTGTCGGGCCTGATTACGCCAAGCCTGGACGAGATGGTCTATGTGGCTTCCGAGATGCAGCGGCGCGGCATGACGCAACCGCTGATGATCGGCGGGGCGACGACGAGCCCGGCCCACACGGCGGTGAAGGTCGAGCCGGCGATCCAGTGCGCCCCCGTCATCCATGTGTCCGATGCGAGCCGGGCCGTGGGTGTGGTGAGCACATTGCTGAGCGAGACGGACAAGCCCGGTTTCCTGGCGCAGACCAAGGCGCGCTACCAGCGCATGCGGGACGCCCGCAAGGATGGCCCGCCCAAGCCGCGCCTGCCGCTGGCCGAGGCGCGTGCAGCCGCCATGAAAATCGACTGGGATGCCTATGAGCGCCCGGTGCCGACCTATTCCGGCGTGAGGACGTTTGACGACATCGATCTGGCCACGCTGGCGCGCTACATCGACTGGACGCCTTACTTTTCGGCCTGGGATCTGGCGGGCAAGTATCCGGCGATCCTGACGGACAAGGTGGTCGGTGAGGCGGCGAGCGGCTTGTGGCGGGATACCGAGGCGATGATGCAGCGCCTTGTTGGCGAAGCGTGGTTCCAGCCGAAGGCGGTTGTCGGGTTCTGGAAAGCAAATGGCGACGTTGACGATATCCGTCTCGAAACAGGCGACGTGTTCCACACGCTGCGCCAGCAGATGGTGAAGGACAACACGCGGGCGAACTTCGCGCTCTCGGACTTTGTCGCCCCTGAAGGCGAGGACTGGATTGGCGGCTTCTGTGTCACGGCTGGTCCGCAGGTTGAAGCCATCGCGGCGGACTTTGCGGAAAAGGGTGACGATTATTCCTCGATCATGGTGAAGGCACTCGCTGACCGCTTTGCCGAGGCCATGGCCGAGTATATGCACGAGCGTGTCCGCAAGGAGCTGTGGGCCTATGCGCCGGATGAGGGCCTGAACCCGCAGGACCTGATCGAAGAGAAGTACCGCGGTATCCGCCCGGCGCCCGGTTATCCGAGCCAGCCGGAGCACACGGAAAAGGCGACGCTGTTCAAGCTGCTGGATACCGAAAACCAGATTGGCGTCTCGCTGACATCCAGCTTCGCCATGACGCCTGCATCGAGCGTGTCGGGCATGTATTTTGCCCATCCCGAAAGCGTCTACTTTGCTGTCGGCCGCATCGAGCGGGACCAGGTCGAGGACTATGCGCGCCGCAAGGGCTGGGACATGCGGACGGCGGAGCGCTGGCTTGCGCCCATTCTCAATTACGATCCGCTGGCCGTTCTGGCAGATGGTGTCGCCTGACATAAATGTTTGCGCTATCATCGCTACTGGTGGACCAGCCACGAGTCGCATATGACGTAATCAGCGCACCGTGCGGCAGGGGAGATGAAGAATGGGCCAGAACCGACTACGCGGTGAGAATGCCAAGATTGTTGCCACACTCGGGCCGGGCAGTCTCTCGCGCAAGGAAATCCGCGCGCTGGCGGAAGCCGGCGTCGATGTCTTCCGGCTGAATTTCAGTCATGGCGCACATGAGGCGCATCTCGAGGCGCTTGAAGCGGTACGGGCGGCAGAGGCAGCCACGGGCCAGCCGCTCGCTGTACTGGCCGACATGCAGGGCCCCAAGGTACGTGTCGGCAGCTTTCCCGGCGGGACGATGCGGCTGGGCTTCCGGACGGAATATGACCTGATCGCTGCGGAGAGCACCGACCGGGACGATACGATCCCGGTGCCGCATGTCGAGATCGTGGCGATGCTGGAAGAGGGCGACACCATTCTCGTCGATGACGGCAAGCTGATCCTGACGGTGACGCAGGCTGGTGACAAGCCGCGCGTACGGGCTGAAGTGCCAGGGAAGCTGGGCGACAAGAAGGGCTTTACAGTCCGTGGCAAGGCGCTGCCGGTGCAGGCGCTGACGGACAAGGATCGCCGCGATCTTGCCTTTGCGCTGGAAATCGGCGTGGATCTCGTCGCGCTCTCGTTCGTGCAGACGGTTGAGGACGTGATGGAGGCGAAAGCCATCATTGCGGGACGGGCGCCCCTGGTGGCGAAACTCGAAAAGCCGGCGGCGATCACGAATCTGCTGGCGATTGTCGAGGCTGCGGATGCCGTCATGGTGGCGCGGGGCGATTTGGGCGTGGAGTTTGCGCCGGAGGAAGTGCCCGTCATTCAGCGGCGCATTGTGCGGGCGGCGCGGGCGGCGGGGCGTCCGGTGATCGTGGCGACGCAGATGCTGGAATCCATGATCGAGAATGCGGCGCCGACACGGGCCGAGGCCAGCGACGTGGCGACGGCGATCTATCAGGGCGCCGACGCCGTGATGTTGTCAGCGGAGACAGCCGTGGGCCGCCACCCGGCCACGGCGGTTGCGATCATGTCCCGGATTATCCGCGCGACGGAGAATGCCGAGGACTATCGCCGGTCGATCGAGCAGTTCGATGGGGATTGCGAGGATGAGAGTGCGGTCGATGTTGTCGCCCGCACAGCACAGGCAATGGCGGAAGCCGAAGGCGCGTCGGCGCTGGCGCTGCGAACGGGCGCCTTTGACCGGCTGGCCCGATTCTCCCGCGTTCGAGGCGCGGCACCGATTCTCTATGGGTCGCTCGATGACCAGCGCTTGCGGCAGGCCTGCCTGCTGTGGGGTGTGCATCCGCAGAAGCTGAACGCCGGCGAGGCGCACTGGTATCGTGACCTTATGAATGCGGCGGGCCTTGAGGGCCGCGTGGCCTATGCCCGCTGGGCCGGTGAGGACGGGCGGTTTGCCTGGGAAATCGGTATTGGTGTCGGCAAGGATGGCAAGCCCGTCACTGGCGTATGACAAGCTGGCTCTTGCGGAACTCGTAGGAGTAGAGCTCGCCGAGGAAGGTCATGCCGAGCAGCGACTGATCGAGCCCCTCGCGCAGGACCATGGCTTCGACATTGTCGACCTCGACCCGACCGATGCTGATTTTTTCCAGCGTGACCGCTGCACCGTGGACAACGCCGCCCGCGGTGCGAATTTCCCATTTGAAGTCAAGCTCTTCCGGTTTCAGGCCGATGCGCTGGGCATCCCGGAAGGTGATGGCCACCGTGCTCGCGCCGGTGTCGACCATGAATTTGACGGCTGTGCCGTCGACATCGGCGCGGGTCCAATAGTGGCCGTCGCGCTCGCGGTCGATAATGGCGGCATTGTCAAAGGCTGCCCGCGGAGCCGAGACGACGGCGCTGGCGACGACCGGCATTTCAGAGGCGTCGTGCTTTTCCTGCAGCTTTGGCACGATGAAAATAACGACCCCGGCCGCAATCATGGCGGCTGCGGCGACCATCGAGACCATGTTGGCGACCCAGCCGCGCACGCTCAGCGCTTTCCCATCGCCTGGAGTTTCGAGATGCGCTCCGGCAGCGACTCCATCACCAGATCGCGCGAAATGCCGCCCATGGCCATCCATCCGCCAATCTCGGGCAGGGTGCGCCCGCAACCGAGACACCACCCTGTTGAGGCGTCGATTGCGCAGACTTTGATACATGGGGTCTTTATTGGTTGGTCGGTCATCAATATACAGCGTAATTCATGGAGCAGAATGGGCAAGTATGCCATGCTTCAAGGTAACAAATCCTTGTCGTGCAATAGCCGTTTTCTCTGATAGATTCGCACTGTCCCCATTTGCGCGGGACCGGGAGACTTACTGACGTGACTGACCCTGCCAATTCCTCGGCGCCGCTTGATGATGTTCGTGCGCTCGTTCTGAAGCGGATTCCGCTTGATACCGAGCCGGGCAGGAAAGTGCGCGAGGCGCTGCTGACCATGGGGCGCGAGGGCGATTTCGGTCGCCTGGGTGAAGCGGCTGAATGGCTGGCCAACTGGCAGCGTCGCTACCCGCCGCGCATCGAGCAACCTGTTCTGGCGATCTTTGCCGGTTCACACGGACTTGTGGACGAGGGCGTGTCGCTGTCGAGCGATGTCGATACCCGCGCGCATGTTGATGCGCTGCGCGAGGGCAAGGCCCCGCTATCGGCCATCGCGACCCAGGCTGGCGCCAATATCCGGGTGTTCGAGCTGGCGCTGGACCGCCCCACGCCGAGCATTGCCGAGACGGCAGCCATGTCTGAGCGCGAATGCGCCGCAACCATCGCCTTTGGCTTTGAGGCCATCGAGGACAAGCCGGACCTGCTGGCGCTTGCCGTGTCTGGTGCGGGTGTCGGGACTGCGGCGGCGGCTGTCGCCTGCGCGCTTTATGGCGGTTCGCCGGATTACTGGGTGCGGCCCAGCAACCATACACCGCCAGCCATTTCCAAACGCCGGAGTGAGCTTGTGAGTCGCGCCCTGACCCTGCACCGGGGGCACCTGTCAGACCCGCTGGAGGCTTTGCGGTGCCTTGGCGGCCGCGAGCTTGCGGCCTGCGTGGGCGCCATTATCGCGGCGCGGCACGAAGGCGTGCCCGTCGTGCTGGACGGCTTCGCGACGACGATTGCGGCAGGTGTGGTGCATGCCATCGACCCGACCGCCATTAGTCATTGTATGGCCTCTCATAGCACGCAACGCCCCGCGCATGAGGCGGCGCTTGAGCGCCTTGGCCTGCGCCCGCTAATGCAGCTGGAGTTCCAGACGGGCGGCGGACTCGGCTCAGCGTCGGCCATCGGCCTTCTCAAAACGGCCTGTGCGCCGTTCATTGCGGAACCCGCCGCCTCCTAATTTTGCATGGTTAGTTTGCGAAAATGCAGCGAAAAGCTGCGGCAAAGTTTACGTTTACGTGCGCGTAACCTTGCCACGGGCCACATTTGACTGACATAGAGGGTTCAAGTCACCCCACTCAAAAATTGTCCGGAGGAGTCGTCCACCCATGAACCTTGAATTTTCCCCCGAGGAAATCGCCTTTCGCGATGAAGTCCGCGCCTTCATCGCCGAAAATTATCCCAAGGAACTCGCAGGCGTCGGCACGCGCGAAGACCTGACCCGCGAGCAATTTCTCGCCTGGCACAAGATTCTCGGCAAGAAGGGCTGGTCTGCAGCCGCATGGCCGAAGAAATATGGCGGCACCGGCTGGACCTCGACGCAGCGCTACATCTGGTCTGAAGAGAATGCACGCGTTGACGCCATCATGCCGCTTCCGTTCGGCATGGCGATGGTGGCGCCGGTTATCTACACATTCGGAACGGAAGAGCAGAAGCAAAAGCACTTGCCGGGAATCCTCTCTGGTGATGTGTGGTGGTGTCAGGGCTATTCCGAGCCGGGTGCGGGGTCTGACCTTGCCAGCGTGAAAACCACGGCTGTCCGCGACGGCGACGAATGGGTCATCAACGGCCAGAAGACCTGGACAACTCTGGCCCAGTTCGCTGACTGGGGCTTCTTCCTCTGCCGTACCGACCCGACGGCTGCGAAGCCACAGGAAGGTATCAGCTTCATCCTCGTCGACATGAAAACGCCAGGCGTTGAAGTGCGCCCGATCAAGCTGCTCGATGGCGGCCACGAAGTAAACGAAGTCTGGCTGACGGACGTTCGCGTGCCTGTCGAAAATCTTGTCGGCAAGGAAAACGAAGGCTGGACATGCGCCAAGTTCCTGCTCGCTCACGAGCGTTCCGGCATTGCAGGCGTTGCCCGTTCGAAGCGCGGCGTCGAGAAGCTGCGCGCGATTGCAAGCACCGAGCTTGTTGATGGCGAACCGCTGATTCAGACGAATGAATTTGCCCGCAAGATCAGCCAGCTCGAGATCGACCTGACGGCGCTGGAATTCACCGAACTGCGCACACTTGCTGCAGAATCGGCCGGCAAGGGTCCTGGTCCTGAAAGCTCGATCCTCAAGATCAAGGGCACGGAGATCCAGCAGCGCCTGACCGAGCTCACACTTGAAGCGGTGGGCAATTATGCCGAGCCTTACACGGCTGGCATGGAGTCCGATGGTTCGAATGAGCTGGGCGTTGGCCCTGACCACTCGCACTTCGTGGCAGAGACGTATTTCAACATGCGCAAGACGTCGATCTATGGCGGATCGAACGAAATTCAGCGCGGCATCATCAGCAAAATGATCCTGGGCCTTTAAGGCACACGGGGCAGGGAGAAAACTTTATGGATTTCAATTTCACCGAAGAGCAAACCATGATCCGCGACAGCCTCTCGAGGCTGATCCGGGAGCAGTATGACTTCGACACGCGCCGCAAGGTCGTGGCGTCGAAGGACGGCTGGCGTCCGGAAATGTGGGCCCAGTTTGCCGAACTCGGCCTGCTGATGGCGCCTTTCAGCGAAGAAGACGGCGGCCTTGGTGGCGGCCCGATCGACGCCATGGTTGTCATGGAAGAATTCGGCAAAGGCCTCGTGGTCGAGCCCTACCTGCCGAGCGTTGTGTGCGGCGGCGGCTTCCTGAAGCGCGGCAACGATGCGCAAAAGGCCGAGTATCTCGGCGGCATCATGTCGGGCGAGGCGATCTTTGCGTTTGCTTATGCAGAGCCACGCGGCCGTTATAACTTGGCCGACCTCGAAACCACCGCAAAGAAAGATGGCTCGGGCTTCGTCCTGAACGGTCACAAAGCGGTCGTTATCGGCGCACCATGGGCCACGCATTTCGTCGTGACAGCCCGCACATCGGGCGATCGCCGCGATGCCAAGGGTGTGACCGTGTTCGTCGTTGCCAAGGATGCCAAAGGCGTTTCGACGCGTGATTATCCGACGGTCGATGGCCGCCGGGCGTCGGAAGTCTATTTCGAAAACGTGGCTGTCAGCGCAGATGCCGTGATCGGCGAAGTCGACAATGGCTTGCCGCTTGTGGAGCTGGTTGCGGACGAGGCAATTGCTGCCCTCTGCGCAGAAGCCTGCGGTGCGATGAAAGTCGCGCACGCCATGACGGTTGAGTACTCGCGTAACCGGAAACAGTTCGGTACGGCCATCGGCAAGTTCCAGGTGCTGCAGCACCGTATGGTCGACATGTTCATGGAGCACGAACAGTCGGTTTCGATGACCTATATGGCCACGCTGAAACTCGACGAAGATGAAGTGACCCGCAAGAAAGCGGCATCCGCGGCCAAGGTGCGGATCGGCCAGGGCGGACGTTTTGTCGGCCAGCAGGCGATCCAGATCCACGGCGGCATGGGCATGACGGACGAGATGGCTGTCGGCCATTACTTCAAGCGTCTGACCATGATCGATGCCGAGTTCGGCAACGTCGACCACCACCTGAAGCGCTACACCGAACTCTCGACTGTGGACGTTCCCATGGCGGCTGAATAGCCTTCAGACCCGATCCTTTCGGGCGTTATCCGTAGAGTTCCTGTTCCTTGACGGACAGGATGGATGTGATGACGCCCGCATGGAATACGGCTCTCAGGAGCCAGAAATTGCGCTTCGTGCTGGAAAAGACTGCCAGCAGGGCGCGTAGCAGACAGTAGGCAATCTTCAGGATTGTCGCGCACAATGATGCGGCCGCCTTGGCGAGGGACAATCTTCCTCTTTCGAGGCGGCCGTATGTGATTCCGGACCGGAACTTGCGCTTGGCAATCCAGCGAAAGTTGAGGCGGGCCGGGTCAACGGGCTCGTAGACTTTTGCGTCCTCGGAGATGGCAAAATGGCCGCCCGCGCGCCAGGCCCGGAAGAAGAATTCGGTATCCTCACCGCCGGTGCGGCCCTTCTCCAGCAGGAAGCGCTGGCCCGCGAAGGAGGGGGCATTGGTCCGGATGAGGGCATTGCAGGTATGGCCGGTCTGGACCGCGCCGTTTCGGCGCGTCGGCACGTTTGAGTGATAATCGGCCTGCTTGATCCAGTCGGGGGCGGTGTCGGGATATTCCGCCATGGCGGGGCCAAAGACCGCGTCATAAGGGCCTTGAGCGATTAGGGTGTAGAGGTCTGCAATCCAGGTCGGCGGAGCGACTTCGTCATCATCTATAAAGGCCAGGAACTCGCCCTTGGCGGCGTCCAGACAGGCATTGCGGGCCAGCGAGATGTTCCGGCTGGGAGCGTGCACATAGTGGAGGGGGAAGGGCAGATCCTGAGCGACGCGGGTCACCATGTCTTGCGCTGAAGGCGTTTCATCATTGTCGGCGACAATGATGCGCAGCGTGGCCCGTTCAGGCAGGACTTGCTTGCCCAATGATTGGAGCGCGTCGGCCAAGGATGGACGGCGGAAGGTGCAGACGCAAATTTCGATCAACAATGGCTTTGTGTCCTAGAGGTCTGCGCGGTGGCTTCAGGCAGGGGGTGTGTTCAGGCAGTCGGCAACGTATTCGGCAATCGCCAGCGAACTTGTCAGGCCGGGTGATTCTATCCCGAACAGGTGAACGAGGCCTTCATGGCCGTGAAGGGCAGGGCCGTCGATGCGGAAGTCGGCAGCGGGCTCATTCGGGCCCGTCAGCTTGGGGCGGCAGCCTGCATAATCAGGCACGATGGCACCCTCAGGCAGCCCGGGCCAGTAGCGGCGCACCGCTTCGTAGAAATCATCCGCGCGGGCGGCATCCACGCGGTAGTCGATGCGGTCGGGGTCATCATGGCCGAGCCATTCAACGTCCGGGCCAAAGCGCATCCGGCCCGCGAGATCGAGCGTGACGTGAACGCCCAGACCGCCATTGACGGGGACGGGATAGATGAGATGCGAAAAGGCGGGACGCGTCTGGCAGCTGAAATAATTGCCCTTGGCGAGGGTGAAGCCGGGCAGGAGCGCGGCGTCATAGCCCTCCATCCTGCTGGCAAGACGGTGGGCATAGAGGCCGGCGCTGTTCACAAGTCGGCGGGTGGTGATTTCGTGCGGGTCGCGTCCGCCAATGCGCAGCTCGAACTGGCCATCCGAGAGGATCTCGATGCCAAGAACCGGGGCGTCGAGGACAACTGCGCCGCCCAGGTCTTCCAGTTCATTCCGAAGCGCGGTCATATAGCCGTGGCTGTCGATGAGGCCGGTTTCTGCAGACATGAGCGCCCCAGCGCATGTCAGCTGGGGTTCGAGGGCAATCGCCTTGGAGGCGTCAAGCATCGACAGGCCTTCGACATCGTTGCTTTGGCCCTGCTGGAGCAGGCTCTCGAGTTTTACGATCTGGTCAGTGTCGGTGGCGACGATCATCTTGCCGGTTCGCTTATGGGCGACACCACGGGAGGCGAGATAGGCGTAGAGCTTGCGGCGGCCTGAGACGCACAGGCGATGGCGCAGGCTGCCGGTTGGATAATAAAGCCCGGCATGGATCACTTCGCTGTTGCGCGATGACGTGCCGGTGCCGATGTCGCGCGCCGCTTCCAGAACGTAGGTTTCCTGGCCGCGTCGGGCGAGTTCAACCGCGCAGGCCAGGCCGACGGCGCCGGCGCCTATAATGATACAGTCCACCTGCGTCACAGGCCGGGGGCCTTCGTGCCGGTACGGGATGTGCTGATGCGGGGCAGGTGAGGAGTGATCATGCGGGCTCAAAACGGGAAGTTGGGGACTCGGATGCGAGCCACATGCCAGTCTGGCGCAATCGCACCGCCGCGACCAGACATAGGGGCGGGGAGCAGGGCAGACCTGGGCCAAGCCCGTGATGGACTGGGTTCTTCCACGAATTTGCAGATACGGAAGGGTGACAGTTAACCATGAACAGTGTAGCTTTTACTTGCTTTCGGTGTGTTGCGGCTCCGAATGCAAATACTATTACAGGTGGGGTTTGTTTTTGATCCTGAAGGCTTCGGCGCAAGAAGGCGCAAAGTGTTCGGCCGGATCCATATTGAAGACCTCGCCTTGGCGGGACGCATAGAAAATGGGTTTGGGGGATGCCGGAGAGACGCAGATCGACAAGTGCCCAATTCTTGAAATTAACCGTTTTCAAGACTTTGCCACCTGCAAGAAACCCTGAAAATGCAGCAAAAGGTGGCGTCCAATCGGTTTTTGGCGCCAATTTAGCCTATCCTGTTCAGCACATTTTCATCCGGTTGGTGCATAGGGTGTTCCAAGTTTCACATCATGTGCGACGCGCGTCGGTCGACTTTGGGGTCTGTCGCGTTGCCGTACAGGTCATTCGCAGAGCGCTGTTAAACATGGTCCCGAGATTGCATCCGCCGCAGGCTTGATCTGGACCAATACCGATACATAAATTTTTCAAGGGAATACCAGCAATGTCTAACTTCAAGCGCTTGTGTCTGCTCAGTGTGGCGACCGGTGGAATTCTGGCCACCTCGGCAGCAGCCCAAGGGCAGAACTATTATAGCCGCGAAAAGTATGAGGCCGTCCTCGACCGCCGCCAGCCGGCCTATGATCCAGAGCCTATCCGGCTTGGCGCGTTTCTGGTGGATTCCAGCCTAAATGGCTCGGCGACTTATACAGACAACGTTCAGGCCACCGAGAACAACAAGATTTCAGATACGATCGTGCGTATCGGCGCAGACATTGCTGCCCGCACAAACTGGAATGTCCACGAGATTGGCGTGGACGTGTCAGCCTATCGCAGCGAGTATATCGATATCGGTGATGAGTCTGCGAACGACCTGCGGGCCCGTCTTCGGGGTCGGCTTGACGTGAATCGCAACGTATCGCTCGGCGCCGCTGTGTTTGCACAGGACATTGTCGAAGCCCGAACCGACCTTGCCAACGCCGTCGGCCTGGATGCGCCGGTCGAGTATACGCGTATGGGTGGCTCGCTGGAGGCTAACTACCAGAGTGACCGCTTCCGCTGGTACAACTCCGTTGAAGTGACAGAAGAGAACTTCAAGGACGGGCAGCAAGCCGGAACAGGCATCATTATTGACCAGGACTATCGCGACAATACCGTGACAGCAGGCCGGTCGCGCCTGTCCTATGCCTTGTCTCCCAATGTGGCCGTCTACACACAGGGCACTCTTCGTGAAACGTCCTATGATCAGGACCAGCTGCTGGATGGGGCGCTTCGCTCGCGCGACTCCTCCGGTTACACAGCTGCCGTGGGTGTCGACTTTGAACTCAAGACACTCGTTCGCGGTGACGTGAACGTCGGCTATCTCAGCGAGAACAAGGATGATCCATACTTCAAGGATGTCGACGGCGTTTCGGTTGATGGCCGTGTGCAATGGTTCCCGACACGCCTGACGACTGTTGGCTTCAAGGCGGGGCGCCGTGTGGTCGATATCGGCGTGTTTGAATCGCCTAGCGCCCTGCAAACAACATATGGCGCTCGAATCGACCATGAGCTGCGTCGCAATATCATCCTGTCAGCGTCTGCGGACTTCGCAAAATATGACTATCAGGAAATCGACCGCTCAGATGATATCGCGGATTATTCTCTGACAGCCGCCTACAAGATGAACCGCCGTGTTCACCTTGAGACCTTCGTGCGTCACCTGAATCGCGACACAAGCGGCAACAGCGTGTTCGGCAGTCCATCCTTTGACGTCAATCTTGTCGGCGTCGGTATCAAACTCTTCCCCTGATTTTTCCCGGATCCGGCTTCGGGATCACTCCAGATACGAATTGGTGTAGTAAATTGACTAAGACTTACAGTCTTGAAATTCCCTCGCAGAACATGCCGCTCGGTGGTGGCAGTTCGGATGACATGCCGATCGATTTCAAGGCATTGATTGGCACCGTCTACCGCCGGTTCTGGATCATCGTAACTGGTTTCCTGGTGACGCTCTTTGCTGTCGCGTACATCACCTTCACGCAGACGCCGATCTACAAGGCAAACTCGATCCTGCAGCTCGATACGAACAAGGAAAACGTCATCGATCTCGGCAGCGTGCTTGGGGGCCTCGCGGCCAGCACGGCGACCATCGATACGGAAGTCCGGGTGATGGGGTCAAAGTCGCTGCTGACCAAGGTCGCGACAAAGCTCAAACTGTCTGAAGATCCCGAGTTCAACTGGACACTGAGAGAACAGAAGCCAAGCCTTATCGATATGGCCAAGGGCCAGATCGGTGCATGGACGGGGCATCCGCCGAAGAAGACGGTTCCATACGCCAACCTTAGCGCCGCCGAGCGTGAAGCCGCTATCCTAGAGTCGGTGACGCGGACGCTGATGAACAAGGTTCATATCAGCCGGATCGGCACGACCTATCTGATCCAGGTCGAAGTCACGAGCCAGTCGCCGGAAACAGCTGCCCGCATCGCCGATGCTGTCGCGGATCAGTACCGTGTCCAGCAACTCGATTCCAAGCTTGAGGCCACCCGCCGCGCCACCGCATGGCTGTCCGAGCGTGTCGCTGGCCTGCGCGATGAGGTTGAAGCCAAAGAGAAACGTGTCGAGGAATTCCGCGCGGAAACTGGCCTCTTGTCGGCTCAGGGCGCCACGCTGACAGAGCAGCAGATCGCCTATAATACGACGCAGAAGAGCCAGCTCCAGGCGCAGTTGAACCGTGCGCGTTCGCGCTATGACAACATGAAGCGTCAGATCGACAGCGGTGTCGGCATCGATGCGATTGCCGAAGTGCTCGACTCTCCCGTCATCTCCGGACTGAAAGCCCAACGGGCCCAGATCCTTCGCCGCGTTGCGGAACTGGAAACCACGCTTGGCCCATCCCACCCGGAACTGATCGGTGCCCGCAACGAAGCAGCGGACATCGAGAAGCAGATCGAAGCTGAAGTGAACCGGATCGCGGCGAACCTCGAGAACGAGGTCAAGGCTGCACAAGACCAGATCAACAGCATCAACTCGAATATCGGCCAGTCGACGGCCCAGCTTCGCGGCAACAATATAAATCTTGTGAGGCTCCGCGAGCTCGAGCGCGATGCCGAAACGAGCCGTGTTCTCTACGAAGAGTTTATCAGCCGCTCGAAGGAGACACGCGAACAGGACGACCTGGTCCAGGCCGATGCGAATATCCTGTCGACCGCCACGGTGCCGGATTCTCCAAGTTCGCCGAAAAAATTGCTGAACCTGATCATTGGCGCCTTGCTGGGCGGCATTATTGGCGGTGGCCTCGCGCTGCTGGCTGAGATCTTCGACATGAAGATCAGTTCCGCAGACGATATCGAACGCAAACTCGGCGTGAACTCGATCGGATCCGTTCCGCTCATCCGTAGCACCAGCCTGCTACCGTTCTCGCAAATCAATCCGGCCGATTTCCTTGTCGACAATCCCTTGTCGGCCTTTGCCGAGAGCATTCGCTATTTGCGGGCTGCGATTGCCTTTTCTGATCTCGATAGCGAAACCAAGACGGTGGCGATCACGTCGTCGCTGCCTGATGAAGGCAAGACCAGCCTGACCTTGAGCCTTGGCCGGATGTCGGCCATGTCGGGCTCGCGGACACTGGTGATCGATGGCGACTTCCGTCGTCGCCAATTGACCGACGCTGCCGGCATGTCGCCTGAAATCGGTTTCATCGAGCATCTTTTCGGTGCTGGCCAGCTGTCTGACGCCATCTGCAAGGATAGCCGCAGCATGCTGGATATCCTCCCGCTGTCCAAGGCAGGCCATGTGCCGCATGACGTGTTCGGCACGCGGGCATTTGATGACCTGCTCGCGCGGCTACGTTCGATGTATGACCTGATCCTGATTGATACGGGGCCGCTCCTTCTCATGGCGGAAGCGCGTGTCGTCGCTGGCAAGACCGACAAGACCATTCTTGTGATCCGCTGGCGCCGTTCGCTACGGTCGGCCGTGCGCCAGTCGCTGACGCTGCTCAAGACCTTCAATGCTGACCTGCTGGGCATCACGCTCAACATGGTCGACCTGACGCGCCGCCGTCACCACAAGGATCCGGGCGCTGCCTACAAGGCTTACAGCAAGTATTATTCGATGGAGACCAAGCGCTCGATCTTTGGCTGGAACAAGACGCCCAAGGCCAATGGCATGACGTCTGCGCCGAACCCGATGGCCACGCCTGTCAAACCTGAAAAGTCGCCGGTCAAGACGGGATCTTCCACCGAAGTTTCCACGCACTGATCATGAGACATGTGGGTGATCAGGGCGGCGGATCGTCGCCCCGGATCCACACCGGGGAAGGGGCTGCGCAAGGGATGGCAATGACCAAGGTTGCCTTTTTTGGTCACGATGCCGGCGACGCCGCTATAAGGCGCCGCGTCCAGGCGATGCAGGATGATGGCGTGTCGGTGACGGGCTTCATGATGCGGCGAAAGGACGATGTCGCGGCCGACTGGGACAATGTGGACTTGGGCAAGACGCGTGACGGAGCCTTTGTTCAACGTGTGCTGCGCATTTTCTCAGGCGCGCGTGTCGCGACGAGGTCCAAAGAAAAGCTCGCCGCCGTGGATGTGATCTATGCGCGCAATCTGGACATGCTGGCATGTGCCTTCCTGGCCAAGCGCCATACGAAACTCGACACGCCGGTCATCTATGAAAGTCTCGATGTTCACCGGTTGCTGACGCGCGAGGACTTTATCGGCAAGGCATTGCGGTGGGTCGAAAAGAGCCTGTTGCGGCGAACAATCGGTCTGGTCGTCAGCTCGCCAGCATTTCTCGCGAACCATTTCGAGAAACACTATCCGGGGCTCTACACGCCTTTTCTGATCGAAAACAGGTTGGCGGCCGGAAGTGATTTTGGTCCGCGGCCAGCGGTCGAGCATGGCGACGCTCCGAAGGATGATGGACGGTTTGTTCTCGGGTGGGTCGGCAATCTCAGGTGCGAGCGGTCCTTCGGCCTGCTTTGCGATCTGGCAGACCAGTTTCCGGATACGCTCGAGATCCGTCTCCACGGGCAGCCTGCGCGTAACGAGATCCCCGTGTTCGAACCGAAGATCGACGCGCGGCCCAATATGACGTTCGCCGGCCGGTACCGGTCTCCCGAAGACCTCTCCACCATCTATGATGGCCTGGACATGGTCTGGGCGGGAGACTTCATGGAGGCCGGATATAATTCTGTCTGGCTATTGCCGAACCGGATCTACGAAGGCGGTTATTTCGCGACGCCGGCCATCGCGCCCAAGGAGACTGAAACGGCCGCGTGGATCGAGCAGAAAGCCTGTGGGTTCACCATTTCGGAACCCCTTTCTGAGACCTTGCCGAACTTGATTGCGGCTGTGATGCATGATCGTTCGGGTCTCGAGAGCTACCGCAAGCGGTTGCTTGAACTGCCCAACGAGGTGTTTATCCAGCCAAAGGGATTTTTCTCGGAGGTTTTAGCGCGGGCCCTTGCTGGAGCGCGCTCAAGATGAACATGGTCAACCCCATCAAGGTCAGTGAAGAGGAAGTGGTGGGGTTCGGCAACCTCTACAGTTCGGGCCGTTCGGCACCGCTCTGGGAACAGGCGATTATAACACTCTGGTTCTTCGTGACCTACCTGCCGCTGGATGGGGTCGCACCGATCCGCTACTTGCTTGTGGCTTATTTTGTCGGTCTCACCGTGATGTTTTACCGGGAGATACTGCCGGTTGTGTTCAAGTGCTGGCCGCTTTTCCTGCTGCCTATATTTGGGCTTTTCTCGTTTATGTGGTCCCCCTATCCCTCGGAAGCGCTGAGGTCAGGCGTGCTGATGCTGCTGACGCCGCTGACAATCATCGTTATCGGTGTGCGGCTCAATACGCGTCAGGTGCTGCGCTGCCTCATGTTCGCGGGTATGATAACCACAATTTACATCACGCCGACGCTTAGCGATTTTGCTGATGGCGGAGCATATGGCTCGAAGAACCTGCTCGCCATGCAGATGCTTTTTGCCATGCTGATGAGCCTGGTTACGGCGCTCAATGACAAGGAACCGATCTGGATCCGCTTGCTGGGCCTGGCCTTCGTGCCGATCTGTTTCGTGTATCAATACCTGGCGCATTCCGCGACATCGCTGGTCTTCGCCGTTGTCGGCATCGCCGGTATGATCGGGGTGCGCTATTTCTGGATCAGCTTTGGCAAGATACGCCATCTGCGGCTTTCGCTGGCGATGTTTGCTGCATTCGTTGCGCTTTCCAGCACGATGGTTGTGCTCAGCATGCCTGAAAACACACTGATGAATGATTTCCTCGGCCTTCTCGGCAAGGATTCAACCTTCTCCGGCCGGGCCCTGATCTGGCGTGAGGCTGAACTTGTGAGCCAGGAGCATCCGGTTATGGGCCTCGGGCTTGAAGGGTTCTGGCAGTATGACGTGGGTGCGGCGCAGACAATCAACGAGAATGATTTCAAGGCTTTCGGTACAAAACTGACCTTCCATAATGCATATTGGGAGGTTCGGGTTCACCTAGGCTATGTCGGCCTTGTGCTGTTTATGCTGATCCTCGGCTGGTGCATGAAGCGGACTATCATGAACTGGCTGAAGGCGCCGGGAATGGACAGTTCGGCGCTGTTGATCACCATGGTCATCATATTCACCTCCACCTTCACGGAATCCTCTCTCTGGAGCACGTTCAATACCCTGGTGAACCTGTTTTATTTCGGGGCAATGACGACGATGGGGGCAGGTTCTCGCAAGTTCGAGGGCAGGGTGCCGGTTGTGATACGACACTCGACCTGAGCACGCCTGATCGAACCTCTCGATAATTTCACGGGAACCAAGGCGCCTGTACCGCGTTTCAGACGCATTGCTGCCCGATTTCCGGAGCAAACCTTATGAATAGGGGCTGAACGCAAGGCGTACTTTTTTAAGCTGTCGTTAAAGTTGGTTGGTCAAACATGCGATGATGACTCCAAACCCAGCCTTTCCGTCTCGTCGATCTGCGGTCGACTATTCTGTTGATGCCCAGATGCATCCAGAGGCTGGCTATATCCACAACGGCGCCCCCGATAAGTGGCCTGTATGGGCGAGATTGCTCATCATCGTCAGCCTCAGTGCCTTGATGTGGGCGGGTATCATCGCAGGCATGGTTTCACTTTTTGGCTGATGGCACGTTACGACATACGTGTCGCGTAAAGGCCCATTCTGGCGTTGATCCTGCATTGTTGACAGAAGCTTCAACTGCAACGCAGATCCAGTGAATGACGCCGTCTGAAACACCTCTTGAATCGCCAGTCACGCAGACCGCTCAGCCGCGGCTTTCCATTATCATTACCAACTATAATTACGCGAAGTTTGTGGCGTCTGCCATCGATAGCGTTTTATCGCAGGATGAGGCTGTTGAACTCATTGTGGTGGACGATTGCTCGACTGACAATTCACGTGAGGTCATTGGGCAGTATGACGACAGGGTGATCACGGTTTTTCAGGAGGTGAACAGGGGTCATGGAGCGGGCTTCAATGCAGGCTTCAGCCGAGCGACATCCGACCTTGTCATGTTCCTTGATGCTGATGACTGCCTGTTGCCGGGGGCGATCAAGACAATTCTCTCGAACTATGAACCCGATGTTGCCATTTATCATTATCGCATGCGCTACATGGATGAAGCAGGTGCCCTCAGCGGTATTCACCCTTCACCCGCCATGCCTTTGGCAGAAGGCGACATTTCCGGGCAGCTGAGGTCAGCCGGACGTTATCGTGGTACGATCACTTCGGGCCTTGTCTTCTCACGGCAGCATTTGGCGCATGTCATGCCGATGGACCCGGAAGCCTTCCGGCAGGGCGGGGATGGCTATCTGTCGGCGGTGGTGCCGCTCTATGGTCCTTCGCGTAGCTTCGAAACGCCGATTTCCGGGTATCGGCTTCATGGGAGCCAGCATTCGCGGTTCAGCAGTGCTTATGCCAAACGGTCCCGCTGGTGCATTGCCCACGACGCAGAACGTTACCAGGCGATCCGCGAACATTCGAACCGCCTAGGACTGCCCTTTGCTGCTGATCTTGGTGCGGATGACCCGGACAATATTCACGAGCGCCTCGTCTCGATGCTGTTTGCGCCGGATGAGCACCCTGTGCAGGGAGACTCCATCCGCGATCTCGCGCGCCGGTCCGCACGCTATGAGACAGCCCATTTGTCCGGCATTAGACGGCTGTTTGCCTTGGTCTTCTGGGGGCTATTCGGGATTGTACCGGATGCCGGGAAGCGCCGCCTGATGAGCTGGAAGATTGATGCCAAGAGTCGGCCGGCCTGGATGCGGCATCTTGCGAAAACCTTGCGTCGCGGCGGCTGAGCCGCCTCAGTTAGCGAATGTATCCGAGCACTGCGGGCTCGTATCGCCTGTTTTGCGGAAACTGACGCAATAATAGCTCGCTTGTGTGGGATCTGCGAAGGTCGGCTCGCCATGCCAGCTATATTGCTGAGGTGTCCCTGTCCATACGTTCATGATGATCCGGCCGGGCGTCTGCGGAATCGCGCGATCACGCGAAGTGACCGTTTTGACGAGCTGCCCGTTGACATACCATTTGATGGCATCCTTCTGCCAGTCGAACGCATAGAGATGGATTTCCTCGGCGGCGTCAAAGGGCAGGTCGATGTATATCGAGCCGCGGCTCTTTCCTTTTGCGAAGACATTGGCATGCAGCCGTCTAGTGTTATTGCCGAGAAATTCGATGTCGATTTCGTCGTGCGGGTCGCCGAAATAGCTGTCCGTGTGGGTGAAGAATGAGGAGACGGCGCCTGAGCCGGGGGCGGCCTGCATCACCACCTCATAGCGGCCGAAGCCATAGAAGCCGAGCTTTTGAACTTCAGCACCGGAGAATGGTTGCGGCGCGGCGGGCTTGCGATTGAGCTCCAGCGAAATACTTGGGGGATGGTAGTGAACATTTGCCGGGACCCAGCCGACCCGAAAGAAGGTCGATTTCAGGGTGAAATCCGAAACGTACCAGTCTTCCTCAGAAAAACCGTCTCTAAATGACAAGTTGAAGGACTGTCCGGGGCCTCTATCGGAGCTGAGTACGGCGGAGGAGGAGGCGTGCCTCATCACTCCAGCTATAAGCATCACGGCGAACAAGCATGCGAGGCCTATAAGGATGGCGGCTCTCACCCGGGTCAATCGCTGCCAGCTCCCTTTGGGGCAGAGCCTCTAGGACAAATCTGTCTGGCGACCTAGCGGGCGCCCTTGGAGATCAGGACTGCAGGAACAGTCATGAGCATGATCTTGATATCACCCCAGAATGAACGGCTGCGCACGTATTCGACGTCCGTGGCCACGCGCTGTGGATACGTCGTGTCGCTGCGGCCGCTGACCTGCCAGAGGCCCGTGATGCCTGGGCGAACAGAGCAGTAAGCGCGGAAGCTTTCGCCGTAACGCACGATTTCGCTTTCGACGATCGGGCGTGGGCCGACGAGAGACATGTCGCCGCGCAGAACGTTGTAAAGCTGTGGCAATTCGTCGATGGATGTTTTGCGGATGAAGTTGCCAAGCGCCGTGATGCGCGGGTCGTTCGTCAGTTTTTGCGTTTCATCCCATTCGGCGCGGGCAGCCGGGTCCGTTGCCAGCAGATATTCAAGTTGCTCGCGCGCATCCGGCACCATCGAGCGCAGCTTGAAGCAATTGAAGGTCTCGCCGTTCAGGCCGTAGCGCTTCTGAGAGTAGAAGGCCCTGCTGCCATCCTGCATGCGGATAAGGAGTGCAATGCCGAGGATAAGCGGTGCGACGAAGAGAAGAGCGATACCGGCGACAACAATGTCGACGAGCCGCTTGAATTGTGCGTGATCGCCACTCGAAGGCTGGCGGATTGTCGCTGCTGCGTAAGCGGCGGCTTCTGCCTGCCTTGACGGGTTACTTAATCTCAAGCCCATTCTGGTCCCCTAATAATCTACTTGCGGTTTTGCTAATCGGCCGCGTCCACTCGACCTATTTGCAAATTTCCTGCCGCATCTGAGTCCCACGCTTATTGCGTTCGACCCCAGATTTGCAATCGTTATACCGCGAATTACGCAAATAATTAACTGCTCGTATACTTTTTCTGTCGTTTTCGCGTGTTTGGGGAAGTATTGGATAAATATTCATTCATACTCGGCTTTCCGCCGAGTTTTGTGTATCGATACGAGACACACTGCTCAAAACACTGGCACAATATGTAAGCGCCCGCGTGTCCCTGAATCGGACACACGGGCGCAGAATTATTAGACCGGGTCTGTCTGATTCGCGACGGGCCTAGAAGATGCGCTCGCTTATGCGAAGCGTGTCACCAGGTTTCACGACCGTGTTGGTGTTCAACTCGTATTTCACTTCCTGGTCGGCGCCGACGCTCTTGATGTAGACGATCTTCTTGTTGGCGCGATAGGTGAAACCTCCAGCCGCGGCTACAGCATTCAAAACTGTGAGACCGGAATTGAAGGGATATTCGCCAGGACGGCCCACTTCACCGAGAATGTAAAATGGCCGGTAATTTGTGACCTCGACGCTGACGCGTGGCTCCAGAAGGAAGCCGTCGGCGAGTTTCTCGGCGATGGTCGTCTCAAGTTCCTGTGAGCTGCTGCCCGTGGCGACCACCTGACCGATCAAAGGCAGGGATATGGCACCCGTCCCGTCGACCACGAATTGACCGGAAAGTTCGGGCTGCCCGAAGACGTTGATGCGGAGTTTGTCGCCTGTGCCCAAAGTATAGGCAGTATTCGTTTGTGCCTGCGTCGGCGCGGAGTCATCAACTACCTGACGGGTGGCTGTGCCGCCGGACTGACATGCTGTCACAAACATGAAGATGGCGATCATCGTCGTAAGAATGGCCGAACGAAGCAGCGACATTTTGAAATCTCCATACAGAGGCGCTTACAGGCGCCGGTCGTGTTTCACGCTGACACACTCAGGTGGTCAGAAAGCTAATGTCTTTGCCGAAGAACCTTGCCGCAGACAGTTTGCCGCTGAGAAAGGCCCCGGTATCAAGGCCGATACGGCGATTGTCGCGGTATATGCCTTCGGCTGGCGTATGCCCATGGACTATGAGATGCGAAAATTGCCTCGTGTCGTCAAGGAACTCGTCTCGGATCCAGAGCATGTCACGAATGGTCTGGTCCTGCATCGCTTTTTCAGGACGCAGGCCGGCGTGGACGAACATGTAATCGCCTGCCGTATAGTAGGGTTTCAGGGACCGGTAAAAGTCGAGGTGCGCCTCGGGCAGCTTTTCACGAAAGCCCGTCCAGAGGGTCGTCCAGGCATCGCGGGCCGCCGCCATGGCGTCATGCGAGCCGAGGCTGCCGCGTGTATTCGGCGGCTGGAAGCCATAGGAATAAAGTGTTTCGCCGCCACCGAAACGCACCCACTGGCTGCCAAAGGACGCATCCTCGAGAAACTTGAGGAAGGCCTCCTCGTGGTTGCCCATAAGGAAAACCGTGTTGAACCTATCCAGCCGGTCTCCGAGGAAGAATTCGATCACATCCCGTGATTGCAAGCCGCGATCAATATAGTCGCCCAGGAACACCAGCGTGACCCGCGTGCCCTCCGGCAAACTGGCCGAATCGGATTCGATTTCTTCAATCAGCCTTTCAAGCAAGTCGCGGCGGCCATGGATGTCTCCGATGGCGTAAAGACATTCACCATCCGGCGCCGATGTCACGCGTGTTACCGCACTCCTGGCAGGCTGAGCGACAAGGGGTGTTTCAACATTGACTACACGTGCGCTGCCCGCGCGAATCCGGGCGCGCAGGGACGTCGCCGAGCGCGTTAGGCGCCCGAACTGTTCCAGGAAAGACCTCTGCAAGAGTTGTGGCAATCTGGACATGGTGACTTTCTGGTCAATCTCTCTCTCTTTATAGTGGTTTCTTGATAAACGCCAATTTCCTGCCTCACCCAATTATCGAGCCCCCATAAGGGATTGCTTGATGAATCCGGCCGCCCAGCTCATGTGCATCGTACCTGAGGCCAGGCCAGCCAGAAGGCCGCAGGGGGAACGTTTGATGATGCAAACGAAAGCGGACGCAGCAACAAGTATCGTCAGGTAACCCGTTGGCAGGATCAGGGCCGGGGGGAAAAAAGGAGCGGCGAGAAGCCCGAAAAGGCTGCCGAGGAGAGCCAGAACCGGCAGCATCTGGCGGATTTTCGGCCGTTGCCGGTGCTTGAGTATGGTTCTCGCCCGACCTTTTCCGTAGTTGAAGTACTGCTTGGCCAGCGTTCCGACGGTGGCGCGCGGGATGTAAATCTTGCGGATGGTTGCATCGAGGTAGATGCGACCGCCGGCTTGGGCGACGCGCTCATCATACTCGGCATCTTCATTGTGCGAGAACGACCCGTCATAACCCCCAAGGGACCGGAAAACGGTAAGGTCAAAGCCGGCATGATGGCCGTGATCGACATAGCCTGACTGGCGCCCACCGCGATGGGCCGATCCGCCCGATCCGAGTGGCGTATCGACGATCCAGGCATTCGCCTTTTCGAAACAGGTTTCTCCCCGAGCGTCCATAGGAATGACCACCGATGCGGCGTTGGTGCGCAGCAGGGCGCTGGCCACGGAGAGGATGAAGTCCCGAGGAAATATCGAATGCGCGTCGCAACGCACGAGGAAGCGCGTGTCAGCGCTGGCACATTCAGCCACGGCGCGATTGACGGCGGCCGACTGAAACCGCTCCGGATTGTAGAGAATGCTCAGATTGGGGAATTCTTCGGTGAGGCCCTCGACAATGTCTGCCGTGCCGTCGGTGCTGCCACCGTCGACCACAACGAGCGGGACGCTGCGCAGCCAGATGTCACCCGTCATCAGCGAACGGATACAGGTTTCGATGTGACGTGCCTCATTGAGTGCCGGGATCACGGCCAGGACTTGTGACGCATCTATCCTGCTGTCTGTTTTCTCGAGGGGGATGAC
Organism: Hyphomonas chukchiensis; assembly: GCF_000682695.1. Taxonomy (GTDB): domain Bacteria; phylum Pseudomonadota; class Alphaproteobacteria; order Caulobacterales; family Hyphomonadaceae; genus Hyphomonas; species Hyphomonas chukchiensis. The sequence continues at coordinate 56,186 of NZ_AWFG01000052.1, read as the reverse complement.
GCGTGATTCCACTGTGAATCCTGTGTGTTGGCTTGTTGCGACAGGACATGAGCAAGTCCCGTTCCAAATTACGCGCAATACACGAATTTCCCGCAGATGAGGTCGGAAATACTGCGCTTGACTATCAAAAAATGCGTCAGGGATGACCACGGGGAGTGCCAGGCCCGTTAATTCCGACGTGGTCATCAGGCGCAGACCGTCTTTTTTGAAGAATGCGCCCCTAGGTCAAGCTTGCCCCGGACGGGGAAGCTCATAGTGTGCAGAAAACAAATCGTACTTAAGGGAGAGACCACATGATTGGCGTTGTTGCGAAACTCAAGATTCAGGACGGCAAGCAGGCCGAGTTTGAGCAGGTTGCCAAGGACCTGATGGCCAAGGTCAAGGCGAACGAACCCGGTTGTCTGACCTATCAGCTGTACAAGACCAAGGGCTCTGAAACCGACTATATCTTCATGGAGCAGTATGCTTCTGCCGACGCGCTCAAGTCGCATGGTCAAACGGAATATTTCAAGGCTGCCGGCCCGAAACTGGGTGCCGTCCTCGGCGGAGCTCCTGAAATCCAATATTACGACATCGTCGAATAGGACGGAGTGCCCCAGAATGGACCTGTCATTCACGCCTGAAGATACCGCGTTCCAGAAAGAAGTACGCGACTGGATTGCCGAAGCCTACACGCCTGACCTTCGGGCAAAGATGGCCCTGTCCAAGAATGGTTATCTCGACAAGGAAGGGCAGGTCGCCTGGCAAAAGAAGCTCTATGAAAAGGGCTGGATTGCGCCCAACTGGCCTGAGCAATATGGCGGCCCTGCGCTGACGCCGTCCCAGCGTTACATCCTGAACATGGAACTGTCGTCGGCGGGCACACCCATTGTAAGCCCTATGGGCGTGGCAATGGTTGCCCCTGTGATCATGGCTTTCGGGTCTGAGGCGCAGAAGAAGCAACACCTCCCATCAATTCTTTCGTCCGATGTCTGGTGGTGTCAGGGCTATTCCGAACCCGGCGCGGGATCAGACCTTGCGTCCCTTCAAATGAGCGCAGTGCGCGATGGCGACGACTACGTGCTCAACGGGTCGAAGATTTGGACAACTCTCGCCCAATGGGCAGACTGGATTTTCTGTCTCGTTCGCACGGACAAGACCGGAAAGAATCAGGAAGGCATCAGCTTCATCGTCTTCAGGATGAACCAGCCCGGCATCACGATTTCGGCCCTGCCAACGCTTGATGGCCCGCCGGAAGGCGAGCAGGAAATCAATCAGGTCTTCTTCGAGAACGTGCGGGTTCCGATCGCAGAGTCCCTAATTGGGGAAGAGAACAAGGGCTGGACCTACGCCAAGTACCTTCTCCAGTTCGAGCGTGGCAATGCTTATGCGCCGGGCCTGCGTAACATGCTGAAGAAGGTGCGCAAGCTGGCCAAGGTCGATAGCGTAACGGGCGGTGACCTCCTGAATGATCCGGATTTTGCGCGCAAGCTGACGCAAATGGAAATTGGTATCGAGTCTCTTGATGCCACGGAGCAGCGCATTTTCTCCGCCCTGTCGGCAGGTGAAGCGGTTGGGCCGGAAAGCTCGATGCTGAAATGTGCGGGTTCGGAAATGCAGCAGGCCATCACTGAACTCGCCATCGAGGCGGCGGGCACCTATGGCGCGCCGTTCGTGCGCAATACGCTCGAACTTGCGCGTGACGGTGCAAATGCCGAAACGCCGACGCCCATTGAAGCGGTGACAGCTGTGCCAAGCTATTTCAGCTATCGCAAGACATCGATCTACGCGGGGTCCAACGAAATCCAGCGGAATATCATGTCGAAGATGGTGCTTGGTCTTTAAGCCTACCACACTCATGAGGGGCTAAGCATGGCCATTGGATCCCAAGGCAAGCCAAGTCATCTGACCCGCATCGCATTCGGCGTGGGCGGCATTGCAGATGGCGTCAAGAACAATGGCTTCGATTATTTTCTGCTATTCTATTATAGTCAGGTTCTCGGCGTGTCGGCCTCGCTTGTTGCGGCGGCCCTCTTTATCGCCCTGATTGTTGATGCGGTCTCGGACCCGGTTGTCGGATACTGGTCGGACAATTTCCGGACCCGGCTCGGGCGACGACATCCCTTCATGTACGCATCGATGGTACCTGTCGCGATTGCCTATTTCTTCGCCTGGAATCCGCCTGCCGGAATGGAAGGTAATGATCTCTTTGGCTGGCTTGTTGCCCTGACCATCTGTGTCAGGCTGCTCTTCACGATCTATGAAGTACCCCAGAATGCCCTCGCCGCTGAACTGACCAGTGACTATGACGCGCGCACCTCGCTGATGTCTTATCGGTACTTTTTCGCCTGGGTGGGCGGCCTGAGTATCCAGATTGCGCTTCTGGCGCTGCTGTTGCGGCCAACAGAGGCGGATCCATCCGGCTTTTTCAACAAGGATGGCTGGCATACTTATGGGCTTTGGGCGGCGATCGTCATTTTCCTGGCGGTGCTGGCAACCACGGCAGGGACGCACAGCCATATACCCCATCTCAAATCCCCACCGCCCCAGCGAACATTGACGGTCGGGCGTATTTTCAAGGAAATCCTTGAAACGGTTTCGAACCCATCATTCCGTGCGCTGTTCCTCGCGACCCTCTTCGGCCTGCTGGCCACCGGCATTTCCGCGTCGCTGAACCAGTATATCAATGGGCTCTTCTGGGGCTTCACAACCGACCAGACGGCCCTGCTGACTGTGGCCGTATACATTTCGGCCGTTATTGCCCTCATCGTAGCGCCCCTCGTAGGCAAAACGCTTGGTAAAAAGCGGGGCGCGATCATCGTGGGCCTCTTGGCCTTCACCATTGCGCCGGCGCCGGTCCTGGCGCGGGTGCTTGGCATCATGCCGCCCAATGGGACGGACCTGCTGTTCAATATCGTCATAACCATCACGGTGTTTGACGTTGCCCTGATCATCGCCACGCAGATGCTGATGGGCTCCATGATTGCCGATATTGTTGAGGATAGCGAACTCCAGACCGGTCGGCGGTCGGAAGGCATATTCTTTGCGGGGATCAGCTTTATCCGGAAGCTCGCACAAGGGTCAGGCGTGATGTTGGCCGCGATTGTCTTGTCAGTTGCCTCCATTACGCCGGGCATGCGGCCGGGCAATGTGCCGGAGGCTCAGTTGCAGATGCTTGGCATCGGTTATGCCGTCTCGCTGCTTTCCATCTGGATGCTCATGATCTTCTGCGTCTCGTTCTACCGGATCAGCCGGGAAGGGCATGAGGCCAATCTTCGAGCGTTGGCAGAGCGAGCCGGCACGATTGGGCCGAATCCGCATTCTGACTGAAATGTCATATATTGACGAATTGCCTCCTGCGTGATGCCGCAATAGAGCCATAGTCATGATGCACTCATTACCTATGACGAAACACATCTCGAAACTGTTGGCTGTAGCGGGTCTGGCAGTTCTGGCGCTCCTCATCGTCGCGCTTTTGCCCTTGTTTGCCGAAGCCGAGGAAATCGTCCCGCAGAGCCGCACCGAGATGGAGCTCTCGTTTGCGCCACTGGTGAAGCAGACCTCTCCTTCAGTCGTGAACGTCTATACGCAGAAGCGTGTGACTTCGCGCGTTTCGCCGATGGAGCAGTTCTTCTCCGGGGGCGTGGCACCGCGCGAACGCGTGCAAAACTCCCTCGGATCAGGCGTTATCGTTGGGGCGGATGGGGTTATCGTCACGAACAACCATGTCGTTGAAGGCGCTGAATCGTTTCGCGTCGTGCTCAGTGACCGGCGGGAATATCCGGCCGAACTTGTCCTGGCTGATGAGCGCACCGACTTGGCCGTTCTGAAGATCGACACGGATGGCGCCAAGCTGCCAACCTTGCCCTATGCGGATACGCGCGCGTCGCAGGTCGGTGATCTCGTGCTGGCCATCGGTAACCCGTTCGGCATTGGCCAGACGGTTACGAGCGGCATCCTGTCAGCAACGGCGCGGACGGATGTGGGTATTTCCGACTATGCCTTCTTCCTGCAAACCGATGCGGCCGTGAACCCAGGCAATTCGGGCGGTGCCCTGATCAATACCAAGGGCGAACTCGTTGGCGTGAATACGGCGATCTTCTCACGCTCCGGCGGCTCCAATGGTATCGGGTTCGCCATTCCTGCCGAGATGGTGAAACGCGTTGTGAATGCCGCCATTAATGAGGGCTCATTTGTGCGTCCATGGCTCGGGCTTGCCGGTCAAGCAGTCAGCTATGACATGGCGAAAGCGCAAGGCCTTGACCGCCCCATCGGCGTGATGGTGACGGAAGTCTATGATGATGGTCCGGCAGATCGTGCGGGCCTTCGACGCGGTGATCTCGTGACGGACATCGATGGACGTGAAGTGTTTGACGAGAAAGGCCTGAAGTTCCTGGCCGCGATCAAGAGCCCTGGTGAGACAACCGAGCTGACCTTGCTGCGCGGCGGCAAGCAGATGACCAAGAAGGTGAAACTGGCGCCGCCTCCGGGCGCTACGGAAGCCGATGTTGTATTGCTGGACGGTCAGAACGTGTTCTCGGGCGCGCGCGTCGTTGAGCTTTCGCCACGCCTAGCGGAAGAGAATGGACTCGACCCCTTCCAGAAGGGATCCGGCATCTATGTCCACTCTGTGCTTCGCCGTTCTGTCGCGCGCGGATACTTCCGGCCTGGCGATATCATCCGGTCGGTGAATGGGGTTCAGACCAAGTCGGTGAAAGACCTGAAGGCCTTGCTCAAGCCCGATACCCATACATGGAATATCGAACTTGAGCGGAACGGGCACATGATCCAGGGCACCGTGACCCTCTGATCAGCTTAGCGTGCGTGGACGATCACTGGCACATTCTCGAAGCCGAGCACGAAATTCGACAGGACGCGCTGCGGCTTGCCGACGACTTCGATATGTTCGAAGCGGGCGAGGATTTCTTCCCAGAGAATGCGGAGCTGCATCTCGGCGACGCGGTTGCCCATGCAGCGATGGATTCCGAAACCGAACGAGAGGTGCCGGCGCGCGTTCGGGCGGTCGATCATGAACTGGTCAGGGTTTTCTATGACAGTGCCGTCCCGGTTGCCTGAAACGTACCACATGACGACTTTATCGCCCTTGCGCATCTGCTTGCCCTGAAACTCCACATCCTCAAGCACAGTGCGGCGCATGTGGGCCAGTGGCGTTTGCCAGCGGATGATTTCAGACACCATATTGGGGACAAGGGAAGGATCTGCCTTCAGCTTCGCGTATTGCTCCGGGAAATCGTTGAGAGCAACAACCCCGCCAGAGATGGAATTACGGGTCGTATCATTGCCGCCAACGATGAGCAGCATGAGATTGCCCAGAAGCTCCATCGGATTGTTGATCATGTCCTTAGTCTTAGGATCGTGCGCAAACAGGGAGATGAAGTCGAACTTGCGCGGCTGGGCAGCGCGTTCCTTCCAGAGACCCATGAAATAGGCGAGGCATTTATGGAGTTCGGCCTCGCGATGTTTCATGTCGACTTCAATGCCCACGGTTTCAGACGTCGTTGTGACATCGGACCAGTAGGGCAGGAGGTGACGGTCTTCGAACGGGAAATCGAAAAGCGTTGCGAGCATCTGGGTGGTCAGCTCCTTCGAGACATGCTCGACCCAGTTGATCTCTTCACCGACTGGCAGTGCATCCAGAATGGTGCAGACGCGCTGGCGTATCAGGGCTTCGATGTCGCCAAGCTGCGTCGGTGCGACGGCGGGCTGGACCGCCTTGCGCTGGACATCATGCACTGGCGGATCCTGCGCAATGAACATGGGCGTGTCGAAATCGTCCGGGGCGTCGCCAATCACGATATCCCGCTTGGATGAGAACACGCGGTGGTTTGAGTCCACGGCCATGATGTCTTCATACCGGGTTATCGACCAGAAGGGGCCGAACTGGCTTTTCTCGCAGAAGTGAACGGGGTCTTCTTCACGGAGGCGCCGGAAGTAGTCGCCATGGCGATTGTGGAGAAAGAGCTCCGCTCTCGACACATCGAGTGTCTCGAGTGGGATATCCCACGGATTAGGTATGTCAGGTCCCACCTGATGCAGGGTGTCCGCCATAGTATCCTCCCATGTTATTTTTATTCTTATGGGAGGCACGCTACGCCTGATTGCGCGTACAGGGAAGACGTCACGCCGAACCGATTGTTGTGCGATGCAACAGACGATCGTGGCCCTTGTAGCCACCGGTGGCCATATGGAGCAGGCTGCGATTGTCCCACATCAGCAGCATGTCGGCTTGCCACTTATGCCGGTACTGGAATTGCGGCCGGGTTTGCCAGCGGTAGATTTCGGTCAGCAAGTCCCAGGATTCGGCCTGATCCATATCCTCGATGCCGATGATATAGCCGGCGCAGCCGAAGAGGGCTTCGCGTCCTGTTTCAGGGTGGCGGATAATAAGGGGGTGGCGCTGGGTGGCGTCTGCATCCTCGGACGGGCGGATATCCATTGAACGACCAGCGGCCCGGTCAGATTCGCCGTAAAAGCCGGAGGGGGCGTAGGCGTTGCGGGCAGAGTGGATGGCATAGCGGCCTTCGATCTTCCGGCGCAACGCACCGGGCATTTGTTCAAGCGCCAGATGCTGGTTTGCGAAGAGTGTGTCACCGCCTTCAGGCGGAATCGTGATGCCGTAAAGGCAGGTCCCGGCTGGGGGCGTTTCCTGGAAACTCCAGTCGGTGTGCCAGCTTTCGGCGAATATGGGGGCTGTTTCATCCGCGGCGCGTTTCACGGCGATAATGTGTTTTCGGCCCGGTATGGGGGCGATGAAGGGGTCGTCGCCGAAAGGGCCGAACAGGAGTGTGAACCGTTCAAGGTCATCATCGCTCATCGACTGGCGCGGGAAGGCGAGAACATGATGTTCAAGCCATGCATTGCGTAGCTCCTGCACCAGATCGCTCGATACGGGCCGGGACAAGTCGATCCCTGTGACGGATGCGGCGAACGGCTGCCCTGACGGGCTAATCTCTATCGGCATGTTATTTTCCTCCATGGTCATCTTATCACGCGGGCCGATCCCGCATAGGAGTGCTTTATGTCCGACCTGTTTGCTGCTTCTGGCCTTTCCGAGTCCGCTCCGCGACCACTCGCGGACCGTTTACGGCCCGCGCGTCTCGCCGATGTGGTCGGCCAGGATCATTTGATTGGTGCCGATGCGCCCCTGAGCCGGATGTTGGAGGCGGGGCGCCTGTCTTCCATCATTCTGTGGGGGCCGCCTGGCGTGGGGAAGACCACGATTGCCCGCCTGCTGGCAGCAGAGACGGATTTGGAGTTTGAGGCGATCAGCGCGATCTTTTCGGGCGTGAAGGATCTGCGCGCCGTATTCGACAAGGCGCAGGCGCGGCGCGATATGGGCAAAGGTACGCTGCTCTTCGTTGACGAGATCCACCGGTTCAACCGGGCCCAGCAGGACGGGTTCCTGCCTTATGTGGAAAGCGGAGCTGTTACCCTTGTCGGCGCAACGACGGAGAATCCGAGTTTTGAGATCAATGGGGCGCTCCTGTCGCGCTGCGCTGTCCTCACGCTGAAGCGGCTGGAGCCGGAGGCAATGGAGACGTTGCTGCAACGGGCCGAAGCGCTGGAGGGGCGGCCGCTGCCTGTTGTTGATCGCGCGCGGCAGGCGGTGATCGACATGGCGGACGGCGATGGTCGCTACCTGCTGAACTTGGCCGAGCAGGCTTTCATGATGGCAAACGCGCCGCGTCTCCTGTCCCTGGAGGAATTGAGCGCGGCGGTCCAGAAGCGCGCGCCGGCCTATGACAAGGACCGGGAAGAGCATTATAATCTCATCTCGGCCTTGCATAAATCCATTCGCGGGTCTGACCCGGATGCGGCGCTGTACTGGTTCGCACGGATGCTGGAAGGCGGCGAGGACCCACTCTTCCTCGCGCGTCGCCTGATCCGAATGGCAAGCGAGGATATAGGCCTGTCCGATCCGACATCCCTTATGGTTTGCGGCGAGGCCGCGCGGACCTATGAGCGGCTGGGGAGCCCTGAGGGTGAGCTGGCGCTTGCCCATGCCGTGATCCACCTTGCAACGGCGCCGAAGTCGAATGCCGCTTATGTGGCCTATAAGGCAGCCCGCCGCGCGGCAGCCCAGACAGGCAGCCGCATGCCACCCAAACATATTCTGAATGCGCCGACGGCCATGATGAAAGACCAGGGCTATGGCGATGGCTACCAGTATGATCATGATACGGAAGAGGGTGTTTCTGGGCAGAATTATTTCCCGGACGGGATGGAAAGCGAGCGCTACTACCAGCCGAAAGGTGAGGGACGGGAGCGCCCCATCGCTGAGCGCCTGAAAGAGATCGCTGCGATCCGCGCGCGCAAGCAGGGTGGCAAATGACGCGTAACAAGCCGGTGCCCGATATTTCGCCTGAAGATGTGGCGTTCATGCGTGGGCTAATCATTTATCAGGATTTCGACCTGATTGGCTTTGACAAACCCTCTGGCCTGCCTGTGCAGGATGGTCGGGGAATTGACCGCTCTCTGGATTCTCTTCTGGTCGCCTTTGCGCGATCCAACGGCAAAAGACCAAAGCTGGTGCACAGGCTGGACGCTGGCACATCGGGTGTCATCATCGTGGCGAAGACACAGCCGGCCGCTGCTTTCTTTTCTGCCGAGTTCGCGGAGCGGCGGACGCGGAAAACCTATGTTGCAATGGTCAGCGGCGCGATCCCATCCGAACGTGAGGGCGTGATTGATGCGCCACTCGTTAAGGTACAGGAAGGCGGGCGGGCGCGCATGATTGTGGCCAAGGCGGGCCGCAAAGGCGCACAATCCGCTCGCACGGGGTGGAAGGTGCTGGCCGCGTCCGACACCCATGCGCTGATGCAGCTAAGTCCGGAAACAGGCCGCATGCACCAGATACGCATTCACCTGGCGCATCTGGGCTGCCCGATTCTCGGCGATACAATATACGGCACAGGAGCGCAGAGCGCGCCGCGTCTGATGCTGCATGCCTCGAAGCTGGAGATCAGTCGGCCCTCAGGTGTGACCGCGACTCTTGAAGCGCCGCTGCCCGACATATTCGGCGAACTCGCGGAAGCCCACGGGCTCAAGGATTATTCGGGTTTATAATACGCGCGATACCATTCGACGAATGCGGTGACGCCCGTACGGACATCCGTTGTCGGAACATATCCGGTGAGCGCTTTCAGTAGGCTTGCGTCGGCATAGGTCTGCTTCACGTCGCCCGGTTGCATGCCGATCATGTTCTTGACGGCCTTGCGACCAATCGCGTCCTCAATGGCTTCGATATAGTCCATAAGGCGCACGGGCGTTTCGTTGCCTATGTTGACGAGGCGGTAGGGCGCAACGGGGCTCAGGGAATCATTCTGGCTGACGGGAGCGCCCATTTCAGGCGGCGTATCCATCAAGCGGCGGATCGCTTCGACGAGGTCTTCAACATAGGTGAAGTCGCGCAGCAGATCGCCGTGATTGAAGACGTCAATCGGGATGCCCTTGAAGATTTTGTCGGTGAACAGGAAGAAGGCCATGTCCGGCCGACCCCATGGTCCATACACGCTGAAAAAGCGGAGCATGGTGGTTGGGGTGCCATAGAGATGGGAATGGCTGTGCGCGATCAGTTCGCTGGCAAGCTTTGTCGCCGCATAGATGGTGAGGGGATGCGGCGCGGCATCCGTTTCCTCGAACGGGAATTTCTGGTTCGCGCCATAGGCCGAGCTGGTCGACGCCATGACGAGATGCTTGGCGCCCGTCTGACGGGAAAGCTCGATTACATTGAATGAGCCGACGACATTCGCGTCAATGTATTCGCGCGGATGGTCGAGACTGTAGCGAACGCCAGCCTGCGCTGCGAGATGTACGACAATCTCCGGCATGAAGTCGTGAAACACCTTCTTCATTGCGTCGTCGTCTTCGACTCGGATCGGGTGCATCTCGAACGATGGGAAAGGCGTCAGGCGTGCGACGCGGTCATGTTTCAGCTGCACGTCATAATAAGGTGTAAAACAGTCAACGCCGCAGACTTCGTGGCCTTCAGAGAGAAGGCGGTGCGCCAGTTCACTTCCAATAAATCCGGCAGCACCGGTCAGCAGGACTTTCATGGGTAAACTCGTATCTCTCTATCTGGCCCAGAGTGGGCCGGGTAACAGGGGCAGGGCCGCTATTGCACACTATAGCGGTCTAGCGAAGGCTCGGGGGCCCGGTGTGCAAAAGGCCTGCCAGTTTCCCGGCAGGCCTTAAGGTAAAGATCGATTGAATTATCAGTGCTCGCGAATGCGCGGGCCGACGGCCATCATCTGCCCTGCATTGGCGGCGTCCGCAGCCGTCAGCTCTTCGAGGAGTACCTGCATGCGGTCGTCATTCGCGACAGTACCGAGCATGTAGGCGACCTTCGCGCTTTCCTCGGACACACCGAAGATGCTCTCTAGAGCTTCAAAGCCGGTCTTGCGGCGGGGGTAGTAGGTCAGCCGCGGTGTCACGTCGGCTTCGACGCCGCCAAGTTCCTTGGCCTTTTCGATAGCATCCATGAAGCCGCCGATCTCATCGACCAGGCCCTTGTCGATGGCATCTTCGCCACTCCACACGCGGCCGCGGGCAACTTCGTTGACCTGATCATAGGTCATGCCGCGCCCGTCGCCGACAATACCGAGGAAACGGTCGTAGCCGCGCTTGAGCCACGCTTTCACTTCGGCCTCCTGGCTCTCCGTGAATTTGCCGGTGCCATAGGCATCTGCGAAATCGCCGCCAACACTGACCGTGTCGAAGGTGACGCCGATCTTGTTGAAGGCGCCTTCAAGGGCGAACTTGCCACCGAAGATGCCGATCGAGCCAGTGATCGTGGAGCGATCCGCCATGATATAGTCAGCGCCAGCGGAGACATAATAGCCGCCTGATGCCGCAAGCGAGCCCATCGAGACGACGACCGGCTTTCCTTTTTCCTGAACACGCTTGATGGCGCGCCAGATCTGATCCGAGGCTGTGGGCGAACCGCCGGGGCTGTCCACCCTGAATACAATGGCCTTCACTTTCTCATTGTCGCCGGCATCCAGGATGGCACGGGCGATGGCGTCCGAGGCAAAGGCCGGTGGGCTCGAGAAGGGGGATCCGCCTTCGGCACCGCCTGTAACAATGGCGCCTTCACCGCCGACGACGGCAATGAGCGGTGCCTTCAAGCTGATCGAGGGTGGGATGTAACCGGCGAGTTCAACGAGCTCGGCGTCCTTGCCGGCGCGTTCCTTGGCGGCGTCTTCAGCTTCTTCGGGCCAGCCGAGCTTGTCCATGATCTTCAGATCGATGACCTGCTGCGCTGTCTTGGGGCCGCTCTCGAGGGCCTCCCGGAGGGTTTCGACTGGCATGCCGCGGTCTGCCGCCATCTCACTCAGCGATACATTCCAGATGGATTCCGCAAGAGCCGTCATCGCTTCGCGGTGCGGCTCTGTGTACGCGGTCTCATTATATGTGTTGGGCGCGTTCTTGTATTCGTAGAACGGATAGATCTCCGAGGTCACGTCGATCTTGTCGAACAGGCCTTTGAGAAATTCGGTCTCAAATGTGACGCCCGTGGCGAACAGATCGGTTCCCGGCTGGATCCAGATCTCGTCGGCGGCGGTGAGCGAGCGAAGCGCGGATGGTCCGCTCATGCCGTAGGTGCCCTGCGTGTGCGCAATGATAAACTTTCCCGAGTCGCGGAAACTGTGGAACGCTTGGCTCAATTCCTCCGCCCGGGAGCTCCCGACCCCTGTCATGGCCCCCCTGACATAGAGGCCTTTGACCGAGTCATCGGTCTCAGCTGCCTTAAGTTTGGTCAGCAGGTCTATAAAACCGGGCGTTTGCGAAAAAGCTGCCAATCCGCCAACAGGGCTCTGATCGGGGTATTCCTGATTGAGATCGAGACTCAGAACAATGTTATCCGGCTTGGGCGGAGCGGAGTTTGCTGCTCCCGCAATCAGCAACCCGATAAATGAAACCATCAGAAGGATGAAAACGAGCATGGCAGCAAATGCGCCCGCCATGGAGAGAAAGAATGTTTTCATAAGGGTTCGAACTCCGTTCGGTGTGATCAATGACCGTCTCGTAGACGTTGCCGATTATCGATAAAAATGTAAAGGCCTGGCAGCATGTGACAAAGAAACATGCGCCTTGTCACAAGGTTTGATGGGGGGTGACAGCTCAAACCGTGTGATCGGGTGTTGCCAGCGTGTGCAAGAGTGGCTATCTCGCCTGCTTCGCGTTGGGGTGTCGCCAAGCGGTAAGGCACCGGTTTTTGGTACCGGCATTCCCAGGTTCGAATCCTGGCACCCCAGCCATCCATTTTGCTGCTCTGCAACATAGCAATCGTATGCATTACTGTGTTGAGAGTGTTGCGTTCAAATGGGACGCGGATATTTTCTAAACGAATCGTAAAGCCTTGTTGATCCCGTCGTTCAGGGTTGTTAGCGTCGGATTTCGCAAATTAGGGCGTTGCGGACTTGTTGCCAGAATGGCAAGGGTCAGAGCGAGAGAGCGAGCAGCGCTCCAGAACAAATGGGTAGGTGTCGGGCGTCTAAGCCTTGCGACTTCCAACTAACTCGGCCGGTGTGTTTTTTGGCCAGGCATTGAAACCGGGACATCTTCGCTAGCAGGATGCCTGATTGTCGAATTTTCCGCGCAATAAATGCGCGACCGTTTGGAGAGTGAGAGGCAAACCTCATGAAGAAACTTCTGTCACCAGCTCGTAGCGTTATTGCTGCGGCGCTGATTGCTGGACTGGCCATCCCGGCCCAGGCTCAGTTGCGCGAAGCGCTTAACACGGGCGAGCAGGCCACACGGCAGGCTGAAAAAGTCCAAGAACAAATCAACCAGCTTGATGATGAGCGTACCGACATGGTTCGCGAATATCGTACGCTGCTTCAGCGTCGCGACGCTGCGGAGCTCTACTCCAAGCAACAAGAGCTGGTCGTTAAGAGCCAGCGCGAAGAGATTGTCTCACTGACCGAGCAGCTTGGCTCGATCGACGACATCACCGCCCAGACGGTTCCGATGCTTCTGAGCATGGTCGAAGACCTTCAGAATTTTGTCGCAGCTGATCTGCCTTTCAAAAAGACGGAGCGTGAAGCTCGCCTTGATGGCCTCGTGGGCATCATGCAGCAGCCCGACGTGACCGCCGCTGAGCAGTATCGCCTGATCATGGACGCCTATCAGGCCGAAATGGAATACGGTCGTACGATCAGCACATGGCAGGAAGAAATCGACATCGACGGCAAGCCGACGACTGTTGACATGTTCCTCTATGGTCGCGTCGCACTCGTTTACCTGACGCCGAATGGCAAGGCTTCTCGCTACAACCGGGCAACCGGCGCGTGGGAACCACTGAGCGGCAAGTATGTGCCCGATATCGCCAAGGCGATCCGGGTCGCGCAGGGCAAGGCACAACAAGACGTGCTGTTTGCTCCGGTCCAGAAATTCTCGGTCGAATAGTCGGCGCGATCCAGGGAAGAAGAGGTATAGAAGATGTTTAAGTTTAAATCCTCGCTGAAGGCTCTGGGCGCGGCAACGCTGCTCGGTCTCAGCTCAGTAACACTCGCGGCTCCTGCAGATGCACAGGCGACTTTGAAGTCGGTTCTGGACAGCATCCGCAAGGACTCCAATGAAATGTCCGCCGCTGACCAGGCTCGCCTCCGCGAGTTCCAGCAGGACAAGAATGCCCAGGAAGCCAAGATGACCCAAGCGCGTAACGCGCTTGCGACCGTCGAAGCCAGGGGCAAGGCTCTCGGCGCTGAATTCGATGCGAACGAAGCCGAGCTTGGCGCTCTTGAAGCCCAGGTTTCCGCACAGGCGGGTGACTTCCAGGAGCTGCTTGGTCAGTTCCGTACGGCTGCCGGTGAAACGATGCCAGAGATTTCGAACTCGTTCGCGAACTTTGACTATCCAGACCGCGTTGAAGGCATTGCAGAAATTGCAGAGGCCCGCACGCTGCCTAACCGTTCGCAACTTGAGCGTCTGCCAAAGGCAATGCTGCAAGAGATGATCGCGCAGTCCGAAGTGAAAACGTTCAACGCCGTTGTTGACGGCATTGGTCCTGATGGGTCGAACGCTGAAGCTGAATTGCTCCGTATTGGCGTCTTCACCGCCGCAACGACGCAAGGCAAGAAATTCGTCGAAGTCAAAAAAGGCGATGATGGCGACACATTCCTTCAGGCCTTCACGCAACAGCCTGCAGGCGCCTACGCTTCGGCCATGGGCTCGGTCATCAATGCTGGACCGGACCAACTCGTCCGCGCGCCGGTCGATCCGTCCAAAGGTAACCTGTTCGGCATTCTGGGCGACCTTCCGAAATTCGGTGATCGTCTGAAACAAGGTGGCTCGGTTGGTGCAGTTATTGCTGTGCTCGCTGTCATCGGTATCCTGATCGGTCTCTATAAAATCTTCACGCTCTTCACGATGGGCGGCGCCATGCGCAAGACGGCGAAAACCCGTCAGGCCGGCACCGGCAACCCGCTGGCTCGCGTGTTTGAAGCTTATGAGACGAACAAGGGCGCCGACATCGAGACGCTCGAACTCAAGCTTGACGAGCAGATCCTCCGTGAATCTCCACGCATCGAACGCTTCAACGACATCATCAAGGTGTTCGCTGCTGTGGCTCCTCTGCTCGGCCTTCTCGGTACCGTTATCGGTATGATCATCACCTTCACCACGATCACGATCTACGGTGCAGGCGATCCGAAACTGATGGCTGGTGGTATCTCGGTTGCTCTTATGACAACGGTGTTTGGCCTTGTGGCCGCCATTCCGCTCTTGCTGATCCACGCTGTCGCTTCGTCGATGGCCCGTGGCAACCAGCAGATCCTCGACGAACAGGCTGCTGGCCTGGTTGCCGAGAAAGCGGAATCCACGCGCGGGGTGATGGCGTAAGCCATCCCCCTCGTTTCACTCGAGGAGGAGGAACCCGATCATGGGTTTTGCAGATCTACAAGCTTTCCTCGATCGTGGCGGTCCCGTGTTGATTGTCATCATGGCAGCAACATTCTTCATGTGGGCACTTATCCTGGAACGTCTGTTCTATTTCAGGTTCGCTCACAAGCAGGTGGCCGCGGAAGCGATCGCGGAGTGGCGTTCGCGCTCCGATCGGAAGTCGACACTCGCGCACTGGGTGCGTGACAAGCTGGTCTCGGAAGTTCGTGCGAAAGCCGAACAGAATGTCCAGCTCACGAAGGCCATGGTGGCACTTGCGCCACTGCTTGGTCTGCTCGGAACGGTGACGGGGATGGTGGCGGTTTTCGACGTCATGGCCATCACCAACGGTGCCGATGCTAAGGCAATGTCTGCGGGTGTGTCCCGTGCGACAATCCCGACAATGGCCGGCATGGTCGCGTCGCTCTCTGGCATTCTGTTCACATCCGGCATGGACCGTACTGTGAATCGGTCTGTCCAGTGGGTCGAAGACGAGATGGAGATCGGCTGATGCGTGGACGTAAGGTAAGAAATCCTGACGAGGCCAACGTTGACCTCACGCCGATGCTGGATGTGGTTTTCATCCTGCTCATCTTCTTCATCGTGACGGCGACGTTCGCACAGGAAGATGCGCTGGGTCTTGAGCCACCGCCACCACCGGCTCCGGATACGGAGCAACAGGAACAGGTGCCAGCCATTCTGATCCTTATTGATGAGACAAATCTCATCACTGTGAACGGGCGTCCAACGGATATCGGTTCAGTACGTGCGAACATCGAACGTGTGCGTGCCGAGACTCCCGAGAGTGCTGTTGTGATCCAGGCGCACCCCAAGGCGAAGAGCGGCGTGATCGTTCTGATCCGGGATGCGGCGTACAATGCAGGCTATAAGGACCGGGTAAACCTCGTCCTTACGGCCGTAGAATAGAGGAGCGACACACATGGCACGCAGAAAACGCCAAAGCGTCGGCGGCGGGGGAGGAGCGGAAGACGATGTCAACCTGACGCCCATGCTGGACGTTGTGTTCATCCTTCTGATCTTCTTCATTGTGACGGCGCAGTTCATCAAGGAACCAGGTGTCCCCATCGTTCGTCCTGAAGTGGACAACAAGGCCCAGGTCAAGCCACTCGCGATTCTGATCGCGATCGACAAGAACAGCGATATCTACATCGACAAGAAGAAGGTTTCGCCCGACGAGATCGGCTTCACGTTCAAGCAATTGCGTGAAGACAATCCAAAGGGTGAAGTCGTTGTCCAAGCTGATGTGGATGCTGAAGCCGAGGTGCTGGTCGACGTCATGGAAACGATCAACAAGATCGATGCCGCGACTGTGATCAATATTTCGGCCAAGCGAGAATAGGAGACCCAGACATGTTCAACAGTCCGTTTCTGAGATTGGGAGTTGCGCTCGTTATCTCGATTCCGATCGTCTATTTCCTGTTCATCCTGATGAGCTCGCTGATCAACGTCACCGAGATCAAGGTAGACAAAGGTGAGCAACGCGTTCTGGCTGCTATCACGCCTCAAAAGCAGGATAGTGAAGTTCGCACGCGTCAGCGGTCCAAGCCCAAGCGGTTGGATTCGGCTGCCAAGCCGCCTCCACCGCCAAAAGTGTCGGCAACGAAATCGCAGATCAACCTGCCGACACCGAAGATCGAAGGGGCCGCTCCGACTGAGCTTAACCTCGGCCGTATGCAATCGCTTGCGATTGATCCGGTTGCCATTTCGGACCGTGATGCTCAGCCGATCCGCCCGCCTACGCCATCGTTCCCGCAACGCGCTGCTGAACGCGGCATTGAGGGCAGCTGTGACGTGCGTTTCGATGTGGATACACGCGGTCGCCCGTACAATGTTTCCGCCACCTGCACGAACGACATGTTCAAGTCGGAAGCAGAACGTGCCGTTGCGCGAGTTGAATTTGCTCCGAAGATCATTCGTGGCAAGGCAGCTGAGCGCAAGAACGTTGTGTATCCGCTGGAATTCAAGTTGCAGTAGGTGATGAACATTGAGTGTGCACTGACATCAAAGGAGCGCCCCGGAATGGGCGCTCCTTTTTTTCAGAGTGCCTTGGTGACAGCTGGAAGGTTCTGCAGCGTGGTGTCAATTGCGCAGCAGGGCAAAAAATGATACTGTGTAACAAATGGAGTCGCGTCGGAATCGCATGAATGCCGCTCATTCCTTCACTCATTGGAATGGCTGGGCAGGTTTTTCGGGAGCCAAAAAATGGTCAGCCCAATACCTTCATGCCTCATTACCGGCACGGTCTTCGGAAGGTTGAGCAAAGCGTGATTTAGGTCCTGGATTCCGAATGGGAAACGCTATGATCGAATGAAGAATTGATGATGATTGGCATTGACGAATTGGGTCGCTGAGACCCATACAGGAAGTGAATAAGTAACAGTCTTTTAATGGGCAGAAGCGCGCTACGAATTACGTCATGTAATGCGCGGAAGTTATTGATCCCGCCCAACAATTCCGGTTGATTGGGCCAAACCCCGCGAGCTGCGCGGAGAGGAGAGGAAACATGGGAATTAGAGCAACTCTCAAGGGCGCCGTGCTCGTTGGCCTTATGGCAACGATGGGTGCTGGCGCCGCAATGGCGCAGGCTTGTACCGAAACCGAGTTCAGCTCGAAAACGGGGCAGACCTATCTCGAGGCCGAACAGGCCGCGATGGTCAAAAAGGACTTCAACACGGCAATTGCGAAGCTCAACTCGCTGCGTTCAACCGAGTTGAACTGCTATGAAGAAGGCGCAGTCATCAAACTGTCTGCCTATATCAAAATCGAAAATGGCGATCGGGCCGGCGCTGTTCAGGATCTTCTTACCGCGCTCAACAAGGGTTATATCCCAGCGGCTGACGCAGCTCAGACTTACTACAATATTGCCCAGATCTATCTTCAGGAAGAGGATCTTGGCAAAGCGCTTGATTACATGACCAAGTGGCAGCAAGCGGGCGGCAAGCCCGACCGCACACAGAAGTGGCAGCTCGCCGTGCTCAACCAGCGCGCCGACAATTACAAGGAAGCCGTTCGTTGGGCTGAGGAAGTGCGCGCTGAAGATGGCGCGAACTACAAGCAGGAAGTCTATGACCTGCTCCTCTATCTCTACAACCAGACAGGCCAGAAGGCGAAACTCGCTGAAGTGCTTGAAGTTCTGGTCGAGCGTAACCCGACTGAGCGGAAATACTGGGATGCCATTGCCGGCAACTATTTTGCTGACAATGAAGAGCGCAAGGCATTCGAAGTTCAGAAGGCCATGTACCTTGGCGGCTTGCTGAAAACCGAAGACGAGCTGATGCGGGTCGTGAACTTCTACAACCGCTTCAACGCGCCTTACCATGCTGCACGTGTTCTCGAAAAAGAGATGAATGCGGGCCGTATCTCCAAGAACCTCGATCACCTCGAGCTGCTTGCCAACCTGTACCAGGTGGCACGTGAGCACGAGAAAGCGATTCCGGTGATCAAGCAGGCTGCTGATGCCGGCGGTGGCGGCGCCATGTACGAGCGTCTCGGCCGGTCATATGCTGACCTCCAGAAATGGAAAGAAACCGAAGATGCCCTTAACAAGGCGATCAGCATGGGTGGCATCAAGGACCGTGGAAACGCTTACGTCCTGATTGGTCAGTCGCGCTATGAGCGTGGTGATCGGGCTGGAGCACGGGAATCGTTCAAGCAGGCCGGAAACAATGCTGGCCGCAGCTGGATCGATTTCATGAACTCCGAGGAAAATACCAAGCGTGCGCTGGTCTGCTTCGAAGTTCAGTCTGCATGGATGAACGTCGAGAACGAAGCCAAGATCTGTAAGCGCCTGGCGGTTCTGGGTGAGGAGAACATCCCCGAGAATTGCAAGACGATCAAGGAACGCCTGTCCGAGGCTGAGGCCAAGTATAACGCGACACCAGAGTGCAAGGGTCAGGCAACCTGATTTGGAAATGTAGGGCGGTTTAAAGCGCCTCCGTTCCTCTAATAGCAAAAGCCCCGGACAGTTCGTCCGGGGCTTTTATTTTGTGCGGGGGTGTATGGCCAGGACGATGGAGCTGAGGTGAGAGCAGCAGATCCCGCCCATGCCTCAATCCGTTTCTCGTTGCGCTGAGACAAAAGAAAGCCGCCGACATTTCTCAATGTCGGCGGCTTGGCTTATGCGTGAGATTAAAGTCGAGCGCGCCGTCAGGACGCGGTTGTTGAAATCCCGAACGCCGTTGGGCTGGAGCTTGCCATCGGGGTTGAGGAATCGTTAGAGGCTGAAGCTGACGCGCCCTTTGGGCCTGTCTCTTTCAGCGGATCGTCTGCATGCTTCACCTGGCCTTCGAACACGGCGTTCGATTGGATCTGCAGCGAAGAATGCACGATGTCACCCTTCACATGCGCGCCGGATTCCAGTTCGACCTTACGCGCGCGGATGGATCCACGGATCTTGCCCTTGACCTTCACGACTTCGGCTTTTACTTCGCCCGTGATGTGGCCGGAGGCACCAATCGTAATGTCCGTTGCGCTCACGTCGCCATCGACAACACCGTCGATCTGAAGAGCGCCTTCGGAGATAACCGAACCGTTGATCTTCATGTCAGCGCAGATGATGGATGCGGCGCGCGCCGCAGGCTTCATCGCAGCGCCGCGGATTGCATCCTGCGCTGTGCCAGCTTTGACGGGTTCAGGTGTGGTGGTTTCTGGGGTTTTGTTTTTAGTGAACATGTCGGCCTGCTTTCAAGAATTTCGCTGGATCATAAGGTTTGCCGTTGAACCAGACTTCATAATGAAGATGGTCGCCCGTGCTTCGTCCGGTGGTCCCCATCTTGCCGACCAAGTCTCCGATTTCCACGGTATCCCCCTTTGATACCGTAATTGCGCTCAAGTGACCATAGCGTGACTTGAATCCATGCCCATGGTCGATCTCGACCAGGCGCCCATAACCGGAACTGGCGCCTGCAAAAGATACTTTGCCTGGTCCGGCCGCAACAATGGGAGCGGCGTGATAGGCTGCAAGGTCAAGGCCGTTGTGCCAGCCTGGCCGCTTGCGGAATGGATCAATGCGCATGCCATAGTCGCTGGTCTGGCGGAACGGAACGCCGACTGGCCGACCGAGCGGCAAGCTCGCAACGATCTGTTCGTAATAGCGCATCTCTTCAACACGTGCGCGTGTCTGATTGAGGCGGTTGTAAAACGACGCTTCGTCACTTGTCAGGTTGGATGCGCTGGATGTGAGTGTCGCGATTGGAACAAGCGGGCCGCCCATCTCAGCGCCGGACATGATCCTGTCGCTGCCAACGGACGTCAACTGCAGTACGCCGCGTGCGCGCTCTGCGCGATCAATGGCGAGGTCTTCTGCTTCATCCAGGATGCGCTCCTGGTCATATTTCAAATTCTTGAGGCTGACGCGCGTACCGCTCGTGTCAAAGGCCGCAGTGATGGGTTCAAAATGGCGTGACTGGCGATTGTCTGCTTCTTCGATCGAAGCCTTGACCAAAAGGCCTGTACCGTCACCCTTCAGCGCCGACACTTCGAGATTATCGTCGCCTTTGAGTTTGTCGAAAAGATCTTCCAGGGCTTTCTGACGATCTTCCCACTCAGCCGTCTCTTTCTGGAAGGCGTCAGTACGTTCCTCGAGGAGCGAGCGGGAGAGGGCGTCCTTGGCGCGGAGTTCCTGGACCCAGCGCTCATACTTGGCGAGTTCGCGATCGTCTGGCGTGCCTGCGATTGTGCTGCTCGGACCGCCCAGAACGTAACTGCCTGTGACGAAAAGGGTCCAGCCGGCCAGAGCCGCCGCTCCAGCGGCAATGATGGCCTGCTGCCAGGGTGAGACCGAAATATAGCGAACCGTGCCACCGCTGCGATGATAGATCTGACGTTCAGGAAACGCCCGATCAAACGTCGCTTTTACGCTTGCACTCCACTTTGCCATGCACGCCACCTGTCGACTGGAAATCTCACCCCGTAACTGCAGCAATCACTACAGCACGTTTCCCAAACCCGTGGACCCATAAATACCCATTTCGAACGGGGGTGAAAGCCCTACAGAGCACAATTCATGCGATTTTTCGCCTATTTGGGTAAATCCCCTGTTAACGCTAAGGAAATTGGATGAAAAGTGCGTAATGAATAGGCGTCCGTCACCTCTTCACTGAAGCCAGCACTTCCTCAGCGTGCCCCTTCACCCGAACCTTCGGCCAGATTCGTTTTATCTTGCCGTCAGGCCCGATCAGAAATGTCGAACGGGCGATGCCCATATAGATGCGACCGTACATGTTCTTCTCGACCCAGACGCCGAAAGCTTCGCAGACGCTGCCGTCTTCGTCCGCCCCCAGCGGAATTTTAAGATCATGCTTCTCCGTAAACTTGCCGTGCTTTGCCAATGTGTCGCGCGAGACGCCAAGTATTTCAGCGCCGGCAGAAGCGAAGTCCGGGGCGAGGGCGGAGAAGTCTTTTGCTTCGTTCGTGCATCCGGGCGTATCGTCTTTCGGGTAGAAGTAGAGAACGAGGTCCTTGCCCTTGTACGATGACAGCTGCTTTTTGCCATCTGTCGTCTCGATGGAAAAGGCGGGTGCCTTTGCACCTTCAACCAGTGGTTTGCTCATGTAATGCTCCTATGGTGCACATTAAGGACTGTGCTTATATCAAAGGCTCTGCAGCCAGGCTGTTCGATATGAGTCGCATGAAGCTTAAGGAGCGTGCCCTTGGTTCGCCAGACCGCCTCGACGGTTATTCTGGAAATACTTGGCGGATTGATCCTGCTCATCATGGTCGTCGCCGGGCTGCTGGCATTCCGACTCGCAAGCGGGCCTTTGCCGCTCGGCATCTTCAAGGATGATATCGAGCGCGCGCTGAAGCAGGCCCGAAACGGGCATACTGTCCGGATCGGTGATGTTTACCTGGAATGGTCGCAGGCCGACCGTAGAATTCTGGTCAACGCACACGATGTCCAACTGTATGACGGCAAGGACGAACTCAGCGCCCAGGCGGCACATGCGGAACTCGTCTTGTCCGGTTCCTCCCTCGTGCTTGGGAAAGTCGAAGTCCTGGCCATGGATCTGGACCAGGGCTGGATCAATGTCGATCAGGTCACCGACACCAAATGGAAGATTGCCGGGGACCCGCTACCGGAGATACCGACCGGGCAATTGCCGACGACGCCCGCCGAGTGGCTGGCCCGCGCCAACGAGGTTCTGCCGCAGCTGCTGGTGGCACTTCAGCAGACCGAGCCGACTGTCGATCTTGAGCGCGCATCGTTCGATCAGTTCGAGGTGCGCGTCCGGGGACGCGACGGGGCCACTCTGCTGACATTGAAAGCAGCCAAAGGCCAGGTTGCGCGCCGGGCGGGCGGCATCGTGCTGTCGGTTTCCGGAAGCGGTGTCGGCGAAGGTCTGCCGGCAGGGCTCGCGGCTACCCTTGAGACCTCCAATTCGGGCCAGCAGCTAAAGGCTGAGTTCGCGGTGGCGAAATGGCCATTGGCAGACCTGGCGATCCGTTTCGGGATGAGTAACGAACGCTTTGAAGGCCTTCCGGCCAATGTTGTCGTTTCATTCGATGTCTCCAGGGCCTCTGGCGTGGAGCAGATCATCATCGATGTGGATTCGGGCGCAGGGCGCTTGCCGATGGGCAGTGACGGGCTCGCGGTTGATGATCTGAAGCTGAAGGCCGCCTATGCTGCCTCGACTGACACCCTCTCCATCGATGCTCAAACAAACGGCGCCGGGCCCCTGAAAGGGACCGCCGTATTGACGCTTCAGGATGCGATGAAAGGAGATGGATTCAGGAAGTTCAACTTCGCAAGCCCTGACCTCGTCCTCGATCTAACGCCTCGTTTCGAACACCCGATCTCGATCTCCAGCCTGAATCTCGCCGGTGAAGTTGATCTTGCAAACTACGCATTCCGGGGTGCGGAATTGGTTTTGAAAACGGGCACCGACACGCTCAAGGCTTCCGGGGCGTTCCAACTGACACCGGACAAGAAGCCCGGCGAACCACCAATCATTGGCAATCTCGATTTTGCCTCCGAGGGTGATTTGAGCCGGGAGACCGTGCTGGCTTTCTGGCCGGTTCAACTGGGCGATGGCGCCCGCCGCTTCGCTGTGAATCGGGTAACAGCTGGTGTCGTTACGTCTGCTCAGGGGCATATCGACTTGCTGCGCGACAGCCTTGCCGAAGGGTACCTGCGAGACGAGAACCTGCAGCTGGATTTCACTGTGCGCGATGCGGCGGTGAGGTTCCTCGATGACCTGCCGGCTGTGGAGAATGCCACAGGCAAGGGCCAGCTCACGGGCAACGGATTCAAGGTCATTGTCGAGAGCGGCGATTATGGTGGCTGGGTGCTGGATGATGGCGTGGTGGATTTCCCCGCTTTCAATCCGAAAGGTGTGCCCTTCAGAGTGTTCGCCAAGGGCCACGGCCCGGCGACCAATGTAATGAAGACGCTGGCGGAATCGCGCCTGCAATCCAAATTCGATCCCGCGCGCCTGACCGGCGATGCGGAAATGACGTTCGAAATGTTCCGTCCGGCCCTGGATGATGTGCCTTATGAACAGGTGCGGTTCTCGGTCCTGGGGACCGTCACGAAGGGTGGTCTAAAGAATGCGGCGCTCGGATTCGATCTCACAAATGGCAAGTTCAACATCAACGGTAATCAGGCCGGGATTACGGTAAGCGGATTTGGCGACCTTGGTCCGTCGCCCGTTCAGTTTACCTGGCGCGATGCGTTTAACGACGGCGAGGCACCGTCGAACCTTTCCGCGACCGCCGTCGTCACGCCGGATGTCCTGAACCGGTTCGGCTTGCTAGGCCGGGCTTACCTCACAGGTGAAGTGCCGCTGGAAGTGCAGGCACGCCTGAATGATGAAAACCTGGTTTCCGCGGATACGTCGCTCGACCTTGGTGAAGCGCGTATCGATCTGTCGGAAATCGGCTGGGTGAAACCAAAGGGGGTGCCCGCCAAGGCATCGGTCCGCTACGAGAAACTTGGAGACGACACCAAATCGACCATCCTGTTCACCACTGAAGACGCGCGCGTCGATGGCGAATATTCGCTCGGGCCGGACTCCAAGCTCGTTTCGGCGACATTGCGGCGCGCTTACCTGAAGAACAAGGCCGATCTCAGCGGCGATGTTGCGCGGGCTGCGGGTGGCGGATTGGCCCTATCGCTGAAAGGGACTTATCTCGATCTCTCCGGCGCCATGTCGGGCCTTGGAGCAGCAGGCGACACGGCCAATAACAGCACAACACCGCTGACGATTGATGCCGAACTGGACACGCTGACCCTGAGGCCGGGTCTGGACATGCGCGATGCCATCCTGAAGGCGAAGACGGGTGCAAATGGTCTCGCCTTCTTCGAAGCCTCCGGGAAAGCGGATGACGGCTCGCCGCTGGTCGCGAGGTATGATGCCACTGTGCCGGGCGGCGCGACCGTTGATGTCGAGAGCGGCAATGCCGGCTTCATGGCCCAGGCGCTGCTCGGGGCCGACTTTCTGGAAGGTGGCAAGCTGGAGCTGAAAGGTAAGTTCACCAAGGATTCCTCACCCGCCAATTTCGACATCGCGCTGACAAATGTGCGCATGCGGAATGCGCCATTCCTGACGCAGATCCTGTCGCTCGCTTCACTCAGGGGGCTCGCCGATACGCTGAGCGGCGAAGGGGTGCTTTTCTCGCGTATAGATATCCCACTCAAAATCGCTGACGGCCGGTATATCGTGACAGGTGCCAAGGCTCAGGGACCAGCACTCGGGCTCACCTCCAGCGGTTATGTCGAGAGCAAGACCGGCGGCATCGAGTTTGACGGCGTCCTGGTGCCGAGTTTCGGTTTGAACTCGGCCCTCGGCCAGATCCCCATCATTGGTGACCTCGTCGTGGGGCGTGACGGGGAGGGTGTTTTCTCGCTGACCTATTCCATCAACGGCACGCTTGAAAAAGCCAACGTCTCCGTGAATCCGTTGTCGGCCCTCGCGCCGGGTGTCATCCGCCGGATTTTCGAAAATCCAGCGGACACGAGCATACCCGAGGCCAAGCCGCGCACGCCGGACGAGCCCATTCCGTCAGAACTGCCGCCGATCCCCGAAGAGAGCTTCAAATAATCGAAGCCTAGCTGATCTTCAGCAGGGCGTGACGTTTCTTGCCGGCCGATAGCTTGATGGCGCCATCAACCAGATCGGCCGCGCTGAGCGTACCGTTCTGGTCGTTGACCAGGACGTCATTCACCTTTGCGGCCCCCTGCTTGATAAGACGGCGTGCCTCCCCGTTCGACCCAGCGAGACCGGCTGCGGCGAATGCGGCGGCCACGAGCATGCCCGCTTCCAGTTCGGCCTTTGGCACTTCGACTGTTGGCAGCGCGTCCGCCGAGGCGCCCTCTCCAAAAACGGCTGCTGCGGCGGCTTCAGATTCTGCCGCAATTTCTGCACCGTGGAGCAGGGTTGTTGCGGCATTGGCGAGCGCGATCTTGGCCGTATTGATATCTGCACCCTCGAGTCTTTCGAGTTCTGCAATCTCAGCCACATCGAGATCGGTGAACAGTCGCAGGAACCGGCCGACATCGGCGTCTTCGGTATTGCGCCAGAACTGCCAGTATTCGTACGGGCTCTTCCGCTCGGCATTCAGCCAGACCGCGCCATCCGCCGTCTTGCCCATCTTGCCGCCGGATGCCGTGGTGATCAGGTGAGAGGTCAGGCCATAGGCTTCTCCGCCCGCGACGCGCCGGGTGAGCTCGACACCATTGATGATGTTGCCCCACTGGTCCGATCCGCCGAGTTGGAGGCGGACGCCGTGACGCCGGTACAGCTCAAGGAAGTCGTAGGCCTGGAGCAGCATGTAGTTGAACTCGAGAAATGTGTACGGCTGTTCGTTGCGCAGGCGCCGGTCGACGGTTTCCTGCTTGATCATCGTGTTGATGGTGAAGTGCACGCCATAGTCACGCAGGAACTCGACATAGCCAATCTTCGACAGCCAGTCGTCATTGTTGACCATGATGGCGTCGGTCGGGCCGTCACCGAATGTGAGGAAGGGTTCGAACGCCTTCTTGATGCCTGCCATGTTGGACGCGATCTGCTCGTCCGTCAGGAGGGGACGCGATTTTTCCTTGTCGGTCGGGTCTCCCACTTTCGTCGTTCCTCCGCCCATCAGGACGACGGGCTTGCCGCCGCAGCGCTGGAAGTGGTGCAGCATCATGATCTGGAGGAGGGAACCGACGTGGAGGCTGTCAGCCGTCGCATCGAAGCCGATATAGCAGACCGGTACGCCTGAAGCGCAATAGGCGTCGAGTTCAGCCGGGTGTGTCATCTGCTTGATGAAGCCGCGTGAATCGAGGGTTTTCAGGAATTCCGACTTGTATTCGGTCATTGTCTCGTGTCTCCGTAAGCGCAGGCGCGTAACACGGAAAGCGGGACTCTTGAACCATCCAATTCACGATCAGACGCCGCAATGGGTGGCGGGGTTCATGTCGGGAACCTCACTGGATGCAACAGATGCGGCGCTGATCCTGACGGATGGAGAGCGCGTGCTCGAGTTCGGGCCAGTCGCCGAGCGCAAATACACGGCGCGCGAGCGGCAGGCCCTGCAGGAGGCAACGGATGCCGCGCGGGCGTGGAACTGGCTGGGGACGGCGCCGGAAGAGGCCTTTGAAGGGGCCCGGAAGGTGATTACCGAGACTCATGCTGAGGCTTTCGAGATGCTGCGCGATGGGCTCGGTTCGGGCATTCCGGGATCGTTGGCGGGTGTTCACGGGCAAACCGTGCTCCATCGGCGGCCCAGGCCGGGACAAATTGGGGCGACGCTACAACTGATTGATGCCGCGGCGCTGCAGAAGGCGCTGGGTGTCACGCTGGCCTATGATTTCCGGACGGCGGATGTGGCTGCAGGCGGGCAGGGCGCGCCGCTCGCGCCGGCCTATCATGGCGCGCTGCTGGAACGGGCCGGGGACGGGGCGAGCGCGGTGCTCAACCTTGGCGGGGTGGCGAACATCACCGCGCGGATGGCGGATGGGACGCTGTTTGCGTTCGATACGGGGCCAGCGAACGGGCCAATCGACGAGTGGGTCGAAGGACATGGCAAAGGCACGCATGACCTAGGCGGGGCCTATGCGGCGGCAGGGCGGGTTCATGAGGGGCTTTTGGTGCAGCTGATGGACCATGACTGGTTCCAGGAACTGCCGCCAAAATCGCTGGATCGCTATGACTTCAATGCGAGCATGGCGCGGGGCCTGTCTCTTGAGGACGGCGCAGCAACACTGACGGTCTTTTCAGCCCGCGCAGTCGCGGCAGGCGTCGCGCAGCTGCCTGACATGCCCGAGCGGGTGATCGCGTGTGGGGGAGGGCGACACAATCCCGCGCTGATGGCGGCGCTGGCGGCGGCGTTGCCATGCCCTGTTCTCAGTGCAGAGGAGGCTGGCTGGCGCGGGGATTCGATCGAGGCGGAGGCTTTTGCCTTCCTGGCGGCGCGGACCGTGCGCGGCTTGCCGATCAGCTGGCCGACAACAACGGGCGTTCCGGCCGCCATGACGGGCGGCCGGGTGCTCGGCTAGTCTTTTTCAGCTTCGATGCGCAGTTTTTCTTCAGCATCTTCGAGGCGCTGCAACAGGTATTGCTCGCACAGGCCGATCAGCTCGTCACGCTTGTCGACATAGAAGTGGTTGGCGCCTTTGACGCGGGCGCGCTCGATGACTTCGCCCTTCTGGACGCGCACCTTGGTGAGGGCGCGTTCAATGTCTTCCGGGCTGGCGATGGCGTCATTGTCGCCATTGACGATCAGGCCGGACGCCGGGCAGGGCGCGAGGAATGACAGGTCGTAGTGGTTGGCCGGTGGCGAGATGGCGAGGAAGCCATCGATTTCCGGGCGGCGCATCAGCAGCTGGAGCGTAATCCAGGCGCCGAAGCTGTAGCCGGCACACCAGACATAGCGCGGGCTCTCGCTGAGATTCTCGATATAGTCGAGCACGTAAGCAGCGTCTTCAAGCTCGCCAATGCCCTGGTCGTAGACACCCTGGCTGCGGCCGACGCCGCGGGAATTGTAGCGCAGGACGCCGAATCCGTGACGTTCGAACATCTGGTACAGCATGATCGAGATGGGATCCTGCATCGTGCCGCCCGCCTTGGGGTGGGGATGAAGGACAAGCGCAATCGGGGCGCCAGGAAGCGGCGGCTCGGTATAACGCGCTTCGATACGGCCCTGTGGGCCCGGAATGATCAGTTCTGCCATGACACCCTCGGTTTAAAATCTCTTGTAAGGGCGCGGTCATAAGCCAAATGGACTGCGAAATGCAAATTTTTCTGCAGGTGCACTGTGGGGCTGGAGCGAGTATACCTGAATCCATGATTTATGCTGACCACAATGCGACGGCCCCGATGCGACCAGAAGCGCGGGAAGCCATGCTGTCGGCGCTTGATCTGGGCGCGACGAACCCATCCTCGGTACATACCAAGGGTCGGGCGGCGCGCGGCGTGGTGGAAACAGCGCGTATGCAGGTGGGCGGCGCCATCGGTAGCCGGGCTGCTGATGTGATTTTTACCGGGGGCGGCACGGAATCCGATGCGCTGGCGGTTCAGGGCGTGGTCGACGCTCTGGACGGGCGCTGTACGTTGATTGTGTCGGCGATTGAGCATGAGGCGATTGCCAAGTCTGCGGCTCATTCCGGTGCGCCTGTTCAGACGGCGTATGTGACGGCGGCCGGGATTGTGGATCTGGAAGACCTGCGCACGCGCATGGCAAACTGGGATTCTGAAGCCCATGGCACGCCTGTTCTGTGCCTGATGCTTGCCAATAACGAGACGGGGATCATCCAGCCGGTTGCCGAAGCGGCAGCCATTGTGCGTGACGCTGGCGGCTTGACGATCTGCGATGCCGTGCAGGCCTTGGGCAAGATTCCGGTCAATGTGGGCTTGCTAGGCGTCGATTACCTGTCGGTTTCGGCGCACAAGATTGGCGGACCTCAAGGCGTTGGCGCCTTGTGGCATCGGGCCGGGGCGCCGCTGAAAGCCATTCTCTATGGGGGCGGGCAGGAGCGATCCTTGCGGTCAGGCACGGAGAATGTAGCTGGAATTGCGGGTTTTGGCGCGGCGGTTGAGGCCGCAGTTCGGGATTTGCCGAAATACGCGGCGCTGGCGAAGTATCGGGATGCCATGGAAGCGCGATTGAAAGCTGAGGGCGATGTGGTCGTGATTGGCGAAGACAGCCCGCGCCTGGCGGGAACGTCGAACTTCGCGCGGGCGGGCTTCCGGGCCGAAACACAGGTCATGGCGCTGGACCTGGCGGGCATATGCGTCTCTGCAGGTTCTGCTTGCTCTTCAGGCAAGGTCAAGCGATCCCTCGTTCTGATGGCCATGGGTGCATCTGACGCCCTTGCGGAATCAGCGATACGCACCAGCTTTGGATGGAATAGTGAACCCGCCGATTTTGACGGTGTGGCGAATGCCTGGCTGGAAGCAGCCCGGCGGACGGTTTTGAAGGAGAAGGTGTGATGGACTGCTGCGGCGGCACCACCGAGCACGAAGACGACTGTGGAGAAGTCAAGGTCAAGGATAGCATCGACGCGAAAACCGTCGAGGCGGCCAAAGCCTTGGAATCCGAGAACTATTCGGCGGGTTTCTCCACCACGATCGATACCGATTTTGCGCCAAAAGGCCTGTCGGAAGACACGATCCGCTATATCTCGGCTGCGAAGAACGAGCCCGAATGGCTGCTCGAGTGGCGCCTGAAAGCCTATGAGCGCTGGCTGACCATGGAAGAGCCGAGCTGGGCGATGGTGCGCTATCCCAAGATCGACTACCAAGCCTATTACTATTACGCTGCGCCGAAAGCCGGGGCGAAATATGCCTCGATTGACGATGTGCCGAAGGAAATTCTCGAAACATACGAGAAACTGGGCATCCCGCTTCGCGAGGCAGAAGTGCTGCTGGGCGTGGAAGGCGCGGTCGAGACCGCTGCCGAGGGGCGCGAGAAGCCGCGCGTGGCGGTGGATGCCGTGTTTGACTCCGTGTCCGTGGCGACGACGTTCCGCAAGGAGCTGGAGAAGGCCGGCGTGATCTTCATGTCGATCTCCGAGGCAGTGCATGAGTATCCGGACCTCGTTAAGAAGTATCTGGGCACGGTCGTGCCACAGTCCGATAATTTCTTCGCGACCCTGAACAGCGCCGTGTTTTCGGACGGGACCTTTGTCTACATTCCGAAGGGTGTGCGCTGCCCAATGGAGTTGTCGACCTATTTCCGGATGAATGCCGAGAATACGGGCCAGTTCGAGCGGACGCTGATCATTGCCGATGAATCCGCCTATGTGTCCTACCTTGAAGGCTGTACGGCGCCGATGCGCGACGAGAACCAGCTGCATGCGGCGGTCGTCGAGCTGGTGGCGTTGGAAGACGCCGAGATCAAGTATTCGACCGTGCAGAACTGGTGGCCGGGTGACGAGGACGGCAAAGGCGGCATTTTCAATTTCGTGACCAAGCGCGGCGATTGCCGGGGTGATCGGTCGAAAATCTCATGGACGCAAGTCGAGACCGGCTCGGCCGTAACGTGGAAATACCCGTCCTGCATCCTTCGCGGCGATGATAGCGTGGGCGAGTTCTACTCGATTGCCGTCACCAATGGTCGCCAGCAGGCCGACACCGGCACGAAGATGATCCATCTGGGCAAGCGCACGAAGAGCCGGATCATTTCCAAGGGCATTTCGGCGGGCAAGTCTGACAACACCTATCGTGGGCTCGTTTCCGTGAACCGCAAGGCTGTGAATGCGCGCAATTTCACCCAGTGCGACTCGTTGCTGATCGGCGACAAGTGCGGCGCACATACGATTCCCTATGTGGAGAACCGGTGCGCGAGCGCGCAGCTGGAGCATGAGGCGACAACGACGAAACTGTCGGAAGACCAGCTGTTTTATGCCCGCCAGCGCGGGATTGCCGAGGAAGACGCGGTCGCCCTGCTGGTGAATGGCTTCGTGCGTGATGTGCTGCAGCACCTGCCGATGGAATTCGCGGTTGAGGCGCAAAGCCTGCTGAAAGTGAGCCTGGAAGGCAGTGTCGGCTAGGGATTCCAGCTGGAATCCCCGACTTTGCGGGAATTTCGGCTGCGGGTTTCTCTGTCGCGGGGGCTTTCCCTTGGGGGCCGGGCAGCTTACATGCGCCCTATGTTGAAGATTACAGACCTGAGCGCCACGGTAGGCGAAGATTCCGAAGCCAAGACCATCCTCAATGGCCTGTCGCTGGACGTGCCTGCGGGCGAGGTTCACGCGATCATGGGGCCGAACGGGGCGGGCAAGTCGACCTTGTCTTACGTGCTGACTGGCCGGAGCGGCTATGAAGTGACCGGTGGCGGCGCCACGCTCAATGGCGAGGACATTCTGGGCATGGACCCGGAGGATCGGGCAGCCAAGGGCATGTTCCTGTCATTCCAGTATCCGGTGGAGATTCCCGGCGTGCCGGTGATGACCTTCGTGCGCACCGCCATGAATGCCCAGCGCAAGGCGCGCGGGGAGGCCGAGATATCCGCGCCCGACTTCATCAAGAAGTCCCGCGAAGTGGCGGGCATGCTGAACCTTGATGCCGAGATGCTTAAGCGGCCGGTGAATGTCGGCTTCTCGGGCGGCGAGAAGAAACGGCTCGAGATTTACCAGATGATGATGCTGGAACCGAAATTCCTGATCCTCGACGAGACGGACAGCGGCCTCGACATCGATGCGCTGAAGACGGTGGCCGATGGGGTGAACGCGATGCGCGACCCGTCGCGTGGCATGCTGGTGATCACGCACTACCAGCGCCTGCTCGACTATATCAAGCCGGACAAGGTGCACGTGCTGGCCAAGGGGCGCATCATCAAGACGGGCGAAGCCGACCTTGCGCTGCGCCTTGAAAAAGAAGGCTATGACGGAGTTCTGGGAGAGGCGGCGTGAGCACCGCCCTTCGCGACTTCATCAAGAACCCGACGGCGGCCGAGCTGGAACTGGTTGCGCGCTATGGCATGCAGCCGGAAGACGCGCGGCGGGAGCGGGCTTTCCTGGCGTTTGCCGAAACGGGCCTGCCGCACCGGCGGATGGAGGCCTGGAAGTGGACCGACTTCAAGGCGGCGCTGAAAGTGCTTGAGACGCCTGCTGCGGTTTCCGCGAAGGACCCCTTGCCGCATGACGGAGCGCTCGTGTTTCGTTTTACGCCCAAGGGTTTTGAGGCGCCTGCCAAACTGCCGGACGGCATACGCATGGTGGCGCAGCCGAGCGTTCAGGCTTTTCCCGGAGCGGAAGATGTGCCGATGGGCGCGTTGGCGGCAGCGCTGGCGGGGAGCGGCAAGCGCCCAGCAACATTGACCTTTGAAATTACGTCAGGCGATGCGCCGCGTTTGCACTTTGTGTTTGAGGGCGCGGGCGAAGCCAGCTTTGCACGGATTATCTTCCTCGTCAGGTCGGGCGCATCCCTGACTTTGACAGAGAGCTATCTTGGTGGGTCGGGGCTGACTTCGGCTGTGCTGGAATTCGACATGGAGAAGGACGCCAAGCTCAATCGCACCATCTTCCAGCGAGGTGCATCGGACGAAGCGCTGGCGGTGACGGCCATCGCGCACCTTGGCGCAGAAGCTGAGATGACGCAGACGACGTTGGCATTTGGCGCGAAAGTGGCGCGCATGGAAACGCGCGTTGTCCATCAGGCATCCGGCTCGAAACTCAATCTCAATGCGGCCTATCTTTCCGGCATGGGATTCCATGCTGATATCACGACCAATGTGCGCCACGGTGCGCCATCGTGCGTGACGCGACAACTGACCAAGGGCGCTGTGCTTGATGGCGGCACGGGTGTGTTTCAGGGCAAGTTCTTCGTGCCCCGCAAGACGGGCCAGCACACGGACGCCGACATGCAGCACCAGGCGCTCTTGCTGGAAGACGGCGCACAAGTGTTCGCGAAGCCGGAACTTGAAATCTATGCCGATGATGTCGAATGCGCGCATGGGAATACGTGCGGCGCGCTGGATGATGCGCAGATGTTCTACCTGCGCCAGCGCGGCATTCCTGAGACGCAAGCGCGTGCCATGCTAACGGAAGCGTTCATCGCCGAGGCGCTGGGCATGGCTGACGAAGCCGTGCGCGATGTCTTGCTGGCTGAGGCGCAGACCTGGCTGTCGTCATGACGCGGGCGTTTGATGTTTCAGAGATCAGGAAGGAATTTCCGATCCTTGCGCGGCAGGTGAACGGCAAGCCGCTGGTCTATCTGGACAATGCTGCGAGCGCGCAGAAGCCGAACGCTGTGATCGACGCGATCGCGAACCAGAGCCGCACGGCTTATGCGAATGTGCACCGCGGCATCCACACGCTCTCGAACGAGACGACTGAAGCCTATGAGGCGGGGCGCGAGGCCGCGCGCGGTTTCCTGAACGCACCCGACACGCATGGTGTTATCTTCACGAAAGGCGCGACCGAGGGGATCAACCTCGTGGCCTCATCGCTGGCGGGTACGATCCAGCCGGGCGACGAGATCGTTCTGTCGGTGATGGAGCACCATTCGAATATCGTGCCGTGGCACTTCCTGCGAGAGCGGCACGGCGCTGTTCTGCGCTGGGTGGGCCTTCATGAGGATGGCTCGCTGGACATGGATGGTCTTCGAGAAGCCGTAGGCCCGAGGACGCGCATGGTGGCGATCAGCCATATGAGCAATGTGCTGGGCACTGTGAACGATGTCGCGGAAGTCGGCCGTATCGCGCATGCGGCCGGGGCGCGCGTTCTGGTCGATGGCTGCCAGTCTGCCGTGCACATGAGCGTTGATGTGCAGGTGCTGGATTGCGACTGGTTCGTCTTTTCGGGACACAAGCTGTACGGTCCGACCGGGATCGGCATTCTCTACGGCAAGGCCGATGCGCTGGCCGAGGCGCGGCCCTATCAGGGCGGCGGCGAGATGATCGAGACGGTCAGCATGGACCGGATCACCTACAATGAGGCGCCGCACAAGTTTGAAGCCGGCACGCCGCCGATTCTCGAGGCGATCGGGCTTGGCGCCGCTATTGGCTGGTATCGGCAGTTTGATCAGGCCGAGATCGAGGCGCATGAGCATGCATTGTATAACCGTGCGCTTGAGGGCCTTCGGGGCATCAATGGATTGCGAATCCATGGTGAGGCGCCGGGCAAGGGGGCTGTGCTGGCCTTCAGTCTGGAGGGCGCGCATCCGCATGATCTGGCGCAGATCCTCGACCGCTACGGTGTGGCGATACGTGCAGGCCACCATTGCGCCCAGCCGTTAATGACCCATCTAGGTGTTAGTGCTACGGCACGTGCGAGCTTTGGCATCTACAACACGGAGGCCGAAGTGGACGTGTTCATAGAGGCGCTGGAAAAAGCGCGCGGAATGCTGGTATAGAAGGTCAGATATGGCAGACGACATGACCTCTCGCGACATGGTTGACGTATCCGAAGGCGCGGATGCGGCCCCTTCGGCGATTCCGCAGGATGAACTCAACCGCATCACGGACGCGCTGATTGCGTCGTTCAAGACCGTGTTCGACCCGGAAATCCCGGTGGATATCTACGAACTGGGCCTGATTTATAAAGTCGACATCGATGACGACCGCAAAGTGGACGTGGACATGACGCTGACGGCGCCAGGTTGCCCCGTGGCGGGCGACATGCCGGGCTGGGTCGAAACGGCCGCCAGAACCGTTGAAGGCGTGACGGATGTTGAGGTGCGCCTCACGTTCGATCCTCCATGGGATCCCTCGCGGATGTCGGACGAAGCGCGCCTCGCCCTGAACATGCTTTGATTGAATCACAACCTAACGGACCCTATCTGTAGCCTATGGCCAGAAGACCACGCCCCAAACCCGTGACCCTGACTGACGCCGCTGCGGTGCGCGTCAAGGAAATCATGAATGAACGCGGCGCAGGATTCCTGCGTGTTGGCGTGAAGAATGGTGGCTGTGCTGGCATGGAATATGTCATGGACTATGCCATGGCACCGGAACCGCTCGACGAAGTGGTCGAGGAAAATGGCGTGACGATCCTGATTGACGGCAAGGCCGTCCTGTTCCTGCTGGGAAGTCAGATCGACTACGAAACCACGCTTCTCCACGAGAAATTCGTGTTCAGGAATCCGAACCAGACGGATGCCTGCGGCTGCGGCGAAAGTGTGACGATCGTGCCGGCGGTAGACGCCTAGATTCCTGATCCCGCCTTGTGGGGCGCTGAGATGATCATCCAGAGCTTTGATCCCATAGTGGCCGCTGATGCGGAAATCCTTATTCTAGGGAGTATGCCGGGTATCGCCTCGCTGGAGGCAAACCAGTATTACGCGCACCCTCGAAATGCCTTTTGGCGCATCATGGGCGAGCTGTTTGGGGCCGGTATTGAATTGCCCTATGCCGAACGCCAGCGCATCCTGAAATCCCGGCGCATTGCTGTGTGGGACGTGCTCCAATTCTGCAAGCGGGAGGGCAGCCTCGACTCGAACATCAAGGACGAGGTGCCGAATGACTTTGCAACCTTCTTCGCAGCACATCCGCACATCCGGCGGGTGGGACTCAATGGCGGCAAGGCGACAAAGAGTTTCGAGACGTATGCGCGGCCTCATTTGCCGCCGTCGGCGGTGGCTCTGACCCTACCATCCACAAGCCCGGCGCATGCTGCCAAGACTTTCGAGCAGAAATGTGCGGAGTGGAAGGCGGCCTTAATAGGCTGATCGAGTATGCCTCAGGGCTTCTGGAAGGCGGCCGGATTATCCGGTGTCGGCTTGGCTTCCATTCCCTTGGGTGGATCGGGGATCAGGGTGGCGCGGAGGACGGGGCCGCCCCGCACTTCTGCCACGAGCTCGGCTGTACGCGTTTCCACAGCATCGGTAAGGCGGGCCATGAATTCGTCCTTGGTCAGGCCGGGCGGGATCGGCTCCAGAAACTCGATTGTTGCCGTCCCCGGCGTTTTCTGCGTTTCCTGCTGTCGCCAGAACAGACCAATATTGGTCGCAACGGGCACAACCGGCACCCCCATTGCCTCCGCCATGTGCCAGACACCGGGCTTGTAACGGAAATGATAGTCGACGGGGGCAAGGTGGCCTTCAGGATAAATCAGGACCCGGCGGCCTTCGTTGCGGGCTGTCTCCATGCCTTCACGCAATGACTCTGCCTTACGCTCACCGCCTCCGCAGGTGTCGATAACAATGGCGCCCAGCTTACGCAGGATGCCGCCGACGAGCGGGAATTTCTCGAGATGATCGCCGGTGACGAAGGCGAGATTATTCACTTCCGGATAGATCAAGTAGCCGTCGCCCCAGCTCTGGTGCTTTGCGGCGATCACAAAGGCGCCCTCGGGGAGTCGATCCCGCCCGCGCACTTGCTTTCGGATGCCGCCGAAAATGCGCAGGTTCCAGTTCATCGCGCGCGTATAGCTGCGGATGATGATCCTGACTGGGCTGCGGCCTGGCAGGGCGAGGAAGGGCAAGGACACCAGGACGTAGAGGACCGAGAGCAGGTAGTAGGTGACCGTAAACAGGAAGCCGCGCATGAGCCTGAGCCTTCTTGAAGGGGCGGTGTCGTTTTCGCCTAGCCGGAATAGAGCACGGCGAGGATGCCCTTCGTGAAGGCGTCCTTGTGCTGCGAGAGAGGGCCGGGCAGGCGGTTGTAGATCTTGTTCTGACCAGCCTGCATGATTACGCCGAGCGCCATGGCGGCTTTCACGGCGGGGTCGCCCTTGGGGAGGGTTCCGTCCTGCATCAGGCCCGCAATGACGCGTTCAGTGATCGAGACGGGGTCGTCTTCGCGGCGTTTGTCATAAGGCAGGTAGCGGTTGAGGGAGACGAGGTGGAAGGAGAAGAGCAGGAAGTCTTCGTCGGCAAGCTGGCAATAGGCTGAGACGGCTGCGCCGACTTTCTCATCGAGGCTGCCTTCTGCTGCCAGCGCCTCCATCATCATCTTGCCGAGACGGTTATGGGTCTCCATAAACAGGGCCAGTGCGAGCTCGTCCTTGCCTTTGTAATGCCGATAAAGCGCGCCCTCAGAGACGCCGGCCTGTTCGGCGATTTCGCGGGTCGTGGCGGCGTCGACGCCTTCATGGATGAAGAGTTTGAGCGCGGCGCGTTCGATCTTGGGCCGTGCATTGCGGGCACGGGGTTTCTTGGCAGCCTCGCGGGCAGGTGCGGGTGAACGCGGCATCTAGTCGGTCCTCATCATTGCCTGAAATATAGCAGGTTGCGAAAATGCGCGCAAGTGAATAATCGCTCACTAGACGGCTGTGGCGTGTACTGCGCGTGGTAAAGCCCAGCTGCTACAGGCTTTTGAAGAGGAATCGCGCCTTACTACGAGGCGAATTCGACCCGGTAGCTTTCAATAACGGTGTTGGCGAGCAGCTTTTCGCACATTTCCTTCACGCGCTTCTCGGCCGCGTCGGAATCAAGCGTGTCATCGATATCAAGCTCGATGACGCGGCCAATGCGTGCGGCTTCGACTTCCTTGTATCCCATACGGGTGAGCGTGTCGGCCACGGCCTTGCCTTGAGGGTCAAGAACGCCAGATTTCAGGGCGACGTGGACAATGGCTTTCATCAGGCAGGGCTCCGTAAGGGTGAGTCGCGCATCGTGTAGCGCACTCTGCTGCTTAATGGAACGCGTAGAAGGCCAAAGCAGCAGCAAGAATTACGAAGGTGCCAGCAAAATAAGGAACAGTTTGCATCCGCTTCAACATGGCAATGTTCTTGTGGAACTCTGCCGTATCATTTACGTGCGGAAAGGCTTCTTCGGGGACATCTTTGCCGAGGAAGGCGCACAGCGGCCCCCAGCCCTGCTTGGGCTCAAAGACCAGCAAGCGTTCGGGCGGAAAGGCGGCTTTCACATCAGCCTCATGCTGATCGAAAATTTGCCTTGTGTATTCCTTATCTTCGAATTTGCCGTGAAACACGCGCTGCCAGACATTGCGGCCAACGATCCCGTCGATTTTCTTCCCGCGTGGCACAAGTTTTATCCAGGCCGGCATGGCTATCGAC
The DNA here is from genome assembly GCF_000682695.1 of Hyphomonas chukchiensis. Lineage (GTDB taxonomy): Bacteria > Pseudomonadota > Alphaproteobacteria > Caulobacterales > Hyphomonadaceae > Hyphomonas > Hyphomonas chukchiensis. The sequence goes on along the minus strand of NZ_AWFG01000052.1, from coordinate 18,403 downwards.
ACAGCGTAGATCGTTTCTGAAGCGCTTTTATACCAGCTATCGAAACTGCGTGTTGTAAGGATCACCTTGGCGTCGGGATAGTGCGCGGCGAGTTCGCGCCAGTAGGCCGAGGATGGAAAGTCGACGCTGGCCTCGAAGCCCTGGAAGACAGCGTCCCAGTCTGGCGTTGTGCCCTCGGCGATCCTGTCCCAGTGGTTGATCTGAGCGCCATTGCCGAGGACTTCGACCATATGATGGCACTTGGTATAACCAAGACGCTCAAGAGCCGCCTTCATGGACAGGGTGCCTGTACGGCCAAACCCTGCGCCAATCACCTTCAGTGCCATCGTATCTCCCTCCCAAGAGATATCCGGCTGCCTACTTACCGCCGGTGAAGCTTACCACATTGTCCGTTTCACCGGATTCCTTGATGATTCCGAGGCGGCGCGCGACTTCAGCATAGGCTTCGGTTACACCGCCGAGGTCGCGGCGGAACCGATCCTTATCGAGCTTTTCGCCGGTGTCGAAATCCCAGAGTCGGCAGCTGTCAGGGCTGATCTCGTCAGCAAGCAGGATGCGGGGCATCTCGCTGTCGCCTTCGAAATAGCGGCCGAACTCGAGTTTGAAGTCCACGAGGCGGATGCCGACGGCAGCAAATAGTCCGGACATGAAATCGTTCACGCGCAGGGCGAGGGAGATGAGGTCATCATATTCCTGTGGCCCGGCCCAGCCGAAGGCCGCGATGTGCTCTTCGGTCACCAGCGGGTCACCGAGGGCGTCGTCCTTGAAGTAAAACTCAACCATCGGGCGGGGGAGGACCTGGCCTTCCTCGATCCCGAGGCGCTTGGACAGGGTGCCGGCGGCGATGTTGCGCACCACAACCTCGAGCGGAATGATCTCGACTTTCTTGATCAATTGCTCGCGCATGTTGAGGCGGCGGATGAAGTGGGTCGGAATGCCAACGGCGCCAAGACGGGTCATCATGAACTCGCTGATGCGATTGTTCAGGACGCCTTTGCCATCAAGGACGGCCTTCTTCTGAGCGTTGAAGGCGGTGGCGTCGTCCTTGAAATACTGGATCAGGGTGCCCGGCTCAGGTCCTTCGTACAGGATCTTGGCCTTACCCTCATAAACGACGCGCTTTTTCGACATTCGACAGAGCCCTTCCATGGGTGATCAAGGGCCCCCAGCGGCTTGGAATCGCCATCATACCCTCTAGCCCGCGACTGTTACGCCAAGTCGCACCGATAAACAATTATTGCGCACACCTCTTGTGGCACCCTATATGGGCCCAAATCCGGAAATTCTCGCTGAAAGGCCCCTTCCATGAGCTCATTTGACGATCGCGAACGCGCAGAAGAGGCGAAATACGCTCTCGACCAGGAAACGCATTTCAAAGTCCTCGCCCGCCGCAACAAGCTGCTGGGCCTTTGGGCGGCAGACCTGATGGGGCTTATGGGCGATGATGCCGAAGCTTATGCCAAGACCGTTGTCCTGTCCGATCTGGAAGAAGCCGGCGAAGAGGACGTGTTCCGCAAGGTGCGCGGCGATTTTGATACGGCCGGTATCGATCGTACCGACGCCCGCATTCGTGAGCAGATGGCGCAGCTGATGCCTGTTGCCCGTGAGCAGGTGATGAAAGACGTCAAGGGATAAGGGCGTCCATTGTCCCTGCCTTTCTGGGCGGGGGGCAATTCGTTCCTTTCGGTCTTCTGGCCCCCGCACGTACGCGGGTGGCTAGGACGACGCTTTCCTGCAGTAAATCGGCAATCTGATTCGTGCTCAGGGCTGAAGTGATACAGGTCAGGGGTTCGCCATTGTCCGCCGCGACGATGACCGCGATACCAGCATGTCCGCCATACCAATCCCAGAGATAGGCCACGTTATGTGATGCCGTAAGCTGATGGAGGCGCTCCATGAGGGCATCATTGGCTGTTTCATTGCGGCGGCTAAGGCGTGTTTGATCCAGATTGACCAGAATCGCGCCGCGATCCTCGAAGCGTTCCACCGCGTCGTGCAGACGTGGGTCGAGCATTCGACAGACTGGACACCAGTTTGCGGTGAAATTGATGACCTTGATCGTTGCATCAGCGGCAGCTGGCAAGGCGCAGGCCAGCGTAACCAAGATGATTGTGAGCAGTCTTTCCCGCATGCCCCGAAAATAGCCCGTTCTGGCGTCGGCTGAATAGCCGAAAGCTCAGACTAGCGCGTCAGTTGGGCCGTCACGAGACCGGCATGCTTTGGGCGATGCGGCAGGAAAAGGTCGCTGCAGGCGCGCGTGTCATCGCCCAGTGGGGCAAAGGATACGCAGGAATAATGGGCCGCCGCGCCTGACTTAAAGGTAGGCTTGCCAGTCCAGCCCGTGATGAAGGGCTTGCCAGCCCAATTGTTGAAAATGATGCTGCCGGGTGTTTTGGGCACGAACACGTCGCCTTCGACCGTCTTGTAGTAAGGCTTGCCGTCAACGTACCACGTGATCCCTTCCGGGCTCCATTCAAAGGCATAGAGGTGGTCGGCTTCCGAGGCGTCGAAGGGCAGGTCGAAGGTTGCTGAAGCGCCTGTCTTGCCTTTCCGGAAGTAATTGAAATGGATACGCGACGTGTCGAGACCGAGAAATTCGATATCGATTTCATCATGAGCCGTACCTTCATAAGACCCCGTATAGGTGAAGAATGAAGAGACAAGGCCAGAGCCCTTCGACGGACGCATGACAACTTCATAGCGGCCATATCCATAGGTGTTGACCGTCTTCATCTCGGCGCCCGTGAAGGGACCGGAGCGGGATTGTTCATGACGGACTTCCAGGTCCGCGCCTTCAGCGGTCTGCTTGATGTTCTTTGGCGACCAGTCCCCACCATAGTGGCCATCCGGGTTTGCAAAGTCCGAGCGATAGAAGAAGGCATCATTTTGCGCATCTCCCAGCAGGGAGATGAAACCCGGCGATGACGGTATGAGCGCGGCACGCTTGGCCGGAACCGGGGCAGGGCGCGTTGGTGGAGCGACAGGTGTCTCCGGTGTGGGAGCAGGTGAAGTCTCTTTCGTCTCTGCCTGGTCGAGCGGTGCCGGAGCCGGCGCTTGCGGTCCGACGGCATCGATCTGGGCCACAGGTGATTCCATGACCGCGCGCGGCGTGACGGCATTCAGGGTTAAAATGCCAAAACTGCACACTGCAACGAGCATGGACACGATGAAAATGTCCATTTGCGAGGAGTTGCTTGCACCTGTTTGATTTTGTTCGGAATTATTCAACTTATCGCTGCGCTATTCAGGTTAATCATTCCCTAAAATAGCAAGAATTGCGCCAAGTCGTATGATTAACAACCCCTGGAGCTGAGGTTCAGGCCGCGCCGGGGCCTGCGCCGTTGGAATTCAACGCTTTCATGTTGCGCATCATGAACAGGGGCACCGAGCCGATCGGCGTCAGGGCCCAATCAAGAGGCTGATCGTGGGGTTCGGAAGGGACTGAGTCGATCTGTTGAGCAGGGTAGGCGAGCGCGCAGGCGAATGCGCGGCCGGCAGAGCGCAGGGAGCTGATTGCCCGGTCATAATGGCCTTTGCCATAGCCGAGGCGGTTGCCCATGGCATCGAAGGCCAAGAGGGGGGTGAGGATCAGTGTCGGGCTCACCTCCGGCGCATCCACCCCTGGTTCTGACAGGCCGAAGGGGCGGCGTTCCAGCGGCTCACCAATGGACCAGAGACGCCATGTCATGCGACCATCATCTTCGATACGGGGCAGGCAGAGCTCGGCGCCTGCGCGGCTGAGACGTTGCATCAGGGGCGCCGGGTCAATCTCTTCATTGATGGCGATATAGCCAGCCACGACAGGCCCATAGCGTTCCAGCAATTTCATGGGAAACAGGTCAGAGAGCTTTTCGGCGGCGTCGGGATCACGCGCAGCGGCTTCCGCGCGCAAGGTGCGCATGCGGTGACGGAGTTGTGTCTTGTCGGGAGCCTGGGACATGATCAGAGCCTTAACGCGGGTATCTGCTCACGTCACCCAGCAATAATAGCGCACAAGAACCGCAGTCGTCGCTGGGCATATTCACTCCCGTCAACCTAGAGACTAGGTGGGCGCCGGGTGAGCCCGGACCAGGGTCCGAACCAGAATGCCAGCTCCCTGACGATGAGTAAGGTCGCCGGAGATCAGTCCCATTGCGGGCGCCGCAGCCCTTGTGCAGCGACAGATGTAGGCCTCAACTGCGTCGAATGTAAGAGCGTTTATTCGGCGGATATGTCGACATCGAAGGCGTAAAGCAGCGTTTGCTGCTTGCCGGAGAAATTATTGTCGGAAATCATCCAGATGCGAAGCGTGCCATCTGCGCGAATTTCGCCGGCAACGCCTTCGAAATTATCAACCAGCATGGGGCGTTTCAGCTCAATCCTGTCGTTTGAATTCGACCATGTGATGATGTTTCTGTTGCCCCGAATGGGGTCATAACTGCGAAAGAGTGTGATGATGATGGGCGATTGGGATGAAGACGGCACTTCATCACGGCCCACAAAGGAATATCCGCGTGGATTGTCGGCATCCTGGCCAGTCAGTTTGCTAGTGCCATTCCCGAACACCTCGCCCATGGGAGATGGCCCGCCAAACAGGCTTTCCAGACCGAAGGTCAGCATGCCGTCAGGAGAGATCGAGAGCGCCTCGGCGCCCTGATTCTCGTCAATCGGTTTGCCGCCAGCTTCGGCCGGAAGTTTGGCGACAAGCGCTGCTCGCGCGGCTGCGCCGCAGTTTTCCAGATCAAAAGCCTCAAGGCGGTGATTGCGCTCGAAACTGACTATGGCGAGACCATCGCGAAAGGCGAGGCCTTCGGAATCGCCTTCTGCCTTGCCTGACAATTGGCCGCCATCCTGCCCCAGCATATAGGCGAGTTTGCCCTTACCGTCCGGCTGGCCTTCAGCCATGCCTAGCCATACAAAAGCGCCGACATCCGAGATCGAGAGAAGATTGCCGTCTGTCAGGGTCTCGAGGCCCGAGAGGCCACCAAAATTGGCATTGTCAGAAGTCAGGCTCCATCCGCCAGCAAAAGTCGCCGAGTCCGGCAGTGGCGGATTTGCGCCTTCATCGTTCAGCGAAACGGGTGTCGCGGTAATGTCGAGCGAAAGAGGCGCTACGTACGCTGTGCCCGCCGGACAGGACTCTGCGTGCAGGGTTCGGGAGGCTGCCTCGAAGCTCCACAGGGCTGTCGCAGGCGAAGGCTTCGTCGCGGCCGGTTCTGCTATTTCGGGCGCGGCGCAGGCGCCTATCGAAAAGAGCAGGAGCGTGATGAGGCACGATTTGTTCATCTGAAAAGCCATTGGCAAAAAGGTGATCCTGATGCTGCCTCTCCCATCCGAAGGCGGCAAATACAAGGCGCAAATCGCGAAATTTGCGTGACGGCCACGTGAGGTCTGGATTTAGAAAGCGAACCCATACAAGAGAGTCTCAATGACGCAGATTCCTCTCGCCCGCCGCTCACCGATTCCACCGGAAAGCTGTAATCTCGCCAGTGCCATTGAGGTAGTGGGCGACCGCTGGACGTTATTGATTCTTCGCGCTGCGCTGTATGGTGTGCGCCGGTTCGATGACTTTCAGGCAGAACTCAAATGCCCCCGGACAGTCCTGTCCGGCCGTTTGAAAGGGTTGGTTGATGCCGGCCTGCTGGTGAAACGGCCCTACAAGGCCCCGGGCAAGCGCGCCCGGCCGGAATACACGCTTTCGGCCATGGGATTATCTCTGCGGCCCATCCTGATCGGTCTGACTCAATGGGGCGATGCGTGGCTGGGCGCGGGGGAATCACCTCCGATAAGCTTCACCAAGGCGGGCACCAAGGTGGCTATCCGGGCCGCTTTTGTTGATGCGGATGGCAGGGAAGTCCGTCCTGACCAGATTCGGACCGTGATCAGGGGCTGAATCTCGTCGATCTGGGCGTGCCTTGCCCGAGGCGTATCGTCTGTTTCAGGCCAAGGCGGGAGAAGTCCACAAATTGTGCAGCGCTGGCCCAACTAACCGCTTGCAAAGGCCCGCATGATGCGCTTTATCACGCCTCTCGGCGGGGGTTCCTGCCGAGTACCAATTCAGGACGCGGGCGTAGCTCAGTGGTAGAGCACAACCTTGCCAAGGTTGGGGTCGAGAGTTCGAATCTCTTCGCCCGCTCCAAACATTCTCTCAAAAATATCAATTAAATCAGCGCAGTAAGGCATGAGCGCAAGCCCATCGCTTGACGTTTGCTCAATCTTTCCCTACAAATTTCCCTACTATTGTTCCTACAAAGCGATTGGGTTGTGGATCAGGATAACCGTCATCTCAAGCGCAAGCGGGCGTACTGGCACTATCAGCGCCGCGTGCCGAAGCGCTATGAGAGCATCGATGATCGTGGCGTCGTGGAGTGTTCGCTTCGCACGAAATCGATCGAGATCGCACGGTTGCGGCGCGACGCGATGGAAGAGTCCGACAACCTGTTCTGGGCGTCTCTCGTCGGGATGGATGGCGAGACGGAAACAGGCGAAGCGCAGGCCAGAAAGCGGCAAGTCGCCGAGAGACGCTACAAGGCCGCAACCGTCCGGGCGCTGGCGCGCGGCTTCGTCTATACACCCATCGATCAGCTCGCCGAGACGCCTGATCTCGGTGATATTCTCGACAGAATTAAAGTCATCAAAAGCGCCGATAAGGGTGCGCCAAGCCAGTCTGAAGAGGTGGAAGCTGAGGCGCTTCTGGGCACAGTTTCATCGCCGCCTGTAACGGTCAGCTCCGCGTTTGAACTCTATTGCGAAGAGATCGCCGCTGACGAATTGATTGGAAAGTCCGAGGCTCAGAAGGCGGCGTGGAAGAAGACCAAGAACCGTGGCGTCCAGTATTTCATCGACGTGGTCGGTGACAAATCCATGCGGGAAATCACGCGGCAGGATGCGCAGCAATACTACAATTGGTGGAAGGATCGCGTCGTCCCGAAGCCGGGAAAAAAGGCGCTCAGCACCAAAACCGCCAATCGCGATCTTGGCAATATGCGCAAACTCTACGGCGAACATTTCAAATATGTCGGGGAAGAAGACCGCCCCAATCCATTCAGAAATCTCTCATTCAAGGACAAAAAATCCGCCGACGTACCGCCCTTTGAAGACAAGTGGGTTCGCGAAAAAATCCTTGTTCCCGGCATCTTCAAGGGTCTTCGGGGTGATGCTGATTTGATCCTTTATGCGCTGATCGAAACCGGATGCCGGCCTGGTGAAATCGCCAACCTCTTCGCCGAAGACATCAATCTCGATGGCGATGCGCCATACATATCCATCCGCCCTAAGAAGGACCGGGAGATTAAAACAGCGTCGTCCATCCGGGAAATTCCGCTCGTTGGCGTGTCACTTGAAGCCATGCGGCGGGCTCCGAACGGCTTCCCGCACTACCGAGACAAACCTGATTTGCTGTCTGCAAATCTCATGACAGCGATGAAGTCGCGGAACCTGTTTCCGACCCCCGATCATAAGGTCTATTCGTTCCGGCATTCGTTTGAAAAACGCATGCAGGAAGCGGAACTCGACTACGGTTTCCGCTGCATGATTATGGGCCACCGCAATTCACGCCCAGCCTATGGCGACGGCGGCTCTATGGCGTATCGTAGGGATCAAATTCGTAAAATTGCACATCCCATGTCGGATAAATTGATCGAGTTTTTGCGCGCTCGGTGAAGTCGAACTGGTCCGCTGACCATATTCCATATGGCTACGCGTTGTCATTTTAGCACGGCAACTCAAGACACTATTTGCAACATTTCGCCCTCATTGATTGCCCAAGAGGCAACGCTCACGCAACCTCTTCCACCATTCATCGATATCGCGCGCCGCAATGCCTTCCTATTGCCGCGCATCATCATTCAACAATACATCCGCATGCGTAGCGTTGAAGGGGTGGGAGCAGTTGGGCGCATCAATTCAGTAAACCTCGCTCAAAGCATGTCTCTGCCGTCCCATCCTCTGCCTTTTTAGTTTTCCGCCTGCGCTATGCCCCATGATCGGCTCTGCCGTCTGCGCTGACCCGCTCGGACGCCCCCTTGACTTCTTCGGATTGTGGACTACTGGTTCACATATCGGTTCACGAGAGAGTGCTTACGAATTGGGGGCTTTTGATAGTCGAGCTGAACTGAACTCGGCTCCTGTATACGGTGTATGGAATTAACAAATCGAATTGCGCTAGGCGCACTGCTCGCTGCCGCTTTGATCACTCCATCAACTGCGGCCCACGCACAGAATCGTGGGCAACTGGATCGCGGTGTTTGGACGTTCATTTTAGAGAACGACCTTTTTTACGCTCAAGACAGAAACTATACGAACGGCATTCGCCTTGAGTACGCTAGACCGCCAGACAAGGCGCCGGCCTGGATGCCTCCCGCCTCTAAACTCTATGTATTGTTTTCTGATGAGGCAGAATTTCGCGAAACTTTTTCGCTGGGGCAAAACATGTATACCCCGCGGGATATCGACATATATCCCGCCCCCTCGGATCAGCGTCCCTATGCAGGCTGGCTTTATGGAGAGGTATCGCTGATCGGTGAAACTGAAGATCGGCAGGATTCATTATCGGTCAGCCTTGGGGTAGTCGGTCCAGCTTCACTCGCAGCTCCGACGCAAAAGTTTGTACACAAATTGATAGGAGCGCAGAAACCGTTAGGCTGGGAAAACCAATTGCGCAACGAACCGGCGCTGATGATCGCGTATCGGCGGAGTTGGCGGATTGTCCAAAAACCGGTCGGCCCATTTGAACTTGAAGTTATTTCCAGAGCAGGCGTTAACCTAGGCAATGTCTTCACCTATGGCGCGGTTGGCGGCGCTGTACGATTTGGCTTGAGGATACCCGAAAGCTTTGGCGCACCTCGAATTCAACCGAGCTTGCCAGGCCCCTCGTACTTCAAGGCGTCACAATTTGGCGTCTATGCTTTCGCCGGCATAGAAGGGCGAGCGGTTGCGCGAAATATTTTCCTCGATGGCAATAGTTTCCGTGACGGCCCATCCATCGAAAAGCGACACTTTGTTAGCGACGCCCAATTTGGCGTTACGTTTGTATGGCCGCGCGTCAGCTTAACGTTGACAGATGTTTTCCGGACAAACGAGTTCTATGGGCAAGAGGACAGTTCGCTTTTTGGAGCCGTTTCTCTGTCTGTCATTTTCTAGAGGCTAAACTTGCTTTGTACCGGGGGCTGGACTGATGGTCCATATTGCGGTACAAGCAACAAATAAATGGATGGATGTGCAAATGAGTCGCCCACGTTTTGAGAATCTTGATCCAGAGCGACAGCGCGTTTTGTTCGAAGTTGCATCAGAAGAATTTGCTGCAAACGGATTTGACGGAGCTTCGCTTAATCGCATCCTCGAAAAAACAGGGATGAGCAAAAGCTCGCTCTACTACTATTTTGACGATAAGGCGGATTTGTTCACTACACTGATCGAACGGTCCATTTCTGTCCTGATGAGGAGGGTTGGTGATTTTGATCCCGAGGCTCTCACGGCGGAGACATTTTGGGACGACTTTGAAGACCGCTACGAAAAGGCGGTCACTCTCGCACACGGCAATGGATGGCTAATTAAGTTCGGGGCCATCTTCTATAGCCTTCGATCTAATCCGAACACCGGTGCGCCAACCGGGCGGCTGTTTCAGGCTGTTCGTTACTGGGTTGGCGTCATCATCGAGCGGGGACAAAAGCTTGGCGTGATCAGGCAGGACATTCCCAACAGTTTGTTGATAGATTCGACCATGGGACTTTTTGAGTCTCTAGACCGGTGGGTCGTCACCCATTGGGATGATTTGTCAGACGATGAACGCAACGCATTGCCCGCGACGCATATCAGCCTCTTCCGTGACCTGCTTGAGAGTCGCGAAAGCAGTCGGCTCAACAAACGTTCCACATCAATCATATCGGTTTCCTCTGCGAAACGGAGGAGAGCATGAAAAAGCTTGCCTGTTTAATTCTATTCGGTGCTCTGTCGGCGTCGCCCGCCTTGGCGGACCCTGATCCTGCTGAAATCGTCCGCGACGCCATCGACAATTGGCGGGGGACGAGTTCCTACATTGAACAAACCATGATTGTTCATCGTCCCGAGTGGGAGCGCTCATCAGCCATGGTCAGCATCACGCGTGGAAACAAGGACGCTCTCGTTCGCTTCACAGCGCCGGCACGCGATGAAGGCAATGCAACGCTGAAGCTCGATCGCGATATGTGGGTATTCACACCACGCCTCAATCGAGTGATCAAGCTACCCGCCAGCATGATGGCCCAATCGTGGATGGGTAGTGACTTTTCATATGATGACCTATCGAAAACCGACGCGCTTTTAACTGACTACGAACTTTCTATTCAAACCACCGAAGAAGCGGATGGCCACGAGATCTACGTTATTGAAGCTGTGCCTCATGACGATGCGCCAGTGGTGTGGGGAAGAGAGGTGTTGCGAATTCGCGATGATAGCGTGTTTCTTGAGCGGGACTACTACGACCAAACAGATCAGCTCGTGAAGCGCATGATAGCGGATCGCATTGGCCCGCTGGATGGTCGCCCTTACCCTCAAGAAATGCGTATGGTGGATGTGGAAGAGGAGGATCACTGGACGCTTGTCGTTACGCAGTCCGGTAAATTTGACGTCGAGCCGCCGTCCTTTCTCTTCACACAGTCCAACCTGCGCAATCCGAGAGACTGGTCGCCTCGATGATGCTCACCTTAGCATGGCGAAACTTATGGCGACGTCGGCGGCGGACCCTGTTCAGTATCGTAGCAATAGCAATCACTGCTGCCGTGGTCGTTTTTTTGCCATCCTTACAGGCCGGCAGCTATTCCAGCATGGTGCGAACCTATATCGGATTTACCGATGGCTACGCGCAGGTGCAGCATAAGGACTATCTTTCAACGCCGGCGATGCGGGATTCCTTTCAAGTCACCGAGGCCCTCCGCACCGCGCTCAAGGACCTGCCGCCGGATGTCAGCGTCGGGCAACGCGGCGTCGCGTATGTGCTCCTTTCATCCGATACCCGTAGCATTGGGGCGCAGATCCTCGGCGTTGAGCCCGAAGCCGAACCGTCGATTTCGACAATCCCTTCCAACATCGTGCAGGGCGATTATCTCTCCAAGAACGATCAGGTCGTTCTCGGAGAAGTGTTGGCGCGTAATCTTCAGGTGGGCATTGGCGACAGTATAACACTCTTGGGCGTCGGTCATGACGCCTCTCTCGCTGCCGATGTGCTTACAGTCGCAGGCGTGTTCCGTACGGGAATCACTGACATCGACCGAACGCTTGCTGAGATTCCGCTCAAACGATTCGACGCGACCTTCGCCATGGATGGCGAGCGCCACTCCATTGTGCTGAACGGGGGCGATATGGCTGCGCTTCGACATGAGGTTCGCGGTCTTCGTCCCCTGGTTGAGGAAGAAGGGCTTGCCCTTCGCGATTGGACCGAGCTGCAACCAAGCCTCGACGCCGCGATCCGTCTCGATGCGACCAGCGCTGTCCTGATCTATGCAGTTCTGATCGTCGTAGTGGTCATCTCCTTGCTGAATACGCTGCTTATCTCCGTGCTGGAGCGCACGCGGGAGTTCGGCATGATGTTGGCGCTCGGAGTGAAGCCGGGTCTGCTTGGGCGTATTGTTTGGGTGGAAATCGGTCTTCTGTCTTTGCTCGGCGTTCTGGCCGGCATGCTTGGCGGCGTCATTCTAACGTTCTGGCTAGGGCGGCAGGGAATTGAATTCGAATCCGCGCAAGCCGTCTTCGAGCAATATGGCATGTCCGGTACGCTGTATCCGGAATTGACGTCTCTCACTCTGTTCGCGGGGCCCGCCGTTATCGTTCTTGCGCTGTTGCTCGCGGGAACCTATCCGGCGTTCAGAATCCAGGGCCTGCGGATTATTGAAGCCATGAGGGCGGCGTGATGGGCGGATTGAAAATCATGGCGCCGATCGCCTGGCGCAATCTGTGGCGCCGCAAATCGCGTACTTTGCTCACCATCACAGCAATCGCCATGGCGGTGGCATCCCTGATCATACTTGGCGCCTTCATGCGCGCCTGGGGCGGCAGCGCCTTTGATCGAACCGTCGAAGCGCTGACCGCTCACGGACAGATTCATGCGGAAGGATTTTTAGATGACCCCACGGTCGAACACGCGATGCCGCAGCCGGCGGGAGTGCTTCTGGATGTGCTCTCAGGACAAAGCGTTGCTGCTTGGACGCCAAGAATCGTCGCGCTTGCCTTGATCCGGTCCGAACGGGAGAGTGCGCCGATTATGATTTACGGCATCGACCCTAAACGCGAGTCGGCGGTTTCATTTTTGAAGCCAAACGCCATCGACGGTGCGCCTCTTACCAGCGCCACGTCGAAAGGTCTGATCATGGGCAGATCCCTCGCTGATCGGCTACAGGTCGAACGAGGGCGCCGTGTCGTGATTTCCGCCCAAGACGAAAATGGCGACATCGCCGAAATTGGCGTCCGTGTCACAGGGTTTTACAAGGGCCAGCCGGATCTTCAAAAATACGCCGTCTTTGTCTCGCTTAAGGAAGCGCAGGCACTCCTCGGCCTCGAAGGTGAGGTTTCCGAAATCGCCTTCCTGGCGCCGCAAAGAGACGGCATCAATGTCGCCATCGAGGATTTGAAACAGGCTGCACCTGATCTCGATATCCGCCGCTGGGACGAGCTTCAACCGTTCGCCAAGGCGATGATCGATCTGGCCGAGGGCGCGAATCTCATCTGGATATTCGTCTCCTTCGTCCTTGTAGCTTTCGGTCTCGTCAATACACTGATGATGGCAGTTTACGAGCGGATGCGAGAGTTTGGATTGCTGCAAGCGCTTGGGATGAAGCCCGTACTGCTGCTTGTCCAAATACTCGTGGAATCCGTTTACCTTGTTGTATTCGGTGCTTTGGCTGGAGCGATCGCCGGTGCCGTAACGGTAAACGCCTTTTCCGGCGGACTAGATTTCGGACATCTCGGTATCGGGGCGGAAATGTTCGGTGTCTCTCAAGTTCTTTATCCGAAAGTGAGCGCGGCCGAGATCACCGTTGCCTGCTCCATTGTTATCGGGCTTTCCATTTTAGCCAGCCTTTATCCTGCATTGCAGGCGTCCCGGCGTGTGCCAGTCGACGTGCTGACTCGTGCGCAAACCTGAGGAGCGACCATGACCGCCGTCATCGAATGCAAGGACGTCAAAAGAACCTATGTCAGCGGTAAGATCGAGGTCCAAGCGCTGCAGGGCGTCAGTCTCAATGTCAGCGCTGGAGAGTTCGTCAGTCTCTCCGGGCCTTCAGGTTGCGGAAAAACTACTCTTCTAAACATTATCGGCGGGCTTGATCGACCTAATGGAGGAGACGTTCGCGTTGAGGACCAATGGCTGAACGAATTATCAAATTCTCAGCTTGCTGATCTTCGGATGAATCGCATTGGGTTTGTTTTTCAAGCTTACAATCTCATACCAGTTCTTTCAGCCGCAGAGAATGTTGGATTTATCATGCAATTACAGGGCAAGTCGACTGGGGAACGACGGCGCCGCGCCAAACAGGTTCTGGACTCTGTCGGTCTCTCTGGCATGGAGAATAGACGACCAGCCGAGCTGTCAGGCGGCCAGCAGCAGCGCGTAGCCGTCGCGCGAGCTATTGCATCAAGCCCCGCAATTGTGCTGGCGGATGAGCCAACTGCAAATCTCGACAGCAAAGCCTCGGACGCTCTCCTTCAACTCTTGCGTCAGCTTAATGAAGAGGAAGGGGTAACGATCGTGATCGCGAGCCATGACCCCAAAGCGCTCGAATACGCTCGCCGGCATGTGAGGCTTGTTGATGGCCAGATTCATTCTGACGCTTAGCCTTCTTTCGGCCGTCAGCATGCCGGCTTTTGCCGAGCCTGATCTGGGGGCCGAAATCAAGCTTCAACAACAAGTGTTGATTACTCGCAATGGCGATCAGCTCGAACACATCGCCGACGATACGCTCGGAATTTCGGGTGCCAACGTTCGTTTAAAGGCGTCAGATGTCTCCGGCCCATGGTCTTATGACGTCAACTACCTCATGGAGGCGGCATACAGCAGCCGGTTTGAAGAGCTTAACTCATTGACGCCGCCACAACGAGCGGAGAGTCCCATCGATCTTGAAGACAGTTTCGTCGAAGGCCCTGACGGACTGGTCGCGCATCGGCTCGATCGTTTCTGGATCGCGCATTCGACCCCGAAGACGGTCGTTCGCATTGGACGCCAAGCCTTAAGTTGGGGCCATGGCCAAGTCTTTCAGCCGCTCGATCTGTTCAATCCCTTCGCGCCCGATGCGCAGGATACGAGCTACAAACCCGGTGCCGATATGGTCTACGGACAATATCTCTTCGACACCGGTGCGGACATTCAAGCGATCATTGTACCGCGAAAGCGCTCCGGTGGCGGACTTTCCTCTGAAGAAAGTTCCTTCGCTGTTAAGGGCTTCTGGATGACAGGGAGCGTGGAGCTGGAAGTCGTCGCAGCGAGCGACTATGGCGACGGCATCCTCGCCATCGGGGGTGCGAGCCCCTTAGGCGATGCAGTCTGGAAGTTCGACGTCGTCTCCACCTTCAAGGATGGAAGCGACGCTTCTGTCTCAGCCGTAACTTCGCTTCAAAACAGCTGGGATTGGGGTGGGCGCCCGGTGACGGGCTTTGTCGAGTATTACCGGAACGGATTTGGCGTCGCCGATCGGCGAGCTTCTACAGAGTTGCCGGAAGATCTGACTAATCGTGTTGCTCGCGGCCAGCTATTCAATACAGGACGGGACTATCTTGCAGTCGGCGCAAGCATCGACTGGACACCTCTTCTCACTCTCACTCCGACGATGATTGTCAATTTAAATGACGCCAGCACGCTTGCGATCATCGACGCCAGTTACAACCTTTCAGACAATGTCAGCTTGATAGCCGGCGCGCAGCTTCCACTGGGGCATCGTCGAACGGAATTTGGCGGTCGTGCCGTTTCGCCTAGCAGTTCCACATACGATAAACGTCCCCACACACTATTCTTCCGTATAGAGAGATATTTTTAAAAATGGGGTTAAACGACAACAAGATGGGAGGTGTAACTCCCACAATTCGACAGTCTGTCCGGATTTCTGATTGCGGACTGATTTTCTTGAGTGGAAACAACAAATCAGTAGAACTGAAGGAGGCGACAGCAACGCTCGATGAACTTGCCCCAACTCCAGTTTTGGATTTTACCGATGACCAACTGCTTCCTTGGGAAGAAGACATACTGAAACAGTTTGTAGCGGAGCAGTCTGTCCACCAAGCTGTGGTCATCGGTGATATGCTGGAACCGCGATACGTTCTCCTTTCACTTCATCTTCTGGAGGCGGGCTTTCATGTTTTCTGTATCGATACGGAATTACAGCAAGAGAGCCCCGAGCGTTTCACTAACCTTCAAAGGCTCACTCAGGCTGGGGTAACGCCTCTAACGTTACAGCAGTTCCACGTCGAAGTTTTAATCTGAGCCCCAAGCCAAGGCCAAAGACTCCGAGATAGAATGAGCGGCGGAAAGGCTCGGCTCACAATTTATCGCAGAAATTTCATTCAAAACCATAGTCTGGCAACTCAAAATCATCTTTCACCGTATTACCCATGAGGAGGTCTGCAATGGGAGGCACGATCATGAAGTGCGTGGCGAGATTTCGCAGCCAGATGCCAAATTCGGTTTTAGGCGTGAAGGAAGATGCAAAGTCTCGCGCCGATTGCTGCTTCTCTTCCAGAAACTCGCGCAGGCGTGCCTCGTAAGCTTTTCCAGCCTCCAACACATCCCCACCGTTACTGTGCAATTCACCAGCCAACACATAGCTTTCCGTCATTGCCAAGCCGGTCCCTTCGCCGGCCAGCAATGAAGCGCACGCAGCCGCATCGCCAACCAGGGCAACACGACCTTTGCTCCAGGATGGCACTTCGATCTGACTGACCCGATCAAAATAGATGTCCCCAGCGGCATCTAGCCGCTTCAAGATTTGCGGGACTTCCCATTCGCTTTCGGCGTAGATCTCGTGCAATACAGATATTCGTGATGTGTTGCTTTCCGGCTCTTTCCCCCCAGGCAATTGGTCTGCCGAAAACACAAATAAGATCAGGCTTCTGTTGCCACGCAGGGCATATCGCGAAACACTTCGCCCTGGCTCGGCATAATTAAGATATACATTCTCATCTCTATGAGGGTAATTATCACATTCGAACGCAGCAACATAATATCCAAGTTTGCGCTCATAAGGACCAGCGCCCCATACCAGTCGCCGGACATTGGAATGCAAGCCGTCGGCACCGACTAGCATATCGAAAGTTTGAGACTGGCCGTTTGAAAATTCTGCGCTTACAGCCTCGTCTGTTTGCTCAATCGCCGTGATGGTCTGGCCGAAACGCGTATCTACCCTATCTGCTACCGTTTCAAACACAATCCGGGCAAGATCTCCTCGCGCCAGACTGGTATATCTGTTGCGTGTCATTCGGCGAAATACATCCGTGGAGAACCCGCCGCGGGTTCGGCCACCATCATTCACCATTCGTATGGATTCCACGTCATATCCTACGTCGTGAATGGTCTCGCGAATGCCCATCTTTTCGGCAACATCGTAGCCCACGCCCCAAAAATCGATGACATACCCGCCTGTCCGCAATTTTGGCGCTTCTTCAATAATCGTTACTTCATGCCCATCTTTTAGCAGCCAATACGCAAGGGTGGGGCCAGCAACTCCAGCGCCGCTAATGCAGATTTTCATAGAATACTCCTTGTGGACCACATGGTCCGCACCGTTGGTTCTAACCTTCCAGTCCGTTACAATCAAGCCATGAGCCGCCCCAGATTCGAAAATCTCGACCCATCGAAACAGCGCCTCCTGATGGATGCAGCTGCCGCAGAATTTGGGACTAGGGGATTTGAAGGCGCTTCACTGAACCGCATTCTTGAAGTGGCGGGCATCAGCAAGAGTTCGCTATATTACTACTTTGATGACAAGGCCGACCTATTCCGCACTCTTTTAGAGAAGTCCCTTCTAAAAATGCAGGACGAGATTGGACCGTTCGACCCACTGGACTTAGACCGATCTTCCTTCTGGCCTGAATGCGAGCGCTTTTATGGCAAGTGCGTGGACATGCTCGGAAGGGATGAATGGTTCGTGCGACTTGGACGAATGTTTTACCAGTTCCAGAACAGCCAAAGCCTTGCAGAGAGTGCGGAAGAAATGTTTTCCATCGCCCGACAATGGGCAAAAGTATTACTTGAGCACGGCCAAGCACTCGGCCAGGTGCGCACAGATCTGCCAATTGATTTGCTTGTTACCTGTACACTAGGTCTTGCCCAGGCCCTGGATGAGTGGGTCTTTTTGAACTGGGAAAAAATCGAAGGCAAAGACCGCAAGGAAATGACGTCGTCTCATATCGGCATGTTCCGTAGACTTCTTTATCCAGAAAACTGAATTCGTTTCTTTTGCTTCGCACCCATCCGGTGATGTCGCCCCGCTCAGAGTCGGCGAACAAATAGTTCTTCCGGCCGACAGGAATACAACGCATGTTGAGTTCGGCGTCATTGTTATCAAGTTCCAGTTCGCCGTGTTCCAAATTGACCTTCAGCTTGGTCAGCAGGATAAGTGCAAAGCTGATCGCCTTACCAAGAGCATGCTTGGTAGAGACCTGCAAAACTTGGTTGCGCAGCCAGTCTTCAAAGTCGTCTAGCGTTAGTTTTGATTGTTCCTGGCACACCATCTGTTTCTCGATGGCGAAAAAGCTCAGAAATCTTTTCTGACAGCTTCTTCGGCCATAACCGAGCCCGAGCCTTTGACGAGATCAACAGATTTGCGCCGGATAGGCACCTACAGGCAACCTCCATGATATCCGGAGTCTCATACAGAGGATTGAAGCTGACATAGCCATCAGCATGGATATAGCCGGCTAGAAACGATGAGGATCCATAATGAGAATCAACATGAACATGTGAAATTACCATCCTGGTTGATTTTGTTGGGACCGGATCGGGGCGCCTCCGGCTGCGCCGGACCGCGCTCGCGTGAATGGAGCCGCCCAAGCGGGCGTCTCCACCCTTCGGGCTTTGATCGCTGGCGCATCTTGATCGTTTCAAACAGCGGACGGGTCGCGGAACGCGCCCCGGCTTTTTTGGTGTTTCCCCTGAAGACGGGGGTGGGCGGTCGGCGCGTATGGCGCCGGGCGGTCCCGGCCGCAAGGGCCTTGGATTTTAGTCCGTCTAGGTCGCTTTTCTCCTCCTACCAAAACCCTTGCGCCCGCGCCCTCATGCCCGGCGCCTGACGGCCTCTCACCGCCCACCCCCGCCTTCCGGGGAAATGTGTGACAGGGCGGAGAAGGAGGCTGATGCCATGACCACACCTGCGAACACCGCACCCCTTGAAACGCCTGCCGGGCGAAGCTGCGAAACACCCCAGCGGGATGATTGCCGCATCTATGTGGCCTTCTCTAATCGGACATG
>NZ_AWFG01000051.1 GCF_000682695.1 Hyphomonas chukchiensis | reverse complement strand
GCGATGACGCTGTCATAGCGGCCAATGAGCCTCGCGCCCTGAGGCACGAGAACGCTCTCTCCAGTGACGGTGTCATAAACCGGGCTTGTCACCTGCGCGATGACCTGCCCCGGAAGGTCGGAGTTCACCCCTGTCAGCAGGGTTGCCGGAATAATCGTTCCAGCCATCAGCTGGTAGGGAGAAACCGGTGTCTCCAGCCGATGCGGATTGTAGATCGAGGGATCGGTTTCTGCGCCCAGAAAATCAAGCTTGCGGGCCTGCCGGTTTGGATCTTCATTTAAGGATGACCCAAACGCACTGCCGCCAGATGGCGCAAATGCCGACAGGTCCGGAAAACTGATCGAGGCCGCTGATGGACTCGCAACGCCTCCTCCAACGCTCTTCGAACCCGTACTCGCCCCAACCTGGAAAAAAACCCCGCTCCCCCGCGCGGCATCGGAGAGCGCCGCTTCACGCGCGCGCAGCTCTGCCTCCAGTGCCGTTAATTGTCCGCGCATCGGATCAGATTCAGGCGCATCCTGTTCAGGCAGCCCCATCCGCCCTTCGCGCTGCGCCTTCAGGATCGGTGTGCCAAGATCCCCCGGCAGTGGCGGCCCGAGGACATCGTCTTCCGGCGCAATCTCACCATAGGATTTCGGAAGCGTGGCCAATCCATCCGCCTCTGGATTATGACCGGTATTGTAAAGCTCCCGCGCCGGACCGTCAGTGCCTTCCTTCGGTCCCTGCAGCGCAAAGGCTAGCGAGCCAAGCACGATTGCGCTGCCGGTTCCGAGTAGGATCATCAGCGCCCGTTTGGAGAACCGCTTCACGGGTCTCGGGCGCCCGCGGATTTCGAGCGGTTGGGCTGGAGGAGAAACGGCCTCTGTCATGGCTTCGCGCTGCCAATGTCATTGCGTGCGATCTTCACGACATCCTGGCGCTTTTCGCCGAGGCGGAGTTCCGCGCGGGCGAACAGACGGTCGACGACATAATAGTCTCCGGACATGCGATAGTTGACCAGCTGGGACTTGCCGTCCCGGCCAATGACGAAGAGGGCCGGGGCCTCACCCTGGTCGAGCCGTGCCGGGAACTGGATATAGACCTTTCGGCCATCATCGAACACGCGATCCGGCCGCCAGTGCGGAAAGTCGCCCTCAAGGTCATAGCGGAATTTCAGCCGCTCGAGTTGCAATCCGGCCGGCGATGACGATGCGCGTGTTGCCGCCGAACCCGCCACCCGCGTTACCAATTGCTGGTCGGCATAGCG
Organism: Hyphomonas chukchiensis; assembly: GCF_000682695.1. Taxonomy (GTDB): domain Bacteria; phylum Pseudomonadota; class Alphaproteobacteria; order Caulobacterales; family Hyphomonadaceae; genus Hyphomonas; species Hyphomonas chukchiensis. The sequence continues at coordinate 6,369 of NZ_AWFG01000051.1, read as the reverse complement.
CCATGAGACGGCCGCCATATAGGTTTCTTCGAATGCCCTCAGCTCAAGATGGTAGGCCCGCAGGCTCGTCGTGATGATGAGGTTGGTCTTCAGGCCCGCCTGTGTCGGTTTGATCAGGATATGCGCCTGGGCCTCGCTACCCGTTCCGGAGACCGTATCCCCGAGGACCCAGCGCACCGTGTCGCCGGCAGAGACCGAGACGAGTTCCTCGCCCGGCTGCAGGACGATGTCGGTGACCTGTTCCGGCGCGCAATAGACCTGATAGAGCGCGCCGACCGTGTAGGGATAGACCTGGATCGCGTTCATGTAATTGTCGAGCGAAGGCTCGATCGCCGCCTTACCATTCGCCGTTTCGATGGCCTGGTAAGGCTTGAGTGATGGCGCATCTGCTTCCGTCGGCATGGGCTTCAACTGGCCCGGCATCGCGCCCGTGACACTTGTCGGCGTATAGGTGCGGTAGACAACCGGCGTTGGAACAAGGTCCGCGTCGGCGATATCGGTCTCTTCCACGTCAGGGGCGAGATAGAGGTCTTCGACATAGTCTGGTTCATCCAGTGTGATGTCGGGGCCGACAGCGGCCGGAAAGCTCTCGCACGCCGCAAGGGCGGTCGAGGCGAGGAGGATGAGGGCAAGGCGTTTCATGTGGGATTAGCTCCTATTGATGGTCTTTCGACCAGTTGAGGCCGTGGACGTAGAGGCCGAGAGGATTGGCCCGGAGGGCCTCTTCGGTGCGGGGCGGGTCAATCACGATCGAGAACACGCCGGTATGGGTCGACCGGCCGGTCTCGGTCCCGTTCCGGTAGGCAGTCTCGCGCCAGCGGACCGTGAAACTGTCATCGGACGCACGCACTACGCTTGTCACGTCGACCGAGACTGAGCGCCGCCCGAGATCTGCAAACGGATCATTGTCGCGGGCATAGTCATTCAGCGTCGCGGCGGCGCGGTCGGTTGCATAGGCATAGGCCTTCAGCCAGTTCTGCCGGACCACGACCGGATCGATGGAGATGGACCGCGTGTTCTTCACAAAATCTGCGAGGTGGAAAGCAATCTGCGCATCGGTCGGCTCATAGCGCCCATCGGCCGGGCCGACGGCGCGCACGGCGCCTTCACCGGTCAGTTCGACTACGTAAGGTGTGACGAAGGACTGGGTCGAGCGCCAGACAAGACCGCCCGCGAGCACGAACGACAAAGCGATGCTCCCAAGCGCCGCCAGCCGCCAGTTGGCCGCCTGCACGCGGGCAGAGCCGATCCGGTCATCCCAGGCCTGCGCCGCGCGCTGGTAGGGTGTCACAGGTTCCGGTGTCTCGCCATAGCGGGTGGATGTTCGCTTCCAGAGCTTCATGTCAGTCCTCGTCATTCTTCAGTTGTATCGATGTGCCGCCACCGGGACGGTCGCCGTCGCGCACGGCTGAGGCCGCCATCATGCCGGCATCGCGGGTTGACTGGTCGCGCCGGATACGCCGGGCCCAGTCAGGGGAAGAATTCTGTCCGCCATTGGTCGGACCAGCGTTCGGCGCGCCCGTGCCGCCCGTTGCCGCGAAAGCGGCGCGGGCTCCCGCCTGATGGCGCTCATGCGGATTGCCAAAGGCGCGCCGGGCAAAGTCTTTAGCGCCGGACGCAGCGGCGCGAACACCTGCGCCCGCGACACCGCTCATGCCTGCCATGGCGGCGCCGGCGCCGGACTTTCCGGAAGCGGCGGCGTTCATCTGGTAGGCAGTCCGGGCGCCGCCTGCCATGGAGGCTGCTGCGCCGACGGCGCTGCGCGTTCCGCCAGCTGCGGCGCCAATGCCCGCCTTGGCGAGGGTGCCGCCCGCTACTGTCCCGGCCGCGACGCCAGCGGCCGTACCGATGGCCGCGCCCGCGCCCAATTGCGGCGCGCCGGAGACAAGGCCCGTGGCGATCCCGGGCCCGAACAGGCCGAGGGCCAGCAATGAGAGCGATCCAAGGATGACGGAGGCAGCCTGTTCGAGCGTCACCTCGTCCGGCTGGAAGGTCGACGTAATGGAGGAGAAAATGGTCGAGCCGATGCCGACAATGATCGCCAGCACCATCAGCTTGATGCCTGAGGCGATGACATTGCCGAGCACTTTTTCGGCAAGGAACGAGGTCTTGTTCCAGAGCGCAAACGGGATCAGCACAAACCCCGCCAGTGTCGTCAGCTTGAATTCGATGATCGTGACGAAGAGCTGGATCGCCAGGAAGAAGAAGGCGAGGAGGGTGATGATCCAGGCGAGGAACAAGACCGCGATGATGACTATGTTCTGGAAGAAGGCGATCGGGCCAGTGAGCTTCTCGATCTCGTCGAGCAGGGGCAGGGCTGCATCGAACCCCGTCGCTGCGACGAAGCCGGGTTTGATGATGTCGTCTGCGGTGATCGTGCCGCCGGTGGCGTTGAGCCCCAACTGGGCAAAGCTCGTGAACACCACATCCGAGAGAAGGGCAAAATTGCCGAGGATCAGCGCGAACGCGCCGACATAGAGCACCTTCTTCAGGAACCGTCCCACGATGTCCGTGTCCGGCCCCATCGCCCAGAAGAGACCTGCCAGCGTGATGTCGATGGCAATCAGCGCGCTTGTCAGGAACGCGACATCCGGCTGCAACAGACCGAACCCGCTGTCGATATAGGCGGAGAAGGTCGCAACAAACTGGTCGATGACGCCAAGATCTTCCATGGCGCTAGTTCCGCCTGTAGGCGACGCCGTCGCCGCGGAAGCGCTTGTGACGGATGCGGGCCTGTTCCTCGATGGCGGCCCGGCGCGATTCTTCGAGCGCCACCATCCGGTATTGCGCGGCCATCAATTGCTGCATCTGCATCTGTTGCTCGACCGAGAGCGCGACGAGCTGGTTGCCGGCCTGGGAGACGGACAGGTTCCCGGTCGCCGCCTGGCTCTCACCAACAAGGTCTGTCAGCGTCTCGCGCGCGTCCGCAATCGAGGTCACAATCCCGGACTGGACCTGGATCGAGGCCCGGAAGGCCTCCCGGCTGATCTGCCACTGGTCTGCGGCTTCGACAAGGATTTCCTTATTGGAGAGGTCTTCATAGGAGTCCGGGAACGCCTCGCGGTACTGGCGTTCGGACTCTTCGACTTCATAAGTCATCTCACCCGCTTCGCGCATCAGCGTGTCGATCCGTTCGAGCAGGCGCTTCAGGTGCTCGATCGAGGCATAGTCGAGCCGCTTCAGGTCCTCGGACTGGTTCACCAGCATCTGGGCCTCATGCTGGAGTTGCTGGACCTGATTATTGATCTGTTCGAGCGTATTGGTGGCTGTCACGATGTTCTGAACCAGGTTGGTCGGATCGATCACGACATCGCCCACGCCGAGCAGGGCGTTTGCAGGCGGCGCCAGTCCGACAAGCGAGGATACGGATCCGAGAAGAATGGCGATCATTCGGCGGCGCATGGCACGTCTCCTTCTGTTCCGATCAGGTTTGCCGCCCAATGGAGTCCGCGCGCCGCAAGCCAGGCCGGCGCGAACCCGTCCGGACCTGAAGCAGTAAGAATCTCGGAGATCAGTTTTTGGTCGGCTTTGGAACCGGCAGCGCAGAAGGCGAGCGCGACGGGCCCGAGGTCGAGATCGAACAGGCGATTGCCCTCCGGAGTCTGAACATAATAATCCCGCTTCGGCGTCGCCCGTGCGATCAGTTCGACCTGGCGGGCATTGAGGCCAAAACCCTCATAGGCTGCGCGCTGCGAAGGCTCTTCGGCCCGTGCATTGGCGAGGAAGATGCGGGTCGGCGCGCTTTCGATCAGGCTCGGGGCTATTGAACTGGCCGAGATGTCCGACAGGCTCTGCGTCGCACACACGACGGACACGTTCTTCTTGCGCAGCGTCTTCAGCCAGTCGCGCAGGCGTCCCGCAAACATCGGATGATCGAGAAAGAGCCAGGCCTCATCGAGGATGAGCAGGGTCGGTCGGCCGTCGAACCGGGCTTCGAGCTTCGTGAACAGATGTGCAAGCACGGGCGCGGCGAGCCGCTTGTCCTGCATCAGCGCGTCCATTTCGAAGCAAAGCATGTCTCCGTTGGCAAGACTGTCTTCTTCGGCGTCGAGCAGCGCGCCATAGGGCCCGGCCAGCGTATAGGGTTCCAGCGCCTGCCGGAGCTCCGGCATCTGGATGAGCGCGGCAAGCCCGGTTAGTGTGCGCTGCACGACAGGCGCCGCGCCAAGGCTCTGCAGCGCCGTCCAGACGGCTTGCTTCACCTCGGGCGTGACCGCGACATTCTCCTGAGCGATCAGCCCCAGCACCCAGGCCTGCGCCTCAGCGATCCCGGCTTCACTATCCAGTGCCCGCAACGGTTGGAACGCCAGGTCGCCCTCAAGGCCCAGCTCATACCAGGTCCCGCCAAGGGCGAGCGTCGCGCAGCGCGCTGAACCGCCTTTGTCGAAGATGAACACCTGCGCGTCGGCGTAGCGTCGGAATTGCAAGGCCAGCAGCGACAGGAGGACCGACTTGCCGGCACCGGTCGGCCCGACCACCATCATGTGTCCGACATCGCCCTGATGCGTGACCAGCCGGAACGGTGTCGCACTGGCCGAGCGCGCCATCAGGAGCGGCGGGCCGTCCAGGTGCGTGTTGCGCTCCGGCCCTGCCCAGAGTGCCGACAAGGGGGCCATATGCGCAAGGTTGATCGTGTTCAGTAGCGGCTGGCGGACATTGGCATAGGCTTCACCCGGAAGCGTGCCGAGCCAGGCTTCGACGGCATTGACGCTTTCGGAAACGCAGGTGAACCCGCGCCCCCGGATCACGCGCTCGACGGCGCGGATCTGGTCGTCGGCGATCGCTGCATCCGCATGCCGAACGACAATCGCCGTCGTGCAATAGCCGAATGCAACATGGCCTGCGCCGAGCGCCTGCAGGGCCTCGTCGGCATCGGCGGCCTGATTGTCGGCATCTGAGTTGAGGAGTGTTGCGGGCTCATTGGTGAGGATTTCGCGCAAATAAGAGGTAAGCGACCGGCGTTTCGCAAACCAGTTGCGGACATAGGCATTGAGCGTCTTTTCGGCCTCGGGCTTGTCGAGGGGCAGGAACCGCGTCACCCAGCGATAGGCAAAGCCGAGCTGGTCGAGCTCTGAGAGCAGCCCGGGCTCGCCGGTTGCGGGGAACCCGTTGATCGTGAGGACTTTCAGCGTTTCGTCCCCTAAGCGGGGTGACAGCCCGCCCGTCAGCGGCGTATCGACCATGAGCGCATCAAGGCACATCGGCAGCGAGGGTGCCTTCACCGTCTGCCGCGCCACCGAGATGCAGGCATGCAGGTAGGTCAGCGTCTCATCGTCATCCAGGAACCGCGCCTCCGGCATCAGATCCGCCATCATGTCGCGCGCCCGGGAAGTTTCGGTTTCGAAATGCGCCAGATGCTCGCTCCAGAACGCAGCTGGAGCGTCTGCCGGATCGTCGATGAAGAGCTGCTCGATCCGGGCCGTCCGGTCGGCCGGTGGCATCCATGTGAGGGTCAGGTAGCAATCGGTCTCGAAGTGGCGCCCGTGCTCTTCGAACGCCGCCCGGCGTTCCTCATCGACCAGCCAGGCGGCTGCGTCGCGCCAGGAACTTTCGGGATAGGTGACGGATGGTCGCCGGTCCGCTTCTATATGCAGCGCCCAACCTGACCCGAACCGGCTGAGGAGATTGTTCATGCGGGCTGTGACGGCGACGAGTTCTTCCGGTGTCGAGCTTTCAAGATCGGGTCCGCGATAGAAACAGGTCCGCTGCAAGCTGCCATCCTTGTTGAGCAGGATGCCGGGCGCGATCAGGCAGGCCCATTTGAGATGGTCGGCGAGCGCAGCCGGGCGGGCGCGATATTCACGAAGATTCAGCATGCGTAATAGCCCCTCGTTCTTATGTGCCGGATCAGCACGTCGGCAAATTGCGGATCGCGCCTTGCAGCGAACACGCAGATGCCCTGCGCCACGATCCAGAAGACGAGCCCCACGCCCCAGAGCTGCAGGCCGATGCCGAGCGCGGCGGCCAGCGTACCATTGACGATCGTCGCCAGCCGTGGCGCCCCTGCGAGCAGGATCGGCGCCGTCAAAGAGCGATGCACCGGCACGCTATAGCCAGGGGGCAGGGGACGGTTGTCCGCCATCAGAGCGTCGCCCCGCCACCGAACGAAAAGAACGACAGGAAGAACGAGGTCGCAGCAAAGGCGATCGAGAGACCGAACACGATCTGCAAGAGCTTGCGCATGCCGCCGCCACTCTCACCGAAAGCAAGGCCAAGGCCGGTCAGGATGATGACGATGGTTGCGAGGATCTTGGCGACCGGCCCTTCGATGGAGTCGAGGATCGATTGCAGCGGGGCTTCCCAGGGCATGCCGGAGCCAGCCGCATGGGCCGGGAAGGTGAGCGCGACGGCAAAAGCCGTCAGGCTCAG
>NZ_AWFG01000050.1 GCF_000682695.1 Hyphomonas chukchiensis | reverse complement strand
TCACCTATGTCTCGAGCCGCTCATTAACCCGGACAATTTGCAAGCCTAGCGCAGCTGGCTGTCCTTGCTTCCGCGGCGGTTGATGCCGGAATGGACGCGGGTCTTGTCGCGCTCCGACTGGCATTTCACGCAGGTGCGGACACCCGGAACCGCCTTGCGGCGCGCTTCGGGAATGGGTTCCTCGCATTCGTCGCAATGGGTGGCGCTTGCGCCTGCAGGAATGCTGGCGCGCGCATTGCGCACGGCATCCTTGATACTGTCGTCGATCTGATCCTGTACGGCGCCATCCCGCGCCCAGCCATTGGCCATGTCGATTTCCGTTTCCTGTATGTTCCAATATGGAGAGATAAGGGTCTGTCGTCCCCTTTCCAATGAGTGCCGCTGCAGACGGGTTCCATATGGCGCCAAGAAAAACGCCGGCCCCCTTATGGAGACCGGCGCATTCCTTCAGGCGATCAGGCAGGCTTAGAACTTGTAGCCAACCGCAATCGTTGCGGCGCCCGTGTCGGTGTCTTCGAAGTCGTAATAGGTGTAATCACCGCGCAGCTGCCAGTTGTCGGTCAGGTCATAGGTGAGACCTGCACCGAGAGCCAGGCCATCAGCTGAATCCTCGATCACGCCGAGCGTCGTGCCGCCGGGCGTGACGACCGTGGCATCAACGTCGATATAGGCATAACCGGCGCGGGCCGAGACATCGAGGCGCTCGGTCAGTGGAACGCTGGCGCGGCCATAGAGACCGACGAGATAGTTCAGGCCGAGATCGCCCGAAGCGGCGATCACGTCATTGAGGTCGGTGTCGTCATTGTCGTCGAGATTGAAGTCGTCCTCGTCGACATTGTAGTCAAACTCACCATCGTCGATGCCCGATGTCAGGTCGGCTTCGAGCGAGAACATGGGTGTGAACTGGTAACCGACGCGGCCCGTGATGGCGTTCGTGTCGACACCGGAATCCGCACCGTCAGGCTCGATGTTCACATACGAGTAGCCGCCCTGCATATAGAGGCCGGTATCTTCCTGCGCGACGGCCGGGGCCGAAAGGCCAAGGGCGATGGCAGCCGCAGACGATGAAATGATCAAAAGCTTTTTCATGGGAGGAAATCCTTTGGTTTAGGCATCCCGAACTGCTCGGGACATGGTGCGCTAACGGGCGCCCTGACCGCTGCGTTCCCGCCCTCTCTGTGTGCTGAATCCTGCTGTGGCAATTGCAGCACACTTTGTTAAAGGGCGTTAATGGGTTAACGCGCCGGGCGCCCACCTGAAGCCCCGAAGTGTGGACGTAGGCCCGGCGCTGGCGTAACGGGCTGTGATGACACACGTTAAGATCTGCGGCCTTACCGACCCGGACCTCGTGCGCTTTGCGGCGCGCGAGGGGGCAGACTGGATCGGGTTCAATTTCGTGCCGGGCAGTCCGCGCCGTGTGACGCCGGAAGCGGCGGCGAGCCTGTTGCTGCAGGTCGGCAAGGCGCGGCCCGTGGCGCTGCTGGTCGAGCCGCCTGATGCCGAGGTCGACGCGATTGTGGCGCTCGGCTTCCCGGTCCTGCAGCTGCATGGCGCCGAGACGCCGGAGCGGCTGGCCGAGATCAAGGCGCGCACCGGGCGGGAAGTGTGGAAGGCGCTGGGCGTTGCCACACGCGCCGATCTGGACACCGCCAATACGTTCGCCGGCGCAGACCGGCTGCTGATCGATGCCAAGCCACCGAAGGACGCGGCCTATAGCGGCGGTCATGGGCAGGTGTTCGACTGGACAATCCTTGAAGGCTGGCAGCCTGCGGCGCCCTGGATGCTGGCGGGCGGCTTGACGCCGGACAATGTCGCCTCAGCTATTGCCGCGACAGGAGCGCCCGCCGTTGATGTCTCCTCTGGCGTCGAGCGGGTACGAGGGTTAAAGGACAGAGAGCTGGTGCGGGCCTTCATCCGCGCCGCGAAGCAGCCCTGAGCGCGCCTGCCGCGCCATGGGGACAGGAAATAGAGGCATGACGATGGACCTGCGCAATACCTGGGACAAATGGCCGGACGCAAACGGCCGGTTTGGCGAATTCGGCGGACGCTATGTCGCCGAAACGCTGATGCCGCTGATCCTGGACCTGGAGAAGGAATACCGGGCGGCCAAGCTCGACCCGGCCTTCAAGGCGCAGATAGACGACATGTGGGCCCATTATGTCGGCCGCCCGTCGCCGCTCTATTTTGCCGAGCGCCTGACCGAGCATTTCGGCGGGGCCAAGATCTATTTCAAACGCGACGAGCTGAACCATACCGGCGCGCACAAGATCAATAACTGTCTCGGGCAGGTCCTCTTGGCCATGCGCATGGGCAAGACACGCATCATCGCGGAGACCGGCGCCGGCCAGCACGGCGTCGCCACGGCGACGATCTGCGCGCGTTTCGGCCTGAAATGCGTGGTCTTCATGGGCGAGACGGATGTCGAGCGCCAGAAGCCGAACGTGTTCCGCATGCGCCTGCTCGGCGCCGAGATCGTGCCTGTCTCGTCCGGCACGGGCACGCTGAAGGATGCGATGAACGAAGCCCTGCGCGACTGGGTGACGAATGTGGACGACACGTTCTACTGCATCGGCACGGCCGCCGGCCCGCACCCATATCCGGAAATGGTGCGCGACTTCCAGAGCATTATCGGCATCGAAGCCCGCCAGCAGATCCTTGAGCGCGAAGGCCGCCTGCCGGACGCCGTGATGGCGTGTATAGGTGGTGGCTCCAACGCCATCGGCCTGTTCCATCCCTTCATTGATGATGAAGGCGTGCGCCTGATTGGCGTCGAGGCGGCAGGCCACGGCATCGAGACCGGCGAGCATGCGGCGGCGCTGAATGGCGGCAAGCCCGGCATCCTGCATGGCAACCGCACCTATTTGCTGCAGACCGATGACGGCCAGATCGTTGACGCCCACTCGATCAGCGCCGGGCTCGACTATCCGGGCATCGGGCCGGAGCATGCCTTCCTGCGCGATACCGGCCGGGCTGAGTATCTTTCATGCACTGACGACGAAGCGCTGGCTGCATTCCAGCTTTGTACCCAGCTTGAGGGCATCATCCCGGCACTGGAGCCCGCGCATGCGATCGCGCGCCTGGGCGACGTGCTCGACACTATGGACAAGGACGGCCTCCTGATCATGAATCTCTGCGGTCGCGGCGACAAGGACGTGTTCAGCGTGGCGAAGGCCTTGGGGTTCGAAATCTGACATGACCATTCTCCTCATCCGCGTTACCTGCCCGTCCCGCCGCGTCGCCGAGGAAATTGCTGACGCTGCCGTCGAGCGCCGCCTGTCGGCCTGCGCCAATCTTGAAGGGCCGGTCACCTCCACCTATCGCTGGAAAGGCGTGGTCGAACACGCTTTCGAGTTCGTTCTCTGGATGAAGGCGCCTGAGGCGCACTGGTCCGGGATCGAGGCGCTCGTGAACGAGATCCACCCCTATGAGGTGCCGGCCATCGTCGCGCTGCCTTGCGCCCATGTCTCCGCGCCTTATGAGGCCTGGGTCAACGAAAATACGGATTCCTGATGCCCACTTCCCGAATTACGGCGCGCTTTGACAAGGTTAAAGCGGAGAAACGCGCAGCTTTGGTTGCTTACCTCATGGCCGGCGACCCGGACCTTGAGGCCAGCTTTGCCTCCATGCAGGCCCTGCGCGACAATGGCGCCGACATTATCGAAATCGGTGCGCCCTTTACTGATCCCATGGCGGATGGTCCTTCGATCCAGCGGGCCGGTCTGCGCGCCCTCGCCAATCATACCAAGCTGATTGATGTCATCGGTCTCGTCGCGCGTTTCCGCGAAACCGATCAGGACACGCCTGTCATCCTGATGGGCTATGCCAATCCGGTTCACTCACTTGGCTATGCGTCCTTCGCCGAAGCGGCCCATGCCGCCGGTATTGACGGCACGATCCTTGTCGACCTGCCGCCGGAAGAAGATGCCGAGCTGCGCGCCGAATATGCCAGGCACGACCTCTCTGTCATCCGGCTTGCGACGCCGACCACACACGAAGCGCGCATGGCGAAAGTCGCCGATGGCGCCTCGGGTTTTGTCTATTTTGTCGCCGTTAACGGTGTCACAGGGGCCGGCTCGGCCGATCCGGAATCGATCGCCGGGAACGTCGAGATGGTGCGGCGCGTATCAGGATTGCCCGTCTGCGTTGGTTTTGGTGTGAAAAATGGTGCACAGGCTGCAGAAATGGCTAAAATTGCGGATGGGGTTGTCGTAGGCTCCGCTTTCGTGGAGCATGCTCAGTCAGCCCACGAATCGGGTGATTATTCAAAAGCGCCGCGGGGAATGGGCGCATTGGCAGGGGAACTGAGCGCAGCGATCGCTGCGGTGGTGAAAGCGTAGAGGCTGTTACGGTCTTTAAGGAGTTAAGGCATGAACTGGATCACGAAGGTCACTCCCCCTGGCCTGAAGACCATGCTCGCCAAGAAAGAGACGCCGGACGACCTCTGGGTCAAATGTCCTGCGTCGGGTGAACTTGTTTACAAGACGGATCTTGAAGAGAACTGGTGGGTCACGCCCGCCGGCGCCCATATGCGCATCAGTCCGCGCACGCGCTGCCGCCTTCTGTTCGATGAAGAGCGCTGGGAGCCGCTGGCCCTGCCGCCTGTCCCGTCTGACCCGCTGAAATTCAAGGACGACAAGCCCTATCCGGCCCGCATCAAGGCCGCCAAGGCCAAGATTGCCGCGCGCGAGAAGCGGGAAACTGAAAATGGTGGTGCGCCGCTCCTGCAGGATGACTGCATGGTCGCCGCCTATGGCAAGATCGGCGGCGTGCCGACCGTTCTGCTGGTTCAGGATTTTGACTTCATGGGCGGCTCGCTCGGCATGGCGGCAGGCGAAGCCTTCGTCACCGCTGCGCAAATGGCGCTCGCCCGTAAGGCCGCCTTTGTGGTTTGCACTGCTTCCGGCGGCGCCCGCATGCAGGAAGGCACGCTCAGCCTGATGCAGATGCCACGCACGACGCTCGCGGTGAACGAACTGGCCGAAGCCAAACTGCCCTATATCGTCGTGCTGACCGACCCGACGTCGGGCGGTGTCTCGGCCTCCTATGCCATGCTGGGCGACATCCATCTGGCAGAGCCCGGCGCGATGATTGCCTTTTCCGGCCCGCGCGTGATCGAACAGACGATCCGCGAGAGCCTGCCCAAGGGCTTCCAGCGCTCGGAATTCCTGCGCGAAAAAGGCCAGGTCGATATCGTTGTCGACCGGCGCGAGATGAAGGCGACGCTGACGCGTATCCTGTCGCATCTCCTGCCCAATTCGCGCCGCCGCGACGATGCGCGCATCACAGCGCTCAGCCAGCCCAAGACCCATGTGCCCAAGGCCGCGGAGACCAAAGGCAAGTCTGCTTGATCGGAAACAATGCGGCCCTTGCCGCAGCGCTTGCGCGTTTCGAAGGGCTCTATCCTAAAACCATCGAGCTGTCGCTCGGGCGGGTCGAGGCCGCGCTTGAGGCGCTCGGCCGCCCGCAGGACAGGCTGCCGCCCGTCATTCATGTCGCGGGCACGAACGGCAAGGGCTCGACCTCGGCCTTCATGCGCGCCATGGCCGAGGCAGCCGGCCTTACCGTACACGTTTTCACGTCGCCCCATCTCGTGCGCTTCAACGAGCGTATCCGGCTGGCGGGCGAGATTGTCGACGATGCGCGCCTGATCGCCTGGCTCGACCGCACCTTCGAGGCCGTTCAGGGCCTCCAGATCACGCATTTCGAGGCAACCACGGCAGCGGCCCTGCTGGCCTTCAGCGAAGTGCCGGCTGATCTTCTCATTCTCGAGGTCGGCCTTGGCGGGCGCTATGACGCGACCAATGTGATCGCCAAGCCCGCGCTCTGCGTCATCACGCCGATTGATTTCGACCACAAAGCCTTCCTCGGCTCCGACATCCGCAAGATCGCGGGCGAGAAGGCGGGCATCATCCGCCCGGGCCGGCCGGTCGTGACGGCCATCCAGCGTAAAGTGTGCGACGAGGTGATTGCCAATGAGGCGGCCCGGCTCGGCGCCCCGCTCTACCGGCTGAAGGCGCACTTCATCGATGCCATGCCGGACGACATTTCCCTGATCGGCGAACACCAGCGCGGCAATGCGGCGCTCGCCGCCATGGCCATGCAACTCTTCGGCGCCTCCACCCGCATCAGCCAGGACGCCATCTTCGAAGGCGCGCGCACGGCCACGTGGCCCGCCCGCATGCAAAAGCTGAAGCCGGGTCCGGTGACGGCACTGGCGCCTGACGCGGAAGTCTGGCTCGATGGCGGGCATAATCCGCATGCGGCGCGGGCGATTGCGCACCATCTGAAAACCCTGCCGGGGCGAACGGTGCTGGTCACGGCCATGCTCGCCTCGAAGGATGCGACAGGTTTCTTCCTGCCCTTCCGCCACCTGAAGCCGGACGTTTTCACCCTGCCCAATGCGCCCGGCCATCGCGGCGCCGAGCCGCACGACCTTGCCGATGCGGCGCGCACGGCAGGCCTGAACGTCACCGCCTGCGCCGACCTCAATGCAGCCGTCAGTGCCGCAGCCGCAACAGGCGCCGACCGTATCCTGATCTGTGGCTCGCTCTATCTCGCAGGCGAAGTGCTGGCCGCCAATAACGAGCCGCCCGCTTAAGCGTTTCGGCAGCCCTGCCACGCGCAGGAATCGGGTGGCTTGTCCTTGCGCGCCCATGCGACCAGACTGGTACGCAAACGGAGGGACACAGAGATGACCACGCAAAAGGACAAGGCTTTCGCCTTCAAGGCCCTGCACGACAATCCGGGCATGTTCGTGCTGCCCAATCCCTGGGATGTCGGCTCGGCACGCATGCTTGCCGGGCTTGGCTTCAAGGCCCTCGCCTCCACCAGCGCCGGCTTTGCCGCCAACACGGGCGTCGCCGATTACCAGATCACCCGCGACCTGAAGCTCGCCCATATCCGCGCGCTTGCCCCGGCAACGCCGCTGCCGCTGACGGCAGACCTCGAGAACGGCTTCGGCCACAGCCCGGAAACCTGCGCCGAGACGATCCGCCTTGGCGCCGAGGCCGGTCTGGTCGGCGGCTCGATCGAGGATTTCACGGGCGACAGCGCCCGGCCGCAATACGGGATTGCCGAGGCGGCAGACCGCGTGCGCGCCGCCGTCGAGGCCGCCAATGCCTTGCCGTTCCCCTTCCTCGTCACAGCCCGCGCCGAGAATTTCTTCACCGGCGTGCCGGACCTTTCCGACGTGATTGCCCGCTTGCAGGCCTATCAGGAGGCGGGCGCCCATGTGCTCTACGCGCCGGGCCTCAAGACCATGGACGATATCAGGACCGTGCTGTCCGCCGTCGACCGGCCCCTCAATGTGCTGATGGGCCCGCGCGTCGGCTTCGTGCCGATGGCGGAGCTTGAAGCGATTGGCGTCAAGCGCGTCAGCATGGGCTCCGCCCTCGCCAACACGGCCTATGGCGCGCTGGTCAGGGCAGGGGAGGAACTCCTCGGCCCCGGCACGCTCGGCTTCCTGAAGGGCGCCGCACCGGGCAAGGACCTCGCCGCCCTGATGGCCAGGGGCGCAGACAGCTAGCCGTCATCCGCGCCGACATCCTTCAGAAGATGTGGCGGCGGTATCGTGTGAAGGATCGCATGCGCGCGCCTTTTGTCGGATTGGGTATCTGAAGGGACCTTTGGTTTACCGGAAAAGGGCCAAACCCGTCTGGCGCAGCGCGCCAGCACGTGGAGAATGTTCATGTGAACCTGAAAGCTGGATGTGGAGACGGGGGCTGGTCATGGCTTGGTCTCCTTTCCGGCTTGGAGGTTGGGGCGCGCCGAGCTGCGCCAATGAACGAACACACGTGATACACGAAACGCAAACATTACAAAATGAAAACCGCGCCAAATTGACCGTTACGTCAACGTAAACCTTGCGTCTTTTGCGGTGGACGTCTACTCACGCCGCCATATGTCAAACGTCTCTAAACCAAAAGGGAGCACCGCATGAAGGTCCT
>NZ_AWFG01000049.1 GCF_000682695.1 Hyphomonas chukchiensis | reverse complement strand
TTCTTTGCTCTTCGAAATCCGCTGTCACTCGCCAGAAAGGTCTCCAGCATCAGCGGCACCAGTGCCGAGGCCGAAACGTCCGTTCCGTACTTCTGCGAATGGATCCGCGCATACGCGTCCAACTCCGACGCAAGCAGGGGATCGACGAGCACCGTCAGTTTCTGCGGCGTCCGGTCCGGCAGCGGCCCGATCTTCAAATTGACGTCACTCATGGCTGTCTACCTCCTTCATAGGGTTTCAGGACAATGTCCTTGTTCACCAGTACGCCGAGCCGCCAGCCGGGCCGGATTGTGATCGAAGGCTGGACGTCCAGATTGCGGCGCACGATTTCCTGACCGGCTTCATTTGCGCCGGTCTGAGCTGAACGGCGCACCGCCCGGGCAATATCGCCCTCGTCATCGCTGGAGAGTTCGGAGCCGACGCCAAGCAGGGTCGAGAGCGCTACGCCCTGCAACAGTTTCCAGGAATGATAGTCGATCTTGTCTTCGAGGCCCGCATACCCGCGGGCATCGACGCCGGCGAGATTGTCGATCCGGATCGAGGATCCGTCCGGCATCACGATCCGGCTCCAGACAAGGAGCGCGCGGGACTGGCCGAACGCGATGACGCTGTCATAGCGCCCGATCAGGCGCGCACCCTGCGGCACGAGAACGCTCTCTCTCGTGACGGTGTCATAGACCGGGCTCGTCACCTGCGCGATGACTTGGCCCGGAAGGTCGGAGTTCACGCCCGTCAGCAGGGTTGCTGGGATGATTGTCCCAGCCATCAACTGGTAGGGCGAGACCGGTGTCTCGAGTCGGTGCGGATTGTAGATCGATGGATCCGTCTCGGTGCCCAGAAAATCAAGCTTGCGGGCCTGCCGGTTCGGATCCTCGCCAAGTGACGAGCCGAACGCCCCCTCGTGAGAGGCTGTAAAAGCCGAGAGGTCCGGAAAGCTCAGTGAAGGCGACGACGATGCAGGGGCTGGATTGCCGATGACCTTCGCTCCCGCGGCCGATCCCACCTGGAAAAACACGCTGCTCCCACGTGCGGCCTCTGAGAGGGCTGCCTCGCGCGCGCGCAACTCTGTCTCCAGCGCCGCCAGCTTTTGGGGCATTGGACCCGCCTCAGGCGCATCTTCCGCCGGCAATACCATCCGCCCTTCACGCTGCGCCTTAAGGATCGGCGTACCGAGGTCTCCGGGTAGCGGTGGCCCGAGAATGTCTTCGGCAGGCTTTATCTCGTTGTAGGATGCAGGCAACGCCGCAAGGCCATCTGCTGTCGGATTATGGCCCGTGTTATAAAGCTCGCGAGACGCGCTGGCGGACTCATCCTTTGGGCTTTGTAGGGCGAAGGCCAGTGAACAGAGCACGATCGCGCTGCCGGTGCCGAGCAGGACCATCAAAGCCCGTTTGGAAAACCGTTTGACCGGCCTCGGGCGGCCTCGGATTTCGAGCGGCTGTGCCGGTGGGGAAGCTGCTTCCGTCATGGTTTCGCTGGCCCGAGATCATTGCGCGCGATCTTCACGACATCTTGTCGCTTTTCACCAAGGCGCAGTTCTGCGCGGGCGAAAAGGCGATCGACGACGTAGTAGTCGCCCGACATGCGATAGTTCACGAGCTGCGATTTGCCGTCCCGGCCAATGACGAAGAGGGCCGGGGCCTCGCCCTGGTCGAGCCGGGCCGGGAACTGGATATAGACTTTGCGGCCATCATCGAACACGCGGTCCGGTCGCCAATGAGGAAAATCGCCATCAAGGTCGTAGCGGAACTTCAGCCGCTCCAGTTGTAGTCCGGCGGGAGACGCTGAGGCGGGTGTTGCGCCGGACCGCGCGACCCGCGTCACCAGTTGCTGGTCCGCATAGCGCCAGGAAACGGCCGCCATATAGGTTTCTTCGAACGCGCGCAGTTCAAGGTGGTAGGCGCGAAGGCTCGTCGTGATGATGAGGTTGGTTTTCAGCCCCGCCTGTGTCGGCTTGATCAGGATATGGGCCTGCGACTCGGCGCCGGTCCCGGAGACTGTGTCGCCGAGTACCCAGCGAACTGTGTCGCCGGCTGAGACGGACACGAGTTCCTCGCCGGGCTGCAGGACAATGTCGGTGACCTGCTCCGGCGCGCAATAGACTTGGTAGAGCGCACCGATCGTATAGGGATAGACTTGGATCGCGTTCATGTAATTGTCGAGTGAGGGTTCGACCGCCGCCTTGCCGTTTGCCGTCTCGATGGCCTGGTAGGGCTTGAGCGATGGCGCATCTGCCTCCGCTGGCATGGGTTTCAACTGGCCGGGCATCGCGCCTGTGACACTTGTCGGCGTATAGGTGCGGTAGACAACCGGCGTTGGAGCAAGGTCCGCGTCGGCGATATCGGTCTCTTCCGCGTCAGGGGCGAGATAGAGATCTTCGACATAGTCCGGCTCATCGAGTGTGATGTCGGGACCGACGGCGGTAGGGACAGACTCGCAAGCCGTAAGCGCGGTTGAGGCGAGAAGAACCAGGGCAAGGCGTTTCATGGGGAGGTGCTCCTATTGATGGTCTTTCGACCAGTTGAGTCCGTGGACGTAGAGGCCGAGGGGATTGGCCCGCAGGGCCTCTTCCGTGCGTGGCGGGTCGATGACGATCGAGAAAACGCCGGTATGGTTTGACTGGCCGGTCTCGGTGCCGTTTCGGTAGGCCGTCTCGTGCCAGCGCACCGTGAAACTGTCGTCCGACGCCCGCACGACGCTCGCCACGTCGACAGACACAGAGCGCCGTCCGAGATCCGCAAATGGATCATTGTCACGGGCATAATCATTGAGCGTAGCTGCCGCCCGGTCGGTCGCATAGGCATAGGCCGTCAGCCAGTTCTGACGGACGACGACCGGATCGATGGAGATCGACCGCGTGTTCTTCACAAATTCTGCGAGGTGGAACGCGATCTGCGCATCAGTCGGTTCATAGCGCTCGTCGGCCGGGCCGACGGCGCGCACGGCGCCTTCGCCCGTCAGTTCGACCACATAAGGCGTGACGAAAGACTGGGTGGAGCGCCAGACAAGGCCGCCCGCGAGGACGAATGAGAGGGTAAGACTGCCGAGTGCGGCCAGCCGCCAGTTCGCCGCCTGTACGCGGGCCGACCCGATCCGGTCGTCCCAGGCCTGCGCCGCGCGCTGGTAGGGTGTGACAGGTTCCGGTGTCACGCCATAGCGGCTAGAATTTCGCTTCCAGAGCTTCATGTCAGTCCTCGTCATTTCTGAGTTGTAGCGAAGTGCCGCCGCCCGGACGGTCGCCGTCGCGCACCGCTGAGGCCGCCATCATGCCGGCATCGCGGGTCGACTGATCGCGCCGGATACGCCTGGCCCAGTCCGGGGGAGAATTCGGTCCATTGGTTGGACCCGCGTTCCGCGCGCCCGTGCCACCCGTTGCCGCGAAAGCGGCGCGTGCGCCGGCCTGATGACGCTCCCCTGGGGTTCCGAACGCGCGCCGGGCAAAGGCTTTCGCGCCAGACGCTGCCGCACGAGCACCTGCGTCCGCGACACCGCTCACGCCCGCCATCGTGGCGCGGACACCGGTCTTGCCGGAAGCGGCCGCATTCATCTGGTAGGCTGTGCGAGCGCCGCCTGCCATGGAGGCTGCTGCGCCAACAGCGCTGCGAGTCCCACCGGCTGCTGCCCCGATTCCCGCCTTGGCGATGGAACCGCCCGCGACCGTTCCTGCTGCCACACCGGCGGCGGTGCCAATGGCCGCCCCAGCCCCAAGTTGTGGTGCCCCGGAGACAAGGCCTGTGGCGATGCCGGGTCCGAACAGGCCGAGGGCCAGAAGCGAGAGGGATCCGAGGATGACGGAGGCAGCCTGTTCAAGGGTCACCTCGTCTGGCTGGAAGGTCGATGTGATGGAGGAGAAAATGGTCGATCCAATGCCGACGATGATGGCAAGCACCATCAGCTTGATGCCCGACGCGATGACATTGCCGAGGACTTTCTCGGCGAGGAAGCTTGTCTTGTTCCAGAGCGCAAACGGTATCAGCACGAACCCGGCCAGTGTCGTCAGCTTGAATTCAATGATGGTCACGAAGAGCTGGATCGCGAGGAAGAAGAAGGCGAGGAGCGTGATGATCCAGGCGAGGAACAGGACAGCGATAATGACAATGTTCTGGAAGAAGGCGATCGGGCCGGTGAGCTTCTCGATCTCGTCTAGCAGCGGCAGCCCGGCATCGAATCCGGTCGCCGCGACGAAGCCGGGTTTGATGATGTCGTCGGCGGTGATCGTGCCGCCGGTGGCGTTAAGGCCCAGCTGCGCAAAACTCGTGAACACCACGTCCGAGAGAAGGGCAAAATTGCCGAGGATCAGCGCGAAGGCGCCGACATAAAGGACCTTCTTCAGGAACCTGCCAACAATGTCGGTATCGGGGCCCATGGCCCAGAACAGGCCCGCCAGCGTGATGTCAATCGCGATGAGCGCGCTCGTCAGGAACGCGACATCCGGCTGCAAGAGACCGAACCCGCTGTCGATATAGGCGGAGAAGGTCGCAACGAACTGGT
The DNA here is from genome assembly GCF_000682695.1 of Hyphomonas chukchiensis. Taxonomy (GTDB): domain Bacteria; phylum Pseudomonadota; class Alphaproteobacteria; order Caulobacterales; family Hyphomonadaceae; genus Hyphomonas; species Hyphomonas chukchiensis. Next base: position 3,719 of record NZ_AWFG01000049.1, on the reverse strand, counting down.
CGATGACGCCAAGGTCTTCCATGGCACTAATCCCTCGAATAGGCGACGCCGTCGCCGACGAAGCGCTTGTGGCGGATGCGGGCCTGTTCCTCGATCGCGGCGCGCCGGGACTCTTCGAGCGCCACCATCCGGTATTGCGCCGCCATCAATTGCTGCATCTGCATCTGTTGCTCGACCGAGAGGGCGACAAGCTGGTTGCCGGCCTGGGCGACGGACAGGTTCCCCGTCGCGGCCTGGCTCTCGCCGACAAGGTCGGTCAGCGTCTCGCGCGCCTCCGCAATCGAGGTCACGATCCCCGACTGGACCTGGATCGAGGCCCGGAACGCCTCGCGGCTGATCCGCCACTGGTCGGCGGCTTCAGCGACGATTTCCTCATTGGTGAGGTCTTCATACGTATCCGGGAAGGCCTCGCGGTACTGGCGCTCGCTCTCTTCGACCTCATAGGTCACCTCGCTCGCTTCGCGCATAAGCGTGTCGATCCGTTCGAGCAGGCGTTTCAGGTGTTCGAATGAGGCATAGTCGAGCCGTTTCAGGTCTTCGGCCTGATTCACCAGCATCTGCGCCTCATGCTGGAGTTGCTGGACCTGATTGTTGATCTGTTCGAGCGTGTTGGTGGCGGTCAGGATGTTCTGGACGAGGTTTGTGGGGTCGATCACGACATCTCCCACGCCCAACAAGGCGTCTGCAGGAGGCGCAATAACGACAAGCGACGACACGGTCCCAAGGAGAATGGCGATCATTCGGCGGCGCATGGCACATCTCCTTCTGTCCCGATCAGGTCAGCGGCCCAGTGAAGTCCGCGCGCTTCCAGCCAGGCCGGTGCAAAGCCCTCCGGACCAACTGAAGCGAGAATTTCGGAGATCATTTTCTGGTCGGATTTCGACCCGGCAGCGCAGAAGGCGAGGGCAACTGGACCAAGGTCGAGGTCGAACAGGCGGTTGCCCTCCGGGGTTTGAACATAATAGTCCCGCTTCGGCGTGGCCCTTGCGATCAGTTCGACCTGTCGGGCATTGAGTCCGAAAGCTTCATAGGTTGCTTGTTGCGACGGCTCTTCCGCGCGTGCATTGGCCAGGAAAATGCGGGTCGGGGCGCTTTCGATCAGGCTCGGGGCAATTGAACTTGATGAGATGTCCGACAGGCTCTGCGTCGCGAACACGACGGAGACATTCTTCTTGCGAAGCGTCTTCAGCCAGTCGCGGAGACGCCCCGCAAACATCGGGTGATCGAGGAACAGCCAGGCCTCGTCGAGAATGAGCAGGGTTGGCTTCCCGTCGAACCGGGCTTCCAGTTTCGAGAACAGGTGCGCCAGCACGGGCGCGGCGAGCCGCTTGTCCTGCATCAGTGCATCCATTTCGAAGCAGAGCATGTCGCCGGTTTCGAGATGATCCTCATCGGCATCGAGCAGGGCGCCATAGGGCCCGGCCAGCGTATAGGGCTCCAGTGCCTGACGGAGCTCCGGCACCTGGATGAGGGCCACCAGCCCAGTCAGCGTACGCTGGGAGACGGGGGCTGCGCAAAGGCTCTGCAGCGCCGTCCAGACGGCCTGTTTGACCTCCGGCGTCATCGCGACGCTTTCCTGCGCTAACAGTCCGAGCACCCAAGCCTGCGCCGCAGCGAGGCCCGCTTCACTGTCGACATCCCGCAGCGGCTGGAAGGCAAGGTCGCCATCAAGACCGAGTTCGTACCAGGTGCCTCCCAAGGCGAGCGTCGCGCAGCGCGCCGACGCCCCCTTGTCGAAGACAAAGACCTGAGCCTGTTCATAGCGGCGGAACTGCAGGGCCAGCAGCGACAGCAGCACCGACTTGCCGGCGCCGGTCGGTCCGACCACCATCATGTGGCCGACATCACCCTGATGGGTCACCAGCCGGAACGGCGTCGAGCTTGCCGAGCGCGCCATCAGGAGCGGCGGGCCGTCCAGATGGGAATTCCGTTCAGGCCCGGCCCAGAGCGATGCCAGCGGCGCCATATGGGCGAGATTGATCGTGTTCAGCAGCGGCTGGCGGACATTGGCATAGGCCTCGCCCGGCAGCGTCCCGAGCCAGGCCTCCACCGCGTTGACGCTCTCCGTCACGCAGGTAAACCCGCGCCCCCGGATCACGCGCTCGACGGCGCGGATCTGGTCCTCGGCTATCGATGCGTCTTCATGCCGGACCACAATCGCCGTCGTGCAGTAACCGAACGCGACATGACCGGCCCCAAGCGCCTGTAGGGCTTCGTCCGCATCGGCCGCTTGGTTGTCGGCGTCTGTGTTGAGCAGCGATGCCGGCTCGTTTGTGAGTATTTCCCGCAAGTAGGAGGTGAGCGAGCGGCGTTTGGCAAACCAGTTGCGGACGTAAGAATTGAGCGTCTTCTCCGCCTCCGGCTTGTCGAGGGGCAGGAACCGGGTCAACCAGCGATAGGCAAAGCCGAGCTGGTCGAGGTCCGAGAGGAGCCCCGGCTCGCCCGTCGCCGGGAACCCGTTGATGGTCAGGACCTTCAGCGTCTCATCGCCAAGACGGGGCGACAATCCACCGATGAGCGGCGTATCGACCAGGAGCGCATCGAGGCACATCGGTACGGACGGCGCCCGCACGGCCTGCCGCACCGTGGAGATGCAGGCATGAAGGTATGTCAGTGTCTCGTCATCATCCAGAAACCGTGCCTCCGGCATGAGGTCCGCCATCATGTCCCGCGCCCGGGATGTTTCGGTTTCAAAATGAACAAGATGCTCGCTCCAGAACGCCGCCGGGGCGTCCGCCGGATCCTCGATGAAGAGCTGTTCGATCCTTGCCGTCCGGTCGGCTGGCGGCATCCAGGTGAGAGTGAGGTAGCAGTCCGTCTCGAAATGCCGGCCCGCTTCCTCGAAGGCCGCGCGGCGTTCTTCATCCACGAGCCAGGCGGCCGGTTCGCGCCAGATGCTTTCAGGATAGGTGACGGACGGCCTGCGGTCGGCCTCGATATGCAGCGCCCAGCCGGAGCCGAACCGGCGGAGGAGATTGTTCATGCGGGCTGTGACGGCTACGCGTTCTTCCGGCGTCGAGCTTTCAAGATCGGGTCCGCGATAGAAACAGGTCCGTTGCAGGCTGCCATCCTTGTTGAGGATGATGCCCGGAGCGATCAGGCAGGCCCATTTTAGATGATCGGCAAGCGTAGCGGGTCGGGCGCGGTATTCGGACAAATTCAGCATGCGTAATAGCCCCTTGTCCTTATGTGCCGGATCAGCACGTCGGCAAATTGCGGATCGCGCCGCGCGGCGAACACGCAGATACCTTGGGCCACGATCCAGAAGACGAGCCCCACACCCCAAAGCTGGAGGCCGATGCCGAGTGCGGCGGCCAGCGTGCCATTGACGATCGTCGCAAGCCTTGGCGCACCTGCGAGCAGGATAGGCACTGTGAGCGAGCGATGGACCGGCACGCTATAGCCCGGGGGCAGGGGGCGGTTGTCAGCCATCAGAGCGTCGCCCCACCGCCGAAGGAGAAGAAGGAGAGGAAGAACGAGGTCGCGGCAAAGGCGATCGAGAGACCGAACACGATCTGCAACAATTTCCGCATGCCGCCGCCGCTCTCGCCGAAGGCTAGGCCAAGGCCGGTCAGGATGATGACGATCGTGGCGAGGATTTTCGCGACCGGACCTTCGATGGAGTCGAGGATCGATTGCAGCGGGGCTTCCCAGGGCATGCCAGAGCCAGCCGCATGAGCCGGGAAGGTGAGCACAACGGCAAAAGCCGTCAGGCTCAG
>NZ_AWFG01000048.1 GCF_000682695.1 Hyphomonas chukchiensis | reverse complement strand
AGGTGTCACCTCCGGACGCATACGTTCGCTGTCCACTCCCTTCCAGACTTGACCCGCCTTTTGCCGCAACATGCCGGAAAACCCCGCATCGGCACTGCGATTGCCACGCGCTCAAGTTCCAGGATTCAAGGTCCGTGTCGCCGGTTTTGCGACCGGTCAAGCGCGCGTGGATCACGCGCCGCGAAGCGGGCAAAGCCCCTTGACAAGACTCAAAACCAGCAAGGAAAATCAACATAGCCCAAATGGCTTTTCATGCCATTGGGCCTGAAGGAAATTCCTTTATTCCTCATCTTTCAGGCAGTTGAGACATGCCAAATTTGAATGATTTGCTCCGCCAAAAACCGGCTGCGAGCTTCAATGACGGTCTCGTTCCAGGCTGTTGGCAGAGGATCGTTCAAGCCCCAGTCCCACCAGCTTTCTTCGGCGCAGACGCCCTGATTCAACGTCAAAAGTGAGCGGGTCAGATAGCGTTTCTTTGCTACCCAACCCGCCTTTCCCATGGCCGGATTGAGCGAGCCCGTGACCAGCGTCAGATTTCCGAGAGTGTGCTTGAGCTGCTCCCTACGATCCATTGCCTCAGTCACTTCTGAAGCAAGTTGCTCACCCGCGAGCGACGCCATCCAAGAAATTTCATGGGCGCACTGGGTGCCATTAGGTAGCGGCCAGTGCTCGGCCCATTTCTGCGGCATGATATGCTCAACAGTCAGATTATCCGTCTTCACGGTGACATCCTCTTCGAATTTTCCGCGAGCTGCCATCTCGATTTCTCGCAGAAGATATCGAAGCTTCAGGGAGCCGAGAGTATCGTAAACAGGCTGCGTCAGGACGGCCCGCTTAACGTCCTCGTCATGTGGCAAGCGAGAGATATCGCCCTCGAACGTGTTCATTTGATCGAGCAACGCTGCCGGAACATCGTCGGCCGCTTTCGCGGCCCGAAGCAAGCTGGGGACGACCTTGTTGTAATTCTTGCGGGTCAGATTGCAGAGATCACGGCGAACGATATAGCTCTCCAACAGTGTGTATGCCCGCCGCTTGGCCTCTTCGCTCGGCTCATGCTTCCCAATCCACATGACCAGTGGGTGGAACGCGGACATATCCCAAGCCGTCAAAAGCGATGCAATTCTGGCTTCTGGGAGATGTTCGCTGCGACGCTCGAGCGTTTCATATACGTCCGCATATTCTAGCAGGCTGGTAATCTCCGCTTCAACCGTATCGAAATTGTTCGCCTTGGCGAACGCTCTGTATTCGTTTGCGACCTGGCCGACATTTATTTCTTGTGCCGTTTCAGCAACGAGTGTGTGGGCAACCAGATGGTCGGTTCTGGGGCGTTTCAAACGCCCTTGCTTGACCTCTGTTTTCCAAAATTGTGTCTCGAGGCGGCTCCAGCTTCCCTGATAGAGCGCGTCTTCATTCTCAAATGCTTTGCTGGCACGATGAAAGATATCGTTTCGGATTAAATCGAAGGCGCTCAGAGGTTCAGCATTGCCATTGAGTGACGCAAAGATCGACTGCGCATCATCCTGTTTGCCAAGTTGAACAACGACGATTTGGAAGCCGTGAAGAAAGCCGTGCAGTATGGCATCAAGCGCCTGCTGCGCCGTGCGGTCTTGTTCGATTTGTTCCTCGACAAACGCTTCAATTTCGTTCGTCAAATACCAATACGCCGCGAGCATCTTTGGCGCCTGGCTCACGACAAGCTTTCCGTTTTTATAAAAGAACTGAGAGAATTCAGATCGGAGAAGAGGCAGACCGCCATCAGCGATTGAGAGATAATGCGGGCGATCGTGGCTTGATGACCAGAGTTTGAACCGCTCGCGCTCCGGATCGGCCATGGCATCGCCAATCTCGTTAAAGATATAGGCTTTCGCGGCGCTCGCGAGCTGCATCTCGCCTTTGGCTTCGGCGATCTCACGGACTGCACAAAGGACAAGGCTGAATGTTGAAATTCGCTGCTGGCCATCAACCAAATGGCGACGGTTCACTGTACCAAATGGCTGGTCTGTCGGCTCGGAATAGATGATCGCCCCTACAAAGTGCGGTGCAACCTCCTTGCCTTCGAGACGCTCAAGCGCGCGATCCCGAACATCGTCCCACAGCTTCGGAAGCTGTTTGTCGGCCTTTGTCTCCCACGCAAAATGACGCTGATAGACCGGTATAACCCATTGCTGGCGCTCTCTCAGCACTGTGTTAAGCGAATAATCTTTGGCCTGCATGGCTTCCCCCTAGCGCCGCATACCTAGCGACTGTCTGATGAGTTTGTTCTGGTCTGCGTTTGGACCATAAAGTTCGCAGATGCTGGTGTTCAATTCCGCTCCGGCTGCCGGGATGAGGAAATCCTCTCCCTGAAAAAGGCGGATGACGGCTTTTCCGAATAAGGATTTTGATCGCGTCCCGACTTATTGAACCCGCTCACGCGCCACCACTGTGTCGTAAAGACCATAATGGCTCAGGCCTTCGTGACTTTCGATACCTGTGTAGCGTAGTGAGGCGTCTTCGTAGCGGCGGAAGGCGAAAACGGCCTGATTCATCTGCTCGGTATTGAACACTTTCAGGCTGACAAGCAGGTGGAAGTCCTGCACGGTAAGCCCAGTCACGGATAGGAAAAGGTCGGGCTCAAGCTTCGTGATCACATCCCGCAGTGTGTTCTCGCGAAAGTCGGTCAGGTACATGAAAGCGGGGATTCGCGTCGCAAATTTGATCAGCTTTTCCTGCACCATCTTGCGTTTGGATTTGTAGTCTTTTTCCTCCTCGGTGAGCTCCTTCTTCTCCCGATTGGTCAGGCCTCGTTCTTTCGCGCGCGCTTTCAGGTCTTTGACCTTCTCGCTCTTGTTAATAATGGTTTCGATTATGTTATCGCCCAGTGCGCGCCAGCCTTCGATGCGTTCGACAGCGGCCATGGCGTCTGGATTGTCCAGCACGCGGCGCAACGTATCATTGTCCACGTTCACAAGCATTGCGCTCTCCCATTTGCGCGCAAGAAGCGTTGCGGACGTGCCAGCCATTGCGATATCGAGAACACCTCCAGCGTCGATCTGAATCATTTTTGCGCCGTTATAGGCAAGTACAGGCAGGAATGAGACAAGCTCGCGAACGGCGTTTTCCGGATTGGGCTCGTTCGGCGACAACCCTATTCCGTACTCGGAAAGCTGGCGAAGTGCGCGCGTTGGGGCAAAGTCGAAGACGAAGCAGATTGGCTTCAGAACTTCTTCCTCGTTCGGATTGTCACCACTCGGGTTCTTGATTGTCCACGGTGACTGAACGCGGAATGCAGCCTGGAAATAGGTCTCCGGCGACTTCAGGTTTCGCAGCATCAAAATGGATGACCACTGATTCACGGTCACGCCGGTAGTCAGCTTGCCACAAGACAACGTTATGGTCTTAGTATCGAAGCCGCTGCCAATCGCGTCCCTCACAGGGGGAAGTGCATCGAGCCCGATGCCGGCCGACGCGCCCGCCGCAACGATTACGGTGTAATCGTGCCAAAACACATTGTGCTTTTCGGTGAGCAGGTTCGCCATCGCCTGGCACCCGGCGACATTGGGAAGAAACCAGAAGGAATGCTGCAGATAAGGAAGAAGGCGAACATCCGAATACGGCAAGGGTGGACGAGAGCCTGATCGAAGGCTGTCTACCGTTCTTGGCGCGTATTGCCCGCGAATGATGTCCAGCCATTTCTGGACATCGCTCTTGTGTTTGAACTGTGCGTCACCGTCCTTGTCGGTTGTCGAGAAAAATTCGTTGAGATCAAACTCGTCAAACTCTCCGGCACTGGCAACAGACAGCAATTCATCCGGCATCTGATAGGTCAAAAGCCGCATTTGCGGCAGTCCGCCATATGGATTCCATTTGTCAGGATGGCGCGTGGCGAACTCTTCCTTCGCGCGCTGTTCGTCGGTGTAGGTCCAATTGAAGATTTGCTCTTCGATGAAATCGCCCGTCGCCAGCGCCTTGAACGGGGTGCCGGAAAGATAGAGATAGGCGCGAGTTTTGATTGGCAGAAATTCCGTTTCTTTCTGCGACAGGACGCTCAGGTCTTCATTCACAACGTCGAGGTCAGCTGCGTACTCCAACTTTTCCTCGCGGTTTGACTCTTCGCCTTCGAAGAGCTCCTTCGCGGTCTCTCGCCAGGCTCCAAAATGGTACTCGTCAAAAATGACAAGGTCCCAGTCCACGCGGTGTAGCCATTCGTTCTTCGCTTTTATGTTTCCGAAAAGATCGCGCCCGAGAAGGTCCTGAAACGAACCAAAAAAGACAACCGGTTTCGCCCGATCAATCTGAGTCGGGTCTGCGCCTGAGCTTTTCGACAGATATTGCCAGCCTTCAAAGTCGACATGGCTTTCCAGGTCTGTCTGCCAAGCATCTTCCACAGCGGGCTTAAACGTTACGACCAGAACACGCTTTGCGCCCATTCGCTTGGCGAGCTGATACGATGTAAACGTCTTGCCGAACCGCATTTTTGCATTCCAGAGGAAACGCGGCACGGCACGCATGTCCTCGGCCCAGCGGGACAGGTAATAGCTATGGGTCTGATTCACCGCTTCGGTCTGCTCGCGCCGCATCTGGAAGGTCAGGCTTCGACGGCGCGAGAAGCTCACGCCCGTGCGCAGCTCCGTCAGGACGGTGCGCACGTCATCCACTGTGCAGGCCATCCATTCGCCTTCCGGATTGGCAAAGCCTTTGCGGATCAGTCCGGCGCGGACCTCGTGATCGGAATAGAAGCTGCCGTCCTCGCGCTCGGCACACTCTTCCAGTTCGATCCGGTAGTTGTTGATCGCAGCGGTGCGCAGCTGTTCGGCCACCCTCTGCCGAACGTCACGCGTCGTTTGGCCGATCTTCAGCCAGTCGCGATGAGCCTCATCGTTGATGGTGTAGGCATAGATTCGTGGACGCGCTTCCGGCTTCGGGGCGAGGATGTCGTCAATGGATCTAGTCATCGCTCGCGCTCATTGGCCTAATCAACTTTTCTATGTGAGCGATTTCTTCTTCTGACAGCCCATACTTGACGTACAGATCTCGATCTGACCACGGCTGAGAGAAGTCTTGAATGGGAACAAATGAATAAGCTGACTTAGCTAGGTCTTGGGCGGACGAACGAGTGGCCACTAAGAACCTAAAGAATTTCGTCGTAGCGTAAGTGAAGCAATTCCTCGCTTCGGTTTCGTTATCATAGGTTCCCAGCAAGATGTACGTTTCTGTGACCACCGAGCCTGGCGGGATCACGCCAGATTTCGAAAGCACTCGGCGTTGACCGTTCTTATCAAACTGGCCCGCGTGTTCAGAAGATGATTTGGACGTAAACACCTTCCATTTATCGATCAGTTCTTGCCCTGCGGTGATTTCGGCTCTCGATGTCCAGGCGCGTCCGCCGCTTTGCAGTACAACTAAGTCGTTCTCTTTTGACGGGCTCGAGGCTCCTCGAAAGTAGGTTCTCAATCCAAATGGCTTTTGAGAGCTGACTTGTTGGTCGAAACGCTTCGCCTCGGGCAACCCAAGCGATTGGATCTGAGAAGTTTCGACAGACACGACCTTCTTAAGAACTGAAAGCGCGACATGGCTTCTGACAAATACTTCCGCTCCGTTTTCAAGAAGCGGGCGTGAGGACTCACTATTGGATAGATCGTGATTCATTTCGATAATTCGACAGGTGCCAGGATTGTCGCGATCCCAAAGAAAGTAACAGATGCCACCAGCTACATCGACGCTAGGAAAGACTTGGCGGCTATCTGGGTAATCGAACAGCTGCCTTATGCGTTCGTCTGTGAGCATACTCTTTCGAAATTCATCAAGTCCCCGTCCGCCGAACAGCCAACGTGCTGGGATGACCATAGTAAGGTATCTGGGCTCCAGCGCTTGAGCCTGCTCCACAAATTTATTGTAGATCGGGATCGCGCTGGCTCCAAACCCACCGTCATCCAATTGATAAGGCGGGTTGCCGATAATCACGTCAAATTGCATGTCGCCTCCAAACAGCTCGGCGATCCGGGCTTTTATGTTGTCGGTATGTATGAACGCGTACGCGTGGGTCTCACGATCCTCGCCTCGGTCCAACGTCGATTGGCTTGCGCCACAGTGAACGCACTTGCCTTTGTTCCAGGCATGCTCAGTGCGTTCGAACCAGACATGCCCGTCTTCAGTGTTGAAGCTGCTCGCGATCGAATGCTCGCCATCTGCTTGTTTTGAGCAGTAAAGGCTACGTCGCGCCAGCATGGCCGTTAGGCGGGTGATGCCAATGCCGAAAACCTGCCGCGTCAAAATGTGATCAACGCGGTCCCGCAAGTCCGGGATTGCGCCTGCCAACCCCTTTGCAAGCCGGCTGGTTATCTCGCGAAGAAAGACCCCGGACTTCGTGCACGGATCAAGAAAAGTTACATTGGGGTCTGCCCAGATGCTGGCCCCGTGATGGTCTGCGGACCAGGCCTCTGCCAGCGTATCTAGCATTCGGTTCGCAAAGTCAGGTGGCGTAAAGACCTCATCGTTCGACAGATTGGCGATACAGGTCAGTACATCTGGATTACGCCCGCGTAGAGTGAAGCTCGCCTGACCGTTCATGCGGCCCCCTTTGGTGTGCCGTCACTTGCCGCCGCGAGGTCGCGAATGGTCATCGCCGGATAAGTTTTAATGGGCGTGAAAATTTCGTGCTTTCCAAGATGGGCAAACAGCGAGTCTTCAGCGCTGAACTTCGAAGACCCGGTGAGCACGTCCAGCCGGAAATCGCGCCTCATGAACTTGCCCTTGCCGAGAGAACCCCATTCAGAAAAGACGATGGGCTCTCCGACATGAGTGCGCATGGCCAGAGCGTCGCCGTGAATCAGATTGATCGTCAGCACAGTTCGCGCCGCGCCGATCACATCATCAGCTTCATCGGCGTTCAGATACTCGCCGAAAATTTCGATCAGGTTGTCACGGCATTCGGCAATATTGTCCTCCAGAAGTTCGATACCGTATATGCACATAAGCCCAAGCAGGGCGTAGTGCTTCCTATTGAAGTCGCAACCCGCATATCTGAGTTCCACTGCCGCGAGCTTGCGCTGCAGCACCCGGACCAGGAAGTTACCGCTGCCGCAAGCCGGCTCCAGAAACCGTGAGTCAATACGGTCGGTTTCCTCGCGGACCAGATCAAGCATGGCCTCAACCATCCAGGCGGGCGTGAATACCTCGCCATGGTCTGCCACACGCTTCTTTGATCTGATCAAACTCAAACTTTTAATCCCAACGTTTCACTTGCCTCTTTTCTAATCAACGGTTTGGGCGATTCACGCAAGGCGCGAAGACCGGGGCGGTGCGTCGCCGCGGGCAGTCCAATGAGTCTAGTGCGTATAATCGCCAGCCTTGCACAAGGCGGCTGCTCCGACAGCATGTTAAAGGTAGACTTGAACAAGAGCGAGATTCTCGGTCCGCGCGCGGGTCGGACAATGGGTGAAGAGGGGCGCAAATGGCGGCCCTAAAGCCATCGGGGAGGGCAACTTTCGGCCAAAATCCCAATAGAATCGAAGCGAACGAGGTTGCTGGATCTCTCCAAACGCGCTAACTCCTTATTTGTAAACGATAATTAGAGAACTCAAACCTCTATAGCCCAACCGAAACATGGTACGTAGTATGGTACATTTCGGTGCCATATTTTCAAAAAAGACAAATATTTTCAAAGACTAGATGGTTAAGTCGAGTCCTCTTCTGGACCGGGGTTTCGGCATCTGTGTTATTAAACCTCGGATACGAATAGATGTTGTCCAAGGTTATGTGACGCGTTGTGAGAGAATATGCCAACCGTTTGTGTTGCACTGCGTGGTTGCCGTTCCTGCTCCATGTCACAATGACTGCCCTGGTGTGGCGCAATTTGGCATACTCCAGACCCTGGCCTGAACCTGAGAGTCGGCCATGCCGCTACAAATGTACACGGAGAAACGCGATTTGACAGCGTGCTGGTTTCTTCGCGACCTGCCCGCCGGAGGCGGGGCTGTCCGGCCGGAATGAACGTCTTGAGGTGAGCAAAAGCCGTACTTCTTGCCGGCCCGGCTCGTCTCACTGAGGGATCAGCAAGTCCGACTTCAGGCATGGGGCTGGGGCTCACCGGCAGGTCGCGCACCCGCGCTTCCCACTGTCCATTGGCCAGAGGGGTCGCGGGCGCTGAATTGAGCATCTGAGACCAGGGATCTTTGAACAGGTCGAGACGAACGATGCAGATGGCGATCCCTGACAACAGGGCTCGAGTCGGAACTGTGTGTCAGGACGCGGCACCATGCGACAGCAACAGTTGCAAAGCCATCGATCCCCCTCAGCAATTTCTCTGCGCTTCTTTATCTCTCCCCAACAGCCGGGTCCGGGCGGACGGTGCGTCTGCCAGAGCGCGGTCACCGCACAAGGGGGCGGGACATTGGCGCGTGTGAACGTCTTTAGGTTTCCTACCTACGGCTTCCCCTTGCGCGGGGCCCTTATGCGCTCCGGCTGAGCACCTTTTCGCCGCCCACCCCCGCCTGATGCGGGAAAGAACGCCGGGCGGCGCAAAGGAGACTGACATGACTGACCAAATTACAACCGCTGCGCCCCTTGGAACAGCTACCGCTCTCACAGCTCCAGACCGCCCCCGTATCTACGTGGCCTTCTCTAATCGGACATG
>NZ_AWFG01000047.1 GCF_000682695.1 Hyphomonas chukchiensis | reverse complement strand
CACCTATGTCTCGAGCCGCTCAAAGGACTTGGCGGATAGTTGGGTTTGAAGACCATTATCTTTGGAAGCGCCGAGGAAGCATAGTAACAGCCATGAAAGAATGCTCAGCCGTTGATGTGAGCTGAGCACTCGTCTTTGTTTTCGGGTGACTTCCGCTGCGCTCTAGAGGGAGAGCCCGCCGTCGACGATGAGGGTCTGGCCGCAGACATAGGCAGCGAGCGGGCTGGCGAGGAAGACCGCGGCGCCTGCCATGTCGCCGGGCGTGCCCATCCGTCCCACCGGGATGGCCCGTAAGGCGCCTTCAAGGCGTTTGGGATTTTCGGTCGTTACCTTGGTCAGCTTGGTGTCGACAAGGCCAGGCGCGAGGCCGTTGACGCGAATACCGTCAGGTGCCCAGGCTTGGCCAAGAGTCTTTGTGAGACTGATCGCGCCAGCTTTGGAAGCGGCATAGGCCGGGTTGCCGACATTGGCCGAGAGGCCTGAGATCGAACTGACGATAATGATCGAGCCACCCGCCTTCGCAAGCATCGGTTTGCACCGGCGGGAACAGTGCATGAGGCTGTCGAGATTGACGGCCATGACTTTGTCCCAGCCGGGGTTTTCGAATTCACCGCGCTTGTAGACAACGATGCCCTGGCTCAGGACGAGGCAATCGAGGCTATCGAAGTCAAAGCTGGCCGCCTCAATGGCGTCTGGGCTGCCGACATCGACCTGCTGATAGACCAGACCTTCAAGATCACTGCCCTCAGCGGGGGCATAGTCCGACGCTTTGGCGCGTGTTCCCCAGACATGCACCTCAGCGCCGCGGACATGAAAAGCTTGCGCAATGCCATTTCCGATGCCGCTGGACCCACCAACAACGAGAACCCGTTTTCCGGTAAAGTCTGTATCATCAAGGCTCAAGGGTATTTCCTCCGATTTTCTGTTCTGCAGTAACATCGCCTATCTTGGCGCTATTATGCAATCCCGAAGGGGAGCTGATTAATTCTGGGTACTGGCTATCAGCTCGAATGAGCGCAAGCGTGCATTATGATCATAGACGTCCGAGACGATAATGAGTTCGTCAGCGCCGGTCTCGGAGACTAACGCGTCTATACCTTTGCTGACGGTTTCAGGTGAGCCGACGATTGAGCGGGCCAGCATGTTCTGGGCCTGGGCTTTCTCGGCCGGGGTCCAGTAATCGTCTATATTGTCGATCGGCGGCTGGCTGAACGAGCGCGTGCCGCGCAGCAGGTTGGCAAAGGACATTTTCTGCGTGGTGGAAAGACGTTGCGCCTCGGCATCCGTGTCGGCGGCGATGATGTTCACGCCGACCATGGCGTATGGCTTGTCCAATTGCTCAGATGGCTTGAAACGGCTGCGATAGATTTCGAGTGCGGCCATCAGATGCGCCGGCGCAAAGTGCGATGCGAAAGCGTAAGGCAAGCCAAGCTCTGCGGCGAGCATGGCGCCGAAATGGCTCGAGCCGAGAATCCAGAGAGGAACATTGGTGCCGGCGGCGGGGACTGCCTGGACGCGCTGGCCCGGTTGGACGGGTTTGAAGAAGGCTTGCAGCTCCATCACGTCCTGGGGAAAGCGCTCGGCGTCCTCGTGGGTCGTGCGCAGGGCGCGGACCGTAATCTGGTCGGTGCCAGGGGCCCGGCCGAGACCGAGATCGATCCGGCCAGGATAGAGCCGTTCAAGGGTACCGAACTGCTCGGCAATGACAATCGGTGCATGGTTGGGCAGCATGATCCCGCCTGCGCCGACGCGGATTTTCTTCGAGCCAGCAGCCATGTGGGACACAACCAGCGATGTCGCAGCGCTGGCGATACCGGCCATGTTATGGTGTTCCGCCACCCAGATGCGGTTGTAGTCCCAACTCTCGGCATGCGCCGCGAGGTCGCGCGCATTGTCCATGGCCGTGCGGGCATCGGTGCCTTCGGTTACACGGACAAGGTCGAGAATGGAGAGTTTGGTCATCAATCGGGGCTCCGGAGTGGCGTCGTACGGTGAGGTGGCACCATGCAGCAGGTTACTTGGGGACGCGCCGACCCGAAGTCAAAAAACTGGCTGTGTGCCGCCGGGGAAGGGGACTGCCATGCCGGTCTCTGCATTGAAAAACCATCCTCAACCTCGTAGCAAAACCCTGAAAAACCCGTCGGAATCCCGTCCGTAATGATGCGAAACCGTCGATAGAATGATCGAGGAAATGCCCATGCCAGGCACCAACGTGCTCTCCGATATCCGTATCGCCGACATGACGACGGTCATTTTCGGTCCCTATTGCACGCAGACGCTGGCCGACATGGGCGCCGATGTCGTGAAGGTCGAACCGGCGGCGGGTGATGACTTCCGCAATGTCGGCAAGCCGGTGAACACAAAATCCATGGGGCCGTGTCACCTGACTATCAATCGGGGCAAGCGTTCTGTCGTATGGGATCTCAAGTCGGACGAGGGCAAGGCGGCAATCACGAAGCTGATAGAGCAAAGTGATGTTTTTATTCATAATGTCCGGGAAGACGCGGTGGCGCGGATCGGGCTGACTTATGACGAGGTAAAGGCGATCAAGCCGGATATCGTCTACGTGCATTGCACGGGTTTCGGATCGAGCGGGCCCTATGCAGGTCGCCCGGCCTATGACGACCTGATCCAGGGCCTTTCAGGCACGGCCAGCCTGTTGCCACGGGTGGACGGTAATCCTGCGCCGCGCTTCCTGCCGACCGCCATTGCCGACAAGGTGTCTGGCCTGCACGCAGTCTATGCCACGCTCGCAGCGCTGCGTAAGCGCGACAGGACCGGGGAAGCCGTGCATGTCGAAGTGCCGATGTTCGAGTGTGTGACGCACTTCCTGCTGGAGGAGCACCTCTACGGCGAGACGTTCGATCCGCCGAACGGGCCAGCCTGCTACCAGCGCCAGGTCGATCCCTCACGCCAGCCTCTCGAGACAGCAGATGGATGGATAACGATTGCGCCCTATGTCGACGCACGTTGGGTTCGCCTGTTTGATGTGCTGGATGCACCGGACGAGTTGAAGGACGAGCGCCTCAATGACCGGCGTGGACGCTACCACAACATGCCCTACATGATGGAGCGGGTTCAGGCGTACCTGACGTCAAAGCCGACGCAGCATTGGCTCGAAGCCTTTTCTGCAGCGGACATTCCAGCTGCACGCGTCAATGACATTACAGAGCTGAGGGACGATCCACATTTGCAGGCGGTTGGTTTCTTCCAGAAGCGGGCGCATCCGACCGAGGGGAATTACTGGGAGACGCAGCCTCCGGTGATTTTCAGGGACGAGTCGGTGCGTACAATCCGCCCAGCTCCCCTGATAGGCGAGCATACGGATGAGGTTCTTGCTGAAATTGGCCTCACTGCTGCACCAAAAACAGATTCCAAGGCCTGAAAGCGGGTCTGAACCGATAAATTTCTCGTTACCATTGGGAAACTGTTCGTTTTTTGATGCTAAGCGAGGCGTTCGACATGGTATTGCCTCTTGGACTTGGCGGATTACTTCGTGAAGTGCGGGGACAACGCCATGTGGGCGCTTGTTTCCGGGCATTCGTGCGGAATCTCGCAGTTTGACGGAACATCATAAGGCATTTGAATGGCACATACTGGCCGTATCTGGAGCAAACTGACTCTGTCGCGGACGCTTGGTGCGGCGATAGCGGTCATGGCGCTTCTGACAGTTCAGGCTTCTGCGCAAGGGCGCGGACCATCCAGTGTGTTTGTCGCGGAAGTCGGCAAGCAGGATTTCGCCATGCGCATTGAGGCGCTGGGCACGCTGAAAGCAAATGAACGCGTAGAACTCACGCTCAATGTGGCGGACCGTGTGACCGCCATCTATTTCGACGATGGCGAGCGCGTGAAACAGGGCAAGACGCTTGTTTCCCTTGCACAACGTGAGCAGATCGCCCTGGTCGAAGCGGCGCAGGCCACGGCCGATGAAGCCCTTCGCCAGTATGAGCGAGCTCAGATACTGGCGAAACAGGACGCTATTGCACAAACCTCGCTTGATGCTGCCCTGCGGGACCTGGACAATGCCAATGCCCAGTTGCGCGCCGTACAGGTGCGCCAGAAGGACCGCGTGCTAGTTGCGCCATTCGATGGCGTTCTTGGTTTTCGCATGGTCAGCGTCGGAACCTATGTGAGGCCTGGTGATGTGGTTGCAACACTGGTCGACGATAGCGAGATGAATCTCGATTTCGGAGTGCCGTCTAGTTTCCTTCTGTCACTCAAGGCGGGAGTCACCGTCACGGCGACAACCGATGACCTGCCGGGCATGGAATTTGCCGGCAAGATCGACAGCGTCGACAATACAATTGATCCGGTGACGCGATCGGTGCGCGTGCGCGCCGTTCTACCAAATCCGGATCGTAACTTGAAGGCTGGCATGTTCATGCGTGTTACCATTCTGGCTGACGCGCGCACCGCGTTGTCTATTCCGGAAGGGGCGATACAGCCACTTGGGCCTGACAACTTTGTCTACGTCGCTGTCGAGGAAAATGGCAAGAAAATCGCGCGGAAGAGAAAAATCCAGATCGGCCTTCGTCAGGCTGGGAATGTTGAAGTCCTGTCCGGACTCTCCGAAGGCGATCTCATCATCACCGAGGGGGCTATCAAGGCCCGTGACGGGGGTGAAGTCCTCGTGCGTGAACGTTCGGCTGTTTTCCCTGGCGCGTCCGGCAACGGCGCTGCCCTTAACGCGCAATAGCCCGGATGTTGCTGTCAGACGTCTCCGTCAAGCGTCCGGTCTTTGCCTCTGTCCTGTCGCTTATCCTAATTATTTTCGGCCTCGTCGCCTATAACCGGCTGGCTTTGCGCGAATACCCGGACATCGACTCGCCAATTGTCACGATCAGCACACGCTATCCCGGTGCATCGGCCAATGTGATCGAAACTCGTATTACGCGCGTTATCGAAGACCGTATCGCTGGCGTCTCGGGTATTCGCTTTATCAATTCGAATTCCACTGACGGCCGCTCGCGTATCAGTATCGAATTCAGTATCGATCAGGACATTGACGCAGCCGCCAATGATATACGAGACCGCGTATCCGGTGTGCTCAACAATTTGCCTGACGAATCCGATCCGCCAGAGATCGAGAAGGCGGACGCGAACGATGATGTAATCATCTGGCTGAACTTTGGCAGCGACCGCCTGACGACGCCTGAACTCACCGATTATGCGGAGCGATACATTGTAGACCGTTTCTCGGCCCTTGATGGGGTTGCGCGTGTGCAGGTCGGGGGCGCGCGCGATTATGCGCTGCGCATCTGGATCGACAGGCGAGCGCTTGCCTCGCGGGGTCTGGCTGTCAGTGATATCGAAAATGCGCTGAGGCGAGAAAATATCGAGGCGCCGGCTGGCAGCCTGGAGTCGGATTCCCGTAACTTCACGGTGCGTATCGAGCGAGCCTTCAAGACGCCGCAGGATTTTGCGGGGTTGGTTATCTCACAGGGCGATGACGGATACCTTGTCCGCTTGGGCGACGTCGCCCGCGTTGAGCGTGGCACCGCCGAAGACAGGAACACATTCCGGGGCAATGGCGTGCCCATGGTCGGGCTCGGCATCATTAAACAGTCAACGGCGAACACTGTTGAGGTGGCTGCCGCAGCAAGAAATCTGGCCGACGAGATCAGCAAAACACTGCCGGAAGGCATGGTTATCGCCCGGGGATCGGATTCTTCGATCTTCATCGATGCGTCCATTCGTGAGGTCTACAATACGCTGTTCATTGCGGTGGGACTGGTTACGGTCGTCATCTTCATGTTCCTGGGGAGCCTGCGCTCGACCATCATTCCGGCCATAACGGTGCCGATCTCGATCATTTCCACATTCATCGTACTGTTGGCGCTGGGACTATCGATCAACCTGCTGACGCTGCTCGCGCTGGTGCTCGCCATCGGTCTTGTCGTGGACGATGCCATCGTTGTTCTGGAGAATATTCACAGACGCATGGATGAGTATGGCGAGACGCCACTTGTGGCGGCCTATCGCGGCACGCGTCAGGTGGGCTTTGCCGTGATTGCTACCACGATGGTGCTTATCGCGGTCTTCATCCCCATCACCTTCCTGCAGGGTAATGTCGGGCGCCTGTTCACCGAATTCGCGCTGACCATGGCTGCGGCCGTCTTCTTCTCCAGTATATTGTCGCTGACCATTGTGCCGATGATGTCCTCAAAGCTTTTGAAGCCCAAGGCCACGACGGGTGTGATGCGTTACATTCCGATGGCGATTGACAGCGTGTTTGCGCGCCTCAGGGCCGGGTATGGCTGGATACTCAACAAGCTCATCTTCCGGCCGATCCTTGTCATGCTGATCCTGTTGGGCATTTTCGGAGGCGCGGCCTGGTTGTACCAGAACATCGACGAGGAGTTCGTGCCTCAGGAAGACCGCGGTACCTTTTTCATCAGCATTCGCGGGGAGGAAGGTGCGTCGTTCGATTATATGGCGACGTATCTCGACGAAATCGAGCAACGCCTGCTGCCCTATACAGAATCTGGCGAGGCAACACGCCTTCTGGTGCGGGCGCCGGGCTTCGGCAGTGCGAGCTTCAACCAAGGCTTCGTTGTTGTTGTGTTGGAAGATTGGTCGAAGCGCCGGTCCGGCGACGAGATCATTGCGGAGATTAATCAAAAACTGTCTGACATGCCGGGCATACGAGCCTTCGCGGTCATGCGGCAGGGCCTCGGTGGTGGCAATGGCAAGCCTGTCCAGTTCGTTATTGGCGGGCCGTCCTATGAGCAGCTGACCCAGTGGCGCGACACATTTGTTGCCGCGCTGGAGGAAGATAACCCGGGCCTCGTGGACATCGACTGGGACTATAAGGAAACCCAGCCGCAGTTCCGCATCTCGATCGACTATGACAGGGCCGCCGACCTTGGCGTGACCGTCTCGGATGTAGGCAACACGCTGCAGACCATGCTCGGATCGCGACGCGTGACGACCTATACGGATGACGGCGAGGAATATGACGTCATCTTGGAAGGGCTGCGCTCCGACCAGAATACGCCGATGGACGTTCAGAACATCTACGTGCGGTCGTCCCGCTCCGGCCAGCTTGTTCCGTTGTCCAGCCTGACCAAGATTGTCTCGATTGCCGACAGCCCAAGCCTAAACCGTTACAATCGCGTGCGATCGATCACGATTGAGGCGGGCCTTGCGCCGGGCGTCTCGTTGGGCACTGCGCTAACCGGCATGGAGCGTATTGCCAAGGAAGCGCTGCCGACCGAGGCCACGATTGACTACAAGGGCCAGTCACTCGACTTCAAATCTTCCGGTAGCTCGATCCTGTTCGTGTTCGCGATTGGCCTCGTGATCGTGTTCCTTGTGCTGGCGGCGCAGTTTGAAAGCTATCGGCATCCGATCATCATCATGCTCTGCGTGCCCGCGACGATCGCCGGTGGTTTGCTGGGGCTTTGGCTAACGGGCAACACGCTTAACATCTATACCCAGATCGGACTGATCATGCTGGTCGGCCTTGCGGCCAAGAACGGTATCCTGATCGTCGAATTCGCCAACCAGCTGCGAGATGAGGGCGAAGAGTTTGAGGTGGCGCTGCGCGAAGCGGCCCTGGCGCGCTTCCGGCCAATCGTGATGACCAGCTTGACGACGGCCGCGGGCGCTGTGCCGCTAATTCTGTCTGAAGGGGCAGGGGCGGAGACGCGCCAAGCCATCGGTGTCGTAATTTTGTTCGGCGTAATTACCGCAGCTTTCATCACGGTTCTGTTCGTGCCGACCGCCTATGCGCTGATCGCTCGGAAATCAGGTTCTCCAAATGATGTGGCACGTCGCCTTGAGATCGAAGAAAAAGAAGCTGATTTGGCACCCGCACCCGCCGAATAGGGGCAATCCGCCCCGCTAAGCCGGGGCCGCCCAATATGGGGTGAGCTAAAAAAATGAAACTGCCACACAGTTGGCAGAAAAGCTTATTGTGTGCCCAACGTTGCATCTAGCGCTCCGTTCGGTCGCGCAGTTGGCCGATTCGCCTTGAATTCATGTCGGACTGACCCTGAAGCTTGCTCAAATGCAGCAGTAATCAGGGGCCCGGCGATACTCAGCTTCATGGCGACACTTAAGGCACGATCAGTAGAAATTGGGCGCGGCAGGCAGGCTTTGTCCCCCTTGCTTTGCTTGGGGCGGCAGAGCGTGCCTCAGCTACCGGGGGGCACGCCATGAACGTGCCGCAGTGCGACCCACCAGTGATGCCATTGGAGATTTTGCTTGTCGAAGATGACGTTGCCCGAGCGGCGATTTTCGACGAGGGGCTCGGCGACACAGCGAATGTGCGCCGCATCGCCGAACTCTCAATACAATCTGTGATCGCGGCGACCGATATTCACAAGGCCGATCTACTCATAATAAGCCGCCATGTGCCGGATGGGGATATGATCCGCGTTGTAGAAGAGCTTTCAGGCAAGAGACCGATGCCGATTGTTGTCTTTGTGGAGGCAGACCAGGGTGACCTCGCACGCCGTGCAATCAGGGCTGGTGCAAGTGGTTATATCGTCAGTGGCCTGTCTCCCGCGCGCGTTGGCCCAGTGCTGGACGTCGCGATGGAGCGTTTTCGGCTGATGGATGCGCTGCACAAGGAATTGTCACGTTCAAAGAGCGACCTGGAGGCTCGCAAGCTGATTGAGCGTGCCAAGGGCTTATTGATGGAACAAAGGGGCGTCACGGAGCAAGCTGCTTATGAAGCCCTGCGCAAGATGGCCATGTCCCGAGGGAAACCTGTGCGAGAGATCGCAGAGACGATTGTGGCCATTTCGAACATGCTTCCCTGACCCTTCGGCTTTCCCATATGGCCAAGCCTCACTTTAGTGAGCATGCGGTGTTCTTGCATTCCAAATAATCAGGTGACGTAAGTGCACCCACATTAAGCTGACTTCATGTTGCGGTGCATCATTACTGTGCGCTGAGACCTTGTAGGGCCGGAAGCGCAGAGATTTCAGTTTGAACGAAGCAATACACCGGTTCTGCTGGAAACTGGTTCAATGATGAACCAGTAGAGCGGCCCAATGCTGGGCCAGCACTGACAGTCGTCGTGTGAAGGCGGCTTTCCCAAGAATACGAGAGATCCAAGGGTATCTTTCATCGAATTTTCCGGTGTGGCGCGTTGCAACGCATACGGAGGAGATTTTGAGTTAATCCGCTCTGCGGATGGGGTCGCGTTGCCCGACAAGCAGCGCAGCAAAACGGGGTAGTAAACAATGAGAACTTCTTTTCGAACATATCTGATGTCTGGTGTGTTTCTGGCTGCAGGTGGCCTGACGGCAACTGCTCAGGAAATTGCCGTCGCACAGGAACTTGCCGTCACAGATTCAGTCTCTGTGCAACAGACCATTACTGTAACAGGATCGCGCGGAAAGCCGCGTACAGTCGCAGATTCGGCCGTGCCGATCGATGTTCTCGACGAAGCAACTATCAAGGATGTTTCGTTTACGGATACAAATGACGTTCTCAAGACGCTTGTGCCTTCTTACACGATTGGTCGTGAGCCAATCTCTGACGGCTCGACCTTTGTGCGTCCAGCAGCGCTACGTGGTCTGTCATCGGACAAAACACTCGTGCTCGTAAATTCAAAGCGTCGTCATCGTGCCGCGCTGGTGTCGATTGGCGGCTCGGGCACGCAAGGTCCTGATGTTGCAACGATCCCAGCGTCAGCATTGAAAACAGTTGAAATTCTCCGCGATGGCGCTGCGGCACAATATGGCTCC
>NZ_AWFG01000046.1 GCF_000682695.1 Hyphomonas chukchiensis | reverse complement strand
GCGACTGTCTCGACGCGGTGAACTCCGGCGCGCCGGGAGATGTAAACGACGCAGTCGATTGTTTCCGCGATGAGATCGTGCGGCACCTGCGCCGAGGTCTCGCCAATCAGCTGTTCGAGCCGGGAGAGGCCGCCCAGGGCCGAGTTGGCATGCAGGGTGGCGATGCCGCCCGGATGGCCGGTATTCCAGGCCTTCAGCATGTCGAGGGCTTCAGCGCCCCGGACTTCGCCAACAATGATCCGGTCGGGGCGGAGCCGCAGGGTCGAGCGGACAAGGTCTGCCAGCGTGACCGATCCCGGCTGTGTGCGAAGGTGCACGGCATCGCGCGACGTCGAGACAAGTTCGCGTGTGTCTTCAAGGATGACCAGTCTGTCGCCCGTACGGGCAATCTCGGCCAGTAGCGCATTGGCGAGCGTTGTCTTGCCAGAGCCCGTGCCGCCGACAACGAGAATGTTCTCGCGGTCCAGCACGGCTTGCCGGAGGGCCTCGGCATGATGGGCAGCCATCACGCCGGACGAGACATACTCATCCAATGCGATCACCCGGCCGGCAGGCTTGCGGATCGAGAAGCAAGGCCCCGGCGCGACGGGCGGCATCACACCTTCAAACCGCTCTCCGCCCATAGGCAGTTCGGCGGACACGATGGGGGAGGCAGCATCGACGCGGCGCCCCATATGGCTTGCGACGAGCCGAATGACACGTTCGACATCGCCCGCCGTGACGATCAGGCCGGACTCCTTTCGGCCAGATCCATGCCTTTCGATCCAGAGCCGCCCATCGGGATTGATCATGATTTCGACAACGGCAGGATCATCCAGCGCCGCGACGATCTCGCTGCCCAGTGCCGTGACCAGCATGGCGCGTGTCCGTGTCTGGCTTGTCGCGTCACGCATCGGCTCGCACCTCGCCCAGGAGTTCAGAGGCGGACTCGCCATCAAACCCGGAAGCCTCTTCCGTCACGTCTTCAACGGCGTTCTGGAGAATGCGCTGGCCCGACCGGAGGGCTTCAGCGACCTGCCGCACGAAGAGATCGAACCGCATGTCGCCCTTGGCGCGTGCGGCCTCGACCTGGTTGGCTGGCACAGGCGGCGTCACCGTCAGGAAATAGTGGACGAATGTCGCGAGCGTTTCGGCAATGACCAAATTATCCCGTTCGATCCGACCGAACTGGCGCGTCAGCCGGTCGAGCCGGCGATTGATGGCGGCTTCACGCTTGTTATCCGCTTCGCCCGCCCTGTAGGCCGTCAGCGCCCGGTCAACGATGACGCTTTCAGAAAGACCTGGGCGTTTGGCCATGGCCTTGAGCGAGTGATAATTCTCTGGTGAAATATAAGGCTGGATGCGGGGCTTCATTCGCCATTCCCCGTCAGGTCAATGCCGGTCGCCTGTTCGAGACTGTCGGCCTGTACGAGCGCATCGAAGAGGCTGGCCTGCAGGGGAGCGCGTGCCCTGCCTTGAAAACCACCGGACTTTACAGGGCGGGCAGACCGGGCCCGGTCTTCAGCCACACTGCGCTCTTGTCGCCGGCCCAGGCCATCGGCGTCCGGTTCCAGATCGTCAGCCTGCATCAGGCCTTCATGGATGGTACGAACGTCGCTGCCCCAATCATTCTCCCGCGCCTCCGGAATACAGGCCGCTGCACCCGGTGCTTCTTTAAGGCGTTCTGTAAAGTTCCGGTCTTCATAGTAGCGCAGCTTCAGCGCCCGCACGGGCGGGGAGCCCGCGACAAGGACGAGCTCCTGATCGGACGGCAGCTGCATCACTTCGCCTGGCGTCAGCAGCTGGCGGGCAGTCTCCTGGCGCGACACCATCTTGTGCGACAGCCAGGGGGCGAGCCGGTGGCCTGCATAATTCTTCATGGCGCGCTGTTCGGTCTTGGTGCCGAGCGCATCGGATATCCGTTTCGCCGTGCGCTCGTCATTTGTCGCGAAGGCGACCCTGACATGGCAATTGTCGAGAATGGCGTTCGAAGGGCCATAGGCCTTCTCGATCTGGTTCAGCGACTGCGCGATCAGGAAGGCCTTGAGCCCATAGCCAGCCATGTAAGCCAGCGCGCTTTCGAAAAAGTCGAGCTTTCCGAGGGCCGGGAACTCATCCAGCATGAACAGGACCCGCCGCCGGGTCTTCGGCGCGGCCACCGACACTTGAGGCGCGAGCAGCCCGCAGGCTCTCAGAGTATTCGCCACAATAGATATGCTGCGCGAGACCTTGAATGGACTGACATCGAGATGCTCGGTCAGGCGCCGGCCCACCTGGTTCAGGATGAGGCGCATGAGGGGTTTCGTGCGTGAAAGATCCGATGGCGGTACAACGAGATAGAGCGACAGGGGCCGATCACCCGACACCAGGTCATCAATCCGGAAATCACTCCGCGACGTTACTTCGGCAATGACCGGATCGGCGTAAAGGGCGAGAAAGCGCAAGGCCGTGGAGAGCACGCCCGAGAGCTCGTTTTCGGTCTGGTTAGACATTTCTCTCGCCTTGGTCGCGACAATCGGGTGAACGCGTGGCGCTTCATTCGTGCCGAGGTGATTGGTCCGCTTCATGATCTCGATTGTCGTCCGGAATGTCCGGTCGGGGTCGGCGAGGAATGTGCCGACCCGAGCGAGCGTCTTCTCAGGCTCGGCGTAAAGGACGTGCAGGATGGCGCCGGTCAGGAGGGACTTTGCCTTGTCCACCCAATGCCCTGGTTCTTCGACGACACCGCGCGGATCGACGAGGATATCAACAATGTTCTGGACATCGCGGGCTTCATTAAGCCCTCGGCGCACTTCCATCAGCGGATTGAAATGAGCCGAGACAATATCGGTCGGATCGAACCGTACACAATGCGAAAACTCCGAGCGCCAGCCGGAGGTCAGCTGCCAGTTCTCCCCCTTGATATCGTGCACCAGCACCGAATGCGGCCAGGAGAGCAGGGTGGGCACGACAAGCCCGACGCCCTTGCCGGAACGTGTCGGCGCAAAGGCCATGACATGATCTGGCCCGTCATGGCGCAGGTACGCGCCTTCCG
Source organism: Hyphomonas chukchiensis (assembly GCF_000682695.1). GTDB lineage: Bacteria > Pseudomonadota > Alphaproteobacteria > Caulobacterales > Hyphomonadaceae > Hyphomonas > Hyphomonas chukchiensis. Next base: position 6,888 of record NZ_AWFG01000046.1, on the reverse strand, counting down.
TTTGGCCGAGGAACACGCCGGCCGGCTTCAGCAGTCCGGACTTGCGCAAATCCTTGCTTTCCGCCCAGCGCGCCGAGCCGAAGGTCGAGACCCGCTTGTCCCCCCGGGCCCGCAGGATCGATCCCGTCACCGCGATCACGATAGCAGCAATGCCGCCAGACCCTGCGATCATACCGCCGCGTTCAAACACATCCGGCGCATAGGCATCAAAGGAATACCACCAGCCGAAAAAGGCCCAGGGCACATAGACCGGCATGTCCAGAATGACGAAGAGCGGCTCACCGAACCGAGGCGACCAGCCAAGCGACCAGGCCGTCCACTCGGTCGCGCACAAGAGCGCCAGGAGAACGACGAACAAGACGAGAAGGATCTGCCAGAAGAGGTGCGTGCCATGTTTCATGACACCGAACCTGACCAATCAGCCTCTCAGTCTCCAGAGAGGGAATTGGGGAAAATCTGTGGGGTATTCTGAAGGTTTGGGAATAGCCGAGTGGTAAGTGTGAAGTTCTGGGAAAAATTCGTAGGGGGTGATAATAGATGGCGGGAGTAGGCGCAGCCGAACCTTGGGAGAGCGACTATTCTTCTTTATGTGCGCTAAGGGCGAAGCCTTAAGTCTTGCGCGAGGGATCGAAGCCGACTGGTCGGGACCGCCCCTGACGGACCCTGTTTACTAGAGCCCGGCCCGAAGGTCGCGCCCAGTACAGTTCACAGTCATTTGTTTTATACAACCAAGGATATCATCCCATTCGCGCACTTAACTCAATGAATTTCGCGCTCGAACGCAATGATGGCTTCGCCTCTCCAATCCGCTCTAAGGCGGCCTGGGTGCCATAGGGCCATAAAGACACGCTTTCCGGCAAGACGGCATATAGCAAATCCAAGAGTTCATCTGGATGCTGTAGGGCGATAGAATCTTCCGATTTTCTAAGCTCCGGGATGAAAATGCGATCATCATCTACGCGCGAGACCAATCCTGTTACAAGTTTTGCCACCTCTGGAAAATTTGCCTTTTGAGAAAGCGCGAGTTCAACCAGTCTTGCAGAAATGTCCTTCGTGCGGATGGATTTTTGCTTTGGCCAAACATCGCGTAAAAACTCCGGAACGCTGGCGGACCATTCATTTCCGTCCTCAGCCCACCTATCCAGCGTCCAGAGCGTGTGTCGGCGATACTCTGCACTCCCCTGCAACAAGAAGGTTCGCAGTTCTGAGCTTGAAACCAGCCGCTCGCCAGAACTTTCATCTTTCGAGTGCCAGCCGGCTAGCAGGATGCCGGACAACACTTCCATGTGCTGTCTCTTTTGGGTGGGCCTTCCTTGCAGGCGTTCGACAAGCTTGGGCTTTAGGCGAGCAAAAAGTTCTGCGCTTGGGGTCTGTGCCCGCCAGAAGAAACCAGCCCATAATGCATCACCATCGATCTCTGGCTCATAGTTTGTGTCTAGAACGGCGAGCAGTTTTTCTTCCGTCCATTCTGGATCAACGTAGTAGAAAAATCGAAGACCATAACCAAATAATACCAGGGCAAACCGCCTGGAATCCCCAGGAAGGGAAAGAAGTTGCTCTGCTTTCAAACGCCATTGATCCGGCAATCCTTCTCCTTTCTCGAATGTCTTCTTCAAAGTGTGAGACAACAGGAATTCTGCGAGGTTTCCTGCAGGAGAATTTATGGCTTCAGTTGACCAGTCGGGTTCTTCTTCCTCACGGACCAACGTCGAGCGCTGAGTAGATTCTTCTTCCACGAGAGCGAGGGTTAGTCTGTTCCAAAGTTCATCAAACAAAGAGAAGTCTTGATCCTTCAAGGCTTCCCCATGCTTTTCAAACCAGTCAGATGCACTCAATGCGATTTGCGCAAGACGTTGGTTTGGAAGTTTTAAAAGCGACTGAGCTATTTGCGCAAGCAGCGATGAATCATCGTCTTTTCGAATATCAGTACGAAGGAATGTGTTCCAGAAGCTGGGCTGGAACTCGTCCTCCGACGCAGCATGGGCATCAAGTGCTTCAAGCGCGCATTCAGGTTGATCGGTGCTCAGTCCGAGGAACGGGTTGTATTCCACCAAGCGGCCGACCGGGCGTCGGTCCATGGAAAGAATATGCGGAATAATGTCCTCGGCGGACAGAGACTTGATCTCATCAAAGGAGGTTTCCGTGCGGACCCAACCGCCGCCACCATCTAAAGATCGGGCTGCTTTCAGCGCATATTCAGGTTTCCATTCCGGTGCGGACTGCTGGAGACGCTCTGTCTTTGCAGTCAGGTCGAAATCGAACGCACAGCCTTGGCTTGCTAGCCAGTGCAGCCTGTTCAGCACGATATAGGCCATGCGTTCCTTGTAGGCAGTGCGAGTTTCTTTCTTCCTTTTTGTCGGCCCTTTTAAGATGCGGCGTCCAATTTCGCTGCGATCCGCATCAGAAAACTCGACCCATCTTCTGGCCAAGCCTAACAGCAGGTCCCTGTTACCTTTGAATGGCCAGAAACTCTCGTCATCGAGCGAGCAGACCAGAAGTGCGAATTCATTAGCGGGCACCAAGTCGAGCAGGCCCATTCCCCAGACTTTCAGACGCCCAAAAATGGTCTCTGAGGTCGTCCATGATCGCAGTTCACCTGACGCCTCGATAGGATGCAGAACGGCATATCGCCGAAAAAGGCCGACGAAATGCAGAACATGTCCGGATAGCTTGTATTGGCGATGAAAGTCATCATCACCCTCATCTTCACCACGTTCATCGGGCTCAATCGAACAAATATCGATATCGTAGGAGTAGCGGGTCTCCAGGTCGGACGCGAGATGTAGCGCATCACGCAGCTTGCCAATCAGGGGAGCTAAATAATCATCCGGAACCTCGACCGAACGAATGCCCTCAAAATACTCTACCGCAACCTGTACCAAATCGCGCTCTCTTAGCTTTCGGCGACCATCAGGAGGAATAGGGCTTCTCCAAACACTCTGGAGCTGAAGATAAGGAGCAAAATAGCTTGCGTACTCGCGCGCCAAGGGCTCGTGCCACCCTGTTGCTTTTGCGCGCAACTTTAGTTCATAGCTCAGGTCGCGGTCTTCGCCTTTGAGGGCGTGATACTCACGAATTGTTCGCCAACTATCAGCGACAGGCTGTGTCGTGTTTGCAGAGGTTTGGGTGTCGAAATCTATTCTCAGCCGCGACAAGATATCAGGGTGCAGGGCATTCTGTTGGCCTGCCCACCAAGTGCATGCAGGCTCATGTGCCACCATAGCAATCCAACTTGCCAGATGAGAAATTCTGATAGGCAAAACAGGAAGATGCTCTGCGTAGTAACCACGCAAAAAAGAGACCTGGTTGAGTTGGATGGACTTCAGATCGTTCGGAGAAGGTTCCAACCCGTTCCAGGCTTCTTCAGGCATACGACCGCGTCGAGGTGAATGATCGTCGGGCGCGCGAGGCGATGCATCACAATCTAGACGATAACGTGGATGGGGATCGACAATGGGGCCGCCGCTAAAGCGGCCCGCAATGGAACGGGGCTCACCGAAGCGCACATACGGGTCAAACACGCAGAGCCATTCAGACGGCAATGATGGACGAAACGAAGAAAATGCTTTTGCACCATCCTCATAGCTGACAATGTGCGCCACCATTCCGCGTTCGTGCGCTTCGAGTGAGCGGGGCCCTTTCTTTGCTTTTTGAAGAATGGACTGTCGCCACTTTTGTGGGTCTTTTGAGCGTTGGGTCCAGGCATCCAAACTTAACCAAAGTCGATCATATCCGACGTCATCATCAGTCCTGAATGTGATCGCCGTAACACCTTTCTCATCCCACGCAGCAACGGCTTCATCGTCCGGAATTGATTGAAACGCATATGCCTTGTTCTTCAGGCCTTTAGATTGTTGGAGACCTTCAAGCAAATATCTGATTGGCGGGTCATCGGCTGAATAGCCGAGAAATACGGCAACGTATCGATCTAGAATTTTCCGTACAAAATCGCGCGCCCAGCCGAGCGCTAGATATGCATCTCCAAGCTCCGCGCTTGATAGAACAAAGCCATCATTTTCTGGCCCCGAATAATCAGAATTGACCATCCCATGAAGGTGCACAACCCCCCAATCGGCTTCGTTAAACTCGACATGTGGGAGATTCGAGCGTGTGGCGTATTTCAGGCGGCGACCACCAGCCTGTTCAAACAAAAAGTCAAAGTTTGTGGTAATTAGCCTGAGTTCGCCTGTTTGCAGCGTAGCTAACTTAAGCACTGTTCTGTGAGCGGAGAAATCAACCGGTTCTATAGGCCTTAACGAATTCGCTACGGCCTCTCCGATCAGGTCATCTGTAAAATCTCGCCTCAGCTGGCCGAAGACGCGGTCTGATGTAGTCAGACCCTTGATACCATAGTCGGTCTCGATTTTCCCGGAGGCTGTATGAAATAGGCGCGCTTTATTGTCAGGTGGTGCACCGAGGTGATCCAGGACCTCCTCAGTCAATTGTGCGAAATCGGGCAAGCCCGCCTTGGCTCGTGAAACACCGGCCCCGCAAAAAAACACGGTCCTGCCTTCGTCATGCGCCCGCAATAATTCATCGGGAAAATCGATACCATCTGCCAAAAAACGCATTTTTCCCCCGCATCTACGATTCCGTAGTGTACCTGTTTCGTTCCATGTGTCACGGGAAAATACTAGGTGGAAAAGCAATGTTGGAATTTGCTTGGATGTATCGGCTCAGCATGTCGATGAGCCGGGTGCCCAAGGAGAGAATTGATCGGTTAGGCCCGACCACTGATAATACTGTGTTAAGTTGTTAATCGCGCTTTGGGGTTAAGTCTGCATTGTCGTCAGACCAATTTCCGCTTTTCGGGTAAGAACGAGTTAAACGGCAAGATTTGGTATTGGCATTAATCCACCATCCCGATTCCGCGCCCTAACGTCCACGAAATTTTTCCCCCACGCACAACTCCAGACACCGCCATCCCGCGCCGCTGTTCCAGCACCTGTCGCCAGGGCACAATCGTAAAATCCCGCTGCCGCTCAATGAGCGCAAACTTCCCACTGACTCGGCTCACCGGCTCGCGGTAAATGCCCTCAACATGTCCCCGCTCCGGGGCTGGCGAATAAGGCTTCCTGATCTCCTCAGCCAGCGTCCGTCCGGCTTGCGCCAAGTCACGCTTCAGCAGGTCCGTCTTCTGCGCCGCGGTAAGTCCGATACCGGCCTCCACCTTCATTCCAATGCCAGCCAGAAATGCGCGCCGGTTTGCCTGCGCCTCAGCCACCTCCTGCCCAAATCCCATCGGCACTCCGGAAGATGGAGGCGCGTCGTCTAGCCAGGTCATTCCGAGCGCCGTTTCCTGCTCTTTCAGACCCAGTTCGGATCGAACAAGAACCTGCGCCGCGCGGTACCGGGCCTGGGTCCGCTCGTATACTTTCGTGCGGTCCAGAAAGTCCCGTGGAATCTTCCAGTCCGTATCGGCCGACCGCTCAACATGCCCAGCGCGCCGAAGGGCCTCAAGTCGCCGCACATGCGCTGCGACATACTCCGGACTTGATCGCGGATCGTCCGCCTGGTGCAGACCCGCCGAGTACACCCCTCCATTCGCCCGCGCGATACGATTGATCGTGATATCCGACGGCTTCGGTTCGAGGTTCGGCTGAGACACCGTTACAATCGCTCCGAGCTTCTGTTCCTCGACGTCTCCCGCGACACCCAACTCCACAAACACTGCACGCCCATCCATCCCGTCGATAATAGCGTAGGCGCGATCATGCGCTTCCCCCGTGAGCCCCGTCTGCAGCACCGCGCCCGTCACGCTTCGCCCGTCCGGGTCCGACTTGTCAAAGATCGCATCCGAGTCCAACCGCCGGCCACCGTGTCCTACGAGCGCGCGGTTCATCGTCTTGATGATGTCGTGCCGCTCGGAAAGCCCGCGCAAAACGTCGCGAAAATTCTCCCGCATCTGCCAGCGCCCAGCTCCGAGCTTCCGGGCGAGTCCAAGCCGCTCCAGAGTCCGAAGCCGCGCGGCATGTAGAGTGCGATACTGTGAGGGACTATCCATCAACCGGAACTCATGTTCAGGACTGACCTTCCGCGCGATGAAGTGATCAATCCGCGTCACGCGCTCGGCAGCGATATCCGATTGAAGTTTCCGCTCCTGCTCGAGCCGGGTTTCAGGCCCGAGTTCAAGTATCACCAGGTCCTCGGCGCGTTCCCGAATGCCATGCGAAATATACGCCCGCGGCATAACAAGATCAGAGCCATCTTCGCGCCGTCCCCGGATGACCAGATGCGCATGCGGTCGGCCCGTATCATGGTGCACCGCGCCCACCCATTCGAGCCGCGTCCCCAGATCAGTTTCCATCTGAGAAACCAGGTCGCGAACGAAGGGCTTGAGGTCTGCCATTTCGGCGCCGTCTTCGGGCGAAACAATGAACCGGAAATGGTGCCGGTCGTCAGTAATGGATTTGACGAGATCGGACGCATTCGCGTCCTCACTCATCGCATCGAAGAGTTTCCCGCGATCCTTCTCCTCAAGGGCCGCGTCCCGCCGGATATATCCGATATGTGCAGCGAGAGCCGTCACACTCGACGCGGACATCCGGACGATACGTGCCTTGACGATCACGCGCCGCCGTCCGCCGCGCAGCGCGGCTCGTGGCCGGGCGGGCAGGGCAGTCCTGCGGACCCCGCCTGCGGAGGACAGCGCCTTCGTCATCCGCGTGAGGTAGGTCTTCGCGCGTCCCCCTGATCCGGCCGAACGAATCCTGCCAGGTCTGGGCGTGAAAGGATTGTCCGGCGGCGTGCTCATTCGGGCCGATCCGGGGGAAAACGGGCCTCATTATGGGTATGGAACCATGCCAATCTGTTGTCGCCATTGGGAATCGCATCTGACCGCAGAGCTGCATCCTGAGGCGTGGAACCATAAAAATCGATGTGCAGACA
>NZ_AWFG01000045.1 GCF_000682695.1 Hyphomonas chukchiensis | reverse complement strand
CCTGCAAAATCAGGCATTTCAAGGAGCCGCATATATAGCCGCTATTCGAAGAAAAAAGCAAGAAGTTTTTTCTTATTTAGCAGCCCGATCTGCGGGCCCGCTTCGGAAACCCAAGGGCGTCTTCAGCGGAGGCCGGGGAATACCCCCCATGGTCGGAAGCCGCAACCCCTGAAAACAGCCTTTCAGCAGAAATCTGCAGGTTTTGTTGCAGACGGGTCAGTACTGCGCTGAAAGATAAGACTTCATTGCCTCGGCCTCGGCCTCGGTTTCAGCAATTTTCCATTTCACGAGATCGCCGATCGACACAAAACCGATGAGTCTATCGTTCCGGAGAATGGGCAAATGGCGGATTCTGCGGTCCGTCATGAGCTGCATGGCGACATCAATTGCCATCGTGGACGGCACCGTGACGACATCGCGAGTCATCGCGTCGCCCACTTTCATGTCCAACGCGGCCTGTCCGTTGCGGGCAACCTGGCGAACAATGTCCCGCTCGGACAGGACACCAATGATGGAATCGCCGGAATCAAGCGCCACGACGGCACCGATTCGACGCTTGTCCAGCACCTTGGCGACATCACCAAGCGTGTCATCCGCGCCAACCGAGATCACTTCCCGGCCTTTATCATTCAGAATCTGGTCAATCGTCATGTAGCATCCTCCAAGCCTCTACCGGTGAATCCGGTTTCTTTATTGAGACACTCTATCATATTCGGCGCACCGAATCGATGAGGAAGACTAATCAGACCGCGATGCCCTCGCGGCGCCACATCACGAATCGGCACGCAAGCGCCCCCGCCACATAGCCACCGACATGGGCCTGCCACGCGATTCCCGCGCCCATCATGGATGGGCCGACCACCGCAAGCACCACATTGGCCACAAGGAAGACCAGGCTGGCCCCGAGGAACGGTCGCGACAGGAGCCTGGGCCGTGCGCCCTGCTGCGCCAGAAGAACCGCCGCAATCAGGCCTGACACACCCCCGGACGCGCCGATTGCCGGCGGGCCCGCCGGATAATTCGCGGCAAGGTGCGCGACAGAGCCGCCCGCCACACTCACAAGGAACAATAGGAGGAAGACGTATCCCGCCCGATTTCGCTCTTCGGGCCCCGTTCGCTCCAGATATTCATACACTGGCTTGCCGACGCCCAGCAGCATCGCCGCGTTCAGGCCCACATGGACCCAGTCACTATGAACCAGGCCCGTGGTCAGCAGGGTCGCCAGGGCCGCGAACACGTTGGCATAGGGCTCTGCCGCGCCGGGCGGCATGCTCGCCCCCGCCCAGCTCCAGAATCGTTCGGGAAAAAGCGCGGTCTCCCACAGCAAAGAGTCCTGCATGCCTGAGGGCAGGAAAACGCGAATCGCATGGGCCGCTAGCAGTACCAGCGCGATCCCCGTCACCCAGGGTGGAGCATTGATAATGGGCGGACGTCCGGGATTGCGGGCCATTCAGCCTCCTGCACAGGAATCACTTCGTTCCTTATATAGTCATGCACACTGGCAATGGCAGGCAATGCCTGCATCGCGCGCCTTGGACGCTTTCGCCTTTCCATGCGCGAATCGCGGCCTAACTTGTTCGCCATGATGATTCGTCTCTTTCTCGCGGCCATGGCCGTCAGCTTCGCCGGCTTTGGCCTCTGGTCCCTGGTGGACCCGATCGGCATGACATCCAGCCTCGGTGTAGATGTCAGCGGCCCCAACGGCGCCTATGAGATGCGCGGCGTCTATGGCGGCGTCAGCCTTGGCGCGGCCGGCCTGATGGCAGCTGGCACCGTGCAACAGTCCCTCCTGCGCCCTGCGCTCTGGTTTCTCGTCACTTATCTGGGCGGCTATATCTTCGCCCGCGCTGCCGCCCTGCTGCTCGGCCCTGCCCCGACACCTGATTTCTACCTCTTCATCGCCTTCGAATCGCTCGGTCTCATCCTCGCGGCGGTGTCGCTGCGGGTGAACGCCGGCCGCTGAACGTAAAAAAGCCCCGCCGCAAGCGACGGGGCTTCTCTCATGTATATGGCGCCAGTCCCTAGAAAGACTTGCGCACCGTGATGCCGTATGTCGGCGGCTGGCTCGGATAACCGTTGATCGAACCGCTCTGCGCCGTCGTCGGGAACGCAACCGTGATGTACTCGTCATCAAAGATGTTGCGTCCCCACACCGTCACGCCAAGGCCATCCGCAGTCGTGAAGCCGGCTGACGCGTTAAACGTGCTGATCTTGTGGGTATCGTTGATGAGCGCCTGATTGGCCGGATCGTCGAAATAATCCGTCTCGCTCTCATACTGCCAGTCAACACGCACGAAAGAGGCCAGCGAGTTCACATCGAAACTGTACGTCGCCGATGTCGAGGTCGCCACTTCCGGGATGTCATAGGGTTTCTGACCCGACAGATCGAGTTCGTTCGATGCCGACAGCGGCAGGGACGGGTCGATCTTGATGCCCGTGCTCGTGAAGTCGTCATAGACCGGATCCTGGAACGTGCCCGCAAAGGTCAGCAACAGGTTGTCCGTCGCGTTCCAGGAGGCATCAACTTCCATGCCCTGTGTCGACTGCTTGCCGGCATTGGTCAGGTTGAAACCGGTGCCGGAGAACGTGTTGGACTGGAAGCCCTCAATCTCCTGGTCAAACAGGGCAACGTTCACGGCGAACGTGTTGTAGGCGAATTTCGCGCCCAGTTCGATCACAGTTGCCAGTTCAGGCCCCGCATAGCGCGTACCGACAGACAGGTTATTCACCGCCAGGCCCGCATCACGGATGGGCGATGAACCAGGGCTCGTAACGGACGAACCAGCCGTGAAGTCGCTCGCGAACGGGCGGCTGTCACGTGACAGGTTCCACGACGTGGCCTTGAAGCCGGTGCCGTAGGACGCATAGACGTTCACATTGTCGGTCGCGTCATATGCGAGGCGCAGTGTGTAGGTCAGCTTGTCATCCTTGGACTTGCCGTCTTCGACCGCATTCGGGAAGTTCAGGAAAGGTGGCAGGAATTGCAGGGCCTGCAGGGCAAGAAGCGGATTCTGATCCGGATCCTGCACAGCCGCCTGAATACCCGCGAAGGCCGCCGGGTTGGCCGCTGCGAACGCACCGACTTGCGCCGGGTCAGTCGCGTCGACACCAAAGTTGCCAAGCGCCTGGGCAAAGCCAAGTGCCACAAGGTCGACGCCGGAGAAAACATCCGTGTCCACGATGTTGCCGTAGGCATCCTTCTTGTCCTCGGTATAGTTGAGACCCACAGTGGCCGTCAGGCGATCCGTGGCATGCCAGTCAACCGTACCGAACATGGACCAGGCTTTGTTGTCCTGACCAAACTGTTCCGTCAGGCCTTGGCCCGATTGACCGAACACCTGACCGACCGGAAGGCCGAGCGCCGCCTCAATCTGACCGAGCGCGCCGCCGGACAGGATATCCGCGTAACCGCGGAAATCGTCACCAAAATAGATCTGGTTGCCGATATCGACCGTCTCATCAAAATAGAAGCCGCCGACCATCCAGTCGATCGGGCCATCCGTGTCGGAGGTCAGCCGGACTTCCTGCGTGAATGTATCAATGTCGGTCTGGTTCGCATTGGCGCTTAGCAGGTTTGCCGTGGTGAAATCGGAATCGGCGTTCTGATCGACGCTCGTCTGGCGATAAGCCGTAATCGAGGTCAGCGTCATCTTGCCGAGGTCGAAATCGCCCTGCAGTGAGAGGCCGCCATTGTCGATATTGTTCGTGGAGCCGAAATTGTAGCCGACCTTGTAGAGGTCGCCAGTCACAACCTGACCACCGAGCGCATTGACGACCGCGCCCGTCGGGCCGTTCACAACGTTCACCGCGCCGCAGCAGATCTCGTCAATCGTGTCATAGTCGCCGATCAGACGGAACGACATGTCCTCGTTCGGTTCGAACAGGAGCTCACCACGGATACCGTAACGGTTGCGCTCATTGGTATCCGGACCGTCGCCGATATCCTCGATATAACCATCGCGCTTGCTGTAGCTGCCGCCCAGGCTGAACGCGAGCGTGTCCGTGATCGGGCCCGTGCCGTAGACCTTGGCGCGATAGCCATTGTAATTGCTGACCGTGCCTTCAACGCTGGCCATGGGCTCGAACGAAGGCTTCTTGGTCACCACAGAGATGACGCCTGCCGAGGCGTTCTTGCCGAACAGCGTCGATTGCGGGCCGCGCAGCACTTCCACGCGCTCGATGTTCGGCAGGTCGGAGATCTGCGAGGCCGAACGCGAGCGGTAAACGCCGTCGATGAACACGCCCACCGACGGTTCGATACCGGCATTGTTGGCGCCGTTGCCGAAGCCCCGGATAACGAAGTTGGTGTTGGCCGACGACTGGAGCTGGCCGACGCTGAGCGATGGTACCAGAGACTGCAGGTCATTGAGATCGGTGATCTGCGCCTTGGCGATCACGCTGTCATCGACGACGGACACGGCAACCGGCACATCCTGCAGCGTCTGCTCACGCTTTGTGGACGTCACGGTCACGGTCTGCATCGTGCGCGGGGAGTCGTTATCCGTTTCCTGAGCAACGGCTGGTGCCGAGAGGCTCGCAAAGGCCGCAAGGCCCACGCTCATCGTCAGTGCAGTTTTAAGATGGTTGAAATTCGGGCGTACTTGCATACGCGAAGGTGTCTGGGACACTCGGTATTCTCCCTGGTATTTTATTTTAAGGTCTGAGAGGAGCCGCGAAAGTCGCGGCGGCGATTATTTGACGGTGAGCAAATAAGTATCTGAGCCGCGAATCTTCGCAAGGGTGTATTCTGTATTTTCGGTCATGCTGGCTGCCACAAGCCCCTCCATCCGCGACACGATCCCGGCCTGCTCCACCCCCAGCCCGGCTGGACGCAGCCAACTGTTTCGGCTTGGCACGTCGCGCCCCCTTACCGCTGATAATGATGACACCAGGTCCCCGCTCATATGCCCTGTGAGGGGAATTTTGAGGCTGAAACCGCGCGAATTTCGCCAAACGCGTACTCCTGCAACTGGAATGCTTATTGCGAATGGCACCGCATGAATGGCCCGGTTCGGGTCAATGAAACATACGGAGAATGCCTGTCATGCAAGACCGGTCGCTACACCCAAATACCCGGATCCTGGTCGACGCATGGCGCCGGATGGGCCGGACCCCTTCAACCAATACAGTCGACGACCCACGCGTCGCCGAGCACCCGGACCTGATCACGCAATTGTTCGTGGTCCAGCATAGCCGCGAATATGGCTGGCTCTTCCGCACGGCAGGTCAGGGGCTCTCCGGCCTGCTCGGGCGCGACCTCACGAATCACGACTTCCTTCAGCTCTGGAGCGGCCCCGACCGGGAGATGATGGCGCATTTCATGGAAGCCGTCCGCTTTGATGGCGCCCCCGGCATCATCCGCGGACGCGGCGAAACCCTGACGGGCCAGCGCGTGGAAGTCGAAATCACCCTCATGCCGCTCGTCCGCCCCGGCACCGGCGCGCATGGCGATACACCGCGCCTGCTTGGCCTCTACCAGACGCTCGGCGGTGAACCCATGCTCAAGGGCCGTCCTATCTGGCGCCACCGCATTTCCATGCTCGTGCCACCGGATACGCATTCCACAGGCCCGCAACTGCGCCTTGTTTCCACCAACGGCTAACCGGTTCAGGCGGGCGTGAGGGTCTCTTCACGCGCCAGCGCCCGCTTGCCCAGCATCATGTCTGCCGCCTTCTCGGCGATCATGATCGTCGGCGCGTTCGTGTTCCCGCCAATCAGGGTCGGCATCACGGACGCATCCACCACTCTCAATCCATCCACGCCACGCACACGCAGCTCCGCATCGACCGGGCTCGACTCGCTCGTCCCCATCGCAACCGTGCCGACGGGATGATAGATCGTCTCGCCCATCCGGCGGATGAAGCTGTCAATGTCATCATCCGTCGAGACGCTAGCGCCGGGCATGATTTCGTTGCCGCGCAGGGCGTTGAGGGCGGATTGTCCGCAGATCTCACGCACCATTTTCACTGACTCCCGCATAACGCGGCGATCTTCTTCCGTCGCCAGATAATTCGGGTCGATGGCCGGGTGCGCAAACGGGTCGGCCGAGGCGAGGCAAATCGTGCCCCGGCTTTCCGGACGCAGCTGGCACGCATGAACCGTGAAGCCATCCTTCTGCGGGTCATGATTGCCATGATCCATCATGATGGCATTCACGAGGTGAAGCTGGATGTCGGGCATCGACAGGCCTTCACGTGAATTCAGGAAAGCGCCTGCCTGCAGGAAATTGTCCGCGCCCGCGCCGGTCTGGTTATAGAGGTACCGCAGGCCTACGCCGAGTTTCTTGAGGCCCTTCTGCTGGGAATAGGCCGACACAGGCTGCGTCATCTCGTGGATCACGGTGACGTCCAGATGGTCCTGCAGGTTCTGGCCGACGCCCGGCGACTTCACGGTCGCCTTGATGCCGAACCGGTCGAGATGTTCCGGATTACCAATGCCTGACAGCATCAGGATCTGGGGCGACTGCACCGCCCCCGCGCAGATCACGACTTCCTTGTCGGCATGGATCTTCTGGGTCAGCGCGCCCTTGCCTTCAACAACCTCGACACCCGTCGCCTTGCCATTCTCGATCAGCACACGCGTGACCAGTCCTGTCGAAATCACGGTCAGGTTCGGCCGCACGCCCTCGATCGGGCGCAGGTAGCCGAATGAGGCGCTCCAGCGTTCGCCCTTGTGGATGGTGCGCTGGTAACGGCCAAAGCCCTCCTGCTGGGCGCCATTGAAATCGTCCGTCAGCTTGTAACCGGCCTGTTCGCCAGCCTGAATGAAGGCGCGATAGATCGGCCCGGACATCGGGCTTTCCGACACGCGCAGCGGGCCGGCGCCGCCATGGAATGCATTATCGCCGCCTTCATAGGCTTCCGAGCGCTTGAAGTAAGGCAGCACGTCGGCATAGCTCCAGCCCTTCAGGCCCATCTGGGCCCACTGGTCGTAATCGCCCGCATGGCCACGGATATAGACCATGCCATTGATCGAGGACGAACCGCCCCAGCCCTTGCCGCGCGGCCAGTACAGCTTGCGGCCGTTCATGTGCTTCTGGGCCTCGGTATAGAAGCCCCAGTTATAGTCTCCCGCCTGCTTGATCAGGCTGCCGACGCCCGCCGGCATCCGCACCATCAATGCATTGTCCTTCTTGCCGGCCTCGATCAGGCAGACCTTGATCGCCGGATCGGCCGACAGGCGGTTCGCCAGGGCGCATCCAGCGCTTCCAGCGCCGACGATGATGTAATCATAAGTTTCCATGGCTGTGTGGCTCCGCCCCGTATGGGAAATGTAATGTCGCCGAGAACGCGAGTTCCGGCCTGTTTCGGCAACACTTTGTGAACGAAAACCGGCTAAGTAAAGTGCTCACCGTGGGACATGCTTGGAGAGACACGGCTTTCAGGAGCACGAAATGCCCGTTCCCCATGCCCCAATGGTCAGCACCAGCACGCTGATTAACCCCAACAAGGACAGGCGGCTCCACAAGCGGATCGCCCTCAGCCTGGTCGGGCGCCTGCTCGACGAGACCAGCGCCGACCATGATGTCCGAACGGTCGACATTTCCTGTTCCGGCGCGATGATCCGGTCGGCCCACAGGCCCCAGCCGGGCGCGCAGGTGATTTGCTACTTCAACGACCTCGGACGCGTCGCCGCCACGGTGATCCGTTCCGGCCCCCAGGGCTTTGCCGTGCATTTCAAGGCGGCTCAGCACAAACGCGACAAACTCGCTGACCGGCTCACCTGGCTGCTCAACAAGGACAAGCTTTGTCTGGCCGACGAGCGCTCCGCCGCACGGGTCGCCACGTCAGGCCCGGCCTTGCTCACGCTGGCCGATGGAAGCGAAATCCCGTGCCGCGTGCTCGACATCTCGCTGACCGGTGCCAGTTTCGAGGCAGAGGATGGCACGCCCATGGTGGGCGACGTGGTTATGGCCGGCAATGTGCGCGGCGAAGTCGTGCGCGTGGAACAGAAGCGTTTCGCCATCCGCTACTTGCGCAGCGACGAGCTCTAGTCGATCCGCTTCACTTGGTCCCGGTGCTTCTTCCAGTTCTCCACATAGTGCAGGGCCGAGATTTTCAGCATCTGCACCTGCGGGCCTGACAGCTCTTTCACCACTTTGCCGGGCGATCCCATGACCAGTGAATTGTCCGGGATTTCCTTGCCTTCGGGGATCAGCGTGTGCGCCCCGATGATGCAATTCTTCCCGATCTTCGCCCGGTTGAGAATGGTTGAGCCGATGCCGATCAGTGTCTCGTCACCGATCGTGCAGCCGTGCAGCATCACCATATGCCCCACCGTGACGTCACGCCCGATGGTCAGCGGCGCGCCCAGATCGGTGTGCAAAACGCTGCCGTCCTGAATATTCGTATTCTCGCCAATCGTGATCGGGTCATTGTCGCCGCGAACCGTGGCGCCGTACCAGACAGAGGCATTCTCCTTCAGGATCACGTTGCCCATAACTTGGGCATTCTCCGCGACCCAGTAGTTTCCGCTTGCCGGCAGCGTGGGGCGGGCCTCTCCTATCTGGTAGATTGCCATGATGATTCGTCCTCTCGTTTCGCTTGCGGAATATCGCTTAAAGGATTTGATAACCCTGTTAGTGTTTAATCATCAACAGATTCGGACGTGGAGATGGTCATCCAGAGACCTTGTCACACCTCGCCGCCGGGACCGCATGTTCCCGGACTGGCAACACCGCCCTCAGGGCGGCCCGGTCTTTCTTCCCCCGTTTTTCGCCAAGCCGTCCGCAATTCTGCTGACGGCTTTTTTTCTGCCTGGAACCAAGGAGTCCTCCCATGGGTAAACGCAACCCCGCCAAGCGAATGAAGACAGCATCAGAGGTGAAAGCCACTGCCTGGATTCAGGATGCCGGTCGTGGCCAGCCGCCCCTTCTCCACGCCATTGAGGGAGGCCGCAGCTGGCACCCCGACGATGCAGATACCCGCAACCGCCCCACCGCCGCGAATGGCGAGGCCGACCGGACCCAGCGCTACCAGAAAACCGTCAAACCCCGCTCTGAAAACCAGGCCCAGCTGATGAACGCCATGGACACCCATGCGCTCGTCGCCGCCCTCGGCCCGGCCGGTACGGGCAAGACCTACCTCGCCGTCTGCAAGGCCGTCGAAGCTCTGCAAAAGGGTAAGGTCGCCCGCATCATCCTCTCCCGCCCCGCTGTCGAGGCTGGCGAGCAGATCGGCTTCCTGCCCGGCGCCATGGAAGACAAGCTCGCGCCCTACCTGCGTCCGCTCTACGACGCCCTGTCGGACCGCCTCTCGCCCGGCCAGCTCAAGCACATGCTGTCGGAAGGCGTCATCGAGATCGCGCCCATCGGCTTCATGCGCGGACGCACGCTGAACAATGCCTTCATTGTCGTCGATGAGGCGCAGAACTGCACCTATACGCAGATCAAGATGCTGCTCACCCGCCTCGGCTGGCACTCCACAATGGTCATCACCGGCGACCCGGCCCAGACCGACCTGCTGCCGGAATTCTCCGGCCTCGCCAATGCCGCCGAACGGCTCGAGAAACTGGCCGGCGCGGCCGTCATCCGCCTCCAGGGGCAGGACGTCGTCCGTCACCCCCTCGTCCAGGAAATGCTCGAAGTCCTGTAACCGCTTTTACCCCTGCCTCAGCCCGTCCGGGAAACCGGGCGGGCTCTTTCTTGGCCCCGCGTCAGGCTTGACCGGCGCGCGCTCCCCGCGTCAGGTGCTGGCAAAAGAAACGACCCAAGGGAGAGACACATGATCCGCTTCGCCGCGCTGGCCTTCGCTTTGGCCCTCCTCCCCTTCGCCAATGCCCGCGCCGAGGAGGCCCCCGCCATGCACACTTACGAGTCCTTTGACGGCACACAGATCAGCTATCAGGAACTGGGCACCGGCCCGCTGGTGATCCTCCTCCACGGCTTCACGTCCAGCGCCGCGCAGAACTGGATCCAGTCCGGCATCGCCCAGAAGATCGCCGATGCGGGCTATCACGTCGTCGCGCCGGACCTGCGCGGCCATGGCGCCTCGCCCTACAATGCCC
>NZ_AWFG01000044.1 GCF_000682695.1 Hyphomonas chukchiensis | reverse complement strand
CTTTCGAGCGCAATGGCGAGCTTCTGCTCATCACTGAAGAAGCGCCGGGCCGCCCGTCTCGATGCACCCTTTTTCGGAGTCAAGTCGGTTTCAGACGCATTAGTGCTAGCATTAGTGCTAACGCGCGGACGGGCGGAGGGATGAAGCTGTGCCCGCCAGTCGATTTCAAGTTCACCATCCTCCAGTCGCTTACGCCATTTCTGCATTGCATGGCGCGAAAGATTCAGCGCGATCGCGTACTGGCGAAGGCTCATTCCACTCCAGCTCAACGCCTCCAGATGCATCGCCCAGAAGGCCTGAACCGCCCGGCTTTGCATGTCCGTCCGCGCCCCGAACCGCAGGCCCTTTTGCCTTCGCGTGCGGCCTTTTTCGAGGTTTTTCAGCGTCTGTTCCCGGCGGAGTTCAGCTTGATATTCCTCATGTTTCCGCGCTTCGTCCCGACCCATCAGATAGATCATCCAGCTCGAAAATGTGCGCCGGCTCAGACCGTGATCGCGACAGTATCGCGAGCGCGAAAGCCCGCTCCGGCGCCACGCTTCAATGTGCACGCTCCAATAGGTCCGGTGCGCCTTGTTCTCAAAATGTTTCAAATTCATCATTGGACTCCTCAAGGGAAAGGAACCCGACATGCAGTGCTTTTGCAGCCCCAAATCGATGTGCAGGACTCGGACGGTTACGGGCAGATCGGAATGCAAGATAAAAGCTCATGGAGCCAATGAGGGCCTAGTCCCTTGTCTGCACATCGATTTTTATGGCTCCACAGCTCAGGATGCAGCTCTGTGGTCTGATGGAAACCTCAATGACGGCAACAGATTGGCATGGTTCCATTCGCAGAAACTGGCCTGTTTTCCGCTGGATCGGTTCAAATGAGCACGCCGCAGGACAATCCCTTCACTCCCAGACCTGGCAGGATTCGGTCTGCCGGATCAGGGGGGCGCGCGAAGACCTATCTGACGCGGATGACGAAGGCGCTGTCGTCCGTCGGCGGCGTTCGCCGCACTACCCTTCCCGCCCGGCCCCGTATCGGTGCACGCGGTGGGCAGAGGCGCGTCATCGTCAAGGCACGCATTGTGCGCATGTCGGCATCGAGCGTGGCGGCACTGGCAGCCCACATCGGATACATCCGGCGCGACGCAGCGCTGGAAGAGAAGGATCGCGGGAAACTGTTTGACGCCATGAGCGAGGATGCCAACGCGTCCGATCTCGTCAAATCCATTACCGAAGACAGGCATCATTTCCGGTTCATTGTTTCGCCCGAAGACGGCGCCGAAATGGCAGACCTCAAGCCCTTCGTCCGTGATCTCGTCTCGCAGATGGAAACCGATCTGGGGACGCGGCTCGAATGGGTCGGCGCAGTCCACCATGATACGGGCCGGCCGCATGCGCATTTGGTCATCCGGGGGCGGCGTGAAGATGGCTCTGACCTTGTCATGCCGCGGGCGTATATTTCGCATGGGATCCGGGAGCGGGCCGAGGACCTTGTAACGCTGGAACTCGGGCCTGAAACTCGGCTCGAGCAGGAGCGCAAACTTCAATCGGATATCGCTGCCGAGCGCGTGACACGGATCGATCATTTTATCGCGCGTCAGGTAGGTCCCGAACAGGAATTTCGGTTGAAGGATAGTCCTTCACAGTATCGTACTTTGCATGCCGCGCGGCTGCGGACTCTGGAACGGCTTGGGCTTGCAGAGAAACTCGGAGCTGGACGCTGGCAGATGAAGGAGAATTTCCGCGAGGTTTTGCGGGGCTTGTCGGAAAGGCACGACATCATCAAGACGATGAACCGTGCTCTTGCCGGACGCGGTGACCGGCGGCTCGATACGGACGCTATCTTCGACAAGTCCGATCCCGGCGGGCGGAGCGTGACGGGCGTGGTTCTTCAGACGGGTCTTACGGGTGAAGCGCATGACCGGACCTATGTCATCATCGACGGTCTGGATGGGCGCGCCGTGTTTGTGGAGCTGGGTGTCGCCGGCGAGGTCGAGGAAGTAAAGCGCGGGGCGATTGTGACGGTGTCTCCGCCGAACATTGAACCGAAGCCGTCAGACATCACGATTGATCGGATCGCACGCGCGAATGGTGGGAGCTATTCGGCAGGTCTGCACCAGGCGGACGATCCCCGATACAGCCCGGAATTTGTCGCGGCTCATGTGCGACGGCTGGAGGCTTTGCGGCGGGCTGGTCATGCAGAGCGTTCAGCTGATGCGGAGTGGAAGGTTCCACCGGATTATCTAGACCGAGCGAGTTCGTACGAGCGGGCACAGGCGCGGTTACGGGCGGCGCAGGTGTTAGTTCGCTCGGAGCTTGGCTTGGCAGATCAGGAAACGGCCCTTGGTGTGACCTGGCTGGATGACGTCCCTGCCCCGTCTGGCGTGCCGCTCGGATTCGGAAAAGAGGTGGCTGAGGCGCAGGTGAAGCGACGGGCGTTTCTGACGGGGATTGGAATGAAGGTAGCGGCTGGCACTGGCTTGTCTGCGGCACAGAAGACGGAGTTGATGAAGCGAGATTTCGCGCGAGCTGCCCGGACGCTGAGCGTAGAGATCGGTAAGCCATATTCGCCAGCGCCGGAACGAGGACATGTCGATGGTACGTATCGCGAGCATGTGTCTCGGGTGAGTGGGAAGTTCGCGGTGATTGAGCGGCAGAGGGATTTTACGATTGTACCTTGGCGGCAGGTGCTGGAGCAGCGGCGCGGGATGGCCGTGTCGGGTGTCGTGCGCGGGGGACGGATTTCGTGGGCGCTGGGGCGCGGGATTGGAATAGCGGATTAATATTGGTAGCACTAGTTTGGCCAGTGCCTCCATTACTATTTGAGCCAATCATTCTTTGTGTATGCAATCCGAACTTAGATGGCGACGCGCAGCGTGAACGCCGCCCTTCCGCGCCGCCACACCAAGGCTCTGTTCGTCCATTAGACTTTACTCAGGAGAACGAGTCCTTTACCCACTCTTAACTAAGAATGGGCAGAAGACCCATTTCCGAGGGCCACGTGATTTACGTATCAACATCCAAGGTAATCGAATTGACTGGCTTGTCCGCTGTGGTTCTGCGCGAGTGGACGCGGCGCCGTGCGCTAATACCCGCAGATATACCCGCAGCCGGAAAGGGCAATGCGGCAAAGTTCAGTTGGAGAACAGTACTCATCATTCGGATTGCCAATCAGCTGAAAGAGGAGTTTCACCTACAACTCCAAGCCCATGCGCCGCAGTTTTCCGAGTTACGTGAGGTGCTTTCAGAACATTCATTTCTGGCGCTTTATGGAACCGCCATTGTTTGCAGCCCAAGCGAACCGTGGAGATTATCGCGGGCCGATGAGTTTGGCCCGACTTGTGCCTTTCTCAAACTACCTCTTCATGACCATCTGGAAGCCATTTGCGGAGCGTTCGGTAAAGCAAGCCCACGAACACGATCGCAACAGTTTGACTTATTTCCGGCAACCGAAATCAGAACTATGCGAGTCGACTTTGAGCGTAGCGGGCGTGATGTCGGACGGAGGCAAGCATGAAACGTGCGCCCCGTGCAGTCAAATGGCTACCGAATCACTGGCAAATGTTCGTCTTTTGTTCTATGCCGTTAGGCACTAGTCCAACAGGTTTCCCCAATGACTGACACGATCTTCGACGAATGGCTCCGACGTCTCGGTTATGCCGATTTTGGAAAGTCTCTCCATCGTAGCGCTGCCGATGTCGACCCGCGCCACCCATATGCGCCAGAATTGAATGCTCTGCTTGCCGAGGACGGTTCGATTCGTGCCCGGGCTGTGTTCGATGTTGACGGCGTCCCTACCGTGGTTTTCGTAAGTGGAGATGGAACTCCGCTTACGAAGGTAGAGCTTAACCATGTTCGGCAGCGTGTGTGGAATCAGAACCTAGCGCAAATCATCTTGGAAATTGACAGTGACCGGGTATTGGTTCGACCGGTTATCAAGGCTCCGGATTCACTAGAAATTGTCACTGCGGAAGAAGCACGTCCAGACGGGCCTTTCTCCGGTTTCGACGTATCCTCAAACAGTCTCGCACGCCGTCTCCCAGAATGGTTCGACGCTGGGGATCGGGTTGATCGCATGCTTCTCACAAACTTGTCGGTTTGTGTGCGCGAGGTGGCGCAGGCTGGTTACGGCGAGCTACCAGTAGACGATTTTTCTCGACGTCTGGCTGAATTACTCATGGGTCAGGTGCTGTTCGTTTCCTATCTTGAACATCGCGGCATAGTCAGCGACGTATATCGCTCTCACCATAAGGTTGGACGCCTGCATCAGTTGGTTACAGAACGCGACATTGGCGGAGTGCGCCGCCTTATTGACAGGCTCAAAGAAGACTTCAACGGAGACTTCCTAAGCGATGACCGACACGATCCATGGCAGTCTCTCAATGCTTTTGGATTTGAAGCGCTGGAACGTTTTCTTAACCGCACCGATATGAGTACCGGCCAAGGCGACTTTTGGAACTACGATTTTAGTCTGATTCCCGTCGAGTTGCTGTCGGGACTCTATGAGTCCTTTCTTTCAGAAGACGTACAATCGTCAACAGGCGCCTATTACACGCCACGCCACCTAGCAATGCTGGCTGTTGACCAGGCTTTCAGCGCGTCGGCCGATCCACTGCAGGAGACAGTGTTCGATGGCGCGTGTGGCTCTGGAATTCTTTTGACAACAGCTTTTCGCCGGATGATCGCACTGACAGAAGCACGCGAGGGTTCGCCGCTTAGTTTCAAGCAACGCCGCCAGTTGCTGGCCAGGCACATCTTTGGCGCAGATATCAATGAAATGGCATGTCGTGTGACGGCGTTCAGTCTATATCTATCCCTATTGGAGGGCCTTGATCCGTCAGATATCCGCGAAGCACAGAGCAAAGAGCGAGTGAAACTCCCTACGCTGAAAGGGGTGAATCTTCTGTTCGGAGCCACAGGTGACTTTTTTAGCCCGGACCACGGATTCAACGGTCGCACATTTTCTCTTGTCCTTTCCAACCCTCCATGGATCGAGCCACGCGGCAGCGACGTGACGAGCGCCGACATTTGGGCACAACAGATGAAGGCCCCCGTAGGACATCGGCAAGTTGCTGCGGCGTTCTCAATCAGAGCCTTGGAGTTTCTCTCCGACGGCGGGCGCCTTTGCTTGATCCTTCCAATTAATTTGTTTCTCGGGCCATCGAAGCAGTCCTTCGTGAAACATCTATTCGAGACTGCTCGTCCAATCCGGTTGATCAACTTCGGTGATTTTCAAAATTTACTCTTTCCTTCCGCCGAACACACTTGCCACGTGCTATTGGCTGAAAAGCGCAACTCCCGTCCAGTGGTGATCGCTGTTGAGGAACGGTTTGACTACTGTGTGCCGAAGGCTGACATGAGTTTGGCCTACGGTCGCTTGACACTTTCTTCCAACGATCGCCATAGCGTTGCGACACGGGCAGTAATCGACCAGCAAGATATCCTAACTGTATTCATGTGGGGTGACGCGTTCGACCAATCCTTACTCCATCGACTTGGGGTGTTCGGAGAACTCGGCGATTATTGGAGTGGCCCGAAAAAAACAAGGCGCTGGCAAGCACGCAAAGGCATTCACATAATAGATCGGCAACGTGAGCCAGTGAGCGCAGAGCCTCTCCGAGGAATGCCCCATGTCGCCACAACCGCACTGGGCGCTGGTGTCCCCGTACTGCATCCTGATCTATTACAGCCTTGGCCCGAGGAGATTGATCAAGTAAGCCACATTTCTGACGAAGTCCTTGAAGTCTTCAAAGGTCCACGCATTCTGTATACTGATGGATTTTCCAAAGAAGATCTTTCAGTTCGGGCTGCGTACACTGAAAGCACAGCGAGTTTTACGGCGAGTGTGGGTGTTATTTCAGGCCCCCACGACGACGCCCGTCTCCTACGCTTCGTAGCAGCCTATTTGCGTTCGACGTTGGCTCGATATGTCCTTATGTTCCGATCCTGGACAATGTTGTGCGAGCGAAATGCGGTCCGGCTAGTAGACATCGGCGGTTTCCCATTCCACGAACCTGAGAATGCGGATAAGCCTGAGGTAGCACGTAGGGCGTTCGATAGAACGGTCGAGTTGATGCTTAAACTGGAAGGTTTGCCAGATTTAGAGCAACGCCGCGCATATGAAGATATGGAATCGGAAATCGACGAGCACCTGTTCGACTATTTTGCAATTGATGCCTTCGAACGAGCAATCATCTCCGAAACGGTGGCGCTTCTTTTGCCATCAATCCGACCGCGTAGCTTCGGTAATCTTGACACACCAGCTCAAACTCGCGCCGGTCTTTCTGACGTTCGTTCCTATGTTCGTGCACTCGCGACGGCACTCGACGTCTGGATAGCCCGCACAAACGGCAATGGACGTTTTGATGTTTCTGCTCTTTCAAGCTCCGCACACGCTGCGGGCGGAATGGGAGCAATTAGGATTTATTACAAACAGAACAATTCTCTCCGCTCGAAAGCAAATGCACGCAGCGACAGCGATGCCTTGATGGCATTGCTTAATCAGGCCCGCGCCGACGGATTTGGCCGGGTCTCTGCCGGGTTCGGCCTTGGACTAGCGCCTGATGCTTTTGTGTGGACCGACGACGCGTTGATAATCGCCAGGCCCCTGACCCGGCGCAACTTCTCATTACGACAGGCGTTCCGCGATGCCGAAACAATTGTCGAACAAGTTCAATTCAACAACGCAGCAGCGAAGGTCGCATGACTATCGGAGGGGCGCCGCCGGACTGGATTTCCGCATTTCCGCGGCAACCGGTAGAAGCTGCTGCTGCAACGCTTCAGCAAGCGTGGCAGGAACTTGTTCGCCGTAACGCGCCAGGCTTCCAACCGAAAGATCGAGAAGATCGCCTCACTGCAAAATTAAAGTTTCATTGTGATACTGTAGCTCGCAAACGCGGATTGTTGGGATCTTGGAGTGCCGAAAACAAGGTCGGAAATCTTGATGTCGAGTCCGGAGATATCATCTGGCAAAAGCGCACGGATATCTCTTTTCATTGGAACGACGACCAACAAACCATGGTGTTCGTATTTGAATTCAAAAAAGTCAGCCATACAGTGACGAGCCGAAAGGCATACCTGGGTGATGATGGTATGGGCCGTTTCGTAGACGGATATTACAGCCAAGATGAAACTGCAGCAGCTATGGTAGCGCTACTAACAGGTCCCGAAGAAAAAATTGTGCCCAACCTCCAGCACTCCTTAAGCGATGGATCATACGAGGCGAAACTTCGACAGCGCAAGAACGGTAGCAGCAAGCTAATCACTCAGCCATCACAAGTAATCGCGCTGGCTGCCTTCGACACAGACCATGATCGCTCGAACAATCGCGCACCCATACGCTTAGCGCACATATTTCTCGGCTGGCCTACTCCTTAGTCTTAGCTACGTGGCAATCCCGCGTACGGCTGTTGTTGGACCGTACGCCAACGTCGATTGTTGATCAGAGTACTAAGCCTGCCATTCTTTGCCGATAATACGAATACTGTCGACAATTTGCTTAACGGGCTAGCGATCCCCAAAGAAATTGGATCCCACAAATTCTTCCCGGCACTTCACCCACACCACTCACCAGTTCCGAAATCTTCAGAATACCCCCTGATTTCCTCCAATTTCCTCTCTGGAGACTGAGGCGATGATTGGTCAGGTTCAGTGTCATGAAACATGGCACGAACCTCTTCTGGCAGATCCTCCTTGTCTTGCTCGTCGTCCTCCTGGCGCTTTGGTGCGCGACGGAGTGGACAGCGTGGTCGCTTGGCTGGTCACCCCGGCTTGGTGAACCCTTCTTCGTCATCCTCGACATGCCGGTGTACGTGCCCTGGGCCTTCTTCGGCTGGTGGTACGCGTTCGATGCTTACGCGCCGGATGTGTTTGACCGGGGCGGACTTATCGCCGCTTCGGGCGGTGTCGCGGCCATCGTGATCGCGGTAACTGGGTCGATCCTCCGCGCACGCTGGGACAAGCGGGTCTCAACGTTTGGCTCTGCGCGCTGGGCGGAAGGCAAGGATTTGCGTAAGTCCGGACTTTTGAAGCCAGCCGGCGTGTTCCTGGGCCAAGCATCAGGATCCTATCTCCGCCATGACGGACCCGATCATGTCATGGCCTTTGCGCCGACCCGCTCCGGCAAGGGCGTGGGCCTTGTTGTCCCGACGCTCCTCTCCTGGCCGCATTCTGTTCTGGTGCACGACATCAAGGGCGAGAATTGGCAGTTGACCTCAGGCTGGCGCTCGGAGTTTTCCCACTGCGTGCGGTTCGACCCGACCGACGTGGTCTCGGCGCATTTCAATCCCCTGATGGAAGTGCGTAAGGGGCATTGCGAAGTGCGCGACGTCCAGAACATTGCCGATATTCTCGTGGACCCTCAGGGCAAGCTCGGAGATCTCGGGCACTGGGTCGACAAGGCGAACTCCCTGCTCGTCGGCGTGATCCTGCACGTCCTTTATGCCGAGCGCGAGAAGACGCTGGCGCGCGTATCGAGCTTCCTTGCCGATCCCGACCGGACATTCCGCACGACGCTGTCGATCATGCTCCGGACAAACCACCTTGGGACCAGCGATGCGCCAAAGGTTCATCCCGTCGTCGCCGAGACAGCCCGAGAATTGATGAACCAGGCGGAGAACGAGCTCTCCGGCGTGCTGTCAACAGCGCTGCGGTTCCTGTCGCTCTATCGCGACCCGGTGATTGCCGAAGTCACCTCGCGGAGCGATTTCCGGATCGAGGATCTGGTGTCCGGCGACCGGCCGCTTTCGCTCTACCTCGTCGTCCCGCCCTCGGACCTTTCGCGGACGAAGCCCCTGATGCGCCTCATCCTCAATCAGGTGGGCCGGCGGCTGACGGAGCATCTCGAGATTCGTCCTTCGGTATTCTCGCGTGGCAGATCGCTTTTGGCGAACATTCTCGGAGTTTGCGGGCTGCTTACGCCGCAGGTTTCTGTGCCGGTCGTAAAGTCCCGTCGGCGTGTCCTGTTCATGCTGGACGAGTTTCCTGCCCTTGGGCGCCTCGACTTCTTCGAAAGCACGCTCGCCTATATGGCAGGCTATGGCCTCAAGGCCTTCCTGATCGCGCAATCCCTCAATCAGATCGAAAAGGCTTATGGCCCCTCGAATGCGATCCTCGACAATTGTCATGTCCGGGTGGCGTTCGCGACAAATGACGAGCGCACGGCGAAGCGGATTTCCGATGCACTCGGCACCAAGACCGAACAGCGGGCCATGAAGAATTATGCAGGCCACCGGCTCGCGCCCTGGCTGTCGCACAAAATGGTGTCGCGTCAGGAAACTGCCCGCCAATTGCTGACGCCCGGCGAAGTGATGCAACTGCCCGCAGACCAGGAACTCGTCCTTGTCGCAGGCTCCCCGCCGGTGCGCGCGCTGAAGCTACGCTATTACGAGGACCAGAACTTCACCGAACGTCTCAAAGACGCCCCTGCCTTCGCGGCCTGTATTCCGGACGTGCGGGTTGATGATTGGGGCAGCGAGGTCCGGTCGATCCATGAAGGCCTGATGCAGGCTGCAGAGCTCGAGCCTGAAGTCGAGGGCCTTGGGCCTCAGAAGGCGCGGGATGCGGCCGAGGATCGCGCGCGGCTTGCAGGCCCCTCGAAGCCAGGCACGGCGCGGCGCAAGGTGTGCAATCCCCTGCAGGCTAGTCTCTTCGACGCCCTCGTGCAGGCTGACAGCCTCGAACAGGCGACCGGCATTGATCTCACGGGGAATGGCCAATGAAGCTCCGGATCCAGCCCTATATCTCGCCAGAGAATTTTCACTGGCTGAAGGCCATGGCCAAACGCCCTGGCCTGTCAGAAAGCACGATCATCGATGGGGCAGTAACGGCCTACCGGGCAGGCGAGTCCGACAATAAGCGCGAAGCCGCCATCAATCGCCGGCTCGACCGACTGACGCGCCAATTCGGGCGGATCGAGCGGGACAATCTCGTCCTTGCCGAAACGCTCGCGACCTTCGTGCATTATTTCCTGACGGTG
Organism: Hyphomonas chukchiensis; assembly: GCF_000682695.1. Lineage (GTDB taxonomy): Bacteria > Pseudomonadota > Alphaproteobacteria > Caulobacterales > Hyphomonadaceae > Hyphomonas > Hyphomonas chukchiensis. The sequence continues at coordinate 828 of NZ_AWFG01000044.1, read as the reverse complement.
ACGCCGCCGGTGCCGGCCAACCAGGTCGAGGCCGCCCGGGCCAAGGGCGACATGCGGTTTGACCTCTTTGTGAGGCAGGTCGCGGAGGCCCTCAGGTCGGGCCAGCGCATTCTTCAGAATGCCGTTGAGGATGTGACAGCGGACGCGGCCAGTCTTGAGCGCGAGCCCGAACATATGGGCGAGGTGCGGACCGATGCGTGACGTACAAAGCCAGACACGTACCCGCGCCATGCTGATAACGGCATTGGGGAGCGAGATTGTTGCAGCGCTGGACGACCCCGCCGTTGTCGAAATCATGATCAATCCCGACGGCAGGCTCTGGATCGAGCGGCATGGGTCTGGCCGATCCGAATCCGGCCTGGTTGTCACCGCTGGCGATGTCGAACGCGTCATCCGGCTGGTCGCAAGCCATATGGGCCGGCGCGTCGACGCAGCGTCGCCCATCGTGTCAGCAGAGCTGCCAATGGGCGGAGAGCGGTTCGAAGGCGTCCTGCCGCCGGTGGCGCCGGGGCCTTGTTTCTCGATCCGCAAACCAGCGGGACGGGTGGTCGCTTTGGGTGAGTATGTCGCCTCCGGCGTAATGGCACCTCATCACGCCGAAGCCTTGCGGTTGGCGGTCAGGACCCGCGAGAACATTCTCGTCGTCGGCGGCACGGGCTCGGGCAAGACGACGCTTGCCAATGCCCTGCTGGCCGAGATTGCCCGCACTGGGGACCGGCTTGTGATCCTGGAAGATACGCGCGAACTTGTTTCGACAGCCCGCGACTCTGTCCAGCTGCGCACTCAGCCCGGATCAGTAACTCTTGCAGACCTTGTCCGCTCGACCCT
>NZ_AWFG01000043.1 GCF_000682695.1 Hyphomonas chukchiensis | reverse complement strand
GGTCCCTGTTCGTGCATTTTCCGTGCATCCTTCGGGCAACGAACGCGTCGAGACGAAAGCCTCGGGCCGCCTCACGGGCCTCTCGCCCCGCATCCTGGGGCCGGACATGGACCGGGACGGGCTTGCGACAGCGGCGCGATCCTGCGGACCCGTTCAGGCCGCGCCCATCCTCGCCCGCCTCGCAGCGCTGCAGGAACTGCTCGCCGCCCCCGAAGCCCATGCCCGCCGCCTCGCCCGCACGCTGGAACGCCAGCGCAAGGCCGGTGAGGCGGCGCCCATGGCCCTGCCCATGACCCGCACCCACCGCCTGCCGCCCGAGCTGGGCGCCATCGCGACAGCGCTGCCGGAAATCCTCCGCGCCGCGTTCAAGAGCTGGGAAAGTTCGGGCTGAGTCCGACCGTCAATCAGACCCATTTTGCCGGGCACCCTGAGGGGCGTTTCCGGATAAGCGCGCATCCCGCCAAATTGCACACCCAACCTTCCCCCCGATGGCCCCTGCGCAGGCAGGGGCCCATGGACTGGCCACGCCTCACAGCGCTTTGGGACAATCCGGTCCGCGGATACCTGCCTGCGCAGGTATCCGCGGGAGGTGAGTGGGGCTCTCAGATGAGTTTAACTCGCTCCCCCATCCGCGCTCCCGGCGAAAGCCGGGACCTCAGGCAATCGGAGAAAGGAAACAGACCCCGGTCTTCGCCGGCGATGCAGAGCTGAAGACGGCGCTTAAATATCCAGTTCGTCCACAAACGCGGCATTGTCCTGGATGAACTTGAACCGGGTTTCGGCCTTCTTGCCCATCAGCGTGTTGATGAGTTCGGACGGCTTCATTTCCGTCAGTTCGTCCATCGAGTCCGGCAGCGTGACGCGGGCCAGCGTGCGGGTGGACGGGTTCATCGTGGTCTCTTTCAGCTGCGCAGGGTTCATCTCGCCGAGACCCTTGAAGCGCACCATGTCGACTTTCTGGTTCGGCTTGAAATGCTTGGCCATCACTTCGGTCCGGTGTTCCTCGTTCATCGCATAGGCAATCGTGCCCTTGTTCGACAGGCGGAACAGCGGCGGCTGGGCCATGAACAGGCGTCCGCTCTCGATCAGGCCCGGCGTCAGGCGATAGAAGAAGGTGATCAGCAGCGCTGCAATGTGGGCGCCGTCGACGTCAGCATCGGTCATGATGATTATCCGCTCGTAGCGCAGCTCATCCAGATCGAACTTGCGGCCGAGTTGCGTGCCAAGCGCGAGGGCCAGATCGTTGAGCTCCTGGTTGCCGGCCAGCTTGTCGGCCGAGGCGCTTTCCACATTCAGGATCTTGCCGCGCAGGGGCAGGATGGCTTGTGTCTTCCGGTCGCGCGCCTGCTTGGCGCTGCCACCAGCGGAGTCGCCTTCGACGAGGAACAGCTCGGTGCCTTCCGGGCCCTTTTCGGCGCAGTCGGCGAGCTTGCCCGGCAGGCGGAGCTTCTTGGTCACCGACTTGCGGCTGATCTCTTTCTGCTTGCGGCGGTTGGCGCGTTCTTCAGCCCGGTCGATCGCCCAGGTGAGCAGCTTGTCAGCCTCTTTCGGGCTGCCGGCGAGCCAGTGGTCAAACCGGTCGCGCACCGCGTTTTCGACGAGGCGGAAGGCTGCCGTGGTCGATAGCTTGTCCTTGGTCTGGCCGACGAATTCCGGGTTGCGGATGAAGACCGACAGCAGCAGGCCCGAATGGCCCATGATGTCTTCGGCCGTGATATCGGCGCCCTTCTTCTGGCCCGTCAGCTCGGCAAAGTTGCGCAGGCCCTTGGTGATGGCCGAGCGGAAACCGGCTTCGTGCGTGCCGCCTTCGGGCGTCGGGATCGTGTTACAGTAGGAGCGGGCAAAGCCGTCAGCTTCGCCGAAACCGGCGCGCGTCCAGGCAATCGCCCATTCGACCTTGCCTTCCTTGCCGGCGTCGACGAGGCCGGTGAAGGCCGTTTCCGTGATCGTCGCCTTGTCGGCGAAGACTTCGTCGAGCTGGTCGGCGAGGCCGTTCGGATAGGACAGTGTGGCTTCTGCCGGGATTTTCGAATCTTCCGGCAGAAGACTCGGGTCACAGCTCCAGCGCACTTCCACGCCGCGATAGAGATAGGCTTTCGACCGCGCCATCTGGAACAGGCGGGCCGGACGGAAACGCAGCTTCTCGCCGAAAATCTGGGTGTCCGGGCGGAACTTGACCGATGTGCCCCGTCGGTTCGGCGTGGCGCCGACCTTTTCCAGTTTTCCCTGTGGCAGGCCGCGGGAGAAGGTCTGGCGGTAGAGAATCTTGTCGCGCGCAACTTCCACCTCGACCAGTTCCGACAGCGCGTTCACCACCGAAATACCCACGCCGTGCAGGCCGCCGGCGGTTTCATAGGCCTTGTCGGAGAACTTTCCGCCCGCGTGGAGCGTGGTCATGATGACTTCCAGCGCCGATTTCTTGGGGAATTTCGGGTGTGGATCGACCGGGATGCCGCGTCCATTGTCGACGACCGTCAGGAAGCCCTCGGCATCGAGGTGGATTTCGATGCGGTTGGCGTGGCCGGCAACGGCCTCGTCCATCGAGTTGTCGAGCACTTCGGCGAAGAGGTGGTGATAGGCGCGCTCATCCGTGCCGCCAATATACATGCCGGGCCGTTTGCGGACCGGTTCAAGGCCCTCAAGAACTTCAATATCTTTGGCCGAATAGCCGGAAGAATCTGGTACCATAGTGTCGAACAGCTTTGCTTGATTGGCGGCGGCCATAATTGGTCTCCCTTAAAGGGCGTGCGACTCAGTGTCGATATTGGGAGAACATAATGCCTGTCACGATTAATGCCCCGTTAACCCTGCCGAGTGGGCTGACCTTCCCGAACCGTCTTGTGAAGGCTGCCATGACAGAGGGACTCGCCGATTCGCGCAACCGGCCAACTGAGGAACATGTGACCCTCTATCGCCGCTGGGCCGACGGCGGGGCAGGCGGCCTGCTGACCGGCAACGTGCAGATTGACCGCCACCACCTGGAGCGCGTCGGCAATGTCGTGATCGACGCGAAGTCTGGCGATGACGCGCTGGATGGCCTGTCGCGCTGGGCCGAAGCGGCCAAGTCGCATGGCGCGGCCTTCATCATGCAGGTGAGCCATGCCGGGCGGCAGACGCCCAAGCTGGTCAATCCACGGCCTGCCGCGCCGAGCCCTGTGGCACTGGGCCTGCCCGGCGGGCAGTTCGGAGAGCCGCGCGCGATGACGGCTGACGAGATCAAGGCGGTGGTCGAGGGCTTCGGACGCGCTGCTCGAGTGGCCCGGAAAGCCGGGTTTGACGGCATTCAGGTCCATGCGGCCCATGGCTACCTCCTCAGTTCCTTCCTCTCACCGCTCGCCAACCGCCGCGAGGATGACTGGGGAGGACCGCTGGAGAACCGCGCCCGCCTGCTGGTCGATAGTGTGCGGGAGGCCAAAGTGCAGGGCGGGCCGGGCTTTTCGGTATCGGTGAAGCTCAATTCCGCAGATTTCCAGAAGGGCGGTTTCAGCCACGCAGATTGCCTCGCGGTGATCGATATGCTGAACGGGCTGGGCGTCGATTTCGTCGAGATTTCCGGCGGCAATTATGAGCAGCCCGCGATGATGGACACAGAAGGGCTGGAACCTGCGTATGAAGATACGCGCCGCTCATCCACGCGCGAACGGGAGGCCTATTTCCTCTCCTATGCCAAATCGGTGCAGGAACGGGCAGGAATGCCCCTCATGGTCACCGGCGGCTTCCGCACGCGATCAGCCATGAATGCGGCGCTTGAGGCGCATGAAGCTGACCTGATCGGCCTCGGCCGCCCGCTCTGTGTTGATCCGGCGACGCCGCTGAAGCTCTTGTCGGGTGAGGCTGACGCCACCAAATGGGAGTCACAATTACGCATCGGGCCGGGCATTTTCGGCCCGAATTCCCCCATCAAGCTGATCCAGGCGCTTAACGGTTTTGGCGCCATGGGCTGGTATTATGAACAGATCAGGCTGCTCGGCGCCGGCAAGCCGACAGATCCGAAACTGGGCGTCCTGAAAGCCTTTATGGCCCACCAGAAGAAGGAAACCAGTAGCGCCAAGGCCTGGCGCGCCGCGATGCCTTGATTTCAGGCGGTTTTTCAATTCCCCAGATTCTTGCGCATTCTTCGGCTTGAAGCACCGGCCCTTGCGATCCACATCTTAGCTATCCGCCCGACTCTCGTCATGATTGACGGGCAGGGTGCACAGAGGGGTCGCCGCCAAGCGGGGCCCGAATTCCAAGGAGGCATTCAAATGCCAAGACTCAAGAACCTTCCGGTGTTGCCGCTTCGGGACATCGTTGTGTTTCCGGACATGGTCGCACCGCTTTTCGTGGGCCGGGACAAGTCCGTTCGTGCCCTCGAGATGATCGATGAGGGTGATAATGAAATCATGCTGGTAGCCCAGCGCGACGCCGCGATCGACGATCCGGGCGCCGATGACGTGCACCCGATCGGCACGATTGCCACCATCCTCCAGCTTCTGAAACTGCCTGATGGCACCGTGAAGGTGCTCGTCGAGGGCCAGACCCGTGCGCGCCTCAATGCGCTGCATGATCGTGGCGACTATTTCGAAGCTGAAGTTGAAACCATTCCTGAAGCCGACACAGACGGCGGCGATGTCCAGGCGCTGATGCGCGCCGTGCAGGAGCAGTTCGAGAATTACGTCAAACTGAACCGCAAGATCCCGCCGGAATCCGTCACCACGATCAGCCAGCTCACTGAGCCTGGCAAACTGGCTGACGCCGTTGCCTCGCAATTGTCGGTGAAGATTTCCGACAAGCAGGAACTGCTCGAACTGTCAGACATCAAGGACCGCCTCGAGAAGGTGTTCGCCCTGATGGAAGGCGAGATGGGCATGCTGCAAATGGAGCGGAAGATCAAAAACCGCGTCAAGCGGCAGATGGAGAAGACCCAGCGCGAGTATTATCTCAATGAGCAGATGAAGGCGATCCAGCGCGAGCTGGGCGAGCAGGGCGGCGACGGCGGTGAACGCGACGAAGTGGCCGAACTCGAGCAAAAAATTGCCGACACGCCGTTCACCGAGGAAGCCCGCGCCAAGGCTGAAGCCGAAGTCAAGAAACTGCGCCAGATGTCGCCCATGTCGGCGGAATCCACTGTCGTGCGCAATTATCTCGACTGGCTGCTGTCCCTGCCATGGGGCAAGCGCAAGGATATCCAGACGGACCTTGTGAAGGCCGAGAAGCAACTCGATGACGACCATTACGGTCTCGAGAAGGTCAAGGAACGGATCCTCGAATACCTTGCCGTGCAGAAGCGTACCGGCAAGCTTAAAGGCCCCATCCTCTGCCTCGTCGGCCCTCCCGGCGTCGGCAAGACCTCGCTTGGCAAGTCCATCGCCGAAGCCACGGGCCGCGACTTTGTGCGCGTGTCACTGGGCGGCGTGCGTGACGAGTCCGAGATCCGCGGTCACCGCCGTACCTATATCGGCTCGATGCCGGGCCGGATCGTGCAGTCGCTGAAAAAGGCGAAGACGGGGAACCCGCTCTTCCTGCTGGATGAGATCGACAAGATGGGCATGGACCATCGTGGCGATCCTGCCTCGGCCCTGCTCGAAGTGCTCGACCCGGAACAGAACGCCACGTTCAACGACCACTATCTCGAAGTCGACTATGACCTTTCGGATGTGATGTTTGTCACTACGGCGAACTCGCTCAACATGCCCCAGCCCCTGCTGGACCGCATGGAGATCATCCGGATCGCCGGTTACACCGAGGACGAGAAGGTCGAGATCACCAAGCGCCACCTGATCCCTCAGGTGCGCGAGGATCACGGCCTGAAAGCCGACGAATGGATCGTCACCGACGAAGCCGTTCGCGACCTTGCAAGGTACTATACCCGTGAGGCCGGTGTGCGTTCGCTCAAGCGTGAGATCGCGCGGCTGGCCCGCAAGGTCGTGCGCAAGCTGGCAACAGACGAATCGCTGACGTCGTTGACGATCACGCGGGACAATCTCGCCGAATATGCCGGCGTGAAGAAGTTCCGTTATGGCCTTGCCGACGAGACCGATCAGATCGGCGCTGTCACCGGCCTTGCCTGGACGGAATCCGGCGGCGACCTCCTCACCATCGAGGCGGTCAAGATGCCGGGGCGTGGCAACATGAAGGTCACGGGTAACCTGCGCGACGTCATGAAGGAATCGATCCAGGCGGCCAGCTCGCTGGTGCGGTCCCGCTCGGTTGTCCTCGGCATCAAGCCGACCGTGTTCAGCACGAACGACATCCACGTGCACGTGCCGGATGGCGCGACGCCGAAGGATGGGCCGAGTGCCGGCGCGGCCATGACAACGGCCATCGTCTCGCTGCTCACCGGCATTCCGGTGAACCGTGAGGTCGCGATGACGGGCGAGATTTCGCTGCGCGGTCGCGTGTTGCCGATTGGCGGCCTGAAGGAGAAACTCCTGGCGGCGCTGCGCGGCGGCATCAAGACGGTGCTGATCCCGGAAGAGAACGAGAAGGATCTCGAGGAGATCCCGGACAATGTGAAGACCGGCCTGCGGATCATCCCCGTGTCGGACATCAACGAAGTTCTGGAACTCGCCCTCAGCGAGCCCCTGAGCCCGATTGTCTGGTCCGAAGCTGACGAGGCTGCCCTGCAGGCGAGCCTTTCCGGCCAGCCGGCTTCCAGTTCGGATACCGTTCGTCCTCACTAAGGACTGATACATAAGCAGAAAGCGGCCGCATCCTTGATGCGGCCGCTTTTTTTGTGCCTGCGTGCGACGGGGAACGTTGCCCGGCTGCGCCCATTGGTCTGTCAGGACATAAAACTGACAGGAGACACGACATGAGAATTCTCGTAGCTGGCGCAACAGGCAATACAGGCGCACGCCTTGTGCATAAACTGACCGATGCAGGCCACGTACCGGTCGCCATGGCGCGGGAGAGTTCCGATACGAGCGTACTTCCTGCGGGCTGTGAACTTCGCATGGCCGACCTGACCGACCTGAAGGACGATGTCGTGCGCGACGTGGATGCGGTTGTCTTCGCGGCCGGTTCCGGCGGCGATACAGGCAAGGACATGACGGACAAGGTGGACCGCGACGGCGCGATTGCGCTGATCGACGCGGCGGCAAAGGCCGGGATTGGCCGCTTCGTCATGCTTAGCTCCGTTGGTGCCGACGATCCTTCGCAGGGCTCCGACGGCATCCGCCACTATCTGGAGGCCAAGCACGATGCGGACGCCCACCTGAAGAAATCCGACATGCCCTATGTCATCGTCCGGCCGATCAGCCTCAGCAATGATGACGGCAAGGGCTTTGTCACGCTTGCAGACCATGTCGACCGGGATGGCCAGGTGACGCGTGATGACGTGGCGGCCGTGCTTTCAGCGTCCGTCTGGCAGGCCGGGATTGAGGGCAAGACCTTTGAAATGGCACAGGGCCACACGTCAGTTGTCGAGGCCATCGCCGAACTGGCAGCCTGATCTTCCAAATGCAGGGAGCGCGTGTTTTTCACATGCGCTCTCTTGCTTTTTGCCTCAGGAATCCGCAAAAGCCGCGATGGAATAGGGCGGTTAGCTCAGTTGGTAGAGCATCTCGTTTACACCGAGAGGGTCAGCGGTTCGAGCCCGTTACCGCCCACCATAAAAACAAGGCACTAGCCTGTGGAAAAAAGAACATCAGAGAACAGTTTACAGCATAGTTTACAGGTTCTGTTCTTGTTCCGTCCTTAAAATGTGGCGCTCTTGCGCCCAGAACGGTCGCGTCGAACGTGTGTGCGCGCTTGATTTTTTATGCATGTCTTGGGTGTCCAGTCGAACAGATCGGTGAGGACTTAATCAGTGAAGCGGTCCCGGCTTAGCAGTTGCTGGATTACTTCGCTTCTTGCCGTCCACCACCGTCGGATACACGCATGAACAATGCGAGAAGTGGTTCGTTGATATAGTAATTGTTCCGGCCGGCCTGATGCTTGGTCACGAAGCCCGCTTCGGCTAGCTGGTCGAGATACTTGGTGGCGGTAGGTCGGCTGACATGCAGGTCGTTCATCACGTAATCGATGCGCGTGTAAGGGTGGCGGAAGAGGTTGTTCAACAAGTCCTGACTGTAGATCTTGCCGAGCTCTGCTCGCATCCGTTTCTTGTAGTCCGCCATCTGGGCGCGCAAACCTTCGATCAGCTGTAGGGTAGTCTGAGATGTCTCTGCCACCGCTTCCAGAATGTAGAGTACCCAATCTTCCCAGGCGCCGTCGTCTCGCACGGCCTGCAGCAATTGATAATAGTCGTTTTTCGTACCTGTGATGTGCCGGCTGAGATAGAGAATGGGAATGTCGAGCAGGCCCGTGCGCGTCAGATAAAGTACATTGAGGATACGCCCGATCCGGCCATTGCCATCCGGGAACGGGTGGATGCTCTCAAATTGATGGTGAATGATCGCCATTTTGATGAGCGGGTCCAGATCGCAGGCGTCATCATCGTTGATGAAGACTTCGAGTCCAGCCATAAGGGCTTCAATCTCACGCGGGCCCTGTGGTGGCACATAGACGGTTTCGCCTGTGCGATCATTCTTCAGCTCTGTTCCGGCCTGCGTTCTGAAGCCATCGTCTCGCCCCTTCAACAAACGGAACATGTCGATGATGATGCGGTTGGTGATCAAACCTTGCGTCTTGCGTAGCTGGTCAAATCCAAGTCTCAGGGCATCACGATAGAGCGCGACCTCTTTTGCTGCGGCTGAGCCAGGTCCTTCCGGGAACAAGTCTGCTTGGAACAGTTCATCTTGAGTGGTGACGATGTTTTCAATTTCAGAACTTGCCTTGGCCTCCTGCAAGGCCAGCGTGTCGATCAAGATACCCTGGTTGGGGATGGCTTTGGCTGCGCCCTTCAATTCCGCCAGTGCCCTGTTGGCGCGTGCAAGTGCCTTCAGCACCGGTATCGTCTCGATCTCGACGGGTGGCGGAAGGTCTGGCAATTTGTACGAGGAATCTGGTAATTTCGACATGATGTGTCAAAGAAACGCAATTTTCTTTACATGTCCAGCTAACGTGTAAAGAAAATCACCAAATTGGTGCAAATCAGCACTAAGCGATTTCTTGCCTATGCAGGTGGCAGCCTTTACGAGACCTGGCTACTAGATCGAAGTCGTCATCGCTTCAATAACAGCTGCATCTGACACGTAAATCCGCTTCATTTTCGCGAGCGTGCCCGGCGTCCAGCCAAACAAATCAGTCAGAACCTGATCTGATATCAGAGCCGGGTAGAGGTGCTGAAGGATGACCATATTCGTCGCGCATGTCTTGCGCATGTCGTGGATGGTTGGTCCATCGTTTTCCGGGCCAAGTCCCATACGGCTGCGATGGCGATCAAAGCTCGTGCCGAACCCTTCTGCAGTCCAAGGCTTGCCCTTGCTGGAGAAAAGAATCGTGAGGGGCGCAGTCGCGAGTTTGGCGCGCGCCGCATCGATTTCATCAAGCAACGACCGGAGCGGAGGCGTGATGGGGATAAGTGCAGTGTTGCGGCCACGGCTCTTGCCCGTAGGAATGATCAGATGCTGCTTCGTGATCGCCGAAAGTGGCAAGCGGGTAAGGTCTTCACGGCGAAGTCCAGTGTGAAGAGCCAGTTTGAACGCCCATGCCAAATGAGCTGACGCGGTTTCGAGAAACTTTGCCTGCTCTTCCAGAGACCAAATACGCGCTTCCGTCGGCCGCTCGTAAAGCGGTTCGATGCCATGCGCTCGGTTCCAGTCCAGCCGCCCGTCCTTTTTGCACCAGGTCAGGAAGGCCGACAGAGCCAGGACGGCCTCATCAGCAGCGCTCGGAGAGTGACCCCAAACACGATCGCGGTGGGAGGTGATAAACTTGATAATGCGTCTGCTATCGAAAACCGAAAGCGGTGCGTTCGCAGCTGGCTGGCCCGCCTTCAGGGGCATTTCCAACCACTTGTCGAGGTACTTGATCCTGGCAGTTTGCCCTTTTGTCTTCATCTTTCTGAATGCGGGAGACTTCTTCCGATAAAGCATGACCGCCATAGCGAACGAATCTGCGACCGGCGCTCTCTCATCCTCCATCACCTCTGAATAGGCCTGGATGAATTCTGGAGGCAATCGCTTGCCGGCTCCGTCCAATCTGGATCCTTCACTCGTCCAAAATTTGGGCCCACCTCGAAACGCATAATAATAGTATCGGGTCTGACCAGTCGCGAGCTTCTTCGCAATTACATGAAGTCCCTTGATGGACATGCTCAGCTCCCTAGCCATTTCGCCTCCGAATCAGTTTCGAGCCTGAGAGAGGCCTTGTCCAGAAGCGTAATTTCGCCGTCAGGCATTAGCCGAACGCCGCACACATCAAATCCTGTATCTTTCGCTGCAGCGATCAGCGTTTTGAGACGGCGCTTGATTTCACAGGTTTTAAGATGGGGAGGTATCTGCGTCCGGGCCATTGCTCGACATCACCGGTAGGTTTGAGTCTTCATGGCCTTACGAAAGCCAGGATCGCTTGAAAGGAAAGCTTCAAGCATCAGAGGAACCAGCACAGCCACCGATGCCTCAGCTCCGTAGGTGGCAGCATGGATCCGAGAATACGCTTCGAGGTCCGCAGCCAGAGGTGGCTCGAGACTGATCGACAGTTTCTGCGGTGTCCGGTCCGGAAGCGGCCCAATTTTCAGACTGACTTCACTCATGGCTGATTGCCTCCTTGATAGGGTTTCAGAACGATATCCTTGTTGACGAGCACTGCGAGCCGCCAGCCAGGCCGGATCGTGATCGAGGGTTGGACGTCGAGATTGCGACGCACGATTTCCTGGCCCGCCTCATTCGCGCCCGTCTGTGCGGAGCGGCGAAGCGCGCGGGCAATGTCGCCCTCATCATCGCTCGCGAGTTCTGATCCCACGCCGAGCAAGGTGGAGAGCGCGACGCCCTGCAACAGCTTCCAGGAATGATAGTCGACTTTGTCTTCGAGGCCGGCATAGCCACGGGCATCGACGCCGGCGAGATTGTCGATGCGGATCGACGATCCATCCGGCATGACGATCCGGCTCCAGACGAGGAGCGCCCGTGACTGACCGAACGCGATGACGCTGTCATAGCGGCCAATGAGCCTCGCGCCCTGAGGCACGAGAACGCTCTCTCCAGTGACGGTGTCATAAACCGGGCTTGTCACCTGCGCGATGACCTGCCCCGGAAGGTCGGA
>NZ_AWFG01000042.1 GCF_000682695.1 Hyphomonas chukchiensis | reverse complement strand
TCCAGTTTGTTGGGAGCAGAGCATTCATGCTCTTGTTAGAAAAGCTACACAAGACGAGCATCCGACACATTGCGGGTAGCGCTTGGCTCTTCACAGACGAAGAAAGGCGCGTTGAAGGAATAGAAGTGGCTGTATTGAGCTGAGTGGCGTAGATCGCAGTAGACGTAGAAGACTGATGGATATTCGACGGTCTCGAATCTCCAGTGAGCAGCAAGGTGGAAATAGCGTGGTTTTTAAGAATTTTTGCTCGTCTTTGATTGCTGTATTGGTGGTAAATGGTTGCGCTACTTCTGGAGTCGGTTCTGACTTCCCCGCTCAAGATTTTGAAAAATTGTACCAAGAATTCGAGGGGCGAGCTGCAGCCCTACGAGAGACTTATCCAGAGTACCCGAAAGTCGGGACAACATATCTGAGCTTCGACCCAGACCATAAATTTCAAGTAACCTATTATGAGAACGAAACTCGATCATGGCTATGGTACGGGGGTAACGATATTGCACTTCCTTCAGAGTGGAAGGTTGAAGAACGCGATATTGGCGAACATGGCACACCGCTATCAGGTGAGGCACGAACCCAAATTTGCTGGAAATATGGGTCGAACACATACAACCCATCCACCGGAAACACAGGCGGTAAATTTCAATGCACGGTTTTGATAAACGCATTGCAGATAACGGTAAGCTCCTTGGATGGTGACGTATTTAATCTCTCTAGCGGAGAAGTGCCCTATAGTAGGCAAAAGTGCGATGCGCCCGACGATTTCGTAATTCAAACTGAAAATACCCTTTTTGGCATTAAGGGTGCTGATGACTGTCTAAAGGGCGAATGAGGCTTTTAGCTGTCGCGGTTCAGTATAGCCCGCTTCGACGCCGAAAGCAGACAAGATGATTGCGTGTGCTTACGCGCTCTCCTACCGGTTCGCCCCCGGCACCCATTTGATGTCATCTGCGCCATTATTGTTCGCCACGCGGCCGATGACGAACAGCCAGTCCGACAGGCGGTTGGTATAGGCGAGCGCTTCGGGGCTCACCACTTCGTCTTCCATCGCGAACAGTTCCGCAATCATCCGCTCGGCCCGCCGGCAGAGTGTGCGCGCCACATGCAGCTGCGCCGCAAGCGGGCTGCCGCCCGGCAGGATGAAACTGTCCAGCGGCGCGAGGTTCACGTTCATCGCGTCAATCTCGGCCTCAAGCCGCTTCACCTGCGACTCGATAATCCGCAGCGGCGTCCATTCCAGCTTCGTGCCCCGGTCCGGCGTCGCGAGGTCTGCGCCAAGATCGAACAGGTCGTTCTGCACGCGCCGGAGGGCCGCCAAGGTTTCGCCCTCGGCATGCAGCGCCGCAACGCCCAGCGCCGCGTTCACCTCGTCCACTGTGCCATAGGCCGCAACGCGCGGGTCCCACTTGTCCAGCGGCTCGCCGGTCGAAAGGCGGGTTTTGCCCTTGTCGCCGGTCTTGGTGTAAATCTTGTCGAGCTTGACCATGACGGCCTCCTAGAAGCCGATCTTGAACGCGCCCGCCAGCGCGCCAAGCGCCACGAGAATGGCAATCACGATGGCCTGCACGAAGATGCGCAGCCGCATCAGCTTGTTCGAACGGCTCGCCTGATTGACGTCCGTGCGCGCGAGATTGGCGATTCCGAGGAAGAGCACGATCACAAGCGCCGCGATGGCAATATAGAAAGCAATCGACAGGAAGGTTTGCATCTGGGTCTGCCTTTCCGGCTGTGTCAGCCTTCAATATGGGCGCTTGGAGCCTGCTCGGCCATGCGCAAAGGGTCGCGGGACCTGGCTTTTCTCAGTGGCTGCCTTCAACCCGCGCCGCCAGCGCCTCGATCCGCGCGGCCGCATCGCTCAGCACTTTGGCCAGTTTCGCTTCGGCCTCCGAATTGCCCGGCACGGCCCGGCGCGCGGCGTCCAGCTCGTCCAGCAGGGCCAGCGCCGTGATCAGCAGCAAGCGCTCCTCGCCAATGTCGCCCACCGCGCCTGCAATCTGGTTCACGCGCGCATTCAGCTGCTCTGCCAGCATCTGGATGCGGGTTTCCTGGCCGGGGGCGCAGGCGATCGCATAGGCCTTTCCGCGCAGGGAGATGTCCGCTTTCGCCATCTATTCCGGGCTTTCCTCAGAGGTTCCACCGGCCAAATCGCCATTGCCCAGCGCCGCGCGCACCTCTTCGATGGCGGCGCCCAGCGCCTCGCTGGCCTCGTCGGCGAGGGCCTGCAATTCCTCCTCACGGGCGAGTGACGCATCCAGCTCTTCGGCCATACGGGCACGGTCTTCCACCAGTGCCGCCAGCTCTGCGCGGGTCACGGCCGGGTCGCCCGTTCGCGACATGAGCGAGTCGAGCGCGCCCTCAAGGCGCTTCAGGGCCGCATCGAGGCGGCGGGCAGATGGGTCAAGGTCACTCATTTCCTCAATGAAGTAACGGCATTGCTGCCATCCGCCAAGCGGCTTGACGTTGGGGCGGGAGTCTGGCCTACGACACGCGAAGATTTTTTTGGAGATAGCAGAATGGCTGTTACGAACCGGGATATGGCAAATGCCGTCCGCGCCCTGTCGATGGATGCAGTAGAAGCGGCCAAGTCGGGCCACGTTGGCCTGCCGCTGGGCATGGCCGATGCAGCGACGGTGCTCTTCCGCAAATTCCTGAAATATGACCCGACAGACCCCAAATGGGCCGACCGCGACCGTTTCGTGCTCTCCGCGGGCCACGGCTCGATGCTCATCTATTCGCTGCTCCACCTGACCGGTTACAAATCGGTCAGCCGCGACGATATCCGCAATTTCCGCCAGATCGGCTCCAACACGCCCGGCCACCCGGAGAATTTCGTCACCGATGGCGTCGAGACGACCACCGGCCCGCTCGGCCAGGGCATCGCCACCGCTGTCGGCATGGCCATTGCCGAACGCCACCTCAATGCCCGCTTCGGCGACGAGCTTGTCGACCACAAGACCTATGTCATCGCCGGTGACGGCTGCCTCATGGAAGGCGTCTCCCAGGAAGCGATCACGCTGGCCGGCCACCTGCAGCTCAACCGCCTCATCGTCCTCTTCGACGACAACCATGTCACCATCGACGGCAGCACCGACCTCTCGGACAATACAGACCAGTGCGCCCGCTTCGAGGCCTCCGGCTGGGTCACCCGCAAGGTCGACGGCCATGACGAGAAAGACGTCACCGCCGCCCTCAAATGGGCCCAGACCCAGAAGAAGCCTGTCTTCCTCGCGGTCAAGACGATCATCGGCTTCGGCGCGCCAAAGCTCGCCGGCACAGGCAAGGCCCATGGCGGCCCCTATGGTGCAGACGAAATCGCCGGCATCCGTGAGAGCCTGAAATGGCCCCACGCGCCGTTCGAAGTGCCTGCCGCCATCGAGGACGCCTGGAAAAAAGCCGGCGAGCGCAGCAAGGAGGCCCGCGCCGACTGGAAGAAACGCCTCGCCGCCTCCCCGAAAAAGGGCGAGTTCAACGCCGCCATTGCCGGCCGCCTGCCCAAGAATCTCGGCAAGGCGCTGGTCAAGCACAAGAAGGCCGTCGTCGATGGCGGCCAGTCGAAAGCCACCCGTCAGTGGAGCGGCGACGCGCTCGAAGTCATCACCGGTCTCGTGCCGGAAATGATTGGCGGCTCGGCCGATCTCACCGGCTCGAACAATACGCTCACCTCGCACACACCGTCCCTCACGCCTGACAATTGGGGCGGCCGCTACATCCATTATGGCGTGCGTGAGCACGGCATGGCCGCCGCGATGAACGGCATGTCGCTGCATGGCGGCATCATTCCTTATTCGGGCACGTTCCTTGTGTTCGCGGATTACAGCCGCCCGGCCATCCGCCTCGGCGCCCTGATGGGTGCGCGCGTCATCCACGTCATGACGCATGATTCCATCGGCCTCGGCGAAGACGGCCCGACACACCAGCCGGTCGAACATGTCGCCAGCCTCCGCGCCATGCCGAACATGCATGTCTTCCGCCCGGCCGACGGCGTCGAAACCGCCGAATGCTGGGAGCTCGCCCTCGAAAACGCGGAAGGCCCGGCCACGCTCGCCCTCACGCGTCAGGGCCTGAAGCCTGCACGTACAACGCACACAGAGGAAAACCTCTGCGCCAAAGGCGGCTATGTCCTGTCAGACTGCAAGGGCAAGGCCCAGGCCGTCATCATCGCCACCGGCTCGGAAGTCGAAATCGCGCTCGCCGCGCAGGAACAGCTCGCGAAGGACGGCGTGAAAACGCGCGTCGTCTCGATGCCCTGCATGGAGCTTTTCGAAGCACAGGACGCGAAATACCAGTCCGACACGCTGGGCGGCGACACGCCGAAAGTGGCGGTCGAGGCCGGCGTCCGCTTCGGCTGGGATCGCTGGATCGGTCGTGACGGCGGCTTCGTCGGCATGGACAGCTTCGGCGCAAGCGGCCCCTACAAGGACCTCTACAAACACTTCGGCATCACCGCCGAAGCCGTCGCAGAAGCCGTCAAGGCGCGGGTCTAGTCTGGGTCGTCCTGCTTCGGGAGGCGGTCATGCGTGGGCGCGTAACCGAACGTCTTCTTGTAGGCGTGGCCGAAGGCGCTTTCGGACGCATAGCCGAGACGCGCCGCCAGCGGTCCGACCGGGCTGTGCCCGGACCGTAATGCCCGCCGCGCCAGCGTCATCCGCCAGCGCCGCAGATAGGTAAGCGGTGGCTGACCTGCCCGCTTGCGAAAATCCCGAGCGAACACGGATCGCGACATGCCGGCATGAGATGCAAGGTCTGCTACGGTCCAGTCACGTCCGACATCGGCATGCATCGCCTGGAGCGCCCGCCCGATTTGAGGATCGGCCAGCGCCCCTATCCAGCCAGCCGCCTCGCCGTCCCTGTCCGAGAGACAGGCTCTCAGCACCTGCACCAGTAGGACGTCAGCCAGCCGCCCGCAGACCAGTGACCGGCCTGCCTGGGCTTGTGACATCTCAAGGTCAAGCAGGGCCAGCGTGTCTCGCAGGATGGCCGCCATGGGCGCTTGAGCCGTGACCAGCATGAAGTCCGGCAAACTGCTTTCCAGGAGCGCGAGGACATCGACGGCAAACTCTGCGGTCCCCCCCAGCATCAGCGTATCTTCCCCGCCGAGACGTACAGACCCGTCCTCCGCTGCTCGGTAAAGGGCCTCGCCATCCGTTGGCGTCCGGCCAGGGTCACTCGCGACCATATAGGACGTATTGCCGAGCAGGAATGTGTCGCCGGGTTTCAGCAACAGCGCGGCTCGTCCGGGAATGCAGATCCAGCAGTTGCCGCGCAACAGCGCCACGAACTTGAGCCGCGTCTTGGCGCGGAAAGCGAGGGCCCAGTCTCCTGCTGCCTCGAGGCGCGTAAGGCTCAAGGATCGTGCACCGGCCAACTCCAGAACTTCGGAGAGGGGATCGGCATTCATGGACGTTTGCGACGAATTCATGGGGAATTGAACATATCACATCCCACTCTGTCGACCCATATCTTCCTCAAAGGAGACACGACATGAATATCGAGGGCAAGATAATCGTGATAACGGGTGCGAGCAGCGGAATCGGGCGGGCAACCGCCCTCCGGCTGACGGAGGCCGGGGCAAAGGTCGTCCTGGGCGCCCGGCGGGAGGAACCGCTGGCAGACCTCGCGGCGGAGATTTCGGCGGCTGGTCATGAGGCAGTCTTTCGGCCGACCGATGTCCGTCGGCGCGCGGATGTCCAAGCCCTCGCCGATCTCGCTCTCAAGCGCTTCGGCCGGCTCGATGTCTGGGTCAGCAATGCTGGCATCGGGCCCATTTCGAAGTTCGATGCCCTGCGCGTCGACGACTGGGACGCCATGATCGACATCAACATCAAGGGCGTCCTGTATGGCATTGCGGCTGCATTGCCCATTTTCCGGCGGCAGGGCGCGGGCCACTTCGTTCACGTTGTCTCCACGGCGGGCCTCCAGCTTGTACCGACCATGGGCGTCTATGCTGGCACCAAGAATGCCGTCCGCACGATTACCGAGGTCCTGCGCCAGGAAGCCGGTCCACACCTGCGTGTTACCGAGATTTCTCCGGGCATGACGTCCACGAACTTCGGCGACTCGATCACGGAGGACGCTGTCCGCGAAGGGATTGAACGCCGATTGGGCGACATCGGCATGTCGCCGGATGCCATCGCCCGCGGCATCGCTTTCGCCATCGGTCAGCCGGCGGATGTCGATGTCGGCAGCATTGTCATCCGTCCGACGGCGCAAGGCTGATGCCTCATTTCGGCTGCCTAAACCTGTCCACTGCCACTGACAGCCCCGGCCGCCGCTCACCCGCCAACAGACGCTCGGTCAGGCGCTGGTAGTGCAGGATGAAACGGGAAACCCATGCCTGCCGCGCCGGGGGCAGGCCGCCCGGCGCCACGCCCAGCGTCGTCTCCTCCTGCTGCATCCGCCAGCCCAGAACCGTGTCAAAGCCCGGCGCGTCGATATAGAGAAACGCGTCGGCCATGTCCCAGAGGCGCTGGTACGGCCCGGCGAGCTGCGCTTCCTGATACGCGCGCCACGCACCGGCCTCATCCTCCGCCTCCACCGCATTCAGCGGGGCGGCCTCAGGCGCGGACAGGTCCGCTGCGACGCCCATCATCCACCCTTCCACGAAAATCACGCGCGGCGCCCCCGCCAGAACCGGCCACTCCGCCTCAGGCCGCCGCTCATCCTCCGCCTTGTCGAACGCAGGCACGGGGATCCGTTCCTCCGCGCCTGATGCCTTGAGGCGCGCAAGCGTGTCCCTCAGCAGCGCCACATCATGCGTCCCCGGCGGCCCGCGCGTCTCAAACAGCGGATGAACGTCCCGCGCCAGCGCCATGCGCTCGTTCCGCGTCAGGTAGAAAGCATCGAGCCCAAGCGCGACCGATCCCGGTATGGCCGAAGTCATCGCCGCCATCGCCGTCGACTTGCCCACGCCCTGAGGCCCGGCCACAAAGATCACCCGCGCCCCGCGCGCCACTTCGGCCTCCGCCAGCGCCAGCAGCGCCTCGGCCAGCGGCGTCAGGCGGCTTGCGTCTTGTCTGTCCACCGGAAGCTCCACAGGCAAAGACCGAACATGGTCACCGACATGGCGAGCGCCAGCAGCGCCGTGCCGTGCCAGCCCGCCGCGTCATACACCGCCGTCCCGGCCCAGCTGCCCGCGCCGCCGCCGAGGAACATGATGACGATGTAAACGGTCATCAAACGGGTGCGGATGTCCGGTGCGCGGTTCAGGAAGGTCATCCGGTTGCACACGTCCAGTGCCGGCCCGCCGACATTCATCATTATGATCGGGATCATCAACAGCCAGATACTGTGCCCCATGAAGAACAGCATCGCCACGCCCACGAGCTGCGTTCCCGAGAGCGCCAGCCGCGCGCGCCGCGGCCCGATCCTGTCGGCCCAGGCGCCAAAGCGCGGTGTCGTGTAGAGGTTCACCACGCCGAGCACGGCGAGATAGCCGACAACGTCCACGCCATAGCCCATTTCCGGACTGGTCAGGTGCAGGCCAAGCCCCATCCACACCGCCAGGAACACGCCAAAGCCCAGCGCCTGTATCGCGCCCGACAGCAGGATTTCCGGAAAGTCCCGCACGATCCCGCCAATCGAGAGGATCAGGCGCCAATAATTCTGCCCGGCCTGGCGATCATTGCCCGCCTCGCGCGGTTCCATGATGCGCGGCAACAGGAAGGTCACGGCCAGCATGAGGCTTGCAGCAATGAAATAGACCGTCCGCCAGCCGAAATACTCCGCCACCACGCCCGCCCCCGCGCGCGCGACAAGAATGCCGCCCACAATACCCGTCGTGATAATGCCCGTCGCCCGTCCAAGGTCGCCCGGCGCCACGCGTTTCGACACATAGGCCGGCAGCAGGTAGGGCGCGATGGTGAAGAAGCCGAGCACGGTCGAGCCCAGCACGAACAGGCCATAATGCGGCGCAAAGGCCATCACGGCCACCGACGCGCACTGCGCTGCCACCAGCACCGACACCAGCCGCCGGTTGCTGAACCAGTCGCCCAGCGGCAGCAGCAGCAATATGCCCAGCGCCAGCGCGACCTGGTTGAAGGCCGGCACCATGCCGATCATCGCATGGCTGATGCCGAAGCCGTCCGCCACCAGCGAGATGATCGGGTGGATATAATAGGCATTGGCCACCACGACCGCCGTCGCGCCCGCCAGAACATAAAGCTCGCGATTGGTGAGATATTTCGGTGAGGGAGGCGGCAGCGTATCGGCGGGGGCAGGGGCGGTATCCATGCCCCACCCCAGCCCGATTACGCGCCCGGCGCAAGCCTTCACCATGAGGCAGGGGCGGCGCGAAGCGTCTCTCCCCACCCCGTTCCCAGTCACTACGGGCCATCCCGCCCGAATTGTCCGACAGCGTCCGGCCCGGGCCTATAATGGCGGCCATGGAGCCCGAATACATCTCCCTCTACCGGCACGTTAGGGTGCTCTACTGGCCCTGGCTCTGGTGGCAGCTGCGGATCATCACCCGCTGGCGCAAGGAAACGGGCCGCGCCCTGCTGATCGACACCGACCGCCGAGGCAATATCCATATCCGCGCAATAGGCGATGATCCCCGCGCGCCCCGTCCAAACACAATAAATGCCCCCGTCGCGGCAAGGCTGACGCTCGCGCTGAGTGATCCAGAGTCTGCGTGTTCCCGGCGCATGCCGGGACCTCAGGCCATTGAAGCAAAGTCACCCGCCGCACGAGACCCCGGCCTTCGCCGGGAATACGGAATCCACATGTCCATCCCGGACACCTGACCCTTCCTAAAATCCTGAAAATCCGGACCCCACCCCCAAAGCGCCTCACCGGGCGCCGCACGTGCAGGCGAAAGGGTCAGCCCTCGTTCGGCTCGAACAGGTCCAGCTGGTTCGGGTCGACAAAGCGCTTCCGGCGGCCGGGCTTGGTCCGGCCGGAGCGGAAATAGAGATCATCCGTATGATCGGCCTCGTCGGCCTTGGGCTCTGCCACCGGCGCAGGCTTTTTCGGCTTTGCAGCCTTCTTCGCCTTGGCCGGATCGACCAGCCGCCAATAGCTCACCGCCAGAACCGGCGCGCCCTTGTCGTCCTCATAGCGCTGCAGGAAGCCATGCGTCAGGGCGTCCGCCGTGCCCGCCATCTTGGCCGCGGCCTCTTCCTCGCTCACGCTCAGCCATTCGGTGTGCAGCGACTCCACGACCAGGCCGCCCGCCAGCTTTTCGGCTTCGGTGCGCGTGCGCGCGCCCCGGGCCGCCGGGTCCAGGGCTTCGGTCACATTGCGGGCAAGGGGATAGGCGTGGCTCATGAGCGGCGTCAGGTAAGCGAGACTTGGCGGTCCGTCCAGCCCGCATCATTGACCATCTGCAACCGGCACGCCGCCAGCCGGGCAAATCGCAGCGTCACGGCCTTGCGCCGCGCCCCCGCCAGCTTGTCCACAGGCGCCTCGCGGATCACCGCCCCGCCAAACCCATCGGCTACGATCAGGCCCACGTCTTCCGGGATCAGTTCCTGCGGAAAATCCGCCATCACGGCAAAATAGAACCGGTCGCAGAAGGGCATATAGTCCTGCCATTTGGCATCAGAGCGGAAATCGGCGACCGACGACTTGATCTCCACGATGGCAATCTCGCCCGCCGGGCCCACGGCGGCAATGTCCGCCCGGCGATTGTTCGCCAGCGTCATCTCGGTCACGCCATGATAGCCAAGCCCCGCCAGCAACCGCAGCGTCCCGCGCGCAATCTCGCCCGCCCGCGAAGCCGGCAGCCGTATTTCAGTCGTCAGGTTCTGTCCGTCTGCCATGCGCCGGGACCATTCGTTCCGCTATTGTTCTCATGTCAAACCTACGCCCGGGGCCCCATCAGGGTCAAGCGGCTGTGCCCCCCGTCGAAAATCGCGCCGCGCGCTGATCCGATCAGGGCCGTAATGCGTAAACGAAATACAAATCGGAATTGTCCGGATCATTTCGGGAGTGTCTGAACCATGGCAAGCGCATACGACTCGAACGGACCCGCCGACCGGGCCTTTGTCCGCACCGCCATGAAGGCGCCCATGCTCGAACAGCAGCACGAGCTGGACCTCGCCCGCCGCTGGCGCGAGCAGGAAGACGAAGCCGCCCTCCACGAACTCACCACAGCCTATATGCGCCTCGTCATCTCGATGGCCACGCGCTTCCGCCATTATGGCCTGCCCATGTCCGACCTGGTCTCCGAAGGGAATGTCGGCCTGATGATGGCCGCCGCCCGGTTCGAGCCCTCCCGCGAAGTGCGCTTCTCCACTTATGCCAGCTGGTGGATCCGCTCCTCGATCCAGGACTATGTCCTGCGCAACTGGTCCATCGTGCGCACCGGCACGACCTCGGCCCAGAAATCCCTCTTCTTCAATCTCCGCCGCCTGCGCGCCCAGATCGATGACACAGGCGATGGCGTGATGACGAAAGAGAACACGTCGTGGATTTCCGAACATCTTGGCGTGCCGGTCCGCGATGTCGAATCCATGGCCTCGCGCCTTTCGGCCAGCGACCGGTCGCTGAACGCACCGATGGTCGCCGATGGTGACGGCGAATGGCAGGATTTGATCGCTGACGATTCCGCCATTCCGGAAGACCAGGTCATGACCAATCGCGATTCCACACGCCGCAAGGAATGGATCGCCGATGCTCTCAAGGCCCTGAACGAGCGCGAGACGCATATCATCCTGCAGCGCCGCCTCTGCGACGAGTCCGTCACGCTGGAAGCCCTCGGCATCGAGCTTGGCATTTCCAAGGAGCGTGTCCGCCAGATAGAGCATCAGGCGCTCGGCAAATTGCGCAAGGCCCTCGTGCGTATTGTCGGCGATCCGGAAGACTCAGGCCTCATCCCGAACGTGTGAGGCGGCTACCAGCCGCCGCCACCCCCGCCGCCGCCACCGCCCCCGGAGAAGCCGCCCCCGCCGGAGCCTGACGAGCCGGAGCTTTGCGGCATTGAGCTGGTAACGCCCGAGCTGATCGAGCTCACCATGCCGCTCGTCATATGGCCCACATCGCTGAAGCCGTTCGCGGCCATATTGGTCCAGGCCGGATTATAGGCCTTCGCCGCTTCCGGCATCAGCCTCTCGAAATGCTTCGTCCACGGCTTCTCCACGTCCAGCGCAATCGCATACGGCAGGAAGGTCTCGTAACGCTCGGTTGTCATTGGTGGCGGCGCTTCGCTGCCCACCTCGACAGCATTCAGCTGCAGCTTCTCGGCCGTCTCCATGTACAGCTTGAAGCCCTCGATCTCCGTACGCACGTTCTGGCCCAGCTTTGTCGGTGCTGGCATCAGGTACATGAACCAGCCATTGAGCGCGATGATCCCGGCAATCAGCGCCGTATGCCACCACGACCATTGTGTCGCCTGCAGCACCGCGAACACGATGGCGCCGCCGCTCAGCAGGATGGCAATCACCGTGTATCCGATGTTCCAGCGGAAATACTTGTCGCCATATTTCCGGCTCAGCGCCGAGGTGAATTTTGTATAGGCCTTGGTGAAGCTCGGGTCGGATACGTTTCCGAAGCTGCGGGTCGTCCGCTGGCTGAAAAGATCGGCCTCCAGGTTCAGGTCTTCCGGCGCTATCGGGTGCGGCTTCTGGCGGCTCTCCGTCAGGGTCAGCGTGGTCAGCTTTGACTTGCCCGCCTCGATGATGAGATGCCCCTTCACGGCGAGGTTCATCAGCGTCGCAATCAGCGCCCTGTGGCCCGACAGGCCACGATTATAGATGTAATGCACGGCCGCCGGCGAATAGCCTTCCGGCGGCGCATAGTGCGGGAAGACGGGCCCTTTTACAGGGTCGCGCCCGACACGGTTGAAGTTGCGCCAGGAAAACCAGAACACGCCCAGCAGGGACGCAATCAGGATGGCCAGCGAGCCATTGCGTTGCCACCAGCGCCGCGTCTCGTCTGCGCTCGAGGGCGGGTCGATCAGCCCCTTCTCGATGCCGACAGCCACCGTCAGGCCCTGGCCGGGCTGCAACGTCCCGGTCGTCGCAAAGCCCTGCACATTGCCCTCGTCGCGATAGGTATAGTCAGAGCCTGCGTCGCCTGATGCGCCCGTATAGGCGGCGTGTTCCTTCACCTGCGCGCCTTCAGGGAAAGTGATCGTCACGTTTGCCGCATCGATCGGAAAGTCCCAGTAATTGCCCGTGGCATTCCAGTAGACTTCATCCATGTCCGCAAAATAACGCACCTGGTTCTTCACCCGGTAGCGGATCTCATACGTATGCGCCCCATTTTCGAGATAGACATCTGCGTCCCCGATGCGCACCTGCATCGCATTGCCCTCACTTGAGGTCTCATACGGTTCGCGCGCCCCGTCCCGCGTCACGCTCAATATCTTGTAGGCATAGGGTAGCTTCGCGCCATCATCCTCATAATAGCGTGGCAGCAGCCGGAAGATGCCGCGCTGGATCTGGTAGCCCTCGGCTGTCACGTTCAGCGTCTCGCTGACCACGATGTCGCCGTCGCGCTCAACGTCGATCGCCACATCGAACCGGTTTATCCGCTCCTCCGCCATCGCGCTCAGCGACAGGAGGGCGGCCATCAGGCCAAGGATCAGACTGCGTATGCCCATCATGCGCCCCGGAAGTCGACGCTTGGGAGCGCCCGGTCGGCTGTCTCGATTTCGAAGAACGGGCTCTGCTGGAATCCGAACGGCCCGGCTATCAGGTTCGCCGGGAAACTCTCCACCGCAATGTTCAGCTCGCGCACCGCGCCATTGAAGAAGCGCCGCGCCATCTCGATTTTGTTCTCGGTGTCGACCAGCTCCTTCTGCAGGTCGAGGAAGTTCTGGTTCGCTTTCAGGTCCGGATAGGCCTCGGCCACCGCCACCAGCCGTGCCACGGGCTGCGACAGGGCCGACTCCGCCGTCCCCCGCGCGACCGGATCGTCGCCTGCCGCCAGCGCTGCGCCGCGTTTCGTCACCACTTCCTGGAACAGCGTGTTCTCGTGCGCGGCATAGCCCCTGACCGTCTCGATCAGGCGCGGGATCAGGTCCGACCGCCGCTTCAACTGCACGTCCACATCGGCCCAGCCATTGCGCACCATCTGCCGCTTCTGAACCAGTCCGTTATAGATCAGGATGAGCGCCAGCAGCACGACAAGGCCCAGCCCGATCAGGATATAAATGCCCAGCATGTGCGTCGTCTCCCGGTGGTCTGACTGTCCCTGTATCGGCCAAACGCAGGCGTTTGTGAATGCCTGCGCCTAATCGCGGACCACGGTCTCCAGGTTAAGCGGAGGCGAAATCTCCGGTTTGTCATGGTAAACATAGCTACGTGCCATCACCGGCGTCCGGTACAGCGCCGCGCCCGAGATCTTTATTCTGATACGGCCGGGGCGAACGCGTCGCTGCTGGTGCCGGAGCCTCAGCCCCGCGAAAACAATCCCTAAAGGCTTCAAACTCGCCCCGGCATGCCGTATAGCCTCGCCCGGATGGTCCCGTAGCTCAGCAGGATAGAGCAACAG
>NZ_AWFG01000041.1 GCF_000682695.1 Hyphomonas chukchiensis | reverse complement strand
GCGAAGGCCTCGTCTTTACACGTCCGTCGATCCTATTTCGACCCCGTCAGAAACAGGCGAAGTATGCCTGAGCCTGCTTGTGGTGGAGTCGCCGGGTACCGCCCCCGGGTCCGAACCGCTTATTACACGCGCGTTTATCGCCATAGTCCGAAGACAATATTTATATAGGTCACCTGTCGCCCGGATGAAAGGCCTTTGCGCCAAACGTCTGAATTTGCTCTCAGGCATATTGACAGGCCGCCACCTATACATAACATGTTATGTATAGTGCGGAGACAACAATGCCAGACATATTGCAGGACCTCGGTTATCTCGCTTTGGGCAGCCGCCTGAAACGGCTCGCTGAACGCCTGCAGGCCGAGGCTACCCAGATTTTCGAGCAGAACTGCTTCATTACCCAGCCAAGCCATTTTCCCCTGCTCGCCGCGCTTGATCGCTATGGGCCGTTAACCGTCACTGAGGCCGTCAGCGCTCTGGGGGTCAGCCAGCCAGCCGTCACAAGAAGCCTGGTTGGCCTTGTCGATATGGGCCTCGCCGAAACCACGGTTTCCGAGACAGACCGCCGCCAGAAAACGATTTCCCTGACCGAGGCCGGGACAGCCGCCGTCGCCCGCATGAAGCGCGATGTCTGGCCCCATGTCGCCCGGGCGGCCGCAGAAATGGCCGCTGGCCCCGATGCCAGCCTGCTCGACCAGATCACCCGAATCGAAGCCGCGCTCGACGCCAAGTCCCTGTCTGAGCGCGCGACGTCCGGACACGCTCTTATCGAATATTCAGACGACCTCGCGGGCGCCTTCTACGACATCAATGCCGAGTGGATTTCGGACATGTTCACGCTCGAGCCGAATGACATCGCCATCCTGTCCAACCCGAAGGAGCTGATCATCGACAAGGGCGGCACGATCCTTTTCGTGTCCACCGGCGGCCTCGGCATTGTGGGCACCTGTGCGCTGATGCCGGTCAAGGACGGTCATTTCGAACTGACGAAAATGGGCGTCCTGAAATCGGCCCGCGGCCGCAAGTCAGGCGAGTTCCTGCTCGCAAAGGCCCTGGAACGGGCGCGCACCATGGAGATGAACAGCCTCTACCTGCTTACCAACCGCAAGTGCGCCGCGGCCATCCACCTCTACGAAAAGCTTGGCTTCGAACATGACGCCGGAATGCTCGCCACATATGGCCAGCGCTATGACCGGTGCGATGTGGCCATGTCCTATCCGCTCGACGCGCCTACTGCTTGATGCGCAGTTCCGAAATCGACTGCGCGATGGAGCGATAGGCGGCGGCCAGTTCCTCGCCATTTGACGCATTGAAGGCATAGGCCGGGCTGGTGGCGCAATATTCGAGAATGGTGCGGCCATCCCCCGTCTTCTGCACATTGCTCGGCACCTGGAAGCCGACCGTATAGACCTCTATCTTGGCTGGCTCTGCCTTCATCTGGTCGCACAGGTCCTGCGCCTGGCGGAACGAGTTCTTGGTGGCCGTCGGATGATAGGAATTGAAGTCACCGTCAGTCATCAGGATGACGGCTTTCATGTTGTGCTTGGTGTCATAGTCGAGCGGCTTGGACGCCTCAGGCCAAATTGAATCCCATTTCGGCGAGACCAGGTACCAGCCCCAGGCAAGGCCGATATGGCCGGCGGTGCCGCCATTGGCCGTGAGCGACTGCACATGCGCCTTCAGGGCGGCCTTGTCCTCCGTCAGCGGAACAGGACCGGAAGCCCGACAATCGGCAAAGCTCATGTCATAGGCACCGCGCGACGAGTTGCCCGCCTGATCCTCGATCCGCGACTGGCCGTCCCGCTTGTTGGAATTGCCGGCCCACCAGTTCCAGCGCGGATTGCCCGCTCCGATCCATTTGCCGGAACCGGGCGCCGCATCCGTTGCTGCATCACCGCCGGTCCGCTCATAGACGCATGTGTCGGCGATGGAGGCATCTTCGTACGCCCGACGTGCCGCGTCCCAGTTGCCATTGCAATTTCCGTCCGGGCACTGTTCGCGCTCATAGTAGAAAAATCGTTTGCCGGTCGCAGCATCGATCATGCGGGCACCATTATAGGTGTCATAGGCACTACGTGCCGCCGCGTTGCTGGCATCCGCCGACAGCGTCTGCGCCCTTGTCACCGCGTTCAGATAGTCGCCAGCATTGACCGCATTGTTATAAGTCGCAATGGCCAGCCTCACTTTCCCGTTGCGGGGCTTTTCATCGGGCAACAATTCGTCAAATGCCACTTCAGCAGCAGACTTGAGCAGGCTCAGCCGATTGTAGCTGTTCATAGAACCCGACACGTCGAACACGAAGGCCACATCGGCATTGCCAATCGCATAGGTCGAAGTCGACGAGGCCGGAAAGGTCATTTTCTCGAAGCCGATAAGGTTTGAAATGAAAGTCGGCTGATCGCACCGGATCGCGCCGGTGATGTCCTCATTGTCCGGATTGAAAGTGACATTGACAGGCACGCATGAAATCCGCCCCCCCTGTCGGCCGATCAAGGCCTCCGCATAGGCGCGCACGTCGGCCGCCACGGCTTCTTCGCTTTTCCCGGCCTGACGCGACAGGGCGCCCGCCAGTACGGCGGAGTCGAGGGCATACTGGACCTTGCTCTTCTGGCGTACCGTATACTGGAAATCCACGGCAATGCCGCCCACCGCCAGGACGGCTGGAATGAACATCGCCGCCATGATGGCCACATTCCCCCGGCGCGACGCGCCCCATTGCTTGAATAATCTGGCTGTCATGGTCGGCGCCCCCTGTATGGATCGCACGCCTGTGCGGCTGGCTAGCGTGTGATGCGCAGGTCCGAAATCGATTGGGCGATGGCCCTGTAGGCATCCGTCAGCTCTTCGCCATTATTGGGCGTGAAGGAGTGGCCTGCATCGGTCGCGCAATAGTCCAGGATGGTTGCCCCGCTTGGCGTCTTGGCCGCGCTGCTCGGCACCTGAAACCCGACAGTATAGATCTGCACTTTGTAGGGCTCTTCCTTCATCGCATCGCAGAATTCCATGGCCAGCTCGATCGAGCTCTTGCTGATGGAAGGGTGTGTCTGGTTGAACTCACCATCCGTCATCAGGATGATGGCCTTTGCCGTATCAGGCTCTTCCCATGACCACGGGTGTGAGGCCGTTGGCCAGATCGAATTCCAGCTTGGGGAAATCAGGTACCAGCCCCAGGCAATGCCGAGGTGGCCAGCGGTGCCGCCGCCCGCATGGAGGGCATCAACATATTCCTTGAGTTTCGCCTTGTTTTCCGTCAGCGGCAGGGGCGACGAGTCCTGGCATTGCGCAGGGGTCGGATTGAACGCGCCACTGGACGAGTTGGCGCCGCCATACTCCACTTCATAGGAGCCGTTACTTTTACTGTTCACACTCGCATTCCAGTTCCACTGCGGATTGCCCGCAATCATGGAATTGTCAGCGCCTGTCCCGCCGGCCGCATCGGTGAATGCGTTCACACCCACACGCTCAGAGACACATGTATTGTCACCAATATTGGTTTCGAACCACCGGCGCTTGGGTGTGATTGTCCAACTGCTGGTGTAGCCACAATAGTTGCTGCAAGTTGCTTGCTCGTAGTAGAAAAAGCGCTTGCCTGTAGCCTGATCGATCAGGACACGGTTGTTATAGGCATCATAGCGGGACTTTGCCGAACTGGAACCTGAGGACGAATCCGTGCCCAGCGTAATCTTGCGCGTCACCTTATCGAAATAATCCCCGGCATTCACATTGGAATTGTATGTCGTCAGCGCAATGCGAACCGTACCATCCAGTTCCCGGTCATCCGGCAGCAGTTCATCAAAAGCCGTCTTCGCGGAAGCCTTCAGATTTTCCAGCCGGTTGTTCGAGTTCATCGAGCCAGACACATCGAAAATGAACGCGACGTCGACATTGCCAACGCCATAGGTCGTGCTGGAGGAAACGTGGAAATCCAGCGTGTCGCGATGCATCAGCTGCGACAGCGTCGTCTTCTGCGAGCAGTCGATCCCGGCGTCGATATCCTCCGTGCCTTCGGTAAAGACCAGCTCCGGCGTACCACAGGTCAGACCATTATCCTGCACGTTCACAAGTGCGGCGACATAGTTTTTCACCATGAGACGGATTTCGTCTTCCGACTGTCCGGCCTGCATGGCCTTGGAGCCCGCAATAACGGCACTGTCGATAACGGCCTGGATCTTGTTCTTTTGCGTAATCGTCATCTGCACATCGATGGCGATGCCGGCGACGCAGAGGATCGGGATGATCGTCAAGGCCGCGATAATGGCCACATTGCCGCGCGCGTCGCGCACAAAACTATCCGGTTGACGTTCTGAATTGATCGACATGATTAGCGCCTCATCCACAGCCATTCTGACTGCTCCCACCTGTCATTATGACTGATATTGATTTTCGGCGTGTTAGGGAAAGAAGGCCTTTTCGAGAGGTCCGCGCAAGGCGGCGTTAACCAGCCCTGTGACCTCTCGATGTGAATCAGGCTGACCGCTAGTAGGTGATGCGCAGGTCGGAAATCGACTGGGCGATCATCTTGTAGGCGTCCTGCAATTCCTGGCCATTATCCGGCGTGAACGCGAAATTGGCCGAGCTCGCACAATAGCTCAGGATATCCTTGCCGGCCTTCGGCGCCTGGAATGCCACCGTGTAGATCACGATGCCCTTTTCCTTGACCGCGTCGCATTGTTTCTTCGCCTGGTCGAAAGAGTTGCCCTGACCTGGTGCAAAGGCCTCGTTGAACTCACCGTCGGTCATCATTATCATGGCCTTGGCGGCGTCCGGCTCATCATAGGGCAGCGGCTTTGACGCCACCGGCCAGACGGAACTCCAGGTCGGGGCGAGCAGGTACCAGCCCCATGCCACCCCCATATGGCCTGCTGTTGAGCCATAATCGTCCAGATTGTTGATATAGCCAGTCAGGGCATTCTTGTTATTGGTGAGCGGCAACGGGCCAATGCTGTTGCAACTACGCGCGACCAACCTACCCCAGTAGTCATATTCTGCGCCACCTGATTCCAGCCACGCATTTTTGCCAGGAGCAGCATCCGTGAAGGCCTGCGCACCCACACGTTCTTGAACGCAGGTATTGTTGACAGAGACGGAATCCGTCACCTCCACCTGCTGCCATTCATAGCCATTATTCTTGCATTTTCCACTTCTGTAGAAGTCTACGCACACTTGCTGCCATTGAAGGGTTGTCACGGATTCCGTGCGTTTCTTGTTCTTTCCCGTGACGGCCGTGAAATAGCTGCCCGCATTGACCATCGTGTCATAGGTGGTCATGGCAATACGCACATCATCAGGGTTCGCTAGGTTGGAATCGGCCGGCATCAACGTGTCGACAGCATCGCGTGCGGCGATCTTGAGGTCCGACATCTTGCCATTGTTGCGCATTGAGCCCGACACGTCGAAGACAAAGGCCACTTCCAGCTTGCCGATACCGTAGGTCGAACCGGAACGGACCCGGAAGTCCATCTTGGTCTGGCCAAACAGGTTCGAGAGCGTCGTTGGCTGGGAGCAGAGGATTGTGGCGTTGATGTCCTGCTTGCCCTCAACATACTCGATCGCCACACCTGTACAGGACAGATTACCGTCCTGCTGTTTCAGCAGCGCGGCGACATAGGTGTTCACTTCCTTTGTCACCTCGGCGCGGGACTTGCCCGACTGCATCGAACGCGAGCCGTAAATCACGGCATTGTCGATAACGGCCTGAACCTTGTTCTTCTGCGTCATCGTCATCTGCGTGTCGATTGCAACGCCGACGATGGAAAGGATCGGAATGATGGACAGGGCGAAAATAATCGCGATATTGCCGCGTGTCTCGGCGCGCCAATGACTGATCAGGCGATTAAAATATCCTGTTTTCACTGTCGTATCTCCCCCGTCCTGGTTTCGTCTCAGATACAAGACCCTATATTTCATAATATTCATTCAATTTGGTTCTCTGGACGCCCTAATGTTGGTCACCCGAAGCAAGTTTGTGTTAAGACTTTTAACCAACGAATCGCACGCGAGGCCCGCATGAAACAGTATCTCGACCTGTTGTCAGACATTCTGGAGAACGGCTTCGAGCGGGCTGACCGGACAGGCACCGGCACGCGCGCCGTGTTCGGCCGCCAGATGCGCTTTGATCTCGCAGACGGCTTCCCGATGGTCACCACAAAGAAGCTTCACCTGCGATCGATCATCGTGGAATTGCTCTGGTTCCTGAAGGGCGACACGAACATCAAGTACTTGAAAGATAACGGCGTTTCCATCTGGGACGACTGGGCAGACGCCAATGGCGACCTCGGCCCTGTCTATGGCAAGCAGTGGCGCAGCTGGGCCGCGCCGGATGGCCGCGTGATCGACCAGATCCAGTGGGTGCTCGACGAAATCCGCACCAATCCGAACTCGCGCCGCCTGATCGTATCTGCCTGGAACCCGGCTGATGTGAACGAAATGGCCCTGCCGCCGTGCCATTGCCTGTTCCAGTTCAATGTCATGGACGGCAAGCTGAACTGCCAGCTTTACCAGCGTTCGGCCGACATTTTCCTCGGCGTGCCGTTTAACATTGCATCCTATGCGCTGTTAACCCTCATGATGGCCCGGGCAACCGGGCTTGAGGCCGGCGAATTCGTGCACACGTTCGGCGACGCCCACCTCTATCTCAACCATGTCGAGCAGGCGAAACTGCAGCTCAGCCGCGAGCCGCGCCCTCTCCCCTCGATTACGCTCAATCCGGACAAGACCGACCTGTTCGGCTGGGAATATGAGGACTTCAAGGTCGAGAACTACACGCCCCACGCCCACATCAAGGCGCCTGTCGCCGTCTGATCGGCTCAGTTTCGCGCAAAGTGGCCGGGTTTAAATAGAGGCCGTTTAACCAGACAGGTCCATGCTTGAGGGCTGGAGACCTGACTTCATGCGTAAAGCCTTTGCCATCCTCATTCTGGCGGTCGCCTGGCCCCTGGCCGCCTTCGCCCATGGCGGCGGGCTCAACGCCGAGGGCTGCCACACCAACCGCAAGACCGGCGATTATCACTGCCATCGTACCTCAGCCCCGGCTCCCGCTCGCCCTACACCGCGTCCGGCCACGCCAGCCGCACCGAACGCCCTGCGCGGCACCCCCACCGTGTCAGGCGCCTATCGCAACTGTACCGAGGCCCGCGCCGCCGGCGCTGCCCCGGTCCGGAGGGGAGAGCCGGGTTACGGCGCCCACCTCGACCGGGACAATGACGGCATTGGCTGCGAATAGCCGCCCCTAGAACAGGTAGCGGATGCCTGCGCGTATATTCCGGCCCGGCTGCGGCACGCTGTCCTTCAGCACGGAAGTTGCCATGCGCACTTCCTCGTCGCTCACATTGCGCGCTTCAAGGAAGAGTTTCGTTCCGGTCCGCCCAAAGCCGTAACGGGCAATGTCGAGATCGGCATGCAGGTCAGCGGTCACATAGCCATCCGTCGCCAATTGGCCGACACCCGGCGAATCCTGGTCACCCGCCCAGGTCAGCTTCGCGCCAAGGGCCAGTGCGCCCCAGTCGGCTTCAGCGCCGGCATTCAACGTCACCGGCGGCACATAGGGCACGTCCGATCCGTCATCGAATTCCGCCTTCACGAAATCGAGCCCGGCATCGAACTTCCAGTCCGCTGTCAGCGGGCCATCCAGCAGCTGGTAATTGGCAAACAGTTCGCCGCCCGTGAACTGGGCGTCCTGCTGGCGGAATTCGAAGACCGGCAGGTCATCCAGTTCTGCGCCCGTTGCAGCGAGATAGATGAAATCCGAGAAATCCGTCAGGAACAGGTTCGCGCCGAAGCTCATCGCGTCGTTCTCCCAGCGCGCGGTGCCTTCGAAGTTCAGCCCGCGTTCCTTGCCGAGTGTCGCATCGCCTACTTCATATTGCTCTGTCGCCAGGTGCGGACCGTCTGCGAACAGTTCGCTCTGGTTCGGTGCCCGCTCGGCCCACGACACCTGCGTGCCAAGGAACCAGCCGGAATCCCAGTGCTTGTGCACACCCGCGGAACCGCTGACGAGGTCAAAGCTCACCTTGCCTGCGCCTTCATTGTCGAGATCGACCTGTTCTCCGCGCAGGCCGCCTTCGATGCCGAGGCCGCTCTCAAAGTCATGACTCTCATAGAGGAAGACGCCGACGCTCTTCGTGTCCGTCGGCGTGATAAAGGCCTCATCGCCAATCGCATCAAGTGAACTGTCCGCATACTGGATACCGAACTCGCCCTGAAGCGGACCGAGGACGTGGCCCGCCTCGATCCGGCCCTCAAAGCCATCGGTCTTGAAGATTGTGCCCGGTTCGCCGGGGGCCTCAAACTCCGTATGCTCATAATCGGCAACCGAGGCCGACGCCGTGATATCGGTGAAAAAGCCATTATCCACATTGAGGCCGCCGCGCATGTCATAACGCGTCTGTTTCAGGTCGATAAAAGCCGTCTCTTCCAGCGGCAGGCCGTACTGCGAAGACTGCTGACGCACCGCGCCGCCAAGGAAGCCTTTCTCGCCTACCCAGGACAGCCCACCGGCGACGGAATTGGTTTGCACGAAAGAGTTTGGCAGCTCGCCGTCAGGTCCTGCGGGTTCACCATTTTCGGCGCGCAGGCGATCCGATTGTGCCGGGGAAGGAATGTCATAATTGCCAAAGTCGCGCGTCGAGGCCGTCAGGGTGCCCACAAGCGGCCCCAGCACGCCCTGCACGCGTCCCCCCGCCTCGGTGCCATCGTTCACGCTATTGCTCGCCGCATAGGCCTCGCCCGCGAGGGGACGCTTGGGCAGGTCTTCCATGATCAGGCCGTCGATCACATTGACCACGCCGCCAATCGCCTGCCCGCCATAGACCAGCGCCGCCGGCCCGCGCAGGATCTCCACCTTCACCGCGTCAATCCCGTCCGCGGCCACCTGGTGGTCAGGGCTCGCCGCCGATACGTCGATCACGCCAATACCGTTCGTCAGTACCTGTACGCGCTCGGCGCCAAGTCCGCGCAGCACGGGGCGGCTCGCCCCCTGCCCGAACGAGGTAGACGCCACGCCCGGCTGGCGGTCCAGCGTATCGCCCAGCGTCGATGACATGTCCTCGACCAGGGCCTTGCGGTCCAGTGCGGCAACATTGCTGACCATTTCCCCCGCCGTGCGCTGGGGCCCCGGCAGGGTCACGATAACGGGTTGTTCGATGCGAACTTCGTCTTCGGCCTGGGCGTGCGCCATGCCGGCAAGAAGTGGCGCCGTCGCCACTGCAGCAAAAAGGTATTTCATGGGGGAGGAAACCTGCATTGGATGTTATAAGATAACGTCTCACTTTATTAGCGGCCGCACAATGCATGTCAATTGCCCAAAATGGGAAACTGCATCAAATTCACCGGCAGGCGGCGTGGGGCCGCCTCATTCCTGGGAGGGAAATCATGAAAGTCTTTGCAGCCGAACTCATCGGCACCCTGACTCTAGTCCTGTTTGGTTGCGGATCGGCCGTCCTGGCCGGCGACCAGGTCGGGCAACTCGGCATCGCCTTCGCCTTTGGGCTCGCCATCGTGGCCATGGCCTACGGCATCGGCCATATCTCCGGCTGCCACGTAAACCCGGCCGTCAGCTTCGGCGCCTTCGTCGCAGGCCGCATGGACGGCAAGACCATGCTCACCTACTGGCTCGCCCAATTCATTGGCGCCACAATCGGTGCCGGCATCCTCTTACTCATCGCCAGCGGCCAGAACGGCTATGACGTGGCCATCAACGGCCTCGGACAGAACGGCTGGGGAACGGGTTATCTCGGCGAGTATAGCCTGATGGCCGCCATCATCTTTGAAGTGGTCGCCACATTCCTCTTCCTGATCGTCATCCTCGGATCGACCAACCTGGCGGCACCCACACCGATGGCGGGCCTGTCGATCGGCCTGACACTGACAGCCATCCACATTGTCGGCATTCAGGTCACTGGCGTTTCGGTCAATCCGGCGCGCAGCTTCGGCCCGGCCCTGTTCGTAGGCGGGCATGCGATGTCGCAGCTCTGGCTGTTCCTGCTCGCTCCGCTGGTCGGCGCAGGCCTGGCAGGCATGAAAGCCCGGTTCGGCCTTCTGGAAAAAGACCCAAGCTAATGCCTCAAGCCTCGGCCGGGTCTACCAGGCCGAGGTTTTCCCGCCGCCGCATGATCATGGACACGGCAACCGCGCCCACCATCTTGCCGATCACGAAGACAACCCAGTTCGCAATATGGAACGTATTCCCGTCGGGCAGCGGGATGATCCAGGACTGATCCCAGAAGAAACGAACGATCGGCAGGGTGACCGGGCCATGAAGGATCGCTCCGTTGAAGTTAAGCTGCTTGGCGAGGTCCGCGCCATACAGGAACACGGTCGTGTCGACCGGCGCCGCCAGTGCGCTCGACAACAGGATGCGCGTCGACAGCCGGTATTTTGTAAACGTGAACATCAGCCAGTCGACGCCTTCAGACACAGCGAAGGCAATGCCACTGGCCAGTGCGATCACCGGCCAAGCATAGAAGAACGACCAGGCCACAGCCATCGCCATCACGGCCAGCACCCGGTGGCCCATTTCCCGTTGCACGAAGTCGCGTACAACGAACACCATGCCTGTCACGATTGTCATCGGGTGCAGCGACAGGCCATGCGGCCAGCTGGCGCTCTTGGCCAGAATCTCGAACTCCGGAATCACGCCGAACGACCAGTTCAGGAAAGGTATCAAAGCGACATACATAAGCGCCCAGGCGCGCCCTTTGAGCATGTAGATCGCCGCAAAGGTGAGGCCGAGCGCAACCAAAACCGGAAGCGCCTGTCCTGTATTGCCGTTGGTAATTATCGAGAGAAAGGAATTCAGCACGCCATGCCCCTGCAACTGCGTTTCGTGACGGATATCTGACAAATCCGGTTGATTACACCCCAAAAGAATGTGTCTCACATGCTTAACAAGGCGAGGCAAAAAAGCGCCTCGTCAACGAAAAAGCTGAAAGTTGCTTACTTCATCCATGCAGAATGACGTGAAACTTAGCCTGATTGTTGCCCGTGGCCGGAATGGCGTCATCGGCGTCGCTGGCGAACTCCCATGGCGCCTCAAGGGCGACATGATGTTCTTCAAGCGCATCACGATGGGCAACCCGATCATCATGGGCCGCAAGACCTGGGAAAGCCTGCCCAAGCGCCCCCTGCCCGGCCGCGAGAATATCGTGATGACGCGCGACTGGACCTATGATGCCCCTGGCGCGCGCGTCTATTCCAACTTTATCGCGGCGATGAGTGCCGCCAAGGCCGTGGCCGCGCGCGATGGCCGCCGGGAAGCCTTCGTGATCGGCGGCGAGGCGATCTACAAGCTGGCCATGCCGCTCGCCGACCGCATCTACCTGACCGACGTCGAATCCTATCCCCACGGCGACGCCTATTTCCCCGAACTCGCCGACGATGAATGGCACGAACATACGGCCGAGCATTTCGAGGCCACTAACGGCAATGATTTTGCCTATACGATCCGCAAGCTTGAGCGGGTCCACGCCGCAAGCCACGCCGACACCGATTCCTGACCCCAGAATAACCAGAGAACGATCAGCCGCCCGCCGGTTGTGCTCCCCTGCGTCAGGCGTTGCGGCCCCTTAATGCCAGGCCTAGTGTCCCTCCAAAACAAGGAGGAACACGCATGGATTTCGAACTCGTCGCCGATGGTCTCGGCTTTCCGGAAGGCCCGGTCGTCATGTCAGACGGCTCCGTCATTGTCGTTGAAATCCAGAAGGGCCAGATCTCCCGGCACTGGGGCAAGGGCAAGTCAGAGGTCGTGGCAACGCCCGGCGGTGGCCCCAACGGCCTCGCCATCGGGCCGGACGGCGCCCTCTGGTGCTGCAACAATGGCGGCTTCCAATGGTCCCATGTCGAAGGCCTGCTGATCCCCGGCAACGCGGCGGACGACTATTCCGGCGGCCGCATCGAGCGTATCGATCTCTCCACCGGCAAGGTTGAACGCGTGCTCGACAGCGTCGGCGGCAACAAGCTGAAGGGCCCGAACGACCTGGTCTTCGACAAGGCGGGCAACCTCTACTTCACCGACCATGGCAAATCCTATTCCCGCCACCGCGACTATGGCGGCCTCTACTTCCTCGCCAGGGGCGCTTCGGAAGCCAAGGAGCTCGATTTCCACTATTCCAGCCCGAACGGCGTCGGCCTCTCGCCGGACGAGCAGACCGTCTTCATGGCCGACACGATGACCGGCCGCATGTGGGCCTTCGACCTTGCCGCCCCCGGCGAGATCAAGCCGGCCAGCCCGTTCAATGGCGGACGCGTCGTCGCCACGATGCCGGGCCTGCAATACTTTGACAGTCTCGCGATGACCGCTGCCGGCAATGTCTGCGTCGCCACCATCCTCAATGGCGGCATCACGACGATCACGCCGCAGGGCGAGTTCAGCCACACCGCCTTTCCGGACATGCTGGTCACCAATATCGCCTTTGGCGGCGACGACATGAAGGATGCCTGGCTGACACTCTCCAGCACAGGCCAGCTCATCAAGTGCCGCTGGCCGGAACCCGGCCTCGTGCTGAACTTCAACGCCTGAGGCTGTCAGCTCCCGGGCCGTAGCGCAGCGGCAATCTCTCCCGCGTTCTGTTCGCCCCAGACACACAGGGGCTTCAACGCATCGCCGAGGCTCCGGCCCATGGGGCTGAGGGAATACTCCACCCGTGGCGGTATTTCCCCATAGTCCTTGCGGATAACCATGCCGTGCGCCTCCAGCTCTTTCAGCTGCTGGATCAGCATCTTGTCGCTTACGCCGGCAACGGCTCGCTTCAGTTCGCCATACCGGCTCGGCCCCCCGCACAGGAAGTACAGGATCAGCGGCTTCCATTTGCCGCCGACAATGCGCAGCGACGCATCAAGGCCACAGCTGAAGACGGGCGTATCAGTGGATTGTAACGACATTTATGGGTACTTACCAAAAGGTGCATACTTGTCCATAGGTTATCACCTCATAGCTAGAGCCCTCACCAGCAAGAGGAGTTCTAGAGATGAAGAGACTTGAAGGAAAAATCGCCGTCGTCACCGGTGGCGGCACGGGCATCGGCTTCGGCGCCGCAAAGCGCTTCGTTGAGGAAGGCGCGTTCGTCTACCTCTTCGGCCGGCGTCAGGATAAGCTCGACGCAGCGGTCGCCGAACTCGGCGCTGGAAATGCCGAGGCCGTGCGGGGCGACATCTCGAACCTCGCCGATCTCGACCGGCTGTTCGATACCGTGAAGGCCGGCAAGGGCCATGTTGACGTGCTGTTCGCCAATGCCGGCACCGGCCAGGTCGCGGCCCTCGGCGACATCACGCCGGAGCATTTCGACAAGACGTTCAACATCAATGTGCGCGGCACCGTATTCACCGTTCAGAAGGCGCTGCCGCTGCTGCGCAAGGGCAGCTCGGTCATCCTGACCGGCTCAACCACCGGCGTCATGGGCACGCCCGCCTTCAGCATCTACAGCGCGTCCAAGGCGGCGATCCGCAACCTCGCCCGCAGCTGGGCGCTGGACCTCAAGGGCACGGGCATCCGGGTGAACATTCTCTCGCCCGGCCCGACTGCGACGGAACTCGCCTTCACCGAGGTGGGCGAAGACGCCATGAGGGAGATGGGCGCCTCGACGCCGCTTGGGCGCATCGGCGAGGTGTCGGAAACGGGGGCGGTTGCAGCCTTCCTCGCCTCCGACGACAGCAGCTTCATGACGGGCGGTGAAGTGTTCGTCGATGGTGGCTTTGCGCAGGTCTGAGGCCAGCGGCTTTTGACCACATCACATGGCGGCCGCTGATACGGCCGTCATGCAACCTAGTCCTCGAAGATGATTTCGGGGGCGGGCTTCGTTTCCAGAGTATCGAGGCCAACGGCCACGGTGCGCGCCAGTTCGTGGAAAATGCGCCCCGGTTCGCCGCCGCCCAGTGCCGCCGGCTTGCCTGAATCGCCGCCTTCCCGGATTGTCTGCAGCATCGGGATCTGCCCCAGCAGGGGCAGGCCCAGCGTCGTCGCCATGGCCGCGCCGCCGCCCTCGCCCATCAGGTAATGGCGGTTGCCCGCCGGGTCCTCGAACCAGCTCATCGTCTCGACAATGCCAAGCACGGGCACGGCCGTTTTCGTAAACATCGCCGCCCCGCGCCGCACATCGGCTAGCGCCACTTCCTGCGGTGTCGTCACGATGATCGCGGCCGTCACCGGCACGCGCTGGGCAATCGCCAGCTGCGCATCGCCCGTGCCCGGCGGTGTATCGATCACCAGCACGTCCAGCTCGCCCCATTCGGCATCATTCAGCATCTGCGCAATCGCCGACATCACGATCGGCCCGCGCCA
This sequence comes from Hyphomonas chukchiensis, assembly GCF_000682695.1. Lineage (GTDB taxonomy): Bacteria > Pseudomonadota > Alphaproteobacteria > Caulobacterales > Hyphomonadaceae > Hyphomonas > Hyphomonas chukchiensis. Next base: position 214,351 of record NZ_AWFG01000041.1, on the reverse strand, counting down.
GATCATTGGCGCATCCGGGTCAGACAGGTAGCCGATCGACAGCGTCTTCATCCCGTGCGCCTCAACCGGCACCAGTTTCTTCGACGCCGCCGTCTCCGGCTGCGCGTCCTGCATGCCCAGCATGGTCGGGATCGACGGCCCGTACACATCTGCGTCCAGCAGGCCGACTTTCATGCCCGCCTTGGCCATGGCGGCAGCGAGATTGACCGCAACGGTCGACTTGCCCACCCCGCCCTTGGCGCTCGCCACAACCAGAATCCGGTCGATTCCGGCAATCCTGGGTATACTGCCACCCTGCGTCGGCGCGCCCTGCTGCATCGCCTCATCAGACAGGCGTGCCCCCTTGGACACCCTCCGAGGGGCCGGTTCGAGCTTTACATGCTTGTGAGCAGGTGCCGTTACCTGGGCGGTCAGGATGCTGGTTACAGCCCGCACGCCGGGCACCAGTTCCGCCCGTCCTTCGGCCTCGATCCGGCGCGCCTCAGCGCCCGCCTGATCGGCCGGATCTGCAAGCAATACGAGGATTGCACGCCCCGAATCATCCACGTCGACCGACTCCAGCCAGTCCGGCGCACCAAGGGCGTCGCGCACCTGCCCGGCCAGTTTCCGGCGGGATTTTTCCTTCGAACCAAACACTTTCTGCGACTCCTGCGTCCTTGAAGCCCGGATTGAGGCATGCACATATCACGCAAGACACTATATAGAAGCCTACGAAACCAACAGGAGGGGCTATGCCCTGGGATGACAAGAACAAATCCAGCGGCCCATGGGGCGGCGGATCCGACGACGAGCCTGCCAAGGATGGTGGCTCGCCATGGACGCGCCCTGGCGGCGGCGGGGGCAATAATAACGACCTCGAAGCACAGATGAAACGGATGCAGGAGCGCTTCCGAAAACGCTCGAATGGCAATGGTGGCGGCGGTGGACGCCGTCGCGGCGGCGGCGGAACAGGCCCGAATTTCGGCCCGCTCGGCTTTGTCGTCCTCGTCGGTATTGCCCTGCTTGGCTGGCTGTCCACAAGCGTCGTCATGGTCGATCCGACCCAGCAGGCGGCCGTTTTCCGCTTCGGCAAATGGCAGACCAATTTCGGGCCCGGCCTGCACTTTCACCTGCCTGCCCCTATCGAGGAACATGTTCTCGTCGAGGTCGAAAACCGTAAGGAAACGCGGATCGGCAACAATCTCGAAGAAAGCCTGATGCTCACGCAGGACGAAAACATCGTCGATATCCAGTTTTCCGTCTTCTGGAAGGTCAACTCCGAACACCCGGAAAACTTCATCCTGAACGTCAAGAACCCCTCGGAAGCCGTCGAACAGGTCGCCGAATCGGTCATGCGTGAAGTCGTCGGCAAAACGCGCCTCCAGGGCGTGATCACGACCGAACGTGATGTCGTGCAGACGGAAGTCGGCAAACAGATCCAGGCCCTGCTCGATGATTATCGCGCCGGTATCGAAATCCTCGCCGTCACGATCGACCGGTCGGATCCACCGAAACAGGTGATCGAGGCCTTCAACGACGTGAACGTCGCCGAACAGGACGCCGAAACCAATATCAACCAGGCCACCCAGTTCGCCAACGAAGTCGTGCCGCAAGCCCGTGGTAGCGCCCAGCGCATCCTGCAGGAAGCGGAAGCCTATCGCGACCAGGTCCTCGCCGACGCACAGGGTGAGGCCTCACGCTTCGAACAGATCTACGAGGAATACCGCAAGGCCCCACGCGTCACGCGTGAGCGCATGTATCTTGAAACCATGGAAAAAGTGCTGGAGCGCTCCGACAAGCTGATCATGGATCAGGACTCCGGCGCCGTTCCCTACCTGCCGCTGGAACGAACGCAGCGGTCCACGAACGGAGGGCAGCAATAATGCGTACTTTTGGATGGCTAACCATCATCATCGCGGGCGCCGTACTTCTGGTGCTCATGAATTCATTCTTCGTCGTCCGTCAGGACGAACAGGCCCTGATGCTGCAGGTCGGCGAGCCCAAACAGGTGTTCAACGCGCCGGGCCAGGACCAGGCAGGCCTCTACTTCAAGATCCCGATGTTCCAGCAGATCGAAAAGCTGGATAAGAAGAATATCGGCCTTGATATCGAGAATATCGAAGTGCTGGCCTCCGACCAGCGCCGCCTCACGGTCGATGCCTTCGTCCGCTGGCGCATCAAGGATCCGCTGAAATTCTACCAGCGTTTCCGCAACGAGACGGCTGCCGCCCGCCAGTTGCAACAGATCACCAACTCGAACATCCGCGAAGCCTTGGGCGACGTGCCGGTGCCGGAAATCATTTCCGGCCAGCGCTCCCAGCTGATGGACCGTATCCGGGAGCGGGTGAACGCCCAGCTGACCGAGGATGGCATCGACATTGTCGACGTCCGCATCCGCCAGGCTGACCTGCCAACCGAAGTGGCCGAAGGCGTCTACAGCCGGATGCAATCGGCCCGTCTGCAGGAAGCCCAGCGCATCCGTGCCGAAGGTGAGGAAAAGGCACGCCTTATCCGCGCCCAGGCCAGCCGCGAGAAAACGGTTATCGAGGCCCAGGCCCGCGAGCAGGCCGAGACAATCCGCGGTGAAGGCGATGCCAAGTCGACTGAAGTCTATGCCAACGCCTACAACAAGGACCCGGAATTCTTCCGCTTCCAGCGCGCCCTGATTGCCTGTGACAAGGCGATCCAGGAAGGCACGCAGATCATCGTGGCCCCCAAGAGCCTCGGCATCTGTGACGAGTTCATCGAAAGCGCCCGCGTCAATGGCGGTTCCCGCTAGGAAACGGGGCGCGTGTCCAAGCTTTACCTGATACTGGCTGCGGCCGGTCTATGGTTCTTTCTGGAGGGGGCGATCTACGCGGTCGCCCCCGACTTCATGCGCCGCATGGCTGCACGGCTGTCTGAAATGTCCAGCCGTGACGTGGCCTTTGCCGGTCTGGCCTCGGCCGTGCTCGGCGCCCTTCTGGTTGTCTTTGCAGTCAGAGGCATCTGACCCTGTTGCAACAGGGGCGCAAAGCGCCATACTGCTCAGGATACGAGCAACATCCGATCCTCAGGAGCCTCCTCTCACATGCGCATTCCGGCACTCGCCGCCCTTGGTTTCATCCTTGCCTCCGGGCTGCCGGCTTTCGCTCAGCAAAGCCTGTCGCAACGTGTCGAAGGCGTGGACCAGAAAGTGCAGCCGAGCAGCCTTCGCGAGCTGTCAAAGCGCCTGATGCCCGCCGTGGTGAACATCTCGACCCAGCAGACAATTGCGCCCAACGGCCTGCCGACCTTCCCCGAAGGGTCGCCCATGGAGCGCTTCAACGAATTCTTCGGCCGCGACGAGGATGGCTTCCAGCGCCAGGGCTCGCTTGGCTCCGGCTTCGTCATCAGCGCGGATGGCATCATCATCACCAACAATCACGTCATCGACAATGCCGACGAGATCGAGGTCAATTTCTCTGACGGCCGCGTGCTTGAAGCCACGCTGATCGGACGCGACCGCGACACCGACATTGCCGTGCTCAAGGTCAAGAGCAACACGCCCCTGCCCTTCGTGGATCTCGCCGACAGCGACCATGCCGAAGTCGGCGACTGGGTCATCGCCATCGGCAACCCGTTCGGCTTTGGCGGTTCGGTCTCCGCCGGCATCATCTCGGCCCGCAACCGCGATCTCAATTCCGGCCGCTCCGATGACTTCATCCAGACCGACGCGGCCATCAACCGGGGCAACTCCGGCGGCCCCCTGTTCAATCTCGGCGGCGAAGTCGTCGGCGTGAACACAGCCATCATCTCGCCAACCGGCGGCTCGGTCGGCATCGGCTTCTCCGTGCCGTCCAACCTCGTGAAGCGCATCTCGCAGCAGCTGATCGAGCATGGCAAGGTGCGCCGCTCATGGCTCGGCGTGAACGTTCAGGATGCAGACGAAGCCCTCGTCAAGGCCTACAAGGCCAAGGGCAAGGGCGGTGTCATCATCACCCGCATCACCGATGACGGCCCGGCCGACAAGGCCAAGCTCGAAGTCGGCGATCTCGTCCTCGCCTTCGACGGACAGGCCATTTCCAGCGTGCGCGAAATGACCCGCCTCATCTCCGACGAGCCGATCGGCAAGACCGTGCCGCTCTCCATCATCCGCGATGGCAAGGCCCGCACGATCTCGGTGACCCTCGGCGAATTGCAGGATGATGAAGAGAGCGCACCGGCCAACACCCTCCCCGATGGTCCGGCCAGCAGCAATGATCTCGGCGCCGAGCTTGCCGCCATCGATGACGATATCCGCCGCCGCTTCGGTATCCCGAAAGATGTTGATGGCGTCGTCGTCACAGGCGTCAGCGCGCGCGGGCGCTCCTTCGGCAAGCTCAACCGCGGCGACGTGATCGTGGAAGTGAACTTCAACAAGGTCGCCTCGGTCACCGATACCGTGTCGCGCGTGGAAACAGCCATGACCACGCCGCAGCAGCCCCTCCTCCTGCGCGTCAAGCGCCGGGGCGATGCCGGCTGGTTCGACCAGTTCCTGTCGATTGAGCTGACCAGGAAATAATCAAACGCCCAAATGAAAAAGGCGCCGCTCCAACAGCGGCGCCTTTCCTCGTTCAGTCGGTCACAGCCTAGATGGCTGTGAGGATTTCCTTGGCAGCGGCGTGACACTTTTCGATCTCGTGATCGAGGCCAACGCAGATGCGTGTCCATTCCGGCTTGTCTGCCCAGCGCGAGCCAACCACTTTGACGCCCTTCTCGAGCATCTTGTCGGCGAACTCCTGGTTGTTCATGCCGAGGTCCATGTAGATGAAGTTGCCCTGTGGGTTTGGCGCATACGGACGACCGAGATCGTTCGCCATGGCGATCAGTTTCTCGCGGCCCTTGATCATCTTGAGGCGCATGTCATCGAAATAGGCCTTGTCGTCGAGGCTCGCCATGCCGGCCACCAGGCCGAGATGGTTGACCGACGAGAGACGGCCCGTCTTGCGCATCGCCATCGCCATGTCGGCAGGCATGATGCCATAGCCGAGACGCTGGCCGGCCATTGCGTAGATCTTGGAGAATGTGCGCGCCACGATCACCGGCTTACCGGCCGAAACGAACTCGCTCATCACGCCAGCCGGATAGTCGTCGGCCATGTCCATATAGGCTTCGTCGATGAAGACCGGCACCTTGGCCGAAGCGTCTTCGATGAAGGCTTTCAGCTTGGCAGGCTCGATCGTGCGGCCGGTCGGGTTGTTCGGGTTACAGATGTAAACCGCGCCCGTGTTCGGACCGATGGCGGCAGAGATCGCCTCAAGGTCGTAGCCGAGGTCCTGCGTCAGCGGCATGTAGACCACTTTCGTGCCGGCCTGCTCGGCAACGCGCGGAACGCCTTCATACGTGATCGCCGAGGTGACGATCTCGCCGCCCTTGACGTTCACATAGTCAGAGAAGGCCGCCAGGATTGGCGAGGAACCATTGGTCACCAGAACCTGCTCCGGCAGCACGCCTTCACGGGCGGCCACTTTCTCGGCGAAAGCCTGTGTCAGCGGATAGGCATAACGGTTGAGGTTGTTCAGCTCTTTCGACATGGCCTCAACAGCCATCGGCGACGGGCCATACGGGTTCTCGTTGGCCGACATGATCGCGATGCCGTCCGGATTGACGGCCGGTGCGGTAACCTTGGCCGCCGCGGCAGTCGCTGGCGCCGACGCGCTGGCACTGTCGGAACAGGCGGCCAGACCGGCTGCTGCACCGAGCGCACCCACGCCGGCAAATTTCATCAGGTTACGCCGGGATGGCGAGATCAACTGGTCATAGTCAGGATTTTTCATTGCATTTGCCCTCTGGGATGTGGGCGGGCTTCTGGCAAAAACTCTACTGACCTCACCCGCTGGAATGCGTGCAGTACGCAACGGGGCCCCGTTGTGGTGCAACGATTATTATTCAAGCCCCGTTAAATGGGACAAATCTGCACATCAAACAGTCAGGCTGGCTCGCTCCTGAAGCGAAATGCACGCAAATGGCCTTGAAAACGGGCAGGCTCAGCCGGTGACGAACTCGTCCGCTGCATAGCCCTGGAAGAACAGCGCTGCCGTCAGGTCCGTGTGCTGGATGGCCGCCGTCGCCTGCTCGGCGACAATCGGCTTGGCATGGTAGGCAATGCCAAGCCCCGCTGCACGGATCATGTCGAGGTCGTTTGCCCCGTCACCCAGGGCTAGCGCATCGGCGCGTGCAAGGCCGTGCACTGCCGCCGTCTCGTCGAGCGCCGTCAGCTTCGCCTCGCGCCCGAGAATGGGCCGGCCCACTTCGCCGGTCAGGGCCGCGCCATCATCCACCAGCGTATTCCCGCGATGCGCATCAAAGCCCGACGCCACCGCCACGCGGGACGTGAAGAAGGTGAACCCGCCCGACACGAGCACCGCATGTGCGCCATTTGCCTTCATCGTCGCCGTCAGCGTCCTGGCACCCGGGTTCAGCGTGATGCGCTCTTTATAGGCGGCCTCCAGCGCAGACAGCTCCAGCCCCTTCAGCATGCCCACCCGCGTCGTCAGCGCGCCCTCGAAATCCAGCTCGCCGCGCATCGCCCGCTCGGTGATCGCCGACACCTCGGCCTTGAGGCCGGCAAAGTCCGCCAGCTCGTCCAAGCATTCCTGCCCGATGATGGTCGAGTCCATGTCCGAGATCAGCAGCCGCTTGCGCCGCCCTTCGACCGGTAAAAGGGCCACATCCACCCCGGAAAGGGCCTTGAACGGTCCAAGAAGTCCCTCAACGTCCGCCTCGGACGCCGCAAAAACATACTCGCAAGCCTGCCAGGGTGTCCCGTTCGCCAATATCCGCAGCTGCGCATCCTGCACGCCCGCTGACACCAGTATTTCACCCAGTTCTGCTGCCAGATCGGTACGGGATGGCGCCGCGACAGCAGTTGCAGCAAAAAAATTGCGGGACTTATCCGGGTTCTGGCTCATGTTATTCCGTCTCTTGGTGTCTTCCAACTTACCCGACTAGCCCTTAGGTCTAGAGCATGCATCCGGCAATCCTCATTCACGGCCCAACCGCCAGCGGCAAGACCGCCCTCGCCATCGCCATCGCCCGGCGGCTGGGCGGTGAGGTCATCAATGCTGATTCCATGCAGGTTTACAGGGACCTGCGTGTCATCAGCGCCCGGCCCGACGCAGAGGAGATGGATGGTGTCGAACACCATCTCTTCGGCCATGTCGATGCGGCAACGCGTTATTCCACCGGTGACTGGCTGGAAGAGGCCCGCCGCGAGATCAAGCGGGTGGAACTGAAAGGCAAGCGCGCCATCCTTGTGGGCGGCACCGGCCTTTACCTGCTGGCGCTGACACAGGGCCTCTCCAGCATCCCGCCCGTGCCTGAAGACATCCGCGCCGAAGTGCGTGCCATTGCCGAGGCCGAAGGCGCCGAAGGCCTGCGCGACCGCCTCGCCCCCGTCGATCCCGAGACCGCCGAACGGCTCGGCACAGGCGACCGCCAGCGCCTGGCGCGGGCCTATGAGGTCTGGCTGGCCACGGGCCGGCCCCTCGGCCATTTCCATGACGAGCGCCAGCCGCCTGTCCTGAATGACGGCGAATGGATCGGTTTTGCCCTCACCCCGCCTCGCGCGCGCCTCTACCAGAAGATCGACCGGCGCTTCGAAGGCATGCTGATGCAGGGCGCCATGGACGAGGCCCGCGCGCTGATGGCACGCAACCTCGACCCCGAACTCCCCGCCATGAAGGCCCACGGCATGCCCTGGCTCACCGCTTTTGCCCGCGGTGAGATCACCGCCGAACTCGCCGCCGAGAACGCCAAGCGCGATACACGCCGCTATGCAAAGAGGCAGTTCACCTGGATCGGCAGGCAGTTCCCCTTCTGGCCGAGAATACCCTCACCGGAGCCGGAAAACCGCCTCAGGGTCATTCATGCCCTTTATAGGGAGATTGACACGGTCAAAGAGGCAGATTATTCCTGAGCCCGACGTTGGAGGAAACGCACCGTGCGCACATCACTAGTACTCGTTATTAGGCATCCGTAGTCGACTGATCATACAGTCGATTGCGGATGCGCGCACATAAGGGTCTCCTCAGGGGGCCCTTTTTCATTTCAGCCCTAGCCCGAATTTCCCACACAGTCCGAGAGCCCCAATGACCACTGCCACAAAGACCAAGACGCGCGCCGCTAACCCGGCACCGACAGAGCCCCGCATTATGACGGGCGCCGAGATTGTCATCGAGGCGCTTCGTGAGCAGGGTGTAGACGCGCTCTTTGGTTATCCGGGCGGTGCAGTGCTTCCCATCTATGACGCGCTCTTCTCGGCGCCTGACATCAGCCACATCCTCGTGCGCCATGAACAGGGCGCTGGCCATGCCGCCGAAGGCTATGCCCGCTCCACCGGCAAATGCGGCGTTGCGCTCGTCACGTCCGGCCCCGGCGCCACCAACATGGTCACGCCCATCACCGACGCGATGATGGACTCCATTCCCATGGTCGTCCTGTGCGGCCAGGTCCCGACCCACCTGATCGGCACGGATGCCTTCCAGGAATGCGATACGGTCGGCATCACCCGCACCTGTTCCAAGCACAATTACCTCGTCACCGACGTGAACGACCTCGCCCGCGTCATGCACGAGGCCTTCCTGATCGCCACATCCGGCCGCCCCGGCCCGGTCGTGATCGACATCCCGAAGGACGTCCAGTTCGCAACCGGCACCTATATCGGCAAGGACGGTATCCACAAATCGACCTACAAGCCGCAGACCCAGCCCCACGCGGATGCAGTCGCCGCCGTTGTCGATCTCATCATGACCTCTTCCTCGCCGGTCTTCTATACCGGTGGCGGTGTCATCAATTCCGGCCCCCGCGCCTCGAAACTGCTGCGCGAACTGCAGGCCGTGACCGGCATCCCCGTCACGTCCACGCTGATGGGCCTCGGCGCCTTCCCGGCCTCGCACCCGGACTGGCTCGGCATGCTCGGCATGCATGGCAGCTACGAAGCCAACCATGCCATGCATGACTGCGACCTGATGATCTGCGTCGGCGCCCGTTTCGACGACCGCGTCACCGGCCGGGTCGATGCTTTCTCGCCAAACTCCAAGAAGGTTCACATCGACATCGACGCCTCCTCGATCAACAAGATCGTCCGCGTTGACGTGCCTGTCGTCGGCGACTGCGCCGCCACACTGGAAGCGATCCTGAAAGAGCTGGCGAAACGCAAGGGCAAGCGCCCCGACCTGTCCGCCTGGAAGAAACAGATCACCGCATGGCGCGACCGCAACTGCTTTGCCTACAAGAACTCCGACACGGTGATCAAACCGCAATATGCGGTCCAGCGCCTCTATGAACTGACCAAGGACCGCGAGACCTATATCTCCACCGAAGTCGGCCAGCACCAGATGTGGGCCGCCCAGTTCTACCATTTCGAGGAGCCTAACCGCTGGATGACCAGTGGCGGCCTCGGCACGATGGGCTATGGCCTGCCGGCGGCCGTCGGCATCCAGGTCGCCCATCCGGGCGCGCTGGTCATCGACATTGCCGGCGAAGCCTCGATCCAGATGGTGATGCAGGAATTCTCGACCGCCGTTCAGCACCGCCTGCCGGTCAAGGTCTTCATCATGAACAATGAATGGATGGGCATGGTCCGCCAGTGGCAGGAATTGCTGCACGGCGAGCGCTATTCGCACTCCTATTCAGAGAGCATCCCGGATTTCGTCAAACTGGCCGAAGCGCTCGGCGGCCATGGCATCCGCTGCGACAACCCGGCCGAACTCGACGGCAAGATCAAGGAAATGATCGCCCATGACGGCCCGGTCCTGTTCGATTGCCGCGTCGAAAAGGCCGAGAACTGCCTGCCCATGATTCCCTCGGGCTCTGCGCATAATGAGATGATCCTCGGCGAGATAACTGGTAACGAAGTCAGCGACGCCGGGAAGAAGCTGGTCTGATGACCGGACAGGCATTGGGTTATGGGACGGACCGAGACATGAGTACGAGCGAGATCCTCGCCCTGCTTCGCGAACACCTTGATGTGGTGATCGCGCTCGGCTCTGCGCTCGTCGCCCTCGTCAGCGCCTTCGCTTCCCGCGCCGAAACCCGCCGCCAGCGCCGCCTGCAGACCGAACGCCTGCGCCAGAGCATCGATGCCGCCAGCCTCGAATGGGGCAATCACGCCATTGATGCCCTCGGCCGGGCCGCCATGTTCGCCCGCACGCGCCACCTGCAGGCCAATGAGGGCAGCTTCATCGGTGGCAAGACCAGCCAGCTGATCAGCCTCTCGGCACTTGTCGAGCGCGGCCGCATGTTCTTCCCCAATCTCGATGCCGATAACAAGGGCGTGGACAAGGACGGCGCCTATCGCGGCCACCGTCCGCCCATCCTTGATGCCGTGATGTGGGCCTATTTCGAGCTGGAATCCATGACCCGCGAAGGCGGTCCGACCGGCGATAACAGCGCAGACTTCATCGATGACTGCCGCCGCCTCATGGTGTCGGAACTGCAGGCCCACCTTGATCCGCGCCGACTCGACAAGATCGTTGAGCGCTATAATGACCAGACCCATGAAAACCGACGCGATGCCATCGCGCGCGCCAAGGCGCTGAAAGCCCGCCTTGAAACGCGCAGACCCGGCATCGTCCTCGACACATCCAGCGTGCCGGGCAGCCAAACGGAGACGAAACAATGAGCGACGGCACCAGCGGCGCCCCCGGAAATCCCAAATCCGCCTATTTCCTCTCGCATGCCGATGAGGAAGTCGAACGGCGCACGCTTGCCGTACTCGTCGACAACGAGCCGGGCGTTCTCGCCCGCGTCGTCGGCCTGTTCTCCGGACGTGGCTACAACATTGACAGCCTGACGGTCGCCGAAGTCGATGCCAGCCAGCATCGCTCGCGCATCACCATCGTCACGCAGGGCACACCGCACATCCTCGAACAGATCGAGGCCCAGCTGCTGCGCATCGTTCCCGTCGGCGAAGTGATCGACATCACCAAGTCCAAGCGCGGCATCGAGCGCGAGCTGGCCCTCATCAAGGTCGCCGGCACGGGCGAAGTGCGCGTCGAGGCCCTGCGCATCGCCGAAATCTTCCGCGCCCGCGTCATCGACACCACGAACGAGAGCTTCATCTTCGAACTCACCGGCGCGTCCGACAAGATCAGCCAGTTCATCGACCTGATGCGCCCGCTCGGCCTCGTCGAAGTCAGCCGTACAGGCGTTCTCTCGATCAAACGGGGAAAGGAACAGGGATGAGCAGGCTCGGCCTTCTGCTCCTGTCGGCCCTCCTTGTTGCAGGGGCTGCCAGTGCAGCAGAAGAAACTCCGGAAAGCTGCCGCCCGAAAGTGGCGGGCACGGCGCTGGCGCTCGCAGGCGATGCCGAGAGCGCACAGCTGCAATGCGATATCGATCGCGCTGCCCAGCTCGTTGCCCGTTCAGAAAGCCGCTCCGCGACCGCCCCGCGTCCCGTCGTGCGCGTGGTCGATACGGCCTCGCCTTCCGGCACGGCCTATATCTATGACGTGATCGGCGCTCTGCCCAATTACTGGCTGGAAGCCCGCACCGTGCCCGGCGACGAGAGCGAGCGTACCCGTGTCCCTGTTTGCACACTCGGCACGAACATTCCGGCCGACGTCTCGCAGCTCATCGCCAACGAATTGAAATCTGCGGCGTCCCAGACGCTGCCCGAATATGGCGCGCGTGAGGACATCCAGGTCAATCCGGACGGTTCGAAACGCGTCGTTCTTCTCCTCGATACGCACGACATCATCACAACGGTCGAAACAGAGGCAGGCACGCGGCACTTCTCGCGCCACGCCCGCGCCTCTGACGAGATCGCCCGGCTCAACCAGACAATCATCGGCGTCGCCAATTTCAGCGACAGCTGGGTCTGCAACGCCGGCTGAATACTCACCCTTCCAATCAACCCCCACCCCAAAGCGGAGCTTTTTGAAGCCAATGAAAGTTTACTACGAGCAGGATGCGGATCTTTCCCTTATCCAGAACAAGAAAGTTGCAGTCGTCGGTTATGGCAGCCAGGGCCACGCCCATGCCCTGAACATGCGCGATAGCGGCGTGAAGCAGCTCAAGGTCGCCCTCGCTGCAGGTTCGGCCAGCCGCAAGAAAGCCGAAGCCGAAGGCATCGAAGTCACCACGGTCGAAGAAGCCACGAAATGGGCTGACGTGCTGATGATCCTCGTTCCCGACGAGAAGCAGGCCGTCCTCTTCGCCAACGAGATCGAACCGCACCTGCGCGCCGGCCAGCACATCATGTTCGGCCACGGCTTCAACATCCACTATAACCTCATCCGTCCCCGCGCCGATGTTGACGTGTCGCTCTCCGCGCCAAAGGGCCCGGGCCACACGCTGCGCGCGCAATACCAGATGGGCTTCGGCCTGCCGGGCCTGATCGCCGTCCATCAGGACGCCACCGGTTCGGCAACAGACGTTGCGCTCTCCTACTCGAAAGCCATCGGCAACACGCGCGCCGGCGTCATCCAGACCTCGTTCCGCGAAGAAACCGAAACCGACCTCTTCGGCGAACAGGCTGTCCTCTGCGGCGGTATCGTCGAGCTGATCAAGGCAGGTTTCGAAACGCTGGTCGAAGCCGGCTACGCGCCTGAAATGGCCTATTTCGAATGCCTCCACGAGACCAAGCTGATCGTCGACCTGATCTATGAAGGCGGCATCGCCAACATGAACTACTCGATCTCGAACACGGCCGAGTACGGCGAATACGTCTCCGGCCCGCGCATCGTGAACTCGGAAACCAAGGCCGAGATGAAGCGCGTCCTCACCGACATCCAGGATGGCACGTTCGCCCGCAACTGGGTTCTCGAGAACCAGGCCGGCGCTCCAAGCTTCCACGCCAAGCGCGCCCGCATGAACGACCACCTCATCGAGGAAGTCGGCGAAAAACTGCGCGGCATGATGCACTGGGCCCAGAACGACCGCCTGGTCGACAAGGCCCGCAACTAGGCTGCTCACGCGCTTATGCGCCTGATCAACTGGAACATAGAGAGACGCGGCCCGCACACGTGGCAGGCCGCGTCTCTTGTTTCCGAGATACACTCGCTCCAGCCTGACCTCGTCGTCCTGACGGAAGCCCACCTCTCCTCGCTTGAGTCCCTGGGCGGCCATGTCCTGTCACATCGCGGATACGGTGTCGGGCCCAAGACCGACAGCGAACGGCTGGTCCTGATCTGGAGCAAGGCGCCATGGACGGACATACCCCTGCCCCCCTCACTCGCCGATCTTGGCGGCGCCGTGCTCGGCAAGACCGAGATTGACGGACGCGCAGTCTATTGTTTCGGCATCTGCATTCCATGGCACATGGCACCGACGTCGCCTCCCGGTGAAAAGACTCAGCCGTGGAAGCAGCACGAATTATTCCTCGACCAGCTTGGCCCCGCCCTCGACGCCCTCAGCCACCTGCATCCCCTGATAGTTGCAGGCGACTATAACCGCCGCATGCCGAGAGCCTGGGGCCCTCACAAATCTTACGAGAAACTCGAAGCAGCCCTCACCGGTCTGGACGTGGTAACACGCGGTTCACTTGCTCCACTCGACGACATGACCATCGACCATGTCGCTACACGCGGCGACCTGCGCCCCACTCATGTTCGCGCCCTCGACCGGAAAGACGCCTCCGGCAGGGCCCGAAGCGATCACTTCGGCATTCTGGTCGATTTCGACTGAGCGGTCATTCAGCAGCCCGGTTCAAATCCACGTCGCCTTTCACGCCCGCCACCTTGCCCCGCATCGAATGCTGCCAGATGGCGTAAGGCATGTCCGGCGCGCCCTCGACACTGCGTATCCACAGCGGATAGCGGTCGAAGGATCCGGCGATCCAGTCGGTGTAGAATTCCTTTGTCGTGTAGAGCACCGGCACCGCGCCATATTCCGCTTCCAGCCTGTCCAGAAAGGCCCGCAGCTCGGCCTTTGTTCCGGCCGCGTCCCGGAACGGCTTGCAATTATGGGCATACTCCAGGTCCACCGCCGGCGGTAGCGTCCCGTCACGCACTTCCACCGCGCGGATGAAGTTCACCGCCTGCGCCTCCCACGGCTTGCACAATATATAGAAGTGATAGGCCCCGACGGCATAGCCCCGCCGCGTTGCCTCGATCCAGTTCTGCTGGAAATCCGCATCCGTCCAGTCGCGCCCTTCGGTTGCCTTCAGATAGATGAAGTCGATCCCGGCCCCCTCAAGCAAGTCCCAGTTCACCGCGCCATTATGATGCGACAGGTCGATGCCCGCCGCGCCCGGTGGCAGAAGGCCGGGCCCAGACGGGGCCGCAGACGGCTCTGCCGAGCACGCAGAAAGGGCCAGGAATACGCAGAACAGGGTGAGTCGAAGGTCCATTGGGGGCCAATCTGGCACGCAAACAAGGCGCCGTCGCGTCGAAACGCCTGCGCTCCGGCGGCGGCCGCAAGACCATATGAAGGCCATTGCGAAGGCCTCATGGCACGCATTTTGCTCTGAAATCCCTTGTATTTCAGTCACCAAGGGATGTGACCATTGGCAAACCCACTTTCGCCGACCCGCCCCGGCAAGCCGGGCGAAGGCAGCTTCATCGCCGCAGGCACGCGCCTGGAAGGCCAAATCGCCTTCACCGGCCCGACCATCGTGTCAGGTCATCTGAAAGGCGACGTCGCTGCGGATGGCCTTCTGATCATAGAGGCCGGCGCCATTGTCGATGGCAACGTCGACGGTACGGTCATCGTGGTTCACGGCTCACTCACCGGCACGATCAGCGCCAGCGAGATGATCGAAGCCTTTCCCGGTTGCCGTATCGAAGGGCGCGCCTATGCGCCCAGCATGCGGGTGGATGGCGGCGCCACCGTCCTGGCCGATCTGCTGATTGCGCCGGATCGCCCTGCCGACTGGAACACGCCGCAACAGGCCGCCCCTGTCCAGCCGCAAGCCCGGCCACAGCCCAGCCCGAAACAGGTTCAGGCAGACATGTCCGCACCCGCGCCTCAGCCAGCGCCCCTGCCCCCTTTCGTCAACACCATGTTCACCCAGCCAGCAAAGACCGGCTCAGGCAGCTAGGCTCAGCGCCCGGCGCCGTCTTTCAGCCGTTCCCATGTGTCATCATTGGGGTCATAGGCGGCGAGGCCCGTGATCCGGTCGCAGGCCCATTTGTAGCCGTCGTCACAGGCTGACTGCAGGATACGCGTGCCCTCGGCCACGTTCTTCGCGCCGCCCTTGCCCGCAAACACCATGTTGCCATAGCCGGCACAGCCGCTCACTTCGCCGAGATCGCACGATTTCTTGTAAAGCAGGCGCGACTGCGCGAGGTCCTGCTCGACGCCGTCGCCCTTGGTGGTCAGGTAGGCGAGCGACGCACAGCCAGCCGCGTCCTTGCCATTGCAGGCCTTGCGGTAGGCTTCGCCGGCCAGCTTGTAATCCTGCATGCCGCCCCAGCCCTTGCGGTAATAGTCACCAAGCTTGGTGCAGGCTGCATAATCTTTTGTGGCGCACGCCTGGATGGCCTCAGCGCGCCCGGCGCGGTCCTTTTCCAGGTTCTGGGTCGCCTGCTCTAGCGCGATCTCGGCCTGCGTGCGCTCGACCTTCTGCCCGTATTGCGCGGAGGCCGGCGCCGCCATCAGGCCCGTAGCGGCGATAAAAACAACACTTGTCAGGAAGCGCATGGCAGCAATCTCCAATGATATTCTGTAACATTCAATATATGCCTTGCCCGGCGCGGCGTCCATGCGCCGGGCTGCTTAAGGAATCGTAACCTCCCCTTGCCGCCATGGCCCTCTCGGCGCAAACTCGGCAAAACAGTTCGGGAGACATCAGGCATATGGCAGCGCAAGACCAGAAACCCATCGGATCAGGCTTTGGTGGAAAGACGACCGCCAGCGAAGTGCTCGCCGGCATCGACCTGACAGGCCGTAACGCGATCGTGACAGGCGGCTATTCCGGCATCGGACTCGAAACGGTCCGCGCACTGGCCGTAGCAGGCGCCCGTGTCACCGTGCCCGCCCGCCGCGTCGAAGTCGCCGAGGATACGCTCGCTGACGTCGCCGGCGACATCGAAATTGCGTCCATGGACCTGGCAGACCTGCGCAGCGTCGACAAATTCACCCGTGAATATGACGAGACCAAGCGCGGCCTCGATATCCTGATCAACAATGCCGGCATCATGGCCTGCCCCGAAGGCCGCGTCGGCCCCGGCTGGGAACGCCAGTTCGGCACCAACCACCTCGGCCACATGGCCATGAGCCTCGCCCTCGCCCCGTCCATGCAACGGGCAGACTCCGCCCGCGTCGTCTGCCTCTCCTCGACCGGCCATGTCCGCTCTGACGTGCACTGGGACGACCCGCATTTCAACAACACGCCCTATGACAAGTGGGACGCCTACGGACAGGCCAAGTCCGCCAATGCGCTCTTCGCCCTCGGTGTCGACCATCGGGGCCGCGATGTCGGCGTGCGGGCTTTTTCCGTCCATCCGGGCGGCATCTTCACGCCCCTCCAGCGCCACCTCAGCGAGGAAGAAATGGTTCAGCTTGGATGGAAAGCCCCAGATGGCTCGATCCCGCCCCAGGTACAGGCCATGTTCAAGACGCCGGAACAAGGCGCGTCGACCAGCGTCTGGGCCGCAACATCGCCCCAGCTCAACGGCCACGGCGGCGTCTACTGCGAGGATTGCGACATCGCCAAACTCGCCGATGAAAACAGCCAGCGCTGGGAACATGCCCGCGCCTGGATCTGCGATGATGAAAAGGCAGAACGCCTCTGGACCATGAGTGAGAAAATGCTGGCTGACGCCTGAGACACAGGCGCATGAGGAGGACAGAATAATGAAATACCTATTTGCTGCACTATTGGCGGGTGGACTCGCCACTGCTTGCACGACGCCCGCCGCGCCGGATGACAGCGCCACACTGGCGCCCGTCGAAGCGCCCGCGACAGAAGTATCCGTCGCCACGTTCGACTATGCCAGCGTCTTCGGACAGGATGACCGGCCCGCCGCCGACTATGAACAATATGATATCCGCAAGTCGAAAGATGTCCTCACCTTCACCGGCATCTTGCCTGGCATGACCGTGCTGGACCTTGAAGCGGCTGGAGGCACGTATACGGAACTCTTCTCCCGCGTCGTCGGTGACAGCGGCAAGGTCTACATGCAGAACCCGCCCGCCTTCGATGCCTTCCTTGGGGATGCCGTCTCCAAACGAGTCGATGGCCGCCTCGCCAATGTCACGCCGGTGCGCGCGCCCTTTGACGATCTCTCCGCCATTCCGGATGGCTCTGTCGATGTCACCACCTGGCTGCTCGGCCCCCATGAGCTCTGGTACACGCCCGAAGGCGCAGAGCCCGGCGCGCTGGGCGACCCCGACAAGGCTTTTGCCGAGATTGCCCGTGTCACCAGGCCGGGCGGCCAGTTCATCGTGCTTGACCATATGGCCCCTGTCGGCGCCCCAGCCACGACCGGCGGCGAGACGCACCGTATCGACAAGGCCATCATTATCTCCATGGCAGAGGCCAATGGCTTCACGCTTTCCGAGGAAAGCGACCTCCTCGCCAATGCGGAAGATGATGGCAGCCTGAATGTTTTTGATCCGGCCATCCGGCGCAAGACAAACCGCTTCCTGCTGAAATTCACCAAGGGCTGAAACGCCCTTCTGCAGTTGCAGCTACAGGCCCGTCGCTCCCACGCGGCGGGCCGTTTTTGTGGCGTTAAGCACGCCTGAAATGGCGTGGCTTCGCAAGTGTTAACGGCCTCTGAAAAACTCATCGAACCCGCTTCAACCTGTCTGAACGCGCGCGATGTAAAAGGTGTGACGCAGGACGCGGAGGGACGTATCGTGAATAGGAAGGGGCTCCTTTTCAGGTGGCTGCGGGCACGCCTGAATCCAAAGATTGAATCACATCGCGATGTGCTGCGGATAACCATCGGCACCACCATCATGATCCTGTCAGCCATCGCTGTCGGAGAGTTGATCGTCTCTCGCGTGTCGGGCTCCAACTTCTGGGCTGACCTTTCGCGCGGCATGATATTCGGTACACTGATTTCCGGCCCGGCTGTTCTCTTCAATGCCGTCGTGCTGCGCGAGAATGTCATCCTCTCCGGCAAGTTCCGCCGCGCCTATCGCCTCGCCTCCCGCAATGCAGAGCACGTCCTCAGCAAGAACCAGGAACTGGAAGAGGCGCAGCAGCGCCTTGCGGAACTGGCCCATTCCGATTTCCTCACCGGCCTCGCCAACCGCCGCCGTTTCGAACAGGCTTTTGCCGACGCATTCGGCGCGGTCGGGCTTGGCGGCCCACCCTTCTCGCTGATCCTGCTCGACCTCGACAATTTCAAGCAGATCAATGACGGCTATGGCCACGATGCCGGCGACGCCGTGCTGCGCCATGTGGCCCAGCGCCTGCGCAGGGCCATCGCCGACCGGCCGGGTCTCGGCGCACGTCTCGGGGGCGATGAGTTCGCCATTCTTCTCTGGGATACGTATGACGCACGTGATGTCGTCGGCTTTGCCACAAGGCTGCGCGATGACCTCGCCGTATCGCACACCTATTATGGCAAGACGCTCGATGCGCCCTCCAGCGTCAGTGTCAGTCTCAACCCGGACGCCTTCAGTTCGGCATCAGAGATGTTCGTTGCGACGGACAAGGCCCTCCTGGCCCTGAAGCGCAATCCCGATTGCGGCATCACGATCGTCGGCCGAGCCAAGGATGGCGACGACCTGTCGATCGCGGTCTGATCCGTTAGGCGCGCGCCTCGGCCAGCATCAGTTCGGGCGAACTGCCATGATGCACGACGGCCTGCGCCGGCAGCCAGCAGGTCACTTCCAGCCCGCCACCTTCGACCGGCTTCATGCCCACCGTGCCGCCATGCAGGTCGACGAAGTGCTTCACGAGCGCAAGGCCAAGGCCTGCGCCGCGCTGGTCGCCGGAAACGAAGCTGTCAAAGCTCGTCGCCCGCTTCTCGGCGTCCAGACCCTTGCCATTGTCGCGCACAGACAGCGTGACCATGTCGCCGATCCGCTGGGCCGAGACGACAATCTCGCCGCCGGATTCGGTAAAGCGCAGCGAGTTGGAAATCAGGTTGAACAGGACCTGGCGTATCCGGCGCTGGTCGGCGCGAATGACGCCCAGCTTGCCTTTGACGTCCGACCGCACACTGATTTCCGTGTCCTCGGCTTTCGAGACAACCATCTCGATGCTTTCCTCGATCACGTCCTGCAGCTGCACATCCTCGAGGTCGAGGTCCATGCGGCCCGCCTCGATCATGGCGAGGTCGAGAATGTTCTCGATCAGTTTCGACAAATGGTCGGAAGCTGAGAGGATCGCGCTGACATAGTCGGACTGGCGTTCGGTCAGCTGGCCGTTGCGCTGCGTTTCCAGCAGCTCGGCATAACCGAAGATGACCGTCAGCGGCGAGCGCAGCTGGTAACTCACATTGCGCACGAATTCCGTCTTCAGCCTGTCGGCGGCCTCGAAGGCTTCGGCCCGGTCGCGCAGGGCCGATTCCACACGCCGCGTCGCCGTCACGTCGGCAAAGGCAATCAGCGTATTCCCATCCGGCAGCGGATGGGTCAGGTAGGTCAGCATCGACCCGTCGGACCGTCGCATCTCGCCGGTCGTCGACTGGCGGGCGCGAGCGGACGGATCGGTGATATGGGCCTTGATGCCCTCCCAGATCTCGACATCGTGGAACAGCGGCACACAGGCCTCCACCACGACGGAATAGTCCGGCTTGTCTTTCAGCAGCTCGTGCGGAAGGCTCCACAGGCGTTCAAAGGCCTTGTTGAACAGTTTCAGCCGTCCGTCGCCGCCAAACACGGCAACCGCCTCGTGGAGGTTGTCCAGCGTCGAGGTCTGCGTCTTCACGATCGCATTGAACTTGGTCTTCAGTTCCAGTTCGCCGGTAATGTCCTTGAACAGCAGCAACAGGCCGCCCATCGGGTGACGCTGGCGCGTGACGGACAGGGTGCGGGCATCGGGCAGCGACCAGATATCTTCCTTCACCCCGTCAATATCGAGATAGTAGGACAGCTCCTCGGCGCGCCATTCGGCATAATTCGTCCGCGCCGGCAGCTTGCGCCGCTCGCGCAGCCGGTCCAGCAGCTGGCCATGCGTCGGCCGGTCCAGCAGGAAGGTCTCTTCAAGGTCCCACATGTCGCGGAAAGCCTTGTTGTAGAAGGTCAGCTTGCGGTCGGCGCCAAAGATGGCCACCGCGTCAGCCACATGGTTAAGCGTTTCGTCATGCGCGCGCACGTGGCGGTTCAGTTCCTCGCGCGCATTTTCCTGCGCGGTCACGTCAAAGGCCATGGCCCCTGCCCCGCCCGAGAGCGGGAAGGTCAGCACGCGCATCGCGCGGCGTTCGCCATTGATCACCATATGGCGCGTCTCGTCGATATCGACGCCTTCGGAAATCGTCTTGCGCGCCTGTTCGGCAGCGGCCTGGTCCAGCATCAGCTGGCGGTCCAGCACGCGGTCCAGGTTGATGCCGTCAACGGCCTCGATATAGGCCGGGTTCACCCATTGCAGCTTGCCCATGCCGGATACGCGCCAGGCCGGGAATGGCGACTTGCCCAGCATGTCGAGAAAGGCCGTGGGGTCGCGCGCAATCACTTGCCGCGCCTCTTCCAGCTTGCCCCGGGCCGAGCTTTCCTCCAGCCCCTTGATCGTCGTATCGGTCACCCAGACAACGGCGCGCGCGCCAGCCGTGCGTCCGTCGGCCTCGAGGAAACGGCCGGAAGGCCCGATAATCGTTAGCGAAAAGGCCTGCCCCGTCTCGCGCAACTCGCGCAGGCGGATGCGCAGCGTCGTGTCCTGCCCCGCGCTGTCGCGCGCTTCAAGGTCAGCAAGGCCCTCGATGATTCGCACCGCAGGATCCATGGAAATTGCGTCATCGGTAAAGCTCAGAAGGCCAGCCAGCGCGACAGGCGAGCCATAAAGTTCCGGCGCGATGATCTCGTCGCCATCGGCTTCCATCGCATCGCCCTGCCAGACAAGGATGACACCGGGGTGCGCCCCAAGGACGGAGCGGTGCTCGGCCAGCGCGGTTTCAAGCTCGGAAGACCGGTCGCGAAACTTGCGCGCAGCGCCGCGCGCACCATCCGAAACCCGCAATGCCCACAACAGTGCCGCGAGGCCCAGCGAAGCCGCCCCGGCGGACATGATGATTGGCACCTGCTCTGCACTTATCGCCATAAATCTTCCAGTTCCATTACGCGAATCGGCCGCGTCGACGGCAGCCGGAAGTGGTTAACGGAATGCTCCCTTTCCATTAAGGCCGGGTTAACGAGACGGTAAGACCACCCCTCCCACCATGCAAGGTAACTGAAACGTCATGTTGCAAATAAACCACAGGCGCATAGTCTACCCCTCTGGCCACCCCACGGAAACCGTCCATGCACCTTCGCCTCCTGGCAACAACCCTCTCGGCGCTTCTTTGCCTCTCCGCATCTGCAGCAGCCGAAAGCGTAAGTGAGGAAGAGGCCGAGCGCCTCGTCGAGACTGTTTCGATGAGCAGTGACGCCCCCGTGGAAGACGATGAACTCGTCCTGCTGCCGGGTCAGGGCCATCTCAATCCCAAGGCGCCGCATGGCCGCCACGCCGCCAATCGGCTCGTGCCCGGCGGCGGCCTGATCATGAGTTTCGACACAAATGATGACGGCTGGGTCACGCCGGAAGAACTACGCGTCGGCGCCGATGCCGCCTTCATCCTCGCGGATGCCAACAAGGACGACACACTCAGCGCGCTGGAACAGCAGGACTGGGCCCGCGACCTGCCCACGCGGGACGACACGCTGGCCAACCCGGTCCGCTTCGACCCCAATCTCGACCGCGTCGTCACCCGCAACGAATTCGTGGCTGTCATCGCCCAGCTCGCCGCGGCCTATGCCGAGCCCGATGGCACGATCCTGATCGCAAACCTCGCCGCGCCTGAACCAAAAGAAAACGACAAGCGCTACCGGGAAATGACCGATCTTGACCGGGATGAGGATGCCGCGCGCAATTAACCGGCGTTTTGCCCGTCACTAAAGGGCTTCAGCAGACGACGTCGTCCGGGCCCTGCTCGCCAAAGCCTTCCGCGATCAGTGCCGCCAGCGCCGTCACGGCTTCCGCCGCTTCCCTTCCCTCGGCCGTCAGCTCCACTTCACAGCCCATGTGCGCCACCAGCATCAGCAGGTCCATGATCGAGCGCGCATCGGCGCTCTGGTTCTCGTGATGCACGACGACATTGGCGTCAAATTCACCGGCCAGCCGCGACAGGCGCGCAGAGGCCCGCGCATGAAGCCCCTTGCGGTTCACGATCATGACGCGCTGGCTGGCGGATGTGGTGGAGGGCTGCACTAGCTGGTCTTCGCCAGCAGTTCAGAGGCGATGCTGATATATTTGCGGCCCGCTTCGGCGGCGACCTTGGAGGCCTCCGGCAGCGAAAGCGTCTCGCGCACTTCGGCCAGCTTGATCAGCATGGGCAGGTTCACGCCCGACAGGACCTCGATATTTCCCGCGCTCATGATCGACATGGCGAGGTTGGACGGCGTGCCGCCGAACATGTCGGTCAGGATGATAACGCCGCGCCCGCTGTCGCAGGACTTGGCTGTTTCACGGATCTGGTCACGACGTGCCTCGATATCGTCTTCGACCTCAATGGAAATCGAACGAAAGCAGGGCTGCTCGCCCACCACATGTTCTGTGGCCGCAACGAGTTCCCGCGCGAGCTTTCCATGGCTGACGACAACAATGCCGATCATGCCGATACCTTCCACATCCGTTCCTAACGAACATGTCATGCTGCCACGCAACAGTTTTGCGTCAACCCTGATTCAGCTGTTACAATACGGCTGTCGGGCTCAGTTGCCCGAAAGCCCCAGCACGTCATCCATGCCGTAAAGACCGGGCGCGCGCCCCTTCACCCAGGCCGCTGCCTGTAATGCGCCATGCGCAAACACCGCGCGGTCCAGCGCCTGGTGGCTCAGCGTCAGGATTTCCCTGTCCGAGCCGATGCTGACCGAATGCTCGCCGATCACATCGCCCATCCGGCGCACGGAAAACCCGATCTGCCCGGGCACGCGGGCACTGGCCGGCCCGTCATAGGGCGCCGCCCGCAGGTCATCCAGCCCGCTGCCACGCCCCTCGGCGGCCGCCTCGCCCAGCATCAGCGCCGTTCCCGAAGGCGCATCCACCTTGCGGCGGTGGTGCGTTTCAAGGATCTCGATGTCCCAGCCCTCGCCCAGCCGGCTCGCCGCGATCCGCGTCAGGGCTTGCAGCAGGTTGATGCCGACCGAGAAATTGCCTGCCTTGACGATGGCGAGCTGCTCAGCCGCCCGTGCCACCTCTTTCTCTTCTGCGGCGCTCATGCCCGTGGTGCCGATCACGACACCGCTGACCCGCGTATGCTTCAGCGAATTGAGCGCCGCCAGCGTCGCTTCCGGTCGCGTGAAATCGATCCAGACATCGGCATTCGCCGCCGCCGCCACAGGATCGGTCACCGGGCGAACGCCTAGCGCCTGACGTCCCGCCAGCTCGCCAATATCGCGGTCGAACGGGCCCTTGCCCGGCGCCTCGGTGCCACCAGCCACGACAAGGCCCTCATCGAGCGCGGCGGCCACCAGCTGGCGGCCCATCCGGCCAGCCACGCCAGCTATGGCAACGCTGAACGGGGTGCGGGCTTCTGTATCGGTCATCGGGGTCCTTCCGGCAGTCTTTAGGCGCGTCAGCGGTCATCCGGATCAGGCGTGATCCCGGCCGCTTCTTCCGCTACCTCAACCCTGTGCTCCAGTTTTGCAAGTTCCCGCTCGCGCAACTCGTCGGAAAAGGCACTCGCGAACACACCTGCAGGCAGCGCCACCACGCCAATACCGGCCAATGCAATCACCGAGGCAAAGGCCCGCCCCAGCGGCGTCACCGGGTACACATCACCATAGCCCACCGTCGTCAGCGTCGCGATCGCCCACCAGATCGCCCGCGGGATCGACTGGAACGTCTCCTGATGCTTGCCGCCCACGCCTTCGATGAAATAGAGCGCCACCGCCGAGACATAGACCAGCGCCAGCGCCATCGCGAGCGTCGTCAGGAGCTGCGATCCCGCCCGCCGCACCGCCGCGCCCAGCACATCAAAGGCCGGCACGAACCGCGCCAGCTTGATCAGCCGGAACAGCCGGAACACCCGCAGCGCCACCAGCGGCACGCCGCCCCCGAGGATCAGCACGATCATTTCCGGCAGGAAGGCCAGAAGGTCCGCAATGGAATAGAACCGCGTCATGTAGCGCAGGTGCCCGGAAACCCCGGCATATTCCTCCTTCAGCCCGTGGATATAGACGCGCACCACATATTCGATCGCGAACACGGTCACGACGAACACATTGAACGCATCGAAGGCCGCCCGCCATGCCGGCATGGCCGTCAGCGTCGGCTCGGTCTCAAGTGCCAGCGACAGGAAGCTCAGCAGCACGAGGATAATGATCAGCCAGTTCAGCCGCGAAATGCCATGTTCGCGGGCCTCCGGCACCAGCTCCATATAGAGCTTGTAGCGAAGGCCTTGCTGAACAGCGATCTGATGCACCACCATCG
Organism: Hyphomonas chukchiensis; assembly: GCF_000682695.1. Lineage (GTDB taxonomy): Bacteria > Pseudomonadota > Alphaproteobacteria > Caulobacterales > Hyphomonadaceae > Hyphomonas > Hyphomonas chukchiensis. Next base: position 189,903 of record NZ_AWFG01000041.1, on the reverse strand, counting down.
ACAGGGTCCCCTTCCCGTAAATGCAGTCTGGCTAGCCTCTTAGCACGCCCCCCGCGCCTTTGGCGACAGAGGCAACAACCTTGTCCATCAGGCCCTGGATATCCTCGTCCGTCATCTTCTCGCGCGGCTGGATCGTCACCTCGAAGGCAACCGATTTCTTGCCCTCGGGCACGCCGGTGCCCTGATAGATGTCGAACACATCGGCCGAGACGATCAGCTGCTTGTCGGCGCCGGTCGCGTGCTTCACGAGATCGGCGGCCGGCACGGCATCATCGACGAGGAAAGCAAAGTCGCGGCGGATCGGCGTCAGGTCGGCGCGTTGCAGCACGGGCTTGGTCTTGGTCGATTTCACCTTCATCTGCGGCAGCGCATTGAGGTTCAGCTCGAACCCGAACATCGGCCCGTCCACGCCCAGCGCCTTCAGCACGCCCGGATGGACAGCGCCGAAATGGCCAACCGTCACTTTCGGCCCCAGTTTCAGGCAAGCTGCCTGCCCCGGATGCCAGTGCGGCTGCGTCGGCACGCCCACCTGGAACCGGTCGCCCGGCTGGCCGAGCGCCTCGAGAATGGCGAACAGGTCCGCCTTGGCTGCAAAGGAATCATAAGCCGCGGGCTTGCCCTGCCAGTGGCGCTGCACGGCGGGCCGCACAATGCCGGCTGCCACTGTGCGCTGGTCCTTCGGACCATCGCCCAGATAGATCGGGCCAACCTCGAACAGACGCGCGCCCGGCTCGCCATGATTGGCCGCCTTCTGCGCAGCCACGGCCAGGTTGCCGATGATTGACGGGCGCATGTAGTTCAGTTCGCTCGCGACGGGGTTCGCCACAGCCAGCGCCGGATCATGCTTGGCAAACAGCGCCGCATCATCCTTTGCCATGAAGCTCCATGTCACCGCCTCAAGGAAACCGCGCGCGGCCAGCACACGGCGCGATACACGCACGCGTTCCTGGATCGGCGTCGTGATCGCACGGCGGCCGCCCGCCGGTTCCGGCAGCGAGGTCACCGGCAGCGAATCATAGCCGATCAGCCGGGCAATCTCTTCCACGATGTCGGCCGACTGTTCCATGTCGAACCGGTGGCTCGGCGGCAGCAGGTACCAGGCATCGCCCGCGTCCTCGATGTCGAACTCAAGGTCCTTCAGGATACGGCGCATTTCCGGCAGCTTCACCACGAGGCCCGTGAGGCGCTCGACGTCAGCCGGATAGAACGTGACCTTGTTGATGCGCGCATCAATCGATCCGGCCACATTGGCCTTTGAAGCCGTGCCGCCGCCATGCTCCAGGATCAGCGCCAGCGCCATGTTGAGGCCATCGACACAGCTCTGCGGATCAACCCCCCGCTCGAACCGGTAACGCGCATCGGAATGAATGCCCGTCGCCCGGCCGGTCCGCGCCGTCGTCAGCGGATCAAACCAGGCGCTCTCGATGAACACATCCGTCGTCTCAGGCGACACCGCCGTCGAGGCACCGCCCATCACGCCGCCCAGGCCGATCACGCCGCTTGCGTCCGCGATCACGCACATGTCCGGCGTCACCTTGTAGGTCTTGCCGTCCAGCGCATCCAGCGTTTCACCGTCCTTGCCCCGCCGCGCCACAATCGTGCTACGCAGCTTGGCGGCGTCATAGACGTGCAGCGGGCGCGCCTGATCCAGCGAGATATAATTGGTCACATCCACCAGCAGCGATTTCGGCTGGATACCCACGGCCTTCAGCCGCGCCTGCATCCAGTCCGGTGACGGACCATTGGTCACGCCGCGCACCAGCGCGCCCGCAAACATCGGGCAGGCCTCCGGCGCGTCCAGCTTGATCTCCACCGGGCAATCGAAACTGCCCGCAACCTTCTTGACGTCCGTGCGGATGAAGCGCCCCGCGCCGGCTGCGGCGAGGTCACGCGCAATGCCTTGCACGCCCAGCCAGTCCGGCCGGTTCGGCGTCACTTCGAAATCGATCACCGGGTCTGTCAGGCCAAGCGCCTTGGCCGCCGGCGTGCCCATCGGAATGGACGCGTCCAGGTCGGCAATGCCGTCATGGTCCTCGCCCGCTTCCAGTTCCTTGGTTGAGCACATCATGCCCTGGCTCTCGACGCCGCGAATGGCACGCGGCTTCTTGTCGAGCGCAAACTCAAGCCCCGGAATATAGGCGCCGAGCGGCGCATAGATCGCCGTCATGCCGGCCCGCGCATTCGGCGCGCCGCACACGATCTGCTTCATGCCGTCAACGGTTTCCACCTGGCACACGCGCAGCTTGTCGGCATCCGGATGCGCCTCGGCCGCGATCACCTTGCACACGGTGAATGGCGCAAGCTTGGCCGCAGGGTCGATCACTTCCTCGACCTCCAGCCCTGCCTTCAGCATCAACGCCAGAATCTCGTCGAGCCCGGCTTTTGTCGCCAGGTGATCGGTCAGCCAGGAAAGGGTGAACTTCATATCGTCTGTCTTTCAGTGCTCATGAGCCGTATTCGGCGAGTAGGTCCTTGGCATCGCGCTCAAGCGTGGAACAGGATTTGACGGCTGCCGGGCGCGGCTGGTGCTGCAGGGTGCTGGAGATCCAGCAATCCTCCAGGATCGAGCAGAAACAGGAAAACACGACGGCCGGCTCCAGCTCGCCCGACACGAACTGCGTGACACGCGTCTGCAAGCCCTCGGCGGTCTCCTCCGTCATCGGCCATGTTGCGCTGATCGGCACCAGGAAATCGCCCTGCCGTATGACCCGCCCCTCGATTGACGCGGTTGTCAGTAGCGGCGCATCGAACGTCTCCGGCACCGAATAGGTCACCAGCTCGTCGAAGCTGGCAGACTCATCCCGCCCCGGAATGTAAATATAGCTGGAATCGATCAGCGCCGGGCCGACACCCGCATTGCGGATCTCGACCGCATATCTGACGATTTCACTGTTCACCTCGGTCTGATGCGTCACTTGCAGGATCGGCCAGACATCGGCGCGCTGCTGCGATCGCATCTGGCGCGCCTGATCCCAGCCAATGAACAGGGCCACCACGCTGGTAATCACCGCGCAGATCGCGATCAGCATTTCCGCCTTGTTGCCATTGCCCATCTGTCCGTCCTCAGCTCAGTCCGCCGCTGACCGACGGGGTTGTCCATGGTGCAAAGCCATAGTGGCGCGTCCATTGCGGGTCAGCCTCAAAGTAAGGCCGCAGGTCCGGCATGCCGTATTTCAGCATGGCGAGGCGATCGACGCCCATGCCGAAGGCAAAGCCCTGATGCGTCGCCGGGTCCAGCCCGCAATTGCGCAGCACGTTCGGATGCACCATGCCGCAGCCCAGCACTTCCAGCCAGTCCGTGCCCTTGCCCACCTCAACCGTGCCGCCTTCGCGCAGGCACTGCACGTCCATCTCGGCCGATGGCTCGGTGAACGGGAAGAAGTGCGGGCGGAAGCGCGAGACGACATTGTCCACTTCAAAGAAGGCCTTCACGAAATCGATCAGGCAGCCCTTGAGGTGGCCCATGTGGATGCCCTCCTCGATGACCAGGCCTTCGACCTGGTGGAACATCGGCGTATGCGTCGCATCCCAGTCATTGCGGTAAACGCGGCCCGGCACGAGAATCCGGATCGGCGGCTTCTCGCTTATCATGGTGCGGATCTGCACAGGGCTCGTATGCGTGCGCAGCACTTTCGGCGTGCCGCCTTCGGGGGCGTCGAGGAAGAACGTGTCATGCGTCTCGCGCGCCGGGTGGCCTTCGGGGAAGTTCAGCGCGGTGAAATTGTGCCAGTCGTCTTCAATGTCCGGGCCCTCGGCCACGGTGAAGCCCATGTCGCCGAAGATCGCCGCAATCTCCTCGAACACCTGCATCACGGGGTGCAGCGTGCCGGCGCGTGGGCCGGGCGCCGGCGGCAGCGTCAGGTCGACCTTCTCGGTCGCCAGCTGCGCCTCGAGCGCCTCGCCTTCCAGTGACGCCTTGCGCGCACGCACGGCGTCATCCACCGTCACTTTCAGCGCGTTCAGCTTCGGCCCGTTTTCCTTGCGCTCTTCGGGCGTCATCTTGCCCAGTGCGCCCATCAGGCCGGACACGCGGCCTTTCTTGCCCAGCTCGGCCACGCGCACGGCGTCCAGCGCGTCGAGGCTCGTCGCCGCGGCAATCGCCGCAAGGGCCTCTTTCTCTATCGTTTTGATATCAGACAAGGTTTCAGCCTCTCTTGCGATTCAGCGCGCTTTCTAGTCGCTTCGGGTCAACATGCAAACGCCCAAAGGAAAAGCCCGGCTTTGGGGGCCGGGCTCTCCTGTATTGCAGCAACGGTGTGTGCAGCCTAGGCGAGCGCGGCTTTCGCCTGCTTGACCAGTGCAGCAAACGCTTCCGGCTCGCGGATCGCGATGTCGGACATGACTTTACGGTCGACTTCGATGCCGGCCTTGGTCAAGCCGTCGATGAAGCGGCTATATGTGAGTTCGTCGTCATGGATGCGGACAGCGGCGTTGATGCGCTGGATCCAGAGCGAGCGGAACGTACGCTTTTTGACCTTGCGGCCGACATAGGCGTACTGGCCGGCTTTCCAGACGGCCGAATTCGCGTTCGTGAACGTGTTCTTCGAACGGTTGCGGAAGCCTTTGGCCTGCTTGATGATTTTCTTGTGGCGAGCGTGCGCTGGCACTTTGTTACGTGAACGGGGCATGGTGGCCTCCTAAGTCAAGATCGGGGGAAAAACGGGAAAAGCCTACAGGCCGTACGGCAGGAACTTCTTCATGACGCGCGCGACATCAGCACTCGAAGCGACTTTCGTGCCCCGGTTCTGGCGGATGTACTTGGCATTATGGCTCATCAGACGGTGGCGTTTACCCACGACACCGTGCTTCAGCTTGCCCGTAGCGGTGATCTTGAACCGCTTTGCAGCGGCTTTCTTGGTCTTCATCTTCGGCATTTCTTGTCTCCTTATATGAGCTCTCACCCTTGGGCGGCCCTTGGTCGTTCATGAGCAGAGGGGCATGCCGTTCGCCCGCACCGCTCGGAAGAGCCGGCTTATGACGGATCAGGAACAGAGAATCAAGGGGCCAGATGCCCGATTCAGCAGGCGATTTGCGCCGGAAACGGGGGAAAGCGCAGCCCGTCTCCCCGGCCCGGCCCCAATTGCCTCGCCAGATCCCCGAAAACCTGTCCGACCGCAAGCCCGGCGGGGCCATGATGTGCCTGTCATGACGGCTGGTTTTCCCAGGCAGCTGTCATGGGGGCGAAAGCCCCGGCAAACGGAGGGAAACAGGGTTCGCGACCCGGTGTTTTCCTGTGTCATCTTCATAAAGCGATGCGGCCCTCTTCCCTCCGCCCGCCACAAAGAGAAAAACCGGAGGGCCAAGGGGCCCGTCCGGTTCTTTGTTCTGTCTGCTTCTAAATCAGAATCAGCCGCACTTCAGGCTGAGCACCACGCCTTCGGCATCGGTCAGCACGTTCAGGCGCGTTGGCACATAGTCCATCGTCACCTGGTCGTCCGGGCCGACCACGCGGGTGTTCTCGGGCATTTCGGCCTCGGGAATCGCGCTGGCCTGCTGGCCCACATAGGTTTCCAGCGCAGCCATGCCGCACGTGTCATCCATCGTGTCGATCGGGTTCATTTCCGGCTGCACGGCCGTGTCGGTCTCGGTCGCAGCATCCGGCGTCTCGGCCGGCGCAGGCTCGGCCGCCTCAGGTGCAGCGGCTTCGGGCGCGGTTTCCGGCGCAGGCGCCGAACAGGCGCCCGCCATCAGGGCAAAGCCCAGGATCAGGCCAGCATGCATCTTCATCGCGGCGCTAGGACCATCGTCATCTGACGGCCTTCCAGCTTGGGTTCGGTTTCCACTTTCGTGGTCTCTTCGAACTGCAGCTTCACCCGCTCGAGCAATTGCATGCCGAGATGCTGGTGCGCCATTTCGCGGCCACGGAAGCGAAGGGTCACCTTCACCTTGTCGCCATCGTCGAAGAAACGCTGCATCGCGCGCGCCTTGACCTCATAGTCATGCGTGTCGATGTTCGGGCGCATCTTGATCTCTTTGAGTTCGCTGGAGCGCTGCTTTTTCTTGGCAGCAGCCTTCTTCTTGCGCTCTTCAAAGCGGAGTTTGCCATAGTCGAGAATCTTCACGACCGGGACTTCCTGGTCGGGGGACACTTCAACAAGGTCCATGCTCGCCTCGCGCGCCGCATCAAGGGCTGCTGCGAGGGGCATCACGCCCTGTTTCTCACCGTTCTCATCAATCAATAGAACCTTGGCGGCACGAATGTCGTCATTGATGCGCGGGCCGGTCTGTTTCGGCGGGGCGTCGGCGTCTGGTCTGCGAGCTATGGCCTGTCTCCTTTGTGGCTGTTCATAGGCTTGGTGAATATGCCATTCGTTGGCCTAATCATCAAGGCGCGTCGGTTGTTCCCAAATTTGTTGCAAGTCAAGCAGGCAACAGCCCAAGGGCCCGCACCGACTGCCATACATCGTCCACGCTCAGCTCTTTCAGCGTCGGGGCCGAATTGATGATCACCGGCTGTTTTGGGCCGCGCGGCGCGGCATGGTCCGGGTTGCTCTCGGTCAGGGCGAACAGGGCAATGCCCGGCGCCCCGGCCAGCGTCGCCATATGCATCGGGCCGGTATCATTGCCGACCACGAACAGCGCCTTCTCGGCCAGCGTCACGATCTGGAACAGGTCCGTCCGCGTCACAAGGCTCTTCGCCCGTGGCTCGCGCCGCACGATCTCGTGCGCCAGCGGGCCCTCCGCCTTGCCGCCGATAATCACCGGCTGGATGCCCGCATCGGCCACCCGCGAGGCGAGTTCGGCATAATTCTCTTCCGGCCAGCGCTTGGCCTCCCGGTGCGCCGAGGCGCCGGGGATCAGCAGCATGTAGGGCTCTTCCAGCGAGAAATAGGCGGGCTGCAGGCGCGGCGTGTCGCCCAGCTTGTGACGCACCCATGAAAGGTCCGGGAAGGGCGCGCTCGTGCCCAGCCAGCGGCCTTCCGGCGGCACGCCCGCCACTTCCAGCTGCTCCGCCAGGCGGTCAATCGAGTGCATCCGCCCCCGCTCGGCATTATCGTGGAAAAAGGCCGCCTTCTCATGATGGCCCGACCAGAGCGGCGCCTTGCCCGAGCGGCTCAGCGCGGTGAAATAGTTCTTGGTGCGCCCGCTGGTCTGGAAATCATAGATAATGTCATAATCGGCCTTGCGGATCCGCTGGATCAGCGCCGCCGTCGCCTTCATGCCCTCGGGGCGGCCATCGGTCTCCACCCGGTCCACATAGGGGCAGAGCTTGCCGAATTCCTCGAAGAATGGCGTCGTCAGCAGGGTAATCCGCGCCGAGGGATGAGTCTCGCGCACAGCCTTCATCGCCCCCAGCGACAGCACGAAGTCGCCGAGCGCGCTGAGCTTGATGATCAGCACTTCCTTTGCGCTGGCGCCCGGGTTCACCGGGCTCATCGTGGTCTCACTCCTGGCCATGTCTGCGGTATAAATCCCTACTCCAACAACCGCTTATAGACATTAAGCGTCGCCGCCTGAAGCCCCCGCTTGGAGAAATGCGCCCGGACATGCGCCTGGCCGGCCTTTCCCATGCCTGCGCGGGCACTCGGGCCGACGTCCAGCAGGGCCCTGATGGCGCCTGCCAGCGCTGCCGGACTGCCCGGTTCCACCCGCGCGCCGGTCTCGCCCTCGATCACCGTTTCGCGCCCGCCGCCATGGTCCGCCACGATCACCGGCCGCCCCATGGCCGAAGCCTCCGCCGCCACCCGTCCGAAGGCTTCCGGCCTGATGGATGGCGTCATCACGATATCTGCCGCAAGGCACGCCGCCGGCATGTCGCGTTCATGTTCGGCCAGCAGCACCGTGCCGCCCAGCCTGTGCGCGAGGATCGCATCCTCCAGCCGGGTCACATAGCCCGCCCGGCCCTGCGGATCGCCCGCCAGCACCAGAACCAGCTTCTTCAGCTCGTCCACCGACATCAGGCCCAGCGCCTCGATCGCGACCAGCTGGCCCTTCCACTCGGTCAGGCGCCCCGGCAGGAACAGCGTCAAACGGCTGTCGCCCGCGATGCCCCAGCGCCCGCGCACCGCCTCGATCCGGGCAGGCGCGACCCTGGCCGGGTCAAACACATCAAGGTCCACACCGCGCGGAATGGTGACGATCTTCTCAGCCGCAATCCCGTGCACATCATGCACATGCGCCGCAATCCAGTTGGAATTGGCAATCACGAGATCGCCCTTCGCCATGACCGAATTATAGCGCCGCTTCAGGCCGCTCGTGCCCGAATAGGCGCCATGATAGGTCGTCACGAACGGCACGCCTGCCGCCTTCGCCGCCCAATAGGCGCTCCAGGCCGGCGCCCGCGACCGCGCATGCACAAGGCTCACGCCTTCGCGCGCGATCAGGCTCTTCAGCTTGCCCTCGTTCATTTTCAGCGTCAGCGGGTTCTTCGATTTCGCGTCCATCCGGAAAAGTTCGCCGCCCAGCGCCGCAAACTCGTCCTCCAGCCGCCCGCCCTTGCTCGCCAGCAGCGCCCGGCCACCGGCCGCAATAATCGCCTCGGTTACTTCCAGCACGGTGCGCTCCACGCCGCCGGCCGAGAGTTCAGGCGCCACCTGGAGGATGGTCTTGCCGCTGAGATCCGGAAAATCGTCCAAAGCTGCTCTCGTCCCTCGCTCGCTTGACAGGGGAGACAGATGGCGGAACGGAGAGGCAATGACAACGTCCTATTTCACCGGCCCCGCTGGCCACCGCCTCGCCTTTCGCCGCAGCAACGCCAGCACGGGCGATCTCACCTATGTCTGGATGTGCGGCTTCAAGTCCGACATGACCGGCACCAAAGTGCTGCGTCTGGAAGACTGGGCGAATCAGGCCGGCCACGGCTTCCTCGCCTTCGATTATTCCGGCCATGGCCAGTCCGAAGGCGCCTTCGAGGACGGCACGGTCAGCCAGTGGCGCGCCGACGCCCTCGCCGCCATCGACAACCAGACAGACGGCCCGCTCGTCCTTGTCGGCTCCAGCATGGGCGGCTGGATGGCCCTGCTCTCGGCCCTCGCCCGGCCCGAGCGTGTCAAAGGCCTCGTCCTCATCGCCCCGGCGCCGGACTTTACCGAAAAGCTGATGTGGCCCGAATTCTCCCCCGAGGCGCAGGCCGAGATCATGGAGACCGGCCAGACCCTGCGCCCCTCGGACTATGACGAACCCTATGTCATCACCCGCGCCCTGATCGAGGATGGCCGCCAGTGGCAGATCCTCGACAAGCCCATCGCCTTTGACGGCCCCGTCCGCATCCTGCAGGGCATGGAAGATGCCGACGTGCCATGGACCCACGCCGCCCGCCTCGTCGACACGATGACCGCCACCGACCTCACCATCACCCTCATCAAGGACGGCGACCACCGCCTCAGCCGCGAGCAGGACATCGCCCGCCTGCTCGACACCTGCACCGAGATCGCCCGCACCCTCGCCTAGAGGCGCGAGCCGTCCAGCGTCACGTCCGAATTGCGCCAGACAATATCGAACATGGGCTTCATCTCGGCGGCCTCATCGCTCTTGCCCTGCTTCTCCAGCGCCTTCATCAGGCCGGACATGGACCAGCCATTGTGCGGGTACTCTTCAAGGTCTTTCCGGTAGACGGCCTCCGCCTCGGCATACTGGCCCGCCGCGATCAGCGCCTCGCCCAGCGATTGCCGTGTTGGGTAATACCAGAAAGGCGGCTCCATATAGGGCAGCGAGTCCTGCGCTTCCACGGCAGCCGTGAAATGCGCAATCGCGTCCTCATGACTGGCCTCAGCACTGGCAATCTCGCCCTGCAACAGCTCGTCCGCAATCGTCAGCAGCGTGCTGGCCGGATAATCCGCCGTGTCCATGAAACTGATCTGCACGCTGCCCGTCAGCCCCGCCAGCGCCTCCCGTTCGGCAGAAGCTGCTGCGACATCGCCGCTCCGCGCCAGGGCCACGCCGCGTGCGTAATGCCAGATCGCATTCGAATAATCGAGCGTCTCGGGCGGCGGCTCCGTTGCGAGGATCGTCTCCCACTGGCCGAACTGCACCAGTGACAATAGCGGGATCGTCTTGAAGAACTCGATCGTCGGGAACTCCTGGATCTGCTCCATGCGCACATTGTCGGCCACTTTCTGCCCGGCCTCGATGGCCATGTCCTGCTGGCCCGACATGCTGGCCGCCGCCCACAGGAAATGGATATTATGCGGATAATAGAGCGCCGGATAGAAACCCTGCGCATTGCACTGCGCGATATAATCCTCGTCCACCTTGGCCGCCGTGATATTGGCCTTGGCCGCATCGTCATAGCGCCCCACGCGCCAGTAGATATGCGCCGGCATGTGCACCAGATGCCCCGATCCGGGCACGAGGCCCGCCAGCCTGTCGGCCTCATCCTCGGCCCGCCCCGGATCGGCAGAGGCCTCCACCGCATGGATATAGAGGTGCAGCGCCAGCGGATGCTCGGGCGCATTGGCGATAATGTCCTCCAGCGCGCTGATCACTTTCACCGTCTCCGGCTTTGGCGCGCCATCCGCCGACCAATAGTCCCACGGCATCGTGTTCATCCATGCCTCGGCATACATGGCCTCGGCATCATAATCGTCCGGATGGTCCCTCACATAGTCTCCCATCGCCTCGGCATAGGCGACATCCAGCGGCTCGCGCGACGTCGACGGATCGCCATTATAGCGCGCGGCCATGGCCGCTATCAGCGCCTGCTCTGCGGGCGTCGCAGTGTCCTTCAGCTCCAGCGCCTTGGTAATCGCGGCAAAGGCCGCCACCCGGTCGGCATCCGACATCACAGCCTTGCCCTTGCTGGTGACGTTGATGTTCGGGCCCGTGGCCATCGCCTCGCCCCAGAAACACATGGCACATTCCGGGTCGAGCTTTTGCGCCGCCTTGAACGAGCGGATGCTCTCGGCGTGATTGAATCCGAAGGCCAGCATCATCCCCTGATCGAAATATTTCTGCGCCTCCGCACTCGACGTTGATATCTTGCGGTGGAAGTCGCCCATGCCCTCGAACAGCGGCGCCCCCGCCGTGGCGGTGACATCCAGCTTCTCGGTTTCTGGCGGCGTGGCGGCCAGTTCCGATACCGGCTCCATGGCCAGGCCGTCCGTGCCATGTCCTGACGTCTTGAAATGGCTGCACCCGGTCAACGCGACGGCGCTGACCGCCATTGTGAAAATGCGGTGTCTCATTGTTCGTCCCCTCATCACCGGGACGTGCCAGCCAGGCGGCTACCAGCCCCTTTCTGTTAATAAATCCCTCTTAGCACGAATTGTCCTTCCGGTGATCCCCCTTTGTCGCTTCATGCGTCAGCCCGGTATTACAAATGGGTAACCGCGCGACGGACGGGAGCATTGAGACGCGTTGAAGCCTGACATGTTTCAGGCTTGAAGGGGCTCTCCATAATGAAAATCACTCCATCGTCCCGCGCGGGTGCAGGCATCTGCCTTGCTACCCTCCTCCTCACCACGGCCTGCGCCTCCGGGCGCCAGCCACCGCAACAGGGCGGACGCAACATGCAGGGCGAGACCATGCGCGTGCAGGGCGGCAAGATCGCCCGACCGATCGGCCTCCTCTTTGCCGGCATGGATCTGAACCAGGACCATGTCATCGACGAATCCGAGCTGGATAGCGGCATCCTGCACGACTGGCAGGGCTTTAATCTGTCCGGCCATTCCGGCGCATCCGCCCTCGGGCTGGCCGAGTGGTCCGTCCACGCACTGGGCGACGCGGACGCGCTGCCGAACAATATTGCCTTTGACAGCAATTTCGACGGACAGGTCAGCGAAAGCGAATTCCGCACCCGCCTGATCAGCGAATTTGCCGCGCTCGACAAGGATCATGACCGCCGCCTGACGCGTGCCGAACTCCTGATCGACGCACCCGCCCGCGCCGAGTCCGGCGCCATGATGCAGCGCGGCGGCATGGGCCCGGGCGGCGATATGGGCGGGCCCCGGGGCGGCAGCCGCCCGCCGCGCTGAGTCAGCGGACGAAGGGCACCCTTAACAATCTGTGTACGCCCCGCCGCAAATCCGACGCCCCGCACTAAGCATAAATACCGCTTTGTCTGTCATAAGCCCCGTCAGTAGTTTGAAACACCGGGCGGACACATCTTGCGGGGCGACTTTCTAAATTTTGCGGGCCGATTCTTAAGCCTTCTCATCGTGGTCTGGGTCTCGCTGAGCTTCCCGTCCGATGCGCAGGCGATTGACGTGGGCAACCTCGACGGCCGCATGAATATCAGTCGGCATGCGACGGTCGCCAGCGATGTGCCGACCGCCATCACGCTTGCGGACATCCTCAGCCCGACCAGTGACATTGCTTTCGTCAAGAACCACGCCGATGCCTTCCAGGCGAGCAGCCGGAAAGGCGACGTCTGGATGCGCACGCAATTGCGCAATTCCGGCGCGACCGACCTGCACGGCGATCTTGTCGTCCGCTTTCCTTATCTTGAGCGCGTCGATATTTATCTTCTTGATGCGGATGGATACATTCAGACGGGGACGGCCGGTTCGGGTGTCGCCCTTTCCGGCATTGGCTTGCCCGCCCCCTTCCCGACTTTCGAAATTGATGTGCCCGCCGGCGAGACCCGTACCGTCTATATCCGCGCGAGTGGCGGCCCCATGGTTGTCATGCCGGTCTGGTTTCACACCAGCGCCGACTACCAGTCCTGGTTTCAGGGCTCGGTTGGCATCTTCGCGCTTCTGATGGGTATCGCCTGCACATTCACCGCCTATGCCTGGTCCATCGCGCGCAAATCCGACACGCCGGCCTATGGGCTCTATTTCTGGTTCTGCGTCACGGCCATCACCTATGTGATCTTTTCGACCGGCATGGGCAAATCGCTCTTCTGGCCGCGATCGAATGTCAGCACGATAACGCTCGTCTACATCCTTCAGGGCGCCGTCACCGCCTTCGGTGCCGTGTTCATCTCCAACTTCCTGGATATCCGTCGTCGCTGGCCATCCTTCTACATCGTGATCAACGGACTTGTGGCGCTATGCGTGCTCAGCAGCATCGGCGGCTTCTTCCCGGGTCTCCTGTCGCGCGCCGTTTACATGATCTGCTCGGGCATCGGCCCTGTTGTCGTGCTGATCGGCGTATGGGCGCTGCATCGCCGCGGCGTGCCGGGTGCCGGGGCCGTTCTCGTCGGCTGGGCGCCGCTGATCATGGCGACGGTCTGGCTCTATCTGCGCCTCTTCGAGATCACGCCCTATTTCGAGATCAACCATTATATCGTGCCGCTGGGCCTCTGCTTCACCGTGTTCCAGTTCAGCTGGGCAATCAGCAACCGCGTCAAGGATGCCGAAGCCAGCGCCGCAACCGATCCGCTCACCGGCCTCTCCAACCGGCGCGACCTCGACACGACGCTCGCGGCCCTGACGCGCAGCAACACGCCCGCCTGCACGGCCGTGCTCGCCGTCGACCTCGATGGCTTCAAGGTCATCAATGACACGCATGGCCACGATGCCGGCGACCTGGTGCTCCAGGTCATCGCCAGCCGCCTGAAAAATGTCGGTGCAGGGCGCGCCAAGCCCTTCCGCACCGGTGGCGACGAATTCCTGATCGTCTATTCCAGCAAGGACGCCCGCGCGGAGATTCAGGCCTTCGGAAACCAGTGCATTGCAGTCATCAACCGCCCCATCGCCTTCCGCGGCACATTGCTGAATGTCGGCGCCAGCGTCGGCGTCGCCTTCATCGACGATCATGTGGATTTCCGGGAAAGCATTTCCCGCGCCGACTCGGCCCTCTATGCCGCCAAGCGTGAAGGCAAGGGCGTCGTGCGCCTGTTTGATCAGCGCCAGTCACCCGTCGGCCAGCCCGGCTTCAAACCCGTCGTGGTCAACGCCTAGGGCTGTCCTGTTCGGCGGCGAGCACGGCGGTCAGCCCTTCCCGGTAAGTTGGATAGACCGGCCGCCAGCCCAGCGCCGCCTTGGCCCGCGCGTTCGACACCCGCTTGCACTCGGCATAGAAGCTGCGCGCCATCGCGCTCATGTCGGTCTCGTCGAGCAGCGTTTCGGACGGCGGCTCAAGGCCCAGCAGCTCCGCCGCAAAACCGGTCACGTCCTGCGGCGGCGCCGCGAGGTCGTCGCAGAGGTGGAACACCCCGCTTGCCTCCGGCCTCAGCATCAGCGCTTCCAGTCCGCCCGCGATGTCGTCGACATGCACCCGGCTGAACACCTGCCCCAGCTTCACCACACGCGTCGCCGTGCCGTTCCGCAGCTTCTCGAATGGTGAGCGCCCAGGTCCATAGATGCCCGGCAGGCGGACAATACGCACTTTGTCCCCGGTCGCCTCGCGCCACTGCGTCTCAGCCAGCACCCGCTGCTTCGATCTTTGCGAGCCCGGATTGACCGGGCTCCATTCCATCGCCCAGCCGCCGCCAAGGTCGCCATAGACGCCTGTCGTCGAAAGGTAGGTCACCGAGGCCGCCTGCTGGGCGAGATGCCCTGCCACGCGCGCCGCCGGGCAGCCGTCCGCGTCCGGCGGCAGCGTGATCAGCCAGTGTGCGCCCTCGGGCGGCGCAATTTGTCCCTTGCCGTCCCACTGAACGACCTCAAAGCGGTCCGGGAACGGTCCCGGAATGGTCCGGGAAGTCCCCGTGACGTCGCAGCCCCGCGCCACCAGGCGCTCGCCCAGTGCCCGCGCCGAATAGCCCAGTCCAAAGACAAAAAGCAGTGATGGCGGAACTGTCATTTGCGCTCGGCCTCCCAGTCATGACTATAGACCTCACTACAGGTCCCGGAGCTTCTTATCCATGTCTATCCTTGCCGCCGCGGCGATCTCACTCGCCATGCTGCAGAATGTCAGCACTGATTTTGCCCAGCGCGAAGCCACCCGCCTCGACGCCTGTATCGCCCGCATCGATGAAGACCCCGACGAGGCCTATGAAGACGCCCTCGCCTGGAGTTTCGAAGGCAATCGGCCCGGCGCCCGCCAGTGCGTCGCGCTTGCCCTGATTGCCCTCGGCCAGGAGGCTGAAGGTGCAGCAAGGCTTGAAGAACTGGCCAATGCCAGCGACGGCGGATCGATGGACCAGCGCGCCGTTTACCTGATGCAGGCGGGCAATGCCTGGCTCGTCGCCGGCGCCCCGGAAGCGGCCGTCGTGACGCTCACCAATGCCCTGAAAATCATGCCCGACGACGCCAATCTCCTCGTCGACCGCGCCAGCGCCCAGATATTGCTCGAGAAATGGCCCGAAGCCATCAAGGATCTCGACAAGGCCCTCTCGGCCTCCCCCGGCCTTGCGGCGGCCCACCAGCTGCGCGCCGAAGCCCGGCTCAACATGAACGACCTCGAACCGGCCCTCGCCGACGTTAAGGCCGCCATGGCTGCCGAACCGGACAATATCGACACGCTCGTCCTGCGTGGCCGTATCCGCGAGGCCATCCGCCTCTCGGAAGTGCGCATGGTGTCGCCTCAGACCGAATAGCGGTCCTGCAGCATTTGCCACACAGCGCGCAGGCCGCACGCGGCTGCGCCCTCGGGCCGTCCATACTTGCCAAGCCGCCAGGCCCACACGTCCAGATGCGTCCAGCTTTTCGCGTCGACGAACTGTTTCAGGAACAGCGCGGCCGTGATCGAGCCGGCAAACCGGCCGCCGGAATTGACGAGATCGGCAATCGGGCTTTTCAGGTCTGAGAGATAGGGATCCCAGAGCGGCATGCGCCAGACAGGATCGCCGGACATGGCAGACCCCGCCTGAATGGCCCCTGCCATATCCTCATCATCCGTATAGAACGGCGCAAGATCGGCTCCCAGCGCCACCCGCGCGGCCCCGGTCAGAGTCGCAAAATCGATCAGCACGTCCGGCTTGAACTCACAGGCCCGCGCCAGCGCGTCGGCGAGGATCAGGCGTCCCTCTGCGTCCGTATTGTCGATCTCCACGGTCAGGCCCTTGCGGCTGTTGAGAATATCCCCCGGCCGGAAGGCGTCCCCGGCCACGGCATTCTCGACCGACGGGACATAGAGTTTCAGGTGCACAGGCAGCTTCGCGCTCATGATCAGCTGCGACAGCGCAATGACATGCGCGGCCCCGCCCATGTCCTTCTTCATGATCCGCATGCCGCTGCCCGGTTTGATGTCGAGACCACCGGAATCGAAGGTCACGCCCTTGCCGACCAGTGCCAGGCTCGGGTGCGCCGGGTCACCCCATTCCAGTTCCATGAAGCGCGGCGCGTAAACGGCAGCCCGGCCGACGGCATGCACCAGCGGATAGTTCTCTTCCAGCAGGTCATCCCCCACGATGGTCGTCAGCGTCGCGCCGAAACGCTCTGCAATACTGGCGATGGTCGCGTCAACATCCTGCGGGCCCATGTCGGCGGCGGGCGTGTTGACGAGATCACGCAGCAGTGCGCAGGCATCGGCTTCCCGCGAGAGGGCGTCAGCGTCGGCGCTTACAGGCATAACCAGAAGCGGCGGCTTGGCCTTGTCCTTGAGGTAGCGATCGAAGCGGTAGGCGCCATCGGCCCAGCCGGCTGCGATATGGGCAAAGGCCATTCCGCCGTCCCCGGCAATCGCATAGGCGCCTTCGGGAAGTTTCGCAGAGATGGCCGCGACAGCCAGCGCGTCCTGCCCCTTGCCGATGCCAGCCAGCACATGGCTCAGTTTGCCGTCTTCCCCCGCCTGATAAACCACCTGCCCCGCCGCGCCGGTAAACCCCTGCCCCTTGGCCAGCGCGCGGGCGCCGGGAAAGGGATCATCCTTCAGGCCGTCGAAGCCGGCTGGGGTGAACAGGTGGATGGCGGCCGCTTTGGCCCCCTCGGCGGTGAAACTCTTGTGCATTTACGTGCCTCTCCGGGCGATTTGTTAATCAGGCGGCCGGTTTTGTTAACTGAACCTTGACCTCGGCAGGCCAGACTCGGCCTCACATGCACCTGATACATACTTGGAGCCTTCCCATGTCCAGAGTCAAAACGTCACTGGCTGTCCTCGCGCTTGTCCTGGCTGCGACGACAACAGGCTGCGCAAGCACGGCGTCGAAAGAGGAAAAGGCGCAGAAGGCCCAGCTTGAAAAGGCCATGGAAGAAGCGATGAAGCCGGCCAGCCCGGAAGAGGTCGCTGCCGCCAATCGCGCCGATCCGCTGACCAAGGCGAACTTCTGGTCCAAGGAACATGCCAAGGACCCGGAAAACCTCGAAACCGCCATCACCTTTGCCAAGGCCCTGCGCGAGATCGGCAGCGACGACCGCGCCATTGATGTGCTCTCGCAGGAGCTGGTCGTGCATCCCGACAGCGCCGAACTCCTGATGGTGCTTGGCCGGGCCCTTTCGACCAAGCAGGACTTTGCCGCCGCGATCCAGGCCTATAGCCAGGCCGCCACGCTGGAGCCTGAGCGGGCCGAGGCCTGGGCGGCGCTCGGCACGGCCTTCGACCAGATCGACCGTCACGCCGATGCCCAGACCGCCTATGAGCGCGCCCTCGCCATCGAGCCGAACCGGACCTCAACACTCGCCAACTACGGCCTGTCACTGGCGCTGGCCGGTGATCTTGCCGGCGCCGAAGCGAAGCTGCGGCTGGCCGATGCCCAGCCCGACACCAATACGCGCGTGAAGGAAAACCTTGCGCTCGTGCTGGGCCTGCAGGGCAAGTATGCCGAGATGAAGGAAGCCAGCGGCGGCAATGCTCCGCCGCGCATCGTCGAGCAGAACGTAGAACTGCTGCGCGAAATGGTGCAACCGACACGCACATGGGAAGCGCTCGCGGAACATGCCGAACTGGGCAAGCTGCCGCCTGCCCCGACGGCGCCGCGTACCGCAGGCCCGGATTCAGATCGCCCACAGGCCGCGACATCAATACCGGTCACCGATGCGCCGGCCGCGATGCCGGACAGCAGCGATACCGGCCTGCGCCTGCGCCGGAATTAGACCGCCCCACCGTCAAACGGAAAATGCCCGCCTGCAGGCAGCAGACGGGCATCGGGCAATCCATCTTTCAAGCGGCCGTATCAGACGTCGCGCAGGGGCCGTTCGATCTGCGAGGTTGTCAGAGCGGGCGCGGCGGAATTCTTCTCCTGCATCTGCTGGTACTTGATGTAAGCCGGGCCCAGAACGACCAGGAAGAGGACGGGCAGGAAGAACAGGATCATCGGCACTGTCAGCTTGGCAGGCAGCGCCGCGGCCTTCTTCTCGGCGGCCGACATGCGCATCTCGCGGTTTTCCTTGGCCATGACGCGCAGCGCATCGCCAAGCGGTGTACCGTAGCGTTCCGCCTGTGACAGCGCCATGCAGACGGCCTTGACGCCTTCATGCCCTGTCCGTGCGGCGAGGTTGTCATAGGCCTGGCGCCGGTCCGGCAGGTAGGACAGTTCCGCCACGGTGAGGCCGAATTCCTCGGCCAGTTCCGGCGAGGCAGAGCCGATCTCCTGGCTGACCTTGTTGAAGCCAAGCTCGATCGACATGCCGGCCTCGACGCAGATCAGCAGCATGTCGAGCGAGTCCGGGAAACCGAGCATGATCGACTTCTGGCGCTTGGCGGCAAGGTTCTTGACGTAGATGTTCGGCGCATAGAATCCGGCAGCCATGCCGAAGGCCAGCGAGCCGTATTTCATGGTCGGGTTCAGGCCGAGGTCATTGACGAAGAAGATATAGAAGAAGGTCAGCAGGAGGCCGACAAAGGGCAGTGCCATACGGGCAAAATAGAAGGCCGAGATCGGGCCGGGGCCGCGCAGGCCGGCCTGGTTCATCAGCTTGACCACGTTCGGGTCTTCAAGCGCCTTGGCCAGGTTCAGCTTGGAGGCCACTACCCCCATCATGCTCTTGTCTTCGCGGCGCAGGCTCTTGGTTTCGAGCGCGGCGCGGCTCTGCTTGCGGAGCTTTTCGCGCTGGGTCGACACGGCCTTGAGGCGCGTCTCCAGCTTGTCGCCCTTCAGGTAAGGCAGGAAGACCGTAACGAATGTCGCAAACACGGCTGCAGCAACGAGATAGGCCGCCAGCGTGTCGGGGTGGGTGAAGCTTACAAGGAAATCATACATCGCCTGTCACCCTACATGTCAAAGTTGATCATCTTTTTCATTACCATGATGCCCATGCCCATCATCCCTGCGGCCATGGCCAGGACGAGATGACCTGTCTCTGTAATGAAAAGTTGCATGATGTAGTCGGGCGTCGTGAGGAACACCATGACGCCCACGGCGAACGGAAGGGAACCGATGATCATGGCCGAGGCCTTGGCTTCAGATGACAGGGCCTTGACCTTTTCCCGCATCATCTTGCGTGCACGGATCACGGTCGACAGGTTGCCCAGAGCCTCGGACAGGTTACCCCCCGCCTTGCCCTGGATCAGCAGCACGATCACGAAGAAGTTCACTTCCTGCAGCGGCACGCGCTTGTAAAAACTGTTCAGTGACCGCTCCAGGCCCGCGCCCATGGCGAGGTTGTCCGCCAGCGAAATGAACTCCTTGCGGAGCGGCTCGGGGCTTTCCTTGGCAATGATGCGGATACATTCATTCAGCGGCAGGCCGGATCTCACACCCCGCACGATGATGTCGAGCGCATCGGCGAACTGGTTGATCATCTTCTTGTAGCGGCCCTTGGTCAGGAAGCCGAGGATGAACCGTGGCAGGCCAAGCGAACCGGCGAGAAACGCGCCGGCAATCAGGACCGGCTTGCTCTTGAAGGATATGCCGGAAATGACGAGGCCATCCGCGCCGGACAGGTAGATGAGGAAGGCGCACACGATACCCAGCACCAGTGAGCCGATCCAGAAAGCGGATACGGGCAGTTCGAGGCCAGCCTGCGCGATCTTCGAGGCAACGTCGCGCGGCGCGATGGACCGGCGGCGCTCCTTGTCCTGCTTGCGCAGGTTGTCGAGCATTGCCTCCGTTTTGGCGCGCCGCTTGGAATTCTCGTCCTGAACCTTGCCGCGCACCTTGCCGGCTGACGCGCCTGCACCGATGGCCCTGGCACGCTTCTTGGCCGCATCCCCTTCCCCGCTGGTGAACGCCAGACCAATGCCCGCCAGCGCCACAAAGGCGAGACCGGCAACAGCGTAGATCATCAGGGTGCTATCCATGGATCAGCTCCCCAGCGCGTCGAGCGCCGCCGCGAGTTCACGCTCAAGATTGTAATAGGACGCACGCTCCCAGAAGCGCGGACGGCCGACACCCGTGCCACGGTGGGCGCCGATGATCTTGCCGTTCGCGTCCTCGCCATCCATCTCGAACTTGAGCACGTCCTGGAGCACGATCGTGTCGCCCTCCATGCCCATCACTTCGGTGATGCACATGATGCGGCGCGAACCGTCACGCAGGCGCGAGGCCTGGACGACGATATCAATCGAGCCGACGATCATTTCGCGGATCGTCTTGGCGGGCAGCGAGAAGCCGCCCATCGTGATCATGGATTCCACACGGCTGAGGGCTTCGCGCGGGCTGTTGGCGTGCAGCGTGCCCATCGAACCATCGTGGCCCGTGTTCATGGCCTGGAGAAGGTCGAACGCTTCCGGTCCGCGAACCTCGCCGACGATGATGCGTTCCGGGCGCATACGCAGGCAGTTCTTGACCAGTTCGCGCATCGTGATCTCGCCGGAGCCTTCAATGTTCGGCGGGCGCGTTTCAAGGCGCACGACGTGCGGCTGCTGCAGCTGGAGTTCGGCGGAGTCTTCGCAGGTGATGACGCGCTCGCCGGGCTCGATAAAGGCCGTCAAACAGTTCAGGAGCGTTGTCTTGCCCGAACCCGTACCGCCGGAGATGAGAACGTTGCAGCGCGAATGGCCGATAATGCGCAGCACTTCGGCACCCGCCTCGCTGATCGATCCGAAATTCACGAGGTCCTGCAGCTGCAGCTTGTCCTTCTTGAACTTACGAATGGTAAGTGTGGGACCGTCAATCGCCAGCGGCGGCGCGATAACGTTTACACGTGAACCGTCGAGCAGGCGCGCGTCACAGATCGGTGAGCTTTCATCCACGCGGCGGCCAACCTGGCTCACGATGCGCTGGCAGATGTTCATCAGCTGGGCATTGTCACGGAAGCGGATATTGGTCCGCTCGATCTTGCCGTTGACCTCGATATAGGTCGTGTCCGCACCGTTGACCATGATGTCGGCAATGTCGTCGCGCGCCAGCAGCGGTTCGAGCGGGCCATAGCCCAGCACGTCGTTACAGATATCGTCGAGCAGCTGTTCCTGCTCGGAAATCGACATCAGCACATTCTTGATGCTGATGATCTCGACCACGATGTCGCGGATCTCTTCGCGCGCGCTTTCCGCATCAAGCTGGGCGAGCTGCGAAAGGTCGATCGTGTCGATGAGTGCGTTGAAGACCGTTGTCTTTGTTGCGTAATATTGCTCGGACTGCTGGTTGACCTTGCGGACCGGCTCCGGCTTGATTTCCGGTGTCTTGATCTTGACGGGCGCACCCGCGCTCAGCTTTGGCGCACCTTTTACATGGACGGGATCAGGCGCTTTCGGCTTGGACACCTGAGGACGCGGCTGCGCCACGGGAGCCGCCGGTCTGGGCGCCGCTGGTGCTGCTGCATCTGGTGATCCGGAACGCTTGCCGAAGGCCATCTAAGGGCCCCTTTCGATTGAGGTTACTTGCCGAGGAGTTTGTTGAGGAAAGACTTGGCCGGCTTTGCGACGACCCGGCCGGTCAGAACCGTGGCCAGATGGTCGATCGCCATGGAGGAACGTGACGCTGCATCCGTCTCGGAAATCATCTGGCCATTATTGGCCGCCGTTCCGAACAATTCCGGTTCGAAAGGCAGGATGATTTCCGGCTCGACGCCGATGGCCGCGGCGAAATCCTTGATCGGGATTTCCGGGCGTTTCGGAACCCCGCTCATGTTGATCACCAGCCGTGGCGGATTATCGTTCGGGCGCTGGCCCTTGAGCTGGTCGATGAAGTTCTTGCCGTTGCGCAGCGAGGCAAGGTCCGGCTGGCAGACGATGATGACTTCGTCAGACGCGACCAGGGTGCGCTGCACCCAGCGGCTCCATGTATGCGGCAGGTCGAGCACCATATAGGGCACGTTCCGGCGAACGCTTTCAATCACGGTCGTGAAGGCCTCGTCGGGGATGTCCATGATCTGGTTGATCGAGGCGGGCGCGGTAAACAGCGACAGCCTGTCGGTCGCCTTGGCAAGCAGACGCTCGATGACGGCATCGTCAGCGCGTTCAGGCGCCAGCAGGGCATCAGCAATGGTCTGAGGGGTTTCCTGGTTGAAATCGAGCGCCGTGGTGCCGAAGGAGAGATCAAGATCCACAAGCGTCGTGTTCACGCGCGTGTTCTCGGCCAGCGCCCAGGCCAGATTGTGCGCGATGGTGGAGGCCCCTACCCCGCCCTTTGCGCCGATCACGGAAATCTGCTTGCCGACAAAGGGCCTGTCCGGGTCGACGAAGAGGCTGGAGATGGACCGGATGATCTGGATCGGCTCGAACGGCGGCACGAGATATTCGCTGACACCGCGCGCCACGAGCTGGCGATAAAGCTTGATATCGTTGACCACGCCAACGACCATGACCTGGACATTCTCGTCGCAATGCTCGGCCAGCGAATCAATTTCGCCGAGGATCTGCTGCGCGTTGGCCGAGGACTCGATCATCAGCAGGTTTGGCGTCGGATTCTGCTGCATGTAGGCGATGGCGGCCGGAATGCCGCCGGGAATGGCCTCCAGTGTGGCGCGGCCCATGCGGCGGTCGCGGGCGCACACATCCATCATCATGCGCGTTTCCTCGCGCTCGTAGAAAACCTTGATGGAAATCGCCGGCAGAGGTGCGTCGCCGCCATTGAAATCAGGCATCGTGAAGATCGGCTGGTCCGACAGGACAGGCTTCTGCTCAGGCGCCGCCAGCAGGTCATCGCTGCTCATGAAGCTGTCGAATGCATCATTGGCTGGAGCATCCAGGGCATCGATTCCCTGATCTTCAGCGAAGACATCGTCGAAGTCTGCGTCGAATTCGTCTTCAAAGAGCGCTTTCTCTTTCGACATTATACTTTCGTCCTTCTATTCGACGGGCCGCGCCTAGTTGACCGCACTGGAGATCGCGCCGGATTCCGCGGATGAGCGGGCCGAAGCCGTTGAATCGCCATTGCGGAACTTTTCGAGAATGACCTTTCGGCGCAGCGCGTCGCCCTGATCCAGATCACGTTGTCCCAGGAGATCGGCCGCATCGGCGATCATTGCCGCCTGATTTGTACGGATCGAGCAGCCAAGGCTGGGCATTTCATTGTTCGACCTGATATCGGCCACGTCATATTCCGCCATCGACTTGCAGTCGGGCTTGACCGCGTCATACACTTGAAAGGCCATGATCATGGGTTCGGACGCGTCAGAGTCGGCGCCATGACTGCTGCCAGCGATCTCGTCATATTCGACACCATTCTGCCAGGCGATCTCGCGCGCGGTCACGATGGCCTCGACAGCCAGCTGCGAATTGTCGCTCGTTTCAGGCAGCGAGACGATCAGTGGCCCATGGCCCTTGACGCGATAGGTGCGCACGAAATCCTCGATGCGCGCCTTGTCCTTCAGGCTGAGCTCGCTGGTCATCGGGTCGATGTTGATTTCCAGGAATTCGGTCCGCTTGGTCACGCCGATGGCATTGCGATCCAGCGCGGTGCCTTGCAGATAGGATGACGGCACAGCCGTCGGCGCCTGGCTTGCACAAGCTGTCAGGCCGACCAGGCACAGGCCCGCGGCGATCAGAGTATTGGCTGTCTTAAGCGTCGGGTTCATTCGGATATCCCTTACTCTTCAATAAATCCAACGGGTGAACGGTAGTTTTCTGCGTCCACGGGCGCACCGTCCTTGCCGTATTGTTCGTTCAGCTTGCCGAAGAAAATCGTCTTCGCATCAGACGCATTGGCATAGCCGTCTGCCGGTGTGCGCAGCTGGTCTTTCTGGGTCGGATCCACCAGGTAAGGCGTCACGATCACGACCAGCTCGGACTCGTCCTGCAGGAAGTCACGCGACTGGAAGAGCGCGCCGAGGACGGGCAGTTTCTTGAGGCCGGGAATCTGGTCCAGCGTCTGGCGGGTCTTGGACTGGATCAGGCCGGCCATCATCATCGACCCGCCTGAAGGCAGTTCGATCACGGATTCGGCGCGGCGAACGGAAAGCGCCGGAATGGTGATCCCCGCGACCTGCTGGATATTGCCATTGGAATCGATCACGGACTGGGTGTTGCCCTGGAACGATCCCTGCGAGGTGAGTTCCGATACTTCCGTTGAAACCTTGAGCGAGATGCGCCCTTCGGACAGCACGACCGGCGTGAAGCCAAGGCCCACACCATAAGGCTTGAAATCGATGGTGACGTTGCCGTTCTTGTCCTGGCCAACAGGCACAGGGAATTCACCGCCCGCCAGGAACTTGGCACTCTCGCCCGACATGGCGACAATGTTGGGCTCGGCGAGCGTCTTGACGATGCCAATACGCTCAAGGGCATCGAGGGCAACCCCGACGCTCGACTGCAGATCGTCTCCAACATAGTTGGAATAGGTCAACGTGCCACCGAGACCACCCAGCGCCCTGCCCTGAATCGGGAAGCTGTTGCTGGCGCTGACAGTGCCTGAAAAGCTCTGCGGCAAGCCGGGGAAAAGGCCCGTGGTTCCCGTGTCTTCGGGAATGCCATCGCCATTGGTGTCGGAAAACAATTGCTTCTCGACCAGCTTGGCCATGTCGCCAAAGGCGGGCGTGCCAGACAGGCTGATGCCCAGCTGCTTGATGGCCGTGCGCTGCATCTCGACTATGCGCACTTCCAGCATGACCTGATCCTTGGCGGCAATCTCGACCATATTGACGATCTGGGTCTTGTCATCTGCGCCAAGAAAAGCAGAGACAAGGCGCTCGACCTGATCGCTTTGCTGCATGTCATCCACGCTGCCGGTGATCAGCACATTGCCGTTCAGGCCCTCAACATTGACACGCGCATCGGGGATATGCCGCTCAATCAACTGATGAAGGCTGGTCATGTCGGTTTCGACATTGATTTCAAGGTTCAGCAGCTGGTTTCCGTCACGATCGAAGACGAAGGCATTCGTCTGGCCGTACTTCACACCCCGGAAGATGATCCGCTTGGACGTTTGCACCACAGCATCCGCGATGGCCGGGTTCGTGATCACGACATCAGCCGCCGGATATTCCAGATCGATGATGAGAGACTTGTTGAGCCCAAGCGTAACTTGTTGCGACACGTTGGATTGCCCGGGCGCGGTGATGACCGTTCCCATGTCATTGGGCGCAGCCTGCGCGAAACACGGTCCGAGAACCGCGGCGGCCAACAGAAGGCCCGTCTTCATGGGAGACCGAAATGCCATGCTCAACTTCCCCCAAGCCCTGTCGTCGTGGTCACCGAGCCATTGCGAAAAATCGTGATGCCGCCCTGCATGCCGGAGCCGCCGTTCAGCATGTCCGTGCGTGAATCCCGTTTCTGGTCGTCACCTGAGTCAGACCAGGGCCGCAGGGCCAGCGAGAGGCTTCCCATTCTCTGGGCCTGCGCAATCAGCTCGGCTTCCTTTTCGGTCAGCTCAAGCGTCGCGGTATTGCCAATCTGGGAAGACCCGCCATTCTCATCAGGCTTGAAAACCTGATCGATCGCCAGAACGCGAACGTTCTTGATGATCGTGGACGTCGAAGGTCGCTCGGTCATCATCTGGTCTGTCTGGACCTGAATTTCGTGCGTAAGGATGACGTCAACCTTGTCATTGGGCAGGATAAAGCCGCCCGAGGCTGACTCGGTGGATATCTCGACAGACATCGCGCGCATTCCCGGCGACAGGATCGCCGCCATCACGCTGGAATCGGATGCCAGGACCAGTTTCGCCGGATTGATCGGCTCGCGGTCAAAGATGGGTATGCGCACAATGGCGCCAGTCACCCTTTCAATGGCATCCGGATCCTTGGCTTCGGTCAGATAACCCTCTGCAACATTCGCCTTCGGCCAGGGCGCCCATTCGAAATCGCTGCTCGCAAGCCGGTCGCCGATCTCGAGCTTGCGCCGCGCGACAAGAACCTGGGTCTCGGAAACTTCCGTGACCTGGGTCTGGATCTCGGGAACAATCTCGGTGACCGTTGTCGGTTTCGCCATATTGCGCACCAGGAAAGCGGCAGCCATGGCTGCCATCGCAGCACCAACCAGAATTATGAGACGCATGGGCGACATTAGCGCCACTCCCTGTAATGACTGAACCTGGCAGGTGATCAGCGACTATGCGGACCCCCCGTCCAATCAGGACATTTCCATGATTGGGCCTAAGGCTTGGTTAACTCCATGCACTCACTTGGTTTAATAAATCAGAAAGAAATGGAGACGCCGAAGCCGCCATAAACGTCCCGGCCGCGATCGCCACGCCATATGGAACGCCGGCATTCTCCTCGAAAGGTGCCCGTACGACGCCAGGCACAGCAGCCGCAGGTACCGTGCGGCGCACCGCCAGGATCAGGAGGGCGCACGCGCCACCTGCCAGAGCCATGCTGAAAACGAAAGGCACGCCAGCCTCAGGTCCAAGCCACAACATCACGGCGGGGATCATCTTGGCATCCCCTCCCCCAAAAATCCTGAAGGCGAACAGGCCAAAGGCGATAAGGAACGCCAAGGCGGCAATCATCAGGTGGCCACCGAGGATTTCGAGTGGCAGACCCGAAACCGCCGCCGCAGGAATGAACAGGCCCGCCAGCGCCAGATTCAGCCAGTTCGGAATGGTCAGTCTGTTCACGTCATGGATTGCGGCCAGCAGGCACAAGGCCAGAAACAGTCCGGCAAGAATATTCAAGATCATTAGCATCGCCCCATTGTCCTGCGTTCGAGCGCAACTCTGGGCGAAAAGACTAAAGGAAGGTTTTACACACTTCGCATCGACCGTCTGGCTGACGACAGCCAAAAAAGGAAAGGCCGCCAGGTTTCCCTGACGGCCTTTCCCCAAACCTTAGAGGTTCAGACGATCAATTACTCAGCAGCTGGTGCTGCGCCCATCGATTCGGAAACCGTGGTGAACGTCGCGTTGGCGTTCGTACCAAGGGCGGTAACACCACCGATGATAGCAACTGCGATCAGAGCAGCGATCAGGCCGTATTCGATAGCCGTGGCGCCGGATTCGTCTTTAAGAAAACGTGCAAACATTGGAAACTCCCATCATGCGATAAAAAAGTTCCAGACATTCTTTTCTTTCTGGAACACTGCTGAAATTACAGGACTATTCCAAATATCAGATGAAGGAATCCAGATAATCCGTGAAAGCAAATGAGTGATTCGTTTACCTTCTTTGCATCCGCTCACCGCGAATCTCGGCGTCTATAGAATAAGGTCACTTCTGAGCCGATTAGGAAACGAGCAACCTTCTTCATACAAAGGTTTTTCTCAAGCAAATGGTGGAGCACCGACAATGAACATCCTTGCCAAATACAGCATGATCGCATTGGCAGGCTCCCTGTTCGCCGCTTCAGCCGTCGCACAGAGCATCTCCGTAGAGGCGAACAAGACAGTTCCCGTACGCGTCCCCGGCTCAGCCGCAAGCATCGTTATCGGCAACAAGAACGTGGCAGACGTTGCGGTACACAATGAACACCTGCTATTCATCACCGGCAAAGCCTTCGGCACGACGAACCTGATGATCTTCGATTCCGCCGGAAACCAGATCCTGTCCTCCGATGTCGTTGTGACGGCCAATTCGTCAAACCTCGTCACCGTCAACAAGTCGGGCCAGAGCTTTACCTATGACTGCGCCCCCGAATGTCGCTCGGTGATGAGCACGGGCGATTCCGGTGAATACTTTGACCAGATTGTCAGGCAGCAAAAAAGCCTGCAGACCCTCAACGACGGCAACTAGTTATCGCTCATGACGGCTGGCGGCTTACATGCCGCCGCCCGTGAAATCGGTAAAATTTCATCAACTTGCTCAACCCGGCACAAACTCAGACCTGATATTGAAACAATACTGAGACACGAGTCTGATAGGGGTGACGTCATGTTCTACACCGGTCTGGGTATCATCACGCCCCGTATCATGCGGACGTGGCAGGCGTATGCGAAAGACCGTCGCGGCCTTGCGGCGGTCGAGTTCGCCATGGTCGCAGCGCCTTTCTTCCTGCTTATTTTCGGCCTTCTTGAAATTTGCGTTCTGTTTGTTGTCTCCACGATCATGGAACATGCCGTTGCCGAAGCTTCCCGCCAGATCCGCACGGGTCAGGCACAGGAAAATGGCTTCAATGAGCAGAATTTCCGGACTTCCGTGTGTGACCGGTTCATGGGCATACTCGATTGCGATGCCAAGCTGCACATTGACGTAAAGGCCCTGAACGGGTTTTCGGCGGCCAACATCGACATGCCGCTGGATGAGGATGGCGAGTTTGATGCCGACGGTTTCGGCTACGATCCGGGCGGTCCGAATGACATTGTCGCTGTACGTATCTTCTATGAGTGGAGTCTCATGACACCTGTGATGTCGGCACCGCTGGCCAATATGGCGGGCTCGAAATTCCTGGTGCAGGCAAATGCCGTGTTCCGCAACGAACCTTTCGGAGATTAGCCGATGTCAGCCACATCACTCCTTTTGCGCCTGACGCAGCGTAGCCAATGGCGGGGCATCAAGGGTCTCTGCTATAATGAGCGGGGTGTGTCAGCCGTCGAATTCGCCCTGATCGCGCCTGTCATGATCCTTGTCTACTTCGGCTGCATCGAGCTTAGCTTCCTGATGCGGGTTGATCGCCGGGTCACTTCAACCAGCGCCAGCCTTGGAGATCTCACCGCCCGCCTGTCGACGGTCACTGATGCCGACATGCATGAGATGTTCGATGCCGCCAAAGTCATGATGCAGCCCTATGATGCAAACGCTGCCAATCTCCGGATCACCAGCCTTGTCGACAGTGGCGACGGCCACCCGAAAGTTGCCTGGTCGGATGCCTACAATCTCACGGCCCTTGCGCCAGGCACCAGTGTCGCGGTGGAACCCGGCATCGTCCCCTCCCCCGGCTCCGTCATCATGGCGGAAGTCTATTACAACTATAAGAGCCCGTTCGGTTACGTGCTCCAGACCGAGCGCACGGTGTCGGATACGTTCTATCTTCGTCCCCGCCGCGTGAACGAGATCAACCGCACGCATGACAAGAACACCAATGGCAACCCGTTCGGCCCGACCAGCTAAGTCGCGAATGATTGCGCACAAGACGCAGCGTCCTACCCTATAAAGAGGAAACGCCGGCAGCCGGCCTCCGTCAGGAGGCCGGCCTGTCTTTTGCGTTAATTGTGGTGAGCATCGCGAGCCCCAGGAAGAAGAGGAGCGCGATCGCCGACATGCCGATCCGCTGGTCCTGAGACCATTTGGTGAAATACTCGATCAGCAGCGGGCCCATCCACACCGTGATCGTTCCGGCGATCGCGAAGAGACCAAAGAACTCGCCGCGCATATGCGGCGGCGCGACATGCACGACCATCGAGCGGCTAGACGAGATATTGGCAGTGGCAAAGATCGCGATCAGCATGCCCTGCACGAGGTAGGCAAGGTCAGACAGCGTTCCGAAATACGGCCAGTCAAACAGTTCCACATTCGGGATCAGCCCGAAGAGGATCGTCTCCTTGGTGATCGACAGGCCATAGAACATGACGACGACAATCGCCGACAGTTCGAAGATCAGCGCATTCTTCGGTCCCATGCGCCGGTCCAGCCAGCCGCCAAAGATGCCGCCGACAACGGCCCACATCGACGCCCAGATCGCATAGACGGTCAGCTCGATCAGGCCCCAGCCGAGGAACAGGCTGACATAGACCGCGCCAACGGCCAGCAATGCCGCCATGCCATCGGCATAGAGCGTACGTGCGATCAGGAACTTGAAGGCCTCGCGATGCTCGCTCGCCCGCTTCACCGTACTGATCACGCCGCGCACGCCATCGCGGAAGGCCGGGATGATGGGCGTGCCCTTAATGCCGGTGTCCTTGGCGTAGCGGAAAAAGGGAAAGATCATGATCGCGAGCCAGACAGCGCAGAGCGGTCCGGCAAGGCGGAATTGCTCGAACTTTGACGTGTCGATCCCGAAGGCTGCCGATTTGAACGGCCAGTGGATCACGTCCGGCAAAGCGAACAGCAAGACGATTGCGATGAACATCAGCGTAGCCGCACCGTTGCCGAGCGCTAGGCCAAGGCCGGAAACGCCCGGCAGGGCCTCAGGCCGCGCCGCGTCCGACAGCATCGAATTATGCGCCACCTCACTATAGGTGTAGGATACATAGGCGATGATCAGCAGGCCCATGATCATGGGGATCGAGAGACCTGCATTGCCGGGGATCGCCCACCAGAGCATGAAACTCGCTGCGGCCATGACGGCCATGTTCATGAAGATGAACGGCTTGCGCTTCAGGCCGCGATCAAAGGCGGCACCGAGGAAGGGCGCGGTCAGCGCCGCAATCAGGCCAGCCCATTTGGTGACAGCCGCGACGGTCGCCTGCCCCTGCGCACCCGCAACCGCATTGGCCTTGGCCGGGTCCATGCCGTCCAGCGCGCCGCTGGCCAGCAGGTTTCCGCCGATGATGTCACGCGCGAAATAGGGCGCGAAAATATAGATGACGATGAGAATGTAATACGGATTGCGGGCCCATTCGAACCAGGCCCAGGCGAGGCCCGTCTTGCCGGTTGCGCCACCTTCACCGCCTCGAACAAAGCCCATCTGGGCATCCTCGATTTCGGCCATCTGGCCCTCCGTCGCTGGCAAGGTCGGTTCGGTAATGTCGCTACTCATAGACTGCTCTCCCGGTGCGCTCTGAGCGGCGCTCGGGGACAACCGTGCGACATTCCGTGGCGCGAGGAAAGGTCTTTGACAGCGATCAAGCTACTTTGCGTCGCGTCACCTGCTATGGCTGCTACAGTTTGGAAGCGAGCTCGCCGGCATATTTTGTAATGTCCCCCGCTCCGAGACAGACGACCATCGCACCCGGCTGGGCCACCTTGCGGACCATGTCCGGCAAGTCGTCCAGCGAGGCGAGGACATGCGCGCCGCGGTGGCCGTGGCGCTTGATGCTCGCGACCAGTGCATCGCTCGTAATGCCGTCGATCGGCGATTCGCCCGCTTCATAGACAGGCGCCACATAGACTTCGTCGGCGGCATCGAAGCAGCGCGAGAATTCGTCAAACAGGTCGCGCAGGCGCGTGTAGCGGTGGGGCTGGCAGACGGCAATCAGCTGGCCCTGGCCAAGCATGGCGCGGGCTGCCTTGAGCACGGCGGCAATCTCGACCGGGTGGTGGCCATAGTCATCGATGATCCGCACCGGGGCCGCGTTCGGACCCTTCGGTGACCATTCCCCGACCGTTGTGAAGCGACGCTTGACCCCTCCGAAGCCCGCAAGGGCCGTGCGGATCTGGTCATCGCTCGCGCCAAGCTCCAGCGCCACGGTAATCGCGGCCAGCGAGTTCTGCACATTGTGCTCGCCCGCCATGGGCAGGGTCAAGTTGGCAATGATGCGCGGCGTGGCTGAACCGGGCCGGCGCAGCGCGACATCGAAATGGGCCCCTTCGAGATCGGTGTTCAGGTTGATCGCGCGCACATCGGCCTGACGGTTGAAGCCATAGCTGATCCGGCGGCGGTCAGTGACGCGGGCGGCGAGGTCCTGCACTTCAGGATGGTCGGTGCAGAGCACGGCAAAGCCATAGAAGGGCAGGTTCTCGACGAATGTGTCGAATGCCTCGCGCAGCTTATCCATGGAGCCGTAATGGTCCATGTGCTCCGGGTCGATATTCGTGACGATCGCGCAGGTCGGGTGCAGCTTGGCGAACGTGCCGTCGCTCTCGTCGCTTTCGACCACCATCCAGTCGCTCTCGCCGGCTTTATAGTTCGAACCATAGGCATGGATGATACCGCCATTGATGACCGTCGGGTCGATGCCGCAACCGTCGAGCAGGCAGGCGACCATGCTGGTCGTCGTCGTCTTGCCGTGCGTACCGGCCACGCAGACCGTGTATTTGAGGCGCGTGATCTCGGCGAGCATATTGGCGCGGCGGACAACGGGGATGCCTGCAGCCCGGGCGGCCAGCACTTCCGGATTGTCCTTCTTGATGGCGGAGGAAATGATGACCGTTCCGGCTCCCTTCACGTTCTCGCCCTTGTGACCGATGAACACTTTCGCGCCTTTCTCCTGCAGGCGCTGGACGTTGGCGCTTTCGGAAATGTCCGAGCCCTGGACCTGATAGCCCATGGTCAGCATCACGTCGGCGATGCCGGACATGCCGATGCCGCCGATGCCAACGATATGCGCCGGGCCGAGGTCGAAAGGAGTGGGTGAAGCCATGAAGAAGACCGATCCGTCAGAGAGAGAGTGTCAGCGATAGCGTTACCGCGCTGCGCATTCCGTAGGCAAGGACCCGTGCCCATTGAAATTGCCAGCCCGGCGCGGCAAGCTGCAAGTTCGCCACCAATCGTGGCGATTGATTGACGCAATCAGAGGTGCTTTGGGGCGCTTTCGGGACGTGGGGACCTGTCGATGAAAATGCACCTTGCAGAGCTCAATATCGGCCGCCTGCTCGCGCCTACCGACGACCCGCGCGTCAAGGATTTCATGGACAATCTCGATTTCATCAACGGCCTCGGCAAGTCCATGCCGGGATTTGTCTGGATGATGGAGGGCTCCGGCGAACCCGGCACAGGCAATACCGAAGCGAAGATCGACGGCGACCCGCAATTCGTGTCGAACCTGACCGTGTGGGAAGACGTGGAAAGCCTTGAGCGCTTCGTCTGGGGCACCGTCCACCGCAAGTTCTATGAGCGGCGCGAGGAATGGTTCGAGATACTCGGCGGCATGCATTTCGTCATGTGGTGGGTGCCGGCCGGGCACACACCGACGCTGGATGAAGCGCTGGAAAGGCTTGCCGCACGCGAACGCGACGGCGATTGAGATGCCGCTTTCGGCTGGGACTGGCTGCGCGCGGCGCAGATGCACAAGACCCACGGCTGCCGCCCTTCGGCCGCCTAAAGCTCAGCCACCCGTTCGGCCATGTCGGCGAGGTCTGCGGCTGCATTCATCTTGCCCGCCGATTTCGCGGCGGCGGCGCGTTTGCGCAGGTCGTCGCCATGTTCCAGGCGCACGGCGATCAGGCTGCCGAGCAGTTTGGGATAGAGATTGGACTCCAGCACCATGTCTGCCGCGTCGACATCCGTCAGCGCTTCGGCATTGGCGGCCTGATGGTCGTCCATGGCGATGGCGAGGGGGATCAGGATCGACGGGCGCCCAACGACGGCGAGTTCGCTGACCGTTCCCGCGCCTGAGCGCGCCACGACGAGGTGCGCCGCCGCGAGGCGTTCGGGCATGTCGCTGAAGAAGGGCGCGAGATCCGCATCGACACCGGCGCGGCGATAGAGGTTGCGCACGCCCTCCATCTGCTCCTCGCGCACCTGCTGCACCACTTTCAAACGGGCCCGCAACGGCGCAGGGATATGATCGGCGATGGCCAGCGGTACCGTGTCTCCAATAATGCTGGACCCCTGGCTGCCACCGGTGACGAACAGGTTCAGCTTGCCGTCGGTGGGGGGGTAAGGCTGATCGCGCATGGCAATGATGGGCGCGCGCACCGGATTGCCGATGGCCATATGGGCAGCGCCCGGCGGCAGGTAGTCGAGCCGGTTGAAGCCGCTCGCCACCAGCTTGGCATGGCGCGCGAACTGGCGGTTCACCCGGCCGAGCACCGCGTTCTGTTCATGGATGATGATCGGCACATTCAGCCGCTTGGCCGCCGCCAGCGCAGGATAGGCCGGATAGCCGCCAAAACCGGCGACGAGCGCAGGCTTTGTTGCCTTCATCAGCTTGGTCGCGCGGCTGATACCGGCATTGATTTTCAGGGCCGCTGCGGGAAGTGTCCACGGCTTGCGGAAGTTCGGCGAGGCGGCTTTCACCTCTTCCTTCCAGGCGGCGGGGAAGTCAGCGGCATAGCGCAGCCCGCGGGAATCCGAGATCAGGCCCACGGTCCACCCGCGCGCACGCATCTCGTCGGCGAAGGCGCGCGCCGGGAACATGTGTCCCCCCGTGCCGCCTGCCGCGATGATTACCAGCTTGTCGGAGCTACCGTCACCCATACCGTCCCCTTGTGCGCGTACCTTGTCCGCGCACAAGTGCCAGTGCAAGCCCGAGTGTCAATGCCGTGCCGATCATAGAAGAGCCTCCATACGATACAAAAGGCAGTGTCATGCCCTTGGGCGGGATCAAGGCTACATTTACGGCGATGTTTATGGCCGCCTGAAGGCCGAATAATGAAAACAATCCCGCAGCGGCCGCGCGCGCATAACCGTCTTCCAGACGGGCCGCCGCCCGGAAGCCGCGCAGGACCATGAGCGAGAAAGCCGCGAGCAGGACGATGGCGGCCACAAGGCCGAATTCCTCGACCATGACGGAGAAGATGAAGTCTGTATGCGCGTCCGGCAGGCTGGCTTTCACAAGCCCCTCCCCCGGCCCGACACCGAACAGGCCGCCGCGCCCGATGGCCTCGGCCGCCTTGTCGATCTGGTAGGTGTCGTATTGCGTCGGGTTGAAGAAGCTGTTCACCCGCGCCCGCACATGCGGCAGCAACGCATAGAGCAGGCCCGAAAGCCCGGCCCCGCCCCCGGCAAAGGCCGCAGCCCAGCGCCAGGGCAGGCCGCTGATGAAGAAGGTGATGACGAAGGCCGCCGTCAGCAGCACGGACTGGCCGACATCCGGCTGCAACAGCAAGAGGCCAAGCGTCACCGCATAGAAGAGAAAGGCGATGACCGCCCACGGCCCGCTCGGATAGGCCTCGCGCTGGGCCAGCAGCCAGCCGCTGAGCACGATCAGGGCGGGCTTGACGATTTCGCTTGGCTGCAGCGAGAAGCTGCCAATCCGGATCCAGCGCTGGGCGCCCTTGGCCTCGTAGCCGAAAACAAGGATCCAGATCATCAGCGCCAGCGACACAAAGAAGATCACCGCTGCCGCCCGCCGGGCCCATGTCTGGTCAAGCAGGCTGAAGGAGACAAGGATGACCGCTGCCGCCGCCGCAAACACGGCCTGGCGGATGATGAAATAGTATTCGTTGTCATAGCCGATGCGGATCGCGGCTGTTGGCCCCGCTGCCAGTGACATGAGCAGGCCAATCCCGATGAGGAAGAAGGCCCCGCCCATCAGGCCCCAGTCAATCGTGCGGCGCCATTCGGTGAGCCAGGACGTGTCCGACCGGGCAAACTGCAAGGCGGTCGGCGCTGGGCTCAAGCCATCACCTTGAGCTCGGCGGGCATCATCGACTGGACAATCGAGCGGAAGACATCGCCCCGATGCTCGAAATCGCGGAACTGGTCGAAACTGGCGCAGGCGGGCGAGAGCAGCACGATGGCGCCCTCCTCACCTGCGGCCTTGGCATCCCGAAGGGCGGCCGCGACAGCGTTCTCCAGCGTCCCGCATTTCTGCAGCGCGACCTTGCCCTTCAGCGTGTTGGCGAAGGCGTCTTCGGCTGCGCCGATCAGGTAGGCCTTGGCAATGTTCGGGAAGAGCGGCGCGAGAGGCTCGATGCCTTCGGCCTTGGGAACGCCGCCCGCAATCCAGTAGACATTCTTGAAGGCCTTCAGCGCCTGTTCGGCAGCCTGGGCATTGGTGGCCTTGGAATCATTCACGAAGCGCACGCCATCAATGGTGCCAACCGTTTCGAGGCGGTGCGGCAGGCCGGGGAAGGATTTGAGTCCGGCCATGATGACCCCATGCTCGACGCCCAGCGCGCGGCAGGCGGCATAGGCGGCAGCGGCGTTCTGGTGATTGTGCTTGCCGGGCAGCGCCGGGCATTCGGCGAGATTGCCGATGAACTCGGCCTTGCCCGACTGGTTGTCATAGAGCTTGCCATCGATTGCACTGACGCCCCTGCCAAGGGCATAGGTCGACGAGGCATGGACAACGCGGGCCTTGCCTTGTCCGGAGAGGCCAATGGCGATCGACTGCGTGATGACATCGTCAAAGCCGACAATGGCCACATCGCCCTTCTGCTGGTTCTGGAAGATGCGCATCTTGGCGGCCTGGTAGCCTTCCATGCCGCCATGCCGGTCGAGATGGTCCGGGCTCATGTTGAGCAACACCGCCACATCGCAGTGCAGGCTTTTCACGAGGTCCAGCTGGTAGGACGAAAGCTCCAGCACATAGACGGCGTTGGCATGGAGGGCAGCAAGGTCCAGCACGCCGGTGCCGATATTGCCGCCGATGCGCGCGTCGCGCCCGGCCTGTTTCAGGATATGGCCGATCAGCGAGGTCGTGGTCGACTTGCCATTGGTGCCGGTGATGCCGATGATTTTCGGGCGGCCGCGTTCCGGCAGCGACTGCACGGCGCGGGCGAAGAGTTCCATGTCGCCGACAACCGGCACGCCTGTCATTTCGGCCATGCGCACGATGCGGTGCGGCGCCGGGAACTTGTAGGGAATGCCGGGCGACAGGACGAGCGCGGCAAAGGTCTGCCAGTCGCGCTTGTTGATGTCCGACAGGGTGAGGCCCGCCGCTTCGGCCTTGTTGCGTGTTTCCTCATTATCGTCCCACGCATGCACGCGTGCGCCGCCCGCCTTCAGCGCTTTTGCTGCGCTGAGGCCTGTCCGGCCAAGGCCAAACACGGCGACATCCCGTCCTGCGTATTCCGTAATGGGGATCATGGCTTTGCGGTCACCTCAGCTTCAGTGTTGCGAGGCCCGCGAGGGCGAAGAGGACCGACAGGATCCAGAAGCGCGCGACGACACGCGTTTCCGGCCAGTTCTTTTTCTGGAAGTGATGGTGCAGCGGCGCCATCAGGAAGATGCGCTTGCCGGTGCCGGTCAGGCGCTTGGTGATCTTGAACCAGCCGACCTGCATCATGACCGACAGGGCTTCCATCACGAAGAGGCCGCCAATGATGACGAGGGCGAACTCGTGCTTGGTCGCCACGGCCACGACGCCGAGCATGCCGCCGAGGCCAAGCGAGCCTGTGTCGCCCATGAAGACCTTGGCCGGATAGGCATTGAACCAGAGGAAACCCATGCCTGCGCCGATCATCGCGCCGAGCAGGACGGAAATCTCGCCCGCGCCGGGCGCGAACTGGATGCCGAGGTATTCGGCGAAGACGAAGTTACCGGTGAGGTAGGCAATCATCGCATAGGCGGCGGCGGCGAAGGTCATCGGCACGATGGCGAGGCCGTCGAGCCCGTCGGTGAAGTTCACCGCATTGGCGCTGCCGACGACGACGATCATGCCGAAGAGGATGAAGAAGCCGCCGAGCGGCAGGAAGTAATTGTTCACGAAGGGCACTGCAACGCCGCCGGAGAAGGCCGGGTCAGCAGGCTGGACGGATGTTTTCGGCGCCATGCTTGCGATCATCTCGGCGAGGCCGTTCAGCGAGCCCCACTCGGCATGTCCGGCAGGCGTGTGGGCGCCATGAAGGCCCATGATGAACGCGCAGGCGACAGCGGCAATGCCGAAGCCGATCAGCAGGCGGGCGCGGGCCGACACGCCATCGGCGCTCTGCTTCGTCACCTTGGCATAATCATCGAGGAAGCCGAGCAGCGCATAGGAGAGCGTCACGAACAGCACGACCCAGACATAGGGGTTGCGAAGGTTGCCCCAGAGCAGCACGCCGACAAGCAGGCCGATCCAGATGAGCACACCGCCCATCGTGGGCGTGCCCTGCTTCGACAACTGCTGTTCCAGCGACAGGTCGCGGATCGGCTGGCCCTTGCCCTGCCGGGCCCGGAGCATGTTGATGATCATGTCGCCGAACACGACCGTCACAAGGAAGGCGGTCACAACCGCCGCGCCAGCGCGGAAGGTGATATAGTTCAGCAGATTGAAGAAACCGCTATCCGCAGCCAACCATTCGTACAGCATCACCTGACCTCTGCAGCGTCTTCTGCGCTGCTATCCATCTTGCCCAAACCAGCCGCTGCACTTCGTTGGCGCAAGCGGTCTGCAATACGTCCCATCCCGGAGGCATTCGACCCTTTGATCAAGAGCACGTCGCCATCACGGACTGCATTTAGCAGCGCATTCCACAGCTCATCTGCCTTGGGGGCCCATGCCTGCTGAAGACCCGGCGGAAGGGCCTCGGCAAGGTGAGTCATTTTGTCACCGGCGAGGAAGACGCCCTCGGCGCCGCTGGCCACGACATCTGCCGCCAGACCGGCATGTTCGCTGTTGGATTCCGCGCCGATTTCCAGCATCTCGCCGAGCGCGACGAGACGTCGGCCGCCGGGCCGCTGGGCCAGGGCCGCGAGCGCCGCGCGCATGCTGGCGGGGTTCGCATTGTAGGCATCGTCGACCAGCGTGAAGTGCCCGCCCTGCGGCAGGGGCAGGCGTTCGGCCGTGCCGCGACCGGGTGGCGGCGAATAGCCAGACAGGGCCTCGGCACAGTCCGCCAATGAGCGCCCCGTCTGGCTTGCCGCGAGAAGCGCTGCGGCCACGTTGAGGGCCCAATGCTTCCCGACTGCCTCGATCTCCACACTGACGCTCTGGCCGATCACTTCCACGGTGATGCGGCTCGTCACGCCGTTTGATTCATATCCCGTCACCCGCGCTGTCGCGTCTTCGGCAAAGCCGAATGTCTCGCGATTGCCTGTGGGGCACAGCTCACGGGCGCGCGCCGACAGGAAGTCCAGGAAGGCATCGTCGGCAGGCAGGATGAACGTGCCGCCCGCTTCCATGCCGGCAAAGATGTCGGCCTTCTCGTTGGCGACGCCCTCAAGGCTGCCGAGGCCTTCAAGGTGCGCGCCGGCAATGCAGGTGATGATGCCGATATGCGGGCGCACCATATGGCTGCGCGGGGCGATCTCGCCGGGCGTCGACATGCCGATCTCGAAGACGGCGCGTTCGGTATTTTCCGGCATGCGCGCCAGTGTCAGCGGCACGCCCCAGTGATTGTTGAAACTTTTGACGTTCCAGTGCGCCGGGCCCGCCGCGCGATAGATGCGCGCCAGCATTTCCTTGACGCTGGTCTTGCCCACGCTGCCCGTCACAGCCGTGCGGATGGCGCCGGAGCGCAACCGCGCCGCAATGCCCATCATTTCCAGCGCGGCCTGCACATCGTCGACCATCATGGTCGGCCCGCCGCTGACCGGCTTCGAAACGAGCGCGCCAGCCGCGCCTGCCTTGAAGGCGGCCTCGGCAAAGTCGTGCCCGTCGCGCGCATCCTGCAGCGCCACGAACAGGTCGCCCGGCATCAGGGTGCGCGTATCGATCGAGATCGAGCCCGACACCCAGAACGGGTCTGAGGCCGTGCCGCCGGTTGCGAGGGCAATCTCTTCAGAGGTCCAGAGGAGCTGGCTCATGCGTCCTCCCCTGCCAGCGCCGAAAGCGCCGTATCCTGGTCGGAGAAGGGAATGATCGTCTTGCCGACGATCTGGCCGGTCTCGTGGCCCTTGCCGGCGATGACCAGCGTGTCGCCCTTTTTCAGTTCCGCGATGACCGTGCGGATCGCTTCCTCGCGGTCGCCGATCTCACGCGCGCCCGGGGCGCCCGCCAGCACGGCCTTGCGGATGGCAGCGGCATCTTCCGTGCGGGGATTATCGTCGGTCACGATCACATCGTCGGCCTGGCGCGTGGCGATCTCGCCCATGATCGGGCGCTTCTTGGCGTCGCGGTCACCGCCGCAGCCGAAGATCACTTTCAGACGGCCCGCCGTGTGCGGGCGCACGGCGCGCAGCAGTACGTCCAGACCATCAGGCGTGTGCGCATAGTCGACGAACACCCCTGCCCCGGCCGGTGTCTTGCCGACGAGTTCGAGGCGGCCTTTGACAGGCTGCAGATGGGTCAGGCCATCGGCCACCGTTTCGAAGTCCATGCCCAGCGACAGGGCAATCGCCGCCGCGCCGAGCGCGTTCAGTGCCTGGAACTCACCGATCAGCGGCAGCTCCAGCGGCTTGTGCTCCACATCGCGCCAGAACAGCGTCAGCACCTGGCCGGTGGCCCGCGGCATGATCTCGTCGATCCAGAGATCCTCGCCGCGCCAGCCGAAGGACACGACCTTGAGGCCCGCTTCCGTCGCCGCGCCTTCAAATGCCTCGCGATGGTCGCTGTCAGCGTTGACGATGGCCGGCATGCCCGCGTGGCCGAGCTTGCGGAAGAGGCGGAGCTTGGCGTCGAGATAGGCTTCCATCGTCGCGTGATAATCGAGATGGTCCTGCGTGAAATTGAGGAAGGCGACGGCCGAAAGGTCAACGCCATCAAGGCGGAACTGCTCAAGCCCGTGGCTGGAAGCTTCCATCGCGCAGTGCGTCACGCCCTGGCGCACGAGTTCGCGGAGTGTTTCGTGGATGGTCACCGGGTCGGGCGTCGTGTGGCCGACATCGATCTTGCCGCCGGGGCCGATGGCGCCGAGCGTGCCCATGGAGGCGGCGCCATAGCCGGCGCGCGACCATATCTGGCGCAGGAAGTCCACGGTGGATGACTTGCCATTCGTGCCGGTGATGGCGACGACGGTGTCTGGCTGAGAATTGTAGAAGCGCTTGGCCGCAAGGGCCAGCGCAAGGCGCGGCTCATCCGCAATGATATGCGGCACAGGCACGTTCTCGATGCCGCCATCCGACAGGATCGCTGCGGCGCCCGCCTCGATGGCCTGCGGCACGTATTTGCGGCCGTCCGTTGCCGTGCCCTGCAAGGCGGCAAACAGGAAGCCCGGCTGCACCTTGCGGCTGTCGGCCGTCATGCCGGTGATTTCGGTGTCGCCATCTTCGGCGAGGGGGAACAGGTCTTTCAGCTTCACAGGGAACTCCTCTCATCCGATGCAGAGCGGAGTTCAGCGCCAGCAGGACGGACACCCTCGAAACGCGGGGCGAGCCCGAGCAGAGGCGCGACACGTTCGATGATGCGTCCGGCCGTTGGCGCCGCATTCAGCGCAGCAGTATCGCCACGTTCCGCCCCTACCTTGGGGTCATCCAATGTCACGATCAGGGCATATTGGGGGCGGTCATAGGGAAAAATGGCCGCAAAGCTCGTCACGTTATGGGTGTCGTCATAGCCCCCCAGCGTCGGCTTTTCCGCCGTGCCTGTCTTGCCGGCGACGCGGTAGCCCGCCACTTCGGCGCGCTTGCCGGTGCCGGTCAGCACCGCTTCACGCATCATCGCATTGACCATGTCGGTCGTCAGGGCCGACATGACACGCACCGGCACTGCCTTGCGGGCATCGTCTGCAACGAGGGTCGGCGCGACCCGCTCGCCGCCATTCGCAAAGGCCGAGAAGCCTTCAAGGAAGGCCATGGGCGTCACGGCGATGCCGTGGCCATAGGAGATGGTTGCGGAGGAAAGATCGTCGAAACGCTCCGGCAGGATCGGGCTGGCACTGCCTGCCAGCTCAATCGGCGCCCGGTCCAGCAGGCCAAGCGCGCCAAGGAAGGCTTTCTGGCGGCGCGGGCCCAGGGCGGCATTGATGTGCACGGTGCCGAGGTTCGAGCTTTCCGAGATGATGCGGGTGACGGTGCCGGTGCCCGAAATCGGGTGGAGGTCGTGGATCGTGTAGCCGCGGATTTCCATCGGCGTGCGCACGTCGAAAATGTCGGTTGGCTTGATCGCGCCGGATTCCAGCGCAGCCGCCACCGTGAAGGGCTTGAACACGGACCCAAGCTCATAGACCGCACCGGTTGCCCGGTTGAGGCGGGCCGTGTCGTCCAGCGGCAGGTCGAGCGCGCGGTTGGCGTCCAGCGGCGGCCAGCTGGCCATGGCGCGCACCTCGCCGGTATGCGCGTCCATCAGGATCACGGCGCCGCCCTGAATGTCATGTTCGGCAGCGGCGGCGGAGAGTTCGGACTCAACAGCCGACTGGACGCCATTGTCGATGGTCAGCCGAAGCGGTTCGCCGCCCGCCTTGAGGCGATCATCCATCGCATATTCGATGCCGCCAATGCCCTTCCCGTCCACATTTGTGAAACCGAGGATATGGCCGGCCAGCGTGCCGCGCGGATAGGCCCGGCGGCTTTCTTCCTCGAAGCGCAGGCCCTCAAGGCCAAGGTCGAACACGGCCTTGCGCTGGCGCGGGGTCAGGCCGCGTTTCACATAGACGAATTCACGCGTCTCGTTGGACAGGTGTTTTGTCAGGGTCGCGACATTGATGTCAGGGAACACGCCCTTGAGCGAGTGGGCAACCTCCCCCGCGTCCCAGATCAGTTTCGGATTGGCGACCAGCGAATAGGCGGTCACCGATGTCGCGAGAAGCTCGCCATTGCGGTCGACAATGTCGGCCCGGACAGGCGCTTCGGCCTTGGCCACGCTGTGTGCATGGCCCGGTGTTGATCCCGAGATGGCAAGATAGCCGCCCTTGCCCGCCAGCACGACGAAGAGGGCGCTGAGGCCTAATCCTGCCAGCCGTGTGCGGTCGCGGGCGTCGCGGGTCACTTTTCGCCCCCCGTCTGCTGCGGTTTGGGTGCCGCGCCAGCCTTCACCGGCGGGCCGACAAGCGCATCAAGGTCGCCCTCACCGGCAATCTGGTCGGAACGCGGCGGCGCCATGCCCAGCTCGCCCCGGGCATATTCCTCGATCCACTCGCGCCGGCTCATGTGCGACAGCTCGGTCTCGAGCAGCGCCTTCTCGTGGCGCGCATCCTCGATCTGGGCCTCGACAGCCATGATCTCGGCCGCCGTGTCCTTGGCGCCGTATTTTGCCCGGTAGAGGCTGACAATCAGCAGCCCGACAACCAGGATTCCAAAGAAAAAGGCACGGCGACTCATAGGGCATCCTCCAGGTCCGACAGCGGCGGCAGGTTCATGCCGTCGCTGGTCTCTTCCTCGATCGCAGGTGCGCCT
The DNA here is from genome assembly GCF_000682695.1 of Hyphomonas chukchiensis. Classification (GTDB taxonomy): domain Bacteria; phylum Pseudomonadota; class Alphaproteobacteria; order Caulobacterales; family Hyphomonadaceae; genus Hyphomonas; species Hyphomonas chukchiensis. The sequence continues at coordinate 147,328 of NZ_AWFG01000041.1, read as the reverse complement.
GTACGGATCGCGGCCCGCAACTTGGCTGAGCGTGCACGCGGATTGCCTTCCACTTCCTTATCAGAAGGGACAATTGCTTTAGAAACAGAGAGTTCGAAGGTCGGCTCCGGCCCCTTGGCTGCCAGCGGCATGTGACGTGAGCCACCGCCCGTCTTGCCGCCCCGGTCGCGTAGCCATTGCTTGACCATCCGGTCTTCCAGCGAGTGGAACGCAACGATGACCAGCCGTCCGCCCGGCCGCAGCAGCCGCTCGGCCGCCTGCAGCGCACGGGCCAGCTCGCCCAACTCGTCATTCACGTACATGCGGATGGCTTGGAAGGTCAGCGTGGCCGGGTGCGTGCGCGCCCCTCGCCGCCCGCCAACGGCCACTTCGACGGCATCGGCCAGGTCTGCCGTGGTCTCGAAAGGCTTTTGCGCCCGGCGCTGCACGATATGGCGGGCAATGCGCCGCGCCTGCTTCTCTTCGCCGAGGCGGAAGATGATGTTGGCCAAGTCCCGTTCGGACATGGTGTTGACCACATCCGCCGCTGTCGGCCCGGCGGCGCCCATGCGCATGTCGAGCGGGCCATCCTTCATGAAGGAAAAGCCGCGCTCGCCCTCGTCGATCTGGAAGCTGGAGACGCCGATATCGAGCACGACACCGTCGACCGTCTCGAACCCGGCATTCCGGACCAATGTGTCCATCTCGCCGAACCGGCCCAGCAAAGGCGTCAGGCGAGGGGTTTCCGTGGCCATTTTCTCGGCGCGCAGGATGGCATCAAGGTCGCGGTCGATGGCCAGGACGCTGCATTTCGCGGCCAGCAGGATGGCGCGGGTGTAGCCGCCGCCGCCGAATGTGCCGTCAACGATCCGGTCGCCGTCCTGGGGGCCAAGCCATGCGAGCACTTCGTCCAGCATGACGGGCCGGTGGCCGGATGCCTCAGGGCGCGGGGATGTGTGCCGTGCGCTCATCAGCCTTCGCCTCCTTCGACCAGTTTGGGGCCATTATAATGCCCGGCGCCCTGCTGGTGCAGCACTTCGGAATAGGCCCGGCCAAAGGCGGCCATCACGTCCGGCGAGGCGGCAGCCGCCTCCATCGAGGCATTGTAGGCGGCGTGCTTCTCGGGGTTCCATATCTGGAAACTGTCCATATTGCCGGCAAACTTGATGCGGCCCTCAAGCTCGGCCGCCTTGCAGAGGTCTTCGGGCAGCTTGATCCGGCCGGTTTCGTCCATCTTCAGGTCGGCCGATCCGGCGATGATGCGGTTGACCAGCACCTTGCGAACTTCGGATTGCGGGGCGAGGCGTGTGAGCGTGGCGCGGTACATGGCCATCAGGGCCTCACCGCCGCCTTCGAGGCAGCCGGAGCCGTCCAGCGCCTGCCAGAGAAAGATCCGCGTGCTTCCCCCAAGCTCTGCGCGAAAGGGCGCGGGGATGGAAACCCGGCCTTTTGCATCAATAGCGCTCTCATAGGTGGAAACGAACACCCGCCAACCCTGTAATAGTTATGCCTAAACCCCAGCATGGTTACCCATGTGTAAATTTGGAATATCATGGGCAGCTATGGGCCTCAATGGGCGAACACGGTGAATCGAAATATCCACACCCCCTCCACCACGGAACATAAAAAGCACACAGCAGGAACATACAGGAACACCCCCTTGGGCGGGCATGGGGCGGGTTTATTTATTCCTTGTTAATCAATTGACTGAAGGGCCGTGTTGTCGGTTTGCATCGCGGTCAAAAACTGGCTGCGAATTCCTGCCTATTTGCCTGACATTACATCAAATCAATGTCCGCAGCTGCCTGAAAACATCACAGGCCTTTCCGAATCCTTTGCGCACCCCTTCCCTGCCCTTGGCGAATACATGTGCGCACGCAAGCAAACGCCGCTGAAGCGCTAACTCCGGCGGCGTCAGGATCAGGGATATTTCAGCGCTCAGGCCGTTTCGGATTCCAGCGCCGTTTCGGCGGCCATCACGCGGGCAGCGGCATTGACCACCGCGCCGATGCGCAGGCCTGCCTGGATCTGGTCGGTCGTCAGGCCATGCTTGCGCAGTTCGGCCTCGTGCGCATCAAGGCACATGCCGCAGCCGTTCACAGCCGATACCGCCAGCGAGAAGAGTTCGAAATCTGCCTTCTCGATACCGGGCGAACCGATGACGTTCATGCGCAGCTTGGCCGGCACGGTCGTATAGGTCGTGTTCGAGATCAGGTGCGTGGCACGGTAATAGACATTGTTCATGCCCATAATCGCGCTCGCCGCCTTGGCCGCCTTGATCGCTTCGGGGGTCATCTTGCCCTGCGCTTCGGCCTCGAGGGCGCGCAGCGTCACAGGCTCGCCGACAGCATGGGCCGACGCGAGCAGGCAGCCATATTTCTGCTGATCGGTCAGCACGGTTTCATTGACCAGCGAGCCCAGGTTCAGCTTCAGGTCCTTGGCATAGTCCGGCATGCGGGATTTCAGGGTGTCGAGCGACATCAAGCGTGTCCTTTCGGGGAAGAGGTGCAGGGATGGGCGGGAGAGACGTAATCCGGCGAGCGCCATGGGGCTTGCGGGGACAAACTGGCCGAGCGCCCAAGGGGTAAAGGCGCAAACGGCAGCTCGCCGGACGTCGTATCCTGCAGGGAAATAACGGCCCTCAAGGGGGGAGGGATAAGGCCGTCATTCCTTGCCTGCAGGACTCATTTGGGTATTCGCCGCCGCAGCGGCAAATTACAAAATTACAATGTATCTCCGCCGACCGGGCGGTTACATGGGCACAGCTCGTCGGTCTGCAGGGCGTCGAGCACGCGCAGCGTGTCCGAAGGGTTCCGGCCGACATTCAGGTTGTTCACATAGACGTGCTGAATGACGTTGAACGGGTCGACGACAAAAGTGGCGCGATAGGCAACGCCGGCTTCAGGATCGCGGATACCCAGACCGTCGACGAGCGAGCCATTGGTATCGCCAAACTGCCAGATTGGCAGTTCTGCAAGGTCCGCATGGTCGCGGCGCCAGGCGAGCTTGACGAATTCATTGTCGGTCGAGCCGCCGAGAACCACGGCATCGCGATCCGCGAATTCTTCGCCAAGACGGGCGAATTCGGCAATCTCGGTCGGGCAGACGAAGGTGAAGTCTTTCGGGTAGAAGAAGATGACCTTCCACTTGCCCTCAAAGCTGTCCTGCGTGAGGTCTTCGAACGCGCTGACGCCGCCTTCTTCGTGTTGCATGAATTTTGGTTTCACGCCGGTGACTTTAAAATCGGGAAGTTTCTGGCCAATGCCGAGCATATGGGAGGTCTCCTGTTGGGAATGCTGCAGTAAGCGGGCCCGGTGAAGCCCGCGAGTGCTGCACTTGGGGTTGTTTTTTCCAAAAGAAAAATTGATATTTCCAGTATTTGATATAGAGGCAGTCTATGGCTATACCGACGCTACGTCAGCTTCAGTTCCTCACCGCCCTCGGCGATACCGGGTCCTTCTCCCGGGCGGCCGAGGCGTGTCATGTGACGCAGCCGACGCTATCGGCCGGCATCAAGGAACTGGAAGACCTGCTGGGCGTGCGCCTCGCCGATCGCGAGGCCCGCGGCGCCCGGCTGACGCATGCCGGAGAGCTCGCCGTCGCCCGCGCCAGCGCCCTGCTCGCTGACGCGCACGCGCTCGTCCAGGTTGTGCAGAGCGCCGGGGCCATGCTGACAGGCCCCTTCCATCTCGGTGCCATCCCGACGATTGCGCCCTTCGTGCTGCCGCAGACCGTGCGGGCGCTGTCGGAGGTCTATCCGGACCTCAAGCTCTACCTGCATGAAGACAAGACAACGCGCCTGATTGACCAGTTGCGCACCCGCACGCTGGACGCGGCGCTGATCGGCCTACCCTGGGATGCGCCCGGCATCGAGACCGTGCCGCTGTTCGATGATGAATTCCTGTTCGCTTCCTCGACCAGCCACCCGCTGGCCAAGAAGAACGGCCTCTCGCCCGAAGACCTCAATGGCGAGGACATCCTGCTGCTCGAAGACGGCCATTGCCTGCGCGAGCACGCGCTCTCGATCTGCCGCCTCAAGACCGGCGACCATGCGGGCCAGGTTGCGGCCACCTCGCTTGGCACGCTGGTCAACATGGTGGCAGGCGGGCTCGGCGTCTCCCTCCTCCCCCGCCTTGCCATGGATCATGGCCTCGCGGTCAGCCATGACGTGGCCGTGCGCGAATTCACGACCCCTGTCATCGGCCGTCAGGTGGGCATCGCCTGGAAAACCGGCAGCCCCCGCGAAGCCGACGCCCGCAAGATCGGCGAGGTGGTGAAGGCGGCGCTGACCTGACGCGCCAGCTTTTGTCAGTCCGCGCCGTCCTCGTTCTCGCCGAGGAAATCCGCGAGCCGGTCGAACCGCGTCTCCCAGAGCCGACGGCGCGCTTCCAGCCATTGCCGTGCGAGCGCCATTCCAAGCGGGTTGATCTCGCAGGTTCGCGTCCGGCCAATCTTCTCTGTACGCACAAGACCGCTGCGCTCGAGCACCTGAACATGCTGCCCGACGGCGGCGAGCGACATGTCAAAGGGCGCCGCCAGGTCTGACATGGATTCCGGGCGCTGGCTCAGGCGCTCGACAATGGCCCGGCGCGTCGGGTCGCCCAGCGCATGGAATACATCGTCAATGGTCGGGCCGGTCGCGCGCGCCTGCATTCTCACTCTCCCCTATTCACCGAGTTCGGTCGCAAGCTGCCCAAACAGTTCGCGCGTGCCCGCCTCGCGTATCTCGATTCCGTCGCCGCCTGCAAAGAACGCTGCCTGCTCGGTGAACACGAACCGGGTCCCTGTACCGTCAGGGAGGAATTCCATTGTGGCCAGTGAGGACGATATGGGCTGCCCGGCAACGCTCATCCCATAGGCAATGACGATCCGGGCATCCGGCACGATGTCCATGTAGACCGTGTCATTGGCGCAAGGCGTACCTTCGGCGATCGGCTTGTCGGCGACGAAACGAAACCGAAGCCGGTCCGACCCGCCGACGCGGAAATCCATCTCGAACGCGTCGAGGTGGAAGCCCGGTCCTTCGGCGAACCAGCGGCGCTTCTTGGCCTGGTCGGAAAAGGCGTCGAACACGCGCGCGGGTGCAGACTTGAACGTGCGCTCAATCGTGAAGGTGCCATGGGTGACGGTAGGGATGGGCATGGAAATCTCCTGGAATACTAAAGCCTGAACTTCAGTATTATCAGCGCCCGCCAACAGTCAAGTGAAAACTTTAGTGTTGCGATAAAGGAAACGGCCTCGAAGGACCGTTTCCCAGCGTTTCCTGCCTTTTATATCCTAGCCCGCTTCGCGTTCGCTGCGGACTTCAAGATCGTATTCGCGGACCTTGCGGTACAGCGTCGAGCGCCCGATGCCGAGACGGCGCGAGACTTCGCTCATGTGGCCGTCATAGAAATCAATCGCATACTGAAGGATATCGTGCTCGATATCGGTCAGCGAGCGCAGCTCGCCATGCTCATCGGTGATGCTGACGGGGCTGGACGAAGCGCCCGCAGCGCCCACGTCATTGGCGGCCATGGGGGCCGTCGGCACGGCGTTGGCCGCAACAGGCGCTGCCGGCAGGCTCGAAATGTCCGGCATCTGGCCGGAGATCTGCGGGAAGTCCTGTGGCTGCAGCTTGTCGCTCTCGCAAAGGACCACTGCGCGGAACACGGCATTCTCCAGCTGGCGCACGTTGCCCGGCCAGTCGAACGCATAGAGCATTTTCAGCGTATCATCGGATGCACCGGACACTTTCGTGCCTTCGCTCGCGTTGAAGCGCGTGATGAAATGCTCGACCAGGGCCGGGATGTCATCGCGGCGTTCCCGCAAGCTCGGCATGTCCACAGGGAAAACATTGAGGCGATAGAACAGGTCTTCGCGGAATGTGCCATCGGCAACCTGCTGGGCAAGGTCGCGGTTGGTGGCAGAGATGATGCGCACGTCCACCTTGGTCGGACGGCGCGAGCCGACAGCGTCGACCTCACCTTCCTGCAAAGCGCGGAGCAGCTTGACCTGCGCGTCGAGCGGCAGTTCGCCCACCTCGTCGAGGAACAGCGTGCCGCCATCGGCTTCAAGAAACTTGCCGGGCGACTTGGAGACAGCGCCGGTAAAGGCCCCCTTCTCGTGTCCGAACAGGATCGATTCAACCAGGTTTTCCGGGATGGCGCCGCAGTTGACGGTGACGAATGGCTTGCCCGAGCGGCCCGAAGCGCCCTGAATGCAGCGCGCAACAACTTCCTTACCCACACCGCTTTCGCCGAGGATCAGGACCGGAATGTCTGAGACGGCCGCGCGTTCGGCAAGACGGATCACCTGGCGCATGGGCGCAGCCGACGCGATCATGTCGTCAAAGCTCATGCCGCCCTCGGCCTTGCGAGATAGGCGTTTCACTTCGCCCGTCAGCGATTGCATCTTCAGGGCGTTCCGTATCGAGACAACCACGCGTTCCGGATTGGCCGGCTTGACGATGAAGTCGACCGCGCCGCGGCGCATCGACTGGACAATCGTGTCGATACCGCTTGTGGCGGTCAGCATGATGACAGGCAGGTCCGGACGCTTGGCAGCAAGGCGCTCGAGCGTGTCGAGGCCCGAAAGGCCGGGCATGGTCAGGTCCAGCAGGACAACGTCGACGCCATCCTTCGGATCGGCCGCAACCGCAATGCCCGCTTCGCCGTCAGGCGCCGTGCGGCAGGCAAAGCCCGCCTTCTCCACCGCAGCCTGAAGCAGGCGGCGCTGTGTCGGATCATCATCAATTACCAGTACGGTCTTCGCCATCATCATACCCTTGTTCGTAGCCGGAGGGTCTGAAGCCGCCCCCGTGCCATCAGTTAGTGGAGCGAAATGGAACAGAAGGCGTCCCACATCGCGACGCCCCGTTCTGACACAGGGATGTGTGGATCACGTTCAATGAATCGATGAAATTTCTGGCGAATTCGCCGGATTGGCCGCGCTAGTGCTCGGACGGTGCCGCAGCCACCAGACGCTCGAAATCGGCGTCTTCCAGCTTCTTGATGAACTTCACGCCCACCAGTTCCGCGCGCTGCCAGCGTTTTTCGCAGACAAGGCGTACCGACACATGGCCGCCCAGGCCATGGATGAACAAGTAGAATTCGCGTGGAAGCTCGGGAAGGATGGCCCCTTCCCCGAAGGTCAGTTTCGCGCCCGATGGCGACATGTCGAGGATGGAAATATCCCGCGATGCGCAGAGATCAGGCCAGACCATGCGGCCGGGCCGGTAAGCCTCGACACGCGGTTCTGCGCGCCGGAACTCCATCTGGACCCGCTTGAGGCCCGCCTGCAGTCTTGAGGTGAATCTGTCCATGCGGGCGAATATGCGCAAGCCGGGTAAACCATTTGCAAATAAATTCCACCAATTCAGCTATAAGCAGCAAGATACGGCGGCGTGCGGGCGCCGCCATGTAAAGGTGCATTGTGGAAGCCCCCGATCTGTGCGATAAGGTTTCCATCGACTTCGAACTTGTGTCGGATAACTCGCAACTAAGGCCGTGCTTAAGCGCCGCTGCAAGACCGACTTACTCCCCCGCAATAACCGAGATTGATCATGTACGCGCAACTCCGCGTGTCCGTGAATTTTTTAGACCAGGTAAGATCTATGTCCACAGGAACTGTTAAGTGGTTCAACAGCCAAAAAGGCTTTGGCTTCATTCAACCCGACGCCGGCGGCGCTGATGTGTTCGTTCACATCTCTGCAGTCGAGCGCGCTGGCATGGCCACGCTCAACGACGGCCAGAAAGTCAGCTACGAGCTCGAAAAAGACGCTCGCAGCGGCAAGATGTCGGCTGGCCAACTGGCCTCCGCCTAAAAGCCTTTAGGCCCCGCGTACGCCGCGAGAGCCACACGATCCTGAAGCCCCCGCATCGCAAGGTGCGGGGGCTTTTCGTTATGGGCCCCTAGTCCGGCAGGTCGCTGACCGGCTGGCCGGTTTCGCGGCGTGTCGCGAAATGGTTCTCGAAGGCCACACCGAGGCACGCGGCGACAATCAGCACCGCGCCGACGGCCACGCGCCAGCCCGGCACTTCGTCAAAGAAGACAAAGCCGATCAGCGCCGCCCAGATCAGCGCCGTATATTCCAGTGGCGCCAGCAATTGCGCCCGCGCCCGTGCATAGGCCAGCGTCAGCAGGTACCAGACTGCATAACCGATCGCTCCCAGCAGCATGAAGACAGGCAGGTCATTCACGTTCACCGGCCCGGCAATGCCAAACAGGAAGGGCGACAGGCAGAGCGCCGGCACGCCATTGGTGAACAGGGCAATCGTCGTCGCATCCTCCTTCACCGCGCGCAGGCGCAGCAGCACCAGCACAATCGCATAGAGCATGGCCGATGCCAGGACCGAGGCAATGCCGAGCAGCCGGTGTGCGCCCACGGCCCCCTCGGGCGCCGCGCTCACCGCAAATGCCGCGCCGGCAAAGCCCAGCACCGTCAGCCCGAATGCGCGCGGCGAGACAGCCTCGCCCAGAATGATCCATGCCGCAAAAGGCACCATCAGCGCCGCCGTGAAACCGATCAGCACCGTCTCGGCCAGCGCCAGCTGCGTCAGCGCATGGAAGAGCAGGATGGCACTCGCCACCTGCATCAGGCTGCGCATGATATGAAAGCGCACGGCTTCACCCGGCGGCCAGGCGCGCCGCTGCAGCAGGAAAACCGCGCCTGCAATCATCGCTCCGAACAGGAATCGCCACGCCACCAGCACCATGACCCCCGCCCCCGGCGCCGTCGCCTTCACCAGCGCATCAATGCCCGAGCCCATGGCCACGGCCAGAACGGCAAGCAACAGGGGAGCAGAGAGGAGACGCGCGATCATGGGAGCTCGCTAGGGCCAGCCCCGCACGCTGTCCAGAGCTTTCAGAAGCTAGCCCTTTAGGCGAGCACAGTCGCTGCGCCGGCCCGCCCGGCATCGCCCATCGCGTCGGCGATCGTCGCCTTGTCGAGCACGCCGCGTGTCGCATCGGCCGCGCCAGCAAAGACGCGGCGGATCTGGCAGGCTGCCTCATCCTTGCAGTCGACGCATCGGTGATAGGCCGTCTTGGACAGGCAGGGCAGCGGCGCCAGCGGGCCATCAATGATGCGCAGCACTTCCCCGAACGTGATCGCCTCCGGCGCGCGCAGCAGGATATAGCCGCCCGCCTTGCCTCGTCGGCTGGCCACAAGGCCCTGGTGTTTCAGGTCCAGCAGGATCTGCTCCAGGAACTTGCGCGGAATATCCTGCGAGGCGGCAATGTCGCTGATTTGGACGGGATCATCATGCGATGCCTCAGCCAGATCGATCAGCGCCCGCAAGGCGTATTTGGCTTTCTGGGAAATCATCGTGTCCGGTGCCCGTTTGGTCGCCGCCCCGCGCAAGGGCAATATCTGATAGCTAAAATGTAATGTCGATTAAGTCGATAGGCTTATTTCTTCTGGTCCTGCAGCAGCCGCAGGGCCGGGGCGCAAATCGTCCTTTCCTCAGACTGAAAACGCCCACGCCAGCGTGTCTTGACTAATTCCTACTAAACAGATCGAGTTAAGTGTATTAATAGCAAGGAGTTGCTCAATGACGCCCCGATCCGCCCTGTGGCCCCTCGCCACCATCCTGCTTGCTGCCCCCTCTGCCTATGCCCAGGAAGACGTCCCGGTCACCGCCGATATTTCCCCGCCAACCGATGCTCCGGACGCGGAACTGCGCCGCGAAACCATCGTCGTGACGGCTCGCCGGGTGGAGGAAAAACTGCAGGATGTGCCAATCCCCATCTCGGTCCTCAGCGCAGATCTCCTGGCTGACACCGGCTCGTTCAATGTCGGTCGTCTCAAGGAACTGATCCCCAGCCTGCAATTCTACTCCACCAACCCGCGCAACACCGCCGTCAATATTCGCGGCATCGGCGCGCCGTTCGGCCTCACCAATGACGGCCTCGATGCAGGCGTCGGATTCTATGTCGACGGCGTCTTCCAGGCGCGCCCCGCCGCCACCACGCTCGATTTCATCGACGTCGCCCAGGTCGAAGTCCTGCGCGGCCCTCAAGGCACGCTCTTCGGCAAGAACACGACCGCGGGCGCCGTCAACATCACCACGCGCAAGCCCTCATTCGAACCTGAAACGCAAGCCGAGCTCAGCTATGGCAGTCTCGGCTTCACGCAGGCCAAGGCCTCCGTCAGCGGCCCCCTGTCAGACAAGGTCGCCGCGCGGTTGTCTTTCTCCGGCACGCATCGCGACGGCACGCTCTACAATACAACCGAACAGAATGATCTCAACACGCTCGACAATCTCGGCCTGCGCGGAGCACTCCTCTTCGAGGCGTCGGATGCCCTCTCCATCACGCTCGCGGGCGATTACACGCGCCAACGTCCTGAAGGCTATGCTCTCGTGCCCGTTAGTGTCGCGCCGACCCTGCGCGATCCGTCCCGCCGATACGTCGCCATGGCCGCTGACCTCGGCTATGCCCCGCCGAGCTTCAATCCTTTCGACCGCCTCACCGACACAGACACGCGCCACAAGTCCAACCAGGACATCGGCGGCCTCTCCCTCACCGCCGAATGGGATGTCGGCCCCGGCACGCTGACGGCAATCACCGCCTGGCGCTACTGGGACTGGGACCCGTCCAGTGACCGCGACTTCATCGGCCTTCCGATCACCACGATCTCGGCCAACCCGTCAGAGCAGCGCCAGTGGACGCAGGAGCTGCGCTATGCCGGCGACATCTCCCCGAACCTGGGCTTCGTCATCGGGGCCTTTGGATTCCACCAGACCATCGACTCGACCGGAAAGCAGCAACAGGGCAGCGCCGCTGCGCGCTGGCTGCTGAACCCGGCCAGCCCTGGCGCCGATACGCCGGGCCTGCTCGACGGCTACGGCCAGACGTCCGACATCAGCTCCGAAAACACCAGTGCCGCTCTCTTCGGCCAGCTCGAATGGCGCGTGACGGACAGGCTGCGCCTACTGCCCGGCCTGCGCGTCAACTATGACAAGAAAAGCGTCGATTATAATGCGGAGGTCTATGGCGGCCTGCAGACGACCGACCCCGTTCTTATCGCCCTGCAGCGCTCCATCCTTGCCCCGCTCGCCTACGCGACCGAGACCGACGATACCAATATCTCCGGCCAGTTGACCGCCGCCTATGAATTCACCGACACGCTGAACGGCTACGCCACATTCGCCACCGGATTCAAGTCCGTCGGCCTGAACCTCGGCGGCATCCCGAACGATGCGTCCGGCCAGCCCGCGCTCGATGCCGCCACAGTGAAGCCGGAGGATGTCCGCCATATCGAAATCGGCCTCAAGGCCCAGCCGCTCCCCGGCCTCACCACGAACATCACCGCCTTCAATACCGAAATCTCCGACTATCAGACCCAGGTCGTCAACGCGCAGGTCGGCGTGCTGCGCGGCTATCTCGCCAATGCAGAGAAGGTCCGTGTGCGGGGCATCGAGCTTGACGGAAACCTCACCGTCAATGATCACCTCACCTTCCACGCCGCGCTTGCCTGGACCGACGGCAAGTATGTCTCCTTCACGGACGCCCCTCCCCCAATCGAGGGAACGGGAGGCCCGCAAGTCGTCGACATCTCCGGGTCGCGGTTGCCCGGCATTTCCGAGTGGGCCGGCGCCATCGGCGGCGAGTACACGACAGCCAGCCACTTCCTCGGCCGCGAGGGCGATGGCTTCCTTGCCGTGGATACCAGTTTCCGGTCCGACTTCTCCTCAAGCCCGTCGGAGTCGCGCTACATGACGGTCGACGGCTACGCCCTCGTCAACGGCCGTATCGGCTTTCGCGCAACTGATGATTGGAGCGTCTATCTCTGGGCGCGCAACCTGCTCGATGAGGATTATTTCGAACTCCTCGCGGCCCAGCCCGGCAATTCCGGCCTGATCGTCGGCCAGCCGGGAGACCCGCGCACATGGGGCATCACGCTCGCGGCGAAGTTCTGAGCGGCCTTGACCGCCGCCCGCCCTAAATCTTCAGCGGCAGGCCTGTCAGGCGGGCGTAGAGGTCCGTGTCGTCGGCCAGAGTGTTGCGCACGGCGACGTCCACGGCCGCATCGATAAACTGGACGCCCACGACATCGCCCACCTGCCAGCGGCGCTGGCAGGTGCGGCGCACGCCCCCCGGGTGGGCGAGGCTCTGGAACAGGAGATAGAATTCAAGCGGCACCTCGGCCCAGTCGCGCACCTGAAGGTTCGCGCCATGCGCCGACAGGTCCCGGATCACGCAGTCGCGCGCCGCATCCAGGCTCGTCACGACGATCCGCCCGGGCATGTTCACGCGCACCCGCGCAGACGCCCTCTTGTCACTCAACGCACTCATCGCATCCTCCTGCGACTTTTTATTATATTGCGCAGAATAATTTACGACTGTGGCAGCAATATGGATTTCCCGGAAAAAGTTACTTTTATCGAAATTCTATCTTAACGGGCGATTTACCCTGTGAACTGATGCCGCCGCAACAGCCGTGTACGGAGCCCAGGCCGAACGCCGTGATCAAGACCTTCGATGCCAGGGCAAAAGCGCGGCAGGCAACTTGTCGCTCGCCATTTCCAAGAAAAGCCTTGCCAGCCCCCACCCTCAACCCATAACTAAACTTGCCGTAGAATCGGCAACCTGTAATTACTTAAAGCCTGGGGGCTCCTAAACAATGAAACCACTCTTCCTGCTATTGCCATTGGCAATAGCCATAAGCGGCTGCGCGACAGTCACACGCGGCACAACCGAGGCATTCCTCGTGGAAACGGAACCATCGGGTGCAAACGTGTCGACCAGCCTCGGCCTCAGCTGCACGCCGACGCCCTGCGCCATTCCGAAGGTGAAGCGCGAAGCCGAATTCTCCGTCACGATCGAGAAAGAGGGTTACAAGACCACGACCCATAACATCACGCACCAGATGTCCGGTGGCGGCGGCGCGGGCATGGCCGGCAACGTCATCCTCGGCGGCGGCATCGGCGCCATCCTCGACGCCAATAATGGCGCGACGCAGGAACTCGTGCCCAATCCGCTCAAGGTCACCCTGGAAAAACTGCCCGAAGACACCAGCGCAAAGGCCGAGATCGCCACCAAGCTCGAAGAGCTCACAGACGACCAGCCCGCCAGCTGATCACGCACGCGGCTCTAGAGCCTGAGACAGAGGGTGCGGCGCAAAAGCTCCGCACCCTTTTTTGTTGGAGGACGCGGAGGAAAAAGCGCGAGCGGCGATGAATGGGGAGCAGGAGGTAGCCGTGATAAATCGGCACCACGAGTGTTCCGCCGAATAAATGCTAAGACGCTGCTCGTACCTTTGCGATACGATCTTTACGTAACGCTTTCAGCAGCGCGTCTTTGGATACTGATTTTGGAAAAGACTTCCGAGTATCAAAAACGGCATTATAAACTTCAATGACACTGGCTTTTGTTAAGCCGCTTTCTTCAAGATCCTGAACAGTACGCTCAAACTTCTCATCGCTTTCAAAAGCGGCTCTAAGCTTAGAGCTCAGTTCAGAAATTGTGTTTGCCACGGCCGCCGGATCCTTTTTTCCTGCTGCCGTTTTACGGGGCTTGCGAGGAATACCACTGGGTTTCCGGGTAGTCTTGGTTGAAATGGTAAACGTCTGGTTCTCAAGTCCCGTTACGAACTCAAGTAGAAGCGACGAAGGTGCATTACCGCCTAAGTCCTCAACATCCTTCATCAGGCTCTTCAGGTCGGCAATCAGTCTAGCTTTGTTCATGTTCTAACCGTCTCAAAAATTCCGCGCCTACTCTGTCAAATATTTTCCGGACTTCAGCTGTCGCGGTCTTCGTGCCAGCGTCGAGATATCCGATATCTAAGCCAGCCACGTCTCCGATCGCATTTTTTCGAGGAATGTTCGCCTTCTCCAAGACGACGGAGCGCCCGCCCCAAAATTTCTTCAGATTGTCGTTCAAGTAGTCGATAATATCGTCTTCTCTACGCGTATATTTCGCGGTTTGATAAGTCATCGAAGGGATAACGCCAATCAATTGCAGTTCCGGAAACAGTTCCTGACGCATTGATGCGATATCTTGCGAAAAATAAGTTGCCGCTTCAGCCGACATTGTATCCAGCACTGTCGGTATAATCATGTGTGTGCTCGCACAAAATGCATTCATCGCTCCTGTGGAAAAGCGAGGAGGCGCATCAATCAACACAAAGTCAAATTGTGACTGGAAATCTCGGTTATGCAAAAGCCGCTCAAGCCGAAAACGGATTTCCTCGGTCTCGCCACCCATTCGATCCGCACACACCCAGTTCACCATTACGTTGGTCTCAGTGTCCGAAAATTGATAATAGCAGCTGAGCAGTTTCGTATTCGGAAGCGCTGGCGATAAGCTTCGCGCCGAGGTGAGTATGCTCTCGGTCGTTGCGGTGCCGTCTATCAAACTGTCTACAACGCTAGCTTTAACTGATAAGTTTGCCGCTGCCGTGACCATCTGAGATAAAGACCCCTGATAATCGAAATCGATAAGCAAAACTCGCGAACCCCTCCTGTCCAAAAACGCAGCAAGGTTGGCGGTTAGAGTAGTCTTTCCAACCCCTCCTTTCATTGCCGCGATTGTGACTATTGGAATCGAATTCGAAAGCTTCGAAGGCCGTTTAGCGACGTTGACAGGCTTGGTCCAAAAACTAATTTTGGGAGGAGGCATCTCATCTGGGCCAAGAGGCACGACAGGCTTTTTCGACTTCCAAAAATTTCTCACTTCCCGCCAAAAGCGCAACAAAGTCGTAGCGTAGTTTAGAACTACGAGAGCGGTTACAAGTGCAGTTCCCCCCACCACGACCCACTGCTTATATTCGTCTGGTACAAAGCTAACGCCCCATTCCCAAAGCTTTTGAGCATCAGGCATTTGTAAGGATTCACTATTAGCCGATTCCTCTAACATTCAGCACCCGCCCCTTTCCTCAACCCAAATTGGATGTTGGACTTAGCAAGCAGCAACTGCAAGTAGGATCGACGCCCCTCGCTATTGGCACCACTTTCAAAGCCGATAAAACGGAGCCGTAAGAACTTGTCCCGTATCCGCTGGGCCTCATGATGAAAGAAAAGGTCATTCACCGCCCTCCTGTTCATGTCAGCAGCAACAGCAAACAAACCAAGAACACCCTAGACACGCCCCTGCCCCGCATCCATATCTGGACGCATGGCCCGTTCCTCCTCCAAATCCCCCGCCAAAGGCGTCTCTGAAGCCCCGTCCGTGTTCACGCTGGACGGGCCGGCGCAGGGCGCCATCGAGACCGTGGCCCCGATGCTGTGGACGCCGCACAGGCCCGACCGCGAGTGGGACAAGCTGGAAGGCGGCAAGCGCTTCAAGGTCCACGCGCCCTACGAGCCTGCGGGCGACCAGGCCACCGCCATTCCCGAACTCGTCGATGGCATCCAGGCCGGCGAGCGCGACCAGGTCCTCCTCGGCGCGACCGGTACCGGCAAGACCTTCACCATGGCCAAGATCATCGAGGCGACCCAGCGCCCTGCCCTGATCCTCGCCCCCAACAAGACCCTCGCCGCCCAGCTCTATGGCGAGTTCAAATCCTTCTTCCCCGAGAACAGCGTCGAGTATTTCGTCTCCTACTACGACTACTACCAGCCGGAGGCCTACGTGCCCCGCGCCGACCTCTATATCGAGAAGGAATCCTCCATCAACGAGGCCATCGACCGGATGCGCCACTCGGCCACCCGCGCCATCCTCGAACGCGACGACGTCATCATCGTCGCCTCCGTCTCGTGCATCTACGGCATCGGCTCGGTCGAGACCTATACCTCGATGACCTTCAAGCTCGAGCCCGGCCAGCGCATCGACCCGCGTGCCGTTGCCGAGCGCCTCGTCGCCAACCAGTACACTCGCAACGACATCGCCTTCACGCGCGGCACGTTCCGCGTGAAGGGCGACGTCATCGACATCTTCCCCGCCCACTATGAGGACCGCGCCTGGAAGCTCTCCTTCTTCGGCGACGAGCTGGAAGCCATCACCGAGTTCGACCCCCTCACCGGCGCGAAGATCCAGTCCCTCCCCGCGATCAAGATCTACGCCAACAGCCACTATGTCACGCCCCGCCCGACGCTCCAGCAGGCCACCGAGAAGATCAAGGCCGAGCTGAAGGCCACGATCGCGCATTTCGAGAAACACGGGAAACTGCTCGAGGCCCAGCGCATCCAGCAGCGCTGCCAGTATGACATCGAAATGCTGCAGGCCACCGGCAGCTGCAACGGCATCGAGAATTACAGCCGCTACCTCACCGGCCGCAAGCCCGGTGAGCCGCCGCCGACCATGTTCGAATACCTGCCGGACAATGCCCTCGTCTTCGCCGACGAGAGCCACCAGACCGTCCCGCAGATCGGCGCCATGTTCAAGGGCGACTTCAGCCGCAAGTCGACGCTGGCCGAATACGGCTTCCGCCTCCCCTCCTGCATGGACAACCGCCCCCTCAAGTTCGAGGAATGGGACGCCATGCGCCCGCAGACGATCCACGTCTCGGCCACGCCCGGCAAGTGGGAACTGGAGCGCACAGGCGGCGTCTTCACCGAACAGGTCATCCGCCCCACCGGCCTGATCGACCCGCCCGTCGAGGTCCGCCCCGTCTCGAAGGACGGCGCCAACCAGGTCGATGATGTCATGGCGGAGGTGAAGGCCGTCGCGGCCAAGGGCTTCCGCTCGCTGATCACGACGCTGACCAAGAAGATGTCGGAAGACCTCACCGAATTCCTCCACGAGAACGGCGTCAAGGTGCGCTACATGCACTCCGACATCGACACGATCGAGCGCATCGAGATCATCCGCGATCTCCGGCTCGGCGTGTTCGACGTGCTCGTCGGCATCAACCTGCTGCGTGAGGGGCTCGACATTCCCGAGTGCGCCTTTGTCGGCATCCTCGATGCGGACAAGGAGGGCTTCCTGCGCTCGGAGACCAGCCTCGTGCAGACCATCGGCCGCGCCGCGCGCAACTCCGAGGCCCGCGTCGTCCTCTATGCCGACCGCATCACCGGCTCCATGGAACGCGCCATGGAAGAGACCAGCCGCCGCCGCGAGAAACAGATCGCCCACAACCTGGAGCACGGCATCACGCCGACCACGATCATCCGCGGCGTGCAGGACATCCTCGGCGAGCTGGGCGAGAAACCCGGCACCAAATCCCGCGCCCGCCGTGACCGCGACAAAGGCATGGCCGAAGAAAAAGCCTTGCCACTTGCCGGTGAATCTGGTCACAACTTGAAAGCTGTCATCGCAGATACAGAAAAACGGATGCGCGAAGCCGCCGCTAACCTGGAATTCGAAGATGCGGCGCGGCTGCGCGACGAGCTAAAGCGGCTGCGGGAGCAGGATTTGGGGATTTAGGGGCCGATCTATGACCGATGGGGTAACCCACATTTGCTCATTCCTAGTGAAAGAGCTCAAAAGCGCTAAAAAATCCAACACGGCAGGAACGGTACTACCTAAAAGCGGCAAGCTTTTTGACATGTTGAACGGTATTTTCGAGACCTCTGATCAAGAGTGCAACATCGATATCGTTTTCAAGATGGCGCCCGATGGAAAGCAAAAAAATGCCGCGCGAGACCTTATCGCAGAGTTCTCAGAGACGCCCAGTTTATCGACCGCCACGAAAATTGCGCACAAACTGGAATTGGTCACGACCAAACGATCCGGCTTGGGTCTGCTATTTCTCGTTCGTGGGCTTTATAAGGGAAAGCCCATGGTGGTAATTTCGAGGTTTCCGGCTGACAGCGGGATACTCGCTGACGAGAAGAACGGCGGGCTCTCAGTTGAATATCTCGAACGTGTATTCATGAAGAGCGCTCGTTCGTACAAAGCTGTCGCCTATAAAAACGTCATCTCGACTTCCAGCGCTTGGAAAGGAAAGGCAGTCGATAAGCAGATCAATGATGTAAGCGGGCTTTCATCCGAGTACTGGATTTTCGATTTCTTAGAGTCTGATTTTGTTACGACGTCAGTAGCTGGAACTAAGCGCATGGCTGAAGCGCTGAAGAAAGCTGCAACGGTCTCAAAGAGTTTAGACGTTAAGCAACAGATAGCTGGCGCTGGCATGTTGCTCTCAAAATTTTCTGGAAGCGTAACGAGCATCGAAGACATAGCTCAAAAGCTAAATTTCACCGCTGAGACCATCGCGGCTATCAAATCTCACCTGAAAAATCCGGGCACCTACTCTGAAAACTTCAAGTTTGCACCGGTCGCGTTCTCGGAGCATTTTAAGTACCGATCCATTGTCCTCGACAATGGAGGGGTACTCACAGCGGATGCGATTCAGTTTGCTGAAGTTTTCGAGGCCAAGAAAGTCGGCGACAAAACCCAATTTCAAACGACCGGGCGAATTGTTGATGAGCGAATTGTTCGCCGTCGGATCGGAGCTGAAAAATGATCAGCTTCGACAAGGCTTATCAGGAAATCCGAGAGAAACATTTAGTTCCGCTGGCCGCCCGACTTGAGCTGCACTTAAAAGAGGTCTTCGAAAAACAACCGCGTGTGGACCGCATTTCGTGCCGGGCCAAGGCAATTGATAGCTTTGTCAAGAAAGCCGCAAAACTCAATAACGACGGCTCAGCTAAGTACAGCGATCCGCTTGAACAAATTCAAGACGTAGTTGGTGCCCGAATAGTGACGTTCTACAGGCCAGACGTGGAGGCGCTCACCAAGATGGTTGAAACGCACTTCACACCGATTGAGGAGAAGGAATTATCTCCCAACTCAGAGTACGAATTTGGCTATTTCGGAAAGCACTTTGTGTTGCTTTTGCCCTCAGACGTTCTCGTAGAAGGCATGCCCGACCAAGCACCTGAGATTTTTGAGCTTCAAATCAAGACGGTTTTCCAACATGCGTGGTCAGAGGCAAGCCACGATCTCGACTATAAAGAAGAAAACGAGCCACTAACCTTTGACGATAAGCGGAAGATAGCTTTTGCCTCTGCTCAGGCTTGGGGCGCAGACAATGCGTTCGAAGAGATCGCTCGAAGTAGAATAGTGCAGTTTAGGAAACCCTAGAAGCAGCAAATGATGGTGGGTATCGCTCTGCCATCCAACCTTCACTTGCTTCAGGTTAGAAGTTTAGGAGTGTCGATGCGCCTGATATTGGTATTCCTATCTCTTTGGTTGATAACCTCAACGCTGTTCTTCTTCTGCAACCGACCCTTTGCGAATACGGGTGATGTCGAAGTTGATCGGATATTGGACTATGTTACCGCTTCTACTATGGCCATCCTGCCCATTATCCTTGGTCTCGCAGTGCTACTTTTCGTCAGGAAAACTAAGCCCTTAGCTCGTTACTCATATTTGACATCAAGCGTGGGAATGTTTTCTGGCTTCATCGCTTTCGGTGCCGCCCAATCTCTACCCCAGGAACAGTTAGCGAGCGCCTTCACAGCAGGATTGGTTTGCTACGTTTTATACGGTTTAGTGTTTCTGCTCGGATATGTCTCTGCCAAGAGAAAATCTGACCGACTTCATGATGTAACGGATACTTTTGCAGAACCACAACAGCGCTCTGGCTATTGGAAGTAAGCGTTGAGTGGGAATCACCTCGCTCAACCCAACCTACCAAACCCCCTCAACCTCCACGCACACCTTCTTCCACGCCCGGTCGCGACAATTCTCCAAATAGCTGTATCCTCGACAGGGGCACTCGCGTGGTTGGAGAATATGGTGCGGCTGGAACTGTGGCAAATCGATGGGGTCACCATCGACCTTGAGGACCGTGATGCGAAGGTGCGGGCCGTGCACCGCATCGACGGCACGGAGATCATCGTGAGCTTCCGCGTCACCGAGAAGCAGATGAAGGGCTCGCCCGCCTCCCTGCGCCAGCGCATCGAACTCCTCGCCGCCGACCGCATCCTCAGCCTCGCCTCCTTCCTCGACGTCTGACGGCGCCCTCCTCACTCATCAAGCGCTTCGATCCCCTGACGCGCCAGCTCCGCGACGTGGTCACGCATTGCCTGAAGCACGTCGGGCGCATGGCCCTGCCATGTTTCAACCTCACCAATGATGCGCAGCGCATCACGCGTGCGGTAGGACATGGACGGATTGCCGGGGAATTTCTGATCGGTGAGGTTGGGGTCGTCCTCGAACGCGCCCGTCGGCACGACGCGGTAGATGCGCTGGCGCCCCTCGCCCTGCGCCAGTTCCGCTCCCCAGATCGCCGCCTCCAGAGTCGCGGCAAAATAGACATGCTTGGCCACGCGCCGGCTGCCATAATTGGAGCGGTGGCCGGGACCGATCAGGTCTCCCGTGCCAAGGTCCGCCCGTGTGCCGTGATAGAATTCCGCCGCCGCGTCCACATCCCGTGCATACATGTCGCTCGCCCTCCGCCTGAACTGCCTGAGCCCCGCACTATGCGAAAAACCGGCGCGCGAACAATTCTTGAAAGAAAAGCATTCATCGCCATCTCCAGGGTGGCAGGGAGAGGGACACCTGACATCATCCTCCGGGCTGTTTTCGTGCTTTTTCCGTGCATCTGTTCGTGCTTCGTATCCGTGTGCGGCGCAGCAATTTCACACCCGTCGCAAAACTGTGAAATTCCTCCCCCGAGAGGCGAAAAAGTGATGGACAGGGACTCGACTCACCGGGGCTTTGGTGAGATCGTTTCGGTTAACCAACGAAGTCAGGACGGGAGCACACCCACCCAAGGCGCGTTGGCGATGCACACCGTCCCCGGACGATACCGGGCCAGGAGCCAGGCTGTGAGAGCAGCCGCGCAAAGGGCCTTGTAAAGTGAAGGGATAAAGCAGGCGGTGACCGATTGAGGGGGAGCTAGACCCCTGAACCAGGAGCCCTAGACCGTGACCGGGGCGCGATCCGAAACACGGGACCAAAGGAAAATCCTCTGGAAATTCCGGCGGTCAGGTCTGAACTTCGCCCCTGGGTGATGGAAGGCCTCGGGCCCAGCATGGGCGCCCCCAAAAGGCGACCAGCCGGATCCGGAAAGGTGACAGGAGACCCGTTTCGGCGGATCAAGTGTCGCCCGGTGGCTGAGATGACCGGCGACGAGTGCTAGCACATAGTCTCGGTAGTCCGATTCGATGCACCAGAGAAGACGTGAGCCTCACCGCTCACGTCTTTTTCTGTTGGGGCCCTACGTCCTCTGGCGAGCAATCTACACCCGCCCCCATCCCGGTCGGAAAGCCCGCGCCCTGTCCCCCACGCGGCCGGCGCAACCCCTCGGTGATCCGCGCGTAGTCTCCCCGCACGCCCGCATTCCCCTGCCCCGAAAGCCCGCCCATGCTCGCCCTCCTCAAGCCCGCCTTCTACCTGCTGGGCGCGCTTGGCCTCTTCGCCGCCTTCGTTCCCAAGTTCAAAACCGAGATCTGGTGGCTCCGCGTCTGGGTCTATGGCCGCCAGCAGACCTGCATCGCCCTCATCATCGTCGCCGCGCTGTTCCTGTTCCTCTACGGCGTGGACAGCCTGCCCGCCGCCCTGCTGATGCTCGCCTATGCCGCCGCCTTCGTCACCTGCGCGGCAGACCTCTGGCCCTATACAAGCGGCCGCCCGCTGGAAATGGACACCGCCCTCCCCGGCGCCGAGGGCACGGGCCTCTCCGTCCTCCTCCTCAATGTCCTGCAGGAGAATACCGACGAGGACGCCGTCCGCGCCCGCATCCGCGAGGCCGATGCCGACGTCGTGTTCCTCTCGGAAACCAATGCCCGCTGGCGCAGCGCCCTGCGCTCGCTCGAAGAAACCTATCCCCACACAAGCCTTCTGCCCAAGGAGGAACATAACGGCCTCCTCGTCTATTCGCGCTTCCCCATCGCGCGCGTGCAGGAGCGCTATCTCTGCCAGAGCCACGTCCCCTCCCTCACCATCGACATTGAGGCGGGCGGCCGCGAAGTGCGCCTCTACTGCATCCATCCGCGCCCGCCCCGCCCGCGCGACGACACGGAATATCTCGATGACGAGCTGATGATCGTCGCCGACGAGCTGCGCCAGCAGGAACGCCCCGCCCTCGTGATGGGAGACTTCAACGAAGTCGGCTGGTCATGGATGGTGCGCCAGTTCAAGGACCACGCCAGCCTCTGCGACCCCAAGCGCGGGCGCGGCCTCTACAATTCCTTCGGCGCGGGCAACCCGGTCCTCGCCTGGCCCCTCGACCATGTCTTCGCCACCGACGATTTCGATATCAAGCAGATCCGCCGCCTGAAAGCCTGCGGCTCGGACCATTATCCCATGCTCTACCGCCTGCTGCTGCGCCCCGCATAGGCTCGCCCGACGTCACGCCTTGCGCGCGGCCCTGCGGCGGCTTTCATAGGGGGCATCACACGCCCTTCCATGGAGCCCCGCATGACGTCCTATCTCCTGCCTGACGACCAGGTCAGCGCCGCCGCCTTCACCCAGCGTGGCGAGGGCAATCTCCCCGGCCATCTCGGCCTTGTCGTCACGGTGATGGAGCGCGGCCGCGTCGAAGGCCATTTCGACATTGTGCCCACGCACCACGCCCCCAATGGCTTCCTCCATGCCGGCAGCGTGGTGACGCTCGCGGACTCGCTCTGCGGCTATGGCACGCTCGCCAACGTGTCAGACACGGCCAGCGGCTTCACCACGATCGAGCTGAAATCAAACTTCTTCGCCACCGCGCTCGAAGGCCGCGTCCACGCCCGCGCCACCCCGGTCCACATCGGCGGCGCCACCCAGGTCTGGCACTGCGAAGTCACCCACGCCGACACGGGAAAGCGTATGGCGCTGTTCCGGTGTACGCAGATGGTTTTGCGGAAGGGGGCTCATAATAGCGCGCGGCGCCGATCACAGAATAGCCGCAATAACAACCCACTCTACTACAAGCGAAGACACCATTGTATTGAAGCCAACGAAGGCACGAAGATTAGAATAAGCTATAGTGGCAAGCCGACATAATTTGGAGATTTGGTACGTGGACAATCAACGCACAAACGCAGCCTTGGATGTTCCAGTATACAAGTATCTATCCTCACAGTTTACGGACAAACTCGCCGGCGGTTCATTCAGAATCGGAAACGCTCGGCTTTACCGCCTATTGGAAGTTGCTACTGGCGACAGAAATATTGGGGACCGGGATGAGGCAAGCGGAGAAACCGTTTTAGAAAGGATGGAAGTCGGCAATGGTGATATACCTGCCGAAGAAGAGAGAAAGCGTGCAGATGCAGCGAAAATAGGTATGGTCATTAGCGAAGGCGTCAAAGACGTTCTGATAACAGATTTCATAGACCGCACTCACATTCCATGTTTCTTGTTCTGCGCCAGTCGCTCGCAAACCCATTTATCCCCTGACTCCAAAAGCACTACTTTTCTTAGCCCGGAGTATAACTCCGTTGTGAGATTCCCCTCCCTGGTTCACGTGGCACAAAGTTTATATGCTTACGGAACTGTTCATGGACATCCTCAAGTCGAGGGGAAGTCCGTACGGGATGTATTCGATGTGACGACGGGATTTGTGACTTACTCAAACCAAGCTTATGCCGAGAAATATCTAACAGGGTTTCGCGTTGACGTACTGAACAAAAAGCCTTTCTATGAGTACCAAAATGAAGCCCGCATTGTGTTCATCCCGCGCCCAGAATACACAGGACTGAGAATTGACTATCTGACAATTGAGTGCCCGCAAGCTGGAGCAAATACAAATGTGAGCATCTTTGCTTCATCGCCGGAGAATACCTCGACTCCGCAACAACATTTAGATCATTTAGCTGCTTTAGTACGTATACATCTATATTGCAGGATGGCAGGGCAACGCCATAGCGGCGCGACCGATCTGATACTTCAGCGACCGCCTGCATCCCTTGAAGATAAATTGGAGCTTAGGCGCGCCTCTGCGGATCGAGATTTACGCCGGTCGCGACAAGAAAAAGCAGCCATCAAGAAAATATTCGGTCCGCTCGCATCTCACTATTGGAGTCTCCGGACGCATTTCGGCGGTAGTGACATGATGGACGATGAACTAGAATCCGGACCACTGAGCTTTTGGTTTATTGAAATGGCTTTGGCAGAATACATCTCCAAATTGGTATCTTCGAATGTATTCTCCGCCCAAGATCTCGCCGGAATAGAGGAGCAAATCAGGAAACTGTTCGCACCTTCGCTGGATTCTCTCCTAGCCGCTATTGAAAGCCAGCAAGGGTAGGGTGGGTCGAGCGGGGCGCAATGCACCGCCCCCCTCCCCTACAAACTCACCACAAGTCCCGCCACGAGGTACATCACCACCGCAATCCCGCCGCCGACCAGTGCGTAGGGCATCTGCGTGCGGACGTGGTCGATATGGTCACAGCCGGCGGCCAGCGAGGCGATGATCGTGGTGTCGGAAATGGGCGAGCAATGGTCACCGAACACGCCGCCGCCGAGCACCGCCGCCAGCACCAGCGATGGCGGAATGCCGAGCGCCAGGGCGAGCGGCATCGCAATCGGGATCATGATGCCATAGGTGCCCCAGCTGGTGCCCGTCATGAAGGCCGTCACGCCCGCCACCACGAACAGGACCGCCGGGATCACGATGGGCGAAACGAATTGCGCCGCCACGCTGGAGAGGAACGCCCCCGTGCCCAGCACGCGCAGGCTGTCGCCCAGCGCAATCGACAGGAAGAGGATGGCCACAACCGGCACCATTTCCGAAATGCCCGCAAAGCCGCGTTCCCGCAGCCCGCCTTTCGGGAAGGCCTTGCCGCTGATCAGCAGCAGTGCCGCCACCAGCATGGCGAGGCAGATGGCCCAGAGGATCGACTGGCTGCCATTGCCCGCCAGGATGTTGCCGCCGCCCGTCCACGCCATGAAGCCCAGCGCCCCGGCGATCATCACCAGCAGCGGCAGCCACATGTAGATCGCCCGCGTCGGCGCGATGGCCTCTTCGTCTTCCACCAGCACGTCGCGGCCCTGCCCCGCCGTCTTCATCGGCCCGAACACGCGGCCCGAGAACACGGTGAAATAGACACCCGCCAGCGTCACCAGCGCATAGAAATTCCACGGAATGGTGCCCGCGACGACGCCAATCGGGCTTTCGAATCCATAGGGCTCCACTAGGCCGAGCGCATAGGCGCCCCAGCCGTTCAACAGGATCAGCGCGCTGACCGGCGCCGACGTGGAGTCGATGATATAGGCGAGGCGTTCGCGGCTGAGCCCGTGCGCGTCGAACAGGCGCTGGCCGAGCACGCCGCTGCTGAGCAGGCTGACATTGGTTTCGACGAAGATCGCCGTGCCTGACAGCGCCGGGGCCAGCGCCGCGCGCCGGGGCGTCGAGACGAGGCCGCGCTTCATCAGGCTGCTCACCAGTGCCTCCACGCCGCCACTATCTCGCATCCACGCGATCAGCGCGCCGATGAGCAGGCAGAACAGCAGCACGCGCGTATTGCCCGTCGAGTCGAACACGCCGACGGCCCGGTCGATGGCGCCGAGTGCCCCCATGCCGGGGTTGAAGTGCGCGATCAGCGTTTCCGATGCCAGCAGGGCGAGGCCCAGCGCCGCATACACATTGCGCGTCAGCATGGCGACCACGATCGCCAGAACCGGCGGCAGTACAGTCAGGATATCCAGGGCCCAGCCTCCTGTGAATTGAAGCGGGCACATAAACCCATCCGCGCGCAAAAGCCCAGCCCGCCATCTGCACCTTGCCGCGTCCCGCCCCTCCCCGCTGCGCGTGCACCGGCTTATGCATGAAATTTGATCGTTTTCCGCCAATAAATATTGGGGCTTGGACGGTAGAGCGCGCCGATACTCACACATCGGCGGGAGCCCGGTATGACGAACGATTTCAGACACCAGTTCTGGAAACAGCAAATCCAGACGAGCATGATCGTCTGCGTCGGGGTTGTGGCCGCTGCCATGGCGATGATCTGGATCTCCACCTACGACCTCGACATGGCCATCCGCATCCGGGGCGTCATCCTGGCCGCCGGCATTTCGGGCATCCTCGCGCCGCTTGGCTCGGCCTATGCCATCCGCCAGAATTCGCGCCACCTTGCGCTTCACCTCCAGTACGAGCGCCTGGCCAATAGCGACGACCTGACCGGCCTCGCCAACCGGCGCTGCTTCAACCGCCGGGGCGCCGCCCGCCTCGCGAGCGCCGGCCGCTCCCAGACGGCCCTCCTCCTCGTCGACATCGACTGGTTCAAACGCGTCAATGACATGCACGGACACGAGGCCGGAGACGACGTCCTCTGCCACGTCGCCCAAACCCTCATCCATGCCGCCCCCGATGGCGCCCTGATCGCCCGCCTCGGCGGCGAGGAATTCACCGTGATGTGCGAGATTTCCGGTCCCGCAGAGCTGACCCGCCTCGCCGAAAAGCTGCGCCGCGCCACCGAGGCCACGCACATCATCTATCATGGCGAGGTCATCCGCGTGACGATCAGCCTGGGCCTCGCCATCGCCCGCCCGGGCGACACGCTGTCGGCCCTGCTCAGCCGCGCCGACAAGGCGCTTTATGGCGCCAAGGACCATGGCCGCAACCAGTTCTCGGTCGCCGCCTGAGCCCCATGTTTGCCGCAAATTTCACCGATCGGGCTGAGGTCTCATAAATTATATTAACGTATAAAGTCTATCATGACCCCTGCCCCACCCGAGGATAACAGCGTGATAGACAGCATAAGGCAGATTTTCTGGGCCCAGCAGATCCGCTTTGTCGTGCTCGGGATGCTCGGCGCGCTGATCACGTCGGCGCTCGCCGCCTGGCTCAGCACGGCTGATCTCGATCTGCATGGCCGCCTGCATGCGTTGGTTCTGTCGGTTGTCCTGACGGGCACCGTGGCCGCCTCGCTGCTGACGTACAGTGTGCGTCAGAACGTGCGATATCTGCGCCTCCACCTGCAGACCCAGATGGCCGCCAATAGCGACCCGCTGACAGGCCTGGCCAATCGCCGCGCCTTCCTCACCGAGGGCGAACACCGCCTCGCAACGTCCCGTCAAGGCGCTGCACAGGCCGCGCTGCTCTTGGTCGACATTGACTGGTTCAAGCGCGTCAATGATGAGCATGGCCACGAGGCCGGCGACGAAACGCTGGTCCATATTGCGCAGACCCTGCTGCACGCCGTGCCGGCCGAAGCGCTGGTCTCGCGCCTCGGTGGCGAGGAATTCACCAT
The DNA here is from genome assembly GCF_000682695.1 of Hyphomonas chukchiensis. Taxonomy (GTDB): domain Bacteria; phylum Pseudomonadota; class Alphaproteobacteria; order Caulobacterales; family Hyphomonadaceae; genus Hyphomonas; species Hyphomonas chukchiensis. Next base: position 120,359 of record NZ_AWFG01000041.1, on the reverse strand, counting down.
CCTGACAAATGTAACGGATGCGGAGCACCTGGCGCAGCTGGCCGATGCCGTCTGCAAAAGTGCCGAGGCGACCAGCTTCTATTATCGCGGTGAGCGCATCAGCGTCACGGTCAGTCTCGGCCTCGCGCTCGCTGCGCCCGGCGACACGCTATCGACCCTACTCAGCCGTGCCGACAAGGCCCTCTACGAGGCCAAGAACCACGGCCGTAACCGGTTCACACTCGCAGCCTGAAACCGCGACGACGGATCGTGCGACCATCGAGTCGAAATCGCCCCCAATGGAAGCGTATAAAAAGGCCCCGACAATCAGCCGGGGCCTTTCCTTATCCTGAAGCGGAAGGGGGATTACGCTCCAGGCGTATTAGCGTTCTTCCATTTGATCATCGGCCGCGTCGGCTGCATCATCTGCATCGTCAATAGCGGTTGCCTCATCCGGCGCCGGGGTCATGGTCGGCTTGCCCCAGTCTTCGGAGCTGGCCTTCTGCCAAGCCGTGAATTCGGCTTCCGACAGTTTGGCGTCGCCATTGACGTCCCAGTCAGCGAAGGATTCCGCCGTGACGTCGAGGTCATTGGCCTGTAGCTCTTCGATGGTGACAAAGCCGTCGGCGTTTGCGTCGACTTCGGCCAGGGCCGGTTCGGCGGCCGCGAAGGCAGGGGCGCCCATCAGTGTGGCAAGGGCGGCGAATGCGAATGTCTTCTTCATGGTGTCTCTCCTTTTGACATCCCGGCGTTTCGGGCCGTGCCCGGCGCTGGTGAAAGAACAAGCCCGCCCCGCCCCACACGTTCCCAACCTGTCCGATTTCTAAGACTCCGGGCCAAAATGTGGCGAACCGCCCCCTGCCCGCTTTCGCAAACCGCATACGAAAAAGCCGCCTGCAAATCCCTGCAGACGACTTCCTTCCCCCCGGTGTGCCCCGGGCTCGCCGATGAGCTACATTAGTAGCCCAGCGGCGATTCAGCAGGTGCCTCGGGCGTTGCCTCCGGCTCCGGCATGTTCTCGTCGACGGTTGCATCTTCAGGTGCCGGCGCGGCCGAGGCTGTGTTGCAGCAGCGGACCTGCATCTCCAGCACGCGGTCATTGAAGCGGCACTTCTCGTCATTGATCTCGCGCAGGAAGGAAAGGCCCCCTGCCCGCGTCGTGTAGCGCGTCTGGGTGCAGCTGGTCAGCGTATAGCCCGGCCGGCAGGTGCCTGTGTCACTTTTCTGGACTGTGCGTGTCTCGCAGACCATCTCGTCCGTCTTGGCCAGGGCCGCTTCGGCAGCAGCCTTGGCCTCGTCAGCCGTGGCCTGCGCGCGGGCAGCCGCATCAGTTGCGCTGTCGGCCACGCTGCGCGCCTCGGAGAGCCGCATGTCGGTCTCGGAAAGCGCCGTCGACTGGCCGTCGATCTCGACTTTCAGGCGGCAGACATTTTCCTTCGCCTTGTCGGGATTGGCGCAATAGTCGGCAACGCTCATCTCCTGCGGGATCAGGTTCTGGCAACCGGCCAGAGCGAGGGCCAGCACAGTGCCGGCGGCGAGTTTTGCGATACGCATGGCGTTCCTCCGGTGTCTTCGGAGGGCATTAAGGGGGCCGTTAACCATTGGGTCAACGCGACTCCCGTGATCGGGGAATATCAGGCTTTCAGCTTGTAACCGGTCCTGAACATCCACCAGACGCCCGCCGTCAGCACCACCGACAGCCCGCCCGTCACCCACATGCCGGTCACGATCGAGCTGTTTGCCACGCCCAGGAACCCATACCGGAACCCGTCAATCATGTAGAAGAACGGATCCAGATGCGCCAGTGTCAGGAAGGGCTCGTGCATCACCTTGATGTCGTAGAACGTGCCCGACAGGAAGGTCAGCGGCACGATGATGAAGTTGGTCACGGCCGAGAGGTGGTCGAACTTGTCGGCCCAGATGCCGCCCATGGCGCCCAGCGCGCCGAGCACGATGGCCGAGGTCATGCTGAACCAGATGATCGGCCAGACATGCACGACCGACATGTCCGCGAGGCCGCTGACCTCGATGCCGATGGCCGAGATCATCGCCACGATGATGCCGCGTGTGATGGCCCCGCCAAGGAAGCCCGCCGTCAGCTCAAGCGGCGACAGGGGCGGCATCAGGAAATCGACATGCGTGGAATTGAACTTGGCCTGCACCAGGCTGGAGCTCGTATTCTGGAAGGCGTTCTGCAGGATCGCCATGACAACAAGGCCCGGCGCCAGGAAGTCGTTATAGTTCAGCCCGTCAAAGTCGCCGGTCAGGCGCCCTCGGTCGCCAAAGGCCAGCTTGAACACAGTCATGAACAGGAGCGTGGTCACCACGGGCGCGAACACGGTCTGCATCCACACCTTGAGGAACCGGCCCACTTCGCGCTTGTAAAGCGTCCACAGACCCAGGCCGTTGAACGCGCCATATTGGCGGATCACCCTGAGACTGGATTCTGAACGCGAAGAACTTGTGGAAACAGGGCTTACGGAGGTGGCGTCTGGTGAAATATCTGTCATGTCCGCTATCTAGTATGCAACGCGCCCCGGAACGAGGGGGCAGGCCCGCTTTTTTTGCCCTGATCACAATTCGGGCACGCCTGCCAAAAGTGCGACTCACATGACACAAGATATGGAAAGCCTGTGGAAAGCTAAGTCTGCATGTTGTGTTTCATTTCGGTCCTGATACGATATCTAGGTGCTGAGAGAGATGGCGCGTAACTGCTATCACAACATATAGGGGCTGACGGGACCGCGTATCGGGCCCGCATCCTGGAGCTGGGAGACCTCAATCCATGTCTTGGACCGATGAACGCGTAAATGTGCTCAAGAAACTCTGGGCAGAGGGCCATTCGGCCTCCCAGATTGCGAAACAGCTGGGCGGCGTCACGCGCAATGCCGTGATCGGCAAGGTGCATCGCCTGGGCCTGTCCGGCCGCGCGACACCTTCACGCCCGGTGAAACGTCCCCCGCGCCTGGCCCGGCCGAAGCCAAGGCTCATGCCGGACGGAACGGTCACGACGCCAACGCCGGCCGTCACCGCGCCCGCCGCCGAAGAGGCCAAGCCGGCTGTCGAGCGCACGGCGATGAGCGCTCCCTTGCCCCCGATGCGTCTGGCCGATGGCGGCGCTGCCACCATCCTCACGCTGCGGGATTCCATGTGCAAATGGCCAATCGGCGACCCGGCCGATCCCAAATTCGCCTTCTGTGGACGCAAATCAGACTGCGGCCCGTATTGCACCGAGCATGCGAAAGTGGCCTTCCAGCCCGCCCGCAAGCGCGACACCAAGAAAAGCCAGTATGATTATGTGCGTCGCATAGCTGGCTGACACGGGTCGGCAAAACGCGACAAACAGGAAAGCCCCCGGAGTTATTCTTCGGGGGCTTTCTTAGTGTCCGCTTTTGCGGCCTCCGCTTCGGCCGCTTCGTCCTCCGCTGCCTTGGCAGCAGCCGCCGCTTCCGCCTCGGCCGTGCCTTCCGGCGTGATCTGCACGCGCAACACGTCGCTGCCCCGGAAGTGCAGGTCCTGCTGCGGGAACGGAATCTCGATGCCGTGCCGTTCGAGCGCCGAATGGATCGCCCAGTTATAGTCGGCCGTCACCTTGGCCGGCTTCTTCACCGCTTCCTCAGTCAGCCACACGACCAGCTCGAAATCCAGGCTGCTGTCGCCAAACCCGGTCAGCCAGACCTGCGGCATGCGCGGGCCCATGTTCTCCAGCGTCCACTGCACTTCGGCGGCCGCTTCCATGCCCGCCTTGCGCACCAGGTTCTTGTCGCTGCCATAGGCCACGCCAAACTTGATATGCGTGCGCCGGCGCGCCTCGCGCAGGGTCCAGTTGATCACCTGCGCCTTGATGAACTCCTCGTTGGGCACAAGGATATCGACATTGTCATTGGTGGTGACGACCGTGGAGCGGATATTGATTTCGTTGACGAGGCCGGTGACGCCCGACTGCAGCTCGATGAAGTCACCCACTTTGACCGATTTCTCGATCAGGATGATCACGCCCGATATGAAGTTCGAGAAGATCGACTGAAGGCCGAAACCGATGCCGACGCCGAGGGCACCGGAGAAGATGGTCAGCGCGCTCAGGTTCACACCCACGGTCTGCAGCGCAATCGCAATCGCGATCACCATCAGCAGGATGTTGGCCACCTGCCCCAGCAGGCCCGCCATGGACGGGTTCAGCTTGCTGGTCGACCGCAGCCGCGTCTGCGCCGTGGCACCGGCCACGCGTCCCACCCAGAGCGCGACGATGGCAATCGCCAAACTGGTCAGGATCCGCCAGGCCGAGATCGACCCCTTGCCGATCGGGATCTGGAAATCGTTCAGCGCCGAAACCGTCGGTCCCAGCCAGCGCAGGATATAAAGCGCCGCCACCGTCCATGCGACAATCGCAATCGTGCGCGACAGGAAGCTCTTTTTCATGTTGGCCGTGAGCAGCCGGATGATGATCCAGGCCATGAGCAGGCTCGCCACGATGCGCAAACCGTCCCGGTTCAGGTCCGCCACGACGAAGCCCGCAATCGCAGCCCATACGAGGATCACGGTGAACAGCGGCCACATCACGCTGGCAATCGACCGGAACAGCCGCCCGATGGCATCCGGCTTGCCGCGCTCCTCGACGAATTCCACCAGTCGCTTGTAGGGAATGCGCGCGATCAGCCAGGCCAGCACAACGGCCAGAACCACGACACCTGCCTGCCACAGGGTCGCTTCCGAGAGCGCCTGATCGAGGAAGTCATCGAACCAGACCTGCAGCTGGCCCCACAGCGTGCCCACCTGCTCGGCAACGGCCTCGGTATCGATTTCGATATCGTCAGGATTCATGGGGCCGCCTCATAACCATTTCATCAGCTTGAATAGCATGAACTCGATACCGACAATGATCGCAAGGATCACGACCGTGATCCAGAACGCCCCGCTCGAATTCACGCCCGGCATGCCGCCGACATTGATGCCGAGCAGCCCCGTTACGAAACCGAGCGGCAGGAAGATCGCCGCGATGATCGAGAACACGAACATGGTCCGGTTCATCTCGGCAGCGGCCCGGTTGTTGAGATCGTCCTGCAGCACCAGCGCGCTCTCCTTGGAAACGTCAAGGTCTTCAAGGTAGCGGCTCAGCCGGTCCAGCATCTCGCGCACCGTCAATCGATTCTCCGGCGACATCCAGTCCGGCGGGTCCTGCTTCAGTGCCAGCAGCGCGTCGAACTGGGGCGAGATATAGCGCTTGAACGCGAGGCAGGTCCGCCGGATGCCGCCAATCTCGTCCAGCATCTCGTCGGTCTTTGTGTCTGCTGCATCGGCTTCCAGCTCGTCGATCCGCTCGTTCATGTCGGTGATGGCCAGGTTGATCTTGCCGATCAGCTCCTTTGACAGCGCCATCACAAGGTCGCCCGCCGTCTTCGGCCCGTCGCCGCGCTCCTCAAGGTGCGCCAGCACATCGCGCGGTGTCTGCAGCCGGCGCCGCCGCAGCGTCACGACGCGCGACCGCTCGGCCCAGACCTGCATGGCAATCATGTCTTCCGGCTCGTCGCCCGGGTTGAAGTTCACCCCGCGCAGCACGCAGACAAGCCCCTCCCCTTCACGGAACACACGCGGGCGCGTCTCGTTCGACAGCAGCACCTCGATCGTCGCTTCAGAGGCCGGCAGCGCCCTGTGCATCCACTCGGCCGCGCCCTCGGCTGTCCGGTCGAGATGCAGCCACAACACTTCCTGCTCATTGGCCGGCTGCCAGTCCTGCACCGCATCCCAGCCAATGGTCCGGCATCCCCCCGCACCGTCCAGCACGCACCCGAACACCATCAAGGGACCCGCCTCAGTCTGCGTCGTGCCCTTTTCGGTCCGTTTTGCCATTAAGCTGCCTGCAGTTTCCTGTCCACGTTCAGAGACTAAACCCTAACACGCCCCTCCAAGCAAACACACGGCTTGCTCGCATGGCGGATGACTGGGGCACTGCCTCTGATCCGGACATTCAGCCGACATGACACCGGCCCCTACGGCATCTCTCGAGATCTGCTTTGCAACATCAGATGCCTCAACTAGCGGTCGCTCCGGACCGCCAGTGCCCCCGGCCAGGCTTTGCCGCCGGACTTCTGAATCTACTCGGTCCAGATGATGAGGATTGCGGCAGCCGCCACATTCAACGCTGCCGCCGTCGTGTCGGCAAGTTTTGTGATTACACCGCCAGGTGCCGCAGTCGGCGTCTGGAAAACTGCCAGCGTGACTACATCCTCGATGATTCTGCTGGAAAACCCGATACCCGGCGCCATTGCCTTGATCTGTTCCTTGCGCTCTTCTGCATCGGCCCGGCTCTTGCACATCTCGATTGTAACGTCGGTCATTGGATCACCCTAATTGCTGCACACCGAATTATCTTTCAAGATCACATCGACCATCGCATTGAGGACATCCGGACGTTGAGATAGAAATCCGCGCAGGCTCGCGGCTGTCCTCCCCTTCAGGCTTGCTTTGACATTCGCGCTGATCTTGCCCGCGCTGGTCAAATCCACAATGGCTTGCAGCCTCTTGTCATCAACACCCACCCCATCGTCACTGACGCAATCCAGGACCGGGTCGAGGGCGGGTCTGCTGAGAATTTCGGAAGTCTGCACCGCGGCTTTTGTAGCCGCAAGTTTGTCCTCTGCGATTTTGAGCTCTGTCTGGACCTTAATCAATTTGATGCACTGGCTACGGAAGTTATCATTGTCTTCTTGGCGCTTCGCCGCCGCTGCAACAGCAGCAATATTGGCCCCCGCTGGCGCACTTTCTCCCCCCATGGTGAGGACAGAAATGCAGCTCTCCATCAGATAGTCTTTGTCGAGCACCGCAACGACCATCTCCTTGACGGCCCCAGCTATCGCAATGCTCGCACTTTCCGACAGCTTGGATGCATCGGCAGGCGCATTGAATTTGCTACCGCTTGATGTTCCTGCCGCTGCAGACGCAAAGGCCGTTTCCTGCTTCTGTTCGATTATCTCCTTAGACTGCTGCGCGGAGGCCAGAAACTCCTTACGCAATTCGACAGTCTTTTCTAGGGATTCGCTCTCGCGTTGCAGGGCATCGCTGCGATCGGTTGCCGCCTTAAGGTCGCGGTCCAGCTTTGCGATTTGCGCTGTAGTGGCAGCCTTGTCAGCGTTGTCCCGCGCATCTTGCCTGGCCTCCCGCTCTGCATTTGCGATTTCAAGCTCCTGATTCACCTTTGTCTGCCGCGCCGTCGCTTCCTCAAGCCGCGTGTTGGCCAACTCGACTTGCTTCATCGCCAGCTCAAGCTGGCGACCGATAGCAACAAGCGACGCTGATGCCGTCGCATCTGTCGTCGTTGTCAGTGCTGCTTGGCTCGCTGACATCGGGCCCGTCAATTGTTCGACGGCGAGGATCACGGCGGTCAGGTTCTGGCTGCGGTCGAGCATAGTGGCATAGTGTGCTTCCCCAATGGCCTGGTTTGCATAAGCCTCACAGACCCGGAACATGGCATCCCGCATCAACGTAATCGACTGTGTACGGAGTCCTATACTCGCCGCAGCGCTTCCACCTGATCCTGCCGCCGACAAGGCAGAGGATGCCGGATTGCTCGCGCTTACGCCCAGTGCAGCGGCATAGGCGGCAAGGCCATCAGGGCTCGGCTCAGCGCAATACCGCCCGAGTTCATTCATAATCAGTACACGTTGCTGGATATCAAGGTGAACTGCCTTGGCTCCGTCCGGAAGGCGGGTTGTGCGTTCAATTGTATTTAGGTTCGCGCAGGCTGTCAGATAAACCGCGCAACCGAGCATCACAAGTTTCGATATCCACACGACAAAACACCCCCCAACGCCATCCTTTTAATTAGATAATTTTATAATACACCCAATGATAGAATAGTAAACACGCAGACGTCTTGGTACGGTCTGACCCGGCTAGATCCGCGCGGCGGGCAGCCAGATGCCGAAGGCGCTGCCCTTGCCGAGGCGGGTCTCCACGGCGAGGCCGCCGCGATGGTGCGCCATGATATGCTTGACGATGGCGAGGCCCAGCCCCGTGCCGGTAATCTTGCCGCCCCGGCTCTGGTCGGCGCGATAGAAGCGCTCGCCTAGGCGCGGCAGGTGTTCGCGCTCGATGCCCGGCCCCTGGTCCTCGATACGCAGCCAGACTGAAGGATCCGGCTTGCCCGGACGGCCCGCCGCCGGCAGCAGCGTCATCCGCTCGCCTTCGCGCCAGCCATGTCCGGCCTTGGCGCGCGCTTCGACCATGCTGGGAGTATTGCCGTAAAACACGGTCACCTTGCCGCCCGCTGGCGTATATTTCAGCGCATTCGTCAGCAGGTTTTCCACCACCTGCATGATCTCGTCGCGGTGCGCGATCACCGGCAGCGCGCCCTCTGCGCCCACCAGTTCCAGCGTGACGGACCGCTCGCTCGCAATCGGCTGCAGCGCCTCGGTCGCATCCAGCACGATCTTGGTGAAATCCTCATGCTCGCTCGGCGAAATATGTTCGGAAAACTCGATCCGCGACAGCGACAGAAGATCGGCGATCAGCCGGCTCATCCGCTCGGACTCCCCGGCCATGATGTCAAGGAAGCGCGGCCACGAGCCCGTATCGTCCTTGGCCGGTCCGCGCATGGTTTCGATAAAACCCGAGAGGGCCGTCAGCGGCGTGCGCAATTCATGGCTCGCATTGGCGAGGAAATCCGAACGCGCCCGCGCCGCCCGGTGCACCGGCGTCAGGTCTTCCAGCACGACCAGTGTCTGCTCGGCGCCAGTGGGCCGCGAAACATGGGCGCGCCAGGTCTCGTCCGGCCCGCTGTCGACTTCCACCGAGAGGGACTCGTCCCCCTCGCCGCGTCCGATCCGGTCAATGGCCGAGAGCAGCGCCGGCGAGCGGATGACCGTGCTGGCGCGCGGATTGACCCGTCCGTCGAGCCGCAGGATCAGGTCAGCGTGTTCATTGAACGCCACGATCCGCTTGTCGCCATCCACTTCGAAGGCCGGCAGCGGCAGCGCGCGCAGCAGCTGCACTGAATCCAGCCGGCGCGTGACAGTCGCCGGTGCCTGCGTGCGCGCCGTGCTGCGCACCGGCAGGAAGGCCGCCGATCCGACAAAATAGGCAAAGGCCACCGATGCCAGCACGGCCATGGCTGCAAACGCGACGATGAAGTCCAGCTCCCCCGTCGCCGCCAGCAGGAACAGGACGCTGCAAAAGCAGAAGCCGAGGATGAAAAAGTCCCGCGCCCGGCGGCTCAGGCCGGCGCGTGGCCCCTGTTGGCCAAGAGATGGATCGGACTTGCTCATCCTGTCTCCCGGGCGGATACGAATGGCCCGGACACCCTGTCCGTCCTCATCGCACCGCCTTCACTTGCCGCTACAGCGGCCCTGCAAATATGCCAAGCCCCCGGCAGCGGATGATAGCAGCGACACTCCTTTATGACACCTGCGCAACAATTATTGAAATTCGATAATTTATCGTTGACAGTCGACTAGGCCCGCACTATCGGGTAGGGCAACGAGTTGGGAGCTCCTCGAACGGCATGAAACGGTCTATTCTTCTTATCAGCACGGCAATTGTTGCAGCATGCGCCTCTTCTCCGACGTCAGTTGGTCGCCTTGCGGGCCAACCCGTGGAATTTTTTGCCGAAACCGTCGATGCGCCGGCCGAATGGGCTGCACGCGGTGTCGCAGGTGTCGCCCCCCAGGGTGACTGGCTCAGCCAGTTCAACGACCCGTTGATGGTCGGCCTCGTCAACGAAGCCCTCACCAACAGCCCGACCCTGGAATCCCGCGCCGCCCTCGTGCGCGCGTCCGAAGCCGCCACCCGGATCGCGCGCTCCCAGCGCCGTCCGAGCATCAGCGGCTCTGTCTCCGCCGGCGTCAATTCCACCTCGACCACGTTCGGTGGCACGACGGACCGCAGCACGGACGGCGTTTATGGCGTCGGTCTCGATGCCAGCTGGGAACTCGACCTCTGGAACCGGCTCGGTTCCGGCATCGGCGCCGCCGAGGCAGACCTTGCCGCCTCCCAGGCCGACTATGACGCGGCCGAGCTTTCCCTCGCTGCGCAAACCTCGATTGCCTGGATCAACCTGAACGCCGCCCTCGCGCAGGAACGCGTCGCTGCCCAGACCGTCGAAGCGCGCGACCGCGTCCGCACGCTGACCGAACGCCGCTTCCAGCGCGGCCTCGCCGACGCGCTCGACGTGCGCACCGCGCGCAGCACGCTTGCCCAGGCCGAAGCCTCGATGGCTGCCCAGCGCCAGTTCACCGGCGAAGCGGCCCGCCGCCTCGAAACCCTTGTCGGTCGTTATCCCAATGCGGAACTTCAGGCGCCCGCTGAAATCCCGACGCTCGAAGCCATCATGCCTGAGGGCAACCCGGCCCTCCTCCTGTCGCGCCGTCCGGACATTGCCGGCGCCGAAGCCCGCGTCACCGCCGCTGGCCTGCGCGCCGAACAGGCCCGCCTCGCCATGCTGCCCTCGCTGCGCCTCACCGCATCAGCCGGCACCAATACGACCGACTTCGCTGATGCCTTCGATCCGGAGCGCATCGCCGCCAACCTGATCGCCAGTCTGGTCCAGCCCCTCTTCACGGGTGGCCAGCTTGATGCCCAGCGCGACGCGGCCGTGGCCCAGGCCGAAGCCGCCGTCGCCAATTATGCGTCCACTGCGCTCGACGCCTGGCGCGAAGTCGAAAACGCCCTCGCGGCCGACACATTCCTGGCCAGCCAGGAAGACGCGCAGGCCCGCGCCCTCGAAGAGGCCCGCCTCGCCGAGGACCTGGCCGAACGCCAGTACACCAGCGGCACGATCACCATCTTCAACCTGATCGACGCGCAGACACGCCGCCTGACAGCTGAAAGCCAGCTCGTGACGGCCCGCGCCAGCCGTGCGACCAACCGCATTTCCTATCATCTCGCCCTTGGCGGCGGCCTCCCGACCGGGACCGCCTCTACGCAATCTGCTAAAAGCAATTCTGACACGGACGCCGCAAGAAGCGGCAGGAGCTAATCTTTCATGGGCCGCCTTGTTTCCATTCTCGCCCCCCTGGGCATCATTGTTGTCGTCGGCGTCGGCGGCAGCATCCTGCTGCACGCCATCAAGCCGGAGCCCGAAAAGGCTGACGAGGCCCGCGCCGGTCTCAATGTGTTCGCCGAGCCTGTGCGCCGCGGTGACCTGCACCTGACCGTCGAGGCCCAGGGCGAAGTGCGTCCGCGCCGCGAGATCGTCGTCTCGCCGCAGATCACCGGTCGTGTCGCCTATGTCTCGCCGGACTTTATCGATGGCGGCTTCATCAAGAAGGGCCAGCTCCTCGTCCGCGTCGAAGCGGCCGATTATGAACTCGGCGTCGTCAGCGCGCGCTCCGGCGTTGCCAGCGCCGAACAGGCCCTCGCCCGCGAGATCGCCGAAGCGGAACTCGCCCAGCAGGACATCAAGGATCTCGGTCTCGAGAACGCCTCGCCACTGGCCCGCCGCGAACCCCAGCTGGCCCAGGCCCGCGCCGCGCTCGATGGCGCCAAAGCCCAGCTGAAAGATGCCGAACTCGCGCTCGACCGCACCGCCGTCTACGCGCCCTTCGACGGCCGCGTGCGCGAACGCAATGTCGATATCGGCCAGGTGGCCGCCGCCGGATCGACGCTCGGCCGCATTTTCGCCAATGACGTGGTCGAAGTCTCCCTGCCGCTCGACGACGGCGAGATGGGCCGCCTCGGCCTGCCGCTCGCCTTTGCCGCGACGAAAGAGCAGCCCGGCCCGAAAGTGACCTTCACCGCCAATGTCGCCGGCCAGCCCCGCACATGGATCGGCGAAGTCGTGCGCACCGCTGCCGCCGTCAACTCGATGACGCGCCAGATCAACGTGATTGCCGAACTGAAGGATCCCTATGGCGCAGGGGCCGATGGCGACGCGCCCATGGCGCCCGGCCTCTTCGTCAATGCCACCATCGAAGGCGCCACCATTCCCGACGTGCTGATCGCCCCGCGCGGCGCCCTGCGCGGCGAGGACCAGCTGTTCATCGGCGATGCCAAGCACGGCAAGCTCTCGATCCGCACGGTCGACCTGGTCTTTTCCGATCCGGAAGGCGCCTATGTGCGCTCCGGTGTCGAGGAAGGCGAACTGGCCATTGTCAGCCCGGTCCAGGCAGCCTTCGACGGCATGAGCATCACCGTGATGCAGCGTCTTGAAGACGGCTCGGTCAAGGTTTTCGAACCTGAAGAAGATGGCGGGGCCGCAACGGCGGCTGCCACGACGGCCACCCAGGGAGCAGAGGGAACTCCGCAATGAACGGTATTGTCTCCTGGTTCGCCCGCAATGCGGTCGCCGCCAACCTCCTGATGATCGTCGCCTTTGCCGGGGGCATATTCGGCTACTCGCGGATGGAACAGGAAATGTTCCCGGTCGTGAACGTCACCGGCGCGTCGGTCATCGTCGCGTGGAACGGCGCTTCCCCGCAGGACATCGAAGACCAGATCGTCACCCGTATCGAGGAGGCTGTTGCCGACCTCAACGGGCTTGACCGTATCACCTCGATTGCCAGCGAAGGCTCCGGCGTGGTCAACATCAAGGGCCGCGACGATGTCGACATGGACGTCTTCCTCAAGGACGTGGAACGCCGGGTCAACCAGATCAACAACCTGCCGCAGGCCGCCTTCCAGCCGCAGATCCAGCGCTGGGAACAGCGCGACCAGTACATGGGCTTTGCCATACACGGCAATGTCGACAGCCGCACGCTGAAACGGGTGGCCGACAAGGTCCGCGACGAGTTCGCCAAGCTGCCCGGCGGCGAGCTGGCCCAGCTTCAGGGCACGCTGGATGAACAGGTCAGCATTGAAGTCTCCGAAGAGGCCCTGCGCCGCTTCGGACTCAGCTTCTCCGATGTCGCCAACGCCATCCGCCAGTCCTCGCTGAACTCGTCCGGCGGGCGCATCGAGTCCTCCATCGGCGACGTCAACATCACCGCGCGCCAGCTGGCCGACACGGCTGACCAGTTCGACAAGATCATCGTCCGCCAGACGACCGAAGAGGGCACGGTCTATGTCTCCGACATCGCCCAGGTCATCGACGGCTTCGTCAGCGACAAGCTGAAGGCCACGTTCGACAATGAACCGACCGCCTTCGTGATGATCTCCTCGCCCGACAAGATGGACATCGTCAAATATACCGACGGCTTCAAGAAGTTCGCCGAGGAAGCCAACGAGCACAAGAACGGCATCCTGCCCGAAGCCGTGCGCATCGACACGCTCTGGGACAACTCGGTCGAGTTCAAGGCCCGCATGGACCTGATCACCCAGTCGGCCCTCTCCGGCGCCGTGCTGGTGATGCTCGTGCTGATCCTCTTCCTGCGCCCTGTCGTGGCGCTCTGGGTGACCGTGGGCATCTTCACCGCCTTTGCCGGTGGCATTATGCTGCTGCCCTATTTTGGCGTCTCGTGGAACATCCTCTCCACCTTTGCCGTGCTGCTCGTGATCGGCGTCATCGTGGACGATGCAATCGTGGTCGGCGAGAACATACACAGGGAAGTCGAGAGCGGGAGGCGTGAAGGCCTCGATGCCGCCATTGTCGGCACACAGCTCGTGCTCAAGCCCGTCATCTTTGGCGTGCTGACCACCGTGATCGCCTTCCTGCCCTGGGCCTTCATCTCGGGTCCGACGCGCATGTTCACCCAGCAGATCACCTTCGTCGTGGTCGCGGCCCTCGTCTTCTCCGTGATCGAGTGCATGCTGATCCTGCCGAGCCACCTCGCGCACATGAAGAAGCAGCAGTTCGACGGCCCCGCCGGCGGCTTCCTCAAGCTCCAGCGCCGCATCGCCGACAGCCTGCTCTGGTTCGCCAACCATCTCTACAAGCCCGTGCTCGAACTGGCCCTGCGCTTCCGCTATGCCACCGTCGCCTTCTTCTTCTGTCTCTTCGCCCTCGCCTTCCAGATGCAGATGACCGGCATCGTGCCCTTCCAGTTCATGCCGGAAATCGAAGCCGACCTCATCCAGGTCAATATCGAGATGCCGGAAGGCACGCCCTATGAGCGCCTGCTTCAGGTCCGCGACCAGCTCCAGGTCGGCATTGACACCCTCACCGAAGAAACCGGCAAGGAATATCCCGACATCGAAGGCGGTCTGATCACGCAGGCCTCCGTCGTCGCCTCCGGCGCTTTCGTGCGGGCATGGGTCGGCCTCGCCGCACCCGAAGACCGCCCGGTCACGCTCCGTTCACGGGAAATCTCGGAACGGCTGCGCGACGATGTCGGTCCGATCCAGGACGCCCAGGAAGTCGGCTTCGAGTTCACCTTCAACGATGATGACAGCGGCGTGCGCTTCGCCCTCAACCATCCGGACCTTGCCCGCCTGCGCGCAGCCGCAGCCGACGTGAAGGGCCACCTCGCCACCTATTCCAGCGCCTATGACATCGGCGACAACCTCTCCTCCTCCGCCGAGGAGATCCGCATCACGCTGAAGCCCGGCGCCGAAACGCTCGGTGTCACGCTTGCCAGCGTCTCCCAGCAATTGCGCCAGGCCTATTTCGGCGAAGAGGTCCAGCGCCTCCCGCGTGACGGCGAGGACGTGCGCGTCATGGTCCGCCTTCCGGAAAGCGCGCGCTCCAATCTCGACAGCCTCAACAATCTCAAGGTCCGCACAGCCGACGGCCGCGAGATCCCGGTCACCCAGGTCGCCGACTTTGAATACGCCCCCGGCATCAACCGCATCGTCCGGCGCAACCGTACCCGCTCGGTCGCCGTCTATGCCGAGGTCAAGGGCGAAGGCGAACGCAGCCGCATCATGGCCGACATGGAAAAGAATTTCTGGCCCGAGTTCCAGAAACGCTTCCCGGACGTCCAGCGCGGCGAGGCGGGCGGCTTCGAGGAAGAGCAGAAATTCTTCAATGAGATCGGCCGGCTCGTCGTCATGGCCATCGGCGCCATGTATATCCTGCTGGCGGTCGCCTTCCGGTCATATTCGCAGCCCGTCCTGCTGATGATGGCCCTGCCCTTTGCCTATTGCGGTGCGATCTTCGGCCTTGCCCTGTTCAATACGCCGATGGCCATGTTCGCCTTCTTCGGCATCGCCGCGGCCGCAGGCGTCGTCATCAACGACAACCTTGTGCTGATCGATTACGTGAACAGGCGGCGTGACGAAGGCGCTGGCGCGATCCAGTCGCTTGTCGACGCAGGCGTCTCCCGCTTCCGCCCGATCCTGCTCACCTCCGTCACCACCTTTGTCGGCATTCTGCCGCTGCTCGCCGTGCGCTCGACGCAGGCGCAGTTCCTGAAGCCGATGATCGTGTCGCTCGCCTGCGCGGTGGCCTTTGCCCTCTTCGTCTCGCTGCTGATGGTGCCGGCCCTTTATGCCGTAGGCGTCGAAATCGGCCGCATCTTCCGCTGGACATGGGGCGGCAAACCCTTCCGGCAGATCGGCGATACCTATTCCGGCGAAGTGACCATTGACGAGGACGAACTCATTGGCACCAGCCGTGATGATACAGTTGGGCCCCTTGCCCCCGCCGAGTAATGGCGTGATTTAACCCGGCTGCGCCCCTCCCCGCTCTTTTGTGACGCGGGCTGTGGACGCATCCGATCAATCTGGAGAAGACTTCATGAAACATCTGATGCTGGGCGCAGCCGCTATCGCGCTCCTTACCGCCTGTGGCCAGGCCAAGGACAAGGCACCTGCCGAGCCCGTGGCCGCCGAAGCGCCTGCTGCCGCTCCCGTCGCCAATGCCGATGGCAAGTATGAAACCGCCGAAGGCCTTGAGCTGACCGTGCCAGACACCTGGGGCAAATGGGGCGTCAATCTCGACAACGTGAAATCCGACGTGAAGCCGGGCAATGACTTCTTCGCATATGTCAACGGCAAGTGGCTCGACAGTTTCGTCATCCCTGCCGACAAGACCCGCTATGGCTCCTTCACCCTGCTCGGCGAAAAATCCGAGCAGCGCGTGCGCAAGATCATCGAGGAACTCGCCGCCGCGAAGCCGGACCCGTCGACGCTCGAAGGCAAGGTCGCGACCATCTATAACGCCTACATGAACACTGACGCCATCGAGGCCAAAGGCCTCGTCCCGGCGGAGCCCTACCTTGAGCGCATCAAGGCCATCTCAAGCCGTGAAGACCTGGCCAAGGCCTTTGCCGCCAATGGCTTCACCACACCTGTCGCCGGCTGGGTCGATGTCGATTCCAAGCAGACCGACCAGTACATCTTCTACGTCACGC
The DNA here is from genome assembly GCF_000682695.1 of Hyphomonas chukchiensis. Taxonomy (GTDB): domain Bacteria; phylum Pseudomonadota; class Alphaproteobacteria; order Caulobacterales; family Hyphomonadaceae; genus Hyphomonas; species Hyphomonas chukchiensis. The sequence goes on along the minus strand of NZ_AWFG01000041.1, from coordinate 104,220 downwards.
AGGCCGGTCTCGGCATGGGTGATCGCGACTATTACCTCGTCGACAATGACCGCAACAAGGAACTGCTCGCCGCGTACAAGGCCATGCTCTCTACCCTGCTGGCGCGCGCAGGCTATGAAGATGCCGATGCGGCCGCCGACAAGGTGATCGCGCTCGAGACCGAGCTGGCAAAGGCGCATTGGGACCGCGCTGCGGGCCGCAACCGCAACCTCACCTATAACAAGATGTCGAAAGAAGACCTCATCAAACTGGCCGGCAAGTTCCCCGCCGCCACGATGATTGACGGGCTCGGTCTTGGCGACCAGAAAGAGTTCGTCGTCCGTCAGGTCACGCCGACCGCCGAAGAGATCAAGGACAACGGCCTTGAGGGCGACCAGCTCGCCAAAGTGTCCGGCGGCGGCATCGCCGGCCTGTTCAAGGTCATGGAAGATGCGCCGCTTGATCAGTGGAAGGCCTATCTTGCCGCCCACCTCCTGATCGACACATCGGATGTCCTGCCAGCCGATATCGACACCACCGTGTTCGATTTCTACGGCAAGACACTGAACGGTCTCGAGGAACAGCGCGAGCGCTGGAAGCGCGCTGTCGATACGGTCGAGAACTCGGTCGGTGAAGCCGTCGGCAAGATCTATGCCGAGCGCTACTTCCCCGCCGAGAACAAGGCCGCGATGGACAAGCTCGTCGCGAACCTGCGCACGGCCCTCTCCCAGAATCTCGAAGGCATCGACTGGATGGGTCCCGAGACCAAGGCCGAAGCCGAAACCAAGCTGACACAGTTCACGCCCAAAATCGGCTATCCGGAAAAGTTCGAGACCTATGACAGCCTTGTTGTCAGCGAAGACGCCTTCGCCAACCACATGGCCGTCGCCGAATGGCAGTACCAGGACATGATCTCCGATCTCGGCAAGCCGATCGACAAGACGGAATGGGGCATGCTGCCCCAGACGGTGAACGCCTATTACTCACCGAACCGCAACGAAATCGTCTTCCCGGCCGCCATCCTGCAGCCGCCTTTCTTCAACCTTTCCGCTGATCCGGCCGTGAACTATGGCGCCATCGGCGCCGTGATCGGCCACGAAATGGGCCATGGTTTTGACGACCAGGGCGCCAAGTCGGACGGTACCGGCCTCCTGCGCAACTGGTGGACGGCCGAGGACGAGGCCAATTTCAAGGCCAAGACCCAGGCCCTTGTCGCCCAGTACAATGCGTTTTGCCCCTATGATGACGGCGCAACCTGCGTCAACGGCGCCCTGACGCTCGGCGAGAACATTGGCGACCTTGGCGGCCTCTCGATGGCCTACAAGGCCTACCATCTCAGCCTGAACGGCAAGGAAGACAAGGTGATTGACGGCCTCACCGGCGACCAGCGCTTCTTCATGGCCTATGCCCAGGTCTGGCGCTCGAAGAACCGCGAAGAGGCCATGCGCCGCCAGATGCTGACCGATCCGCACTCCCCGCCAGAGTACCGGGTCAACGGCATCGTCCGCAATTTCGATGCATGGTACGATGCGTTTGATGTGCAGCCGGGCGACGCGCTCTACCTGCCCCCGGAACAGCGCATCCACATCTGGTAACCATTCTACCTGCTGTTGATACAACAGAAAGCGGCGCCTTTGGCGCCGCTTTTTTGCGCTCTGTTAGGAGCTTGGCGTAATACTTGCTCATAAATCATTCAAACGGTTCAATTTGGGCCGGAATGAATAAATGAGTGAGTGAGTACACATAATGGCAATGGGGCCCCGGAAGTTCGGCCAGAAAAAATCCGCAAACGCTGTTCCCAGCAGCCGTATTGCGCAGGCCGTTGCCCCACAGGCCGCTCCCACCAGCGACCGGATCGCTCAGGCCGTGTCCTCAAAGCACGCCACCCCGCGCGCCCTGCGCGGCACCGCCTACCGGGAAGCCTCGGTCGTCTTTGAATCCGGCTATTCGCTCCGCTGCATCGTGCTCGACTACAGCAAGACCGGCGTGCGCCTGCGCTTCCCCACGAACGAGGTCCTGCCGCCCCGCGTCATCGTCAAGGCTGGCGCCGTCGGCGTCTCCGGCCCGGCCCGTGTCGTCTGGCAGCACAATTCCGAAGTCGGCCTCGAACTGCTCTGACCTGATCCGATCGGCGCCGTTTCCGCCCGAACACGAAAAAATGTTCGCCCGCAGGGGTGACGCCGCCTGCAGTCCGTCTACTTGTATGGGGACAGCCTGAAGGAGCCGCCCATGTCCGCCTTGCGTACCGCCCTGCCCCTCGCCCTTGCCGCCCTGCTCGTCTCTGCCGCCTCGGCCGAGCCCATGGCCGCCCAGGATCATTCCGCCCACCAGATGGAGCCCGCCATGACTGCCACCGAATTCACCTCCATCGACGGCAAGCCGCTCGACCTCGCCAGCCTCGGCGCCAAGGCCGTCCTCGTCGTCAACACGGCCTCCAAATGCGGCTACACGTCCCAATATGCCGGCCTCGAAGAACTTTATGAGGCCTACAAGGACAAGGGCCTCGTCATCGTCGGCGTCCCATCGAACGATTTCGGCGGACAGGAGCCCGGCACCGAAGCCGAGGTCAAAACCTTCTGCCAGATCAATTACGGCGTCACCTTCCCGCTGACGAAGAAATACAAGGTCACCGGCGCCGAGGAACATCCCTTCTATGTCCACGCTGTCGAAACGCTCGGGGACGCGGCCCAGCCCAAGTGGAACTTCCACAAGGTGCTGACCGATGCCTCCGGCACGCCGATCAAGGCCTATCCCTCGGCCACCAAGCCCGCCGACGCCGAACTCGTCGCCGACATCGAAGCCGCCCTCAAGGGCTAGCGCCTCAGGCCGCTGCGCCAATCGTTGCCAGCTCGTCCAGCAGCGCGGTCCATTCCGCATCCACGTCCGCTGTCCAGTCATCCGCCATGATTTCGCGGAATACATCGCGCATGGCCACGAACATCAGGTCCACCTCCGCAGGCGTCAGTCCGTACCCGTCATGGATCATCCGCGCCGCCTCGATCAGCAGGCGCGGCGTCTCGCTCTTCCCCTCGGCCACGCCGATCATGCAATTGAGGCTCGTCTCCAGCATGCTGCCGCGCACGCCGCCGTCGGTATCCATCACGAACAGCGGCTCGAACTTCGCGTCCAGCGCATAGAGCCGCGCAAAGATCCGCCCCTTCGGATCCCCGCACCGCTCCGACACGGTCTCCAGCGTCGACGTGATGATGGCAGCGTTGATCATGTGGCACCTCCCCCGCGGTCTTCCCGGACAAATTCCATCAGGTCGCCAGGCTGGCAATCAAGGACATCACATATTTTGACCAGAGTTTCGAAACGAACCCCTTTGACCTTGCCCGTCTTGATCATCGACAAGGCCTGCTCAGTCAAACCGATAGCTGCGGCAAGCTCTTTCAAGCGCATTTTTCGCTTTGCGAGCATGACATCCAGATTGACGACAATTTTCATTCCGGAGGCCATCTAAAGAAAGCTGTCATTTTCATCCTTGATCCGCTTCGCTTCGGCAAAGACACCTGCAACGAAGACTAGAAGAAGGGCCGAAAAAATGGCCTTGAGTTCCGGCGTTCCCAGTCGCACGGAGATGCCTGCCGGCTGGGACGGGTCCGAAATGGAGAATATCGCAAAGAGTGCAGCATGCTGAATTATGCCATAGAATGCGAGAAAGAGGCTCACCCAGGCGAAACGCCGGAAGCCTTGAAGTGACTTTGCGGAAAATGCACGTCGATCACGCGCTTCCAGGAATGTCTGGCGAAGGCCCAATAGTCCATATGCACCGGCAAGCGTTCCGGCAAGCGACACGCAAAAGCCCGCGAGGCGCCCGCCCATGCCGAGCGTTGTCAGGTCAAACGACCCTTGAAAATTGTCGGAGGCAGGACCGGCAAATGCGTCCCAGAACAGCCAGACAAGTGTGGTGAATACAGGCTGCACGATTGCGGCGATCAACGTAACGACCGCGAGGATTCCGGCCAGTCTCGATGGAGCAGGGCGCGCATCGTCGATAGAATAAGAGGTCATAGGTCATGCATCCTCATTCAATGGACCATTTTAGGTATTCTGATGGTTTCCGGCCCGCCCGCGCGCTCCACGACAAGTTCCGCCCTGGCCGTGCGATCAAATGTATCGGCAAGCCAAAGGGCCTCTTCGCAAACCGGCCCGGTATCGAGATCCCTGAACGCGTGGCCATTGATGGAGGTGACCTGATCGCCAAGCCTCAGCCCGGCTTGCTCGGCCAGGGTTCCCTCATATAGCCGCGTTACGGTGACGGCGCCGTTGACAACCGAAACACTATAGCCCGGTTCAGGAGCCCGGGGCATGGGGCTGGCGCGATCCGTCAGGATGAATTGGCCTGCTGCATAGTCGAGTGTCACTGCGTAACGGTCGAGGATGGCAGCGCCAATCAGCGTCGGCGCCGTCTCGCGGGTTGTGGCCCGCACCGGCCCGATACTGTCCTTGCCAAGATGGAACTCGGGCAGCGTGAACCGGTGGAGGTCCCGAATGTCGCCCGGTCCTCCGGCAGAAACGCCATCTGACCCACGGCCTTTCACGACTGTTCCGGCAGCGATGCTCCGGCGCACTTTCTTGCTGTCTGCCACGCCTTCAAAAAGGACAACTTCATCAGCACTGCCCGTGTCGAAGATGGCTTTGTCGCGGACGTCCCCGACCGAATAGTCGACAACAGGCGTGTGAGGATAACCGAAATCATGCAAGCGGGCCGTCAGCGAAGCTTCCCTTGAATCTGTTGCGGCGCCGGGGGCCGAAACGGTGAGGCGCCCTTGTTCCGTGTCCATGGTCCAGACGCTGCCCGGCAGGATCTCTGAGCCGATAACTCCGCCATCAAGGATACATGCGCCAAGCTCCAATTGATGCGGGTCAAAAATCAAAACGGGCACGTTGTGAAATGTGAGTCCCCCGATGGCGAGCGTCTCGACGACAGCGACATCCATCGTGACTTCGCGCCCGTTGGCATCTCTCCCGGTATTCTGGCCCATGATCTCGAGGTTCAGGGCCTTTGCCAAATCCGTTGTCAGAATTGTTGGAGAGCCTGTGTCGAAAATGAACGCTCTCGTTTCGCTCTCAACGGTCGCGTCGATGAATAGTTTTCCCATTCTGACGTCCATCGGCACTTCGATGACCTGCCTGTCTCTCTCTATGCCTGGCGGCTTTGACAGGACCGCTCCCATTCCGGAGTCTTGGGCAAGCGCGCTGCTGCAGCCCAAACAGGACACGCCCATGAGCGCGGCAAAAACATGAGAATTCTTCATCATCGCCTCACATTGAAAAATGAAAGTAATACTTTAATTTTTTAATGTAAAGAGGCGTTTCGTGGGCCCAAGCCAGCCGTGCAGAGATCCGCTAAGGATTGTCCGCCAGGAATTGCGCCAGCTCATCCTTCCAGAAGACCGGCCAGGTGTGCGTGCCATGGCCGCGTGTCTCCTCGCTCGCGGGCACCAGCACGAAGCGCGCATTCGGCATTTCGGCCGCCTTGGCTTCCGGGTCGCCGAGGCCCGGCGGGTTGATGAAATCATCGGCCGAATTGATCCACAGCACCGGCACCGTGATCTCTGACAGGCGCGGCGCCGGATTGTAATTCCGCGACGCGTCGAACTGGTAGATCGTGTCGTTCGGGTCTGCCGGATGGGCGCTATACCGCTCCAGCGTATTGTGCAGCTGGTCCACCGCCGCCTCCCGCGTCGGCGCCTCGGCCTGCATCCGGTAGGGGTTCGATCCGGCCAGGATCAGCGCATTGGCCCAGATGGCCACGCCCCGCTTCAGGTCGGCCGCCTCGGCATAGTCCCCGCCCGCATAGGCCGAGTCCTGCTCGAAGCCGTCAATGATCATCTGGCGGAACATGCGGTTGCGCCCGGCAATCTCGATCACGTTGCAGGCCAGCGGCACCAGCCGGCGCGCAAAGCCCGGATGTTCCTCGCCCCATACAAAGCCCTGCATGCAGCCCATCGACGTGCCGACGATCATCTCCAGACCCTGCACATCCATGCCCTCGGTCAGCATCCGGTACTCGGCCTCGACCATGTCGTCATAATCATAGCGCGGGAACGCCGCGCGCAGCCCGTCGCTCGGCTTGGAGCTGTCGCCATGGCCCAGATTGTCGGGCGAGACGATGTAATAGCGCGCAAGGTCCAGCGGCTGGCCCGGCCCGAACAATTCATCCCCGAACGAGGGCCGCAGTAGCGACAGCCCGCTGCCCCCCGTCCCGTGCAACAGCATTACCGCATTCACGATATGCCCGTCCGCATCCCGCTGCGGCGTGCCAAGCGTATAATAAGTCATGGTGATCGCAGGCAGCGTCTCGCCCGTGCCGAAGCTGAAATCCGCCAGCTCGGCCGAATGCTTCTTAGCCCGCGCCTGCCAGTCCTCAGCCCCCGCCTGCCCCGCGCTGAACATGGCTGCAATCAGCGTAAGCGCGCCTAGTATCCGCATGACGGGTTTCCCTTTTATCTGCTGCGATCAGCGACCAAAGGTAACCCGCCCGCCCGCGATGGCAACAGGTGGCCGCCCCCCAGCTCAATTCCGGCACACCGCCGCGCTGGCATTGCTGCCGGCCATCTCGCAATGGGCCGTGCGGTACTTGTCGCGAACCTGCGCGGCAGCAGCCCCTGCGCCGAACGTCCGCGTCGACAGTGTCGAGGGCGACGAGGCCTGCAAAAACATACTGCGCAGGGCGCGCTCCTGTAAAAAAATCCACGTGATTGCCGATTGTGTTACGCCGGAAAAAATGCGCCGCGTCACCCCTGAGGGGCAAGACGCATGTCCGGGGGCCACCCATACAGGGCAGATATTTCAACTGCCAAAGGGCCCCCAAAATGACCATCAAATTCCTTGTCCCCACCGTCGCCGCACTCGGCCTGCTCACCGCTGTTTCAGGCTGCACCACCGCCGTTGGCGCGGCCGGGTCGGCGCTTGCCGGATCGGCCGCCAGCGGCGCGCTCGCCAGTGGCGGCAACAAGGCCCGCTTCTCGCGCCAGTCCTGTGAAGAGCTGGAAAAGGAAGTCGCCGGCGCCAAGCGCTCGATGATGAACCCCGCCAACATTCCCTTCGCCCGCTCCTACATCAAGGACGTGAAGGAAGTCGCCGCCGAGAAGGAATGCGCCTTCGTCGCCCCTGACGAAACCGAAGCCGCCGAAGCTGAAACAGAAACACAAGCCAGCGAATAGGCCACCCTCATCCTCCCCTGCAACGCGGGGGAGGCCATGGGCCTGTTGCGGCCAAGACTCCTTCCGCCTAGCCTTGACGCTTCTCATATCGCGAGGCGCCGCCGATGGCTGTCACAAGGATCATTGCCAATCTCAAGGCGCCGGACCCCATGGCGCTGGCACAATTCTACAAACAGGTTTTCGACCTTGACCTCCCCTTCGACATGGGGTGGATCGCGTTCCTGACCACAGACATGACGCAAAAGATCGAGCTGCATACCGCGTCTCAAGGCGGCTCCGGCACGGACCTCCCGGTCATCTCCATCGGCGTGGACGATCTCGACGCCACAGAGGCCGCCGTCCGCGCGGCCGGCGCCGAAGTGGTCTACGGCCCCGTCAAGGAAACCTGGGGCCTTCGCCGTTTCTACTTTCGCGATCCCGCCGGGAATCTCGTGAATGTCGTCGACAGTTGAAGGCGGCAGCCCTTCGCACCGGCTTGCGACACTTCTTCAACTTGCATCCAACGTATTTTCATCCTCAGGTGTCATGACTCTCTGAGGGGGAGGCTGATGGCGACGGATATTCTATTTCTCTGTCTGCAGGTCCTTATCGGGCTCTGGCTCGCCGATTTTGGCACGGGCTTCGTCCATTGGCTGGCCGATAATTACGGCAACCCCAAATGGCCCGTGCTCGGGCCGCGCCACATTGTCTACAGCCACAATCATCATCATGATCCGCATGAACTGGCGCGCCTGTCCTGGCATGCGCGTCATGGCGGCATCTGGACCGTCGTGGCCCTGACAACGCTTACGCTCTGGCTCATTGGCTGGCTGGGCCCGGTCACCCTCAGCGCCCTTCTGTTCGGTGCACTCACCAACATGATGCACCGCTGGTCCCACCAGTCACCCCGCCAGAATGGCCCGCTCATCACGGCGCTGATGCGCCTCGGTCTCGTCCAGTCGCAGCGCCATCATGTGCACCACCATAGCGGGCAAAATGACACCCATTATTGCCTGCTCACCGATCATGTGAACCCGGTCGTGGAATATATCCAGTTGTGGCCGCGCCTCGAACGCCTCCTCTCAATGCTTGGCATAGAACGCCATTGGTGGAAGCGGCGCGGCCTGCCTGTCTAGCCCTCTCCGCCCCCTTCCCCCAATCTGCACACCACATCCCGCCCGTCTTTTCCCCGCCCCCGGCCCGCGCGCCTATAATCGCCGCCATGACCCGCGCTGAAATCTCTGCCCTTCTTGCCTGCTTTCCCATCTGGATGCGGCCGTTCGTGTGGGTGCAGCTGATGCTCATCAAGCGCGCGCAGATGCGCCATGGCCGCGAGCTGATGATGCATGTCTGCTACGCCACGGGCCGCCTCCGCGTCGTCTACATCGCCGATGCGCCGCGTGAACCCGTCGCCTGGCAATGCCCCGTCCCCGCCGTCACGGCGCTGGACCGGCTGGCCCTCGCGCCGCCCGCGCCCGGATGCACTTATGTCCGTGCACCCTTCGGGCTTTTTCCGTGCATCGAAAATTTATTTGCCCGCGCCGGAACGGCCCGTCCGGACACGTCCTGAGGTCTCAATTTGTTGTATATACACGTTATTCGGCCGCGCCTTCCCCCGAAGGCTGCGGCCGCCTGTGCTGGGCCTTCCCCCCGCCAGACCCCCGCCCGGTCTTGACGACCGCCGCGTCAGGGCGCCTATACGTTCGCAACTGCAAGAAAATGCGTACTGGAAGGAACCCTGAATGTCTGAACAAGATCCCGTCGTCATCGTCGGCATGGCCCGCACCCCCATGGGCGGCCTGCTAGGCGACCTCGCCAGCCTCTCCGCCAACGAGCTCGGCGCCATCGCGGTCAAGGCCGCTGTTGCCGAAGCCGGGCTGAAGCCGGGCGAAGCGAACGAAATCATCATGGGCAACTGCCTTCCCGCTGGCCAGGGCCAGGCCCCTGCCCGTCAGGCCGGCTTCAAGGCCGGTGAAGACAAGGGCCTCGAAGCCACCACGATCAACAAGATGTGCGGCTCCGGCATGCAGGCCACCGTCATGGGCCGCAACGCCATCATGGCGGGCGATGCCGACATCGTCATCGTCGGCGGCATGGAATCCATGACCAATGCGCCCCACCTGCTGAACGTCCGCAAGGGCCACAAGTACGGCACGATGAACGCCGAGGACCACATGGCCCTCGATGGCCTCTCCGATGCCTACAGCCACGGCCCCATGGGCCTCTTCGCTGACAAGATCGCCAACGAATACCAGTTCACCCGCGAGCAGCAGGACGCCTACGCCCTCGAAACGCTGACGCGCGCCCAGAACGCCACCAAGAACGGCAAGTTCAAGCGCGAGATCGCCCCGGTCACCGTGAAAGGCCGCAAGGGCGACACGATCGTCGACCAGGACGAACTGCCCCGCACCGCGATGCCGGACAAGATCCCGACCCTCAAGCCCGCCTTCTCGAAAGACGGCACGGTCACGGCGGCCAACGCCTCGGCCATCTCTGACGGTGCGGCCGCCATGGTGCTGATGCGCGAATCCGAAGCCAAGAAGCGCGGCCTGAAGCCGATCGCCAAGATCGTCGCGTCCTCCAGCCACGCCCACGAGCCGGAATATTTCACCACCGCGCCCGTCCCTGCCATGAAGAAGGCCCTCGCCAAGGCTGGCTGGACCATCGACGATGTCGAGCTCTGGGAAGTCAACGAAGCCTTCGCGGTCGTCCCGATGATCGCCATGAAGGAACTCGGCATCAGCCATGACAAGCTGAACGTGAACGGCGGCGCCTGCGCCATGGGCCACCCGATCGGCGCCTCCGGTGCCCGCGTCATCATCACGCTGCTCGCAGCGATGGAAGATCGCGGCGCCAAGAAGGGCATGGCGTCGCTCTGCATCGGCGGCGGCGAAGGCATCGCCATGGCTGTCGAGCGCTACTAGTCCACACCGGCCTCAAAGCCAGTTGGAAGCCCGGGCCGTGCCATCGCACAGCCCGGGCTTTTGTGTATCAGGGGGAAACAAATGCCGCTGCAGAACCGCGTCGACCCGTTCGGCCAGCTCCACGCCGTGCCTGACAGGGGCGCCTTCATGGGCAATCGCGGCGGCTGTTTCCACCGCCCGGACCAGACGCTGAAACCGCGCCACTGGGCGAGCCGCCAGTGGATCATCTGCCAGCTTGAGTTCAAGGGCCGCAAACGCCCTCTCATGCAGCCCGGCCTCTATACCGAGCTTTTCTTCCTCGACGAGGCGACTGCCCTCGCCGCGGGCCACCGCCCCTGCTTCGAATGCCGCCGCGACGCCGCCAAAGCCTTCCGCGATGCCACGGGCCTCACCGCCCCTGTCCGCGTCGGTGACATGGACTCCCGCATCGCTGCCGAGGTCCGGTCCGTCCTCAAGGGCGAGACGCCCCGCGAAACCGTCTCGCCCGCCAGCCTCCCCGATGGCGCCTTCTTTGCCGTCGGCGACACGGCTTTCCTCAAACAGGGCAACACCGCCCGCTTCTGGTCGTTCAGCGGCTATGGCGCGCCGGCTCCCCTCCCCGCGAGCGCCCAGCGCCTGACACCCGCCACCACCTGCGCCGCCCTCGCCAATGGCTTCCGCCCCGCCCTCCACGCCTCGGCGGTCGCATGATGCCGGACCGGATCGTCGCCCATTTTCACGAACAGGCCGGCTGGTGCCGCGATCTCGGCTCTCCCTTCACGGCCCAGCTCCTGATTGCCCTTGCAAGGGACTTCAAAGCCGCCGGGATGACCCATGAACTGGTCTCGGAATGGTCCGGGAACCCCCGCAGGGATGCCCTGGGGCTCCGCCTTGTGGGCGCCCTCCACCATGCCGCCCTCAATGGCTCGGCCCCGGCCCTCACCGCTATCTATCCTTCGGAAAACCCCGGCTGGACCATGGCTAGCGTCTGGCCTGTCGTCGAAGACTATCTGGCGACCCAGGGCGACACGGTTCGGGCCTTCCTGCCCTCTGCCCCGCAGACCAACGAGACGCGCCGCTGCATCGCCCTCCTGCCAGGTTTCCTCGATCTCGCCGCCCGCCACGACATGCCGATGGACCTGCTCGAGCTTGGCGCCAGTGCGGGCCTCAACCAGAACTGGGACCATTACGCCTATCGGACAGCCAACTGGCAGCGCCCCGGCCCCTCAGACGTAATCATCTCGACAGAATGGACCGGCCCCGCGCCCGCTTACCTTGCCGCCTCTCCCACCATCCGCAGCCGCGCGGCCTGCGACCTGAACCCGCTCGACATTGCCGATGATGCGCAGGCCCTGCAGCTCAAAGCCTATGTCTGGGCCGACCAGCCGGCCCGCCTCGCCCGGCTCGATGGCGCCATTGCCCTTGCCCGCCAGACCGGCCTCAGGGTCGACAAGGCCGACGCCGCCGACTGGCTGGAAACACAGCTCAGCCAACGCCGCCCGGACGGGCTGACGGTCATCTATCACTCGGTCTTCCTGATCTATCCGCCGCAGGAAACCCGCGAGCGTATCCGCGCCCTCATCGAAACCGCCGGCGCCGCCGCCACGCCCGCAGCGCCCCTCGCCTGGCTCTGCTTCGAACCCGAACCCTTATTCGGCGGAGAACCCGCCTCCGGCATGATGCGCACACGGTTGCAGACATGGCCCGGCGGCGCGGCGCGCTTCCTCAACCAATCCGACGGACATGTGACATCTGTTAGAGTGCTGGAGGCCTGAGGCCTCAGGAGGATTTCAGCTTGTCGCTGACCAGGCCCAGCGGCAGGGCCGTCGTGCGCTTCGACACGCGCACAACAATGCGCGACTGCACGTCCGACACGAGCGCCGATCCCAGCAGTTTGTCACGGAGGAAATTGTCATAGGCGTGCATGTCGGTGGTCACGACATGAATCATGTAATCGACGGCGCCTGTCACCGTCATGCACTCGATCACTTCGGACCAGTCCTGCACGATGGATTCGAAAGCTTCGAGATTTTCCCGGCTCGGCAGCGCCAGTTTGACGCTCGCCATCACTTCGAAATTGAGACCCAGCGCGAAATTATCCAGCAGCGTGACGCGTCCGGTGATGAAACCAGCCTCTTCCATGCGCTTGATGCGGCGCCAGCAGGGCGAAGAAGAAAGGCCAACGCGATCAGCTATTTCTGCAACTGACAGGCTCGCGTCGCGTTGGATGATATCAAGGATGCGCGCGTCGATCGTGTCTAGGTCTTGGGCCAATTTGCTGCGTACTCCAGTGTTTGAGGCATAATATGCCCCTAACTAACAGGAATGACGCAAGATAGGCAAGCAATTTCGCTAAAATTGCCCAATAATATACCTAACAGATATTTCGGGATGAAATCCATGAAACACCGTGAAGTTACGCTGGACGACAAATACGAACTTGTCGAGGGTAATGCCTTTATGACCGGTATTCAGGCGCTCGTGCGCCTACCGCTTGACCGCAAACGCCTCGATATTGGCAGTGGCCACAACACGGCTGGCTTCATTTCGGGGTATCGCGGCTCGCCGCTCGGCGGTTATGACCAGCAATTGCGCGCGGTCCAGCCCCTGCTCGACAGCCACGACATCCGCTTCTGGGAAGGCCTCAACGAGGATCTCGGGGCCACGGCGGTCTGGGGCAGCCAGCAGCTCGGCCTCTTCCCCGGTGCGCGCTATGACGGCCTCTTCGGCATCTGGTATGGCAAGGCCCCCGGCGTCGACCGCACGGGCGACGTGTTCAAACACGCCAATGCCGCTGGCACGTCGGCCCTTGGCGGTGTGCTCGCCATCATTGGCGACGACCATAATTGCAAATCCTCGACCCTGCCCTCGCAATCCGAATTCGCCATGGCGGACGCCGAAATCCCGGTGCTGAATCCCGCCTCGATCCAGGACGTGCTGGACTATGGCATCCATGGCTGGAACATGAGCCGCTATAGCGGCGCCTGGACCGGCCTCGTCGCGCTCGCCGACACGATGGATTCCGGCTCTGTCGTCAATGTCAGCCTCGACCGCTTTGCCTTTGCCGAGCCCGGCTTCCACATGCCCGACGCTGGCGTCCACATGCGCCGGGGCGACACGCCGCTCGACAAGGAAGCGCGCCTGCGCCACTTCAAGCTGCCCGCCGCGCAGGCCTATGTCCGCGCCAACCGGCTCGACCATGTTGTCCTCCCCTCTCCCAAGCCCCGCATCGGTGTCATCGTCACCGGACAGGCCGCCCGCGACGTTTTCGAGGCACTCGCCGCCATCGGCCTTTCGCCCGAAGAAGCAGGCCGTCTCGGCCTCACGGTCTACAAGGTGGCCATGCCCTGGCCGCTTGAGCCGGAAGGCGTGCGTGAGTTCTGCGCGGGCCTTGAGCGCGTTGTCGTCATCGAACACAAGCGCCCCCTGATCGAGGAACAGCTGAAGGCCGCGCTCTACGACCTGCCGCATGCGCAGCGTCCGCTGATCGAAGGCAAGCGCGCCGCAAACGGCGAGCCCCTCCTCTCGGACGTCGCCTCCATCTCCATCCCGGAAATGGCGCACGCCCTGATGAAAATCATCCCCGCAGGCTGGGACATGGCCCGCGCCGATGCCTATTTCGACCGTGTCGGACGTGCAGGCGAAGCGGCCCGCGGCAATGCCTCGGAAACGATCCGCAGCCCGCACTTCTGCTCCGGCTGCCCGCACAACACGTCCACCACCGTGCCTGAAGGCTCCCGCGCCCTTGCCGGCATCGGCTGCCATTACATGGCGAACTTCATGCCCGACCGGAAGACCGACATGACCAGCCAGATGGGCGGCGAAGGCATTGCCTGGGTCGGCCAGCACTGGGCGACCGATGAAGACCATGTCTTCGTCAATCTCGGCGACGGCACCTACAGCCATTCCGGCAGCCTCGCCATCCGCGCCGCCGTCACCTCCGGCGCGAAGATGACCTACAAGATCCTCTACAATGACGCGGTTGCCATGACCGGCGGCCAGCATGTCGAGTCCGGCCAGACGCCCGCCCAGATCGCCCAGCAGGTCGAAGCCGAAGGCGTGAAGACCATCGTCATCGTCACCGAAGACCCGACCCGCTATGCCGGCGTGAAGAACCTGCCGCGCAGCGTGAAGATCTACGACCGCGAAGACCTTGAAGACGTGCAGGTCATGCTGCGCGGCACTCCCGGCGTCTCGGTCATGATCTATGACCAGATGTGCGCCACCGAGAAACGCCGCCGCTCCAAGCGCGGCATCATTGCGCCCGACCGCGTGCGCGTGATCATCAATACCGAAGTCTGCGAAGGCTGCGGCGACTGCTCGATCAAGTCGAACTGCCTGTCGGTGGAGCCGGTCGAGACCGAGCTTGGCCGCAAGCGCCGCATCAACCAGTCGACCTGTAACACCGACCTCTCCTGCCTCACGGGCTTCTGCCCGAGCTTCGTCACCGTCAAGGATGGCGAACCGGCCTGGACCGGCGAAGTGCGCCGCGAGTTCGATGCCTCGAACCTGCCTTTGCCGGAGACGCCGAGCCTTGCTGCGCCCTGGAACGTGCTGTTCACGGGCGTTGGCGGCACGGGTGTCACCACCGTCGCGGCCGTGCTCGCCATGGCCGCCCATGTGGACGGCAATGCGGCCTCCTCGCTCGACATGACAGGCCTTGCCCAGAAGGGCGGCCCGGTCCTCTCGCACATCCGCTTTGCGCGTGAGCCCGAAGATATCTCCACCGGCCGCGTGCCACCGGCCAGCGCGGACCTCATCATCGCCTGCGACCTTGTCGTGGCAGCGGGCGGCGATGCCCTCCTGCTGATGGATCCGGCCCGCACGGCCGCCTATGCAAACTCCGACGTGACACCGACCAGCGAATTCATCCGCAACCGGTCGAAGCGGTTCGAAAGCGACCTGCTCGCAGGCCGCGTGAAGCGTCAGGCCCGCGACTTCGGCGCCTTCGATGCAGAAGCGCTCGCCGTCGGCTACCTGCACGACGCGATCTACACGAACATGATCATGGTCGGTTACAGCTGGCAGAAGGGCGCCGTACCCGTCTCGCTGCGCGGCCTCTATCGCGCGATCCGCCTCAACGGCACCAAGGTCGACGACAATATGGCCGCGTTCAATATCGGCCGCATCGCTGCGGCTGCGCCTGAGCGCCTCGCCCAGCAGCACGACCCGCGCGGCCACCTTGAGCCGAAGACGCTGGACGAGCTGATCGACGACCGCGCAACACGCCTCACGGCCTATCAGAACGCCGCCTATGCGCAGACCTATCGCGACGCCGTCAGCCGCGTGCGCGCCGCCGAAGAGGCCGCAGGCCTGGGTGACAAGCTCACCCGCGCCGCCGCGACCTATGCCTACAAGTTGATGGCCTACAAGGACGAGTACGAAGTCGCCCGCCTCTATACGGATGGTTCCTTCGCGGCCCAGCTCGCCAGCCAGTTCAAGGGCGGCAAGCTGCGCTTCTGGCTCGCCCCGCCAATCATGTCCAAGAAGGACAGCCACGGCCACCTGAAGAAGAAACATTTCGGCGGCTGGATGATGCTTGGCTTCAAAGTGCTGACGAAGCTGAAGGGCCTGCGCGAAACGCCGTTCGACGTGTTCGGCCGTACCGAGGAACGCAAGATGGAACGCGCCCTGCGCGACACCTATCTCGAAACGCTCGATACGCTCGCCTCAGGCCTCACGGCGAAGAACCACGCCGTCGCTGTCGCCATCGCCGAAGTGCCGGACGAAATCCGCGGCTATGGCCATGTGAAGGAAGCCGCAATGGCCGTCGCCAGCGAGACCGAAGCCGCCCTCTGGAAAGGCTGGCCGACAGGCGACATGCCGAAAGCGAAGACCACGCTGATTGCAGCGGAGTAATAAGAAGGCCCCTCCTCTCCCAGAGAGAGAAGGTTAAGTGGTTCAGAGCCGTTAACCCCTCTCCCTCTGGGAGAGGAGGGCCCCATTGCGCAGCAATGGGAGGTGAGGGCACCTAATCCCGCGCCAAAGCCTCATCGATCAGGCGGGCCGTCTCTTCCACGCCATAGAGCGCAGCGAAGCTGCCGAAGCGGGGCCCCTGCTCCTGTCCGAGCAGCACTTCATAGAGCGCCTTGAACCATTCGCGCAGGTTCTCGAATGCATGGTCTTTGCCGACGGCAAAGGTCATGGTCTGCAGGTTCTCTGAGTTCGGCTCTTCATCGAAGGCCTTCAGGCGGGCCGATAGGTCCACCATCGCAGCGCGTTCCTGATCGGTGGGCGCACGGAACACTTTCGCCGGCAGCACAAAGTCGCGGTAATAGCGCATCGCATAGCCGGCGAGGCTGTCGAGCAGCGGATGGGTCTCGGCTGAGGCTTCGGGCGCATAGCGCGAGATGAAGCCCCAGAGCTGGCTCTTGTCTTCCGGGTTGGCCACGGCGACGAGGTTCAGCAGCAGCGCGAAGCTGACCGGAACGTCGGCCTTGGGCGGATTGCCGGAATGGATGTGCCAGACCGGGTTTTCCAGCTGGCGGTCCGGCGCCTCGTCCGGGTATTTCTCGAGGAAGGTCAGGTATTCATCGACCGTCTTCGGGATCACATCGAAATAGAGTTTCTTGGCGACGCGCGGCTTCTGGAACTGGAACAGCGACAGGCTCTCGTCCGGCGCATAAGCGCGCCACTCTTCGACCGAGATGCCATTGCCCTTGGACTTGGAAATCTTCTCGCCCTTCTCGTCCAGGAACAGCTCGTAGACATATTGTTCCGGCGGGCGATGGCCGAGGATCTTGGCGATGCGGGAATAGATCGGCGCATTGGCCTGATGGTCCTTGCCGAACATTTCGAAGTCGACGCCGAGCGCAGCCCAGCGCATGCCGAAATCGGGCTTCCACTGCATCTTCACATGACCGCCCGTCACGGGCAGCGTCACGTCCGTGCCGTCTTCATCCTCGAACGTGATCTCGCCCTTCGCGGCGTCCACATGCTTCATCGGCACATAGAGGACGCGGCCCGTGCTGGGAGAGATCGGCAGGAAGGGCGAATAAGTGGCCTGACGTTCGGCGCCGAGCGTTGGCAGCATCACGCCCATGATCTCGTCATACTTCTCAGCCGCCCGCCGCAGCATCGGATCGAACCGGCCGGACTTGTAGCATTCAGTCGCCGAGATGAACTCGTACTGGAACCCGAACTGGTCCAGGAAGGCGCAAAGACGGGCATTCATGTGCGCGCCATAGGACTCGTGTGTCCCGAACGGGTCCGGCACGGCGGTCAGCGGCTGCTGCAGCCAGGGCTCCAGTTTTTCCGGGTTCGGCACGGTCGGCGGCACCTTGCGCATACCGTCCATGTCGTCGGAAATACAGATCAGGCGCGTCGGGATCTGTCCGCCCGTCAGCACTTCGAAGGCATGGCGCACCATGGTCGTGCGCACCACTTCCCCGAACGTGCCGATATGCGGCAGGCCCGAGGGGCCATAGCCGGTTTCGAACACGACCGGATCATCGGCCTTGCGCTGGCCGGCCTTGACCTGCTCATCCACCCGTTTCTTTAGCGCGCGCGCCAGTTCAAACGGCCAGGCCTTGGCAGATTGGGCGAGCGTGGAGAGGTCGGTCATGAGGGCGGTTTCCATGTGAATTCAAGCTGACAGGCTGTAATCACCCCACCCGGAAGGGTCAACTCGCCGCACCTGCGATCAATGCGCAAACACGCGCTTGACAATCATTCGCAAGTAGATGCAAATGGTTCTCATGATCATCTGCATTTGCAACCGTATCAATTGTGCAAGTGTCCGCGCTGCGGTCGACGCCGGTGCGCGCAGCCCCCGGGCCGTGCAGGCCCATCACGGCTGCAAGTTCAATTGCGGCAAGTGCAGCTGCTCGATCGGCGAGATCATTTCGCAGGAAATGGACCGTCAGGGCCCGGCCCCTATGCTGGTCGCCGCCGAATAATTCCTGCTCTTTGAGACTGCGTTTCAGCACGCTGTGAGACTGTGTCTCACTTGCAGATGAACTTGTTTTTATTCGGGAATTTCTTGCTTTTGGTGGCGCCTTCCCGTATCCCGCGAGTCGACCCATTTACCTTGCGCAGGAGTGCCCCATGAAAGGCGACACCAAAGTTATCGAGTTCCTGAATCTCTGTCTCAAGAACGAGCTGACGGCGATCAACCAGTATTTCCTGCATTCCCGCATGCTCAAGGACTGGGGCGTCTCCAAGCTCGCCAAGCATGAGTATGAGGAATCAATCGAGGAAATGAATCACGCCGACTGGCTGATCGAGCGAATCCTCTTCCTCGGCGGCCTGCCCAACCTTCAGGACCTCGGCAAGCTGCACATTGGCGAAAGCGTGCAGGAGATCCTCGAGTGCGACATGAAGGTGGAGATGATGGCCATCCCCACGCTCAAGGATGCGATGGAGCATGCCGAGAACGTGCGTGACTATGGCAGCCGCGACCTGTTCGGCAAGATCCTCCATAATGAGGAAGAGCATGTCGATTATCTGGAAACGCAGTTCGATCTGATCGAACGCATCGGTATCGAGCGCTACACGATGCTGCAATCTGAAGCCAACGGCTCCTGATAAAAAGCCGGCCTTTCGGGGCCGGCTTTTTTCTTTGTGGGAGCATCACATCCCTAATTGAATGTATCTGTCGGATTGATGCGCTTGTGCACCGGCCATTGCGCGAAGGCGAGATAGGCAAAGGCGATCAGGTTCACCAGCGGCACGAGCATCAAGAGCGACCAGGCGCCGTTAAAGCCCGCCTTGCTCCAGATTTTCCAGTAGCAGACGATGAAAAATATAATCACCGCCAGGTAGATGACCCCTACAATGGCCATTGTGGCCGAGTTTCCGGAATCCATGGTGCGTCCTCCTCTTCATGGTCCGGTAAGGATCAAAACAAGGTTTGCCGGCTTTGCCAAGCATGCAGGCCCGAATGAGCGACGACGCGCTAGATATCCAGGGGCCTGAAAGAGGCGGCCTGCGCCATGGCCCATTCATTAGCGAGCTTGGTGCCCTCCGGAGCATTGAGCAGGACATTCGCATCCAGCAGGTCATAGGCACGGTGCGCAGGCTTCACGATGTCTTCCGTCACGCGGTGCATGATGTGGCGCGGTGTCAGTTCCGCCGGATGTTCCAGCCCCGCCGCGCCGACGACTTCCATCAGCGCCTTCATCGTGTTGCGATGGAAATTGTAGACGCGCTCCGCCTTGTCCGCGATCACGAGGCCACGCTGGCGCCCCTTGTCCGTGGTCGCAATGCCGGTCGGGCACGTATTGTTGTGGCAGTTGAGCGACTGGATGCAGCCAAGCGAAAACATGAAGCCACGCGCCGTGTTGATCCAGTCCGCGCCAAGCGCCATCGAAGAGGCAATCGCGAAGGCACTCGTCTGCTTGCCGGAACAGGCAAGGCGGACATGATCCTTCAGGCCCGTGCCGACCAGCGCATTGCGGGCCAGGACGAGCCCCTGCCTCAGTGGCGCACCGACATGATCCAGGAATTCAGCAGGCGCGGCGCCCGTGCCCCCCTCCCCGCCATCGACGACCATGAAGTCGAGCCGGATCTCTGTTTCCAGCATGGCCTTGCAGATGGCGAGCAGTTCCCACCGGTTGCCGACGCAGAACTTGATGCCCACCGGCTTGCCGCCAGACATCTCGCGCAGGCTGGCGGCAAATTCCATCATCTCAATTGGCGTCGAAAAAGCCGTATGCCCGGGCGGCGACACGCATGTCTCGCCCACAGGCACGCCGCGCGCCTCGGCAATCTCTTCGGTCACCTTCGCGCCTGGCAATACGCCGCCATGACCGGGCTTGGCGCCCTGGCTGAGCTTAATCTCGATCATCTTGATCTGCGGGTCCTGCGCGACATCCTTGAAGCGCGCCGCATCAAACCGGCCATCGCGTGCGCGGCAGCCGAAATAACCGGAGCCGAGTTCCCAGACCAGGTCCGCGCCGCCTGCGCGATGGTAGCGCGAGACGCCGCCCTCGCCTGTGTCGTGATAGAAGTTGCCTTTCTTTGCACCCGTGGACAGCGCCTCGATGGCATGCGCGCCGAGCGAGCCAAAGCTCATGGCCGAGACGTTCAGGACGCTGGCGGAGTAAGGCTGCTTCGTGCCCGGCGCGCCGACATGAATGCGCGGAGAGTCGTCTGCCGTATGCTTCGCGGCAATCGAATGCGCGAGCCATTCATAAGGTGGCTTGTCGATGTCGAGATGGCTGCCGAAGGGCTCGACGGAGGAGACATTCTTTGCCCGGCGATAGATGAGCGCACGCTGTTCATTGTTGAAGGGACGTCCTTCGGTCTCACTCTCAACGATGTACGAACGCAGGAAGGGATGCAGCTCCTCAGCAATCCATCTTATGTGCGCAATGATCGGGAAGTTGCGCCACAAAGTGTGGCGTGACTGAAAAAAATCATAAAGGCCGAGAAGCACAAGTGCGCCAAGGATCACACTGATGACGACAAGCCATGGCGCAGCCTCCAGACCGAAGAGACTGAGCACGAACAGGCCTGTGACGGTGAGAAGCGGAACGAAGCGCAGCATGGCAAACTCCCTGCAGTTATTTGACTTTCCGAGCCTTGGGCCAAGCAAGCGGCATCGTCAACAAATCCCGCACAGCGCGGAATGTTCCAACACGCACTGCAAAGTCGCACTTGCCGACATCATTAATTTTTCATCCGTTTACGTTCATTATTGAAAGTTTGCGAATCATATTCCACCCCTTTAAGGGGTTGGCACGCTGTTCAAAAGAAGGTCAATGTGCAAGCGCG
Organism: Hyphomonas chukchiensis; assembly: GCF_000682695.1. Taxonomy (GTDB): domain Bacteria; phylum Pseudomonadota; class Alphaproteobacteria; order Caulobacterales; family Hyphomonadaceae; genus Hyphomonas; species Hyphomonas chukchiensis. The sequence goes on along the minus strand of NZ_AWFG01000041.1, from coordinate 83,471 downwards.
TGTCGAAGTGATTCGAGATCTGAGCTGCGTAAGATCAATAACCGCCCACACGAGGGCCCATCGAGGAGAAAATCCCATGGCAAAAGCAACCAAGCCAACGACCAAGAAACCTGCCGCTGCGAAGAAGGCTGCACCTGCGCCAAAAGTCAGTGTACCGGCAAAAGCACCAACAGCCAAAGAAGTGCTGATGGAAAAATACATCACCGACCTGAAAGAGAAAGTCGGCGAAGCGCGTCCTGACATGGCGCTGCTCGAAGCCGCTGTGAAAGCATCCGGTCCAACCATCTACAAGTCCGACACGGCAACGATTGCCGCTTCCGACAAGGACGAACTCGCACGCGTCAAGAAAGGCTTCATCACCAAGAAGCTCGGCGTCACCGACGAAGCCAAGGCCGATGCCGCACTGGTTGAGGCAGTTGCCAAATACGGCAAGTCCGTCCGCGCCAAGCACCGCCCCGTGATGTACTACCTCATCGCCAAGGCACTGAAAAAAGGCTCGGTCCTCAAAGGCTGATCTTCATTCCGCTTGCGGAAAAAAATAAAGCCGGGCGCAGCATGGCTGGCCCGGCTTTTTCTTGTCTGGTTTTGAAGTCGATCAGAAGCCGTTGAGGCGCGCATAGCGATCGCGGTGCCAGCTGGCGCCGCCATACATGGCTTCCTGCACACGCGCGCGCTTCATGTAGAGGCCCGGGTCTGCCACATCGGTCATGCCGATGCCGCCATGCATCTGCACGCATTCATTGGAAACGAGATGCACAAGCTCGCTCGCCTTCGCCTTGGCAAGGCTGGCCAGTTCCGCAACATCACCGCTGCCGGCATCGACTGCCGCGAGGGCCGCCGCGACGCAGGAGCGCGTCATTTCCATCTCGGTGAACATTTTGGCGGCGCGGTGCTGCAGCGACTGGAACGAGCCGATCAGCTGGCCGAACTGCTTGCGGCTCTGCAGGTATTCGAGCGTCATCTCGAAAGCGGCAGCCGATGAGCCGAGCATTTCAGCCGCCTGGCCGATGGCTGCACGGTCGAGCACCGGCTCAAGCACGTCAGAGCCTTCGTCCACAGGGCCGAGCACGCCGCCCTCGCCCACGATGACATCCTCAAACGTCACGTGCGCGGCGCCATGGGAATCCACCGTCTTCAGCTCCTGGACGGTAACGCCTTTTGCATCACGCGGCACGAGGAAGAGCGTGATGCCGTGGCGGTCGCCAGCTTCGCCAAAGGTGCGCGCAACGACAATGAACATGTCGGCATCGTGGCCGCCCGGCACGAAACGCTTCATGCCGTTCAGCGTGTAGCCCTGGCCGTTGCGCTCGGCTTCGGTTGCTACGTTCAGCGGCGCGAAATGCGCAGACTCGTCGAGCGCGAGGGCGAAGGTCGTCTCGCCCATGGCGATCTTCGGCAGCCATTCGGCCTGCTGGGCCTTGCTGCCCCCCAGCTGGATGGCTGAAGCTGCGATCAGCGCCGTTTGCAGCAAGGGCGTCGCGGCCAGCGTGCGGCCCTGGGCCTCAAGGATCTGGCCAAGGCCGACAAGGCCGAAATGCTCGCCGCCCGGTTCTTCCGGAATGATCACGCCGAAGAAGCCGAGTTCGGCCAGCTTCTTGCGTGTTTCCGGATCATGGCCGTTGGCGCCCTTGTCGCGCAGGGCGCGCAGATGCGTCAGCGGCAGTTCATCACGTGCGAATGCCATCGCCGTGTCGCGCAGCATTTCCTGGTCTTCAGTCAGTACGAAGCTCATCTCGTCCCTCCAATGGACATTATTTGCAGGGGGGCGGCCAACCAGTCGAAAGCATCTTCCAACCGGTCATTGCCCCAGAACATTTCGCCGTCATCGGCAAAGAAAGTGGGCGAGCCAAATACGCCGCGGCGCATGGCTTCCTCTGTATTGGCCTTCAGTTCGGCCTTGATCGTTTCGTCGCCGGCCCGCGCCATGATGGCGTCGGGGTTTTCGCCCGCCGCCACGATGCACCGGCTGACAATGGCAGGCTCGGAGATCAGGGCGCCGTCGGCAAAGTTGGCCGCGTAGACGGCCTTTACAAAAGCCGCCCTGGCCGCCTCAGGCAGTGCCAGCGTGCAGCGTGCCGCCAGCAGGCCGTTCTGCGGAAACCGGGCCGGTGTCTCCAGCGGTAGGCCCGCACGGGCACACACGCGCGCAAGATCGCGCCACATGTAGCGGCCCTTGACCGGGAAGGCATTGAAGGGGCTGTCGGTCAGCCCCTGCTGGGAATTGAAGACAGGTCCGAGCAGGAACGGCTTCCACACGATATCGTGCCCCGCCTCATCGGCGAGGGCCTCGATCCGCATGGCCGCCGGATACGAGTAAGTCGATGCAAACTCGAACCAGAATTCAATCCTGCCCATGCCTATTGATGGTCTTTCAGACCCAGCACGCGCTTGGCGATGACATTGAGGTTGATCTCGCTGGTGCCGCCTTCGATCGAGTTGCCTTTCGAGCGCAGCCAGCCGCGGGTCGCGCGCATGGCACTCTTGTCAAAGCCCTCCCCTTCCCAGCCGAGCGCCTCGGAGCCGAGGGCCTCGATCAGGAGTTCGTGGCGATCCTGGTTCATTTTGGCCGCGCCATATTTCAGGATGGACGCGGTATGACCGACCTGCTGGCCAGCCTTGGCCTGTTCGGTCTGGCGCTGGACGGTCAGGTTGAAGGCCTTGGCATACATCTTGTGGTCCGCAATGCGGCCGCGCAGGTCGCCATCGGCGATCCGGCCTTCGCTGTCGGTGCCGACATGGATCTTGGCATATTCTTCCGGGCCGAGAATGCCCGAGCCACCCGTGCCGCCGAAGCCGCCTGCCGAGATCGACGAACGTTCGAACTGGAGCAGGCGCTTGGCAATTTCCCAGCCGCCATTCACGCGGCCAACCAGCTGGTCCTTGGGCACCTTCACATCGGTGAAGAAGGTCTCGCAGAACGGGCTTTCGCCGGAAATCAGCAGGATCGGACGCGCCTCGACGCCGGGGCTCGTCATGTCGAACAGGATGAAGCTGATGCCTTCATGTTTCACGCTTGTGTCGGTGCGCACGAGGCAGAAGATCCAGTCGGCCTTGTCGGCATAGGAGGTCCATACTTTCTGGCCATTGATCAGGTAATGATCGCCCTTGTCCTCGCAGCGCGTCTGCAGGCCGGCAAGGTCAGAGCCTGCGCCCGGCTCGGAATAGCCTTGGCACCAGCGTGTCTTGCCTTTGACGATGTCCGGTAGGAAGCGCTTCTTCTGCTCTTCATTGCCGAACTCCAAGAGGGCCGGACCGAACATCCAGAGGCCGAACGAGAACAGGGCCGGGCGGGCCTTGATGCGGCGCAGCTCTTCCTGAAGGACACGGTTCTGTTCCTTGGTCAGGCCGCCGCCGCCATAGGCAGCGGGCCATTCCGGGGCCGTCCAGCCCTTTTCGCCCATGCGTTCCAGCCAGATCCTGGATTCCGGATTAGGGAACTTTTCGCTCTTGCCACCCCAGACAATCTCGTTGTCCTTCATGGGGGTGCGCATGGACGGCGGGCAATTCGCCTCCAGCCACTCGCGCGTCTCGGCGCGAAACGCGTCCAGGTCTTCGGTGACGTCATAGGCCATTGGGAAGGCTCCTCGATTGTCGGTATGTTATGTCTGGATGAAGCCTAAATCCCCGGGACCCGCCCGCCAAGCCTGACGCGGCGTAAAAGTTGGGATGGCCCTCAGGCAGCCCGGGCGTCGTCAGGTGTCTTGGCCCAGAAATGGGGCTGCTGCCACAAGCCATAGCGGGTCCGCCCCGTGACAATCGACTGGAGCGGCCCGCAGATTGGCGACGCCAGCACAGCAACAATCCCCCTGCTCTGCTCCGTCCCGTCGCGGCGCGGCGAGCCCCGTCGCGATGCCAATAATATAGGACGCCAGCATCAGGCAGGTTCTCACGGCGGCAAATACAAGCCGGGAACTTGAAGTTGCATTCGTTTCGTTATCGTAACGATCTGTTTTCCAAGATGGCAAACATCCGCCTCATGAAGAAAACACTTGAGCGCTCGCTCAGATGTTCTATATTTGTTCCATGAGCAATGTGCATGTTGTCTGGTTCAAGCGGGACCTTCGGGTCCACGATCACGCGCCTCTCCTCGCAGCGGTCGCCAGCGGCGCCCCTGTCATGCCGCTCTATATATTCGAGCCGGCGTTCTGGTCTCTTCCGGAACATTCCGGTCGTCAGTTCGACTTCATGATGGAGAGCCTGCGCAGCCTTGATGAAGCCCTCAAGGTGCGTGGATCGGCGCTATGCATTCGTGTCGGTGAGGCAGTTCAGGTCTTTGCCGAACTGCACAAGCATCATGGCCTGGCCGCGATCCACGCCCATGAGGAAATCGGCCTGCAATGGAGTTATGACCGTGATCGTGCCGTCCAGCGCTGGGCGCTGAAGGCAGGCATTGCCCTGCGCGAACAGCCTCAGCACGGCATCATGTGCCGTCATCCGGGGAGCGCCGATGGGTGGGCGCGCCAATGGGAAGCGTGGATGCTGGCGCCGCGCGCAAAAGCGCCTGATGAGATAAGGCCTGCCGGCGTGCCGGCGGGAGAATGGCCTGCAGGTGATGATTTCCGCCTGAAACCGGATGCCTGTCCCGGCCGCCAGCCCGGCGGACGCGCCGAAGGCGTGGAATTGCTGCGCTCTTTCATCGCCTCGCGCGGACGGCGCTATCGCACTGCCATGGACAGCCCCCAATCGGCGGAAGGCGCGTGTTCTCGCCTGTCGCCGCATTTCACATTCGGCACCGTGTCGATCCGTGAAGCCTATCAAGGCGCGATGCGGGCGCGGGCAGAGCTTGAACGGGATGGTGATTCCACCTTTGCCGCTTCGCTCGACACTTTCCTCTCGCGTCTCCAGTGGCATTGCCATTTCCTGCAGAAGCTCAGCGACCAGACCACCATCAACAGCCGCAACCTGCATGTCGCACCAGATGGACTGCGCGACCGGGTGAGCGACGGTGACCCGCGGCTCGAAGCCTGGATCAGCGGCCGTACCGGCTTTCCCTTCCTGGACGCCTGCATGCGGTCCCTGAATGATACCGGTTGGCTGAACCACCGGATGCGCGCCATGGTCATGGCTTTCGCCGCGCAGCACCTGTGGATGGACTGGCAGCAACCGGCCGCACGGCTGGCGGCCCTGTTCACCGATTTCGAAGCCGGGATCCATTATCCGCAGGCGCAAAAGCAGGCGGGTGTGCGGGGAACAGGCATTCCGCGCATCTTCAATCCGGTCAAGCAGTCCCTTGACCATGACCGTGATGGGGATTTCATCCGCCGCTGGGTGCCGGAACTCTCGGGCCTTTCCGCCGCACATATCCATGCGCCCTGGGATGCGCCGAAAGCGGAACTGGCGAGGGCCGGTATCGTGCTCGGGCAGACCTATCCGATGCGGATCGTCGACCATATGGCAGCAGCCAGGGAAGCGCGGGACCGGATCTATGCCGGTCAGGGGGGCCCAGTCCAAAAGGAAAGGACGACGCCTGTCCGGGCAGAGTGGGTGGCCGACCGGTCCCCTTCGTCCTCACGGCGTGAACGTCCTCAGGCGAGCCCACCGAAGCAGCTCGCGTTTGACTTGCAGCTGCCGGAGGCAGTCCAGCCCCAGGCATCGCCCCACGCCTGATCCCTTTAATCCATTTTTTTCGAAGGAATCGCTTGCAAGGGGACTTGTAGGGCGGTTATGGCTCTCCATATCGAAAAACAACGAGGCATAAGACCCTAAAATATTTGGATTTATTATTTTTCGATAAATTCTTATTGCTTTTCGATAATTCTAGTCCTATCTTGATCGTGTCGACGGCGGAATGGTCCGCAAGAGACACACAGATCAAGCAAGAAGGACTAAAGAAAATGACCCCCCGCCCTCGTCTCAACGACGTCGAAACCACTGCCCCTGCAGCTGAGATGGCCCGCGCCATCCTCACAGGTGCGGCAACGGTCATGGCCACACCGGCCAATGATGTCACACGTGGGGGTCGGCCTGGACTGCTTGTCCGTCGTCGCCGCCGGCTCAACCGCCGCGAAGCTCATTAACCCCCTCTCTTCCGCTGCTGCGCCGGCTTCATGCGGCTCGCAGCAGCGACTTCCCCCCATCTTAAAGAAGGACATAACTGAAATGAAACGCACCCTGATCGCCGCTGCCCTCGCCGCCTCGCTCATCACCGCCCCGGCATTCGCCGCCAGTGACACATTCGACATGGCCATCTCGTATGACCGCAATGCCGTGGCCACGCCGGAAGGCGCCAAAGCCCAGTACAAAGTGATCCATGCGCAAATCGAAGATCGCTGCGAAGCCGAACATTCCGACCTGCAGCTCGGCCAGAAATTCGCTGTCACGATTTGCACGGTCCGCACCATGGACAAGGCCATCAATTCGATCGCCAGCCCGCAACTGACGCAAGTTCATGCCGCCAGAAAGGCAGGCTGAACAACGCAAAGGAGCTGTCCTCACCGTCGAGCGCTGCCTCTTTCCCCCTGAAAACGCTCGTCTGCAGCTCCTTGCGCCATCCTGTCCCCTCCAAGGCAGGGTGGCGCTCTTGTTTATTCAAGGATCAGGCGAGGCCCGTCTCTCGAAAGTCGCGCGCGCGCATCACGTCTGTGAGGCGGAAGTGCACAGGCAGGAAGGGACCGTCTTCGTCGGACTCGAACAGCGCGGCGCAGGCCGTCGGGAATTTCTCGGCCAACCGTTCGGAACTCTCGTGATCGCTGCTGCCGCCATCGCGCAGCAGGTTCAGGGCAAAATCGTGCAGGCCGGGATTGTGCCCGATGACCATCAGTGTTGATGCGCCATCATTTTGACGCACGGCGTCGAGGATGCCTCGCTGGCCTGACAGATAAAGGGCCTCCATCGGGCGGACGCGTTCGCCTTCGACCACTTTGGCAACTTCCGAACAGGTTTCCCGTGCGCGTCGGGCTGTCGAGACCAGTATCCGCTCCGGACTCCAGCCGCGCGCAACGATCTCCTCGGCCATGCGGCGCGCATCGGCATGTCCCTGCTCGGTCAGCGCGCGGCCGAAATCGTCAATGCCTTCCGTCCAGGGCTCGGTCTTGGCATGACGCATCAGGATAAGGCGTTTCATGGGCGCTGTGTGCTCGCTCTGCCGGGACCATTAGAAAAACTGATCGACACCTTCAGGCGTCGCGCATTGGTTCTGTAGCCCTTAGGCACCATTTCTGGTCCAGAAATCAAGTGATAGGAGTTTGAATAATGAGCCTTCTGATTGGCGACGTCGCGCCCGACTTTGAAGCGGATACTACGGAAGGCCGGATCCGGTTTCATGAATGGGCCGGAGACGACTGGGTTGTCTTCTTCTCCCACCCAGCAGATTTCACGCCCGTGTGCACCACCGAACTTGGCTATACAGCCAAGCTGAAGGATGAGTTTGCCAAGCGCGGCGCCAAGGCGCTGGTGGTTTCGGTGGACAGCGTGGAAGACCACAAGCGCTGGATCAAGGATATCGAAGAGACCCAGAATACCAGTGTCCAGTTCCCGATCATCGCCGACACCGAGCGCAAGGTCGCGACTCTGTACAACATGATCCACCCGAACGCCGATGCGAAAGTCACCGTCCGCGCAGTCTATGTGATTGATCCCAAAAAGAAAATCCGCGCCTCGATCGTCTATCCGCCGAGCGCCGGCCGCAACTTCGACGAAGTGCTCCGTCTGCTCGACAGCTTGCAGCTGACCGACGGCCACAAGGTGGCGACGCCGGTAAACTGGCAGCAGGGCGAGGACGTGATCATCGTCCCGTCGCTGACCGATCCGGAAGAGATCAAGCGCCTCTTCCCGAAAGGCTACAAAGCCGTGAAGCCCTACCTGCGTTACACGCCACAGCCGGATAAATAGCGCTTCTTTCCGGGGGGAATGGCGTGGCGGAAAGGCCGTCGCGAAACCCGCCCAAGACTCACTATAAAACCATCCTCATCCCGCCTCGAAACCATAGATCGCAAATGGTGCCGGGGCGGGATATTTTTGTTGGAACCTGATTTCCGTTGACTCCGTCGCATAGTCGAAGAAAGATCAAAACGTGAACGGAGTGACCCCCATGGCTGACAAACTGACCCTCTACACAAATCCCATGTCGCGCGGGCGTATCGCGCGCTGGATGCTCGAAGAGACCGGCGTAGACTATGAGACGAAAATCCTGAAATTTGGCGAGGGGTCGCAGTCGGCTGACTTCCTCGCAATCAATCCCATGGGCAAGGTTCCTGCCATCACGCATGGCGACAAGGTGGTCACCGAATGCGCGGCGATATGCGCGTATCTTGCGGAGACCTTTCCCGACGCGGGCCTGGCGCCGACGGCAGACGAGCGCGCCGACTATTATCGCTGGCTTTTCTTTGCTGCCGGCCCGGTCGAGGCTGCGGTGGTCAACCGGTCGCTGGGCGTGGAAGTTCCCGCCGAGAAGACCGGCATGGTGGGCTACGGAAATTTCGAGCGGACGCGTAATGTGCTGATTTCCGCCATCGCAGACCGTCCGTTTGTGTGCGGCGATCGGTTCACTGCGGCGGATGTCTATGTCGGCTCTCAGATCGGCTGGGGCCTGCAGTTCGGTTCGATCCCGCCAAGCCCGGAACTGACGGCCTATTCCGAACGCGTCTATTCGCGTGAGGCCTTCAAGCGCGCTTCGGCGCTGGATGATGCGGCGATTGCTGCCGCAAGCTGAATCGGCCATGCGGCGTCGCGCTTTGCACTGGCACCTATCCAACTGCGTCACATCGCCAAGGCATCCTGACTTGACCCCATGACCGGCCTCCACGCTAGTGCGCGCAGACCGGGAGGTAATGATGGGAAAAATGACGAGACGCGTGCTGCTTGCAGGCGGCACAGCCGTAATCGCAGCAGGGGCCTATGGCGCATATGCATGGCGCAAGCGGCCAGACGCAGCGCCATTGGGCTTTGACCTGACAGACGAAGAACTTGCACGCGGTACCGCCTTCCTGAAAGCAAACCCCGCCATCGATGCGCACGCCCACCCCGGCCGCACATTCCTTCGCGATGCGAGCGGTCTCTCCCCGATGATGAAGGCCTATGGCGCCAAGGGTATATTCGAACGGCGCACTGTGACCGACATGGTGGAAGGCGGCCTCGCAGCTTCAAGTTTTGCGGCGGTTGCGGACATCAATGTTCTCAGCCCGACAAAAACCGGCATTGCCGAGAGCCGCCCCTTCGAGCCGGGTGAGGCCTGGGCGAGCTACAAGACCCAGATCGCGAACCTGAAGAAACTCGCCAGCAACGGCGTGGTCACGCCTTTTTCCGCCCCCGGCGAGATGGACGCGGTTCGCGCGACCGGAAAGCCTGGCGCGATCTGGACAGTCGAAGGCGCCGACTTCCTGGAAGGCTCGAGTGACCGCCTGGCCGAAGCCCAAGCAGACGGTGTGCAATCGATTACATTGGTGCACTACCGCGCCAACGAGATCAGCGAACCGATGACGGAATCGGAGGATGACAGCGCACTATCCGGCGCAGGCGAGGCGATCGTGCGCGAAATGAACCGGCTGGGCCTATTGATCGACCTCGCGCACATGCCGGAAAAGGCGGCCCGCCAAGCGCTGGAGCTGTCAGACAGGCCGGTAATGTTCTCGCACACGCACATCAAGACGCCGGAGCTCAACCATCCCCGTTTCATCTCCGCCAATCTTGCCCGCGAAGTCGCGGCTGGCGGCGGCGTGATCGGCGCTTGGCCCAGCGGCATCGGCATCAGCGACCTGGCCGGGTATGCCGACAGGATCTTCACGCTGATCGACGCGGTCGGCATCGACCATGTCTGCATGGGCACCGACATGGACGGCAATTACAAACCGGTCTTCGATGATTACCGCCGCCTGCCGGACCTGACAGGCCTCTTGCTGAAGCGGGGCATGGGCGAGACGGAAGCGGCCAAGTTCTTCGGCGGCAACCTGCTGCGCGTCTGGGGACAAAGCGTGGCGGCTTAAGCGCCTCAGGCGATTTTCTTCCAGCCCTCAAATACCTTCTCGTGCACAATCTTTGCATCCTTCATGTGAAACACATGAAGGAGCCGGAGCTCGACTGTTGAACCGACCGGATAGGGCGCATTGGTGAAACCTTCCTTCACGATTGTGAAGCGCACCAGCATGTCATCCACCACACGGTCCTGCGTGGCAAAGCGTTCGACCGGTTCCATCGAAATAAGCTCGATGGCGCCGAACATGTTGCGATAATTGGCTTCGATCGCTTCCAGCGTGGACAGGCGCAGGTTGCGGGTCGGCATATCGAGTACGATGCCATCGCCATAGAGATGCATCACCTCGGCGGGATCAGCCGCCTCATCGCGAATATGTGCATCGACCGTGGCGAGGTTTTGTTCAATCGAGCCGCAGCTCATGGGAAGCTCCTTTTGTTAGACAGATTATCTGTCTAACTAGAACTAGACAGATTGCCTGTCAATATGCGAGAGGGACTCATGGACAACAAAACAATCTCGGAGGCACGCGACACACTGGGTGCCCTCCTGCGCAAACCCTATGAAAGCCTGCAGGCGGACGTATATGCGAAACTCGAAGCCCGCGGCTTTCCCGATGTGCGGCCAGCGCATTCCAGCGTATTTCGTTATATCCGCCCGCAAGGGTCGCGGGTGACCGACCTCGCCGATAGTGCGCAGATGACAAAGCAAAGCATGGCTTATCTTGCCGGCAGCCTGAAGGACCTCGGCTATGTCCGCATCGTCTCCGATCCGGATGACAAACGTGCCAAGCTCGTTGTCCTCACGGCGCGCGGCCATGCCGTGTGGGATGCCCTGATAGAACTCAGGGATGCAGCCGAAAACGCCTGCGCGGAAATGATCGGGCGCAAGCGCATGGCAGAACTGCGCGCCATCCTGAAGGATCTCGGCACCGCTATTGAGGCCAGCCAGCGCTAGCACGGCTGGTTTATCCGGATCGGCCCCTTATGTGGGAGTGACGCGGGGTCGTGAGGCCCTGCCCTGAAATATTTCAAAGGAGCCTCCCATCATGTCCACACCCACACCGAACTATGACACCAGCGCGCCGGTTCTTGTCACGGGCGCGACGGGCTATGTGGCAGGCTGGCTGGTCAGCCGGCTTCTGGACGAGGGCTTCACGGTGCACGCCGCGGTGCGTGATCCGTCCAATTCCGAGAAGACCGGACCGCTGGAAAAGCTCGCCGATGCCAGGCCCGGTACGATCCGCTTCTTCAAGGCCGACCTCCTGGAACCCGGTAGCTATGCCGAGGCCATGCAGGGCTGCGGCGTGGTCTTCCACACTGCCTCGCCCTTCACGGTGAATGTGGACGATCCCCAGCGCGATCTCGTTGACCCAGCCCTCAAGGGCACGCGCAACGTGCTCGACTCAGCCAATGCAGTCGATAGCGTGAAGCGCGTCGTCGTCACCAGCTCCTGCGCGGCGATCTATGGCGTGATCGAGGACGTCGCCAAGGCGTCAGGCGGGGTTCTGACAGAGGATGACTGGAACACATCTTCTTCCCTCACCGTGACGCCCTACAATTATTCCAAGACACTGGCCGAACGCGCGGCCTGGGACATGGCCGCAGCGCAGGACCGCTGGAAGCTCGTTGTTGTCAATCCAGCCCTCGTGCTTGGCCCCGGCATCAATCCGGACCAGACGTCTGAATCCTTCAACTATATCAAGGCTTATGGCACGGGCGCCATGAAAGACGGCGCGCCACCGCGCCAGATCGGCATGGTCGATGTCAAGGACGTGGCAGAGGCGCACATGATGGCAGGCTTCGTACCCGAGGCTGAAGGGCGCCATATCACGTTCGCCGAGGCGCACGACTTTCTCTATATCGCGAATGTCCTTCGCGAGCGGTTTGGCGATGACTGGCCCTTCCCCACGAAAGACGCGCCATCTGACGGGCCGAAGCTGCCGTGGAAGGCCGACAATTCAAAGTCGCGGCGCGCGCTTGGCCTCACCTACCATCCGGTCAGCGAGGCGATCGCCGACATGTTTGCCCAGCAGGTGGAAGCGGGCGCCATTGCGCGGCCCTGAAACAGGCTCTTGAGTCAGGCCCGTGTACGGGGCAAAGAACATTCCCATGACAGACACACTTCCCGACCGCCTGAGCGTCAATCCGAAAAGCCCCTATTATAACGAGGCCCTGCTGCTGCGCGGCGTGGGCATCCGTTTCAAGGGTGAAGAGAAAAACAATGTCGAGGAGTATTGCATCTCCGAAGGCTGGATACGCGTATCCGCCGGCAAGGCCGTCGACCGCAAGGGCAACCCGCTGACATTGCTGCTGAAGGGCCCCGTCGAGGCCTGGATCAAGGACGAACCAGCCGAAGGCTGAACCTCGCGCCCTAGAGCGCGAGATCCATCTTGCCGTTCACCAGCCGCGTATAGTCATCCACGAGCGAGTGGCTGATCTCTGCTGGCTTGTAGGTGTGCGCGCCGATTTCAGCGACCGGCGTGATCTCGGCGGCGCTGCCCGTGATGAAGCATTCGGAGAAAGTCGCCAGCTCGTCCGGCATGATGGCGCGTTCGATAACCTCGATCTGGCGCGCCTGGGCGAGCTTGATCGTGGTCTGACGCGTCAGGCCATTGAGGAAGCAGTCCGGCGTCGGTGTGTGCAGGGCATTGTCGCGCACAAAGAAGATGTTGGCGCCCGTCGCCTCGGCGACCTGACCGCGATAATCCAGCATCAGCGCGTCGGCATAGCCAGCCTTTTCAGCCGCATGCTTGGAGAGCGTACAGATCATGTAGAGGCCAGCGGCCTTGGCGTGGCAGGGCGCGGTATCCGGGGCCGGACGGCGCCATTCAGCGTGCGTCAGGCGGATGCCCTTCATCTTGTCGGCAAAATAATCGCCCCATGACCAGACGGCCACGGCGAGATGGATCGTGTTGTTCTGGGCCGAAACGCCCATCATCTCGGATCCGCGCCAAGCAATGGCCCGGACATAGGCGCTGTCGAGGCCGGACTTGGCCAGCGCTTCGCGCTTGGCTTCTTCCAGCTGCTCAACGGTAAACGGGATTTCGAAGCCCATGATGCGGGCCGAATTATGCAGGCGCTTGGAATGGTCCAGCGAGCGGAAGATCTTGCCGCCATAGGCACGCTCGCCTTCGAACACGGCCGAGGCATAGTGCAGTGCGTGCGTCAGGATATGTACCTTGCTGTCACGCCAGGCGGCGAATTCGCCGTCCATCCAGATATACCCGTCACGGTCGTCATAGGGGATACTTGCCATGGATTTCAGCGCTCCTCGCTTGCACTTTTTGTCTATTCGCGTTCATTTCAGACTATGGCCCCTGACGTCAACCTGAACCGACCGTTCGATCCGCGACTTTTCCTGATGGATCAGGAACTTGATCGCGGTGTCGGCCTCCTGATGGCGGGGGGGCGCGAACTCCTTTCTGCAGCAGAAACAGCCCGCAAGAAAGCAGGGCTGAGCAAGCCAGAGATGCAAATTCTCATAACCATCCGCTATGAGCCGGGCCGGACTGTCAGCGAAATGCGCGAGTCAGTCGGCATGACGGTGCCGACCTTTGCGCGCTTGATCGGCGCCCTGGACACGCGCGGCCTAATTGATCGCGAGCGCGAGGAGCGCGACGGCCGCCGCCGGACGCTCGTCCTGTCAGATGCGGGGATAACACTGACGACGCCGATTGCCATCGTTCTGCGCGAACGCCTGCGCCTCGCCTTCCGCGCGGCCGGACCGGACGCGGTCGCCGGCATGCGTCTCGCCCTCGAAGCACTGGCGAAGTGACGCGGCAATGAAGGAACCGGCCCACATTCTTGTCGTCGATGACGATGACCGCATTCGCGATCTGTTGAAGCGCTTCCTGTCGCGTGAAGGCCACCGGGTGACGGCAGCTGGCGACGCGGCTGCCGCAAGACGCCTGCTGGCCACGATGGAATTCGATCTTGCCATTCTCGACGTCATGATGCCCGGCGAAGACGGCCTGTCGCTGCTGGCCGCGATCCGCACCGGACGCGAGAAGGAAACACCGGTCATGCTGCTGACCGCGCGCGGACAGGCCTCGGACCGGATCGAGGGGCTGAAACTTGGCGCCGACGATTATCTGCCCAAGCCGTTCGAGCCGGAGGAACTGGCCCTGCGCTGCGCGGCGATCCTGCGCCGGTCGCACAAGGACGTGCCGCCCGAAGAGGTCGAGATGTCGGGCCTTGTGTTCAACGCGGCCCGAGGCGAGCTGCGCGAAGGCGACAAGCGCATTCGTCTCACTGATGCCGAGCTGCAGTTGCTGACAATCCTCGCAGCCCATGCGGGCGAACCGGTCAGCCGTGAGGAACTCGCGTCGCTGACATCTGCGGGCATGGAACGCTCGGTTGACGTGCAGGTGACGCGCCTGCGCCGGAAGATCGAGCCCAATCCGCGCGAGCCGGTTCATATCCAGACAGTGCGCGGCGTCGGTTACCGCCTGATGCCGGATTGAGGCGCCCGCCATGCCACGCTTGAGAGATATCACACCGCGCGGCCTCTATGCGCGCAGCCTGCTGATGGTGGTGGCGCCTGTGGTGCTGATCCTCGCGCTGATGACCTGGTATTACTATGACAGCCACCTCGCCGAGGTGAACCGCAAGCTGGCGCAAGCGATCGCCCGCGACGCGGCGCAGATCCAGTCCTTCTGCGACGCCCACCCCGACACACTGATGACGCAGCAGCAACTCGAACGCGATCTCGACATGACATTCACATGCAACCATGTGGATCCGGCGGAAGGCGGCCCACGCCTCGTGCACAGTTTTGCCTATGGAAAGACGCTGACCGAGGAATTGTCGATCCGTCTCGGTGTGCCGGTTGATGTCAGAGTCGATCCAGACACAATGCTGCACTTCCGCTTTGCGTCAGGTAGCGGCACAGCCGAGATCCTGATCGAGCGAAAGCGGGCGCTGGTCGTCAACTCGCACTTCTTCATTGTCTGGGTGATCGCCTCGTCCCTCTTGATGCTGGGGCTGGCCGTTGCCTTCCTGAACCAGCAGGTGCGCTCCATCCTGCGCCTGTCAGAAGCCGCGCGCGCCTTTGGCCGGGGCCGGGATTCACCGGGCTTCCGCCCGTCCGGTGCCACCGAAGTGCGCGATGCCGCCCGCGCCCTTCTCGACATGAAGAGCCGCCTGACCGCCTTTGCCGATCAGCGCACGGCCATGCTGGCCGGTGTCAGCCATGATCTTCGTACGCCGCTGACGCGCCTGAAACTGTCGCTCGCGATGATGGAGCAGTCGGACGAGCTTGCCGCCGCCCAGTCAGACCTCGACGACATGGCCATGATGCTCGATGAATACCTGACCTTCGCCCGGGGTGAAGAAGGCGACGAGCCCATCCCGCTGGATCTCGCCCAGCTCGTGCGCGAGGCGGCTGCCGGATTTGGCGCCCATGTCGCCGTTGTCGGGCCGGCGTCAATCTCGGCGACAGGTCGCCCTCTCGCACTGAAACGTGCCATCAACAACCTGATCTCCAATGCCGTGAAATATGCGACGGATGTGCGGGTAACCGTGCTCGATGGTCCGCATGCCGCCGAAGTCCATGTCGACGACAATGGCCCCGGCATTCCGCCCGAGCGCCGCGAGGAAGCCTTCCGCCCATTCTCACGCCTTGATGAGGCGCGCACGCAAAACACGTCCGGCACCGGGCTGGGACTAACCCTTGCGCGCGACACGGCGAGAGCGCATGGAGGCGACTTGCGCCTCTCCGACAGTGTTCTCGGCGGTTTGCGAGCCAGCCTGCGGCTGCCTCATTAACTGGAACTTTCTAGGACGCAGCCCATATAACTACCCTTCCCATCAATCCGGAGCCTCCATGACGAATTCTGCCGCCAAACTGATTGTCCGCAATGCAACACCCGCTGATGTGAGCGCGATGATCGACCTGTCGGAGCGGATTTACGGTGCCGGCATGGGCTATACCCGGGACAACCTGCTCGGCCATATCAACCGCTTTCCTGACGGCCAGTTCGTCGCCGAGTATGAGGGCAAGATTGTCGGCCATGCAGCGACATTCATGATCAAGTCCGAAGTGGCCTTCGCGCCGCACACATGGGACGAGATCACGGGCGTCGGCTTTGCTGCCCGCCATGATGTCGAGGGCGACGTTCTCTATGGCATGGATGTGGGTGTCGACCCCGACTTCCGCCGCCTTCGGATCGGCCAGCGGTTCTACCGCGTACGCCAGGAACTTTGCCAGTATCTTGAGCTGAAAGGCATCGTGTTCGGCGGGCGTATGCCGGGCTACGCACGCCGCGCCAAGGAATATCCGAACCCGGCCGATTATGTTGCCGCGGTGGTTGCTTCCAAGCTCAAGGATCAGGTCATCACGTTCCAGCTGCGCCAGGGCTTCGAGCCGATTGGTGTGCTGAAGAACTACCTGCCCGGCGACACGGCCTCGATGAACCATGCCACGCACATGTTCTGGAAGAACCCGCTGGCGC
The DNA here is from genome assembly GCF_000682695.1 of Hyphomonas chukchiensis. Classification (GTDB taxonomy): domain Bacteria; phylum Pseudomonadota; class Alphaproteobacteria; order Caulobacterales; family Hyphomonadaceae; genus Hyphomonas; species Hyphomonas chukchiensis. The sequence continues at coordinate 67,110 of NZ_AWFG01000041.1, read as the reverse complement.
AGGAAGAGATCAAGGCGAAGCCCAGCCTCGGCAACACAGACCTGCCCGAAAGCGTCCGCATCACGACCGTACAGTTCCAGATGCGTCGCATCCAGTCGATCGATGAGTTCGAGACGCAGGTCGAGTATTTCGTCGATATCGCGTCCGATTACCGCTCCGACTTTGTCGTCTTCCCGGAACTGTTCACGCTGCAATTACTATCGCTTGAGCAAAAGCCACTCGGGCCGATGGAAGCGATCGAGAAGATTTCGGAATATACGCAGCGCTATATCGCCTTCATGGAAAAGCTCGCGGTCTCCTACAATATCAACATCATTGGCGGCTCACACCCGAGCAAGATGGAGAATGGCGACATTCTCAACGTGTCATACATCTTCCTGCGCGATGGCTCGGTTCACACCCAGCAGAAGCTCCACCCCACACCATCTGAGCGGCGCTGGTGGAACATCCAGGGCGGCAAGGGCAACACCGTCATCCAGACCGATTGCGGCCCCATCGGCGTGATGATCTGTTATGACAGCGAATTCCCTGAACAGGCCCGCCATCTGGTCGATCAGGGCGCCCTGCTTCTGTTCGTCCCCTTCTGCACCGACGAGCGGCGCGGATACCTGCGCGTGCGCTATTGCTGCCAGGCTCGGGCGGTCGAGAACCAGTGCTATGTCGTCATGTCCGGCGTGGTGGGCAACCTGCCCAACGTGGAGAACATGGACATTCACTATGCGGAGAGCTGCATCCTGACGCCGTCGGACTTCCCTTTCTCGCGCGACGGGGTTGCAGCCGACACGCCAGCCAATACAGAAACCGTGGCGCTGGCCGATCTTTCGCTCTCGGACCTTCTGACCGCCCGCCAATCCGGCGCCGTGCAGAACCTGAAAGACCGCCGGTTTGACCTCTACCAGGTCGCCTGGAAGAAGGGCGGCTGATCCATCTGGGGTTGTCATCCGGCAGAGATTTTACGTTCCCTACATAAATGACCGCTAGGTTTGGGTATTTGGGGAATGGACAAGCCAGTATGTCGGATGAACGGACAATCTCTGCTGAGAAGGCGTGGCATGCGCTTGACCAGATGCAGGGCGGGTTCATCATCTATCGGCCTGATGGTACGCTCCGGTACGCCAACACGGCAGCACGGGAGCACTGGCCCGTTCTCTATGCCAGCATGGACGAGGGCATCTCGTTCCACGATTCCGTTGCCCGCCAGATCCGCAGCCTGTTCCCGCGCCTGAACGAGGCCACGTTCCAGGTGCGCCATACCATCGTCATGGACGCAATCCGCAAGTGCAAGGACCTCGACATGGTCACGGCCACGGGCCGGCATGTCGTGACCAGCCATTCGCGTCTCGATGATGGCTATTTGATCGGCGTCACGCATGACGTGACCGGCCTTGTGCAGCGGGAGATTTCGCTGAATGCCGCGCGCCGGCACGCGCTGATGGCCAGCGAGGCGAAATCGGAATTCCTGGCATCGATGAGCCACGAGATCCGCACGCCACTCAATGGCATTATCGGCATGGCCGAGGGTCTGCGCCACCGCACGCTGGGCGCTGAAGAAACCGAAATGGTCGACACCATCGTCGAGAGCTCGCACACGCTCCTGCTGCTGCTCAATGACATCCTGGACCTTTCGCGGATCGAGGCCGGCAGACTGGAAATCACCCCGGTGGTCGAGAATGTCCGCAACAGGATATCCTGGATTGAGCGCAATTACAGGCCGCTGGCGGAGAAAAAAGGCCTGTTCCTCAAGGTCGCCTTCGATCCGAAGCTTCCCGAGCATCTCGCAATCGACACGACCCGGGTGCGCCAGTGCATCGACAATCTTTTGACCAATGCCCTCAAGTTCACGAAAGAAGGCGGCGTCACACTTGCTGTCATGGCCGGCGATATGTCGCGAGACGGACGGATCGCCATTACCATCCACGTCTCCGATACGGGGATCGGCATCAGTGAGGAGCAACGCAGCAAGCTGTTCCAGAACTTCCAGCAGGCAGATTCCTCCACCACACGTGAATATGGTGGCTCGGGCCTCGGCCTCGCCATCTCCCGCAAGCTGGCTCAGCTCATGGGCGGGGATGTCACCTGCGTCAGCAAACCAGGCGAAGGATCGATCTTCACCTTCTCGTTCGAGGCCCGCGTGGCCGATGCACCGAAGAAAGTGGTCAAGTCAGACTCTGGCATGGCCAATCGTGAGGTTGACCTGCTCAAGGGCGTGCGGGCGCTGGTCGTGGATGACAACACCATCAACCGGCGCGTGGCGCGCGTCGTTCTGGAACCGCTGGGCGTCATCGTGACAGATGTCCCGAGCGGCAAGGATGCGCTGGCCCGGCTCAACAGCGAAACCTTCGACATCGTCCTGCTAGATGCGCATATGCCGGGCATGGACGGGCCGGAAGTGTTGCGACGGATCCGGGACAGCCGCGAGCGCTGGAGCGATATCCCCGTGATCGCGCTGACTGCTGACGCGATGAACGGCGACCGCGAACGCTATCTCCAGATGGGTATGGACGATTATATCGCCAAGCCAATCATCGAGCACGAACTCATGGCCGCCCTGACCCGGGTGCATGAAAAGAAGGGCATACGACATCTCGACCCGTCGCAGGCCCTGACAGATCTGTCGGATGATGACATCGCTTCACCATACAGTCCTCGCAAATCCGCCGTGGGAAGCTGACACTTTCGCGCTTAGCCTAGCTTGGCGGCCAAGGCGTCCATGTAACCTGCAAGCTCGACATCCTTTGGCGAAACGCCATCAACGTCATGCGTGGTCAGGGTCACTTCGACCTTGTTGTACACATTGAACCATTCAGGATGGTGATCCATGCCGTCCGCCTTGATGGCGGTGCTGGTCATAAAGGCCCACGCCGTCTTGAAGTCGGCAAATTTATAGGTCTTCTCGATCACGTCGCGGTCGCCTTTGCCTTGCGTCCAGCCCGTGAGTTGTTCCAGTGCGGCGCTCGCGCCGATCTTGCCTGTCATGTATTCATTCCTCTCCGTCGAGTCCGAGTACGAAATAGACCCAGCGTCCATCTTCCGCGATTGCGGTGCGCATGCCCGGATAGCCTTTGCCGGCTCGTATAAGGGCAATCCCGTCTTCGCCGATAAGTTCCCGCAATTGCTTGCGATCCTGGAAGGACAGCTTTTCCGGGATCAGTTCATTGGCATCGCGTGCGGCGAGCGCAGGCCAGACATACCAGCGTTCCCCGTCGACAACACGCAAACCGGGCGCTTGGCCCAGCAATTCACGCAATTTCAGGTTCGGGTCGAGCCCGGTGCGGCGCAGCAGGTCCCAGAATTCCTGATGCGGCTGGCCATTGAAATTGGAAATGAAGCCATCGCTCTGGTCGGCGAGACGCGCCAGCTTGGTCAGCGATCCCTGAGCGGCATATTTCAGCAGCAGGTCGCGCGTGGCGCTGACGGTCTGCGTGATTTCGACCGGAGCGGCCGGTTGCGGAGACTGCGTCAGGCTCTCGTCTGGTATGGCCGGCTCTGGCGCGTCGCTGCCCTGGCTGCACCCGGCGAGGGCGAGCGCCGCCGCCGCGAAGACCGCCTTACGCCAGCACATAGCCGGTAGCGGCCTCAAGATCGGCGAGCAACTGGTCTTCGCCGAGCACCTTGATCGTCGTCATGCCCATCTGGCGGGCGGGCTTGAGGTTGATGCCGAGGTCATCGAGATAGACGCAATCGGCCGGGTCCACGTCCAGTGCTTCACACATCAGCGCATAGATGCGCGGGTCCGGCTTGCGGATGCCAAGCTTCGAGCTTTCGATGACGTGATCGAACATGGCGAAGACTTTTTCCAGATCAGCTGCCTTCTGGGCGTCATTGGTCATTGAGGCCCCCTTCCCGATCGGCGCATTATTCGTGATGCAGCCGACCTTGCCCTTGGCCTTGCACACTTTCAGGGCCTCCACGACGCGTGGACGCAAGCTGCCGGACAGGAGGGACAAGACGTCGCGGCCCGGCACTTCATGCCCGAGGGCGGCAGATTCATCGCGGAACATCCCGTCAAAACCGGCCGCGTCCACTTCGCTGCGTTCAAGCAATGCCCATGCGTTTTCCAGCGGATTCACGGCATTGACCGAGCGGATAAAGTCCTTCGGCAGGCCTTTTTCTTCCTCGTAGCGGGTGAAGGCATCGAAGGGAGAGGAGGTAAAAACGCCCCCGAAATCCCAAATCACAGCTTTAAATGTCTTTGTCATGCCCCAGCCTTAGCCTTCCTCAATTCGCGTTTCAAACCTTGAACATTGCTTGGCGGTATCTAGGGTGCCCGTCAATCACATGGAAAATTCGGAGGATTAACGAAAATGGGCGTTCTTGACGGAAAAGTGGTGCTGGTCACCGGCGGCGGCAACGGTATCGGGCGCGAGACAGCCCTGCTGGCAGCCCGCGAAGGCGCCAAGGTTGTGGTCAACGATCTCGGCGGCAGCCTGTCAGGCGGTGACGAAGGCGATGCCGGCCCGGCCGAGAAGGTCGCGGCTGAAATCCGCGCGGCCGGTGGCGAGGCCGTGTCGAACTCCGACAGCGTGACCGACATGAAAGCCGTGCAGGGCATGATCGAACAGGCGAAGGACACCTACGGCACGCTCGACTCGATCATCAACCCGGCCGGCATTCTGCGCGACGGCATGTTCCACAAGATGAGCGAATCCGACTGGGACAGCGTGATCGACGTTCACCTGCGCGGCAGCTTCAACGTCACCCGCGCCGCCGTTGAACTCTTCCGGGAAAAGGAAAGCGGCTCGTTCGTGCTGTTCACGTCCACGTCCGGCATCATCGGCAATATTGGCCAGGCGAACTATGCCGCTGCCAAGATGGGCATCGTGGGCCTCTCGCGCATCATTGCCATGGAAGGTGAGCGCAAGAACATTCGCTCCAACGTCATCGCGCCCTTTGCATGGACGCGCATGATTGCCTCGATCCCGGTGAAGGACGAGGCCGGCGCCCAGCGCGTCGAGCGGATCAAGAATTCCATGCGTGCAGACCAGGTCGCCCAGCTCGCCATCGCCCTCTGCGCCGACAAGGCGAAGACCGTGAGCGGCCAGATCTTCATCGTGCGCGGTAACGAGGTCATCCTCTGCGACCAGCCCCGCCCGATCAAATCGGTTGCAAGGATGGAAGGCTGGACGCCTGAGAGCATCATCGATCAAGCCTTCCCCGCCATGCAGGGCAGCTTTTTCGGCCTTGGCGCGTCGGCCAGCGTCTTCCCTTACGACCCGGTCTAGTCCGCCAGGACAGCCTGCCCTATTGCGGCGGGCTGTCCGGCTCCGGCTCAGGGTCCAATCCAAGATCATTGCGCGGGCGCAGGTCCGTCGGACCGGCCTCCTGGGGCGCAGTCGGCTCTGAGGGCGTTTCTTCCTGCGGGACAGGCGCCACGTCAGGCTCGGTGAACGGCTCAGGCTCGTCCGTCACATCAGGTGCGGGCTGCGAAAAGGACTGGTCGGCCGCATCAAGCACATCATTCAGCGGATCATCATTCGCCACCGGCGCATCCGGTTGGGTATCTTCCGGCTGCGGCTCGGGATCCGGCGGCAGGTCCGGCATGACTTCCGGCGCTGGCGCAGGCTGGCCCTTAACGGGCGGCAGCGCGGCCGGACGCTTGTCACCGAAGACGCAGGCATCGAGCCCCTGGTTGCGCACGACGCGCATGCGCGCCTGCAGCGTGCCTGCCCGCTTGGAAACATAAGGCCCCGGCGGGTCAACGCGCCACTTGTTCGGGCTCGGCAGCACAGCCGCCAGGAGCGCCGCTTCGCGCTCTGTCAGTTTCGAGGCTGGCTTGCCGAACCGGGCTTGTGCAGCCGCCTCAGCACCAAAGATACCGTCGCCCCATTCGGCCACGTTGAGATAGGCCTCCATCACGCGGCGCTTGCCCCATGTGTAGTCTATGAAGGTGGCCATCCACATGTCGCCGGCCTTGCGGGGGGCGCCGCCGCCATTCCAGAAGAAGACGTTCTTGGCGGTCTGCTGGGTAATGGTGGACGCGCCGCGGGCTTTGCGGCCGCGCTGGTATTCGTCGATGGCCTTTTCGATGGCTTCCGGATCGACGCCATGATGCTCGCAGTAGCGGGTGTCTTCTGCAGCAATGACTGCACTGACGAGGTAAGGCGATATGTCTTCGATGGGGGTGATGTCACGGCGCAGGCTCTCGCCGCCAATGGCGCGCTGGGCCATGAGTATTGTGCCTGGGACCGGGACGAACTTGAGCAGCAGTGCATAGACATGAAAGGCCACGAACAGGCCCGCAAGGAGCTTTACGAGGCGACCAAGCCATACGCGGACGGGCCCTTTTGAGTCCGTTCCGTGTCCGTTTGCGTAGGTCATGCTGCCCCTTCCCATTCCGCCATGACGCACGGATCGGTCTCTTCCACCATCCGCGCGGCCTTCTCGGCCTCAAATCTGTCAGGATCAAGACGCGCGAGCGCCCAGATGGCTGCACCGCGAATGTCAGCCGCTTCATCGTCCAACAGGCTGAGCAGTGATGGCACAAGGCGCGCATCTCCGGAATTGCCGATGGCCACGCAGACATTGCGCACGAAACGCGTCCGGCCGCTACGCTTGATCGGTGAGCCGGAGAAGACTTCGCGGAAGGTGGCATCATCCAGCGCGGCAAGTTCATCGAGGCCCGGCGTCTTCAGTTCGGCGCGGGCATGGAGCGCGGCTTCCGAGGCGGCTTCGGCAAACTTGTTCCATGGGCAAACAGCGAGGCAATCGTCGCAGCCATAGATGCGGTTGCCCATGGCGGCGCGGAATTCGCGCGGGATGGGCCCGGCATGCTCAATGGTGAGGTAGGAGATGCAGCGGCGCGCATCAAGCTGGTAGGGCGCCGGGAAAGCCTGCGTCGGGCATACATCAAGGCAGGCGCGGCAGGAGCCGCAATGATCTGTCTCTGTTGCATCCGGCCGCAGCTCTGCTGCTGTCAGCATCACGCCGAGGAAAAACCATGAGCCGAGTTCGCGGCTGACGAGGTTTGTGTGCTTGCCCTGCCAGCCCATGCCCGCCTTGGCCGCGAGCGGCTTTTCCATCAAAGGCGCGGTGTCGACGAAGACTTTCACCTCAGCGCCCGTCTCTGCCACGAAGGCGCGGGCGAGCTGTTTCAGGCGCGACTTGACGAGGTCGTGATAGTCCCTCCCCCGCGCATAGACGGAGATGTTTCCGACGCTACGCTCGGCGAGCAGCTCCATCGGGTCGATGCCAGGGCCATAGTTCAATGCAACGACAACAGCCGACTTTGCCCCGGCCCACATGGCGGTCGGCGCCTTGCGGCGTTCCAGCGTCGTTTCCATCCACTCCATCTGTCCATGGCGACCGTCTGCGACGAAAGCCTCGAGCCGTTCACCGGCCGCCCAAGGCTCATCGGCCCGCGTGATGCGGACGCTGTCGAAACCTATCGAACGCGCCGTGTCTTTGAGGAAAGCTTCGGGCGAACGGGCTAGGGGATCAGAAGTCGAGATCGGCATAATGGGAGACAGGTCGCGTACCCTCGATCCGGTCGCTCAGCAACGGCCGGAAGCTTGGGCGGGACTTGATACGTGCATACCATGTCTTGAGGTCCGGCACCGCGTTCCATTCCACATCGCCGAAATAGTCATAGGCCGAGAGGTGCGCTGCCGCGCAGAGGTCGGCCAGCGACAGCGTACGGCCCGCCAGATAGCCGTTCATCTCCACCATGCCATTCAGGAAGGTGAGCCGCCCGCGCAGCGCATGGGCGCCGCGGCGCAGCTTTTCCGAATCCGGCTGGCGGTCGCGTCGCACCCATTGCATCACGCGCTCGGTCAGCAGCTTGTCGGTCACTTCCTCGCAGCCGGCCTCGACCCAGGCCCAGAGGCGGCGGGCCTCGGCGCGCTCGTTCTGGTCTGTCGGCAGGAGGGCGGGCGCCGGCTTGATCTCTTCCATCTGTTCGCAGATGGCCCGCGTGCCACAGGCAAAGAGGCGTCCGGTCGGCAAGGTTTCGACCAAAGCTGGCGCGACGGCACCATAGGCCAGTGCGGCGACATCAGGGTGCGGCGCCCAGGGCGTCGATTCAAACAGTTCGAAGGCTTCGCCCTTCTCGGCGAGCACGAGGCGGACCAGCCGTCCGGCTGGATCAAGGGGCCAATGGTAGAGCCGTTTCATGGTCGCATACACTCACAACAGGCTGCCTGCGCCCGTCAAGCGAAGCCTTATCGGCCGCTATCCCGCGCACTTCTGCCCTGTGTATAACTCGCCAGCCCTTACCGGCCCATGAATTGCCGCACCGCGTCTGTCGACAGGGTGAACTTTGCGAAGGACCAGTCCTTGCCCTTGGAGAGCGTGCCGAGCGTCGCGATCAATTGGCGACGCGCCTCGAGCTTGTCGGCGAGCCAGGCATCGATACCGCCGGCTGCAATCGCATCACTTGCTGCAGAGGCTTGCAGGCGCACCAGCTCGCTGACCAACCGCCGTCCCGCAACGCGGTCCCAGTATCCAGCCTTTTCCAGTCCTTCCGTTGCGCTATCGCGCAGGCGGTCGAGCCGCAGCGAGTCGCCGAGGGCGTAAAAGGCGTAGGCTGCCTCTTCCACCGCAATGGAAGCTGTTTTTGCCAGATCGGTGACGACAAGGCCTTGTGCGAAATTGCTCATGGCTGCGGCCCAGCGGGCAAGCGCTTCGGGTGCGCCGCGCTTGATGAAGGCGCGTGTCGCCCGCTCGATACGCGATGCCGGATAGGGCGAATGCACCGAAGCCAAAGCTGCTTTCAGTTCATTGAGCGGGACGTGAGACTCGGCAACCGCATCTCCAACGGACATGCCCGGGCGCATGCGGACAAACCAGGTGGCCGCCTCGTTCATGGCCTGCATCGCCTGCATGCGCAGGTCGATCTGGAGGTCGGCGGGAACTTCATTGTCGAGGCTGTCGACTTCGCGGCGGAAGGCGTCGAAGTCGAGCACCGCGCGGGCCGCTTCCAGTCCGCGCACAGTGGCCGCGCTGTCGCCGCCCGACATTTCGCGCAAGCGCAGCAGCGGCACAGGGCCCGCCATGTCGAGCGAGCGGTTGGCGATGACGGTCGCGATGATTTCCCGCTTGAGGCGGTGGTTGCTGATCGCCTCGCCATAGGTATCGATCGGGTGGGTAAAATAGGAGGTCAGCACGCTTTCGAAATACGGATCGTCCGGAATGTCGGAAGCGACCACGTCGTCGATCAGCACGATCTTGGACCAGGCCAGGAGCACGGCAAGTTCGGGCCGGGTCAGGAATTGGCCCTGCTCCTGGCGCACGCGCATCTGCGCGGAACTTGGCAGGCCTTCCAGTGGCCGGTTCAAAACGCCGCGTTCTTCAAGATAGACCATCAGGCGCTCAAGCGCTTCATGGTCGGCTGCGGCGCTCGCTTCGGCCAGCGACAGGGCGGCGGTCTGGTCGTAATTGTGGCGCAGCACATGGGCGGCCACATCATCGGTCATCTCGGCGAGCAGGCCATTGCGGTCATTCGCCTTGAGGGACTTGATGCGGATGGCCTCGGCCGCGAGGATCTTGATATTGACCTCATGGTCGGAACTGTCGACGCCGGCCGAGTTGTCGATGGCATCGGTGTTGATGCGCCCGCCATTCTGGGCAAACTCGATACGGCCCGCCTGCGTGAGGCCAAGGTTCGCCCCTTCCCCGATGACTTTCGCCTTGAGATCACGCCCGCTCACACGGAACGCATCGCTTGACCGGTCGCCCGCCTCGGCGTGGGTTTCACTGCTGGCTTTCACATAGGTGCCGATGCCGCCGAACCAGAGCAGGTCGGTCTCGGTTTTCAAGAGGGCGTGGATCAGTTCGTCCGGGGTGACGGCCTCCTTGTTGAGGCCCGTCATGGCCTTCATCTCATCGCTGAGCGGGATGGACTTGGCGGTGCGGGGGAAGATGCCGCCGCCCTTGGAGATCAGGTCTGTGTTGTAGTCGGACCAGCTGGAGCCCTGCATGTCGAACAGGCGCTGGCGCTCGGCAAGGTTCTTGCCCGAGTCGCCCGGATTCGGGTCGACGAAGATGTGCATATGGTTGAACGCCGCCATCAGACGGATTTCCGGTGACAGGAGCATGCCGTTGCCGAACACGTCGCCGCTCATGTCGCCCACGCCGATCACAGTGAAAGGCTCGGTCTGGATATCCTTGCCCATTTCGCGGAAGTGGCGTTTGACGGCTTCCCAGGCGCCGCGCGCCGTGATGCCCATTTTCTTGTGATCGTAACCGACAGAGCCGCCGGAGGCGAACGCATCGCCCAGCCAGAAGCCATGCGCTTCGCTGATTGCGTTGGCCGTGTCGGAGAAGGTCGCCGTGCCCTTGTCGGCGGCGACGACGAGATACGGGTCTTCACCGTCCCAGATGACCGTATTTTGCGGATGGAGCACGTTCGCGCCATCGAGATTGTCGGTCAGCTCCAGCAGCGCCGTGATGAATTGCTTGTAGGCATCGCGCCCGCTCTCGAACCAGGCATTTCTGTCAGACCGGTCAGCCAGCTGTTTCGGGAAGAAGCCGCCCTTCGAGCCAACCGGCACAATGACCGCGTTCTTGACCTGCTGCGCTTTCACGAGGCCCAGCACTTCGGTGCGATAGTCCGCAGCGCGGTCCGACCAGCGCAGGCCGCCGCGCGCGACAGGGCCGAAGCGCAGGTGCACGCCATCGACCTGCGGGCTCGACATGAAAATCTCGCGATAGGGCTTGGGGTCCGGCAGGTCCTCCAGCTCGCGGCTGGCGACCTTGAAACTGATGAAGGAGAGCGGGCGGCCGTCTGCATCGACCTGGTAGAAATTGGTCCGCTGCAGGGCGAAGACAAGGTCTGTCAGGCGGCGGAGGATTTGGTCATCGGTCAGCGTCGCCACGTCTGCGAGCGCTGCCTCGATTGCGGAGCGTATCTCGGCGGTTGCGTATCGGCGCGCATCGAGCCCTTCATGGGCTGACGGGTCGAACCGCGCGGCAAAGAGGTCAAGCAAGAGGCGCACGATTTTCGGATGGGCGGCGAGCGCATCCTCCTGCACGTCCTGCGGCTGGTCGAGGCCCGACTGGCGACGATAGGCGGAGAGGGCCCGCATCAGCGCCGCTTCGCGCCAGCTGGCACCGGCACAGAGGACGAGACGGTTGAAGCCGTCATTCTCGGCAAGGCCGCTCCACACGGCGACGAAGGCGTCTTCAAATCCCCGCGCCAGTTTTTCAAGGTCAACGACATCGCCCGTGACCGACTGCATGGATAGCGAGTGGATCCAGTACGTGTCCGGCGCATCGGCAGCCGGCTTCTCCGAAGGGCGAACCGGATAACCGGTCTCGAAGTTCACGAACAGGCCCATGTTCTCGAACACGGGCACGCAGCGCGACAGGGGGATCGCCCCCTTGCGGGCATAGATCTTCACACGAACGGCATCATCGGCGTCGCCGTCGAGGCGGAAGGCGCGGGCAAGGACGGGCGTCGCGGCGTGCAGGCCCGCCATCGTCATCACATCGCGCAGCGCCTCGGCTGGCGGGAAGGCTTCGCGATAGGCGGCGTTGAAGGCACCCAGGAAAGCGCGCCCGCCATCGCGGTCAGCGTCAGCGAGCGGGCTGGCCATGATGGCCTCGCGGAAGCCCTGGTCCCAGGTCCGTGCCAGCGCGGCAATCTCGCGTTCGAGCTCTGCGGCGTCCGGCTCGGGATGGTCGCGGTTGAGTGAAACCTCGAAATGCACGCGGGCCAGAGGACCGGTGTCGAAATAGGGCTGGAATTTTTCAAGCGTGCCCTCATAGGCGCGCGTCAGCACCTCTGCGATACGTATACGCAAATTGGTGTCGTAGGCCTCACGCGGCACGAACACGATGGCGGTCACGAAGCGGTCAAACTGGTCACGGCGCAGGAAGAGGCGCGTGCGCGGGCGGCCCACAAGGTGCATGGCGCCGACGATCATCGGTGTCAGGGTGCGTGAATGGGTCTGGAACAGCTCGTCGCGCGGCCAGGTTTCCAAGAGGTTCGCGATGGTCTTCTCGGTATGGCCACCGGGCGTTGCGCCGGAAGCCTCGATCACTTTCTTCACACGGCGGCGCACGAACGGGATGGAGCGCGCTGTTTCATCATAAGCCTCAGCCGTGAACAGGCCGAGGAAGCGGACCTCGCCGTTCACCCTGCCCTCGGCGTCATATTTCTTGACGCCGATATAGTCGCACTTCACGCGGCGATGGACACGGCTGACAAGCGTCGACTTGGCCACGAACATTGGGAATGGCTCGGCCAGAAGCTCACCGATCTCGGGCGTCAGAACGAGCGGCTCGCTGTCGGGCGAGAGCACGTTGAGCTGCTCGTCGCGCAGGATGCCAAGATTGGAGCCTTCGACCATGATCGGCTCTTCGGGCAGGACCTTGCCGGCGGCATCGGTTTCGAAGCGATACTCCCGGCAGCCGAAGAAAACGAAATGCTCTTCCAGCAGCCATTCAAGGAAGGCGATGGATTCAGCCCGGTCGTCCGCAGCGTGATTTTGCTGCTCGGCGATATTCCGGATTTCGGCCCGCATGCGCTCCTTCATCGGCTCGAAGTCGCTGACAACCTGACGCGTGTCGCTCAGCGTTATGCGCGCGCCCTCGGTCAGACGTTTTGCTTCAGCCGGCGTCATCGGCGGCAAATGAATCTGGATCACGGAAACAACCCGGCCATCATCCATCTTCACGATCGGATGGAAGAGCGCCTTGACCTCATGACCTTCAGCCGCGCACTCGGCCAGAAGCGAATCCACCAGGAAGGGCATGTCCGGCCCGACCGCTTCCAGAACGGAGCGCTGCAGGGGACCTTTTGCCCCAACAGGGTCGCGCACAACGCGCGCATCCTGCGTGTCAGGTGCAATATCGCTTGCCCAGGTCCAGAGCCCTTCGGCGAGGGACATGAGATCAGCCTCTGTCAGGCCGGTCAGGTCTTCATTGCTGGATTCCACTTTCACCTGCTTGAGCAATTGCTGAAGCGGGTCGACCTTGGACGGTGTTCGGGACATGGGATTTTCGCTCACTGGCAGTGAAGACTATCCGACCCGGTGTAACGTGCACCGGAGCGACCTTCAATGGCCTGTTACAAATGGAACTTTCTGCCTCCGGGGCAATTTCAAATGCACGGGATGCCAAATAAGGCGGGCCCGCCGAACGGGGACGTGTCCGACGGGCCCTACAGGCTTTCCGCAGGCTGGGTGGGGGGACGCACGCGGAGGCCTGATCTTGTTAATTTCGGGCCTTATCTTTGGAAGACAAGGGTTGCCGCTGGTATTGCTACATTAAAAACCATGAAGAGTTCACTGCGAAGCATGCAGTCAATTCGGAAGCTGCGCGATGCCATACTTCAAATGTTTTCGCTATCAACTTTGACAGTTGGGGCTGACATCTTGGGATCGGTTATTCCTTGCGGGTTACCGTCGGCCGAAAGCAGGATCGCAATCCACTGGGTGGCCTGAGATTGCGCAAACAGTATCATCATCAACACAGTCAGCGGCGCCGACAGGAACATGCCGGGTATGCCCCAGAGCACACCCCAGATCGCAAGCGCCAGCAATACAACCAAAGCGGAAAGGTTCAAAGAATCTCCCATCATCCGCGGCTGAATGAAATTTCCGATCGAAAACTGCCAGAAGCTGACAATGCCGAAGACGATGGCCGCGTAGATGTAGATATCCTGGGGCGGCGCGCCCGGTATCCAGGCCGGTATATCCGGCTGCACCAGCGCGAAGAGCGGTGGCACGAGCGCAGCCACGATCGACCCGACGGTCGGTATATAGTTCAGCACGAAAATCAGCGCCGCGAGGAAAAGTGCATTCTGCACGCCCAGCAGCAGCAGCGACACATAGGTCAGCGCCGTGATCAGCGCCGAGATTACCGTCTGGGTCCAGAGGTAGGTCTCGATGCCGCGACGCGCCTCGTCGCCAACCTCGCGCACCATCGTGCGCTTCTCGTAATTCGGGAAAATATTGTCCAGCTTCCGGGTCCAGCCGGATTGGGCCAGGAACAGGAATGCGACATAGATGAAGATCAGCATCAGGTCGCCCGAGAGGTCGCCGGTGGCATTGGCAATCGTGGCGAAGAAGCGCTGGCCACCCTCATTGAACATGAGATGGGTCAGCGTCGGCGCATTATCCATGTTCACCAGGCTGTAGGCGTCCTGGATCAGGCCGTTGATCTTCTCCTCATACTCCGCCGCATCGCGCCCGAACTGAGACACGCCATTGGCGAGCAGCGCGATGAAGCCGACAAAGCCGCCAAGCACGATGAGGATGGCGACGGCCCGCGCCGCACTCCGGCGCATCGAATGCGACCAGTTGTCGATCATGCGCGCAAAGCCCTCGATCACGAGGAACAGGAACACCGCCATGGCAAATGTCGAAAGGATACCCCGCCCCAAATAGAGGAAGGTGATGATCACGCCGGTTGCAATGATCCAGATGCCGGTCTTGGTCGCGCGATCCATGCAGGGGCCCCCGTTAGAATTACAGGTTGGAAGCAGCCTTGCCCGGCGTCAAGCCACGCCCTTCCCGGATGGCAGCCAAGCTCAGTGGGGGCCTTGCCGAATCCTGTGAAACCACTAGCGTCCGCTCCGCATCAGGGGAGAAATGGCCAACATGACGGACGCACTTTTCATCGGCGGCGCTGACGCAGACGGCACGGGAACACCGAACACAGCCCAGGAGATGCTGCTGAAAGTGGCCAACCGTCACGGCCTTGTTGCCGGCGCAACCGGCACCGGCAAGACCGTGACCCTGCAGATCCTCGCGCAGGGCTTTTCCGATGCAGGCGTGCCCGTCTTCTGCGCCGACGTGAAGGGCGATCTCTCGGGCATATGCGTTGCCGGCAGCGCCGACCACAAACTGCACGAAAAGCTCGTCGCCCGCGCTGAACTGATCGGTCTGGAAGACTTTGGCTATGCCGCCGCCCCGACCATCTTCTGGGACGTGTTCGGCGAAAACGGCCACCCTATCCGCGCGACCATTTCCGAGATGGGCCCCCTCCTCCTGTCGCGCCTGATGGGCCTGACCGATGCGCAGGAAGGCGTGCTCAACATCGCCTTCGAATATGCAGACGACAACCAGCTCCTGCTGCTGGACCTGAAGGACCTGCGCAAATTGCTGCTGCACCTGTCGCAAAAAGAAGTGCGCGACGAGATCAGCCAGTCCTATGGCAATGTCGCCGCTGCCTCGCTCGGCGCCGTGCAGCGCAACCTGCTGATGCTCGAACGTGAAGGCGCCGAACATTTCTTCGGCGAGCCTGCGCTGGATCTGGAAGACCTGATGCGCACGACGCGCGACGGGCGCGGCTATGTCAACGTGCTGGACGCCACCAAGCTCATCAACAGCCCGAAGCTCTATTCCACGTTCCTGCTCTGGCTCCTGTCGGAACTGTTCGAGCGCCTGCCGGAAGTCGGCGATCCGGACAAACCGAAACTCGTCTTCTTCTTCGACGAAGCCCACCTCCTTTTCAATGACGCCCCCCCTGCCCTGATGCAGAAGATCGAACAGGTCGTGCGCCTGATCCGCTCCAAGGGCGTCGGCGTCTTCTTCGTCACCCAGAACCCGCGCGACCTGCCCGAGAGCGTGCTCGCCCAGCTCGGCAACCGGATGCAGCATGCCCTGCGCGCCTATACACCGGCCGAGCGCAAGGGCGTGCGGGCGGCCGCCGAATCCTTCCGGCCGAACCCGGCCTTCGACACGGAGGAACTCATCACCCAGCTCGGCACGGGCGAGGCGCTCGTCTCGACGCTCGATACCAAGAGCGCACCGTCGATCGTGCAGCGCACGATGGTCCGCCCGCCTTCCTCCCGTCTTGGCCCCGCAACGGACGCGGAACGGGCGGCCGTGCAGAAGGACAGCCCCTTTGCCGGCAAGTATGACGAAGTGATCGACCGGGAGTCCGCCTACGAGATCCTGGAAGAGAAGGAAGCCGAAGCGGCCGAGCAGGCCGAAAAGCTCGCTGCGAAGGAAGCCAAGGCAGCAGAAGCGCTCGCCAAGAAGAAAACCCGTGCAAAATCGACCCGGTCGCGCCGCCAGACCCCGATCGAGGCAGCCGGCAAGCAGGCGGCCCGCACGGCCACACGCGAGATCACCCGCTATATCCTGCGCGGCATATTGGGCGGCATGAAGCGCTAGGTCCCAGCCCTGCCCTTGATGAATTCCTTGTTACTAACCAGATTTCCTTTGCGTCAGGACTCGCCGGTGACGCACACGTCACCTATAGTCCGGCAAGAACAACGGACACCACAGGGAGGCTCACGCCTATGAAAGATTATCTCAAGTTCTACATCAATGGTGAATGGGTCGATCCGGTCGAGCCGCGTACGCTCGACGTCGAGAATCCCGCAACCGAAGAACCCTTTGCGCGCATCTCGCTCGGCTCGAAAGCCGATGTCGACAAGGCTGTTGCCGCCGCCAAGGCCGCTTTCCCGTCCTTCTCGCAGACCAGCGTCGAATATCGCGCTGACCTGCTCGACAAGATCACGGCCGGTATCCAGAAGCGCATTCCGGACCTTGCCAGCGCCATTTCCGACGAGATGGGCGCGCCCATGTGGCTCGCAAACGCAGCGCAGGTTCCGGCCGGCATGGGCCACTTCGCCACAACAGCCGCCATCCTGCGCAGCTATGAGTGGGAAGAACTGAAAGGCACGACGCTCCTGCGCAAGGAAGCGATCGGCGTCTGCGGTTTCATCACGCCATGGAACTGGCCGCTCAACCAGATCGCCTGTAAAGTGGCTCCAGCCCTTGCGGCCGGTTGCACCATGGTCCTGAAACCTTCCGAAATCGCGCCGCTTGATGCGCTGATCTTCGCTGAAATCCTGCATGAAGCCGGCGTGCCAAAAGGCGTGTTCAACCTCGTCAACGGCGACGGCCCGAACGTGGGCGCCGTTCTTTCGGCTCACCCGGATGTCGACATGATGAGCTTCACCGGTTCGACACGCGCCGGCGTGCTGGTGGCCCAAGCCGCTGCACCCACCGTAAAGCGCGTTGCCCAGGAACTCGGCGGCAAGTCGCCGAACATCGTCCTACCGACGGCTGACCTTGAAAAAGCTGTCGGTGGCGGCGTGCGCCAGATGATGACGAATACAGGCCAGTCCTGTAACGCCCCGTCGCGCATGTTCGTCCAGAAGGACCAGCAGGCTGACGCGATCAAGATCGCCAAGGCCGCTGCAGAATCGGTCAAGGTCATGATGCCCGGCGAAGCAACGCCCGGCGCCATCGGCCCGATTTCGAACGGCAGCCAGTTCCAGAAGGTCCAGGACCTGATCCAGAAGGGCATCGACGAAGGCGCCACGCTGGTCGCAGGCGGCACGGGCCGTCCGGAAGGCTTCAACAAGGGCTACTTCACCCGTCCGACCGTCTTTGCGGATGTCACCAATGACATGACCATCGCCCGCGAGGAAATCTTCGGCCCGGTGCTCTGCATCCTGCCTTACGACACGCTGGAAGATGCCATCTCGATGGCAAATGACACGGTCTACGGTCTGGCCGGCTATGTTCAGGGCCCTGAAAAGGAAGCCAATGAAGTGGCCAACAAGATCCGCGCCGGCCAGATCCTGGTCAACGGTGCGAACCCTGACTTCTCCGCGCCGTTCGGCGGCTACGGCCAGTCGGGCAATGGCCGCGAATGGGGCGAGCTTGGCTTCGAGGAATTCCTCGAGACCAAAGCTGTCATCGGCTACAAGGCCGCCTGATCCGTCAGGTTTGAGATACGGACACGATCAAGGGCGGCCCGCGAGGCCGCCCTTTTTTCTGTGCGGGATCAGGGTTGTTCGGCCTCGATGCGGAACACGTCTCCCAGAATGGAGACGATATAGAGATTGCTCTCATTGTCCTCGCCGAAGCTGGAAATGCTTTCCACCGTGCCCGTCTCGGGCCTCAGCGATCCGTTGATGCGCAGGAATTCACTGCCGAATATGGTGCGGTCTGGGCCGAGATCATCCACTGGCACGGCCCAGACATTATTCGAGACAAAATCCGCAAACACATAATGGTCTTTGATCAGCTCCAGATCGCCCCGGTAGACATAGCCCCCCGTTATGGACTGCCCCTGTGTCATCCCGCTGCCATGCGAGTATTCGATCACGGGATCGACAAGATCGGTACGGTCTGCGCCGCCATAGTCCTGCGTGCCCTCCTGGATGTTCCAGCCGAAATTCGTGCCGCCATCGGACATGCTCAGCCGGTCGACTTCCTCGATAGCGTCCTGCCCGACATCGCCGATGAACAGGTCTCCCGTCACTTCATCGAAGCTGCAGCGGAACGGGTTGCGCAAGCCAAGCGCAAAAATCTCGGGCCGCCCTGCAGCTCCGGCAAAGGCATTGCCCGGCGGGATCGCATAGTCGCGCGCATCATCCGTGGGAAAATCATCGCCGCTCACATCAATGCGCAGGATCTTGCCCAGCAGCGAATTCGGGTTCTGGGCATAGCCGTTCGGATCGCCCGCGCCGCCTCCATCACCGGTCGGCACAACCAGCAGCCCGTCCGGCGCAAAGCCGATCCAGCCGGCATTATGGTTCGCCTGCGGCTGGTCGAATGTCAGTATCACGTCAGCCGTTGCCGGATCGGCCTGTGTCAGCGAACCTGAGAACATCTGGTAGCGCCGGATTTCCGTGTCGCCCGTATTATTGGTCATGTTGATGTAGAAGGTCCGGTCAGTGGCAAAATCCGGCGAGAAGGCCAGGCCCAGAAGCCCCCCTTCCCCGGCCGCGGATGTCTCGCCGGATACATCAAGGAAATCGACCGGATCGATTGCGCCTGTCGCCGGGTCCAGCACGCGAATGCGTCCGCCCTTCTCAAGCACGACGACCTGCGTCGTGCCCGGCAGGCCTGCAAGGTAGAGCGGTTGGGTGAAGCCCGTGCCAACGCGGGCGACCGTCATGCCCTCGACCACGTCATTCACCGTGATTTCGAGGTCCAGCTGCGCCGTGAGCCCGCCCGGGTCGCGTGCCTCGAGTGTTATGTTGTAGACATTGTCGCCATTGGCATCCGCAGGCGCTTCGAAGTCGAGCTGTGTCGCGGCACTGATCGTGCCGGCCGTCGTATCAATGTTGAAGGCCGCCTCGTCGCCCCCGGGAACGACCGAGACGGAAACATCATCACCATCCGGGTCCGATACGGCAAACGTATAGAGTGTGCCCGTGGTGTTCTCATCGACACTGGCTGTGGGCGATGATGTGAAGACTGGCGTACGGTTGGCAGGGGTCGGCGTTGGCGCGGGCCCATTGCCGCCATCACTTCCACCGCTGCAGGCCGCCAGTAACAAGGGAGCTGCCGAAATCAGGCCAAGACGGGTTCTGAAGCTACGCATTACTTCTGGCATGATGGCGCCTCCTCGTAGTCACGGAATGCCCCACATCACAGGCTAGTTCCCGAAAACGTGATTGTCATATGACAAATGGGAGAGCTGGAACCTGCCAGTTCAACTGGCGTTCAGGCGGGATTGGCTTACATTGAGGGTAACCAGCTCCCCTCAGGAGGACCATCAAAATGCAAATTACCAAGATTGCCGCCGGCCTTGCATCGCTCGCCATGCTTGTCGCCTGTACGACGGCGACCCCCTATCAAGCCGCGCTCGACACACAGAGCGGCTATTCGGAACAGCAGATCGAATCCAACCGCTTCCAGGTCCAGTTCGCAGGCAACAGCCTGACAGACCGGAAGACCGTTGAAACCTACATGCTCTATCGCGCCGCAGAGCTGACCAAGCAGAATGGCTTTGACCATTTCCGCGTTGTTCACCGCGCGACAGACGCGGACAGCCGCGTCGTGCCGACAGGTACAGGCTATTCGCCCTTCTACAGCAACTTCTATCTCGACTATAGCTATTACGGCCCTCGCGCCGGCTACTTCTATGACCCCTACCGCCGCTGGGCCTATCCGCGCTCTTTCTACGCATCGCGCTGGGGCTATTATGATCCCTTCTGGGACGGCCCGCAGGAATATCGCGAAGTCACGAAATATGTCGCCTCTGCCGAGATCGTTATGGGCAAAGGCCCGAAACCCGATGATCCGGCCTTCTTCGACGCCGATCAGGTCATCTTCAACCTCGGCACCCAGATCCAGCGCCCCGAGGCCTGATCTGTCCCGACCCCGCCTCAAACGCCGCCCTTTCCAGGGCGGCGTTTTTGCATGGTGCACATTTTTCGCGCATTCGCCCCTAGGCAAGCGGCAAGGCTTGGCCCAGATAGGGTCCTTCCCCCCAAACCGCACCTGACAGGAAAGGCGGGCCCATGGCCGACCAAGAACCCACCGCCATTCCACCAACAGGCATCCTGCCCGGGGCCAAACGTCCGGTGCCGGGGCGCAGCGAACTCGTCGTGATGATTGCCGGCCTGATGGCGCTGAACGCCTTCGGCATCGACATCATGCTGCCCGCCCTCAACCAGATCGCCCATGCTGTCGGCCTCACCGCGCCCGGCATGGAAAGCGACAACCGCCAGCAGATGATCATCTTCTCCTACGTGCTCGGCTTCGGTGCGCCGCAGATCATCTGGGGGCCCATTTCCGATCGTTTCGGCCGTCGCAACCCGCTCTTCATCGCGCTGATTGGCTATGTCATCACGGCCCTGGCGTGCATCGTGATGCGGGATTTCCATGCCCTGCTGGTCATGCGGTTTGCGCAGGGCGTCTTCGCCTCAGGCGGGCGTCTCGTGGCCGTGTCGATCGTGCGCGACCTCTTCGCAGGACGCCAGATGGCGCGCTTCATGTCGCTGGTGATGACCATCTTCATGGTCGTGCCGATCCTCGCGCCCGGTATCGGCCAGCTCGTCCTGTTCGTCGCCCCCTGGGAGGCGATCTTCCTCGTGCTCGCCCTGTTCGGTGTGATCATGTTCGTGTGGACATGGATGCGACTGCCGGAAACACTGCCGGAAAATGCCCGCATGGAGCTCAATCTCGCCCGCGCAATCGGAGCCTATGGCGAGATCGTGAAATCGCGCGTCACCTTCGGCTACATGTGCGCATCGGGCGTCATCTTCGGCGCGCTCTTCTCGTTCATTGCCTCATCCGAGCAGATCTTCCGCGAGGTCTTCGGCCAGACCGAGACCTTCGCCCTCTGGTTCGCCGGCATTGCAGGCACGCTCGCCTGTGCCAACTTCCTGAACTCGCGCATCGTCGAGAAGATCGGCATGCGCCGGATCAGCCAGACAGCACTCTTCATCTTCACGATCGGCGCAGGGCTGCTGTCACTGCTGACCTATGTGTTTGGCGACCATCTCTATATTTTCTTCCCCGTCTTCGCGCTCTGCTTCGGCTGCTTCGGCCTGATGGGCTCGAACTTCAGCGCCCTCGCCATGGAACCACTGGGCAAAATCGCCGGCACGGCCTCAGCCGCCTATGGCTTTGCCACGACGACAGTGGCGAGCCTCATCGGCATGGCCATTTCCAGCCAGTACAATGGCTCGACCATCCCGGTCACGCTTGGCTTTGTCTGCCTCGGCGTCGCATCGCTCGTGATCATTCTCATCACCGAGCGCGGAAAGTTGTTCAGTTCACGTTGACGCGGCGCCCCGTTCGTCCGGTCCGTCCGGTGGTTTCGCGCACCTTGGCGAGCGGGCGAACCTGACGCTCCAGATGCTCGATTATCATGCCGGCGATGTCCTTGCCTGACGCGCTCTCGATGCCCTGAAGACCCGGCGAGGAATTCACCTCCAGCACTTTCGGGCCATCCTCGGTGTGCAACAGGTCAACACCCGCCACACGCAGGCCAAGCACCTTCGCCGCATCGCGCGCGACTTCACGCTCTGCAGGGGTCAGCTTCACGGCGCTCGCCGTGCCGCCCCTGTGCAGGTTCGAGCGAAACTCGCCCTTGGCGGCCTGACGTTTCATGCCGCCAACCACTTTGTTGCCGATAACGAAGCAGCGTGTATCCGCGCCAGCCGCCTCGGCCACGAATTCCTGGACAAGGAAGTTTGCCTCCAGGCCGCGGAATGCATCCACCAGGCTCTCGGCGGCCTTTCGTGTCTCGGCCAGCACAACGCCCTTGCCCTGCGTCGAGGACAGCAGCTTCACAACCACAGGCGCGCCTCCGGCGAGCGAGATCAGGTCTTTTGTGTCCTTCGGGCTGTGCGCAAAAGCCGTGATCGGCATGTCGATCTTGGCGCGGGCCAGCAACTGGTGCGCCAGCAGCTTGTCGCGCGAACGCCCAATGGCCCCTGCCCCGTTCAGGCAGAAAGCGCCGGTATTTGAGAACTGGCGCAACACGGCCATGCCATAGTCTGTGATCGACGCACCAATGCGCGGGATGACCGCATCGAAACGCGCCAGCGCCTTGCCATCATAGTGCACTTCCGGGTCCAGCGTACCGATCTGCATATAGCAGCGCGCCGTATCAATCGCCTCGATGACATGGCCGCGGGCCTCCGCCGCCTCCATCAGGCGCTTTGACGAGTAATTGTTGGGCTCGCGTGTCAGCAGCGCAATGCGCAAGGGACGTTTCACCGGCGTACGCTTGGGCAGGCTGCCATAGCGGGCAAAATCCAGCACGGGCTGGCTGAACGAGACGTTCGGATTGACGATCATGTCCGGCTGGATGGCGGCGCGGCCAAACAGCATGCGATAGGTCATGCTTTCGCGGTTCGACAGGGTCAGCTGGATCGGCCAGCGTCGCTTGCCCATCTGCACATCGGTCTCGATGACATAGCGCAGCTCGGTATCGCCATTCGAACTGGTCACTTCGCGGCGGTCGATCACGCGCGCCGAGCAGGTGATTTCAAGGCTCGGGTCTGCCGGGTTCGGCTGGATCAGGAAGCGCACCTGGGGTTTTGTGCTGGGGCCAAATGGCTCGATCACGCTGGCGTGCAGCGCCGAGGTCTTCGCGCCGGTGTCCACCTTGGCCTTGATCGCAGGAAGCCCAAGATCCGGCAGCGCCAGCCATTCTTCCCAGCCGAGTTCAAACTGTCCCATGCCGGCTCCCGCTCAGACTGAATTGTACGAATGCGCCGCCCATACTTGGCTTCCCTTACACCGTCTAGAGTTTCATGGCATTAAGGCGTTCCGCGCCATACCGCACAACCGGCTCAACCTTTAATTGCCTTACGGACCATTTTGGCGTATAAGTGAATAGCCGGTTTGGGGACTGGAAAGTTGGCTGAGACCTTCCTTTTGACGCCTGTTAAACGCGCCGAATACGTTCGGGTAACTGCCCTGTCGGCTTTTTTCGCCGATAAGCAGCATAACGTACCGCGCTACAGGACGACTTTTAAATCCTCTCCAGAGGGTTTCGAGGGGCTCGCCAGGAGTGTGGCAGAACTGGTCACGCGTAATCTGCGAGGGCTTGGTCGGATCAGTGACCAGAGGTGGCAACGCATTGCCCGAGCCCAGTTTGCTTTTCTTGATCAGGATTTGGTCGATGACGCCGCTGAAGTGCCAACCTTTGTGGAAGCCTTCCAGGCAGGAGATTATCAACGCGCTGCTGGCGTAATCTGTCCATGGCTTGAAGACCGGGGCTACTGCATCAGCAATGGCAACACCGGAGGTACGCTGCCGAGACAGGGCCCGCTCGATCAAGGTCCGCCGATATTGATCAGACCTTTGGACATAGCCTAGCGGTTCAGGGACGCACAGACGATGCCTATACCCGCTGACACGGCCAAAGCCATAGACACACGGGTGAACACAGCCCGCTCGCTCATCTCGGCCGCGAGCCTTCTCATCGCTGGCCTCTCCTTTTTCGCCTTCCAGTACCTAGGCGACGAGCAGCCGAAGCTGAGAACTCTCGCCATGATTGTCCTCGGGCTTCTCTTGGTATCTGTTCTTCAATGTGTACGCGTCACCAGCCTCGCCTCGAATATCTACGCTAAGGGCTGTAGCGACGATGACAAACGGTATCCGCGGATCGGACGGATGATTACGATGTCATCAGCCATCGTGCTGGTCTCGATGCTTATCTTCATCGTGATTGCGGGCCTTTCCATTTTCGAAACTGGGCAGGCCGCATCTGATGCGAGCGAAAGCCTGCACTACCAATGTGACATAGACTATGGTGAAGAAGGAAATCGAACGGCAACCATGTCCTGTATCCGCACGGAGGTTAAACCGCGCAACTGACGGCTACATCAGGCCGTCGCGAGCCACGCCTTCTCGACCACTTTCACCACGTCGCCCATAATGCCGGTGATCTTGAAGTCCTTCGGCGTGTAGATGCGGGCAACGCCCATCTGGCGCAGCGCCTGGGCATCTTCCGGCGGAATGATGCCACCGACGACCAGCGGCACGTTCTCGAGCCCCTGCTTGCGCATCTCGGCAATCGTCTCGCGCACGAGATCAAGATGGCTGCCGGAAAGGATCGACAGGCCCACGACATGCGCCTTGGCTTCCTTCGCCTGTGCGGCAATCTCGGCCGGCGTGAAGCGGATGCCCTCATAGACGACATCCATGCCCACTTCCCGTCCGCGCGCCGCGATCTGCTCGGCGCCATTCGAGTGGCCATCAAGGCCCGGCTTGCCCAGCACATAGGTGAGGCGGCGGCCCAGCGCGTCCGACACGCGGTCGACCTCTGCCTTCACCGCTTCGATCTCTTCATCGCCGCCACTGCTGATAACCATGGCCACGCCCGTCGGTGCACGGAATTCCCCGAACACTTCGCGCATCGCCGTGCCCCATTCGCCCGTCGTCACGCCCGCTTTGGCGCACGTAATCGACGGCTCCATGATATTGCGGTTTTCGGCAGCGGCCTTGCGCAGCTCGTCCAGCGCCGCGTTCACTTTCTTCACGTCACGGGTCGCGCGCCAGTTGGCGAGGTCGCGCACCTGCATGGCCTCTTCCATCGGATCGACCGTCTGGATGGAACCGTCACCGACGCCGAGCGGGCTTTCTTCGGTGGACGTGTACTTGTTGACGCCGACCACGCTGAGCGAACCATTCTCGATGGCCTTGATCCGGTCGATATGCGCGCCGACCAGGCTCTCCTTCATGTGCGTGATCGCATTGGTGGCCCCGCCGAGCGCATCGATTTCGGCCAGCGTCGCTCGGGCCTTCTCTTTCAGCTCTTCGGTCTTGCCTTCAATTACATGGCTACCGTCGAAGATGTCCTCGAATTCCAGGAGGTCCGTTTCATAGGCCAGGATCTGCTGCAGGCGCAGGCTCCACTGCTGGTCCCATGGGCGCGGCAGGCCCATGGCCTCGTTCCAGGCCGGCAGTTGCAGCGCGCGGCAGCGGGCGCGCTTCGACAGGGTCACGGCCAGCGCCTCGATCAGGATGCGGTAGACATTGTTTTCCGGCTGCGGCTCGGTGAGGCCCAGCGAGTTCACCTGCACACCATAGCGGAAGAGCAGCGCTTTCGGGTCAGTCACGCCATAGCGCTCGCGGCCGATCTCTTCCCAGAGATCGACGAATGCGCGCATCTTGCAAAGTTCCGTAACGAAACGCACTCCCGCATTCACGAAGAAGGAAATACGTCCAAAAACGGTTTCAAAGTCTGATTCCGGAACCTGCCCCCCAGCCTTCACCTTGTCGAGCACGGCAATCGCGGTCGCCAGCGCATAGGCCAGCTCCTGTTCCGGCGTCGCACCGGCCTCCTGCAGGTGGTAGGAGCACACATTCATGGGGTTCCATTTTGGAACTTCTGTATAGCACCAGCTCACCATGTCCGCGATCAGCCGCATCGACGGTTCCGGCGGGAACACATAGGTGCCGCGCGACAGGTATTCCTTCACGATGTCATTCTGCGTGGTGCCGCGCAGCTTGGCCCGGTCGTCGCCGCGCTCATCGGCCAGCGCCACATACATGGCCAGCATCCACGCGGCTGGCGCATTGATCGTCATGGACGTGTTCATCTCTTCCAGCGGCAGCTGGTCGAACAGTTGCGCCATGTCGCCCATATGCTTGACCGGCACACCCACCTTGCCGACTTCGCCCTTGGCCAGGATATGGTCGGCGTCATAGGCGGTCTGCGTTGGCAGGTCGAAAGCGATGGAGAGGCCGGTCTGCCCCTTGGCCAGGTTGCCCCGGTAGAGTTCGTTCGATTTCTGCGCCGTTGAATGGCCCGCATAGGTGCGGAAAATCCATGGCCTGTCAGGCGCGTGCTGGATCGGTCTCTGTGTATCGGCCATGCCGGGGCTCCCCTTTGTATTGTTGCGGCGCAACATGCCGCGCGGCGCGCCGGAGTGCAAGCGGCACGACACGCCCTTGTGCTGACGCATTTGCGTGGCCACATCCGGGACACTACACCACCCGCGACAGACCCGCGAATACCCTTTGACGTACCTCGAACCGACCCGGAAACGCCCTGACCCAGTCCACCTCCCCGCTCCAGACCGCCCTTGGCCTTCGCCTTGCCACCCTGCTCGCCTTCCCTTTCGGCGTATTGCTTGTGGCGCTGATGGAGCGCAGCGCCTTGATGATCGTCCTGCTCGCAGCCGCCATGATGGGCGTGAACCTCGTTGAGCGCCTGCGTCTCGCCCGCCTGACAGGAAACCCGGCCCCCATTGCCATGACAGCGCTACTGCCCGGCTTCGCCGTGCGCCTTGGCGGCCTCGCCGGCCTCTTCATTATCTTCCTCGGCTTCCTGGCGCTTTTCCGCGACACCTCCCTGGCGCGCGGCTTCGGCCTCGAAGATGCAGCAATTTTGATCGGCGTGACGGGCTTTGCCCTTGCGGCCAATGCGATCAGTGCCCGCATTGCGACAACAGAGGTCAGCACCGTGATGAGCACACTGAACACATCGTTCCGTAATGCCAATCCGGGGAGCGACCTGGCCGGGGGTGACATTATCGAGGGTGAGTTCCACGACGCTGAAGACGATACCGATCCCGCTACTCGCCGCTAGGCCCGGGTTGATGTACAAGTCTCTCAGACGCTGACAGAGGACACATGAAGTGGCTGAATATATTGGATTTTTGGCTGCAATCCTGACGACAGCCTCATTTGTGCCCCAAGCCGTCAAAATCCTGCGGACGCGCCAGACAGAGGGAATATCCCTTATCATGTACGCCATGTTCACGCTCGGCGTTGCCGTCTGGCTGGCCTATGGCATAATGCTGGCCAGCCCATCAATCATCGCCGCCAATTTCGTGACATTCTGCCTTGCCAGCACGATCCTCATTCTGAAGGCAAAGGCCGTTTTTGCCCCGCCTCAGCCCATCGCCCAAGGGGCAACAGCCGCGACATCGGCCCCCATCGCCTGATAATAGAGCCGCTGGAGCTGGCGCGTCACCGGCCCCGGCTTGCCATTGCCAATCGGCTGGCCATCAATGGCGATCACGGGCGCAATCATCGCGCCTGCAGACGTCGTGAACGCCTCAACCGCCGCCAGAGCCTCCTCGGGCGTGAAGGATCGCTCAACGAGGGTCAGGCCGGACCCTTCCAGCAGGGCCAGCACACCGGCCCGCGTGATGCCAGACAGGATCGAGGATGAGAGTTCCCGCGTGATCAACTGACCCGCCTCATCGACAATCCAGGCATTGGCCGACGCGGCCTCGGTTACCTGCCCGTCCTCGACCATGAAAGCCGTGTCCGCCCCCGCCTCCCGGGCGGCGCGATAGGCCAACGCCTGCGACAGCAGCTGCGTCGTCTTCATGTCACGCCGCTTCCAGCGCATGTCGTCCAGGAAGATCGCTCTTACCCCATCGCGCGCCGTTTCGCCGATCAGCTGCTTGGTGTCGGCATAGAGGAAAACGGTCGGCTCGAATTCCTCAGGCCCGGCAAAGTCACGCATGCCATAGGCGCCGCCGGTGACCTGAAGATAGATCAGCCCTTCGGTCAGGTTGTTGAACTCAATGAGATCGCGATGCACCTTGGCCCAGCCTTCGGCGCCAAGCGGGTTCGGCAGGGCAATTCCCGTCAATGTGCGATCAAGACGCGACATATGGCCCTCGAAATCGACGAGGCGGCCGCCATAAACGGCCGTTACCTCATAGGCGGCATGGGCAAACAGGAACCCGCGATCAAAGGGCGAAACCATAGCATCTGCTGCAGAACAGAAGGCGCCGTTGAGGTAGGCAGTCTGGCATATTGTCATTTTTGTCACGCTGTTGGGATTGCGATATTGTGCGGCGCAACAAAATCCTTGCATCCTTGCTGGCCAAAAGCCAAGGTGCCGCGACCCGGGGGCTTTGTGAAGACACGCAATAATCGTGCGCACGATGCTCCCTGACGTGATTCTGGAGGATTGGTATTTCAATTATGGGCAGACAACAGAAAGACATTTACGAACTGGGCGAGATTCCGCCGGAGTTCCATGTGCCGAAACTCATGCATGCATGGGCCATCCGGCGTGAGCGCCATGGGCGCCCGTCGTCCGCGATGCAGCTTGAGCAGGTTCCGGTACCGGAAATCGATTCCGACGAAGTGCTCGTCCTCGTGATGGCTGCCGGCGTGAACTATAATGGCATCTGGGCCGGTCTAGGCGAGCCGATTTCGCCCTTCGACATCCACAAGCAGCCCTACCACATTGCCGGCTCCGATGCCGCAGGCATCGTCTGGGCCGTGGGCCGCAAGGTGACCCGTGTGAAGCCCGGCGATGAAGTCGTGATCCACTGCAACCAGGATGATGGTGACGACGAAGAGTGCAATGGCGGCGACCCGATGTTCTCGCCCAGCCAGCGCATCTGGGGCTATGAAACGCCGGACGGTTCGTTCGCGCAGTTCTGCCGCGTTCAGGCCCGCCAGTGCATGCCGCGTCCGAAACACCTGACCTGGGAAGAGAGCGCCTGCTACATGCTGACGCTCGCCACGGCCTATCGCATGCTGTTCGGCCACCGCCCGCACATCGTGAAGCCGGCTGACAACGTGCTCGTCTGGGGCGCCTCGGGTGGCCTTGGCAGTTTCGGCGTGCAGCTGTGTGCCGTCACCGGCGCGAACGCGATTGGCGTCGTTTCCAGCGATGACAAGAAGGAACACGTGCTCAGCCTCGGCGCCAAGGGCGTGCTCAACCGCAAGGACTTCAATTGCTGGGGCCAGCTGCCCACCGTCAACGGCCCGGAATTTGCCGACTATATGAAAGAGTCGCGCAAGTTCGGGAAAGCGATCTGGCAGTTCACGGACAAGAAGGATGTCGACATCGTGTTCGAACATCCGGGCGAAAGCACCTTCCCCGTCTCGGTCTTCTGCGTGAAGCGCGGCGGCATGGTGGTCATCTGTGCCGGGACGACCGGCTTCAACCTAACCATGGATGCTCGCTTCCTCTGGATGCGCCAGAAGCGCGTACAGGGCAGCCACTTTGCCCACCTGAAACAGGCTTCCGCAGCGAATGATCTCGTCATCAACCGGCGCATCGACCCCGGCATGTCGGAAGTCTTCTCCTGGGCAGACATTCCGGCCGCCCATGACAAGATGCTCGACAACAAGCACCTCCCCGGCAACATGGCCGTCCTCGTGACCAGCCCCAAGCCGGGCCTGCGGACCGTCGAAGACGTGCTAGAAGTCTCAGGGCAGATGTAGGCCCCTCAAAAGGCTGCCGCTAAATACGCCGGGAAAAATGGGCAGTGGTCATCTTTTTTGACCACTGCCCATAATACGGAACCGTAGACCAATTTACCCGTTCGCCTTCTTTAAAGGAGGCGGGTGGCGCCTCTCGGTAGACCTGAAAGGCGCAGTCATGGCCGACTCATCCCGAACACGCATCATTCTCATTGCCGCAGGCACCTTGTTCGCGCTGCTCGGCATTGTACTCGCGATCGGCGGCCTTCGACTCGTGACCCTTGGCGGGTCATGGTACTATCTGATTGCAGGTCTGGCGCTTGTCGCGTCCGGCATTCTTGTCGC
This sequence comes from Hyphomonas chukchiensis, assembly GCF_000682695.1. Taxonomy (GTDB): domain Bacteria; phylum Pseudomonadota; class Alphaproteobacteria; order Caulobacterales; family Hyphomonadaceae; genus Hyphomonas; species Hyphomonas chukchiensis. The sequence continues at coordinate 37,480 of NZ_AWFG01000041.1, read as the reverse complement.
GCGGCGCATGGCCCTCGGCGTCTGGATCTATGTCGGCCTGTTCGCGCTGACGCTGATCTGGTCAGCCTTCGAGGCGGGCGGTAATTTCTGGGCCTGGGTGCCCCGCTTCGTCTGCCCCCTGATCTTGCTGATGATCGCCCTGGCGCTGCTGCCCCTCCTCCGTCCGGCGGATTTCGGCTGGAGGAAAGCCGGTATCAGCATGGCGGCGGTTCTGGTCGCATCCGTCATTGGCGGCACGCTCCTCTACAATTCCAGCAGTGCCATTCATGCTGCGCCGATGCCGCAAGCGAGCGGACAAGTGGCTGACCGCAGCAACTGGGAATCCTATGGCGGCGTCCAAAGCCAACGCTATTCCACGCTCACGCAGATCAACGCCGATGATGTCGACAAGCTTGAACGCGTTTGGCTCAGCCATACAGGCGACCTGCCTGATGACATGAAAGACAATTCCTACGGCGCCGAAACCACACCGTTGAAAGTCGGCAACCGGCTCTATCTCTGCTCGGCCACAAACATCATGATGGCGCTTGATCCTGAAACGGGCGAGCAGATCTGGCGCTACGACCCCGGCGTCGACAAGTCATGGATCCCCTACACAGCCGCCTGTCGCGGCGTGACCTATTACGAATCGCCCGACGCCACCGCCGCCGAATGTCATACGCGCATCATCGAAGGCACGCTTGACGGACGCCTTGTGGCCGTCGATGCCGAAACCGGCCGCCCCTGCCAGGACTTCGGTGACAACGGCTCGGCCAGCATCAAGACCGGCATGGGCGATATCGTGCCCGGCATGGTCTCCATGACCGCCGCACCGACCATTGTGGACGGTGTGATCGTTACCGGCCAGCAGGTGCTGGATGGCCAGAAACTCGATGCCCCATCGGGTGTCATCCATGGTTTTGATGCCGTCACCGGCGAGATGCTGTGGTCCTGGGACATGACGCGCCCCGACATCACCAAACTCCCGCCCGAAGGCGAAACCTTCACCCGCGGTACGCCCAACATGTGGACCACCGCAGCGGGCGATGATGCGCTTGGCCTGGTCTACCTGCCCCTCGGCAGCGCCGCCGTCGACTATTGGAGCGGCGATCGCACCGACCTCGAAAACGAATTCGCCACATCCCTCGTCGCCATAGACGTGCACACCGGCAAACCCGCCTGGCACTTCCAGGCTGTCCACAAGGATGTCTGGGACTATGACCTTGGCTCACAGCCAAGCCTCGTCGACTACAAAAAGAACGGCCAGACGATCCCTGCCATCCTTCTGCCCGGCAAGCAGGGCGATATCTATATCCTGGATCGCAAGACCGGCGCAGTGCTCAGCGGTGTCGAGGAACGCCCCGCCCCGACTGGCGGCGTCGAGCCTGAACAGCGCAGCCCAACCCAGCCCCATTCCACCTTCCACACCCTCGCCAAGGCGGAGTTGAAGGAAAAGGACATGTGGGGCATGTCGCCGATCGACCAGATGATCTGCCGGATCGCGTTCCGCAAAGCCTCGTATAAGGGCATGTACACGCCGCCGACCACCGACACGCACTGGATCGAATATCCGGGCTATAATGGCGGTTCAGACTGGGGCAGCGTCGCGGTCGACCCCGTCCACGGCGTGATCTTCGCCAACTATAACGACATGCCCAATTACAATCGCCTTGTGCCTCGCGCCGAGGCAGACAAGCTCGGCTGGAAACCGCGCGGTGAAACGCCCGACGGTAAAGTGACCCATGGCGCTGAAGGCGCTGGCGACCCGCAGGCTGGCGCGCCCTATGCCATCAATGTGAATGCTGGCTGGCGCATGCCCTTCACGGGCCTCCTCTGCAAGCAGCCTCCCTATGGCGGCATGCGCGCCATCGACATGGCGACCGGCAAGACCCTGTGGGACCGCGATCTCGGTACGGCGCGTAATAATGGCCCGTTCGGGATCCCGTCCATGCTGCCGCTCACTATCGGCACGCCCAACAATGGCGGCCCTCTGGCCACGGCGGGTAACCTTGTCTTTGTCGCCGCAACCACTGACGGCCTTATCCGCGCCATCGACACACGCACCGGCAAGACAGTCTGGCACGACACGCTGCCGGCGGGCGGTCAGGCTACGCCGATGACCTACATGTCCGGCGGCCGCCAATATCTCGTCCTGATGACGGGCGGGCACCACTTCATGAAAACGCCCGTGGGTGACCAGGTCATCGCCTGGGCCCTGCCCGAAAGCAGCCTGCAGTAGGCATAAGGGGACCGCCGCCCCAATTACACGCACCCCAGAAGGTTTCCCTGTCAGCAGCGGGGAAACCTTTGACACGTCCCATCGAGATAAGGTCTTTTGCCGGCAGCAGTTGAGGCGAGAGGCAAGACGATGGACATGACACGACGGCTGGCCATGAAGGGCGCCCTCACGGCGGCCTCCGCCCTTCCCCTCTCCGCCTGCGCGACAGGCACGCCGCCGTCTTCTGTATCCGGGGGCATCGCCCCTGATGACGAAGCCTACTGGTCGCGCATCGCGGCGCAATATGACGTCACGGATGAAGTCACCAATCTCGAGAACGCCTATTGGGGCCTGATGTCCCGTCCTGTACTCGACGCCTATATCCGCAACACCGAGCGCGTGAACCGCGAAAACTCCTTCTATGCCCGCCGCAAGTACAATGCTGACATGGTGCCTATTCATGCCCGTGTCGCAAGCCTGCTTGGCGCCAGCACGGACGAAATCGTGCTCACGCGCGGTGCCACCGAGGCGCTGCAAGGCCTGATCGGGGGCTATCGCGGACTTAAGCCGGGAGATGCGGTCATGTATGCCGATCTCGACTATGATTCCATGCTGACCGCGATGGATACGCTGGCCGAACGCAATGCCTGCTCCGTTGTGCGCCTTGCCATTCCGGAACCTGTCACCCATGACGAACTTGTCGTCTTCTATGCGGATGCGCTGGCCGCCAATCCGCAGGTCCGCCTCCTGCTGCTAACGCATGTCAGCCACCGCACGGGCCTCGTCATGCCCATCAGGGAAATCGTCGCCATGGCCCGCGAACAGGGCGTCGACTGTATCGTCGATGCCGCCCACTCATGGGGCCAGCTGGACTTTACCGTAGATGATCTCGGTGCGGACTTTGTCGGCTTCAACATGCACAAATGGATCGGCGCGCCGCTCGGCGTCGGCATCATGTACATTCGCAAGGGCCGGCTTGAATCGATTGCACCCAACATATCCGAACGCCCTGAAGGCATCGGCACCATCTTCAACCGCGTCCATACGGGCACGACAAATTTCGCCGCTTCCCTCTCTGTGCCGGATGCAATCGACTTTCACGAAATGGTCGGTCCTGCCAATAAGGCGGCGCGCTTTGCCTATCTCCGCAATCTCTGGGTTGCCGAGATGCGCAGTGACCCGCGCCTTGAAATTCTGACGCCAGATGATCCGCGCATGCATGCCGGCATCACGTCGATCCGCATCAAGGGCCGCACCAGCCTTGAAGACAATCTCGCCCTCGTCAAAACTCTGCTCGACGATCATGGCATCTTCACCGTCCACCGCACCGGCGTGGCCAAGGGCTGCTGCGTCCGCGTAACACCCAGCCTCTACAACACGCCGCAGGACAGCCTGAAGCTCGTGGCGGCCCTCAAGACGATCCTGCAGACAGTCTGACACACCGCCGCGCGGAACTCTCCTCACCACAATCCGTTGATTGGCGAAGAGGAGATCATCCATGACCCGCAAGACACTCGACGCCGAAGCCCGTCCCCGCACCTCGCCCGAAGAGGCAGAGCAGATCGAAACCGCTGCACGCCACCGCCGGATGCAGATGCTGCCTGGCGAAGGCCCGCATGCGCCTGAGCGGGATGAGCCAACCGATCACTTCAGGGGCAATGACGACATCATTCTTGGCGCAGCGCCCATTGTGGCTTCCTACACCGATCCGACGTCCGATGCAGAAGGCGTTGACCCTGACCAAGCGGATGATGACAGCAAGGACTGACCTGCCCTGTCGATCAGGCCGCTTCTGTTTCCGCAGCAACGCTGACGAAATCCTCGACCGCGTCTTTCAGTTTGGCGGGTTCTGAGCTTCCTTCCAGAATGGCCTTTGCCATTGCCTCAAGCCGGAAAGCGGCATCTGAAACCTGGCTGAAACCGAGACTGCCCGACGTGCCGGCAACCGAATGTGCCAGTGCCGCCACCGCTTTTGCGCGTTCGGCAGGTGAGGTGATTTTCAGCAGCGCGCCGAGTTGCCCTGGCAGCTCCAGAATATCCTTGCGGCATTCATCTTTCAGCTTGGCGATCTTCATTTCGGCATCCGCAACCTGACTTGCGGCTTCCTTCCGTTTTTTACGCAACAGGCGGTCAATCAGGCCGTTCAGTCGCACGATATCGACGGGTTTTGGAAAGTGGGCATCCATGCCGGCTTCGCGGCACTCTTCAGCCTGACCCGCCAGTACGTTCGCCGTCAGCGCGACAATCGGCGTGCGGCCCACAGGACCTGGCAGTTCGCGTATCCGACGGGTCGCCGTCAGGCCATCCATGTCCGGCATTTGCACATCCATGAGGATGATGTCGAACATGCGGCCCTCCATAAGCGCCAATATGGCATCCGGCGCCGAAGCAAAGGTCGTAACCTCATGGCCGGATTGCTGGAGACCGATTTCGAGCAAGGCCCGGTTCATCTCCACATCATCGACCACCATGATCCGTGAGGCCTGAGGCGCGCGCCTGTCTTCCTTCAGTGCACCGCCTTCGGTGCGACCTGTCCGCCTGTCCGGGATATAGGGCAAGGTCAGGATGGCATTCGTGCCCTCCCCTTCGGTGCTGGTCAGTTGAAGGTCGCCATCCATCAATTCCGCCAGCGAGCGGCTGATCGAAAGGCCGAGCCCGCTACCGCCGAAACGGCGGCTGATTGAGGAGTCAACCTGCGAAAAGCCAGTAAAAACATGTTCCAGCTTGTCCGCGGGAATGCCTGCGCCTGTATCGGCTACGATGATGCACATCTTGCCGCCCCGCAGGCGCACATCCACCATCACATGGCCAGCCTCCGTGAACTTGGCGGCGTTGCCGACAAGATTCGTGAGGATCTGGCGTGTGCGTGTCTCATCGCCAACGACGTTCGCTGCGATATCGGCTGCAATCTGATGAGTGATAGTCACATTCGGGTTTGGCCGCGCGGCAGAGATCAGTTTGACCACGTCCGTGACCACGGTGCGCAAGTCGTAGGGTCGCTTCTCGACATCAAGTCGTCCCGCATCAATCTTGGAGAAGTCCAGAATATCATTGACGATTTCGAGAAGCGTGCGCCCGGCAGACGAGATGCGCTGCACATGCGACAGCTGCTCGTCGCTCAGCGGGGTCGATTTGAGAATATCTGTAAAGCCCAACACACCGTTCAGCGGTGTCCGGATCTCATGGCTCATGTTCGACAGGAATTCAGTGCGGGCAATGGTTGCAGTTTCAGCTTCCCGCCGGGCTTCGGCGAGCATTTTTTCGCGTTCATGCCGATCGGTTACGTCGCGGTAGGTGGAGACGATCTCGACCGGATTGCCATCCCTATCGCGGATTAGCTGCGGGCTGCCTTCCAACCACACGATGCTGCCGTCGGCCAGCGGGGCCCTGTGCTCGCGCACGACAGACCGGTCCGGCTCGCCATCGGTAACCAGCGCCCGTGTGATAGTGCGCACGAACTCCTGGTCTTCCGGTACGACAAAGTCCATCGCCGACCGGCCGACCGCCTCGTCAGGTGGCACGATTTTGGCAGCGGACGGAGAGGCATAACTGATGATGCCATCCAGGCCGAATTTCAGGACGATATCGGTCGAATGTTCAGCGAGCAGCCTGTATTGCTCCTCCTGCTGTGCAATCTTCTCATAGAGTTCGTGTTCGCGCGTAATGTCCTTGAACACCCCGAAGATGCTCTCGACGCTGCCATCCGGTCCCTTGTGGCACTTGGCAATGGACCTGACGCGCCGGATGGCGCCATCGGAACGCCGCTCCAGCGATGCTTCAAAGTCCCAGTCCTCGCCAGAGGCCATATGACGCGCAAGCATCTCCGATACGCGCGCCTCGTCTTCGCCATGATAGAAACCCACGGCCGCATCCAGCATGGGGTCGAAAGTCTCGGGATCGACGCCATGAATGCGATAGACTTCAGGCGACCAGTAGACTTCACCCGTCCCTGGCCTCAGCGTCCAGTGACCGACCTGTGAAATCTGCTCGGCCAGTTCCGCCTTCGCCAGCAGCACTTTCTCCTGACCGGAACGCTGGATGATCCGCCGCTTGGAATTGCGCAGCTGTTCGGTCAGCCGCCGCCGCTCGGCAACAGACGCGCCGAGGGCGAGTGCCATGAAGGAATTTGCCGCCATGAAAGACTGCAGAATCAGCATGTGTACGACGACGTCGCCCTTCGTCAGCGTTGTCGGCCCGCTACCCATATAGGTGAACGGGATCGCTATCAGGGAAACGACAATCAGGGCGACCGCGGCGCCCCGCACGCCATGGCGCAAGGTGATCGGCACAAGGATAGGCGGCACAAAGAACAGCAGCGGATATTTCGACTGCGCAAACACGGCGATCGTTACGGCAACAACCAGCCCCATCTGAAAGGCCGACATCCAGTCAATCCGTTCACCCTTGGTGGATTCCCTCGAAGCGAGCGCCGACACCAGCGGCGCGAAAAGGAGCAAGCCGAGAAAGTCGGCGAAAAACCACAGTGCGCCGTGGATCAGCAAGTCCTGTGGGCTCAGCGCGCTCCAGGCCGCCATCATGATTGCCGTTGAAGCCAGGCACCCCAATAGCCCGCCCATGAAGAGCCGGGCGATACGCGCCGTGGAGATCAGTCCGGAGGCTGGATGCCGGCCGACAATCAGGGCGGCGATCAGAACTTCCATACTATGGCCGAGCAGGACGAGGAGCGCATCTGCCCCCATACCGCCGACCAGCAGGTGGGCCGAGAATTCGCCCAGACCGAACCAGAGGAACAGTGACGGCCAATGTATGCGGCGCGACTTGAGCAGCGTAATCAGCAGCACGGCATTCACGGGCCATACGGCTGCAATGTCTCCGGTGCCGCGTGTGAAGAATATTGCTCCCGCCGTCAGGAAAAAGGCCATGACGGCCAGAGCGGGGTGAAGCACAAATACGTTCGCCACCAGATCGGGGATACGCGGTAGGCGACTATCCAATCCGGCATCATGATTGATGGTAAGGTTCGGCATCAGCCGCTGTCGTTGGCTCTTCATGGTAGAGGTAACATATTGCGTATATTATTTAGAATATCTTACGCCGTTTCGACCACTTTCGGATCACATCCCCTGCCCCAAAACAAAAAGCCGGCCCTGAAAGGACCGGTTTTTCGCATTTTCGAAGGCTGAGATGCCTTATGAAGTCAGGCTGTCAGCGAATGCTTCACCCGAACGGGCACTTGAATAGGCTTCCTGCAGCAGCGCCCGCGAGCCGGACTGCAGCTCGGGTTTGTCGAGACGCTCCTTGATGGCGTTCGCAAGGTGCTCTTCACCATCGTCCACCGCTTCAAGGGCAGCCTTCTTGTCATCCTTGAACACCGACGCGAACTGCGTGAAGCCGCGATGAAGGGCGCCAAGGGCCCCGCCATCCGTCTGCGGCTCACCGCCAAATGTGCGCACCTGGGCCTGGAAACGGCTGATCAGCATCTCCCGGTCCTTTGCGCGCTGCTGGAACTGCGAGCGAAGGCCAAAGCTCTCATCGGCAATCTCTGCACATTTCTCATAGCCTTTGCGGCTATCGATCAGCACTTTCGTGATGTCGTTCAGGGCGTCAATATCGGTCTTGTTGGTTGTATCTGTCATATCGGAAGTCCTCTGCTTGAATATGCAGATCAACCGCTCAAGCCCTCTCGCCGTTCCGGCGGGACTTCCTAAAATGATGGACAGAAATCAGGCCGACGCATCCTCGTCCTTCAGAATGGTGTAGATTTCATCCTTCAGAACCAGCCGCCGCTTGCGCAACTCGGTCTCATGCGTCTCGCTGGCCGGCTCCACGCCGCTTTCATGCCGGTGAATATGACGGTTCACCTCATGATATTCCTCGGCGAGGCGCGCGAAGTGCGGATTGGACACCTTCAGCGTGTGGATGTTCTCAACGTATTCCGGAAACTCTTCTGCGAGTTCGTGCGGGGTATGAGACATGGCGATCTCCTTCACATGACAGGGTTTCAACAGCCCCTATTCCTTCAGATGGGGAGGCCGGCGTCACTCAGGGAGTCTGCGTATACACTGCGCGCCTACCGCAGCTGGTAATAGGTCGTATAGGCAGAGCTACTTTCCGTTTCGGCAAACACACGCTTGAGGCCGTCATAGCTGGTCAGCGCGCACTCACTATCGAGTTCAAGTGCATTCATGGAGTCGATGGACAGATCATCGCAATCGGGAAATTTCACGAACAGGCGATCCCCGACCAGCTTGCCCATGGCGTAATTGTAGACATAGCCACCCTCGACGCTGTCTTCCGGCGTCGCGATCTGCATTATGTATTCGTCTTCCCTGCCGTGCATCCTGCCGAAAACAAGCCAGACGTCTTCATCCAGCCAATAGCCATAGCCTTCCTGGCGAAGGTCATATTCCTCGGCAATGCCATTGTCTGTCGACGGGTCCCAGCGCGTGGGATCCTCGCTGCTCTGGACATAGGCGCCTGCAACTTCCGCCCTGCCCAGGGGCAGCACAACATCCTCGGGCGGGATAAGCGGCGTGTAGGAACCGAAGGCGCAGGCTGCCGCCACGGCGCACAGCACACTTGCCAAAAGGACTTTCAAGCGCGTCATCCAACCCGTCCCCGCACACGTTCCACAGCTGAAGCTAACCCCCGCAGGGGCGACAAAGCAATACAGGAATATGCTGGCCTCAGCCCTCGAACGGGTCGCGCATCAGGATCACGTCTTCACGCTCAGGCGATGTCGAGACGAGGGCGCAGGGCTTGCCGACGAGCTCCTCAAGGCGGCGGACATATTTTACCGCTTCCGCCGGCAGGTCCGCCCAGGAGCGCGCCCCGGCGGTCGAACCCTTCCAGCCTTCCATCGTCTCATAGACAGGCTCGACTGCAGCCTGATCGGTGAGGCCGGCCGGGTAATGGTCGATTATCTTGCCGTTCAGCTTGTAGGCCACGCAGACCTTGATCTCGTCAAAGCCGTCGAGCACGTCGAGCTTGGTGAGGGCAAGGCCCGTCACGCCGCTCGTCGCGCAGGCCTGGCGCACCATGACACTGTCAAACCAGCCGCAACGCCGCGCGCGGCCCGTGTTCACGCCGACTTCCTTGCCGATCCGGCCAAGCCGCTCGCCAATCTCGTCATTCAGTTCCGTCGGGAACGGGCCTGCGCCCACGCGTGTCGTATAGGCCTTGGCCAGGCCGAGCACATAGGAAATCGCGCCCGGACCCACGCCCGAGCCTGCCGAAGCATTGCCGGCCACAACGTTGGACGAGGTCACGAACGGGTATGTCCCGTGATCGACATCAAGCATCACGCCCTGCGCGCCTTCGAACAGGATGCGGCGGCCACGCCGGACCTGCTCGTCCAGCACTTTCCAGACAGGCTGCGCATAGGCGAGGATTTGCGGCGCAATCGCCAGCAGGTCTGCCTTCAGCTGCGCGCCATCGGGCTCGGGCAGGTCGAGGCCGGTCCGCAGCGGGCGATGGTGGGCCAGCAGGCGTTCGATCTTCATGTCGAGGGCAGCGGGGTCAGCGAGATCCGCCACGCGAATGGCACGGCGGCCCACGCGGTCTTCATAGGCCGGGCCAATGCCGCGCTTGGTGGTGCCGATCTGGGCGGCGCCGAGGGCCCCTTCCCGCGCAGCATCAATATCCTTGTGCCAGGGCAGGATCAGCGAGGCATTGTCAGCGAGGATCAGGTTGTCGGGCGTCACTTCAACGCCTTGGGCGCGGATGCCTTCAATCTCCGTCAGCATGTGCCACGGATCGACCACGACGCCATTGCCGATGACAGACAGCTTTCCGCCGCGCACAAGGCCCGAGGGCAGCAGCGCCAGCTTGAAGACCTTGCCGTCAATGACGAGCGTGTGGCCGGCATTGTGCCCGCCCTGAAACCGCACGACCACATCGGCCCGGCTCGACAGCCAGTCGACGATCTTGCCCTTGCCTTCATCGCCCCATTGGGCGCCTACGACGACGACACCTGACATATACTGCTCCCGTGTTCAGCCGCCGCGACAAGGGCAGGAATCTGCCCCGAAAAGCAAGGGGGCAGATGCCGCTTTCGGGCCTTTTGCCGCTACTTCACGAGTTCATAGTCCTTCAGGTCCACTTCGGCGACGGCCTCGGCATAGGCGCGCGTATGGTCAGCCCAGTTCTGGGTGATGCGGCCATCATCGGTCTTGTACCAGCTGTTACAGGCCGGATCGGCCCAGACAGTGGTGCCGAGACGCGCCTGGATGTCCTTGTTGAACCGGTCCTGCGCGGCACGTTTGGGCGCCATGGCCGTCACGCCGCTCTCGTTCATCTTGGCCAGCGCCTTGATCGTGTACTCGACCTGCCGCTCCAGCATGAACGTAATGGAATTGTGCCCGAGATTGGTGTTCGGGCCGTAGAGCACGAAGAAATTCGGGAAATCAGCCACTGTGATGCCGAGATAGGCTTCCGGACCGTCCTCCCAGGCCTCTTCGATCGTGATGCCATCCTGCCCGACCACATCGACCGACCAGTGCCAGCCGGTCGTCTCAAAGCCCGTCGCGAAGACAAGAATGTCATATTCGTGGAGCGTGCCATCCTTGGTGCGGATGCCTTCCGGCACGATTTCGGCAATGCCGTCCGTGATCAGGTCGACATTGTCGCGCATCAGGGCGGGATAGAAATCGTCGGCAATCAGGATGCGGCGGCAGCCGACCGGATAATCCGGCGTCAGCTTCTTGCGCAATTCCGCATCGGGAACCTGCGCATTCAGGTGGTCCGTTGCCTGCCGCGTAAAGAAGGCACGGCCTTCAGGCGTCCACTGGAAAGCCTGCCAGAAGAAATAGTCGGCATTCTCATAAATGATGCGCCGGTTGATCTCGGCAAATTCCATCGCCTTTTCAGGCACGGTGAACATCAGCGCCAGCTCCTCCGGCGGGATCTCGCGGTCATTGCGCGGCACGACCCAATTGGCCGAGCGCTGGAACACACCTACATTGGCCGCTTCCATGGCGACCTGCGGGATGAGCTGCACCGCGCTCGCCGCCGAACCGACCACGCCGACGCGCTTGCCTTTGAAATCCACCGAATGATCCCAGCCGGCCGAGTGCATCTTCGCCCCGGCAAAAGTATCCATGCCCGGAATGTCAGGCCAGAAGGGACGGTTCAGCTGCCCAAGCGCACCGATCACGGCATCCGCCTCGATGGTGCGGCCCTTGACCGTCGTCACCGTCCATTTTTTCGTGTCCGCGTTCCAGACCGCCGATGTCGCGCCTTCATTCAGGTGAAGGTGCGGGCGCAGCTGGAACCGGTCAGTGACTTCCTCGGCATAGGCCTGGATCTCGGCCTGCTGAGGGTAAAGGCGCGTCCAGTGCATCGATTGCGCAAAGGAGAGCTGATAGAGCGCCACCTGAACATCGCAGGCACAGCCCGGATAGGTATTCGCCGCCCAGGTGCCGCCCACACGGTCCCCCTGCTCCAGCAGCGTGAAACCATAGCCTGCTTCCTGCAGCTTGATGGCGGCTGTCAGGCCACCGAGCCCGGCACCGATCACAACGACATGCTTGTCCGGCATCACTTCCTCCTGATTGTATTTTCAGGAGAGAGTGGCAGGAACAGGTTTGAGCGCAAGGGGTATCGCTACGCCAAGCGGCGCACGAACCTAGTTCCCCAGCGCGTAACTCACGCGGACGCCGACATTGTCGAGGCCCTGGTTACGTCCATTACCGAGGATCTGGCCGTGGCTGAGATGCTCGTACAGGACTTCCACGCCCCAGGTCTCGTCCACTTTATATTTCAGGCCGAACGTGGTGCGGAAAAGGTCACGTGATCCAAGCAGGACATGATCCTCGGTAAAGGCGTCGCCGCGCGGATCACCCTGCGGGAACGGGCTTTCCAGTTCGCCATCGTGGATGACATAGCCGACGCTCGGCTCGAACGCCCAGCGCTCGGAAAACGGGAAAGACCAGTGCAGGCCGAAGCCGCCGAAACTCGTGTCGCCGTTCAGGTTGACGCTACCCATCACATAGGGCCTTGGGCTCCAGATGAGATCAAGCACATCAGGCGACTTGAACAGAAGCTCGCCGGTCAGGCTCTGGCCCGGTTCCTTGTTGGCATTGTCGCAGTCGAGCACACAGATATTCTCCTGCATGACGCCGAAGCGCACTTCATCCAGGATATCGGCGGAAGCCGTGCCTGCAATTGCAAGCACGGCCGTTAGGCTGAGAACAGCGCGGTGCATCAATGATAACCCCATTACAGTTTTGTGACCTGACCAAGGGCCTAAACACCGCCCCGTCAAGACGGTTCCGTCAGGCTTTGCCGCGCACCCAGCGAAGTGTGGCTTCTGCGACGCGCCCACCAAACATCTCGGCTGTTTCGAGGTCGAAACGGTCGGGTGTCTCTTCTGCCGGTTTATCGGTCAGGGATTGAGTGCCGAGCCCTATCGTAAAGCTGGCGCGGTTGTGCACGGCGTTGATATCCTTGGTGGAGGCATTGTAGCCGGGCATCATGCCGGTGCCGACCCAGATCATCCCATGCTGCGCGGCAAGCGTCGCCATTTGCAGCAGCGTGGTGCTCTTGTCGCCGTAAAGGTTGCCGGAATTGGTAAAGCCGGCAGCGATCTTATCCTTCCAGGCGTGGCTGAACCACGGCTTGGACGTCGCATCCTGGAACTGCTTAAACACGGCTGAGGCCGAGCCCATATAGGTCGGCGCGCCGAAGATGATGGCGTCGGCGGCGGCCAGTTCGTCCCACGGGCCAGCGTCAGGGCTGGTCAGGTCATCGGCCTTGTAGAGGGTAACCTCGGCGCCTTCTGCACGTGCAGCGCCGATGCGGACATGTTCAGCGACCTTGGCCGTGTGGCCATAGCCGGAATGATAAACGATAGCGATTTTTGCCATGAGAGGCTCCTGTCTTGTCTGGAGCCCGGTACGTAAGGGCGGGCCACCTTGTCAGCAGCCCGCCCTGTTTGCATAAGTTTTATTCAGGCCGTGACGGCTTAGAAGGTCAGCACTTTCGCATAGCGGACCTGCGGCAGCTTCTCGAGCTTGTCCATCAGGGCATCCGCCGGCACCGAGTCGATGCCGATCAGCGCAATCGCCTCGCCGCCCGCTTCCGTACGGCCGAGGTGGAAGGTCGCGATATTGACCTTCGCCTCGCCCAGCATCTGGCCGAGGGCACCGATAAAGCCCGGTTTGTCGAGGTTGTTCACATAGAGCGTGACCGGCGAGAAATCGCCTTCGAGCGCCATGCCCTTGATCTCGACGATGCGTGGCTGGCCGGCGATGACCGTGCCCGCCAGCGTGCGCCAGCCGCCTTCGGTCGCGTTCTTCGTGGCCTTGGTCTTCACCTTGACGCGGATCAGGCTGTCATAGACAGGGCTCGCCTCGGTCTTCGTCTCGGTCAGCTTGACGCCGCTATCGGCGAGGATCGCCGGCGCCGACACCATGTTCACATCGCCGCGCGAGGCGCGCAGCAGGCCGGCCAGCAAAGCCGCCGTCAGTGGCTTGCGGTTAAGGTCAGCGACCTCGCCCTCATACTCGATGACGACTTCATCATAGCCGAAGTCCGAGATCTGACCCGCAAACGAGCCGAGCTTCTCGGCAAGGCCTGCGAACGGCTTGATGCGCGGGGCTTCTTCCGCCGTGATCGACGGCATGTTGAGGGCATTCGTCACAGCGCCGGACAGGAGATAGTCCGACATCTGCTCGGCCACCTGAAGCGCCACGTTTTCCTGCGCTTCGTTCGTCGCTGCGCCAAGGTGCGGCGTTGCAATGAAGTTCTTCTTGCCGAAGAGGACGTTCTCCTTGGCAGGCTCGACCGCAAACACGTCGAAGGCCGCGCCAGCGAGATGACCGCTTTCCAGCATCTCTGCGACAGCCTCTTCGTCGACCAGGCCGCCACGGGCACAGTTGACGATGATGAGGCCTTTCTTGGTCTTGGCCAGGTTCTCGCGCGAAAGAACATTGCGGGTCTGGTCCGTCAGCGGAACGTGCAGCGTGATCACGTCGGCGCGTTTCAGCAGTTCTTCCAGTTCCACCTTCTCGACACCGAGTTCAACGGCGCGTTCGTCCGTCAGGAACGGGTCATAGGCGACCACTTTCATCTTCAGGCCAATAGCGCGCTCGGCGACACGGCTGCCGATATTGCCGCAACCGATCAGGCCAAGCGTCTTGTAGCTGACCTCGATGCCCATATAGCCGGACTTCGGCCATTTGCCTTCCTGTGTCTCGGCATTGGCCGCGGGGATCTGGCGGGCAGCCGCAAACATCATGGCGATGGCATGTTCGGCCGTCGTGATCGCGTTGCCAAACGGCGTGTTCATCACCACGACACCCTTGGCGGTCGCCGCCTTGATGTCGATATTGTCGACGCCGATACCGGCCCGGCCGATGACTTTCAGGTTCGTGGCGGCGGCCATGACATCCGCGTTCGGCTTGCAGGCCGAACGGACGACGAGGCCGTCATATTCAGGAATTTCAGCAATCAGCTGTTCCGTGTTGAGGCCGGTCTTGGTGACCGTTTCGATGCCGCGTGCATGAAAGATTTCAACGGCGGCGGGGGAGAGCGTATCTCCGATAAGGACTTTTGGCATCTTGGTTCTCTTTGTGAATTCGGGGCGCGTGGCCCGGCTCTCCTTGGACGTTGCTGAGGATGAGCCTGCTTGTGGGGGAGTTTCCGTGCGCCCTCGTCCCGAACACAGTCGAAGGACGAGGGCGCGGGAGAAAGCGGCTAGAGGCTCGCGGCTTCTTCCGCGAAGGCCCAGTCGAGCCAGGGCGTCAGCGCAGCCACGTTCGACGGCTCAACCGAGCCGCCGCACCAGATGCGCAGTCCCGGAGGGGCCTTGGCATAACCGGCAGCGTCGAAGCAGGCGTTTTCCTTTTCGAGGCGCTTCATCATGCGCTTGACGAAATCGCGCTGGCCGTCCTCGTCGAGTCCTGCAACGCGCGGATCGACGATCTTGAACGTCACGCCGGTATTCGAACGCACGGATGCGTCAGGGCAGAGGAAATCGACCCAGTCGGTCTTGGCGACCCAATCCGTGAGGTGGCCGAGGCTCTCGTTCGAGCGGGCTTCAAGGGCCTTCCAGCCGCCAAGGCTTTCACACCAGTCGAGCGCCTGCAGGAAGTCTTCCACGCACAGCATGGACGGCGTGTTGATCGTCGCGCCTTCAAATAGCGCTTCGTCCAGATTGCCACCCTTGGTCATGCGGAAGAGTTTCGGCAGGGCGCGGTCAGGCGTGTAGCTTTCAAGGCGGGCAACAGCGCGCGGGCTGAGCACCAGCATGCCGTGCGCAGCTTCCCCGCCAAGGCATTTCTGCCAGCTATAGGTCACGACATCGAGCTTCGCCCATTCAATGTCCTGCGCGAAGGCAGCAGACGTCGCATCGCAGATCACGACGCGGTCAGGGTTCGGCTTGATCCAGTCGGCGTTCGGCACGCGCACACCGGACGTCGTGCCGTTCCAAGTGAAGATGATGTCGGCATCGTCGCGCGCCTGGGTGAAGTCAGGCAGCGCGCCATAGTCGGCGCCATATGTCTTGCAGTCAGGCAGCTTCAGTTGCTTCGTCGCATCCGTCACCCAGTCCTGGCCAAAGCTTTCCCATGCGAACACATCGACAGGCTTGGCACCAAGCATGGACCACATGCACATCTCGACAGCGCCCGTATCGGAGGCCGGCACGATGGCCACGCGGTAATCGTCAGGAATGCCAAGCAGCGCCTTGGAACGGTCGATCGCGGCCTTCAGCTTCTTCTTCGCATCACCGGAGCGGTGCGAGCGGCCAAGGACGGCAGTTTCGAGTTTTTCGAGGGAAAATCCGGGACGCTTGGCAGTCGGGCCGGAAGAAAAATGCGGGCATGCTGGAAGCACGCCGGGTTTGGCGGTCGTCGTCATCTGTTTTACTCCTATCCTCACAGATAGGCTGCATGCCGTTGGGGGCATGTGGCCCGCCGCGTCAGTCGCATATTTGATGGGGGCTTGCAAATGACATTCTTGCATAGGTCCCGGGACGGTGGTTCATTTGCCGCATGACCCTCACCATCCAGCCTCTTACCGGCACACTCGGCGCCGTCATCCACGGCGCAGATCTGACATCTGACCTTTCAAATGCCGATTTCGACGCGATCCATCAGGCCTTTCTCGACCACAAGGTCATCGTCCTGCGCGGCCAGAACGGGCTGACCCCTGAGCGGCAAAAGGCCTTTGCCCGCCGCTTCGGCACGCTCAACATCCACCCCTACGTCAAGGGCATGCACGGTCATCCGGAACTCCTGGAGATCATCAAGGAGCCGGAGGAAAAGACCAATTTCGGCGGCGGCTGGCATTCCGACATGAGCTTCCTTGAAGAGCCCGCCCTCGGCTCGATCCTGCACGCGATCGAAGTCCCGCCCTATGGCGGCGATACGCTCTTCGCCGACCAGCAGGCGGCCTATGACCGCCTCTCCCCCGGCCTGCAGAAGACACTTGGCACCATGACCGCGATCCATACCGCCAGCAAGGAATACGGCGCTGATGGCTATTCCGCCGCCGTGCGCCAGTCGATGGACGCCAAAGCGGCCCCGGAAGCCCCCGAATACGAACACCCCGTCATCCGGACCCACCCGGAAACCGGCCGCAAGGGCCTCTTCATCAACCCCGCCTTCACGCTGCGCTTTGCCGGCTGGAGCCGCAAGGAAAGCCGTCCCCTGCTGAACTACCTGTTCGACGTGTCAAAGGAAGAGCGCAACACCTGCCGCGTCCAATGGCAGGCAGGCGACGTCACCATGTGGGACAATCGCTGCGTCTGGCACTATGCCCTCAACGACTATCACGGCCACCGCCGCCACATGCGCCGCGCCACGGTCGACGGCGACAGGCCGTGCTAGGCGAGCATCGCCAGCAGCCCCCAGGCGATCAACGCCTGTCCGCCAAAATAGAGACACCACACCGCCAGCGATGACAGCGTGCCCGCAGGCACATCCGTCGGCTTTTTGAACAGCTGCAGCGACAGGATTACATCCGAGGCGATGAACATCAGCGCACCGAGCGTCACCGGCCACAGCATCGGCGGCAGGTTCAGCGCGGCAGCCCCCATCATCAGGATCACAGCTGTATAGGCAAAGACGGGGATGCGCATTTCGCCCAGCCATGGCGACAGCCAGCGCAGGAACGCCGCCCCGGCAAACACGAGCACAATCTGTGCTGCCAGCACGAGCAGCGTCCGCTCCTCGGCCCCCAGTCCCCAGAACAGCGCCACATAGGCCACATGCGCAAAGAAGAAGGCCGCCATGCCCGGCTTCAGCCAGGACTCGCCCTTCAGCGCCAGGAACAGGTCGCCCAGCGAAGAAAAGCCCAGCGCCGCCACCAGCAGCAGCGGTCCACCTGCCAGAAAGGCCCACAGCGCCAGCAGGGCCGTCGACCCGGTCTTGATCACAAGACCTGCGAGGCCCTTCTCACGATAGCAGAAGCCCACGCCATAAAGCGCGCCAAGCGCCATTGCGCCGTAGAACGAGATATCGCCCCCCGTCATGCGGACCTAATCGGCCTGCTTGATCGGCTCCGGCAGACGCAGCACGCGCCGCGCCGCCTTGCGGTGGCTTTCCTTCACATACATGCCCACCACGCTCAGCGCTGTCGCCAGCACGGTCGCGTCATCGGTAAAGCCGAGGCCCACGATCACATCGGGCAGCGCATCGGCGGGCATCACGAAATAGGCCACAGCCGCAAACAGGATGGCTTTCGCCTTCACGGGCGTGAGGGGGTCGCGCGCGGCATAATAGGCTGCCAGCAGGTCGTCGGCGAAAGGCACACGGCTGAGAACGCGCATCACCTTGGGCAGCACGCCGCGTGCGAGACGCTCATTCCGCTCGATGGTCTTCGGCAGATAAGTGCCGTTACGGCCCCTTACGGTATTTATAATTTCCGCTGCGTCAGTCATTGCGTCCTCCTCAGACCATTATAGACACATCCCGTTCCGACGAAAACCAGGGAGGGCAGTGCCCCATGAAACTCGACTCATCCATTTCCGCCGTCATTACAGGTGGCGCATCCGGCCTCGGCGCCGCAACCGCCAGGAAACTCGCCTCCTATGGCGTCAAGGTTGCCCTGTTCGACCTCAACGCTGAAAAAGGCGAAGCCCTTGCCAAAGAGCTTGGCGGCGTCTTCTGCAATGTCAACGTCACCGACGATGCTTCGGTCGATGCCGGTTTCGAAAAATCGCGCGCCGCCATCGGCCAGGAGCGCATCCTGATCAACTGCGCCGGCACCGGCAACGCCATCAAGACCGCCAGCCGCGACAAGAACACCGGCGAAGTGAGCCACTTCCCGCTCGACAAGTTCAACATGATCATCCAGATCAACTTGGTTGGCACGTTCCGCTGCATCGCGAAATCCGCCGCCGGCATGATGACGCTCGACCCGATCGACGGCGAGCGCGGCGCAATCGTCAACACCGCTTCGGTCGCTGCTGAAGATGGCCAGATCGGCCAAGCGGCCTATTCCGCTTCCAAGGGCGGCGTTGTCGGCATGACCCTGCCAATCGCCCGCGACCTCAGCCGCGAGTTCATTCGCGTCAACACGATCCTGCCGGGCATCTTCAACACGCCGCTTCTGGCCGCTGCGCCAGAGCCCGTGAAACAAGCCCTCGGCGCCCAGGTGCCGCACCCTGCCCGTCTCGGCAATCCGGAAGAATATGCCTCGCTGGCCACTGAAATGTGCCGCAACGCCTATTTCAACGGCGAAGACGTCCGCCTCGACGGCGCCATCCGCATGGCCCCGCGCTGAGCCATCCGGCACGGCAATGAACACAAGGCCCGTCCGGAGCGATCCGGGCGGGCTTTTTCATTTCACCTGCGCCAGCAGCGCCCGCCAACGCACACGAGCATCCTCGCGCCAGACCCCGTCCGGGCTCGGATAATAGTCCTCGAAGACCGGCTTCCCGTCGGCCAGCACCACCCAGGGCTGCTTCGATCCGGTAAAGATGTGCACATCGGGCGCCAGCACGCACGTATCGTCCAACGTGCCTGCGCGCACAAAGGCGGCGAGTTCCCCGGCCGTGCTGTAATGGCTCCACACCGCCACATGACACGCCGCGCAGCGCGCAATCCTCTGCCCGCGCCCGCTATGGCTCGGCGTGTCCACGATGACAGGCGCCTCCGCCAGCAATTCCACTTCAGACATCTCGACAAGTGCGTTCACGACAAAGGCCGATCCCGTTTCGCGCTGGCACCAGCTGCAATGGCAGCAATGCACGATCATCGGCGCGGCCCGCATGCGATACCGCACCCTGCCGCAGCTGCACCCACCCGTCATGTCCATGCGCTCCACTCCCCCGGCAAGAGGCGGTCATTCTAGCACAAAACATGAACAGGAAAAGCCTGTGTCCGGACATCAAAAAGCCCGCTCGGGCATGAGCGGGCTTTCCTCATCAGGGCAGCTGAACGGGAAGCTGTGACTGCCCCGAACCTGTTCCTACTGGCCTTTACGCTGCTTGACGCCTTCTTCGTCGGCGGCGGCGCGGTCAGCATCGTCAAAGGTGATTTCGGCCTCTTCGCCCTTGCCATAGGCGCGGGACTTCTTGGCGAGGGCCGACATCGAATCCTGCATGCGGCCCTGGCCGACAGCCATGGTCTTGGAGGCGCTCATGCCAACCGCATCCGCATCGCCAAAGCTCGCAAACTCGGCGCCGAGGAAGACGACTTCCCAACCATTGGCCTTGGCCCGGTCCAGCGCCGCCTTGGCGCCGTCGCGGGTGATTTCCTTCGACGAGTTTTCATAGCCGTCGGTCATGATCACGATCACGGCCTTTTCCGGCTTGTCGGCTTCGGCCAGCGAGACGACGCGCCCGATGGCATCGAACAGCGGGGTCATGCCGCGCGGATTGGCTTCGTCATTGGTGACATTGGTCCATTTCTCGGCCGGCACGTCCTTGCGCAGCACATCGAACTGGAGGGATTCCTGATAGTCGAACACGGCGAGCGTAACAGCGGTCTTGATGTCCTTGCCCTCGATCTCGCCTTCATCGGCCTCGCCGACGCTCTTGGCATAGGCGTTCACCGATCCGAGCGCCTCGTCCCAGATGCCGCTCATCGAGCCCGTCCGGTCAAGGAGGATATAGGAGTGGACCGACTCGCCCGAAGCGGCAGGTTTCGGTGCCGGCGCCTTGGCGGCAGCGGGCAGAACCATGGCGAGGCTGATACCGGTCATGGCAAGTGTGATGAGTGTGGATTTCATAGGGGCGTCCCTTCCCTGTTGCATCGGCTCCCCAGCCTTGGTGAGACACAACATTACGGAAGATTAGGGCGCGCCTGTGGCCAGCTTGCGTCCATGCCAAGAAAAAGCCCGCCTTTTGAGGGGCGGGCTTGTTCATCTGCCGTTCACAGAAGGGCCGGGCACGGAAGGGCTCAGGCGAATTGCGGCGCAATCTTCAGGTTCTTGACCCAGCCGATCTTTTCGAAGGCGAGCAGGATCGTGCCATTGTAATCAACGATCCGGTTCCACACACCCTTGCGCGGACGGTGCAACGCGCTGATCGGTGCATCATGATGGTGATCGTGGAAGGCTTCGCCGCCCGTCAGCAGGGCCATCAGATGGTCGGCCCATATCGGTGTCTTGAGGTGGCCGAGCACGTTGATGCCATAGACCGTCGCATGGAACTGGATGGCACGGCCGATCACGACGCTTGCGTGGATCAGCGCGGTCAGCACCAGCGATCCGCCGCTCGCCCAGACGATCAGGTAGATCGCCGCGGGGATGAACAGGTGCACGACAAGGCTGATCTCATTATAGAAACGGTCCATCCACACGATGACCGGCTGGCCCTTCAGCCACATGGCAATCGGACGATCGGTGTCTTTCTTGTCGCGCCACAGGATCCAGCCGACCCAGGCCCAGCGCTTGGACTCGAAAGGGTTGTGCGGGTCGCCCGGGCCATCGGCAAAGCGGTGGTGTTGCGAGTGATAGTTCACCCAGTCCTTCACATTGCCCTGCATGGCGAGAATAAGGTTCAGCATGGTCAGGAACTGCGCCGGTGCTTTCAGCTCCCCTGCCCGGTGCTGCAGGATGCGGTGCAAGGGTCCAATCCCCGCATTGCACATGAAGACAGAGAACGCGATCACACCAAAGGCCAGCGGCAGGTACCACCAGTGAAAGGCCAGTTCGCTAACCGCAAAGCCCAGCACCACCATCGTGATGAACAGGCCAAGGCCAAGAGCGGGATAACCGAAGGCCGAGAAGAAGCTCGGAATATCGAACGTCTTCCACGTCTTCGGAATGGCCAGCGAACGAGGTATCATATGCGTGGTCTCCAATAGGCCGGCGGGCCATTCTGCTTTCTGCAAGCCATTCTCAGGCAGGTCCAATTAACACATACTTAAGACCCCGCGCCAGCGCTGGTGAGTGTAAATTGTCAGCCCTAACGGACCTGTGATCAAAGGGGTGACGCCGCGCGCCGGATTCGGATAAATACGGCCAGCGGGTACATGCGGGGAACCTCAGGTCATGAGCGATAGAAGCGACGAGCTTCTCCTAAAGGAAATTGTCCAGAAGTTGCGCATTGACGACGATGCCAGTCAGGACGACGGAGAAATCAGGTGCCAGTGTCCCCTCACCGAGGAGTGTATCGAGTCAGGCGATAATAGCCTCACCCTCTATGTCGAGCGTCAGACCTTCCATTGCGCCAATTGCGGTACGCAGGGAAGTTTGCCCAAGCTGGGGGCATTGCTGAACGAATTGCCGGATCGAGAAGAGACAACAAAAGCCTTGGCGATCCCGCCAAGAGCTGATGTCGATCCGCGAGATGAGTATGCCAGCGGACGTCATGTTCAGCGCTATGCCGTAACCCCGGCAGCTCCACGGAAGACGCGCAGAAAACCCGCCGATAGGCGAAAAGCCAACTCTCCCCGACCCCACAGAAACCTCGGCGAACGCCTCATCATCACCCTGCTCGCCCTTGTCTTCCTTGGCGCAGGGCTCAGCGCGGCCGCCCTCTCGGGCTTTGCCAATTACCAGGCCTTTTCCAGCTCGGTGACTGACCCGCTGCAGGCCGGAATCTGGGGCTGGACGGGCGTTATCGCCTCGATCATCTCGTTCGGCGGCTTCACCTTCTTCTACTGGCACACGGCCAACAAGCGCATGAAGGAAGGCGTCCGCGCCCTCCTCTTCGCCATTGCCGGCGCCGGCACCAGCATCCTCGGCACGCAAATGTACATTGCGGCCAATAATCAGGCCTCACAGGCCGAGGTGACCACCGCCGGATCGAACCGGGCGCTTCTGGAACAGCAAGTGGCCGACTGGCGTGTACAGCTCTCCGGCATTCCCCCGGAAACGCGGTCCGTCGAAGGCCTCGAAGCCTATATATCGGAAGTCGAACGCGTCGGCCGCACCGAGCAGAAACCCTATCGCGACGCCCAGAACGAACTGGGCCTCGCCCGCCGCCGCGACGACCTCCAGGCCAAGATCGAAGCGGCCAATGCAGAACTGCTCGGCCAGGGCAGCGGCGACATCCTGATCGAGACACAGGCCCGCGCGTCCATTCCGAGCTGGTTCTTCGCCGCCATGCTGGAACTCTTCTCAAGCCAGGGCACAAGTATCGGCCTTGTCGCCCTGCTGATCCTCTATACGCGGCGCCATGAGGCGCCACAGCCGGACTAGGCCAGGAACGCCACGCCAACCACGCCAAACGCCGCCAGGCTGAGGCCCAGCGCCAGCAGCATCAGCAGCCCATCACGCGCAAAGATGGCCAGTCCGATCATGGTGATCGCCAGGCCGGGCACGGCGACCGCAAATGGCACCATTTCCAGCGGAATCAATGTCAGGCCCAGCATCATCACCACGCCTGCAGCAATCTGGCGCGCCGGCTGGCTGACGGCCCAGGATAGCCTGTCGGTAATCAAGGAATCGATTTCCTGCAGTATGCCCTTGGACTTCTCGTGCGCCTTGCGGACCTTCTTCTTGGAAATCGAGAGGTTTTCCACCGTATCCGGTACCCAGACATGCGCGCTGCCAACCATCATCTGGAAGCCAAAAAGCACGAGAACCATGCCGATCACCAAGGGCAGGCCCGGTATCGCGCCAAGTGGCGGCAACACGATCAGAAGACCCAGAATCGTGAAGATCGGTCCGAGCGTGCGGTCGTCCCAAAGGTCGAGGAGGTCTCCGAAAGAGACTTTGTCCCCCGGGGCTTCGTCCGCGGCTGTCTTCAGAACATTTTGGAGGGGATGATTATTGGCCATGCCCCTCCTACGCCTTCATGACGCAGACCGTTCCTTTTTATTTCTCGCCTTTAGAGAGAATTTCTCTATCGCGCCAGGTATACTTAATTTGCCGATTGCAACTGGCCCAGCCGGGCCTCGCGCAGGGCCTTGCGCCGCACCTTTCCCGCATCGTCGCGCAATGGCTCACGCACCCATTCCACCGAGCGCGGAATCTTGTAGCGCACAAGGCGTTCGGCCAGATGCGCCATCAGCGCGGCTTCGTCCGGCTCTCCCTCCGGGAAGTCGACAATCGCATGCAGCAGCGCGCCCAGATCCTCGTCCGGCAGGCCGATCACGGCGGAGGAGCGAACACCCGGAAAGGCGTCCAGCGCCGCTTCCACTTCAGCGGGATAGATATTGGCGCCGCCCGAGAGGACCATGTCCGACAGGCGGTCCGACAGATAGAGGAAACCATCTTCATCCATCCAGCCGAGATCGCCGAGGCTTTCCCAGCCGCCGTCGATGATCTTGGCTTCCGCGCCAAGGTATTCATAAGTCGTTCCCGGCCCGGCCAGTGGCCGCATATAGACCTCGCCAACTTCACCGGCCGGCAGCGTTTCGCCATTTTCGCCGACAATCTTCATTTCACAGGTCTCGACGGGCCGGCCGACCGAGCCGCGATGGTTCAGCCAGTCCGTGCCTTGGATCGTGGTCGACCCCTGCCCTTCCGTGCCGCCGTAAAGCTCCCACACCACTTCCGGGCCCAGCCATTCGATGAAGGCCTCTTTCAGCCAGGCCGGGCATGGCGCCGCGAGGTGCCAGATCGTCTTCAGGCTGGAGAGGTCATAGCTGTTGCGCACCTCTTCCGGCAGCGCCCAGATGCGGCGCATCATGGTTGGCACGAAATAGGCGATATCGACGCCGGTCGTCTGGATGCGCTCCAGCACCTGTTCGGCGTCAAACCGGGTGGTGATGACCACGGTGCAGCCCTTGAACAGGGCAATGAACGCCCAGAGGAAGGGCCCATTGTGATAGAGCGGTCCCGGAATCAGCATCGTGCCCTGCTGCCGGATTTCGAGATAGTCCATCTCCGGGTCCCAGGCCGCCGGCATCTTGGACACGATCAGCTTGGGCCGGCCCGTCGATCCGCCCGATGTCATCGCCTTGATCGAACTGGCCGTCCGCTCCGGCAGCGGCGCGTCCGACAGGGACGCATCCGGCTCGAAGCCCTTGGTCAGGCACGGCACAGGCGCATATTCGCCCGCCTCAACGCCGACCACCAGCGTCGGCTGGCCCAGCTCGATGATCTGGTCGCGCTCGAATTTGGGCAGCTTGGCCGAGATCGGCTGCGGGGTCGCACCCGCCTTCCAGACGGCAATGCAGGATTCCATGAACTCGCAGCCATTGGGCAGCGCAATCGTGACGAAATCATCCGGTTTGACGCCCAGCGCCTCATAGGCGCGCGCGAGCCGGTTGGTGCGGGCTTCAAGCTCGGCCCAGGTGCGCGTGTCGCCTAGATGATCGAGCGCGGCCCGGTCCGGCTGGATGGCGGCCCAGTGCGCCACGATGCGTGAAAGGGAGATGATTGCCATGGGTTTCCTGCCTTGAATGCCGTTCTGATCGGAGGCGCCTGCATCGTGCGCCAGCCTCGCTGGAGCCAAACGTGCCACATCTGTCCGGAGGCGTCATCAGGAACCTCGGGCGGCCCGTCATTCCGAGCAAAAACAACAGCGCCCCTATCCAAGGCCCGCGCATTTGCTATCAGGCGGCATGATCACCCAAGACACTGACTTCACCGCCGCCCTGCAGCACGCCATCGACACGAAGACCAAACCGGTCGGCTCGCTTGGCCGGATGGAAGCGCTCGCTGCCCGCATCGCGCAGATACAGGGAACGCTGAAGCCCTCCGCCGAAACCTGCCTCCTGACCATTTTTGCCGCCGATCATGGCATGGCAGCCGCTGGCGTCTCCTCCTATCCGCAGGACGTAACGCGCCAGATGGTGGCAAACTTCCTGAATGGCGGCGCGGCAGCGAACGTATTCGCCCGCAGCCTCGGCGCCGATATCCGCATCGTCGACAGCGGCGTGGCGGGCGAACCCGTTGATCATCCGGCCCTCGTCTCCCGCCGCATCGGTGCCGGTACAGCGAATGCCCTTGAAGGCCCGGCCATGACCGGCGCACAGGTGGACGCGGCCATCGCCGCAGGCCGCGCGCTTGGCGCTGAAAAAACCCACGCCGTCGCCTGTTTCGGCGAGATGGGCATCGGCAATACATCCGCCTCGAGCCTTGTCGCCGCAAAGGTGCTCGGCCTGCCGGTCGAAGACATGACCGGTCGCGGCACGGGCCTTGATGATGCCGGCCTTGCCCGCAAGCGGGGCCTGCTCGGCAAGGCCGCCGCCCGCACCGAGGCACATCTCGATGCCCGCACGGCGCTGATGGAATATGGCGGCTTCGAAATCGCCATGATGGCCGGCGCCATGATGGGCGCAGCGCAGGCTGGCACGATCGTGATCGTCGATGGCTTCATCGCCAGCGTCGCCGCCCTCTGCGCCAGCGACCTGATGCCCGAGGCAGCCGCGTTCTTCATCTATGCACACCGCTCTGCCGAGGCCGGCCATGCCCGCGTGCTCGAAGCGCTGGACGCTGAACCCCTGCTCGACCTTGGCATGCGCCTTGGCGAAGGCACCGGCGCCCTCCTCGCCTGGCCGCTGGTCAAGGCCGCCGCCGCCATGCTACGCGAGATGGCGAGCTTTGACAGCGCCGGCGTCAGCGGCCCTGCATGAGGAACCAGATCGCGTCATTCCTGCTGGCCGTCCAGTTCCTGACGCGCCTGCCTGTGCCGGGCTGGTTCACCTATACCGAGGCGCGCATGGCCACCTCCGCCGCCTATTACCCGCTCGTGGGCGCGCTGGTTGGCGCCTTTTGCAGCGCGGTCTTCTGGGGCGCCCTCCTGATCTTCCCGCTCCTCGTGAGCGTCATCATCGCCGTGGCCGCCGGCCTGCTCGTCACCGGCGCCTTCCATGAGGATGGCCTCGCCGACACGTTCGACGGCATCGGCGGCGGGCACACGCGAGAGAGCGCGCTGGAGATCATGCGCGACAGCCGCCTCGGCACCTATGGCACGCTGGCGCTTGTCGCCGCCCTCGCCCTGAAAGCGGCGACGCTCACCGCCCTGCCCGCACATATGCTGCTCTTTGCCTTCCCCGCAGCGCATGGCCTTTCGCGCCTGTCGAGCGTTCTCACGATTGCCACCAGCCGCTATGTCCGCGCCGAAGGCACGGGCAAGCCCGTCGCCAAAGGCCTCTCCCTGCCGAGCCTGCTGATTGCCATCATTACCGGTGCAGCCATCTGCCTCGCATGGATAAATCTCCTGCCCGTGGCGCCTCTCCTCTATGGCCTCATCGGCCTCGCGATCGGCCATGTCGCCATGCGCGCCTTCTTCGAGTTCAAGCTCAAGGGCTATACGGGCGACACGCTGGGCGCCGTGCAGCAGGCAAGCGAGATCGGCTTCTATCTCGGGCTGCTCGCATGGCTCTGACCCTGCTGCGCCACACCACACCCGCCATCGCGTCCGGTGTCTGCTACGGCATGACGGATCTCGATGTGGCTGACACGTTTGCGGCGGAAGCGCGCGACGTGGTGGCCGCCCTCCCCCCACCGGACCGTATCGCCACGAGCCCGCTCAAACGCTGCCGCCTGCTGGCCGAGCATATTGGCGAGGCGATGAACCTGCCGGTCACCATGGACGAACGCCTGCGCGAAATGGATTTCGGCGCATGGGAGGGTCTCCCCTGGTCCGACATCCCCCGCGCCGAACTCGACCAATGGGCAACCGACTTCCTGCATGCCCGCCCCCATGGCGGCGAAAGCGTCGCCATGCTGACCGCGCGCGTTCGTGCAGCGCTGGCCGAATGGCAGACCAGCGAAAGCCACGCCTTGATTGTCACCCATGCGGGCGTCATCAAGGCGGCGCTGGCCAAGGAGGCGACATCCCAGGGCTACAACACAAATATCGGCTTCGGCCATTTCATCACCCTTCGCGAGGACTTCCTGCATGACCACTGACCCGACGCATACGGAAAAGATGAAGGCCCTGCAGACCGAGCAGAAGAAGAAAACATCCGAAGCCCGCGATCCCGGGCGCGGCCTCATCCTCGTCCACACCGGCAATGGCAAGGGCAAGTCCAGCTCGGCCTTCGGTGTCATCATCCGGGCGCTTGGCTGGGGCCAAAAAGTGGGCGTTGTCCAGTTCATCAAGGGCAAGTGGATCACCGGCGAGCGCCAGTTCTTTGCGAAGTTCGCCGATCAGGTCACCTGGCACACGATGGGCGAAGGCTTCACCTGGGACACGCAGGACAAGGACCGCGACATTGCCGCCGCCGAAGCCGCCTTCGCCCGCGCCTGCGAGATGATGCAGAGCGGCGACTATGACCTGATTGTGCTCGACGAGATCAATATTGCCCTGCGCTATGACTATCTCGACGTGCAGGCCGTGATTGACGGCCTAAAGGCCCGATCCGACCGCACCAGCGTCATCCTGACGGGCCGCGATGCCAGGCCGGAACTCATGGATTATGCCGATCTGGTCAGCGAAATGACCGAGGTGAAGCACCCGTTCAAGGCCGGCATCAAGGCCCAGCGCGGCCTCGATTTCTGATCCCGCCAGCACGCCCTGCAGCGCGCATTTCTGTTGACAGCCTTTCGCGCTTACAGCAACAGACACAGCAGATGGTGCTCCCCTAACCGGGAGCTAAGAGGGAAGCCGGTTTAAATCCGGCGCTGTACCCGCAACTGTCAGCCAGGAGCTGATGGCCAAACTTGCCACTGGGGCTTTTGCCCTGGGAAGGCCGGCCTGAAGTGATGATCGGTGAGCCAGGAGACCTGCCATCGCGTCGTTCGTCCGAGAACCGGGGAAAGTTCTCAGTGGGCGGGAAGGCTAAACGCCAGTCCTTTGTGACGACAACCGTAAAATCAGGCCTGGCCGCCCGGCTGCGTTTCGCAGTGGGCCAGCATGTCGTTGTGAAATGTACCCTCCTCGCGGGCGGCAAGGGTGCAGAGGAATGCTACTATGTCTTTCAAGACTGCCCTTCTGGGCATGACCATCCTTGCTATGGCTGCGCCAGCTTTAGCCCAGGCAATTGATACCGAAGAAACCAAGCTCGACACCGTGATCGTTTCGGGCTCGCGCCTCGACCAGACGGCCACCGAAGTCGGCTCCAGCGTCTCGATCATCAGCGCCGAGACCATCGACAAGCTCGGCTTCGACTTTGCCCTTGATGCCATTGCCTCCGCGCCCGGCGTCACCATCAACCAGAGCGGCAGCTTTGGCGGCAACGCAACTGTCCGCATCCGCGGCGCTTCCAGCGACCAGACGCTTGTCCTGATGGATGGCGTGCCGATCAACGACCCTTCGGGCACAGGCGGCGGCTACAACTTCGCCTATCTCGACACAGAGAACATCGAACGCATCGAAGTGCTCAAGGGCCCGCAATCCACGCTGTGGGGCAGCGACGCGATTGGCGGCGTGGTCGCCATTACCACCAAGCGTCCGGAAGACGGCCTCGGCGGCAGCGCGTTCGGCGAATACGGCTCGTTCAACACGTTCCGCGGAGGCGCATCCATTGGCGGCGCCAATGACACCGGCGACTTCCGCATCGCCGCCACCGGCATGACCACGGACGGCATCTCCAAGGCCGACGAAGCCAATGGCAATACCGAGAAGGACGGCTACGACTCCACAACCCTGTCGGCGCGCGGCGGCCTGAACCTGCCGAGCCAGATGCGCCTCGATGGCACGCTGCTCTACAGCGATGCCACCAGCGAGTATGACAGCTATTCCGGCGGCGCGCAGGGCAGCACAGCCGATGGCGACGAGTCGACGGAGTCAGATTCGCTCTCAGGCAATCTCTCGCTGAAAGTGCCGCTGTTCGATGACCGGCTCGAAAACCTGTTCGTGGTTGGCTATTCCGACATCACCCGCAAGAACTTCACCGATGGCGCGCAAAGCTATGCCGCCGAAGGCGACCGCGCGGTCTATCGCTACCAGGGCACGTTCACGGTCAATGCCGCCAACAAGCTCGCCTTCGGCGCCGAACGCGAAGACACGACGGCCAATGACTCCGATTCGACGATTGATGGCCTGTTTGCCCTCTATGAGTACAAGCCGGTCGAGAAGCTGACCCTCACGGGCGGCGTGCGCGTCGACGATACCGACACGTTCGGCTCCAAAACCACAGGCCGTGTCGCAGCCGCATACAGCGCGACCGACCAGGTCCTGCTGCGGGCCAGCTGGGGTCAGGGCTTCAAGGCGCCCTCCATCTTCCAGTCGACCTATGTCTGCTCGTTCTGTGGCCTGACAGAACCCAATGCCAACCTGAAACCGGAGACATCCGAAGCCTATGATCTCGGCGTCGAATGGAATTCTCTGGATGGCCGCGCGCAGGCCGGCGCCACCGTCTTCCATCAGGAAACGGAGAACATGATCGATTTCTCCTATACCGCCGGATACGACAATATCGCCTTCGTGACCTCCGAAGGCATTGAGCTGACCGGCGGCTACCAGTTCACCAACTGGCTCGGCGTCTCGGCCAATTACGCCTATATCGACGCCGAAGACGGCAACGGCAATGCCCTCGTCCGCATGCCGGAACATAGCGGCGACGTTACGGTCTCGCTCGATCCCGATGGCCCGCTCTCCGGCGCTGTTCTCGTCCGCTACAATGGCGAGGAGCCCAATTCCAGCGGCGGCACGCTCGACAGCTGGACGCGGGTCGATCTGACAGGCCGCTATGACCTGACCGACAGTGTCGAACTCTTCGCCCGCATCGAAAACCTGTTCGACGAGCACTATCAGGAAGTCCTCGGCTACGGCACACCCGGCCTCTCCGGCAGTGTCGGCCTGAGACTGCGTTACTAGAGGAAGCAGCGTGTCGAGACTGACGATCCTTTTCCTGGCCGGGCTGCTGGCCGCCTGCGGTGGTCCTCCCACACCGCCGGCGGCCGATACGGCACGCCCCGTCCGGGTCGTCAGTCTCGACTATTGCGCCGACCAGTACGTCCTTGAATTTGCAGACCGCGACCGCATCCTCGCCGTGTCGCCCAATGCGGACAAGGACTTCTCCTACATGCGCGATGCCGCCCAGGGCCTTCGCACCGTCCGTCCGATTGCGGAAGACGTGATCCTGCTGAAGCCGGATCTGGTCGTGCGCTCCTATGGCGGCGGACCGGACGCGACGCAATTCTTCGAGCGCGCCGGCATCACCGTGCTCGATGTCGGCTGGGCCGGCGACCTGCCCGGCGTACTCGCCAATGTCCAGCGCATCGCCGACGGCCTCGGCGAACATGATCGCGGCGCCGCCCTGGCCTCCGAAACGCAGGCGCGGCTCGATCACCTGGCCCAGCGCAGCAGCGGCAAGTCCGCGCTCTACATGACCCCCGCCGGCGTCACGAGCGGCCCCGGCTCCCTCGTGCACGAAATGATCCTTGCCGCCGGCCTCGAGAATTTCCAGCAACAGCCCGGCTGGCGCTCCATTCCCCTCGAGCGCCTCGCCTATGAAGCCCCGGACGTCATCGCCGCCGCCTTCTTCGGCTCGCGCACCAATCATCCGGACGCCTGGAGCCCGATGAACCACCCCGTCGCCCGCGCCCAGCTGGCCGACCGCACCGTCGTTTCACTTGAAGGCGCGTGGACCTCCTGCAATGGCTGGTTCCTGATCGACGCCATCGAAGCGCTGGCCGAAGGGAGCGAGCAATGAAACCCGCCGTCTGGCTCCTCCCCGCGCTGGTGGCCGCATCGCTGCTCGCCCTCTTCGCCGCCTGCCTGCTCGGCTCGACGCCCATGTCGCCCGAGCGCGTGCTCGCCGCCTTCTTCGGCGCCGGCGACGCAGGCGACCGGCTGGTGATCTGGCAGATCCGCCTCCCCCGTGCCCTCGCCGCCTACATGGTCGGCGCCTCGCTCGGCATCAGTGGCGCGGCCCTTCAGGGCCTGCTCCGCAACCCGCTGGCCGAGCCCGGCGTGCTCGGCGTCTCCGCCACAGCCTCGCTCGCCGCCACCTTCTCGCTCTATTACGGACTGGTCGCGCTCTCGCCCTGGATCCTGCCCCTCTCGGCCATCCTTGGCGCGCTGGCGGCCACCGGCCTCATCACGCTCGCCGCCATCCGCACACGCTCGGTCGTCACGCTCATCCTGATCGGCGTCGGCCTCTCAAGCTTTGCGGGCGCCGCCATGAGCCTCCTGATGAACCTCGCGCCCAATCCCTTCTCGCTCGCCGACATGATCAACTGGATGCTCGGCTCGGTCGCCAATCGCAGCTTCCGCGAGATCGGCCTCGCCGCGCCCTTCATTCTCGTTGGCGCCGCCATCCTGCTTGCCTCCCGGCGCGGCCTCTCGGCCCTCACGCTCGGCGAGGAAGCCGCCAGCGGCGTCGGCCTGAACCTCCGCACCCAGCGCATCCTCACCGTGCTCGGCGCCGGGCTCGCGACGGGCGGCTCGGTGGCCCTCGCAGGCGCCATCGGCTTTGTCGGCATTGTCGCGCCGCACGTGATACGGCCCTTCGTGGGGCATGATCCCGCCCGCTCGCTTGTTCCCTCGGCGCTCTTTGCGGGCCTCATCCTCGTGCTGGCCGACATTGGCGTGCGCATCATCCCGACCTCCAACGAGCTGAAGCTTGGCGTCGTCGCCGCCCTGATCGGCGCGCCCGCCTTCGTCTGGATCGCGATACAGAGGCGGACCGGCAATGACTGATCTCACCGTCACGAACCTGACAGTCAAAGCAGGCCGCACCACGCTCGTCGAAGGCGCCGGCTTCTCCCTCGTGCCCGGCGAACTCGTCGCGCTGCTCGGCCCCAATGGCGCCGGCAAGACCAGCCTGCTGCGCGCCGCGCTCGGCCTTGAGAAACGTGACGCAGGCACCGCGACCCTCAACGGCGATGATTGCGCCCGCCTCTCGCCCATGGAACGCGCGCGCCGCGTCGCCTACCTGCCCCAGCAGCGCCCGCTCGCCTGGCCCAATGCCGTGCGCGATGTCGTCGCCCTTGGCCGCTATGCCTATGGCGCCGCGCCGGGCCGCCTCAGCCAGCCGGACGCCGACGCCGTTGATCGCGCGATGGAGACCTGCGACCTCGCCGCCCTCGCCCACCGCTCCGCCGACACATTGTCCGGCGGCGAACTCGCCCGCGTCCATTGCGCCCGCGCCTTCGCCGCCGAGGCGCCGCTGCTCGTGGCAGACGAGCCCGTTGCCGCCCTCGACCCGCGCCACCAGTTCCGCATCATGGACATCATCCAGTCCTATGTCGCGCGCGGCGGCGGCGCCCTTGTCGTCCTCCACGACATCTCCCTTGCCGCCCGCTATGCCAGCCGGCTCATCTGGATGAAGGATGGCTGCATCGTCGCCGACGGTCCGCCGACCGAAACCCTCACCGCCGAACGCCTCGCCGAAATCTACGGTGTCCGCGCCCGTGTCCATGGCACGCTGGTCCATATCGAGGGCGCCGCATGACGGCCCGCGCGCTGATGCTGCAGGGCACGGGATCGGATGTCGGCAAGTCCGTGCTCACCGCTGCGCTCTGCCGCATTGCCCGGCGGCGAGGCCTCAGCGTTGCGCCCTTCAAGCCGCAGAACATGTCCAACAATGCGGCCGCCTGCCCCGGTGGCGGCGAGATCGGCCGCGCGCAGGCATTGCAAGCGCTCGCGGCAGGCATTGCGCCGCACACGGATTTCAATCCCGTCCTGCTGAAACCGGAGACAGACCGCAAGTCCCAGATCGTCGTCCATGGCAAGGCCGTGCAGACAATGGACGCGGCCTATTACATGTCCCATCGCGACCAATTGATGGGCGCGGTGATGGCAAGCTTTGACCGGCTCACCAACCAGTATGACCTCGTTCTCGTCGAAGGCGCGGGCAGCCCCGCCGAGATCAACCTGCGCGATCGCGACATTGCAAACATGGGCTTTGCCCGCCGCGCCGGCGTGCCCGTCTGCCTGATCGGCGACATCGAGCGCGGCGGCGTCATCGCCAGCCTTGTCGGCACGAAGACCGTGATCGACCCGGCCGATGCCGACATGATCCGCGGCTTCCTCGTCAACAAGTTTCGCGGTGACATCCGCCTTTTCGATGATGGCGTCAGCGGCATTGAGCAACGCACCGGCTGGCCCTGTTTCGGCGTCATTCCCTGGCTGCCAGCCATCACGCAGCTCCCCGCAGAAGACGCCGTCATCCTTGATGCGCCCCTGCCCCGCTCCGGCAAAGGCCTGCGCATCGCCGCGCCCATGCTGTCGCGCATCGCCAATTTCGATGATGCCGACCCGCTGCGCATCGAGCCCGATGTGGACTTTCACTGGGTCACGCCCGGCCGCCCCATTCCGCGCGATACCGATGTGGTGATCCTGTTCGGCACCAAGTCCACGCTGGGCGATCTCGCCTTCCTGCGGTCACAGGGCTGGGACCATGACATCCATGCCCATGTCCGCAATGGCGGCCGCCTGCTCGGCATTTGCGGCGGCTACCAGATGCTCGGTAAACGGATCATTGATCCGCTCGGCGTTGACGGCCTGCCCGGCGAAGCCGAAGGCCTCGGCCTGCTGGATGTCGAGACGCGCATGATTGCCGACAAACAGGTGAATGAAACTCGCGGCCAGTGCGCCCTGAGCGGCGCACCTGTCGCCGGCTACGAAATCCATGCCGGCATCACCCAAGGCCCTGCCACGGACCGGCCCATGTTCACCCTCAACGACAGGCCCGAAGGCGCCCGCAGCCCGAACGGGCGTATCGAAGGCACCTACCTGCACGGCGCCTTCGCGCAGGACGGCTTCCGCCGCAGCTGGATCACCCGCTCCGGCGGACGCGGCGATTTTGCACTCAATTATGATGGCGAGGTCGAGCGCGCGCTGGATGCACTGGCCGACGGCGTGGAAGCCGCCGTTGACGTGGACCGCCTCTTCGCCGAGGCGCGCGCACCCGGCTGGCATCCCGGCACGGCATGAGCGCGGCGGGCCTGATGCTGGCGGCCTGGGCCATCGAGGCCGCCTTCGGCTGGCCCGGCTGGCTCTACCGCCTGATCCGGCACCCGGTTGTGTGGTTCGGCGCCGGGATCAGCTGGCTCGAACGCGCCTTCAATCAGCCTTCATGGCCCCACCCCGCACGCTATGTGGCGGGCGCCCTGTCATCCCTGCTCGCCATCTCCGCCGCAACCACCCTCGCCTTTGCCATCTCGCGCGCCCTGCCGGACACGATCCTCGGCTGGACCATAGAGGCCCTGCTCGCCTCCAGCCTCATCGCCTCGCGCAGCCTCTACACACATGTCGCTGCCGTCGCCCGCCCCCTCTCCGCTGGTGACATAGCAGGCGCGCGCGCCGCCGTCTCGCAAATCGTCGGCCGCGACCCGGCCCGGCTCGACGAGTCTGGCATTGCCCGCGCCGCGCTTGAAAGCCTTGCCGAGAACGCGTCCGACGGCGTCACCGCTCCCCTCTTCTGGGGTACCCTGTTCGGCCTGCCGGGCCTCGCCGCCTACAAGGCCGTGAACACGCTCGACTCCATGATCGGTCATCGGAATGAGCGTTACGCCGCCTTTGGCGGCTTTGCCGCCCGGCTGGACGATGTCGCCAATCTCGTCCCCGCCCGCCTGACGGGTCTTGCCTTTGCAGCCAGGTCCGGAGGCACAAGCGCACTTCGCACCCTGCTGCACGATGCAAGCCGTCACCGCTCGCCCAATGCCGGCTGGCCCGAGGCCGCCATGGCCGGCGCCCTCGGCGTCCGCCTCTCCGGCCCGCGCCGCTATGGGGACCGCGTGAGCGACGAGCCATGGCTGAACGCTGGCGCGCCCGATCCCTCACCGCTGGCATTGAAGCGCGGCCTCAACCTCTATCTCCGCGCCATGGTCCTGCTCGCTATGCTGCTCGCCGCAACCGCATGGATCAGGAGCCTCGCATGAATGACGACCTCCTCCATGGCGGCGCGCTGGACCGCATGCAGGCCGCCTACCCGAACGCGCCGACCCCATGGATCGACCTCTCCACCGGCATCAACCCTTGGCCCTACCTCGCCGGCGCCCTTCCCGCCGCCGCGTGGCAGCACCTGCCCACTGTCGCCGCCATGCAGGCCTGCCGCGCCGCCATGGCCAGTGCCATCGGCGCGCCGGAGTCTGCCCTCCTGCTGGCCCCCGGCAGCGAGCTGCTGATCCGTCTCCTGCCCACCGTCATCGCGCCGCGCACCGTCGCCCTCGCCTCACCCACCTATGGCGACCATGCGCGCGCATGGCGGGCGAGCGGCGCCGACGTGCTCGAAACGGCCGATCCGCTGGCAGAAGCGGGCAAAGTCGACGCATTGGTCCTTTGTAACCCCAACAATCCCACGGGAATGGTCCACGAACGGTCACAATTGGGGCAGGCTTTGACCCGCCAGGCGGCCCGCAATGGCTGGCTGATCGTCGACGAAGCCTATGCAGACCTTGTCCCCGCCCTCAGCCTCGCCCCCATGGCAGGCGCCGAACGCCTCATCATCCTGCGCTCCTTCGGCAAGTTCTACGGCCTCGCGGGCCTCCGCCTCGGCGCCCTGCTCGGCCCGCCTACCCTGCTGGAAGCCACGTCCCAGCGCCTCGGCGTCTGGCCCGTGTCCGGCCCGGCCCTCGCGATTGGCAGACAGGCCTATGGTGACGATCACTGGCAGGCCGAAACGCGCGAACAGCTCGCTGCCGCCCGCCGCCGTCTCGATAAAATTCTTCTGGATTCAGGCCTCTGGCTCGTAGGCGGGACAGATCTCTTCCGCCTTGTCCGCACCGAGAATGCCCCGCAACTCTGGCACCGGCTCGCCGAGGCCGGCCTCTATGTCCGCCGGTTCGACTATGCCCCCGATCTCCTCCGCATCGGCCTGCCTTCGAACGCCGAAGCCGAACGCCGCCTCGCCGCCGCGCTCAGCCTTTAAGGCGCAGCGGCAGGCCCGCCGCGACGAATTCCACCACATCACATGCCGCCGCCACGCGCTGGTTCAGCCGTCCCTGCGCATCCCGGAACGCCCGCCCCAGCGGCGTCTCCGGCACAAGGCCAAGGCCGACCTCGTTCGACACAAGGATCACCTCGCCTTGGAAACGCGCCAAACAAGCGCACAGCGCCGCACATTCCGCCTCCACGTCCCGCCCATGATGCATCAGGTTGGACAGCCACAGCGTCAGGCAATCGACCAGCACGACAGGCGCTTCAGCCCCCTCCAGCGCAGCCACTAGGTCCAGCGGTGTCTCCACCGTGCGCCAGCCCGCGCCGCGATCGGCCTTGTGGCGCGCGATCCGTTCTTCCATTTCCGCATCCAGCGCTTCAGCCGTGGCGATATAGAGACGGGTCTCCCCCGCCGCCTCCGCCAGTGCCTGCGCCCGCGCACTCTTGCCCGAACGCGCCCCTCCCAGAATGAATGTCGCTGTCATGCGAGGGCTCTAGCGCAGTGAGGGCTGCAGCTCCAGTGGGGTCTTAAAGGGGAGCTTTTTGCCGCTTTGACGACGGCCAGGACAATAGCCGGCCAACACAAAGGCAGGCCCGAAGTCCTGACGCTTATATTGCCAATGCCTTGAAACTTATGGTGCACCCGAAGAGATTCGAACTCCTGACCCCCAGATTCGTAGTCTGGTGCTCTATCCAGCTGAGCTACGGGTGCCGCCAAAAGGAAGGCGGACACATACAGGCAGGTTTCGCAGCTTGCAAGCCTGCCTGACACGGGTTTTCACGGAAAACTGCAATCAGGGCTGCGGCGCCGCGATCTGCAGTCCCGTAATGCCGGAAATCCAGTCCGCATAAGCCGCCACACGGGTGTAGATTCCAGGGCTTTCGGGCCGGCCGCAGCCGAGGCCCCAGCTGACAATGCCGATCTGGACCGGCGGTCCGGCATAGTCGCGATAGACCAGCGGGCCGCCGCTATCGCCCTGACAGGAATCCGTCGTGCCCGCGCCGGCGCAGATCTGGCTGTCGGAACTGATGGCGACATCCGTATATATGTCAGACAGGCCATAGCGCGCGACGAGGCTGTCGATCTGCTGACGGCAGGCCTCTGTCTCGACAAAGGGCACATAACCTTCCTGCAGGCGCATCTTGGGGGCGCTGAGCTGGCGGCCGGTCTGGCTGAAGGCCTCCTCACCGGGCCCGTCTTCCTCCGTGCGGCCATAGCCGGCAACCACGAGGGGCGGGCCGTTGAGGAGATCGGCGGG